>CACYSB010000008.1 GCA_902777005.1 uncultured Bacteroidota bacterium
AGTTTTAGGGTTTTGGTATATCAAATTTCTAACTGCAACACTGCAACACTGCAACGCATTCTGTTTTGTCAATTCAATTATTCTTTGTATCTTTGCAGTTTATTAAAGAATGTTTATGATACCGCAATCTAAAAAACTAACCGTAGAGCCGTTGGCACGTATCTTTAAAAATACGTCAGCGACTTATAAGTTTTATTGGTTTATGGGGATTCTTGACCTTTACGTGAAACACGGGATGACAAGGATTAACATCTGGGACATCATGGTTGAAATGACCGCCAACGCGTGGTATCCTGTGTGTTATTTCCGTTTGTCATTCGGCAAGAACGACTCTTTGCGTGATGCAATTATCTCTATACAGGAGACGAACAATATCCCAATAAATATTAACCCTAAAGAACTTCGCAGATGGCTGAACAATCACCAAAATGACACTTTGGTTAAACGAACCCTCGACTTTCTTCCCAAGAATGTACCATATTGGTTTCTGCGTCCGTGGATTGATGTTGCTGATACGAAGGAAATCATACGTCGGTCGCAGTCGCTGGAGAATAATTGTCTGTACAAACTGACCAAGGAAGACGATACAATATGGGTGGATTTGAACAGCAACTGGTTGCCTTATTTGAAAGAGAATTATGTCATACTAAAAGATTTCGCTTATTGGAACCTTTCGGCATTCTTACAGGTTCGCAACCCCAATGTGCCGAATATAGCCAGTAAACTATCGAAGGTAGAAAGTCGACAGGCGTTGACAAAGCAACGCAACTTATGGGATTTTGTGCTACATACACAACCAATAACGTGTATTTATACAGGTCATCCGTTGGAAATCGGCAATTATGACCTCGACCATTTCATACCGTGGAGTTTCGTCTCTCACAATTTAATATGGAATCTCATTCCTGCTGACAGCAGTATCAACTCTTCAAAAAGCGACCATTTGCCCAATCTCGACAGATATTTGTTACCCTACGCCGAAGTACACCAAACAGCAGTAAGAACATGCATCGAATCAAGCTACCGTAACAAGGATCTTCTCGATGATTATTTCTCGCTTGGGTGCACTCCACAGGAACTGATAGAAATGGACATAACCAACTTGCTCAACTGTTTCAAGCGTACATTCTCGCCTATGAGCCAGATAGCACAAAACATGGGATTTGAAGTATGGAGAAACTGACGCACATAGAACCAGTGAAGATAAACCATCCGTATCTAACAGCCATTAAACGGACAGAGCTATCTGTACCCACACGTTTTCTAATGAATAATGGCTTGCTTAATGGTCGTATACTTGACTTTGGTTGTGGTTTCGGCTTTGATACCGACGAGTTGAAACGGCAAGGTCTGGACATTGTTGGATACGACTATTACTACCGCCCTGATTATCCCACAGGACAGTTCGACACCATCATCTGCAACTATGTCCTTAATGTATTGGAGCCATATGCACAAACCGAAGTACTGATGAATGTCTCGAACCTACTGAAACCCACAGGAACTGCCTACTATGCTGTGCGACGCGATTTGGAAGAAGAGGGATTCCGCCTACACGCCATTCATAAACAGTACACATATCAATGCAACGTCAAGTTGCCCTACAAGAGTTTGGTGCGCAACAAATCTTACGAACTATACCAATACAACCATTTCAACAAATTACCCAGAACCGAAGGCGAAACATGTCCGTTCTGTCGTTTGGCTCGTCGGGTAGAGATTATCTGCGAAAGTGCCACTTGTGTTGCTTTCTATGACGGCTATCCGGTTTCTCCTGGACATGCGCTAATCATCCCCAAACGGCATGTGGAATCCTACTTCGATTTAACTAATCATGAACGTGAAGCGATGAATGTGATGCTGCAATATGTTCGTCAAAAGGTGGATGAACGCTTCCACCCCGATGGCTACAACGTTGGCATCAATATAGGTGAGGCTGCCGGCCAGTCGGTATTTCATGTTCACATGCACCTAATTCCTCGATATAAAGGTGATGTCCCCAATCCCAAAGGTGGTGTGCGCGGTGTAATTCCCAGCAAACAGAACTACAACGCTGATAAAAAAGAAAAGAAGTACACGGTTGAAGAGAAAAGAATGGTTCATTCACAAGCATATAAACCTTGGACGGAGGAGGATGACACGTACCTTACGCAGTTGTATGAGGAGAATTGCGGAATTGAATTGATGATGGAGGCGTTTTGCCGTTCAAGAAACGCAATCACTTCAAGGTTAAAGAAACTTGGTTTGATAAATACTGATTAAACGCCTACTTCTGATAATACTAGTATCAATAAGACTTTTTGTGCAACATATTAAAAGAGTGGCATGAAGGCTCTCTTTTGAAAAAAAATTATCTAATTTGATAATTATTCGTATCTTTGCATTGAATTTCATTATATCAGTGTCGCACACATTAAAAACGTATCGTAGTGGAAACAATGATTTTATCAATGCAAGAAGCGAAAAATGGAACTTCGCAAGTTAGGGTAGAACACCCGCAAGGAGGTGTCTACATTATCGGATTCAGTAGTACAATGCCCCTACTTCTACCGGAGGAATATTCAGAGGCAATTTGTACCATTACCGATAACTTTATCAAATTAAAACGAGATGATTATTTAAATTATCTCACGCAACAGCTCCTTGTTCATGGGTATGAAATGCCGATGTACGCAGGACAGGACAGAAATACCGACCGCGAGCGTATAGGGCATAGGATAAAAGAATTACGGGAAGAGCAAGGCATGGATGCAAAAACAGTTGCTCAGAAAGCGGGTATTACACCTGCCAACATGAGCCGTATTGAACAGGGTAAGTATTCACCGGGATTAGACATTCTCTGTCGCATTGCTTCTGCCTTAGGAATGCAGTTGGATTTTGTGAAGAAAGGGAAATAGGATATGAGACACATTTGGACATATGACGAGTGTTATGAATTAGCCAAAACATGCAGATGTTCTTCTGAATTTGCAGAAAAGCATCCTCGAGCACACAAAGCTGCAATAAGACATAAGTGGATAAAAGACTACACTTGGTTTGTTCGTGGCCTCCGTTCAATACGATGGACGTATGACGCTTGCTATAAAGAAGCACAAAAGTATACTACTAGATTAGAATTCCAAAAAAAATGTAGTGGCGCATACGCAAAAGCTTTACAAAAAGGTTGGCTTGTCAATTACGATTGGATGACTCTACAATTCAAACCCAAAGGATACTGGAATGACTATGATAGAGTAAAGGAGGAGGCGAAAAAATACTCAAGCAGAACAGAATTCTATAAAGGAAATCAATTCGTCTATAATATTGCCATTAAGAATGGCTGGATGGAGGATTTTATTCCTTCAAAAATTGATTTGAAAGAGAGAATCCGATGTGTATACTCATACGAGTTCAAAGAGTTTAATGTTGTGTATGTTGGTCTTACCGATGATAAAGAGAGACGACATTTGCAGCACTTAGGAATCAACTCGTTTGGAAAGTCAAATTCGCCGGTTTTAATCTTTGCAAGAGACCATGAAACAAGTGTGCCCGAACCTAAATATTGGTATGATAATTGTACTGTTACCGAAGCTCAGAAATATGAAGATGAGGTTGTAAAGCATTATGAGAAGAATGGCTGGATTTTATTGAATCGAGCTAAAACAGGAATTGGCCATGGTTCAATTGGAGGTGCTGCACGCAAATGGACAAAAAAAGAATGTTATGATGAAGCCCGAAAATACAATTCAAGAACAGAATTCTGCGACAATTGTCAATCGGCATATGCAAAAGCATTACGAAAAGGATGGATTGATGATTACGTCTGGTTCAGCACCCTCGGCAATAGAAAATGGACATACGAGACATGCTATAATGAGGCACTAAAGTACAAAACACGATGGGATTTTGGCAAAGGCAACCATCATGCCTATCAAACTGCATCCCAGAACAAATGGTTAGATGATTACTACTGGTTTGAGAAACCTATTCCCAAAGTATCTCCTCGAAAATGGACATACGAAACATGCAGAGATGCTGCGCGGAATTGCTCAACACGTTCAGAATTTGTCAAGAGGTATAAGGGGGCCTATGAAGCATCCCGAAAGAATGGTTGGCTTGATGAGTTCATTCCGGTAAAGATGCTTAACCAGTATTCATCATACACAAACAACCCTGCACAATATTTAATATCATTTGATAATTAATCACCAATGACACGGGAGGAATACGAAAGATTACTGAAATCGGATTATGGGAAAGAAAAGAAGTAATACATTTATAAGCCCAATTTTTAATTGAAACGGGGCCGCCTTATTTGGCGGTCCTTTTTGCTGCACAATATTTTACGTCTTTCTCCGTTATATAGATGGGAATATAAATCTTGAATAATTGATTGCTTGAACTGAGGTCGGCGACCCTGTGGAGCCAATGCGAGAATGTGTTAATGTGTAAATGCGTGAGTGAAATTGAATATTTAATTTAAATAAAACCCGTATCTTTGCAGCAGGAAGAATATTATAGATAATTATGAATAATAAAGACATAGCTAAAACCGCAACAACTGTTGTTGAGGATATAGAAAATATCATCGACAAAGGGCGTACTGCCGCATATGCCGCGGTGAACACCACGATGATTCTTACTTATAACAACTAAATAATGAGGCGTTCTTTTTTCATATATCTTCCAATCATTATCCTTATGGCTATCGGTTGCACAAGGGATGACAGTATAAATTCACCTGACCAATCGACAACAGACGGTACGCCCAATGGTATAGCCGGGGAGAATCTACTCTTGAACAATAGTGTGGAAGAATGGGATTATAATTGTTGTGAACATCCTCTATATTGGCTTTTCCCCTCTGGCGACTGCGACAAAGTGACTCGGAACAATAGGATTGTATTCAAAGGCCAATATTCCGCCAGGATGAAACCGCTGAAATCAGGTGTTACGGCCAGAATTGCCCAACTGATTAAGGTGACTCCTGGATGTAAAATCCGGATACGCTTCAACTATTATGTAGAAAAATGGAGATCAAATGGGGCACGAACTTATTGTTATTTCCAGACAGGTCATCAAGAAGCCACTAGCATTTCCATTGCAGATTTACGTTCGATATATTCAAACGATGAATATTATGTTTTCCGAGGAGGGGGATACGGTAAAGCATACCTTCCTCATACAGAAAACACATGGTTGGTATTTGACGAAATCATAACGGTTCCACCGACAGCAAATTATTTTGAGTTTGGCATCAACAGTTACTATGGGACAATAATATATGTTGACGATTGCTATGTTGGTGAAGAAGTAGGATCTTAGAAATTTATTATAGGAAATGTGTAAATGTGTAAATCTTGAACAATCGATTGCTTAAACTGAGGTCGGCAGTATGATTAATGGTTCATGATTCACGGTTCATGATTCAAAGAGAATGCAATATAAATGCGTGAACTGAAGTCGGCGACCATGTGGAGCCAACATGTAACTAAACCCTGTGGAGCCAATATATGAATGCGTGAATGTGATTTTTGATATTATTTTGGCCGAAAATGTGATAATATAAAGCATAGACAATGAAGGATGGATATATAGATTTTGACGAGTATATACGTCAGGGGGAGCCGGCACAACGTGAAAGAGCGGAGGCTTGGAGCGTTGCCATCGGCTTGCAGGCCGTCGATGGATTAAAGACATCGGAGTATTTGCAAGATACCGCCCGCAGAAACATCGAAGGGGAAATTACCATCGACGAGGCCCGTGAATTGGTGAAGCAATACTACATCACGAAGACCACCCACGACGACGATGATGCTGACAAGGAAGAGGCCGATAGGGTTTCAAGTAACATCTCGAAACTTCTGCAGACAGATGCTTTCACCTATAGTGTGGCTGGATTGGCAGCCATCCATCGCGCTATCTTTGAAGGGGTGTTCAAGCATGCCGGGCATTTCCGCGAGTACGACATCTCGAAAAGAGAATGGGTGTTGCGAGGCGACTCTGTACTGTATGGCCGCTGGCAAGACTTGCGAATGGCGCTGGAGTACGACCTGGATAGGGAACGTCAGTTCTCATATACGGATTTGGATAAAGACAGTATGGTGGAACATATTGCCCGTTTTGTGTCGGGAATATGGCAGATTCACCCGTTCAGGGAAGGAAACACCCGAACGACTGCGCTCTTTACCATCAAATATCTGCGTATGTTGGGTTTCAGCGTCAACAACGACCTCTTTGCCAACCACTCGTGGTATTTCAGAAACGCATTGGTGCGAGCCAACTACCGCAACGTGGCCAAAGGCATAGAATATGAACCGCTATTCTTGATTCGATTCTTCCGCAATTTGCTTCTTGGCGAGAAAAACATCTTGAAGAATCGATATATGATGATTAATCCACCGGAAGAGTGGAAGATGCCTGAGGGTGAGATGCCCAATCACCAGATAACTAACGAGCGGGTAGAGGACAAACTCCGTACAAGTACCAAACAAGCACCGCACAAGTACCGTATAAGCTCGTCTATAATAAACTCAAGTCCAGACAGTAAGTTTTACACAAACAACGAGGACATCATCGAACTTGTGCGGATTATAGGCAACGATGAATTAAGCATCAGCCAGATGATGGATATCAAAAAACTCAAGCACCGACAGAGCTTTGTGGATATCCATCTTGAACCTGCTTTACAGGAGAAGTTTGTGCGTCGGAAATACCCCGACCGCCCCAATCATCCAAGGCAGAAATACCTGCTGACGGTGAAGGGTTTGGCTCTATATAACGAATTAACGAAAGGAAATGTGTTAATGCGTTAATGTGTTTGCTCCAGCCCTCTGCACATTGCCGTGCTAGCGTCGCAGGCCGTGTCTCCAATGGAGCCAGGCAGAATGCGTTAGTAAAATTGAATATGCAACTGAAATAAACCCCATATCTTTGCACCCGAAAACAGAAAAAGTTGTAAAAACAGGGTCTGAAAATTGGAAAAAGTTGTAAAAATTGCGTGTGATTTTTGGAAAAAGTTGTAAAAAAACGCATGTAAAGTTTGGAAAAAGTTGTATTTTTGCATCGTAAAATACCGTTTCATGAAGAAAACAACGCTTATCATACTTTTTACAATCATGACTTTTTCAGGCTTCGCACAGGGGGATTGGTGTGGCTTTGAACGCTACAGGGCCGACAATGAACGCATAATCGCCAGCGGCGAATTCCCGGAGGTGGTGTTTATGGGCAACTCCATCACCGAATACTGGGCGCTCTACCACCCCGAGTTCTTCAAGCAGCATAACTTCTGCGGCCGAGGCATCGGCGGCCAGACATCGACACAGATACTGGCACGCTTTACGGCCGACGTGGTCAACCTGCACCCCAAGGCGGTGGTCATTATGGCCGGCACCAACGACGTGGCACACAACACCTATTGGGTGGAGCCAGACAAGGTGGTGGAGAACGTGGTGGCCATGTGCCAGCTGGCGCGTGCCAACGGTATCATGCCGCTCATCAGTTCCATCCCGCCCTGCGCCTCGTTTGTGTGGAACCCCAACATCAAAGACGCCGCACAGACCATCGTAGGCATCAACAAGCGCCTGCAGGCCTATGCCGAAGCCAACGGCATCGCCTATGTGGATTACCACTCCACTCTCGCCGACGAATACAACGGCCTCCCCAAATCGCTGAGCGACGACGGCTGCCACCCCAAGCCCGATACATATTTCATTATGGAACGGATTGTGATGGAAGAAATAACGAAAATTGATCGCAAATGATGAGGGACATCAAAGGATATAATGCGTTGGTTACCGGCGGTACGTCGGGCATGGGTTGGGAGTTCTGCCAACAACTGGCCGCGATGGGATGCAATGTGCTGATGGTGTCGGTGCAGAAAGAACAGCTCGGTTCGCTCCCGCAGGTGCTGTCGTCACAGTACGGTGTGAAGGCATGGGGCCTCTACATGGACCTTTCGGCAGAATCGGCGGCCGACAAGATATGGGCCTACTGTGAGGAACAACATCTGGATATCGACATTCTGGTCAACAATGCCGGTATGTATTTCTTCCACGAGATCGACGCAGCGACACAGGGCAAAGCCCTCACCATGTTGCGTCTGCATACGTTCGCACCCACACGGCTGACGATGCTTTTCGGCGAGGCCATGAAGGCGCGCCACAGAGGGTATATCGTCAATATGTCGTCGATGACGGCCAACCTGCCAGCGCCGGGAATAACCGTCTATGCGGCTACGAAAGCCTACCTGAAGAGTTTCTCACAGTCGATGTATTTCGAGCTGGCCCCCTACGGTGTCGGTGTCACCACCGTGCTGCCAGCGGCTGTGGCGACACCGCTCTACCAGATGAAGCCCCGAATGATGAAGCTCGGGGTAGCCGTGGGCCTTATCCGAACGCCGCAATGGCTTGTAAGGCGGGCTCTGCGCGGTATGCTGTGCCGTCGCCGTGTGGTGAAGCCGGGCGTGGTGAATTACATACTGCCGTTGCTGATAAAACTGCTGCCCAACGGCCTCAAGCAGAAGATTTGGAACAAATTAAATGTAAAGAAATGACTATGGAGTACATTACGGAGAAAAACAGGATATATGTCGTGGAAAACGGCGAGGAAGTGGGGGAAGTGACGTTTCCAGAGCGCGACGGCGTGTATGTCATCAACCACACCTATGTGGACGACCATTACCGCGGACAGGGTATCGCATCGGAACTGGTAAGGAGAGCGGTAGAGGAGATTGAACGCCGCGGCAGCAAGTGCAAGGCTACCTGTTCGTATGCGGCATTGTGGCTGGCACGCAACCGCGGATGCGAACTGACAAGCCCACTGAGTTGCCTTATCAACTAATAACAAGTGATTTTGGCTCTAATCAAATCATATAAAGGACTTTCGCCTAAATGGGGCAAAGACTGCTACTTCAGCGAGAATGCCACCATGGTTGGCGGCGTGACACTCGGCGACCAGTGCTCGGTGTGGTTCAACGCCGTGGTGCGCGGCGATATGGCGCCAATCACTATCGGTGACCGTTCCAACGTACAGGACGGCAGCTTCATACACGTGACACACGATACCGGCCCCACGCATATCGGAAACGACATGACCATAGGCCTCAATGTCACGGTACATGCCTGCACCATCCACAATGGCGCCCTCATCGGCATGGGAGCCACTCTGCTCGACGACTGCGAGGTAGGCGAAGGCTCCATCGTGGCCGCCGGCGCACTGGTGCTGCAAGACACAAAATCCCGCCACACGAGATATGGGGCGGCGTACCAGCCAAATATATAAAAACCACGCATCCTGGCCAGACCGACAACGCAGCCCACTATGTGGAATACGCAAAAGAATACATGAAGGGGTAGCGGGTCACCATAGATTGAATGTTAAAGTTCAAAAAGGTCCTTCCGGTCAAAAAGGCCTTATATTATATATGCGTCCGGTCCTCTACGAAGGAAGACCGGACGCTTGTATTCTTTGATATATCGAAAATATATGTAAACTACTTACGGACGATGACGCTGCCGCTGCCTTGATGGGTGGCTAGAATGAGCACCTCGGCGACCTGCACATGCTCGGGGGCATTGGCGGCAAAGACGGCAACATCGGCGATGTCGTCACCGGTGAGGGGCTTGATACCCTTGTAGACATTGGCGGCGCGTTCGGTGTCGCCGTGGAAGCGCGTGTTGCTGAAGTTGGTCTCAACAAGTCCGGGCTTGAGGTTGGTGACACGGATGGCGGTATTGGCCACATCGAGGCGCAGGCCATCGGTGATGGTCTTCACGGCAGCCTTGGTGGCACAATATACGTTACCGTTGGCATAGGCGGCGTCGCCGGCGACAGAACCTATATTGATGATATGGCCGCGGTCACGCTTCACCATGCCAGGCACCACAAGGCGCGTCATGGTGAGCAGACCCTTGATATTGGTGTCGACCATAGTGTCCCAGTCGTCGTAGCTGCCCTCGTATTCAGGTTCGAGGCCGAGTGCGAGGCCGGCGTTGTTGACAAGCACGTCGATGTCTTTCCACTCGGCAGGCAGGGTCTCGATACATTTGGTGGCATTTTCGCGGTCGCGCACATCAAATACGAGTGTCAGCACGTCGGTACCTTTGGCGGTAAGTTCTTTACGTATTTCCTCGAGTCGCTGGGTGTTGCGGCCGGTGAGGATGAGTCTGTCGCCGTTGGCGGCGAACTTGCGGGCGCAGCCGAGACCGATGCCACTCGTTGCGCCAGTTATCAATACAGTCTTGTTCATCTGTTCTATTGTTTTATATATTATGAATAACGCCAATCTGCGGGCATTATTGTACAGAAACATAATAATTAACCGTCACATCACGTTATTTATTACGACAATGCCAACACTGCACATAGAAGACATCAAAGCCATTGCCAAAAGGGCTCACAACAACGCCACTTATCGTGAGGGGCTTTTCGAGGCCATGCACGGCAACGACCGCGACGAAGCCGTGCATGCCGCATGGGCGTTGACACACCTGCCGAAGACAGACAACAACCATATTGCAGCACATCGCGAGACATTAGCCGCCCTTGCCACCACAACACCTGACACCTCACTGAGGCGCATTACGCTGACACTGTTGGAACGCATCAGCTGGGCTGTACCTAACCCAGACTATGTGCCGGAATACTATGTGGCATTGCTAGACTTCTGTATGGAGCACATGATGATGTCAGACGAACCATATGGCGTGCGTTCGCTGTGCATGAAACTGGCCTATACGCTGAGCCTACCCTACCCAGAGCTGCTCGAGGAGGTACGTCAGAGCCTGTTGCTAATAGAGCCTTCAGAGCTCGGCTCTGGTGTGCGGCATACTCGCAACAAAATCCTCAAAAGCCTATGAAAATCGAGAAGCATCTATTAGCCCTGCAAGACACAAAATACCGTGATTTCCACCGCAGTCTGGTGCCAGGCATGCCAGAGGATTACATCATAGGCGTACGTATGCCTGCACTACGGCAGTTGGCAAAAGATATAGATACTGAAGGTCTCATAGCAGAACTGCCACACCATTACTACGAAGAGAACCAACTGCACGCCATCGTGCTGAGCGGCATGAAAGACTATGAGCGCTGCCTGACGGAGGTGGAGCGCTTCCTGCCGTTTGTCGACAACTGGGCTACCTGCGACAGCCTTCGGCCACGCTGTTTCGCCAAGCATAGCGACGCGCTGCTGCCACACGTCAGGCGCTGGCTCAAAAGCAAGCACGAGTACACCGTGCGCTTCGGCATAGGAATGCTGGAGGCGTATTATCTCGACGAAGCCTTCAGCGAAGAGCACTTGCAATGGGTGGCAGCCATCCGCCGCGAGGAATACTACATACGCATGATGCAGGCCTGGTATTTCGCCACAGCGCTGGCCAAGCAATGGGAGGCCACGCTGCCCGTCGTCACCACGCTGCCCGACTGGTTGCACCGCAAGGCCATACAGAAGGCCTGCGAGAGCTTCCGCGTCAGCGATGAGCACAAAAACATCCTTAGAACATTAAAGTAGACACGATGAAACAATACAACTTTGACGAAATCATTGACCGCAAGGGCACCGACTGCTTCAAATGGGACGCTCTGCATGCCATGTACGGTAGAGCAGACCTGACGCCCATGTGGGTAGCGGACATGGACTTTCGCTCGCCGGACTTCGTGATGGAGACCCTGCGCAGACGCTGCGAACACGAGGTGCTGGGCTACACCATGCCTTCGGAGGGCTACTGGAGGGCTGTCACCGCGTGGCTACAGAAGCGCTACGGCATACATACCACCAAGGAAAACCTGCATTTCATTCCGGGCATCGTGGCGGGCATCGCCTACGCCCTGCTGGCACTGACAGAGCCCGGCGACAAGATTCTGGTGACTACACCCGTCTACCCGCCATTCCTCAACCTGCCGAAGAACAGCGGCCGCGAGCTGCTGTGCAGCCCACTGAAGATTGAAAGCGGCCGCTTTGCCATTGACTTTGACAACTTCGAACGAAGCATAGAGGGATGCAAACTCTTCATCATGAGCAACCCTCACAACCCTGCAGGTACAGTGTGGGGCGAAGAGGTTCTGCGCCGGGTGGCCGACATCTGCGAGCGACACAATGTCCTCGTCATCAGCGATGAGATTCATGCCGACCTCACTCTTCCTGGGCATCACCATGTGAGTTACAGCACCGTCAGCGACACCGCCGCAAAGCACAGCCTAACCTTTATGGCTCCAAGCAAGACCTTCAACATCGCCGGCCTAGGGAGCTCGGTGTGCTATGTCGCCGACGGCGACCTGCGCAAGCGCTTCTTCGGCTGGCTCAACGCGTTGGAGGTAGCCAACGGCAACATCTTCGCCTTCACGGCAGCCGAAGCCGCCTTCGCCAAGGGCGAGGAATGGCTGCGGCAGATGCTCGGATACCTGCAAGGCAACGTGCAGACCCTCGACGAATTCCTGAAGACGAGGATGTCCAAGGTGAAAGCCGTGCTGCCGGAAGCCTCGTACCTCGCCTGGCTCGACTTCAGCGCCTACGGCGTGACACACGAGCAACTCAAGGACATGCTCATCAATGAAGCGAAAGTTGCCTTAAACGACGGCATAACCTTTGGCGGCGACGCCTACCGATGCTGTTTCCGCCTCAACCTCGGCTGCCCACGTGCCATGCTACTCGACGCCCTGGACAGGATTTCAGCTGCAATAAACGAATAAAAAAGAGCGGCATCCTCCAGATGCCGCTCTATCTTTTTTTAGTCTGCACAGCCGTAAGGTATCCTGTACCTCGTCGACGATTGTCCAAAGTTATGTATATAACCCACAGTGATTGACGGCAGGCCAAAGCCATAGATACTCCCTGACGGAACATGCCCTCCACCGATACGCGGAGCTGCCATGATATATTTCACGTCAACAAAAAGGTCGCCTTCACGACTGATGTAACGGCGGAAGAAAATGCCAAAGTCGGCAGCCATATCGAACTTCACCTTGTCATAGCGCCAGATAGTACCAGCACCGAGATAAGGCATGATACTCCAATGAGCGCCGCGCTTGAAATCAAGTGCATGGCTTAGATTCATCATAACATCGGCATGAACCATGGTAAACGTGAAAGCATCACCCGCTTCCTGACGCACTGTGTCATACAGTTCATGTCCCGTCAAACCTGTAGCCTCAAAGCGGATGGTCCAGAAATTACTGAAGTTACGGCCAAACATGATTTCAGGTGCCACACCTACCATAGCAAAACCACCATGGTGCTTGTTGGTGAAGAGGTCAAACGACGAATAGTTGGGGCCGAGACCTACACCAACGAACCAATCCTCATCAGTGCCACGCGACTCATACTCTGTACGACGATGGAACGGTGACTCGGTGAAGTTGTGCGTGACGCCCGCCGTAAGCGAATGCATATACACAGCCTTTCCATTGCTGCCGTCATAATACGACGGAAGGAAATAGCACTTATACTCCAAAAATGCATCCCAACCACCACTTATTCGCACCGGCAGATTAAAACCAAGCAAGCCATGCACCTCACGATCGCTGCCGTGTATCTTTCCGTTATCAAAATAAGACGAACGAATATAGACACCCAAGCCTATAATCGGATAGAAGTTGACGCGCCAATGCTTGATGCGAGTGAACGTGGAATTGAAATCCCACAAAAACTCCATACTGGCAGAGGCGAAATTGTAATTCTCTTCGTTTTTATTTTCTCTAGGTACCGTCTGAAAATCAAGGCCCACACGTCCAGCCAACGGATTAAGTATCCATTTACCAACGGCAATACCTCCCGAGAACCCTAGTGCAGCATCCCTGCTTTGATTCTGATAATAGCTTACACCGCCACCCATCGTCATGAACATGTTGACCCCAAAGTCAGTACCAATCTGAGCTTGGGCGCCGGCACAACCTAAGACCAGCATTACCGATATGATGATTTTCTTCATATTGTCTGTATTATTATGAACTTAATCGGTGCAATGGTTTACCGGCATACGGTAGCGCACCGTGGAATGCCCGAAGTTGTGGATGTAGCCGACGGTGAACGCCATGTAACCAACGCCGAAGATACTGCCTGACGGGCCAGAACCTCCAGCCACGCGCGGCGGCACCATCATATACTTTGCATCGAAGAACAGGTCGCCCGCATTGTCGATATAATAGCGGAACATCACACCGGCATCGGCACCGACGGTGAACACAGGCTTCTTGTAAGTCCAAACAGGACCGGCGCCAAGATAGGGCAATACACTCAATCTGGCACCACGACTGAAGCTAAACAGGTGGGGTACATTGACCATAAAGTCAGCGTGCAGCATATTGAATGGATACCAGTTGCCTGGCTCTTCTGTCTTGACGTTGTAGCGATGACGCGCAAAATAGCCGGAGAGTTCAAAACGGATGGTCCAGACGTCGCTCCAGTTACGGCCAAACATCATATCGCCCGTGATATTCCACAGCCTGGTCTTGGCGTTGCCAATGGTGAGGCCTTCAAACTCGAACGAGTTGAAGAGAGCACCGACACCATAGCCCACAAACCAGTCCTCACTGGTGGTGCGGGCCTCGAAGGCAGTCTTACGGCGGTACGGGTCATCACCTTGGCGCCATATGAAGCCAAGAGTGGCCATGTGCATGTTGTTGGGGCCATTCGAACCGTCGAAGCCCTGCGGTATAAAGAAACATTTGTACTCCAGGCTGGCGCTCCAATGGTCGGAAAGTCTCACAGGCAACTGCATACCAAGCATAGCCTGGAATTCATTATCCTGGTGATAGCTCACGCCGTTGACGGTCACCTTGGGGCGCATCAGCAGACCCAGACCTATCATCGGGTAGACCGGAACCGGATACTGGAAGGTCTTGTTGTAGACATGGAAGAAGGTTGCGTTAAAGTCCCATTTGAACTCTGCACTTACGAATGAGAACAGCGAGGTGTTGCTCGTACCTTTCTGGTAAGTGCTCGGCGCCATGGCACCTTCATAGGCCAGCTGGAATGCCAGAGGTTTCATCAGCCAACTGCCCAGTTCCACACCGAACGACGGCACACCCATGGTCATGCCGCCAGCGGTCTTGTATGCGAAGCCACCGCCATTGATTGATGCATAGATAGAACCCGGCATCACCGCAGGCTGGGCTTTGGCACCCAGGAAGCAGCATGCGAGTAGCAGCGTCAATAGTATCTTCTTCATTTCACAACAGTTTATGTCACACGCCTGTCGGCGTCATTGTCTTAAGCTTTGGCACGCTCGCCGAACTCCTTGGCGGAGACTTTCTCCACCTCAGGTTTCACCTGCTCCTTGAAGAGCTTGGCCAGGTTGTCGGCATAGAGGCGGTCGACAATCTGACGGGTATTCTGGCGGTCGGCGGCAATGCTGCGTGCAGCCTGCTCCAAGCGCTCCTCGGCTTTCTCCTTGGTCTCGCCCTCAACCTTCTGGTCGTTGCGGCGCAGGATGTCTTTGATGTAGTCCACTATCTGGTTGCTTGTGGGCTCAACGGGGCTGAACTCTTCAAGCTTTGCCTCGATGAGCTCCCATTTCAGCGAGGGGACGTACTTCTCAGCCCAGTCGGCCTCGATGCTCTCTGGAGTCATGTCCTTCTCGCCGCGGCTGGCGAACCAGCGTTTCAGGAAGTCTTCGGGCAGAGGAGCGGTGAACTGGTCAAGCAGGGCTTTGCGCACCTGGTTAACGAAGAGGTAGTCGCTCTGCTCGCCGTTGGCCTTCTCGATCTCTTTCTTCATGGCCTTGCCGAAAGCATCGGCATCCTTGATCTTCTGGCCGGGGAACACCTTCTCGAAGAGCTCGTCATTGATCTCGTGGGGTATGATGCGCGAAATGCCGCTGAGGGTCAGCTCCACATCGGCTTTGAACTTCTTGGCGGTGGCGTTGTCCATGTGCAGTGCGCGCTCGATGTCGGCCACGGGGAAGGCTTTGGCCATGTTGAAAACAATCTTGTCCTCGGCTTTCTTGCCTTCGAACAGGGGCATCAGCTCCTCGTCCTTGAGGTTGAGCAGGTTGAGGCTCACGAAAGTGCTCACACCGCCCTCTTTGGCAGCGCCTTTCTTGTCAAGCTCGACAATCTTGCCGTACATGATGTCGCCTTTGCCGACGGTCTCGGGGGTCTCGAACTTGCCGTAGCGGTTCACGCAGTTGTTAATCTCGGCCTCGACATCCTTTGCCGTGACCTTGATCTGGTTGTATTTAACATCCACCTTGCTCCAGTCGATACTGAACTCGGGGGCGAGGGCGACATTGAAGTAGAAAGTGAAGTCCTGCTGCTTGCCGAAGTCTATCTCACCGGTTTTCTCGTCGTTGCTCATAGGCATGCCGAGGATATGCAGTTTCTCATCGTCGATATACTTGAAGAGGCTCTCGTTGAGGGTGTTCTGCACAGCGTCGCCGACTATGGCGGCCTTGTACATGCGCTGTATCAAACCCATCGGGGCCATACCCTTGCGGAAACCGGGAACAGTGGCTTTCTTCTGGTAGTCTTTCAGCTGTTTTGTTACGTTCTCGTTGTAGTCTTTTTCCTCGATATCAACCTTGATACTGAGTTCCAAATCACTTAATTTCTCTCTTGTGATGTTCATCGTATTAGTTTATTTTATTGATTTTTAATTATTTCACTTTTCGGTACGTTCTGCAAAAATACACATTTTTATTGAATTGGCGTATATTTTTTTATATATTAACATATACGTGCGTAAGAGAGGTGCCGCAAGAAATGGTTTGACACGGCCAAACCCGGTACGTATCCAATCCGAATCCGCTCCGACTTTTGTACGACAGAAAACCGTTAAACAACCGGTGAACAGTCGGAGCGACTACGGAGCGGGTACGGAGGGGTTCCGTAGAAACGATGTCAGAAACCTACATCCAGTTGCTTCAACTGATAGAAGAGGCCTATCGGGTTACGGCCAAGGGAACTGTCGGCGGGATACCAGCGGTGGAGCTTGGTTCTACGGGCGGCGAAGATGCCGCGACCTCCATCGATGTTGGTGTACAGCTCACGGCTCTGGTCAAGGTTGCCGGCATCGGAGATGTTGGACATATAGGCGCTGAGGTCTTCACTACAGGCGGTAAGGTAAAGGTCGACCTGCTTTAGATAGGTCTTGGTGCCGTGGTCGTCCTTCAGCTGCTCCTTTACGTTGGTGAGGAAACTGGATGCCTGATAGTAGATTGTGTAGTGCTCGGCATTGTTGGTGGACGGCACCGACGGGGTACGCACGTCGATGTAGCGACGCTCACCATCCTCCATGTAATACAGACGCACGAATGGCTGGTAGAGGCGGGCGTTCTTGAGTGCGGGCCATTCCATCTGGCATGTGTTGCCAGCCGACCTGAATGCGAACATGCCGCTCCTGCGTGGGTAGGTGTTATAGGTGGGCTTGGTGAAGACGCTGTCCTCCGGATTGCGTACGATGAGCGATATGGGCTGCTTGGCGTGTGCTATAACCTGGCCGTCAGCGACACGGCGCACCTGTATATCGTAGGTGCTGTATTCGTCGAAGTGGCTTTTGCCGGGAATATAGTACATAGGCTGGGCGGCAGAGGCGAAGTTGCCGTCACGGCGGTTGACCGTGGTGTCACGGAAGGGGTATTCTGCCACGGTTGCGCCGTTGCGTATCTTGAGGAGTTTCACCTCAATGGAGCCAACAGGGTAGTTTATGGAGTCGCTGACGGAGCTGTAGTCGTATATACTTCCATCGCCGAGGTAGCAGCGTTCAACACGTGCCCACGTGGTGTCATCGTCCTGATCAAGCAGGCAATAAATCACGGGGATGTCTTTCCACGATGCATTGGGCGAGAATTCCACCTCGCAGGAGGTGAACAGAAACAGTATGAGCAGTATTGGTATTATTCTTTTCATTTCACTTCGGTGATGTTTTCCGATATTTCTATTTCATCCATCATCAGCCACGGCTTAAGGCCTTTGGCACGGTGCCAGGCTGGTATCTTGCCTATGGTGAGGGGCTCCACCTTTATGTAGCCCACCGCAGTGCGCCCTACGGGGATGTGCAGTTCCACGAGTTGGTCGGCACTGTTTACCTGCGCGGCAGGGTCGAAAGGCAGTGTGTAATGCATGGTGTCTTCCCATTGGCTGCCGTCGGCGGAGAAGGCAAGCATCACCTCGTTTGGCGCGAAAGCCCATACGGCGGGGCTGTGGGCGAAACGCAGCACAAGGTAGTCTATGTCAACGGCTTTTGCAAGTTCCACAGTGATGACAGGGGCCATGCCGGAGAAGCCAATCCAGCCACGCGAGAGGTCCTCGACCGTGCTGCGCTCACCGTCATAGAGTATGGTGTCGGTGCCAACGTTATATGGGGTGTTTGCCTTGCGGGAGAAGGATGTGCGCACAATGTGGTCATAGTTGAACTTGCGCGTGGCGGTGAAAGAGGGTGGCATGTCCTTGACAAAAGCGCGGGCTTTCACCACAGTGGTGGCGGTGATAGTCAATGGAGCCGTATAGAGCGGTGAGGCCTCGGTGGGCTCGCTACCGTCGAGCGTATAACGTATGGTTGTTTGTTTGTCCGCCTTGGTGGACAGTGTCACGGTGAGTGGCTGCGAGAAGCGTGCGGCAGAAGCCGAGATGGTCGGCGGCTCAAGGATGCCGCTAACAACGGCCGGGCACTCGACCGCATAGCAGTCTTCCGGTTGGCGGTCGGCATTGTAGGGGCCAACACGCAGTCGCACATGGCGTGTTGGCCGCAGGGATTTGACACGCAAAGCGCCATCCTCGACGGAGAATGCGCAGAGGGTATCGACAAACTGGCAGAACAAGCCGTCGGCTCGGCCTACAGCACACCAGCGGACATCGCGACGGGATCCGCTGACAGTAGACACTGGCTTTTCATATACCCCCACAACGGCATTGCTGTTACGGAACAGCGTCTCGCGCCCGTCACCGAACCACCGCAGCGTGTCGGTATCAGCCAACGACGGCATCACAGTGAACACCGGCGTCAACGCTCCGCGCATTCGGTCGGTGGGTGCGATTTTGTAATCGGCAACAAGGTCACCGGTTCCATAAACGGTATATGACAGGCGCACGTCGCACATGGGAGTGCCGGTGGGCGATGTATACTGCAGCATAGCGTCGACACAGAGGGTGTGGCTGTCGGGCTGTCGGCGTGCAACGGCCAATGTATTGACGCGCCAGTCGTCATGGCCCTCGAAAGCCAGCACAGGTGCCGCAAGGGTACTGTCGGACAGCACAGCACTATCCACAACAGCATCTTTGGTGTCAAGTTGGCTGCGCTTTGCACTACGGGCCGGAAGAGAGAATACCACAGACCCGACAGCAAGGTCGGCGGGTGTACTGCCGAGCCACTCCAGTTTGCGATTGCGGCGACGGTTCACGTCGAAGCGTATGAAGAGTTCTTCGCCAGCCTGCAAGTCAAGCTCAGGGATACGCATGCTGACCTTGTCGCTTTCACCGCCGCCCATAGCCACCGGCAAATCTCCGGCGACAACATTGGAGCGAAGGTTGGTATATATGGTATATTCAAGCGCATAGGCGCTGAATGATGTAAAATCGTTGTTGTTGTGCACAACGAACTCTGCTTCGTCGGGAGTCACCTTGGAAAGGCTCATCGAGAAAGGACTGTAGAGTTGCTTAAGTTCCGCGAGCATAACGCCACCGAGTGGCCACGAGGCCACGAAGCCACCCTGCAACTGGCGCTGCGAGGATACTATACCCCACAGGTCGCCGAGGTCGGCAAAGTTGGTTGTGTTTACGGCAGGCATCATCAGGAACGGCCGTTCGCCGCTCTTGGAAAGAGCCTGGCGCATAATGTTAACCGACGGCAATGCCGGTGCAACGATATCGGTAACCTCCGAGAAGTCAGCCCCAGGGAAGAGTACCGGACGCTGTTTCTCAAGCGCCTTGAGGCGTCGGTAGGCTGCGGCCATGCAGACGCCGTTGTCGCGTGTGTCACCGAGACACCACGCTATAATGCTTGTATAGTTTTTGTATTTCCCGTAAAGGTTTTCCACACGCCGTTCAAAGAGTGGCGAATAGGACTGGTCGGTGGCCACAGCCTGGTTCTGTGAGGATGCTGGCATGAGGTTGGCATCGGCCACCACATAGAGGCCAAAGCGGTCGCACAGTTCATAGAAGAAAGCATCCATCGGCGAGAAACGCGCAGTGCGCACCGCGTTGATGTTGTTGCGCTTCATGGCCATAACATCACGCCGCATCTGCTCTCGCGAAGCATAGCCCTCTGTATGCTCCATGCCATAGTTCACACCCTTTATGGTGATGGGCTTGCCATTAACAAGCAGCTGGCCATCCTTTATCTCAACACGGCGAAATCCCACACGTGCGCCAATGGTCTCTTCTTCATCCATCTTCTCGTTGCGCAGGCGCACAACAACGGTGTACAAAGAAGGGCTTTCCGCACTCCACGGCTCAACGTCAGGCCATGTCCGGCTTATGTCCACCTGCTCTTCGGTACGCTTGTCAAAAATCACCCAGCGTCCCATACGGTCAAGCTGTCGTCCCTGGGGGTCCCACACCTCCACCTCAACATAATAGCGCCCCTTATGACGGCTGTTAAAGACACTGGCGTCGACAGTAAGTGTACCGGATGCCGTGAGGGCATCATAGTCTGCCGTGAGACCAATGTCACTCACTCCGGGGTCGGTCTTAAATAATATGTACGGCTCACCGTTGAGGCCAACGGCAATGGCGGTGTCTTCAAGCAAAGCTCCTTGCGGATGCTTGATGGTTTCTATGGCAAGCATGTTAAACTTGCCGTACTTAAGGTATTTGTCGAGCAGAAACTCATTCCAATTGCGCGAGTCGTCGGCATAACCGACCACTTTGTCGTTGATATACACACGACAGGCGCGGCCACAGCGCACATTGAGAAAGACCATATAGTCTTTCCACACACGGTCCACCTCTATCTGTCGGATATAGACAATCGAACTGTCTGTGCGTCGCTGCTTCCAGCTACCGGTGAGCTCCATATAGTATGGCGACTCACGGTAGGCCAGCTTCTCAACGGCACCATCGTCATCATAGGCGACCACGTTGCTCCGCGGCACTGCCACAGGCTGCGCCACGGACGCCAACGGCACGATGAGGAGCACCAGCAACCACGCTACTACCCTGCGCATACCAGATATCGGTTAAAAATGAAGGCTCAAGCCGGCATCAATCATGTGCAGCGTGCGTACGTCGTTGAGTAGCGGCTTGTGCTTGTCGGTCATGAGCGACACATCGGCCATATTCAGCATCTTGTAGCCAACATGCAGACCTATGGCAAAGCCACGGTCTATTGCAAAACGACCACCCAACTGAGCGCCAAAATACACGCCACCTTTCTCAATCTTTGTCGTCGCACTCGAGGCTCCCAGCGGCAAGGTGTAGCCAAGCTGCAACACAGCAAACGGCGTCAGCCTGGAGCGCATGAAATGGCTGCGGAGTTCAGCGTAGATTGGCATCTGCGTGAACGCACCGGTGGGGTCCATCAGATAGGTGATACCGAGACCGACTCCAGCCTCTTTACGGAACTGGAAGCCTCCGGAAATACCTAGGGCATAGCCAGACACAGTGTCAGCCACAGTAACAACATTAGACGAACTGGGGGTACGGTTGATGTTCATCACATACGAGCCGTCAACGACGACATAGACACCGCGCCACTTGTACTCAATATGCCGCTGAGCAACTGCTGTGCCGCAGAGGCACAGCAGCGCTACAACAGCAAGGATTGTCTTTTTCATAATCGAATGTTATGCATTCATCTTCTTGAGGTCCGGGCTGACAATGAGGGTAGCCTCGGTGGCAGCCTGCACCTGCTCGACGGTGAACTCAGGGTTAATCTCCGTCAGCACAATGCCCTTGGGGGTGATTTCCATGACACCCATCTCGGTGATAATCATGTTCACCTGACCCTTGGCGGTGAGCGGCAGGGTGCACTTCTTCAAAATCTTGGGGTTGCCCTTGGCGGTGTGCTCCATGGCGAGGATAACCTTCTTGGCACCCACCAGCAGATCCATAGCGCCACCCATACCGGGGGTCTTCTTGCCGGGAATCATCCAGTTGGCCAAGTCACCTTCCTCATCCACCTGCATGGCACCGAGGACACTGACGTCCACATGGCCGCCACGGATGATGCCGAACGAGGTTGCGCTGTCGAAGGTCGAGGCACCGGGAACGTGGGTGATATATCCGCCACCGGCGTTGATGAACCAAGGGTCTTCCTTACCCTCTTCAGGAGTGGGGCCCATACCAATCATGCCATTCTCGCTCTGCAGGATGACATGCACGCCATCGGGCAGGAAGTTGGGAATCATGGTCGGCAGACCGATACCAAGGTTGACGACATCGCCGTCGTGCAGCTCCTGGGCTGCGCGTTTGGCAATAAAGGGTTTAATCTGTTCTTTTTCCATTGTTATAGTTTTTTAGTTTTTGTTTATTTCCATCCTCTTGCCACCATCTCCTGAGCGATGTACGAAGCCTCGTCGTCGGCATAGGTGTTGGGGCCGAAGCCGGCGTCGTAGCCAAGCTCCTTTGCCAGCTCGTGGCTGATACGCGGACCGCCGCAGATAAGGATAACCTTGTCGCGCAAGCCCTCAGCTTCGAGCATCTCCACCAGTTCGGTGAGGTTCTTTATGTGCACATCCTTCTGTGTGACAGTCTGGCTCACAATCAATGCGTCGGCGTGGAGCTCTATGCCCTTGGCGATAAACTCCTCGTTGGGCACCTGGCTGCCGAGGTTGTAGGCGTCTATCATGTCGTAGCGCTCCAGACCGTAGTGGCCGGCATAGCCTTTCATGTTCATGATAGCGTCGATACCAACGGTATGGGCATCGGTACCTGTAGAGGCACCCACAATGACAATCTTGCGGCCTATATGTTCACGGATATACTCGTCGCACTCGTGCATATCCATGGTGGTGCTCTCCACCTTGGGCACATGGATGCCGGTATAGTCCACCGTGTGCGTCAGCGAGCCGTAGCAGTTCATGAAGCAGAAGCCCTCGGTAAGCTCTTTCTGGTACACCACCAGCGGGTTCTCGAAGCCCATCTTCTTGAGCAACTGCTTGGCTGCCTCTTCGGCTTCCGCTCCTGCGGGCACCGGCAGGGTGAAGCTCAGCTGCACCTTGCCGTCGTTCATCGTGTCGCCGTATGGCTTTATCTTGGTGAGGTCAAGGGTTTTGTCGTAATCCTTTGCCTCCATCGAATACAATCCTTCGCTCATATTATTTCTTTTTTGTGAAATAGTTGCCGGCAAAGCCGACACTTACTTCTTTCCTTTCATAAGTTCAACAAACGGGTTAAAGTAGTGTTCGCCCTTCAGCGTCACACCGTCGAGGCCCTTGCCACCGGTCTTCGGGCGCTTCACGTTGGCGAAGATACCCTTCTCCAGCGCGGTGAAGAGGCCTTCGCTCTCCATGGTCTCCAGCAACTTGGTGGCATTGTGCAGCACCTCCTGCGCACGGCTCTTGATGATGCCGCCTTCCTTGAACTCCACCTCATCGCCGATATCCTTCATGTTGTTGAAGATATACTTGGCGTTCTCGATACTCAGATAGCGGTCGCTCATGAAGGGCGTGTGGATAGCCTCGGTGGGCATACCCAGCAACTGCAGACCCTGGTGCGTCCACTGGCCGATGACATTGAACAGAGCGTCCTGTATGTGGCCGCGGAAGATGTTGCCGGTCATAAATTTCGTCGGGGGCATGTACTTCAGCGGAGCCTTGGGGAATATCTCGCGTATCATCTGCGCCTGTGCCAGCTCGTAGAGGAAGCCGTTCTCCAGCATGGGGTCCATCTCGAAGGCGTGGCCAAGGCCCATCTGCTCCTCCGGCAGGCCGGCCATCAGAGCCAGCTGCTCGTTGATGAGGTCCGAAGCGAGCACCGTGTGCGCCTCCTCGTAGGCGTCGGCGGTGGTCAGGTAGTTGTCCTCGCCGGTGTTGATGATAACGCCTGCGAAGCCGTTGATGATACGGCTCATGTATTGGTCAATCAGCGTGCGCTGCATATTGATGTCGCGGAACAGGATGCCGTACAGGGCATCGTTCAGCATAACGTCGAGGCCCTCGAGGGCGCCCATGGCGGCAATCTCAGGCATGCAGAGGCCCGAGCAGTAGTTGCAGAGGCGTATGTAACGGCCAACCTCCTCGCCCACTTCGTCCAGGGCCTTGCGCATGATGCGGAAGTTCTCCTGGGTGGCGAAGGTGCCGCCGAAACCCTCGGTAGTGGCGCCGTAGGGCACATAGTCGAGCAGCGACTGTCCGGTGGTGCGGATAACGGCGATGATGTCGGCACCCTGGCGGGCACCGGCCTGTGCCTGGACGACGTCCTCGTAGATGTTACCCGTTGCGACGATAATGTAAAGGTAGGGCTTGCTGCCCTCGCCTATCGTCTCGATGTACTTCTCGCGGCGCAGACGGTTGCCACGCACTTTCTCAATGGTTGCGTTGATTACAGGCTCCAGGGCCTTGTCGATCTCAGCCTTGGTGTGGACGGGCAGCTTGGTGATGTCGAGCGTGCCGGCAGCGATGGCCTCGGCAATCTGCTGCGGGCTCTTGCCGGTCTCCACCATGGCGTTGCCGACATAGAACATCACGCCCTCACCGAGGACGCCTTTGCTCTTCAGCTCTTCGACCACCACATTGGGCATTGGCACATCGTTGGCGTCGATGCCGTCGATGCCGAGGAAGCGGCACAGCGTGCGCTCCACAGCCACTGTGGTGTAGTCTTCAACGAAATCCTGCACCTGTCCGGCAATCCTGCGGGCCACGTCGCGTGCATGCTCAACCTCCACAAAATCAAGTCCTACTTTACTCTTTTGCATTGTCTTTTATATTGTTTTATTAAATATTTTAGTATCTAAATCAAAATGCAAAGATACGAAAGTTTGCCGACATGGCAAAATATTTTTTCAAAAAAACGACTTTTCCCCGCCTCCGCTCCGATGCCTCTCCGACTGTTCTACGGTTGTTCACCGGTTGTTTAACGGTTGTTCTACGCTTTCAAACCGTAAAACAATGGTAGAACAATAGTCAAACAGACGAAGCAAAGACGGAGAGGTGGCGCTTTGGCATGCTTTTTGATGTAAAAAAATGCACCACAGTGGACGGATATAAAGAAATTTATGTATCTTTGCAAATTGCACCTGTGGTGCCCAAAGCACCACAATTGATTGAATTGTATAATATTATAGAGAAGTACAAGTAATAAAATGGCTAATTTCCTGACCAAACTGTTCGGCGACAAGAGCCAGCGCGACCTGAAGACTGTGAAGCCTTTCCTCGACGCCACCCTCGCCGCCTACCCTGCCATCGCAGCCCTCGACAACGACGGCCTGCGTGCCAAGACCATTGAATTCAAGGAGCGCATCAACAAAGCCCGCGAGGCCGAGGAGGCCGAGCTGAAGCAGCTGCGCGACCGCATAGACGCCGAATACGACATGCCCGTGGAGGAGAAGGAGAACCTCTACAAGCGCATCGACGAGTTGGAGAAGCAGAGCTACGACAAGACCCAGAAGGTGCTGGACGAGATACTGCCCGAGGCCTTCTCCGTGGTCAAGGAGACTGCCAAGCGCTTCACCGAGAACGAGACCGTGGTGGTCACCGCCACCGAGCACGACCGCGACCTGGCGGCCACGCATGCCAGCATCACCATAGAGGGCGACAAGGCCCTGTACAAGAACCACTGGGTGGCCGGCGGCAACGAGATTACGTGGGACATGGTGCACTATGACGTGCAGATCATAGGCGGCGTGGTGCTGCACAGCGGCAAGATAGCCGAGATGGCCACCGGTGAGGGCAAGACCCTCGTGGCCACCCTGCCGGTGTACCTCAACGCACTGCCCGGCAAGGGCGTGCACGTGGTCACCGTGAACGACTATCTGGCCAAGCGTGACTCGGAGTGGATGGGTATGCTGTTCGAGTTCCACGGCCTCACCGTCGACTGCATCGACAAGCACGAGCCGCACAGCGACGAGCGAAAGCGCGCCTACAACTGCGACATCACCTACGGCACCAACAACGAGTTCGGCTTCGACTACCTGCGCGACAACATGAGTCGCAACCCCGAGGAGCTGGTGCAGCGCGGCCACAACTACGCCATCGTCGACGAGGTGGACTCGGTGCTCATCGACGATGCCCGTACGCCTCTCATCATCAGCGGCCCTACCGGCAAGAACGACGACGAGCAGGAGTTCTACCGCTTCAAGCCCACCATCGAGAAGCTCTACAACGCCCAGCGCGTGCTTGTGACGCAACTGCTCGCCGATGCCAAGAAAGGCATTGCCGAGAAGCCCGACCCCAAGCCCGAAGACGAGTGCGCCAAGCAGCTGCTCCGCGCCTATCGCGGCCTGCCCAAGAACAACGCCCTCATCAAATACCTCTCCGAGAGCGGCATCAAGAGCATACTGCTCAAGACGGAGAACTTCTACATGCAGGAGCAGAACAAGTACATGCACATCATCGACGACGAGCTGTACTTTGTGATTGACGAGAAGAACCGCCAGGTGGAGCTGACGGACAAGGGAATGGAATACCTTACCTCGCTGGGCGAAGACCCCAACTTCTACCAGCTGCCCGACATCGGCAGCGCCATTGCCGAGGTGGAGAACAACGCCAGCCTGACACCCGAGCAGAAGACCGAGGCCAAGGACAAGATATACTCCG
Source organism: uncultured Bacteroidota bacterium (assembly GCA_902777005.1). Taxonomy (GTDB): domain Bacteria; phylum Bacteroidota; class Bacteroidia; order Bacteroidales; family P3; genus Colimorpha. The sequence goes on from CACYSB010000008.1 coordinate 26,604, forward strand.
ACTTCGCGGTGCAGAGCGAGCGCGTGCACACTGTGGACCAGCTGCTGAAAGCCTACACACTGTTCGTGCGCGATGTGGATTACATCCTCACCGAGGACAACCAAGTGAAGATTGTCGACGAGCAGACCGGCCGTATCATGGAGGGACGCCGCTGGAGCGACGGCCTGCACCAGGCCGTGGAAGCCAAGGAGAACGCCAAGGTCGAGGCCGCCACACAGACATACGCCACCATCACGCTGCAGAACTACTTCCGCATGTACAAGAAGCTGGCCGGCATGACCGGTACCGCTTCGACTGAGGCCGGCGAGTTCTGGAACATCTACAAGCTCGACGTGGTGGAGATTCCGACAAACAAGCCTGTCGCCCGCAACGACATGGACGACATGATCTACAAGACCAAGCGCGAGAAGTTCAAAGCCGTCATCGACGAGGTGGAGCGCCTCATCGGCGAAGGGCGCCCCGTGCTGGTGGGTACCACGAGCGTCGAGACTTCCGAGTTGCTGAGCAAGATGCTCAAGATGAAGAAGATTCCGCACAATGTACTCAACGCCAAGCTGCACCAGAAGGAAGCCGACATCGTGGCACAGGCCGGTGAACCGGGCCGCGTGACCATAGCCACCAACATGGCAGGCCGTGGTACCGATATCAAGCTCAAGGGCGACGTGAAGGAGAAGGGCGGTCTGGCCATCATCGGCACCGAGCGCCACGAGAGCCGCCGAGTGGACCGCCAGCTGCGCGGCCGTGCCGGCCGTCAGGGTGACCCGGGTTCGAGCCTCTTCTTTGTGTCGCTTGAAGACGACCTGATGCGCCTCTTCGGCAGCGAACGCATAGCCCAGGTGATGGACCGCATGGGCCTGCAGGAAGGCGAGGTTATCCAGCACTCGATGATTACCAAGCAGATTGAGCGCGCCCAGAAGAAGGTCGAGGAGAACAACTTCGGCATGCGTAAACGCCTGCTGGAATACGACGACGTGATGAACAACCAGCGCACCGTCATCTACAACAAGCGCCGCAACGCCCTGTACGGTGACCGCCTGAGCATCGACATCAGCAATATGTTCTTCGACACCTGCGAGCTGCTCTACACCGAAGGCAGCGACTGGGAGGAGTTCAAGATGGAGGTCATCCGCGTCTTCGCCCACGAGGTGCCGATGAGTGAGCGCGAATTCCTGTCGCTACACCGCAAAGAGGCCATACAGCTGCTCTACGACCAGTGCTTCAACGCCTACAAGGAGCGCATGCAGAAGCTCTGCGAGAACGCTTGGCCCTTCATCAAGAACATCGCCGAGAACACCCGCTACATCAACGTGGCATTCCCCATCACCGATGGTAAGAAGACACTCAACGTTGTGGTACCTGTGAAGAAAGCCTACGAGACGCACGGTCGCGAACTGCAACTGAGCATCGAGAAGGGCATCACGCTGGCCATCATCGATGACCTATGGAAAGAGCACCTGCGCCAACTCGACGACCTGCGCCAGAGCGTGCAGAACGCTGCCTACGAGCAGAAGGATCCGCTACTGATATACAAGTTCGAGAGCTTCAAGCTCTTTGAGCAGATGCTGCTCAACATCAACCGCGAGATTACAAGCTTCCTGAGCCGCGCTTCCCTGCCGTTGCCCGACGAGAGCCAGGTGCGTGAGGCCCAGCGCCCGCAGGCTCCGCAGCGCGGTCTGCGTGCCGGTCGCGACAACCAGTTCGACCGTGCCGCCCAGCAGCAACAGCAGGCCATCGACAACAGCCGCCAGCAGCCCCAGAAAGTGATGCCGGTGCACGTGGAGAAGAAGGTGGGCCGCAACGACCCCTGCCCCTGCGGAAGCGGAAAGAAATACAAAAACTGCCACGGCCGCGACGCTGAATAATCTACAAAGCAGCCAGTGTTTTACCAGACTGGAAAAATATTTATTTTGCCAGTCTGTTTTTTTTATGTACTTTTGCACTTGATTCCGGAGAAGGAATCATGAAGCGTTATGCTCGATCTGCTGATGAGAACCTAGGAAACTTTCAACAGCAATAAACAGGGTCGGTATAATGGTTCGCGCGTATGGCGTGGACTGTCAATCCATCTTTGTTTATTATGGTTTTCCTAGGACCTTCATCAGCGAGAGGAACATACAGTGCCACGCTTTTGTTATTGATTGCCTGTTGCGGTACGGACAGGAGAATAAAAAACAAACAAACAAAATGTTCAAAAGCATCAAAACAATGACATTGCTGCTTGCAGCGACAACCCTGCTTGCTGTTTCTTGTGGCAAGGACAACACCGAACCGGAAGCTAATGGCGGTGGCTCTGCCGGGGGCACAGCCACACCAGCCATCACTGAATCCAGTATTATTGGAACATGGGGTTACAAAAGTACCCATGCGTTGACTGGCAATGAGTTGGTGATTAAGGGCGACCATACGGTTACATTCGATGGGAAGACCTACAACTGGACTCTCACAGACAATCAGTTTGTCGCCAATGCAGGAAACTATTTCAAGATTGAGTTTACTATTAACGCCATCAACGAGAAGAGCATGGATATAAGCGGAGGAGCCAAGCGCTATAACGGCAGCAGTCAAGAATGGTACACAGAAAAGAATATGACGGGAACAGTTGTCAAAACAGTGACGGAGGTTCTCTCAGGTTTGCCGGATGACCTTGTTGTAGGAGACTGGGTGTTTTCCGGCACTCTTGGAAGCGGATGGCCGTTGCAAGTGTCAGACGACCATACCTGCGTTTGGAATTACAACTATACCAGCAATTGGAATACCGTGGGACCGGTCTTTAAGGCTCGTGGTACAGGCAACTTTCCGCGTTTTAAGATGCAGTTCACTGTAGATAGTGTAACCACATCGGCGACAAAGGCTATAATGTATGTCACCGGAGAATACAGAGATAGCGTATACCGCATATCTGGTTGGGAGGAAACAGGTAATGAACTTGTCGGTATGTTTACCAAGAGTTTCTAACACACAAATAAGCAGAGGGCCACACATGACATGTGTGGCCCTCTGCTATTAGTGAGTATTGGATTACTCGCCGATATATTTACCATCAACCTCCCAGCTGATGACCTTGACGTCTGTCTCTTTTTTCCAGAAGAGGAAGCCGCTCTTCTTGGCGATACGGGCCTGGTAGGTCATCTTGTTGCGCACCTTGCGAACCCAGAGGTCGGTGATGTCATAGCCGGCAAAGAGATTGTTCACACTGTCACGCACGGCTACAGGGCAGTACCTGGTGTCGATAAAGTAGTGAGTCTCGCTACCCTTGCTGCTGAAAACCATGGCCTGACGGCTCTTCTCGGCATCCAGATAGATGACCTTGAAGGAATTCTCGTCCATCTGGTACCATTCCACGTTGGTGGGGTCCTTCACCTGACGCTGGAAGTCTTTAACATAGTTTACCTTGACCTCTTTCTCGGGCACAGACTTGTAATCCTGCGCAAAAACTACTCCGTTGAGGAGCATGATTGCTGCCGCAAAAGCAAGTATCTTTTTCATAATGTGCATATTGTTGTGTTAATACAATTGTTTTATACAGAATGCAAATATACGAATTTTATTTGTATTACATATTATTCATAAGATTTTGTATCACTTTCTCGCCGTCGCGTATGGCTTGCATGGCCCAGTGGAGCTTTAGGTCTAGGAGGGCGTCGTCGGTGAGCTGCCAGTTGAGCGTCTGGTCTCGGCGCATACGCTCGGTGAGGGAGAAGAGCGAGAGGGCTGCGCAGACACTGATGTTAAAACTCTCGGTGAAGCCGTACATGGGTATCTTTACATAAGCGTCAGCACCGGCAATGGCTTCCGGAGTAAGACCGGTGAGTTCGGTACCGAAGACGAGAGCCGTTGGCTGACTGATGTCTAGGTCACCAATCATAGTATCGTTTTCATGCGGCAAAGTAGCTACAATGCAGTATCCTTTGGCGTGAAGGTTCTTGTACACCTCCTGTATGGAGGGGTAGCGGTAATAGTCGACCCACTTTGCTGAGCCTACAGCTACGTCGCCTGCCGGATTGAAAGGGTTATTGGCCTCTACCACATGTACATCCTGCACACCGAAGCAGTCGCACGAGCGCAGCACTGCAGCTGCATTGTGGCTTTGGTATATGTCCTCGAGCACCACGCTGATGTGGCGTGTGCGCAACGGCGCAAGGCGGTCGAAAAGAGAGCGTTTGTTCTCACTGAAGAGGTTGGCGGCGCGCTCGTACAGCGCGGCCTTTTGGTCGATGGTGAGACCTGCAAAAGGCGATGGAGAGTTGGGTTGTCGTTCCGGCATATTGATTACATGAAATTTTTTGCAAAGATACAAAAAAATATTTGTATCTTTGCACTTGGATATGTATCACGTTGTATAAGTACAACTTGCAATATGTTAGTAGGATACGAGGCAAATAATGCGCTACGCAACAGCCATGAACTTGGCGATTTTGCGCGCAACTTGATAGAACGGCTCGCCACGGGGCGCGTCAACCGCTACCGTGCACTGCTCTTCGCCACACACATCAAGAAGGACTACTGCTCCTATTTTAGCGGCTACTCCAACATTGGCACCTTCGTGCCTTTCGGCCTCTCTCGCATGATGCCGTCACTATGGATGCGCTACCGCCTCAACCCCTGGCTTAAGCTTGAGAAAGTCAAGATATTCCACGGTCTCAACGAAGAATTACCGTATCATATAGACCGCGATATCAAGACTATCATCACCTGCTACGGCGTCGGCAGTCACCATTGCACGTCAATCATGGATTCCATGACATGGAAGAAGCGAATGGAATATTCCTTCAGCGCGGCCAACGTCATCGTGGCTGTCAGCGCAGAGGTTAAGCAACAACTCATAGACCTCGGCGTGACACCTGATAAGATTGTCGTCATTGGCGGCAAGACGCCCTATGAACTCACTGACCGTATGGTGGAGCAGTACTTTGAGCTCTACTGCACGCTGGCCGGCAAGTGATTGAGCTCACGCAGACCCGCATATTTCATGAACGTGTAGAATGCCGACATGCGGCAGATGACATAGCCGGCATGGCCATCAAGAAAACCTCCCTTTAGTATATAGTTACGGAAAAATGTCCAGCCCGGACGGAACCATACGCCGAGGGCCGACACCTTTTTGCCCGCCTCATGGGCCTTGTGCGCCGCCAACGAAGCATAATGCACCTGCCGCCGCGCATAGTCGTCAAATGACTTGAACGAATAGTGCAACAAGTCGCCATCCAGCTTCTCATACCGCACCGCCGTGGAATAGCGCAGCTCTTCATGCACCATGCCGTCCCATTGGGCAACGCCCTTGTACCACAGCCGCACACGCGCATCGGGATACCAACCGCAGTGGCGTATCCACTGGCCACAGTAGTTGTTGAGGCGGTTCACCGAGTATACAGTACCGCTGTCAAACCCCTTTTCTTTAAGAGCCACCAAGCTGTCGCGCAACTTAGGCGACAACGCCTCGTCGGCGTCCATGCTCAGTAGCCATGGATGCGTGGCAAGACTGTTGGCATAGTTCTTCTGCTCCGAGTAGCCAGCCCAACCATGGTGCTCAAAGCGCACACCGGAGGCCTGGCAAATAGCTTCTGTACCATCGGTTGAGCCAGAGTCCACCACAACAACCTCGTCGGCCACTCCTCGCAGCGACTCAAGGCAGCGTCCAATGTTGCTCTCCTCGTCCTGCGTGATTATTACAGCGGTTATCTTCTCCATATTCACGGTGCAAAGATACAAATATTTTTGGACATTGCAAAAAAAGTTGTACTTTTGCAGCACAAAATGAACGCCATGTTAATAGCATTCGATGCCAAGCGCGCAGCGCAGAACCGCACAGGTCTGGGGAACTACAGCCGCTATATTGTACGCACACTGAATCAGTTTGCGCCGGACAACGAATACCTGCTTTTCATACCCAACCTGAAAAAAGCCTCCCAGTTGAGCGACTTGCCCAATATAGACGGCTACACGCTGGTGACACCGCGCACCGCCGTAGGTCGCCTGTTCGCTTCTGTTTGGCGCACCATGGCAATCACCAACGAGCTGCGTCGCCGCAAGGTCGACCTATACCACGGCCTTAGCAACGAACTGCCATTGGGTATCCGCCGCGCCGGCTGCCGCTCTATTGTCACTCTCCATGACGTCATCTTTATGCACCAGCCGGAATACTACAAGCCCATCGACCGCTTCATCTACCGTCTCAAGTTCCGCTACGCCGGCATGAAGGCCAACAGAGTTATCACCGTCAGCCACTTCTCCAAGCAGGAACTGGTGCGTCTGCTGCATATCCCCGCCGACAAGATTTCTGTCGTCTACCCAGGCCTGTATCTCGACTTCTCCAAGGTCACCGAAGCCGACCGAACCGCCGTACGCACACGCTACAACCTGCCCAGTCGCTTCGTGCTCTACGTGGGCACAATAGAGGAACGCAAAAACATGTTGCTTGTGGCCCAGGCCATGAGCATCATGCAGAAAGCAGGAACCCTGCCCGATGACATGCGCGTAGTATTGATTGGACGCCACACACCCTATACCGACACTCTGCAGCGCTACCTCTCCGAGAACGGCCTCGACTGGCATTTCATGTTCCTGCACAACGTCACCTTCGCCGACTTGCCAGCCTGCTACCAGTTGGCCGACGTGTTCGTATACCCCTCGCGCATCGAGGGCTTCGGCAGCCCTATGCTTGAAGCCGCTGCCGCCGGAGTGCCAGCCATCGGCTGCACCGGCTCCAGCCTCGAGGAGGCCGGCGGACAGGGCGCTTTCTATGTGGAGCCCGACGACGCACAGGCCATGGCCGACCGTCTGCTGTCCCTATGGGGCGACGAAGCATTGAGAAAGGAACGCTCCGCCATGGGGCTGGCCCATGCGGAGCGTTTCTCTGAACGTCGTCTCTTCGACGACCTGATGTCCGTTTACAACAGTCTTATTTGACAACCAGTTTGCGCACCACGCGCTCGCTGCCATTGGCGAACACCACGGTGTACTGGCCGGCGGCCAGACGTGCAGCGTTGACACTATAGACTATCGTGCCTTCAGCCTGCAGGCTGCCACGGTGCACCTCGCGACCACTGAGGTCGTAGATGCTCACGCTGTAGTTCTTGCCACCCTGCATGTCAACGACCATGTTGGCCATATCTGTCGCGGGGTTGGGATAGAACTGGCCGAAACGCAGCTCGGCGCCCTCGGCGTCGGCGATGCTGGTCTGACCGTTCGTACCGAAGCAGAAGTAGGCGCCGTTGGCGGCAGTGAAGGGCTTGGTGATGGTCTTACCTCCGTTGCTGGTGACGCTGATGTAGTAGTCGACAACCACGCCGCTTGTGCTGAAGGTGGTGGTGGGGATGGATGCAGTGTACATGTTGTCGGCACCGGCAGCCATGTCGACAGTCTGCCACTCGCCGCCGTCAACACGGTACATAACCTTTGCGCTGGCAACACCCGTGTTGTTGGTGATACGGGCGCTGATGGCGGCATCCTGTGCGTTGAGGGCTGTACCCTGGGCACCCACGATGGGACTATGCAGTATACGTATGGGGCTGGCGGCAGGAATCTGCTTAGTGATGCAGTGGATGGCTCCGCCGTAGCCGTCGAATGTGCGGATGTCTATGGGGTAGAGCTCATAGCCCGGATAGGCGGCGCGTATGCTCTCCATGTTGGCACGGTCCCACTCGGCGGTTGGCTCGCCGTCGACCACCTTGGAGAAGCAGGGTTGCACTATGATGTTGTTGATGAAGGTGTGGTTGCTGTAGCTGCGGGTGTACATGCTATCGTAGTTGGTCTCCGACGGGAAGTTGCTGCCATCGTCACGGCTGGGGAACGGAATGTAGGCAGCACGGTAGTTGACACCGGCGAAGCTCTGCCAGCTGGTGAGGCTGTCAATGTTCTTCGAGGCGGTGGCATAGTCTATCCAGTTGCTATAGACCTCGGGGAACTTGCTGAAGACAAACTGGTTCTCGTCGTACATGTCGGCATAGAGGTCGATGTGGCCCGTACCGCCGTCACTCACCAGGCGCGGCATAAAGTGAGTCTCGCCGAAGATGGCGTTCATAGAGTCGGCGGTCTGTGCGTAAGTGAGCGGAGTCTTGGAACTGTAGGTATAAGGCTGCAAGCTACTGCCCGTCTCATATATCTGGCCATAGTTTCTGTTGTTCTCTTCAAGGGTTGCGGTGCTGGTGAAGAGCTTGCTGTAGCCGTCGACGAGGCAGTTGCCACCTTCCCAGGCCAGTGTGGAGGTATACATCGGAAAGCCAATCTGGCTGGCAATGGAGTCGGGCAGCAGGTCGTCGCAGGCGCGACCGGGGCTGTACTGGAAGTTCAGCATTGCCACATCGTCGTTGTCGCCATAGTAGAAGCAGATGGGGCCGCAGTCGCGGTACCAAAATGCGTTGGCATAAGCCTCGATGAAGCGGTAGTTGGTGAGGGGCATTCCCTTGGCAGCCATGAAGTCCTTAACCACGGTGCTGTCATTCAGGTGCCATATCACAATCCAAGCCTGCGTACCATGCTGGATGGCGTCAATCAGGTTCAGGAACACGCCGCGGAAACTCTCCAAGGACTCATAGTATTCCACATAGTCATCCCCGTAGCCGTTCTGGCGGGAGTATTCGGCAAGGCCCTGATAGTCGGCCGTGTCAGGCAGTCCGTCGACATTGCCGTAGCCGTAATACTGCCATCTGTTGCTCCTGTCGTTCCAGCGGTACATGTCGCCCCTGCCGGGGAAAACAATCTGGGCAGTGTAGTTCTCGTCGCCCAAATGGTCGGCAGGATAGGCATTGTATGGGAAGTTCACAACCACAGCCTGCAACTCCTCCCACTCGCCAGGATGCCACATCTTTTCCGGCAGTTGGCTGATACTATACTCGGCCACGGAGCTCTTGGCCGCCTTGGGGGCCGGTGTATACTCGGCGTCGGCGGGGAGCGTCGGCAGTTCTTTCTTTACCTTGTTGGCATCGCGTTTCATGTAAGCCTTGTACATCTCTGTGCGAGCCTTCAATTTCTCCAGCCTGCCTCCGTCGAAGCTGACATTGGTCTGGGCCATGACCCCGATGCTCATCAGGGCTGCCATGGCCAAAAAGAACACCTTTTTCATCTGTATCCGTATATTACCTCTTCTTGAGACTCAGTATCTCGCGTGCCTCATCGCTGGTGGCCACCTGGCGGCCCAGCAACTTGGCCATGCGCACCACTTTGTCGACCAGCTCGCCATTGCTCTTGGCCAGCACGCCGCGCTCCAGGTACAGGTTGTCCTCGAAGCCCACGCGCACGTTGCCGCCCATGACGATGGCCGGGGCTGCCAGCGTGAAGGCGTGGCGGCCGATGCCGGTGGCCGTCCATGTCGAACCGGCGGGAATCTTGTTCACCAGCCAGCACAGGTTGTCGACGGTGGCGGGGGTGCAGCCGGGCACGCCGAGCACAAAGTTGAACTGCATCGGTGCACCGGGCACCTCACCTTTCTTCGCCATGGTGAGGATGGTGTCGAGGTGACCCATCTCGAAGCACTCGTACTCGGGCTTGATACCCTTCTCGATCATGCGCTTGCCGAAGGCACGCATGGTGGGCATGGTGTTGTCGAAGATGTCGTCGCCGAAGTTGCAGGTACCGCAGTCGAGGGTGGCCATCTCGGGCACAGGCGTGGTGTTGGTGCTGTCCAGACGCTCGTCCGGAGTCATGCCCACGGCGCCGCCGGTCGAGGGGATAAGGATGACGTTGGGGCAAGCCTTGAGGATGGCCTCGGTGCACTCCTGGAAGCGCACATGGCTCTGGGTCGGCGTGCCATCGTCCTCGCGGACGTGCAGGTGCACGATGGCGGCACCGGCGTCGACGGCGCTCTTGGCCTCGCGGACTATCTCCTCCACGGTGTAGGGTACATTGGGGTTCTGCTCTTTGGTAACTTCCGCGCCGCAGATGGCGGCGGTGATTATCAGTTTATCCATATTGCTTATTTTTTGATTATTATATATTGTTCCTCTTTGATAAGAATTGCAAAAATACGAAAAAAAAGTGATACTCAACCGCAGATGCAATATTTTTTTCACATACCCCCACCCTACCCTCTACGGCCCCTCTCCGACTGTTCTACGGTTGTTTACCGGTTGTTCTACGGTTTTAAAGCGTTAAACAACCGTAGAACTACCGTATAACTGACGGAGGGACTACGGAATGGCGACGGCGAAAAAATGACCCGAATGCGACCGTTTTACTTTTTTTGTGTATATTTGCATCTTGTTTGGAACGCAAGGAGCATGTGCCACAAGCGACATAAAGCAATAATATTCAGCCTGATGCTGGCATTGGCAACCGCCTTGGCCGCGCCCGCCGTGGCGCAGACGGGCCTTTATGTGCCCGCCAAAGGGCCTGTGCGCAACATGCAGAAGGCGTTGCACAACCCCGAAGTGTTCTACCTGCTGCTCTGCTACGACGGCTCGGCACCGACCTACAGCGTCAGCGACCTCGACCTGCTCGACTCGGCCTACCGCATTGCTTTCGACATCGACAACCCGATGTTCTACACCATCGGCATCGAGGCCTATGCTGGCAGCAACGAAGACCTCGGACGCGAACGTGTCGACGGGGTGTACCGCTACTTCGCCATGCGCGGCGAGGGCAAGTTCCCGGTGCGCACGGCGCACAACCGGATACACTGCTCGTGCATGGGCGACACGGTGGAGACGCTGCGCTTCGAGGTGCCGGTGACGACGGCCGTCTACGATGTCGCCGAACTGCCCGAGAGCCGCCGCACGCTCAACAAGAGCATAGCGCTCGAGAACTGCGTGCTCATCACCTTCCGCAACGACCCCGACGAGTGCGTCGGCGCCGCCCGTGGATGCTATGTGCCGCAGGAGGACAGCATCGTGCGCGGCTACTATGCCTCCATCATGATGGCTCGCGGCTCGGTGCGGGCCGTGGACAACACCAAGGACACCTGCCCGTCGGACCTCTCGATAACCATCGACGACCACCTCGACTACCGCAAAGTGGTTGAGCAATACAGCCTGATACCCCACCGCAAGCAACTGCTGGTGCAGGCGGGATACATCATCATCAAGAGCAACTGGGCACAGGAGATGGACAGCTGCACCGAGGCACAGAAAGACAGCATCTTCATACGCATCCCCGCCACCGAGGAACAGATAGCCGCCAAGCTCAAGTTCTTCGCCAAGGTGAAAGGGACGCGTGGCGTGGAATACAAGCAGCTGCCCACGCGCAAAAGCCCCGGACGCGGCGAGCTGATGCTGCAGGCGCCTATCAACGTGACGCAGTTCGACACCATATATGTCGGCAAACGCATACAGGAGAAGGAGCTCGGCAAGTACTTCTATGCTGTCGACGGCCCCACGGAAGCCGCCGCCTTCAAGGTGGCCGGGCGCTACTGGGTGGCCTACAGTGTGGGCAAGGGCGGCCAATACGAGCTCAAGAAACCTCTGCGCGAGTTGTTCCGCATAATCCCCGACCAGGAGGAAGAGGAACTGCCCGAAGGCAAGAAAGAAAAGAACATCAGTCCCGAAGAAATCATCGAGGACTAACATATTCACACGTTAACGCATTTACACATTCAAACAATGGCATATTTACAGACCGACGTGACCAAAGTCACGACACGAGTGTTGCAGAACATGAAACTGCATGGCGAGAAGATAGCCATGCTGACGGCTTACGATTACTCGATGGCCTCGCTGCTCGAGAGCACCAAAATCGACGTGGTGCTGGTGGGCGACTCGGCCGCCAACGTCATGGAAGGCCACAAGACCACCCTGCCCATCACCCTCGACGAGATGATTGTCTATGCCACCAGCGTGGTGCGCGCCATCAAACGAGCACTCGTGGTGGTCGACATGCCTTTCGGCACCTACCAGGGCAACTCTAAGCAGGCTCTGGCCAGCGCTATACGCATCATGAAGGAGACCGGCGCCGACGCCATCAAGATGGAAGGCGGCGAAGAGATCCTGGAGAGCGTGCAGCGCATCCTCTCGGCAGGCATTCCCGTGATGGGACATCTCGGCCTCACACCACAGAGCATCAACAAGTTCGGCACCTACGCCGTGCGTGCCACCGAGCAGGAGGAGGCCGACCAGGTGAAGAAGGACGCCCTGCTGCTACAGGAGACGGGCTGCTTCGCCATAGTGCTTGAGAAGATTCCCGCCAAACTCGCCGGCGAGATATCCACAGAACTGAAGATACCCACCATAGGTATCGGCGCCGGCAGCGCCACCGACGGACAGGTGCTGGTGCTGCAGGACATGCTGGGCATCACGCGCCAGTTCCAGCCACGCTACCTGCGCACCTACGGCAACATCGGCGAGGACATTGCCAACGCCGTACGCCACTACATCAGCGATGTGAAGAGCGGCGACTTCCCCAACGAGAAAGAACAGTACTAAACAAAAAAGCCCCTGCGGTTGCAGGGGCTTTTCTTTTGCCTATACCTTATTTGTCGGCAGGTTTCTGCGCAGGCTTGGCACCGGTTGGACCGGCGATGCTGGCACGCATGTCGGTGTCGGCCTGTATGTTCTTCATGCGGTAGTAGTCCATGATGCCGAGGTTGCCACTGCGGAAGGCTTCGGCCATGGCCAGAGGCACTTCGGCCTCTGCCTGGATGACCTTGGCGCGGGCTTCCTGGGCCTTGGCTTTCATCTCCTGCTCCTGGGCGACAGCCATGGCGCGGCGCTCCTCAGCCTTGGCCTGGGCGATGTTCTTGTCGGCATTGGCCTGGTCCATCTGCAGCTGGGCACCGATGTTCTTACCCACGTCGATGTCGGCAATGTCGATGGAGAGTATCTCGAAGGCGGTACCGCTGTCGAGGCCCTTGGTGAGGACGAGCTTCGAGATGCTGTCGGGGTTCTCAAGCACCTGCTTGTGGCTGGTGGCCGAGCCGATGCTGGTGACGATACCCTCGCCTACGCGGGCCAGGATTGTCTCTTCGCCTGCGCCGCCGACGAGCTGCTTGATATTGGTGCGCACGGTGACACGGGCTTTGGCTATCAGCTGGATACCGTCCTTGGCAACGGCAGCCACCGGCGGCGTGTCGATGACCTTGGGGTTGACGGAGGTCTGTACGGCCTTGAGCACGTCGCGACCGGCCAGGTCAATGGCGGTGGCGGTCTTGAAGTCGAGGTTCATGTTGGCCTTGTCAGCGCTGATGAGGGCGTTGACCACACTACCCACATGGCCACCGGCCAGATAGTGGGCCTCCAGGTCGTTCTGCTTAAGCTTCAGACCTGCCTTGCTGGCGGAAATCATGTTGCCGACGATGACGGTAGGGGGCACCTTGCGGAAGCGCATGAAGATGAGCTGCACGAGCGACACATAGACACCGGAGACGAGTGCTTGGAACCATATTCCCACAGGCACGAAATAGAGGAAGAGTATCAGCGCAACGACGCAGATACCGATAATGATAAATACGTTCATAATGTTATTGTTTTAATTATTGATTCTCTTTGAAACGGTCGTCGGTAATCTCGACGACGTCGATGCGGTAGCCCTCAACAGCCACAACCTCAATGGGACGGTCCGGGTCTATGAATTTGTTGACGGCATGCACCTCCATGGTCTGTCCGTCAATGAGAGCCTTGCCGGTTGGCGCCAGACGCGAGATGGTGGTACCGCGGGTGCCGGTTTTTACAGTACTCTCAATCTCATTTACACGACTGGTTACCTCTTCGTTGAGGCTGAAGCGTTGCCACGTGCGCTTGCGCAGAAAGAGCACCATCATGAGCGTGCAGAGGGCTATAGCACAAAGGAGCACAATGGTGCCCGTGGTGGTGCCGAAGAGGGCGTAGGTCTGCCATACGCCAAAGCCGATGAGGATTACACCGAAAGCTCCGGCGATGCCGCCGGGAAGGGCCACAATTTCAAGTGCCAGCAGTATTATGCCGAGCACAAGAACGATAATCAAGAGGGTTGTATTCATGACTATTCTTGTATTTCTGTTGTTAGTTGCTTGTCAAGAAGAGCCTGGTGCATGGGCAGAAGGTCACTGTAGGAGCCGTGCTTGATGGAGCATTTGCCGTGGCAGTGCACCAATATGGCGCACTGTTCGGCCTGCTCCACAGTGTGGCGGCAGATGTCTACAAGGGCTTTGATGACATAGTCGAAGGTATGGACGTCGTCGTTCCACAGCACCAGTGTGCAGCCACTGTCTTCCAGCGTATCCACATCCTCGCCCGACTCTGGGCTTACGTATGGTTGCTGCTCTTCCATGCTATATGAGTAATGCTATTGCCTGTGCCGAGATGCCCTCCATACGGCCCTCGAAGCCGAGGTGCTCCGTGGTGGTGGCTTTCACTGACACTTGGTCTACACCTATGCACAACGTATCGGCGATGTTCTGTCGCATCTGCGGAATATACGGGGCCAGCTTGGGGCGTTGCGCTGCCACAGTGCTGTCTATATTACCCACCTGGTAGCCATATTCTTTGAGGAGGACACCAACATGTGCCAGTAGTTTAATACTGCTGATACCTTTGTATTGCGGGTCTGTGTCGGGAAAGTGCTTGCCTATATCGCCCAAGGCGGCAGCACCCAGGAGGGCGTCGCAGATGGCGTGCAGCAGGACATCGGCATCGCTGTGGCCCACCAGCCCATAGGTATGCGGTACGAGCACGCCGCCCAACCAGAGGGGCAACCCCTCGGCAAGCTGGTGCACGTCGTATCCGGTTCCTATACGCATGGCTATTTCTTCTCGGGCATCATCTCCAAGGCAAGACCAATGCGGATGGTGTGCGCCAAGGGGTTGGTGGAAAGCTTGGTGGTGGGCACAAGATATGAGAGGTCTATCTTGAAGATATTGTAGCGCAGGCCAACACCGAAGGTGGCATACTGGCGACCGCCTTTGTTCTCGTGCTCGAAGAAGTAACCGGCACGTACGGCAAATGTATGGGCATACCAATATTCCAAGCCACCCGAGAGCTGTATCTCCTGCAGCTCTTCGTTGAATCCGCCGGGGGCATCGGCAAAGCTCTGCAGCGCACCGGCGACGACACCGATGTTGTTGTACTCTGTCAAGTCTTTGGCATAGCGCGTGGGATAATGTACTCCGTTGCGCGTGTAGGGGCGCGTGGGCACCAAAAGCTTGTTGGCATCGACAAGCACACTGATCTCGTTATAGTCGTCGATACGGTTGGTATAGCGTCCGCCTAAGCGCAAGTTGGCCGGCAGAAACTCTTTATTGTTGTCGTCGTCTTCATAGGAGAGCTTGGCACCGAGGTTCGAGATATGGACGCCCAGCGCTACATCTTGATTACTGGCCACCTCGCCTTGATAATACAAGCCTATGTCTGCGGCCAGCGAGTTGGCGGCATGGGTTGACATGTGGTCACCGTCGGTACCCACTTGGGCACCGTTGGTGAGGTCGCTGCGTATGAAGCGGCCACTGGCACCGAGGGACAGGTTGTCGGTTATCTTCAGCGCATATGTGGCGTCCACGGCGAACTCGTTGGGGTGTATCACCTGCAGCACATCGCCGAACTCGTTGGTGTTGTCGATGTCGCCGAGGGTGAAGTAGGTAAGGCCTGCGGCAACGGTGCTACGACTGTTGATACGGTAGTAGCCGCTGAGGTAGAACAGGTTCATGTCGCCAACCTTCAGGTTGCGGAGCCACGGCGTATAGGTCAGGCCTACACCCATGTTGCCCTCGACGAAGGCAAACTTGGCGTTGTTCCAGTGCGCCGAATAGAGGTCGGGGGTGGATGCCACACCGACATCACCCATACCGCTGCTCGTTGCGTCAGGGGCTATGAGCAATATGGGCATACCCGTGGAGATGTAATTCTTGTTCTGGCCTGTCTCCTGCGCCTGCGTGGCAACGCCGATGGCGAGAAGCGCGATGGTTGTTATTAAAGCAACTCTTTTCATCCTATTTATCAAATACGTGTGTTTATTAACGCTGTTATTTTTCTTTTATTGTGTCAACGTACTATAACTTTTATTGTCGACTGGTGCGTCTCACCGTCGTCGGTGGTCACAAGCATGCGCGCCAGATACATACCGGGGCTCACCTGCGAGAGGTCCCAGCGCACCGGCCCTACGACATAGCTTCCCTGCGCCACCGCAGGCTCACAGCTGTACATCAGGCCTCCCTGCGGCGAGAATATCTGCAACACCGCCGACGTAATGTTGGACATGCCGTTGGTTTCGTAGCGGAACACAGCATAGTCCTTGGCCGGGTTGGGGCTCACCGTCATATTGCTGAACTCAAGGGTATCTGCACCGCGTACACGGAAGCTTATGGTGGCGGTGTTGGAGAAGCCCCAGATGTTCCAAGCCTTGAGGGTCAGCGTATGGGCGCCGGGGGCTATGCCCTCGAGCGGATAGCGCACTACGCCGCGTCGCATGTCGCTGATGTCCGACTCATAGAAGTCGTTGAGCACCGTCAGACTGCCCGGCTTGCCGTCTATCACTGCCGTTATGTCATGTCCCAGTCCCGAGCCGAAGGCATTGATGCCCACCGAGTCGTACAGGTGCGCCACCAGCAGCGGCGACTGGTCGGTAAGACCGCCGTTGCGGAAGCTCTCGTCTCCAAGGTACAGCTCTATCATCGGCCGCGTCTCGCTGATGACCACATCCTCGTTGAGGCCGCCGAAATAGAGGCGCTGGTAACTGCCAGCGGCATGCTCGTAGCCGCTCACAGCATAGTGGCTCAACTTGCCGGGGGCATACTGGTAGGCCACGTCGCGCGGCACCAGGAAGCTATACTCGAAGCGCCCGCCCTCTACAGGGGCGGCACCGCGGTATAGCACATTCTTCTGCTGGCAGAAGGCCACCTCCGCACCGGGGTTGTCGTTGGCCTGGGTGTGGCACTGCGTCTCGCGGTCGTAGACAGTGGGATACACCATACCGTCGAAGTCGGCCACAAGCTCGCCCGCCGTATTGCGTATCTCGCCACGCACCGTCACCTGCGACAGCACAGTGGCGGTGTCGTCAACCTCGGCCTCCACCTCGTGGCCGTCGATACTGGTCACCTCCACCACATTGCGCGGCACGCTGAGGTGCAGCGCCGGGTCGCCAATCAGGCTTATACATGGCGACACATTGGTATTGTTCTTGGCCATGCGCAACGCGTCGCCTATGGTGTTGGCTGTGTCGAGGGCGAAGAGAATGACGTCAGTGTTGAAGCGTTCAATATGGCTTATCGGGCGCGCGGCACTGATGACGCTTATCGCACCGCCGTCGGCAAGCAGGAAGGCCTCGGCACCGCTCACCTCGTCGGCGAGGTCGTAGTAGCCATACGAGCAGGTGCTGGTGACCAGCAGCGGCAGACGCCCCACATTGGTGTAGGCCGATATGTCGGTGGGCTCCACATAGCGCTCGGTGCCTATGTAGTGCACCGACCCGTGGCCTATGTAGTTGAGCAGCAGACATCCCTTGTCAATGCGCCGTGTCAGCGCATGCTTCAGCTCTGGATAGAAGGAGCCTATGGCATTGTTCTGCTGATAGTAGGCGTCGGCATAGAGACGCTCCACATTGATGTTGGGGTACCTGGCGTTGATCATCTTTGCCGTCACTTCCGACGAGTGTGTGAAGATGGTGTCGCCCACCCGCGAGGGGTCCGCGTCGTCGGCCAGCAAGGCCACAAAGTTGCGCCAGCTGCCCTGCGCGGCACCGTCGCCCAGGTCGCGCCTCATCATGTAGCCTTCTATCTTGTCCACTATATGGCTGGCTTCCGCCTCGTCCTTGGCGGGCAGACGCCCCACGCTGACATCGAGGCCCTGCGTCGAACCGCCGGTCTCGCCGTCGTCGAGATAGCCCATCATGTCGTCACTGCAGTAAGAGCCGCCGTCGTCGTCAAACGAGAACTCCGTCTCGTAGGTGACCACACACGGCAGGCCGTGACCCGTCAGGTTGCGGGGGTCGTAGGTGGCCTTGCCGAAGAGCAGCAGGTAGCGCGGTGCATGCTCAGGGTGCTGCTGGCGCAGGTGGCGCAGCAGCGACCGCATGGCCATGGGGTCAGGCTTGCCGCCCGAGAACTCGTTGTACACCTGCTGGTCGGTGACCACCATGGTCTCCAGCCCGTCCAGTAGTTCGTGCAGCAAGGCCAAGCGCCGGGCCTGTGCCACGAAGCGTGGATGGCTCACCACCACCATGTCGGCAGCAGGTGCGCCATGCAGGTCCTGGTTGGCAATCTTGTCTATAGCTGCGGGCGTCAGGTAGCTGCTGCCGTCGAAGGCCACATACTGGCGCGCCTCGGTGGTGTAGTCCACCCACTGGCCGCCCGTCAGCGCCATTTCGCGCTCGCCTCCGGCCTTCGTTACCTCCCACACACGCAGCCCGCTGCCACCGCTGTAGCGGAAGGCCGCCGTGGAGCCCAGGTGACGGCTGTTGCGCACCAGAGTCTGCCCGCCGCCGAGGGCCAGCGGCACAGTGCCGGTAATCTCTATATAGTCCAGGTATCCCTCGGCGGCATTCTCGCCGGGGGTGTATTTGACGCTGAAGGTGAGGCTCTGCGCACTGCCCGACACAGCCTCCAGTATAGTGCTGTATACGTCACCGCGCGTGATGCTGACGGTGCGGTTGAAGCCCGCGGTGCTGACGTTGAACTGCCCCGTGGCCGAGCTGATGTTGGCCAGGGCGTAGCGCAGCGTGATGCCAGTGGCAGTGCCCGGGAGGCTCAGCGTGAAGCTGCGCGTGGCACTGCTCACTGTGAACTTCTCCCCTACCCACACCTGGCCGGTGCGGAACACATTTGTCCTGTCGTTGTTAACCACAGCCACCGCCGTGTAGTCGTTCATCACGGTGTCCGCCGTCGGTGCTGCGGCCGTCTCTATGCGCAGGGGCTCGAGAGCCGTGGTGGTGAGGTAGTAGCTGTTCGTGGTGGCGTAGGCGTGGCGCCGCATCTCCCAGCGGCGGTCGCCTGCGCTGTAGCGCCACACGTCGGTGCCCTCGCCGAAGAAGAGCAGCCAGTCGCCGCTGCCGAAGAGGCCGTCGCCGTCAGCGTCATGCACGTCGATAGCCACAGGCTGCAGGTCGCCTATGGATGCCTTGTTGTTGTCGAGGCTCAGCATCTCGCCGCGGCCGCCATAGAGACCTATCTGCGACACATCGGCGCCCTCCAACTCCGGCACCTCGGCCGTCGTCAGACGGTAGACACCCGTACTCTGCACCGCCAAGCGCCACCAGTCACCGCTGGCCAGCACCGACGAAGCCTGCCCAAAGGCCGTCGCCGCACAGACAAGCAGAAGTGTCAATATGGTCGTTTTTCTTCTCACAATATACAATAACACAAACAATGAATTATTATTGTATATGTCCACAAAAAACATGCCATCTGCCAGCCTCATTCGTTCCGTTTTGGAAAAAAATCGTACTTTTGCAGCCGAAAAAACAACATCACCATGCGAAAACATTGGATTGACAACCTCCGTTGGGTGACAGTGCTGCTGGTACTGCTCTATCACGTCATCTATTTCTACAACAACAAAGGCGTCTTCGGCGGCATCGGCGGTTTCGGCGACGGCCCGCAGTATCAGGATACCCTGATGTACATCCTCTACCCCTGGTTCATGCCGCTGCTCTTCCTGCTGGCAGGCATCAGCGCCCGCTATTCCCTTGAGAAGCAATCAGCAAAGGAATGGTTCCGCAGCCGCACACGCAAACTCTTGGTTCCTGCCACCATCGGATTGCTTGTCTTCCACTGGATGACGGGCTATTTCAACACTGCCGTAGCCGCAAGGACCGGCATGTTTGACGGCATGCCCGTGGTGGCCAAATACCTTATGATGGCCGTCAGCGGCATCGGCCCGCTGTGGTTCATCCAGGATTTGTGGTTCTTCTCCCTGATACTTCTGCTGCTAAGAAAGATTAACAGAAAAGACCGTCTTTACCAGTGGTGCGGGAAACTATGTGATAATAAGTGGGACGAGGCAATAGGTGGTAATATCTGGATTGAACTGTTTTTCTTGCTTTTCTTGCTTGGCGAGCTAACCCTCATCTTCAACCCACGCCCCGAAAGTCTCGATGGCCTCTGGAACCTCTACAAGCCACTCTTCTATATCATACCATTCCTACTGGGTTACTATTTCTTCTCGCACGACAAGGTGCAGGATTGGCTTAGCAAATACTGGATAGCGAATATGGCTGCTGCTGTGATTTTTGGCGTTATTCTTATTGTAACCACCTTCGGACAGGACAACACAACCCCTTATTACCTTATCAATCCGCTCAACTGCATCTACGGATGGCTGATGTGCCTGGCCATGATGGGCTGGTTCAAGGCCCGGTTCAACCGCACCGGACGCTTTGCCGGCTATATGACGCGCTCCAGCTTCGGCTTCTACATCGTCCATTACCTAGTCATTGCCAGCCTCGGCTACATGATGAAGGTCTACACCCAGTTGCCGCCAGTGGCCATGTACCTCATTCTCACCGTCGCCGTATTCACCCTCTCACCCCTCCTCTACGAAGTCCTCCACCGCATCCCGCTCCTCCGCTGGTGCATCTTCGGCGAGAAAAAACGCTGACTTCCTTCCGTCTCCGCTCCGACTCCGGTCCGACTGTTCTACGGTTGTTCTACGGTTGTTCTACGATTAAAAAGCGTTAAACAACCGTAGAACAGTCGGAGATGGTACGGAGAGAGGTCGATGAGGCGAAGCAAAAAAATATTTTGCGGGCGACACAATAATATATCATATACCATAGTTATTATAAGGTTGCATACAACGACGGCCCCGTAGTTCAGCTGAATAGAACGTCGGATTCCGGTTCCGAAAGTCGTGGGTTTGAATCCCGCCGGGGTCACAAAATTATGAAAAAAAGCACTCACCCTCTTCTTCAGTTGCTTGTCATGCTGGCGATGGCGCTCGGCATGCTTCTTATTGCCAGCACTCCCAGTGCTGTGCTTGCCATTGCCGGTGTCGACATCACGTCGCGTTCCGCCCTCATGTGGATCGAAACCATCACGCAGATACTCACCTTCCTGGTGCCCGTGGCACTGATGACGCTGATCTACTATCGCGGACAGCAGCGCGAATACTACCGGCTGGACTTCAGCGGCCGCAAGTGGTATTACGGACTGGCAGGCGTGGCAGTGATGCTGCTTTTCACACCGCTCTACGACTGGCTGACGACTTGGAACGACAGCTGGGAGCTGGGGCGCGTGGGCGAGATGATGCGCCAACTGCAGAATCAGACAGAGGGCATCATGAACAATATACTCGGCACAACCAGCGTCGGAGGCCTAATGGCCAACCTGGTGGTGGTGGCGCTGCTGCCTGCCGTCTGCGAGGAGGTCTTCTTCCGCGCCGGCATCCAGAACCTGCTGCAGCGGTGGCTGAAGAGCCACCACGCGGCGATATGGATTACCGCCTTAGTGTTCAGCCTCGCGCACGGCGAGGTCTTCGCTTTCATGCCGCGCTTCGCCATGGGGGCGGTACTGGGATACCTATATGTATATGGAGGGTCGCTGCTCCCCAACATGCTGGCCCATTTCGTGAACAACGCCATCGTGGTGGTGCTGTACTGGCTTGTGGCACGCGGTGTGCTTGACATCGACCCGGATGCTCCCCTCAATCTTGGCTGGACCGTCGTGGCGGTATGCTCGCTGGCAGCCCTCACGCTCTTCTATGCCGTCTTCATGATGGCCAGGAAAAAGGAGGAATAAAGAGCTAAAAATTAGCCGATAGGCATCCCGCAAGGCCATTTTTACCCCCGCAACACGACCGTGGAGAGAAAAATAGACATACCATATACGGTATTGTTAATCAACACTATACAATACCACAAAATGTTAAAAAGAGAAAAAGTTTAGAAAAAAAGGCTCGGTATTAAAAAAAAGTAGTACTTTTGCACTCCAATTTGAGTTGAAAACCAAAAAAGTAATAACAAAAAAATCATCAAACAAAATGACAAAGGCAGAAATCGTAGCTGAAATAGCTCAGAAAACCGGTATCGAGAAAGTCGCCATCCAGGCCACCGTCGAGGAGTTTATGACCGTCATCAAAGAGAGCCTTTCCGAGGGCGAGAACGTGTACCTGCGTGGCTTCGGCAGCTTCATCGTGAAGAAACGCGCTGAGAAGACTGGCCGCAACATCAGCAAGAACACCACCATCATCATCCCGGCTCACAACATCCCCGCTTTCAAGCCCGCCAAGACTTTCATGCAGGATGTGAAAAAGAAAGTGAAATAACATTAAAGAGAAGTTACAATGCCTAACGGAAAGAAGCACAAACGCCACAAAATGTCTACGCACAAGCGTAAAAAACGCCTGCGCAAGAACAGACATAAGAAGAAATAAGCAGTTAGCGGTTAGCCGTTAACAGGTTATTTCTAAGATCCTAAAACAAATTACACACCACCTGCCTTCAGGTTGGTATGTAATTTGTTTTATGCTATAACACATACTAACTGAACTACGACAATTTGGAAAAAGATTTAATAATATCGCGTACCCCGGAGGGAGTGCAGATAGCGCTGCTGGAAGACAAGAAGCTGGTGGAGCTGCACAAGGAACAGCCCAGCAGCCAGTATGCCGTGGGCGACATCTACTTCGGCAAGGTGCGCAAGATAATGCAGGGCCTCAACGCAGCCTTCATCGACGTGGGCGGCGACAAGGAGGGTTTCATGCACTACCTCGACCTGGGGCCTACGTACAACTCGGTGGACAAGTACCTGAAGCTGGCAATGAACGGCGACAAAAGTGCCTCGACACTGGCCAACTTCAAGATAGAGCCCATACTGGAGAAGGTAGGCAACTTCGACAACATACTGAAGGTTGGGCAGCCGATACTGGTGCAGGTCACCAAGGAGCCCATCTCCACCAAGGGGCCCAAGGTGACGGGCGACATAAGCCTCGCTGGCCACTACCTGGTGCTGACGCCTTTCAGCAACAAGATATCGATATCGCAGAAGATCAAAGGCTCGGAGGAGCGCAACCGCCTGCGGCGCCTGATGCAGAGCATTAGGCCGCAGAACTTCGGCGTGATAGTGCGCACTGTGGCCGAGGGCAAGAGTGTGGCCGAACTGGACGCCGACCTGCGGCAGCTGATGGCCAGCTGGGCCGACATGACCGACAAGCTGAAGCGCGTCACGGCACCCTGCAAGGTGCACGCCGAGCTCGACACCACCACGGCACTGCTGCGCGACGTGCTCACCGACGACTTCAACTCCATACAGGTTGACGACGCCGACCTATACGCCGAGGTGCGCAAGTTCGTGGCCACGATGACACCCGGCAAAGAGGACATCGTGAAGCAGTACAAGCTGGAGACCCCCATCTTCGAGCAGTTCGGCGTGCAGCGCGACATACGGCGAGCCTTCGGCCGCATAGTGACCATACGCTCAGGAGTATACCTCTATGTGGAGCATACCGAGGCCATGCACGTCATAGACGTCAACAGCGGCAACCACATCAAGGCCGGCAGCGGCCAGGAGGACACGGCGCTGCAGGTGAACATAGAGAGCGGCATAGAGATTGCCCGCCAGCTGCGTCTGCGCGACATGGGCGGCATAGTGATCATCGACTTCATCGACATGGACAAGGCGGAGAACCGCAAGAAGCTCTTCGATGTGATGACGGAGGCCATGAAGCCCGACAAGGCACGCCACACCATACTGCCACTCAGCAAATTCGGCCTGATGCAGATAACGCGCCAGAGGGTGCGCCCCGTGATGGAAGTGGACGTGCAGGAGAAGTGCCCCATGTGCGGCGGCACAGGCCACATCAAGCAGAGCCTTGTGGTGGTGGACGAGATAGAGTCGAACCTCAAGTACCTGCGCACTTCGCTCAACGAGAGCCGCTTCACCATCGTCATGCACCCCTACATACACGCTTACCTCACCAAAGGCGGTCTGAAGAGCATGCGCATGAAGTGGATGTGGCGCCACCATGTGAGACTCACCATGAAGAGCTCGGAGCAGTACGGCTTGTTTGAGTACCACTTCTTTAACGCCAACGGAGATGAGATTCAACTATAGGCTTCTGCTGCTGATACTGTGCCTGTGCGCCTGGGGTGTCCAGGCCCAGATACGCACACGTGGCATCGATGTATCGAAGTTCCAAGGCAACATCAACTGGACAAAGGTGGCCAAGGACTCGACGATACAGTTCGTATATGTGCGGGCCACCGAGGGCACCTCGATACAGGATGCCTACTACAAGACCAACATCAGCAAGGCCAAGAAAGCAGGCCTGCTGGTGGGCAGCTACCACGTGTACAGCAGCAAGACAACGGCCTACCAGCAGATGGCCAACATGCGCAAGCTGATAAAGAAGAAGGAGCAAGACTTGGCGCCGGTGCTCGACATCGAAGGGCATCACTCGGGGAGACTGTACATGCAACGTGTGGACAAACTGCTGGAACTCATGGAGCAGGAATACGGTGTGAAGCCCGTGATATACACTAGCGAGAAGGTGTACAAGGTGCACTTCAGCGGCAAGAAATACGCCAAGTACCACATCTTCATTGCCAACTACCGTGGCTATCCCACCACACGCTTCACGCTGTGGCAATACACCGAGACCGGCCGCTGTCCAGGCATCAGCGGCAACGTGGATTTCATACGCATACATCGCAACCACAGCCTGAGCGACATCAAGATGCCCAAGCCGAAGCCCAAGCCAAAAGTGGAGGACACGACGGCGAAAGGTAAATAATTTTTCGGAGTATCAAAATTATTTATTATATTTGCACACGCGCACTATATTGCGCGTGTGTATTATTTTACTGTAATATAAAAAGATATGAAAACCGTCAGTTACGGTGACATCGAGAAAATACTCTTTGGCGGAGCCGAGATGCGCATCAGCGACAACGACCTGCGCGACGTGGAGGCCTGCCACGAGTTCCTGAAAAGCTTTGCTTCCGAGAAAGTCATATACGGCATAAACACCGGCTTCGGCCCCATGGCACAATGGCGCGTAGATGACCGCTACTTGAGCGACCTGCAGTACAACATCATCCGCAGCCACTCGACGGGCGCTGGCGAACCGCTGGACGACCTGTATGTGAAAGCCGCCATGATAGCACGTACCACCAACCTGCTGCAGGCCCGCAGCGGCGTGCACCCCAGCGTGGTGATGCTGCTCAAGGAGTTCATCAACCGCGGCATCTACCCCTACATACCGCAGCACGGATCAGTGGGTGCCAGCGGCGACCTGGTGCAGCTGGCGCACATAGCGCTGACGCTCATCGGCGAGGGCAAGGTGCATTACAAAGGCGAATGGCGTGCAAGCGCAGAGGTGATGAAAGAATGCGGACTGGAGCCGCTTAAGATATACATCCGAGAAGGACTCAGCATCACCAACGGCACGTCAGTGATGACGGGCATCTCGGCCGTGAACCAGCACTATGCTGAGCGACTGCTGGAGTTGAGCCTGCTGGCGGCGGTGTGGATGAACGAGGTGGCAGCAAGCTATGACGACTGGATGGCCGAGGAGCTCAACGGCGTGCGCCGTCAACGCGGACAGCAGTACGCCGCCCGCCGTATGCGCGAACTGGCCGAGGGCAGCCAATGCCTCACAAAACGCGAGCACCACCTGTACAGCGAGGAGCAGAAAGGCAAGAGCTACTTTGAGCACAAGGTGCAGGCCTACTACTCGCTGCGCTGCACGCCCCAGATACTAGGGCCGGTGTACGACACGCTGATGAACAGCCGCGAGGTGCTGGAGAACGAGTTCAACTCGGCCTGCGACAACCCCATTGTGGACCCCGTGAGCAAGAACGTCTACCACGGCGGCAACTTCCACGGTGACTATATCTCGCTGGAGGCCGACAAGGTGAAGATAGCCGTCACACGACTGGCGCAGACAGCGGAGCGGCAGATGAACTACCTGTTCCACGACCGCATCAACGGCATACTGCCGCCGTTCCTCAATATGGGAACCCTGGGGTTGAACTACGGTATGCAGGCCTGCCAGTTTACGGCCACGAGCACCACTGCCGAGTGCCAGACCCTGTCGATGCCCAACTATGTGCACACCATACCCAACAACAACGACAACCAGGATATAGTGAGCATGGGCACCAACAGCGCGCTGCTCTGCAAGCGGGTTATAGACAACGCCTATCAGGTGATGGCCATTCACATGATTGCCCTTCGCCAAGCCACGGACATACTGAAGAAGGCCGACAAGCTGGCTCCCGCCACACGGGCCATGTACGACAAGGTGAACGCCATAGTGCCGGCCTTCGTCGACGACACGCCGTTCTACGAGGAAATAGCCAACGTTGAACAAATGCTGAGAGGATAATGGAGTACGCTTTGATAACAGGAGCATCGCGCGGCATCGGGAAGGCCGTAGCAGAGAAGCTGGCGGCCGTTGGGATGCCGGTAATCATAAACTACAAAAGCAACACCGCAGCGGCCGAAGAGACGAAAGCGGCCATTGAAGCGGCCGGTGGAATGGCCGAGCTGCTGCCTTTTGACACTGCCAACCCGAAAGCCATTGAGGCCGCCATGGAGCAGTGGGAGGCACAGCATCAGGACGACTACATATCGGTGCTGGTTAACAATGCCGGCATACGGCAGGACAACATCATGGTCTTCATGACCGACGAACAGTGGCACTCGGTGCTCGATACTACCCTCAACGGCTTCTTCTACCTGACGCGCCGCGTGGTGAAGGGCATGATGACGCACCGCTATGGGCGCATCGTCAACGTAGTGTCGCTAAGCGGCATCAAAGGGATGCCCGGTCAGACCAACTACAGTGCCGCCAAAGCGGCGGTGATAGGTGCCACCAAAGCACTGGCGCAGGAAGTAGCGCCGAGGAAGGTAACGGTGAACGCCGTAGCGCCGGGCTTCGTGGCCACGGATATGACCAAAGACCTTGATGAAGGCGAGCTGAAGAAGCTGATACCGGCAGGCCGTTTCGGGAAACCTG
Organism: uncultured Bacteroidota bacterium; assembly: GCA_902777005.1. Lineage (GTDB taxonomy): Bacteria > Bacteroidota > Bacteroidia > Bacteroidales > P3 > Colimorpha. Next base: position 53,390 of record CACYSB010000008.1, read on the forward strand.
AGGAGGTGGCCGCACTGGTAGGCTTCCTTGCCTCGAAAGAAGCCTCATATATCACCGGCGAGGTGGTGAACATTAACGGAGGGCTGTACACATGAGAAGAGTTGTAGTAACAGGAATAGGCATTTGGTCGTGTCTCGGAAAGAATGTTGACGAGGTACGCCAGTCGCTATATGAAGGCCGCAGTGGCATCGGGGTGGAACCCGAGCGCAAGGACTACGGCTACCAGTCGACGCTGACGGGCATCGTGCAAAAACCCGTGCTGAAAGGCCTGCTCGACCGCCGCATGCGTGCCGGCATGAGCGAAGAGGCTGAATATGCATTCATGGCCGCCCGCGAGGCATTCCAGATGGCGGGTGTGGACGACGACTACCTGATGGCAAACGAGGTTGGTGTGCTGATGGGCAACGACTCATCGGCCAAGGCCGTCGTGGAGAGCCACACGCTGATGCTCGAGAAGCGCGACTCGGCCCTGCTGGGCAGTGGTTGGATATTCCAGAGCATGAACTCAACGGTGAACATGAACCTCAGCACCATTTTCCACCTGAGGGGCATAAACTTCAGTGTTAGCGCGGCATGTGCCAGCGGCAGCCACTCGATAGGCCTCGGTGCCATGTTCATCCGGCAGGGCCTGCAAGACATGGTGCTTTGCGGCGGCGCACAGGAGACAAACCTCTACAGCATGGCATCGTTCGACGCGCTGGGTGCTTTCAGCAAGCGCATGGACGAGCCCACAAAGGCTTCGCGCCCCTTCGACCGCGACCGCGACGGGCTGGTGCCCAGTGGCGGTGCGGCGGCGATGGTGCTCGAGGACTATGAACACGCCGTAAAACGCGGGGCCAACATACTGGCCGAAGTCTGTGGTTACGGCTTCAGCAGCAATGGCGGCGGAATATCGCAGGCCAGCGATGACGGCAGCGCATTGGCCATGCACCGTGCACTGCAGGACGCAGGCCTGACGGCGGACGACATAGACTACGTGAACGCACACGCCACCAGTACGCCCCAGGGCGACCTCTACGAGGCCAAGGCCCTCGGACGCCTCTTCGAGGGGCACCGCGCCTGGATAAGCTCGACCAAGAGTATGACGGGTCACGAGTGCTGGATGGCCGGCGCCAGCGAGGCCGTATACAGCCTGTTGATGATGCACGGCAGCTTTGTGGCCCCTAACATTAACTTCGAGAACCCCGACGAGGCCAGCGCCCATCTGAAGCTGGCCACCAAGACCATAGAGACACATGTGGACACCGTGCTGAGCAACAGCTTCGGCTTCGGCGGCACCAACTCGGCATTGATATTGAAAAAGATTTGATATGTACCTTAACCCGAAACTGAAAGAAGCCTACAGCAAAGAGCACCTAAGCGCAAGAGAGGCGCAGGAGAAGGCGGAATGGATTGCATGGGGACCAATAGTGTTCCAGGTGAGCCGCCTGATGAAGAAGTTCGGCATACTGGAGATGCTGCGCAACAGCGACAACGGCATGACCGAGGCCGAGGTGGCCGAAGCCGCCGGCCTGAGCCGCTACGCAGCCAAGGTGATGCTCGAGGCCAGCCTCTGCATAGGCACCGTTCTTATTGACCCTGACACCAACCGATACACGCTGAGCAAGACAGGCTGGTGCTTTATCACCGACCCTGCCACTAACGTAAACATAGACTTCAACCACGACGTGAACTACGAAGGGTGGTTCCACCTAGAGGAGAGCCTCAAAGAAGGGCGCCCCGCAGGTCTGGAACACTTCGGCCCGTGGCCAACGGTGTATGAAGGCCTGTCGCAGCTGCCGCCTCAGGTGCAGAAGAGCTGGTTCGGTTTTGACCACTTCTACAGCGACAGCTCGTTCAAGCAGGCGCTGGATATAGTGTTTGCAGCAAAGCCGAAGACGCTGCTCGACGTAGGCGGCAACACAGGCCGCTGGGCGCTGCAGTGTGTGGGGCACGACAAGGAGGTGAATGTCACCATCGTTGACCTGCCGCAACAGCTGGAGATGATGCGACGCGACACCAAGGGCAAACCCGGCGCCGAGCGCATCAGCGGCTACGGCATGAACCTGCTCGACGACAAACAAGCATTCCCGACGGACAAGCACTACGACGCCATCTGGATGAGCCAGTTCCTCGACTGCTTTGGCGAGGAAGAGATTGTGAGCATCGTGAGCCGTGCTGCGAAGATAATGGATGCCGACAGCCGCCTCTACATCATGGAGACCTTCTGGGACCGTCAGCGTTTCGAGCCTGCGGCCTTCTGCCTCACTATGACGAGTCTGTACTTCACCGCCATTGCCAACGGCAACAGCAAGATGTACCACAGCGAGGATATGGAGCGACTGGTGAACAAAGCCGGCCTCGTGGTAGAGACCATCCACGACAACTTGGGACAGGGACACAGCATAATGGTTTGCAAAACAAAATAACACAACAATATGACCAGACAAGAAATTGAAGAGAAAATAAAGGACTTCCTTGTGGAAGAACTGGAATTTGATGCCGAAAAGATTAAGCCAGAGGCTCGCTTGAAAGAGGACATTGGAGTTGACAGCCTAGACTTCGTTGACATCGTGGTGATTGTGGAGAAAACCTTCGGCTTCAAGATTGTGGCCGAAGACATGAAGACCATAAAGACCTACGGTCAATTTTGCGATTACATCGAGAGCAAGATAAAATAAGTGCAGGAGCCGGAACATAGCGAGTGGAGCGGACGCACCGACGGAACGCCTTTCATGCAGAAAGCGTTGATAGTGCTGTTCAAGGTGGTGCCATTGGAGGTCATATATGCCATTATGGCACTGGTGGTGCCGTTCTACATGCTGTTCAACCACAAGGGCTACATCGCAATTTATCACTTCTTCCGCCTAAGGCTGGGGAAGAAGCCGCTGAGCGCATTCTGGCACGTATACCGCAACCATTACGCCTTCGGGCAGGTGGTACTTGATCGCTTCGCCACCTACGCCGGCAAGCGTTTCAAGCTGACCATCGACGGCAACGAACATTACCAGCATCTGAACGAGGGTGAGCAGGGCTTCATGATGCTGTCGTCACATGTGGGCAACTACGAGCAGGCTGGCTATGCGCTGGTGAGCGACCGCAAGCAGTTCTATGCGCTGGTCTATGCCGGCGAGTCGGCCACAGTGATGAGCGAACGTGGCAAGCAGTTTGTTGGCAGCAACATCCACATGATACCCGTGCAGGCCGATATGACGCACCTGTTCTGCATCAACAAAGCACTCGATGATGGTAACATCGTCAGCATGCCTGCCGACCGCTGCTTCGGGTCTGCCAAAAGCGTTGAGTGCCAGTTCTTCGGGGCTAAAGCAGAGTTCCCCTTGGGTCCTTTTGCAACTGCAGTGCAGAAAGATGTTCCGGTGCTGGCGGTGATGGTTATGAAGACTTCTCACCGCAGCTACACGGCATATGTGCGGCCTGTAAAATGCGACAGGGCACTATCACGCAAGCAACAGATGACGGCATTGGCACAGGCCTTCGCCAACTCACTCGAAAGCGTGGTGAGCCACTATCCGCACCAATGGTACAACTACTATGAGTTTTGGAATGGAGAAAGAGTATGACATATTGGAACTGATACCGCAGAGACCGCCAATGGTTATGGTAGACCGTCTGCTGCACTGTGATGCAGTAGTGACGGAAACCTCTTTCACGGTACGCCACGATTCAATCATGACGGGAAAAAGCCACCTCTCCCCCTTAGGTCTCATCGAGAATATCGCCCAAACCTGTGCAGCACGCATGGGTTACATCAACCTCAACAGCGGAAAAGAGGTACGCATGGGGGTCATCGGTGCACTGCGCGAAGTAGAAATACACGCTTTGCCTAGTGTGGGCAGCACAATTAAGACACGTATAGAGGTGAGCGACGAGGTGTTCGGTATGACTTTGGCACAGGCTGAAACATATTGTGGCGACACTTTGCTGGCTTCTGGAACCATAAAGATTGCTCTACTATGAACACTCTCAGCACCAAGAAACAACTCGACATCCGCTTCAGCGAGGTGGACTCTATGGGAGTAGTGTGGCACGGTAGCTACATGCTCTATCTCGAGGATGCTCGCGAGGCCTTCGGCGAGAAGTACGACCTCGGCTACCTGCGCTTCTTTGGCGAGGGTTACTATGCGCCTCTGGTCGACGTACAACTCAAATACAAACAGCCGATCATATACGGCATGCATCCCGAAATAGAGATAACATACACGCCTACCGAAGCTGCAAAAATAGTGTTCGACTACCGCATTACCGACGGCGACACTCTGCTGGCCACAGCACATACAGTGCAGGTATTCATGGACAAACAATACAAACTGGTGCTCGGTAATCCGTCGTTCTTTGAAGAGTGGAAAAAGAAATGGTTATAAAACTGGCAGACAACATATATTCCCCCCTTGGGGCAACGACATGGGAAAACTACCAAGCCGTAATGGGTGGCAAGTGTGCTCTACGGCAATATTCACTCCCCGACGGTTCACTATATACCGCGTCACTGTTCCCTGAAGAGCATAGACACGATGACGGTTATACCTTCTTCGAGCAACTATGCATAGTGTCCGCAAGCGACGCTATTGCACGTGCAGACATAGACCCGAAGTCGCCACGAGTTCAGTTCTTTCTCTCCACCACCAAGGGCAATGTACACCTGTTGAGCCGAAGAGCCGATGCGTCGAAGAGTCGAGTCTTGCTTGGCAGTTCAGCCAGTATCATCTGCCGTCATTTCGGCAACCCGAACCCTCCAATTGTTGTTAGCAACGCATGTATCAGTGGACTAAGCGCACAGATTGCGGCCATGCGCAGCATCGAGGCTGGTCTTTGCGACACCGCCGTCGTCATCGGTTGCGACGTGCAAAGCGAGTTCATCATCAGCGGTTTCCAGTGCTTACATGCCCTATCGCCCGACGAATGCCGACCTTTCGACAAAGACCGGTGCGGACTAAATCTCGGCGAAGCGGCTGCAACAATAATCTACAGCAATGGTACCGAAGGATGGATTGCGGAATCTGGTGCCATGTGTAACGACGCCAATCACATCAGCGGACCCTCGCGCACCGGCGAAGGGTCATTCCGCTGCCTTCAGGCTTTGGATATAGACAAAGAGAAGATAGCCTTTGTATCCGTACACGGCACATCAACCCTCTACAACGACGAAATGGAGAGCATCGCCATCGACCGCGCCGGATTGGCGGATGTCCCGCTGTTCAGCCTCAAAGGCATCTTCGGACACACCATGGGTGCTGCAGGCGTGCTCGAGACGGTCCTTTCCATGCAAGCCGTAGAGCACGGCGTAATCTTCGGCACACGTGGATATCATGAATTGGGCGTCAGTCGACAAGTGAACATCAGTGCCGACAACCGCATCACCGACAAGCGTAGCTTCGTCAAGCTACTGTCCGGTTTCGGCGGCTGCAATGCAGCCATGAAATTCAGCTATAATACAAGCATAGACCAACCCAAAACCATCACATCCAAACCAACTGATGGCACCATTACATCCATACGAATAGCCCCCACAGCCGAAGAACTGGTAGAACTCTACCGCACCCATATTGGCGACTACCCCAAATTCTTCAAGATGGACCCTCTCTGCCGATTAGGCCTTGTTACCACAGAACTGCTGCTGAAGCAAAGTCCTAAAGCCGACTACGGAGTATTGCTCTTCAACCGCAGTTCCTCACTGGCCGACGACACCACCTTCCAAGCCACTATACAAGACCGTGGCGATTGGTTCCCCTCCCCCGCCCTGTTCGTCTACACACTGCCCAACATAGTAACCGGCGAGATTGCCATCCGCAACCGCTTCCAGACCGAGACAAATTTCATGGTACTTGATGCCCCATGCGCCGACGTCATGGCCGCACAGATAGCCATAGCCGCCGAGCAAGGACCACAGATATCAGGTTGGTGCGACGTCGACGCTGACGGCAACTACCTCGCCGCTCTCGTAGCAGTGCCTCAGCACACATCCAAAGAAACAATCGAACAAGAATTAAACAAAATATTAAAATAAGCAGACAATGGAAGAACTTATCCTGAAACTCAAGAAAGAGATTATCGAAGTATTGAACCTCGAAGACGTCAAACCCGAAGACATTGATTCCAATGCACCTCTCTTCGGTGCCGAAGGCCTTGGCCTAGACAGCATTGACGCCCTCGAACTCATCGTGCTCATGGAAAAGAACTACGGCATCAAGCTGCAGGACCCCAACCAGGGCAAAGAGATATTCAAGTCCATCAACGTGATGGCCGACTACATCAGTAAGAACCGCACTAAGTGAAGATTGTCATCACAGGGGCAGGCATCATATCGGCCATAGGTGTAGGCAAGGCCGAGACTCTTGTGTCGCTGCGTGAACAGCGAAGCGGCATACGCCCATTATGCTACCTCAAGACAGACCACCACGAGTTCCCCGTTGGCGAAGTACAACTCTCCAACGACGAGATGTGCGCAATGCTGGGCATAGACCCATCGAAGCAACCCACCACCCGAACCGCTCTCATGGGCATGGTGGCCCTAAAGGAAGCCTTGGAGCAAGCCCAACTAATCGACTCAAAAACCCAAAGACTCAAAGACTCAGAGACTTTTCCACTCATCTCCGGCACCACCGTCGGTGGTATGGACAAGAGCGAGCTCTACTACCTCGACTTCCTTGAGAACGACAGTCGCAACGAGTACATTAGCACCCATGACTGCGGCGCCTGCACCGAGATGATTGCTGACCACTTCGGCCGTTTCAGTATGCTATCCACCCTCTCCACAGCATGTTCGTCGGCAGCCAATGCCGTCATCCTCGGAACCGAGCTACTGCGTTCCGGACAAGTCGAATGCGTCGTGGTGGGTGGTAGCGAGTGCATAACAAAGTTCCACTTAAACGGCTTCGCATCCCTGATGATTCTCGACAAAGAGCCCTGCCGGCCTTTCGACGAAAGCCGCGCCGGTCTGAACCTCGGCGAGGGTGCCGCATGGCTTGTACTTGAGACAGAGGAGTATGCTCGTCGGCGCAACGCCACACCGATAGCACGCTTGGCAGGCTACGGCAACGCCTGCGACGCCTTCCACCAGACAGCCACCTCAGCCGACGGAGAAGGCCCCTATCTGGCCATGAAGAAAGCTCTCGCTAACGCCGGCATAAAGCCCGATCAGGTAGACTATATCAACGCCCATGGTACCGGTACCGGTAACAACGACATCAGTGAAAGCACCGCCATACGCCGACTCTTCGGCGAACAAGTGCCTCCAATGTCATCTACCAAAGCCTTCACGGGTCACACAACCAGTGCTTCCGGCACCATCGAAGCCGTCATCTGTCTGTTGGCCATGCAGCACAGTTTCCTGCCTGTCAACCTGCGTTTCAACAATGCCGGCGACTGTCTGACACCTGTCCACAAAACCACCAACAAGCCGCTGCGCTATGTGCTCAGCAATGCCTTCGGCTTTGGCGGCAACGACAGCGCGCTGGTATTTGGCACGGCTGCCAATTCATCAGACATTGCTAACCAGCTATCATCAAACAAAGTCTATCTCTTGTCTGCCGCCCAAATATCCGCACAGGAGCCTCTCTGCAATGACTGGAAAGACAATCCCATACCGCTCACCGAGCCGCTCACGCGTAGTCGCGAAGCCGACTACAAGCAATTTATTCCGCCACTCGAAGCCCGTCGCATGGGCCGTATACTGAAGCGCGCCATTGCCACCGCACGCACTGCCACCGCACAAGCCGGCATCGATACACCTGAGGCCATAATCACTGGCACAGGTCTCGGTTGTATCGAGAACACCGAGATATTCCTCGACGCCCTATGCCGTCAAGGTGAGGACCAGATGATGCCCACGCGCTTCATGCAGTCGACACACAACACCATCTCGTCCATCGTGGCCATCAACCTTAAAGCCCATGGCTACAACGCCACATACGCACACAATACCGTTTCATTCCAGAGTGCTTTGCTCGACGCCATGCTTCAATTAAGGCGTGGAGCCATCTGCAACGCCCTCGTATGTGCCCATGACGAAATGACGCCCTCCTATCACGCACTGCTCTGCAAGGGTGGCTACCTCAAGGGCAAACACGCCACCGAGTGTGCCGTAAGCATGATGCTTTCCACCAAAGACAACGGCCACGCCCTCTGCGAAGTTGCCGACATGCGCATACTCTACCGTCCCACAGAAGCCGAAAAACAGAGAGCACGAAAAGAGCTTGGAGATGTGTCGTATTTCGGTTCTACAGAACCAATCTTCGGCACCAGCTACACCGCACCGTCACTCGACCTCTATGCCGCTGCGAACACTATAAAAGACAAGCCCGTCGCAGTGGAATACAGCGATGACAAATATTACACATTGATACTCTTACGCCCATGTTCCGTCTCCTGATACTCGTAGCCATCCAAACCGCTTTCCTCGCCGGAGGACAAGTGCTCCTGAAGCTCGCAATGGCCCAGTTACCCAAATTCAACTGGTCATGGGCATATTTCAAAGCAGTTGCCACCGACTGGTGGTTGCTGGCCTGTGGCATCAGCTTCGGTGCGGCCACAGTGCTATGGCTCTACATTCTCAAGCATTTTCCATTCTCACAAGCCTATCCGTTGACAGCCCTTGGCTACATCTTCGGCATGATTGCCGCCATACTCGTCTTCGGCGAGAGCGTACCATTCACACGCTGGATTGGTGTCATATTGATTGTGGCGGGATGCATGTTCATAATGAAATAACACCATGATAAGAAGACTCACAATACTGCTACTCGCCTGCTGCCTCGCCTACCATGCCGCAGCACAGACACCTGTAGCCGACCGCAACGCCGTGCTGACACGCATAGAGGCTTCACTGAATCCACAGGCCGGCAAGACAATAAAATACACCTTCACCCAAACCAAGCACAGCCCGTTACTGGCACAAGATGCCATCTCGCACGGCAACGTCACACTCACCGGTCAACGCTTCCTGCGGTGGCATTACACCGACCCGCGTAATCATGCCATCGTCGTTGACGGCGACAGTATCTATGCCGAAACTGACGGCAATAGACACCAACTCATCGGTCCTGCAAACGCCATCATGCGCAACATGACAAACACCATGATGTCGCTCACCAGCGCTGGCAACCTCAATAGCGAAAAAGTATTCTCCGTAGAGCTCACCGAGGACGCCTCGGCCTACCACGCCACGCTGACACCAAAACGTCGCGACCTGCGCCGCATGATGCAACAGATGCTCGTCGACTTTGACAAGAAGAGCTGCCGCGTGCTGAAGGTAAAACTCATAGAGCGACACAATAGCTATACCGTCATTGAATTCCATGTCAAATGAAAGTTCTTGAGGAGATAATAAACATTCAACGCTGTGCGTGGGAGACCACAGATGACGGTCTTCGCGTGGCCGCCACCCTGGCGGCGCGACGCGACAGCGCCGTCTACAAAGGCCACTTCCCTGGCAAACCCATCACACCCGGAGTGTGTATGATAGGTGCCGTCATCGAACTGCTTTCGCAAGCCAGCGGCAGCAACTTGTGTCTCGCCAAGGTAAACAACATCAAGTACCTCTCAATGATGTCGCCCGACGACGTCGACGGTGCCACGCTCGCCGCTACCCTCAACGGCGAAACCGCCACCGCCACCTACACCAAAGGCGACACCATCTACGCTAAAATGAAACTAACAGTACAGCCGTTTCATGAAACGGCCCTACTATAGAATATGAAATATTGCGTCGTCATACCGACCTACAACAACGCCCGCACCGTGGCCGACATAGTGCGTCGCACCTTGGCGGTATGCATCGACGTGATAGTGGTCAACGACGGCAGCACCGACACCACCCTTGAGGAATTGGGGAGTGTTAAGTGCAAAGTGATAAGCTACAGCCGCAACCGCGGCAAAGGCTATGCCCTGCGCCGTGGCCTCGAAGCGGCACGAGCGGCAGGCTTCGACTACGCCGTCACCATCGACAGCGACGGCCAGCACGCTCCCGAAGAGATATCTCAACTCATTAAAGCCATTGACAAACAGCCGACACTTGTCGTCGGCAGCCGCAATCTGCAAGCCGACGGCATGCCATCAGGCAACACCTTCGCCAACCGCTTCAGCAACTTCTGGTTCCTCATCCAGACAGGCCTCCGTCTGCCAGACACGCAGACAGGCTTCCGCGTCTACCCTCTTCTCCACCTCCCCTGCCTAAAACTGCTCACCTACCGCTATGAAAGCGAACTGGAGCTGCTCGTCTTCTCTGCATGGCGCGGCGTAAACATAGTATCAGTACCTGTCAGCGTCAGCTATCCTGCCGACCGCGTCAGCCACTTCCGCCCCTTCCGGGACTTCCTACGCATCTCGCTCCTCAACACCGTGCTCTGCTTGCTGGCTATCGTCTACGGCTATCCCCGCATGTTGCTTAACCGCATGAAAGGAGGGCGCCGATGACCAAGCTACTGCTACGCCTGCACGACTACCTTGTGCGCCACCGCATCCTTGCCGTGGTCCTGCTTGTCGTCATGCTTGCCGTAGGAGCGGTACTGGCCCTGCAGCTGCACTATCAGGAGAACATCGCCGACTTCCTGCCGCGCACGGCTGAGAATGCCAAGCAAGCCTCCATCTACAATGCCCTCGGCGACCAAGGACAGATTACTGTCATCTTCCGTCCGTCGCAAGATGCCGGCGAAGAGGAGGTCATGGACGCCATCGACGCCTTCGCCGACACCTTCACCGAGTTGCCCGTGCAAGCCCACGCCGACGAGAGCGATGCCATGCAGGCCATCGAGGATGTGCGCAGCAACATAGCACTATACCTCACCCCCGCCGACTATCGACGCATCGACTCGCTGCTGGCCGAGCCAGACTATATAGCCACACAGCTTGCCTCAGTAAAGCAGACACTCTCTATGCCGCTGCCGCCCATGGCCACCGACATGATTGCCGCCGACCCGCTGGGCCTCTTCTCCCCCGCACTGCAACGCTTGCAGGCACTCAGCCCCAGCAGCCGCTACCGCATGGTTGACGACTACATCTTCGACAACGACGGCAATGGATTTGCTTTCATCACCAGCCCATACGGCGGCAGCGACACCCGCAACAACGGCCGTCTGGCCAAAGCAATCGACGCAGCCATCGACAGCGTTCAGCAAGCCACCGGCGGCACTGTCGCCATCTCGGCCGTCGGCGCACCCCTCATCGCTGTCACCAACGCCACCCAGATAAAACACGACAGCCTGCTGGCCATCATCCTTGCCGTGGTGTTGATAGCCATAATACTGTGGCGTACCATGGGGCGCAAGCGCAACGTGCTGTGGATGGGATTCTCCGTGGCCGCAGGATGGCTCTTCGCCCTGGCTGTGATTGCCATCTTCAAGACCGAGATATCCATCATCGTTGTCGGCATCGGCTCGGTACTCGTCGGCATCGCCGTCAACTATCCTCTGCACTACCTCGAGCACCTCAAGCACCACCCCGACCGCCGCGAAACCCTCCGCGAGATGGTCGAGCCACTGGTTACCGGCAACATAACCACAGTGGCCGCATTCGCATGCCTTGTCTTCGTCAAAGCCGAAGCCATGCGCGACCTGGGCCTCTTCGCATCGCTTATGCTCGTGGGGACAATCGGCTTCACAATGGTCTTCCTGCCACTATGGGCCAAAACCGGAGCCTCACCGACTCCCCTCCGTACCCCCTCCGACCAAAAACCGTTAAACAACCGTAGAACAGTCGGAGCGGGTACGGAGCGGGTACGGAGCGGGTACGTTGTTTTTGGCTTGATGGTGGCGGTAACCATCGTGCTGGGATATTTCAGCACCAAAGTGGAGTTTGATGCCGACCTGCACAACATCAACTATATGACGGCGCAGCAGCAGGAAGACCTCGACCTGCTGGCCGGCAGCATGGAAGAAGGGAACCTGACATACGTGGTGGCAGAGGGTTCAACCCTCGAAGAGGCGCTGCAACGCAATGACTCACTGCAGCTGGACGGCGTAGCATCGCTGATGCCGTCGCTCAAACGTCAGCAGGAAGCGCTGACAAATTGGGAGGCATTGATGGCGGCACACCCCACGCTGGCTACCGACGTGCAGCGCGAAGCACGCAAAGCGGGTTTCAGCGAGGGGGCTTTCACGCCTTTCATCGACCGCCTTGAGGCTGAATACACACCTAAAGAGTGCAGCCTCGACGGCCCACTGGGGCATTTGGCTGCGAACTACATATTGACATCGGATACAGGTGTCAGCGTTGTCAATTTCGTGCACGGCGCGAGCGCGGCGCCTACAGTAGGACACACTTTTGCCTTTACCCAGGCCGACGTAGGCAGCGGTTTGGTAAACGCGCTCAACAACGACTTCAACTATATATTGTACGTCTGTTCCTTCGTGGTCTTCGCCTTCCTTTGGCTCGCCCTCGGACGGTTGGAGCTGGCCATTTTGGCCTTCCTCCCGATGGCCATGGGGTGGCTGTGGATACTGGGCATCATGGCCTTGCTGGGCATCAAGTTCAACATCGTCAACATAATACTGGCCACGTTTATCTTCGGTCAGGGCGACGACTACACGATATTCATCACCGAGGGGTTGCTGTACGAGTACCGGACAGGGCAGAAACGGCTGAAGGAATACCGCCAGAGCGTGATAATCTCGGCGGCGCTGATGTTCGTGGGCATAGGCACGCTGATAGTGGCCAAACACCCTGCGATGCGGTCGCTGGCCGAAGTGGCGATGATAGGCATGGGCTGCGTGGTGCTGATGGCATGCGTGGTGCCTCCGATAGTGTTCCGTTGGCTCACCACACGGCACGGTGTAAGGCGAGAGACACCCATAACCATCGGACGCATACTGATGACAGTGGTGCCGCTGACGGTGTTCATACTGTTTGCATTGGTGGTGGCCACACCGGTGACACTGCTGATGTGGATTGCCCCTGCAAAACGTCGAAAGAAGCGCGACACCTACCACCGCTTCATCTGCGGTATGGCACGCTTGGGGGCACGGCTGCTGCCAGGGGTGAAATTCCGCATCGGGAACCCCCACGGCGAAGACTTCGGCAAACCGGCGGTCATAGTGGCCAACCACGCGTCGCACCTGGACCTACTATGTATATTGATGCTGCACCCGAAGATTGTAATATTGACCAAGAACTGGGTGTGGCGCAACCCGATATATGCACATATAATAAGATACGCGGAGTTCCTGCCCGCCGAGGAGGGATACGAACATCTGCTGCCAAGGCTGCGCGACCTGACGGGGCGCGGCTACTCGGTGATGGTATTCCCGGAGGGTACACGCACACACGACGGACTGGTGGGACGCTTCCACAAAGGGGCTTTCCTGCTTGCCGACGAGCTGGGGCTGGAGGTGATGCCTGTGTTTATCCGCGGTGCCTACAGCGTATGGCCCCGCCACGAGTCGCTGATGCGCAAGGGAGAGATTACAGTAACCATAGGCGAACGCTGCCACGCGGACAGCCACGAGGCACGGGCGTTATTTAGAAAGGAGCTGGAGGGATGAAGAGTGTGTGCATAATGGGAGGAGGACTCGGAGGCTTGATGACCGGCGCGCTGCTGGCCAAGGAGGGCTACCGCGTCACGGTGCTGGAGAAGAACCGTATAATAGGCGGTGGCTTGCAGAGCTTCCGGCGAGGAAAATACCTGTTCGATACCGGCATGCATATCTTCGGGGGAATGGGCGACAACGGTCAGATACGGCTCATCTGCCGCTATCTGGGCATCGAGGAGCGCGTGAAGACAGCGCCGAGGCGCGTTGTGGTGACTGATGCCAGCGATTCGTACCCCGAGGCATACACTGAGAAGATACATGCACTGACCGAACAGGAACCACTGTACAGACTGAAACCGAGCGAAGTGGAATACAGGCTGACGGACTTGAGCCTGACGGCCAAAGAGCTTGTTGAGCAGACAGCGCGCAGCGCAGAAGAGCTGAGACTGTTGGCTTATCCGTCGCTGCTGTACGGCGGTCGCGAAGACAGTCCCGCATTCCTGCACGCACTGATAAGTTGTGCGCATCAGCAGGGCACATACACCTTTACCGACGGCAGCGTGCATTTTGCCGAACTTCTGGCGGAGGTGATTGAGAACGCCGGCGGAGAAGTAAGGAGCGGCGAGACAGTAACCGGCATAGAGACCAGCGGCCGACAGGTGAGTGCTGTGCATACAGACAAGGGCACATACACGGCCGACATCTACGTGAACGACATGCCTGTGAGCAAGCTACTGGAGCTGACGCCTGCGGGAGCTTTTACACCGGCATTCCGCAGCCGTATAGGAGCCGTGCCCTACACGATGTCGGCAATGAGTGTGTTCATTGGGCTTAAACCCCGCAGAATGCGCTATGACGGAGAAGCATGGTTTGCGATGCAATACAGCTGCGCACTCTGGAACATGGACGAATGCGGCGAAGAGGCATGGCCGCAAGCGATGTTCGCCCTACCCTCGGAAGACAGTGACAATCCCGGCTTTGCGGCCACCATAACCGCAGTGTGCCCCATGAATTACGACTACGTGAAGCGTTGGGAGCAAAGCGTGACAGGGCAAAGACCAGAGGAATACTATCGCTGGAAAGAGCGCATGATGCATCAGGCAATAGATGTGATATGTGAGAAGTTAGGTGCAAGTCGCGAAATGATGGCATACATGGATGCCGGAACACCGCTGACGATAAGGGACTACTACGGTACGCCGCGCGGAGCAATGTACGGAATGCACCGTAGCAGCAGCAACCCTCTGCAGTCGTCGCTCTCCACACGCACACGCCTGACGAACCTGTACCTCACCGGCCAGGATGTGAACTTCCACGGCTTGATAGGCACGTCGCTAACGGCCATACTCACGGCCGAGGCCATTGTGGGGCACAATACCATTGTGAACAAAATAAACGATACGATATGGAAACAATAAAGATGAAGCTAATCTACCCGAAGTGGAAGAAACTGCCGGGACAGACAACATTCAACCTGCCACCGCACGGTCCCGTGGCTTTTGCCGCTACTCTGCCGGAATGGGTGGATATTGACTTTGTGGATGAGAATGTCGAGGAGATTAACTTCGACGACCCATGCGACATAGTGTCGCTCTCCACAATGCTATCGACGCAGGTGAAGCGGGCATGGGAGATTGCCGCCGAATACCATAAGCGAGGCAAGACTGTGCTCGCCGGAGGCATCAGTGCTATGTTACATGCCGAAGAGTTCGTCAACCATGTGGACAGCCTTTTCCTCGGCGAGAGCGAAGGCCGTTCGGAGCAGGTGTTGCTCGACTGGAAAGAAGGTAAGCTGAAGAAGGTGTACAACTTCCTTGGCAAACAGCCTCCGATAGAGAGCGTCGGCCCCTGCCGTCGCGACCTCTACAAGCGCGAGCTCTACAACCACAAGGGGGTGCAAATGGTTGACCTCTTCCACGCCTCACGCGGCTGCCGCTTCAGTTGCTACCCATGCGCGGTAAGCTACCTTGGAGGCCGCAAGTTCCGCCCACGGCCGATAGACAAGGTGGTCGAGGATATGGCGGCCATAGACAACAACCGGCTCTTCATCGTAGACAATTCGCTGGCACAGGACAAAGAGTGGGAGAAAGAGCTGTTCCGCGCCATTGCGCCGCTGAAGAAGAAATGGATAAGCCACACCATAGAGGACGACCCCGAGGTGCTGGACCTTGCCGGAAAGGCCGGCGCATGGTATGTGTACCAGGCGGTATATGATACTTCTGATTACATAAAGGAGCGCGTGAAGCGCTATCACGACAACGGCATCGGCGTGGAGGGCACCATACTGTTGGGGTTGGATAACCAGACAGTGGACGACTGCAAACGGCTGGTGGATTTCCTCGGAGAGATAGACCTTGACCTGGCCGAGTTCACCATCATGACGCCCTTCCCCCATACCAAAGCCTACGACGACTACCTGCGGCAGGGGCGCATATTCGACTTCGACTGGAACCACTACAACGCCGGTCAGGTGGTCTTCAAACCCGCAAAGATGACGCCTGACGAACTGCAGGATGTCTACGACTACGCCTGGAAGAGCTTCTATGCCAGCGAGACGCAGGAGTCTAAGATGTTCCGCCTGTTCTGCAACGTAGCCTTGCGCGAGATGAACGAGGGCACCTACCGTCCACGCAACCGCGCATTGGCCAACAAGAGCTTCGGCAAAGATGTGGATCGCAGCATAAAGACGCACCAAAACAGCTATTAGAAATGAAAGTATCGGAAACATATTACGACGAGCAGTTCCCTTTCCGCGGACAGTGGGACATGGAGTCGCTCTGCGGTCTAAAGATACGCAAGGTGGATGGCCGCACATACGTCATAGTCACGGAACTGTATCAGGAAAACCCCGGCACATCGGTAACCTATGCTGGACAGTCGCTACGCGACCAGATATGCGAAGCGAAAGGACTCAAGCCCGAAGAAATTGTATATCTGGAATGCAACCCAAATACCAACTCAAAACTGTCGTTCTACGACGAGGAATACTTCGAAGTGGATTTTAGCGCCGACCCGCAGCAGCGCTACCGCCAACTGACGCCGGAAGAAGTGAAGAACATCATAGGCTGATGAAGAGGGTTCTGACAATACTGATAGCGCTGCTGCTGTATGCTGGAATACAGGGTCAAACGATAGTACACCTACCTAGCACCACAGCCACACTGGAGTGCTACGATGCAGAGCATCCTATAGCTACCGTCGTTGTATGTCCCGGAGGCAGCTACAGCTGGCTCGACTATAAAGTGGAAGGCGTAGAGGTGGCTCAGTGGCTTCAGGCTCACGGCATCTCGGCATATGTGCTGCGCTACCGTGTACAGGGCTGGTGGGCTTGGGCAACACACTACCGTCTCATTTTCCGCGGTAACCGCTATCCCGACCCTCTCCGCGACGCCGAAGCGGCACTTGACTGGCTCACCGCCAATGCCGACAGCCTGGGTATCAACCCCTCCCGCATAGGCATCATGGGCTTCTCGGCGGGTGGTCATCTGGCTATGCTGAGCACATATACACGACAACCTGCCTTCGTGGCACCAATATACCCCGTTGTCACCATGCGGCAGGAATGTTGCCACACGCGCTCGCGCCGCGCCCTACTGGGCGAATATGGCCGCTGCAGCCAAGTGATGCGCGACTCCCTGTCTCTCGAAGAGCATGTGCGACCCAACTGCCCGCCGGTATTCCTCGTCAACTGCATCGACGACCCCATCGTAGATTACCGCAACTCCGTCATTCTCGACAGTGCCCTAACAGCAAACAATATACCGCATCATTATATCCAGTACCGTACTGGCGGCCACGGTTTCGGCATGAGCGACACTCGTGGCAGCGCCGAATGCCGTCATTGGAAAGAAGAATTCCTCAAATGGCTAAAAACAGTATTATGAAAGATATAGAATACAGCACCCCCGAAGAGATAAAGGCCTTTCAAGAGCAAAAGCTGCACGAGGCGTTAACATATCTGGAGGCTCATTCGCCCTATTACCAGCGAATGTTCGCCTCCTATGCTATCGACATCAAAAAGATACAACACTTGGAAGATCTGGTGAAGATTCCCTTCACTGAAAAGAAAGACCTGCAGCTCTTC
This sequence comes from uncultured Bacteroidota bacterium, assembly GCA_902777005.1. GTDB lineage: Bacteria > Bacteroidota > Bacteroidia > Bacteroidales > P3 > Colimorpha. The sequence goes on from CACYSB010000008.1 coordinate 70,934, forward strand.
AACGACGACTTCCTCTGCTGCCCGCGCGATAAGGTTATCGACTATATCACCACCAGCGGCACCCTCGGCGACCCAGTCACTTTTGGCTGCACCGAAAAAGACTTGCAACGCCTTGCCTACAACGAGAAGAAGAGTTTTGAGTGCGCCGGCCTCCATCCCGGCAATATCGTACAGCTGATGACCACCATGGACAAGCGCTTCATGGCGGGGCTGGCCTACTTCCTCGGTATCCGCGAGATGGGGGCCTCCATTATCCGCGTCGGCAACGGCATACCCGAACTCCAGTGGGACACCATACGACGCATACACCCCGACACCATCATGTGCGTGCCGTCGTTCATCCTCAAACTCATCGACTATGCCGAGCAGCACGGCATCGACTACCGCAACTCGTCCATACGCCGCATCATAGGCATTGGTGAAGGCCTCCGCGAGCAAGACTTCAGCCTCAACCTCCTCGGTCGCCGCATCAAGGAAAAATGGGATATCGATCTCTTTGCCACCTACTCCTCCACCGAGATGGGAGCCACCTTCAGCGAATGTCCCTACGGCTGTGGCGGACATGTCCATCCAGAGCTCATCATAGTCGAGATTATCGGCGACGATGACCTGCCCGTCCCCGACGGCCAGCCGGGCGAGATAGTGGTCACAACCCTCGGTGTCGAAGGAATGCCGCTGTTGCGTTTCCGCACTGGCGACATAGCGTCTAAGATTACCGACCGATGCCAGTGCGGCCGCTACAGCTACCGCCTCACGCCACTCATCGGCCGAAAGAACAACATGATTAAGTTCAAGGGCACCACCCTCTATCCGCCAGCAATCAACGACGTGCTCGACAACACAGACTACGTAGCCAACTACGTCATCGAGGTCTCCACCAACAATGCCGGAACCGACGACGTCAAAGTCAAAATCGGCCTCCGCGAAGGCTTCAACGACAGTGTCGTCAAGGAGCTCAAGGATTCTTTCCGCTCACGCATCCGCGTAGCCCCGGAGGTAGAAGTGCTGCCAGTCGAGGAAATACAGCGCATCAACTTCCCCGCGAAAAGCCGCAAACCCATTAAATTCATCGACCTACGCAAAAAATAGTATGTACGACACCATCCGCCCTTTGAACGACAGCGAGCTCCCCGAAGCGATACGTCAGATTACTGCTTCGCCGCTGTTTGTCCCCATAGCCCATTTCCTATATCCCAATGAGGAAGCCACTGCCGTGGTCGAACGCCTATGTGCGCTGAAGGACATTCACACCATGCAGGACACCGTGATGCGTGCCGCCATCGACCGCATTCTGTCGCAGACTGTGACCGACTTCACTCACAGCGGCACCGACATGCTGCTCCCCAGCCGCCCTTACCTCTTCATATCCAATCACCGTGACATAACCCTCGATGCTTTCTTGCTCCAGTACCTGCTCTTCGAATACAACGACCTCTACATCACCTTTGGTGCCAACCTCATGCAGGACCCAATCATCACCCTCATCGGACGCGCCAACCGCATGTTCCGTGTAGAGCGCGGCGGCACTCCAAAGGAGTTCTACCGCAACATGTTGCAGGTCTCGCAATACATCCGGCAGGTAATCGCCGGAGACCAGCACTCTGTGTGGATTGCCCAGCGCAACGGTCGCACTAAAGACGGCCTCGACCGCACCGAGGTGTCACTCCTCAAGATGCTAGCCCTCAGCGGACGCGCCACACGCGAAGCTCCGCTTTCCCCTCTCAAGGCGCTCAACATAGTGCCTGTTTCCATCAGCTACGAATGGGAACCATGCGACCTGCTTAAAGCCCACGAACTGCACATGCGCTCACTCGGCCCATATCGCAAAGCCAAAGGCGAAGACATGAACAGCGTGCTCACCGGCATTATGCAACCCAAAGGGCATGTACATCTTAGCGTCACCGCGCCCATCACCGACGAGGAGATAGACCGCTGTTCGGCTACCGATAGCCCCTTCGAGAACCTCGCCGCTCTCATCGACCGTCGCATCATAGGCGCCTACCGTCTGCACCCCACCAATTTCGCAGCCTATGACCTCAAGCTCCGCAGCACCCATTTCTCCGACCACTACTCACCCACCCTGCGCGAACAATTCCAAGCACGCCTTGCGAGCGTACCGCATGCCGAACAGGCTATCCTGCTCGACATCTATGCCCATCCCGTGAAACAAATATACAGATAAAAAAAGGAGCCTCACTGGCTCCTTATCTCATTCGCGGAGAGACAGGGATTCGAACCCTGGGACCAGCAAGCTGGTCAACGGTTTTCGAGACCGCCCCGATCGACCACTCCGGCATCTCTCCTCGGGGTTTTGAGGATGCAAAAGTACACACTTTTTCCGACACCGCCAAATTTATTTTCTAATCACTTCACTTCCACGCGCATCGAGTCCTCGGCCACCACAGTGTCGGGGAACTCGGACATGGCCTGCTGGAGCAATATCTCGGGTTCGCGGTAACGGGCACTGATATGCGTCAAGAGCAATTGTCCAACCTCCGCCAGACGCGCCATACGCCCCGCCTGACTCGCGGTGAGGTGACACCGCGTCTCCGCCAGCTCGGCCAAATCATCTGCAAAAGTGCACTCCAGACACAGCAGGTCTGAACCTTTGATATACGGCAGAATAGACTCAGTGTATGCCGTATCGCAGCAGTAGCTGTACACTTTCGGAGTGTTGGTGCCACGCGGAACCTCGGTGATACGGAAGCCGTAGGTGGGCACCGAATGCACCAGCGGGAAAGCATCCACGGTGAGGCGCTTGCCTTCGAACACACGCTGCATACCCTCCTCAAAGTCCATCTCACGCCACTCTATTGGGAACTCCACATGGTTGCCCGTCAACTCGAAGATGGTCTCAATCACCTCTTTGGCACCCTTAGGTGCCACGATGGTCATTGGCTCCGTACGCCCGCAGAGGTGCATGGTACTCAGCAGGCCCGGCAATCCGAAGAAGTGGTCGCCATGCAGGTGCGAGATAATCACCGTACCGAGGCTCTGCAGCTTCAGATGGTTGTAGCGTATGCGGTCCTGCGTACCTTCGGCGCAGTCGATAAGCAGCTTAAAGCCCCCCACGTTGAGCACCTGTGCCGCACAGCTCCGCACACCCGTAGGCAACGCCGCTCCCGACCCGAGTATTGTCACAAATACATTCATCTATACACGTTTAGCGTTAATTGACGACAACCACAGCAGCCCGAATGTTATCAGGCCGTTGACCAACAGTATCTCGAAGCCAAAGCGGTAACCAAGCCACACCGGTGCATATAGTTTCAGCACGTAGCACACCACCGGCGACAACACCGCTATCACCGGCACCCAGCGGTCGCGCGCCTGCCGTTTGGTGAAGAGGCCGAAGGCGTAGAGACCCAGCAGCGGCCCATAGGTGAAGCCAGCCACGTCGAACACCGTGTCTATAAGCGACTGGCGGTGGAACGGCCTGAAGGCCACTATCACCAGCAGATACAGCAGTGCGAAAGCCACATGCACCCAACGGCGAACCTTGACGTCACTGCCTTTCGCATCATTCTTGCCGAAGCCTAAAAAGTCGTAGCAGAAGGTCGTCGTCAGCGCCGTCAGCGTGCCATCGGCGCTGCTGTAGCCCGCTGCCACCATACCCAGCACAAAGACAACGGCTGTGAATCCGCTGAAGGAGAATGCCACCGATGGGAATATCTTGTCGGGCACCACAGCACCGGCTTCATTCACCGGCAACGCAAAGCCTGTCTCTGCCGAATAGGCCAGCAATGCCGCGCCAAGACTCAGAAACAGTATGTTGACCACAATGAACAACAGGCTGGAGGTCATCACGTTCTTCTGGGCATCGCGCAAGCTCTTGCAGGTGAGGTTCTTCTGCATCATATCCTGATCAAGACCGGTCATAGTGATGGTGATGAACATACCCGCCAGCACTTGCTTCACCCAGAACTTCGGTGCCGTGGGGTCTGTGTCGAACATACGGGTGTAGCCCTTCTCCGACGACACTCTCATCAGCTCGCCGAAGCTCATGTCCAGATTGTTGAGTATAGCCAGCACCGTGGCCACTGCCGCCGCCAGCAGGAAGGTCGTCTGCAGCGTGTCGGTCCACACCACCGTCTTGATGCCCCCGCGGAATGTGTAGAGCAGTATTATGGCTATGAACACCACTGCTGGCACCCAGAATGGTATGCCCCATGCGCGGAACACGAACTCATAGAGCACAAAGACCACCAGAAACATCCTCAGCGCGGAGCCCAGCAGACGGCTCAGTATGAAGAACAGCGCTCCCGTCTTCTCGCTGCGCACACCGAAACGTTGCTCCAGATAGGTGTATATCGACGTGAGGTTGAGCCGGTAGTAGAGCGGCAGCAGCAGCAGTGCTATAACCGCATATCCAAGCACATAGCCGAACACCAACGGCATATAGGTCCATGCACCGCTGTATACGCCACCTGGCACCGACATGAAGGTCACGCCGCTCAGCGACGCCCCTATCATGCCGTAGGCCACCACGTACCACGGCGACCGCCGTCCGGCACGGAAGAAGGCCTCATTGCCCTTGGCACCGCGCCTGCCGGTGAGCCACATCACCGCGAACAGTAGCAGCGTGTAGACAGCAAAACACAATAGTATAGTGAGTTCCATGTATCGTATCCTATAGTTAGCGACTGCAAAGATACGAAAAAATCCTCATCTCAGCACCTCGATGACACCGTTTTGGCGCACAATGCCGTATTTGTTCCTGGCCATGAAGCGGAAGTAGTAGGTGCCGTCGGGACAGCGGCGGTCGTTGGGATCCCAAAACTGGTCGCTGTCAGTGATGTCCTTTGCATGGAACACTCTGACACCCCACTGGTTGTATATCCACACCTCGTTCTGCGGGTAGAGCCCCATCTCGACGAGGTTGACCACCTCCCAGCGGTCGTTGATGCCGTCGCCGTTGGGCGTGACGAGGCTGGGAAACTGCAGGAAGCAGGTTACTATGGAAACTTGCCGCACAGCGGTGTCGCTACAGGTATGCGTGATGGTGTCGTGCTGCATGGTGAGCATGGCCTTGAGCGTCACCTCCACATCGCCCGGCGCCGTATATCCCTGCCAGCGGTAGTAGGGAGCAAAGGCCGTGAGGCTATCCTCGCCGATAAGCCACAGCCAGCTGCAGCTGTCCGGCACTGTGTTGTTCACAAGCTGCGTCTGTGCATCTACGTCCATGGGATGCTCCGGCGTCCACTCGAAAGCAGCTTCCGGTGCGGGGAACACAACCACCGGCCACACCACGGTATCATGGCAGCCGTAAGCGCTCACCACGTCGAGTGTCAGCTCAACAGTCTCCACGCTGTCCTTGCGCACGAAGGTGAACGTAGCCGCCCTCGAATCGCTGCTGTCGCTGTCGCCCAACACCCAGTGCCACGACTGCCCGCCTTGCGTGGAATCCACCACCAGCAGCTGCTCGTTCGAGCACAGCGCCACGGGCACCGTGTCGGCCCACTGCACGCCGTCGATGCTGTGCCAGGCTTGCGGGGTGAAAGCGCTGTCGCGCGGCGCAAGGGTCACATGCACCGTCGAGTCGCAGCCGTCTACCGTAGCCAGCACGGTATCGAAACTCACCGGACCGCCATAGTCTATGCTATCATAGACAAACGCCCTCCACGGGCATATAACCACTGTATCGGCCAGCTCGTATGCCGGTGCCTCTACGGCAACGTAGGTCACCACGCTGTCGGCGCCGTGCATGTCGGTGTAGGTCACCTCGACGCTATCGGGGCCGTCGAAGGTATGCCCCTGCCACACCACAGGCCACTCGTCGGGACACACGCGCAGCACCTGCCTCGCGTCCTGGTTGTGCCACACATACAGCACGTAGTGTACCACCGTGTCGCACCCCACGGCGGCGGGAACTGTGAACATGGTGTCAACGGCGCCGCCAAAGACTATGCCGCGGTAGATATGAGGCAGATCGTTTTCCACCACCGTATCGCGCGCCTCGACCATATCGCCTTGCAGCACCTGACGGCTCACCATATGGCCACAGCCTGGATTGAAGCGGTCTGTCAGTTCGCAACAGTAGAGCGACCCATCGATGGGAACCCTCACCGTGCGCTCTGTGCCTATCGTGTCGCCGTCACCATCACGCCACCAACGATACCGGAAGCCGTAGGGAACGCTCAGTTCCACGCTGTCGCCCTCGCAGTCGCTCACCGTCTCGCGGCTCTTTATGCACTCGAAATTATAGTAGGCATAACACCAGCGGTTGTTGACCACACCGTCGCAGGCCGTCACCCGCAGGTGCACCCTGCGGCCGTGCCAAGCACTCAGGTCAAAGGCCATGCCGGTGAAGTCGCGACGCTTGTACATGTTGTTCATCTCGTCCCAGCCAGCGGTGTCCCACATGTCTATATAGAACTGGCTACAACCATCCGGAGTCTGCGCCATAGTGTCATCCAGCAGCTCAATGCGGAACCAGGCGGGGCGTAGCGTGTCGCTGTGGTAGGCTTCCGCTGGGCCTTGGAACGTGCCGAAGGCCATCGCCACGGTGTATTTCATAACGAGAATGTCGGCCACGTTGGTGTCAACGTCCAAAGTGTAGAGCATGGACGCCGACTCCCAGTCGCCCAGGCGGTTGCCGAGGCGTAGGGTGGCATTGTCGCCCGGCGGGATGGTACGTGGGAACACCATCATGCCGCCGTCGGAGCCGGGATTTGTATTGAGGGTGTGCGAGCCGGCATAGATGCCGGACACCCCGGGGGCGGTGGTTGTGTAGATCCCCGTGCTTAGATAAGGTTCCACCGGCGTGCCGTAGTAGGGAGTGGCCATGGACGACATATAGTCACTGGCGTCGAGGCATGCCCCCTCGCGGTAGCGGTAGACGGTCACCTCGCTGTATGGCTGTATCGGCATACAGCCTGTGACAGGGCATTGTGCGATGAGGCTGGTTGAGTAGCTGTTATTGGCGTTGCGGGCGAAGGTGTAACTGTTGCCTGTGACACTATGGGGAATTCCGCCAACGGTGAGCGTGACCGTCGGCGAACCAGCCGACTCCCATTCCAGCCGCACCGAGTCCTCACGGTTCTCAGCCACACGCACCCCCCACGCCGCGCAGGGCGAAGAAGTGAGGTGAATATCGTCAATCCAGAAGGTGCCGTCATTGCAGAAGAGGTCATGCCCCAAGAAGGCCATGCGGGCTCCAGTGGGCACCGACGAGAGGTCGACGGCTGCGAAGTGCCACTGCTGCTGCCAGCCGTGCACAGTGTCAAGCACATGGAACGTCGAGCTGTCGGTAGCGTCGGTCAGGTAGCCCACCTCCACCCAATCCGTGTTCAAGTGCAGATAGTACCAGAAAGTGAGCCACACGCTGTCGGCACCGTAGTTGATGCCTTCGTCGGGCATGATGGTAAAACAGGTGACACCATTGTTCCTCAGCGACTTGCTGCCAGTATGGGCGGTGTTGTCGTAGGCATCGATGCCCACGTAGTGGTAGTCCAGATTCGGTAGTGCGCCCCAGCCCACGGGGCGCGAATTGCCGACTGCGTCCTCAAAATCATAGCAGATGTCCACCTGTGCGTGCACAGCGCCTCCTGCCGCCAGCAGCAACAGCAGCGACAACATTATCTTCAACCGGTGGGTCATAACATCTTTATAACATTATAGACGCAAAAAAGACGATTTTGTTACTCGCTTTACTTTTTTTAACATAAATTTCCCTACCCCACTCCCATTCTCTTCCGCCCCTCCTTCGGCATTTCAACTATCGTTCAACCATCGTTCGACCATCGTTTAACCATTACATATGGTAGAAATATAGTTAAACAATAGTCGTACGAGAGTCGAAATGTCCTACCAACGCCCTGCCAACTCCATACTGCAGGCCTGCTATCATCATCGTTTTCAAAAAAAAATCACGGCACACACAATAATACAAAGCCGCGCGCGTTATTGAAAGCATATAAAATAAAAAAGACCGAAAAAGATGAGAATTAGCAAAATACTCGCTTTTGTAACCGCCATCGCCACCGTAGCCTGCGCCGCAGCGCAGACGGGACACGACCTGCAGGACGACGAAATGCACGGCGACGTGAAGCGCGTCGACGCAGTGATGTACGAGGCGCAGTACGACATGAATGACAACCTCATAAAGGGCGACCAGCTGGAGCACCTCATCACCGAGTACAACGCCAAGGGCCAGCGCCGCCAGCAGGTGTACCTGTCGGTTGCCGAGGACATTATCTTCCGCACCCGCTACAAGCACGACGGCTTCGGCCTCACCACCCTCGAACACATCGTCGACAACCAGGAACATGTCATCGGCCGCACCTACTACATCTATGATGCCGACCACACCTTGACGGAGACCTATGTCGAGGACGCCGAGCGCCAGATCGAGAGCCGCATGCTGATAGCACACGACGGACAGGGCCGCATCACACAGCGCAGCTACAACGACCATCTGAACGACGTCTACAAGCGCGAAGTCTACGTATACAACCCCGACGGCACCATCAACAAGGCCGTGGTCTACGACCGCTCGAAGAAAAAGGTGCAGGAGAAGCGCTGGGAATACGACGAGCAGGGCTACCCCACCAGCTACACCCTCTACGACTACACCGAGGAGGAGCCCGAGATGTTCGTCACCCTCTACAAGCGCGAATACGACTCGCACGGCAACTGGGTGAAGTGCACCGAATACGAGGTGCTCGGCGACCGCATGCTGCCCAGCTACACCACCGTCCGCACCATAGACTACTTTTGATTTGTGATTTCTGATTTTTGAGTGTTTGTCGCGTTCTGATGAAAAACAAAGGGATAATTTACGAAAAGGCCAAGAGGTTTTCCCTTGATGTCATTCAGATGGTTAAGACACTCCAACAAAACGGGGAATCTATTATTTCCAAACAGATATTCAGATCCGCCACAAGTGTCGGCGCCAACTACAGCGAAGGGCTTGGCGCGGAAAGCGACAGCGATTTTATTCACAAACTGTCCATTTCGCTCAAAGAACTACATGAAACACAGTACTGGCTTGACTTGTTGAAGGATGGGCACTACATACAGGACGATTGCTACCATTTTTTGTACTCGGAATCAGACGAACTCTACAGAATGATTACATCTTCCGTGCTCACCGTGAGGCAAAGACTCAACAACTTGCGTCAGCCACTCAAAAATCAGAATTCAGAAATCAGAAATCAATGAAAAGTGGGTTTGTGAATATCATCGGCAACCCCAACGTGGGTAAGTCGACGCTGATGAACGCCCTGGTGGGAGAGCGTTTGAGCATTATTACCTCCAAGGCGCAAACGACGCGCAAGCGCGTGATGGGAATCGTCAACGGCGATAATTTCCAGATAGTATATACCGACACGCCCGGCATCGTCAACCCGCACAACAAGCTGCACGAGCAGATGATGGGCTTCGTGGGCACGGCGCTGCAGGATGCCGATCTGTTCCTTCTGGTCACCGAGGTGGGCGAAACGCTCAAGAACCGCCATGTGCTGGAGCGCGTCATAGATAGCGACACGCCGGTCATCGTTGTCATCAACAAGATAGACCTCTCGAACCAGGCCACCATAAGCGAGAAGATAGCCTATTGGCAGGAGCAGATACCGCGCGCCGTGGTGGTGCCCTGCTCGGCTACCGAGGGCTTCAATGTGGACAAGCTGTTCGACCTAATCCTCGAGCGTCTGCCGGAGCATCCCGCCTACTTCCCCAAAGACGAGCTGACCGACCGCACCATGCGCTTCTTCGTCAGCGAGATAGTGCGCGAGAAGATACTCCTCTACTACCAGAAGGAGATACCCTACAGCTGCGAGGTGGCGGTGGAGAGCTATGAGGAGCGCGACGGCATAGACAACATCTCATGCCTCATCTATGTTGAGCGCGAGAGCCAGAAGGCGATACTCATCGGCCATCAGGGCAAGGCCATCAAGAAGCTCGGCATAGAAGCTCGCAAGGAGATAGAGGAGTTCACCGGCAAGCGCTGCTTCCTGAGCCTGCATATAAAGGTGCTCAAGGACTGGCGCAACAGCGAGCGAGCCCTCAAGAGCTTCGGCTACAGCCTCGAAGAATAAATGTTTTTAATCATGACCAAGTTAAGCGTAAATATCAACAAGGTGGCCACCATACGCAATGCGCGTGGCGGCAACACCCCTAATGTGAAGCAGTTTGCCATTGATTGCGAGCGTTTCGGCGCACAAGGCATCACCGTACACCCCAGGCCCGACGAGCGCCACATACGCTACAGCGATGTGTACGACATAAAGCCCATTGTTACCACAGAGTTTAACATCGAGGGAAATCCGAAAGGCATATCGAAAAGCAAGCCCTACGGCTTCATAGACCTGGTGAAGGAGATACGCCCAACGCAGGTGACGCTGGTGCCCGACGCCGAAGGCGTGCTGACCTCCAACGCCGGTTGGGACACCGTGAAGAACCAGCAGTACCTCAGCGACGTGGTCAAGGAATTCAAGGCTTGCGGCATTCGTGTCAGCATCTTCATCGACGCCAATCCGCAGATGATTGAGATGGCCGCCAAGACCGGCACCGACCGCGTGGAACTCTACACCGAGAGCTACGCATCGCATTATGCCGCCGGGCGTGAAGCCGCAATTGCCCCCTTCGTTGAGGCCGCAAAGGTGGCTCGCGACTGCGGGCTCGGCCTCAATGCCGGACACGACCTGTCACTCGAGAACCTCGCCTACTTCCATCAACAGATTCCCTGGCTCGACGAGGTAAGTATCGGCCACGCCCTCATCTCCGACGCCCTCTACCTAGGCATCGAAGAGACCATCCACCGCTACCGCCGCTGCCTGGAATAAACAGATTGACAATTGCCGCAACGATTATCGGACCACAACCACTTGCTTGGTTTTGACACCATCAACCTTGACCAGATAGGTCCCAGCTGATGGAACAGCATAGGTCTCCGTGGTATTTGCCGACAGGTTGTGGTACAGCATACGTCCATATATATCAAAGACATATACCTCACGGCCTTCGGCACCGTTGAGGACTATGTGGCCATCAATTCCACGTAAGGTAACATTGCCGGCATCGACATCGCTAATACTCACTTCCGGGCCGTCGAAGATTGCAACAATGGTATTGACTGCGCCAATAAAATCGTTATCAACAACAATTGGCCCCACGCAATTGATATCAACCATCATCACTTCATCTTGAGTGACGCCGTACTCTGGGTGTACAAACGAGACATACCAGCCTAAGAACTCATAGCCCTCATTAGGTTCGGCGAAAATGACGAACTGGTCTCCTAAACCGAAATGGTATATTCCCGGTTCGAGAGTTAGCGAGCCCATATAACTATGGTTAACCCCGAGATCAAGAGTGAAGCAGTCGGCACAAGTGTCGGCAGTGGCGAAAACGGCGGTAACGGTATAGGCTGCGTGGCCCTCTACCACGGAGGCCGTTGTGGTCAACGTTGCGACAGCGGTGTCAATATTACGGAGATTTTCCGGGCCGCCTCCTTCAAACGTCATTATCCACCCCATCAGCTGATAGCCCTCGTAGGATGTAGCGGTAATGCTATACTCCTCACCAGCGGCGAAAGAGTACGTTCCCGGAGCGGGATTAATTGAACCCTTTGCAGTATCATTTACTGCAAAGGTTACCACGACGGAGTCCTGCGCACGCAAAATCTGCGGCACAAAGAGTACTACCGCCAAAACAAAAGAAGATACTATTTTTTTCATACTTTTATGTATTGTTGGTTAATATTCCTGGCATGCCCACCTATCCGCTACACCAAGAGATAATCCGCAAATAATAAAAAGTGACAGTAGTGTTTAATGTACCTAAATAACACAACACTAACAATAATATTGTATATGCAAACAAAAAAAGAGCACCTCAAATGAGATGCTCTTAAAAAGATTGGCGGCGACCTACTTTTCCACAAACAAGTGCAGTATCATCGGCGATGTGAGGCTTAACTTCTCTGTTCGGAATGGGAAGAG
>CACYSB010000009.1 GCA_902777005.1 uncultured Bacteroidota bacterium
AGCTGGACAATCTCTTCGGGGTGGTTGATACGGCCCCAGCTGAGGTCGGTGATGTGGATGAGACCATCCACGCCGCCGAGGTCGACGAAGACGCCGTAGCTGGTGATGTTCTTGACAACACCTTCGAGCACCTGACCCTTCTCGAGGTGGCTGATAATCTCGGCCTTCTGAGCCTCGATCTCGTCCTCGATGAGAGCCTTGTGGCTGACGACGACATTCTTGTATTCGTGGTTGATTTTGACAACTTTGAACTCCATCTGCTTGTCGACGTAAACATCATAGTCGCGGATGGGCTTGACATCGATCTGGCTGCCGGGCAGGAAGGCCTCGATGTTCTCGAAAACGGTGACGATGAGACCGCCTTTGGTGCGGCTCTTGACGTAACCGGTGATGATTTCCTGGCTCTCGTAGGCCTGATTGACACGCTCCCAGCTCTTCAGGATGCGGGCCTTCTTGTGGCTGAGCATCAGCTGGCCATTGGCATCCTCCTGGCTCTCGACGTAGACCTCAATCTTATCGCCGGGCTTCAGGTCGGGATTGTAGCGCACTTCGGCGGCGGGGATTACACCGTCGCTCTTGGCGCCGACGTTGACAACAACTTCGCGGTCGTTGATGGAGACAACGGTACCCTCGATGACTTCCTGCTCGGTGAACGAGTTAAAACTCTGCTCGTAAGCGTCATTGTTGGCACCAGCTTCCTGCTGTTTGATTTTACCGGCTTTCTCGTCGACGGCGTTCCAGTCGAAATCAGCCAGCGGTTGCACATTCTTGTAGTCCATGTGTGTGGATTCTTTTTGTTTTGTGTGCCTTCTGCCATAGGCACGGGTTTGACTTTTATTACATAACTCCATGTCTTGCACATCGTTGGCAGGCGACGAGGCGAAACATATGAGTTGCAAAGATACAACTTTTTTACAATATAGAGAAACTTTTTTCCGCCAGCGGTATTTGTCCGCCATTCGGACTGGCGCCTCTCCGTACCCGCTCCGACCTCCCTCTGACTAAAAACCGGTGAACAACCGGTGAACAGTCGGAGAGACTACGGAGAGGATACGGAGAGGATACGGACCAGCTACATTAAAAACAAAAAAAATATTCGCTTTCTTTACTCGACGGCGGCGGCGATTTCCGCTGCAAGGGCCTTGAGCTCCTCGGGACTCATCTCCACGTGGTGCGAGAAGCTGAGGTCACCGGGTTTGTTGAGGGGTACGAGGTGTATATGTGTGTGTGGCACGTCGATGCCCACCACAGCCTCGCCGACCTTGATGCAAGGGCACACCTTCTTGAGGCCCTTGGCAACGCGCTTTGCGAAGAGGTGCAGCTCGCAGAAGAGGTCGTCGTCGAGGTCGAAGATGTAGTCGACCTCTTTCTTGGGGATGCAGAGCACATGACCGCGCACTATGGGGTTGACATCGAGGAAAGCCAGGCAGTTGTCGGTCTCGGCGACACGGTAACACGGGATTTCGCCCGCAACGATTTTACTGAAGATGCTTGCCATGGTTATCGTTCTATTTTGGTAAGTTCGAATGTCATCTTGCCAGCCGGGACGTTTACCTCGACGAGGTCGCCGACTTTGTGGCCCAGGAAAGCCGAAGCAAAGGGCGATGTGATGCTTATCTTGCCTTGCTTGAGGTTGGCCTCGCTCTCGGGCACTATGGTGTAGCGCTGTGAGGCGTTGTTCTTGGTGTTGCGGATGGTGATGATGGAGAGCAGGAGCACCTTGGAGGTGTCAATCTTGCTCTCGTCGAGCAGGCGGGCGTTGGCCACAAGCTCCTGGAGCTTTGAGATGCGTGCCTCGAGGTGGCCCTGTGCCTCCTTGGCGGCGTCGTACTCGGCGTTTTCCGAGAGGTCGCCTTTGTCGCGGGCCTCGGCGATGGCGGCTGAAGCTGCGGGGCGCTCCACTACGATAAGGTGGTGCAGTTCATCCTTCAGTTTCTGAAGACCCTCTTCACTGTAATACTTTATCTCTGACATGTTGTTATATGTTTTTTTCAAGACGTTTAAAAAGTGGGAAAGGCTTACAGGAAAGCCTTTCCCAACAATCTGATATGTTTCTTTGTCTCTTTAGAAGCGTAAGCTGGCGCCAATGGCATGGGTGCCCTTGAGGGGTGCTGCCGTACGGTATGAGTAATCGAGGGTTAGTCCGATGTTGGAGTCCTCCTTCTTGCTCAGAGGAATGTCAACCGAGGCACCGGCGCAGATACCGGTATTGGCAGTGGCTGCCTTGCCGTTCCACAGGCCATCCTGGAAGACATAGCCGGCACGGAGCTGCACGATGTTGAGCAGGCCGTACTCGAGACCGAGGGTGAAGTTGTCGCGCAGGAAAGCGTTGGAGGTGAAACTGCCGGCAATGGTTATGCGCTGATCCCACTTATCAATGAGGAAGTCGTAGGAAAGACCAATGTTGAGGCATGTGGGAAGCTCCATTTCCATGGCGCGGGTCTCAACAGTGAATTCATTGCTGGCAGCGTTTATCATGGTCAACGAGTGACCGCTGCCGCCGAACTTCATGGAGGGGCCCCAGTTTTTGAGGCTGATACCGAACTTCAGCTCGTCGTTCTCACCGGTGACGTACTGGATACCGGCGTCAATGGCAAAGCCTGAGCCAGATATGTCGGCAGTGCTCTCCGTAGCCAGTTTGAAGACAACGCCACCATGGATGGTGTTGGTGAAACTGTGGGCATAGCCGACATTGATGTTCATGTAGCTCGGAGAGAAGGTGCCGTTAGCGCCCGGCTCAGGGCTTTCATAGGTGGTGACAGGAATGTCGCCAAAGCCTATGGCCATAACATAGACACCGAGGACGCCCGACTCGAAGACGCGCACGCCAAGACCGAAACTATTGATGGAAGCACCGCTGTTGAAGCCAGACTTGCCACCATAAAGGATGGTGTTGGTGTAAGCCACCTCAATGTTGTTAACGAAGGCCAAACCTGCGGCATTGTTGAACATGGCGTCAATACCGCGCACGTTGGAGATGTTCACTCCACCCCAACCGGTGCTGCGTGCCCACGGGTTGATAAGAAGCTCGGAGGCACCTGCAGTTCCGCGACGCTCATCGTTGCCAGCCTGGGCCGACTGGGCCGATATGGCCGTCAGTATCACAACTACTGCAAATATCTTTAATACTCTATTCATGTCTGTGATGTTTTTGAGGTTTCTTACACGGTTAGAAATTGTACGAGTTCAAGTCAACAGGACGCATGGTGCCGAACCACTTGATGACCTTCTCACCGATGCCTGGGACGGACACGTGGATGAGATACATGCCACCAGCAATCGGGATACCGTTGTGGTTGTGGAGATCCCAGTCAACGCTCGTACTCTCGGACTCATGGCCGTATTCCGTCAAGTCGCGCGATATGGCGGTAGGACCAATTGTGCGCACGAGAGTGCCGTCGACAGTGTAAATCTTAATGGTACAACCCTTCTTGACACCATCCTCTTCACCTGCGGGCAGGTTGATTATGCGGACCTTGGTCTCCAACTGGCTTGAGGTCTCGTATTGAGAATAGCTGTAGTAGGGATTCGGCACAACAGTGATAAGGTTCAACAGCGAGTCAGCATACTTCTTCTTGTCATCGCTATTGATGGCAAGGTTTTCAAGCACAGCATCAGAAGCCGACAGGGAGAACTGATATGCTGGCATATTACTATTTAGATTCGGTAAACCACAATTGATATTGGAGGTACCGTTGGGTCCCATATAACGGTTATACGGAGCACGTATGTCTATGTCAACGGTGACATCGGTAGGTATACCGTCGGAAGCACAACCGGCATTCTTGGCAGCATTGTGGCCAGGATAGTTGAAGGTATAACGCGAAGACACCAGAGGCATATTGACCCATGCCACAGATGCATAGAGCAGTGCTATGGAGTCACGCACAGGATTCAAGTTGGTCTGCTCGTCAGATATAATACCATTCCAGAGATAAGGCATACCGTTGGTAACGTCGACCGAGTCCATAAGGTGCTTGACGGAACCAAGCATCTTCATGGCCCAACGTCCGGCATCATAGGACGGAGTGCGGTAACGCAGAACCTGCGTCCAGCTCATGATACCTTTTTTGCTCATATTGTGGAAGGGGACATTGGCGGCGTTAAGCACATAGATGTAGTGACGCCCGCCAAAGACATAGTCCTGCGTTCCATCAATGGTATTGTAGCTGGGATTCCATATCATGTCGCGTCCATTGTGCTGGACATAGCGCGAATCCTCACCGAACATAATATTCAGACGCTCGCCGGTGACTGTGTTGATGGCGTAGCCCGGGAACCAGCCCATACCATACTCGGAAATGTAGGCGGGGCTGCCAGGGTTGGTGAGGTCTGCTGCAGTTGCGGCGCCGACAAGAGTGTCACCGAGTTTGTTGACCGACTTATGGGCACGGGCGCTGAATTTGCGAGCCTCGCCTTCAGCCTGCGTGTAGTCGTCACACATCTCAATAACCGGACAACGCGTCCACTTGGTGGTGTCGGCTGTAAAGACGATACGTACACTGGGGAGCTGCGACAGGTCGTTGTAGAACAGCGACTGGTTGGCGGCATAGTTCATAAGCCTACGTTTGTAGGATATAATCTTGCTCGGTCTGAACTCATTATAGCCTCGACGTCCAGGCACCAATGCCTGCATACTGTCAATTATCTTCTGTGAAGGCATATAGTATGAGAAGTTAAAGCCCGGGTGGTAAGGCATGGTGGATACCAAGCCATAGGGAGACCACAGGCCGCTCACCACATCCTCGTACTGCTCTTCCTTGTCAATAGAAAGCTTCGACGAGGAACTGTGGACTTCGTCAATATAAACCCTATAGTAGTCGTCATCAAGGAAGGGTTCGGAAAGCGATATCTCGTCAGTCCTGCCGGTGAAGAGTCCAGCCTCATTGGAATGCTGGGCACCGGAACGTATCCAGTTAGTAATGGCGGAGTTGTCATTATCCGACAGACCACTAAGCCACTGGTGGTTCTCGTCAGCGAAAACCATACTAGACGACAGCAACGCACCATGACTCACAAAGCCGTTGTACAGCGGGTTCGTGCCGAGGTCTGTGGCAGCCGGTTCCTGATTGACCAGAGAAACCGCTATTCCAAGATCCAAGAAGAGTTGTTCGTTGTAACGCGAGATAGAAAAGTCGGACCATACAATATTGGTGTCAACAAGTTTGCCATTGTAGTGGATGGGGAATGTACCACCGTCGGAACGGACTATATACCAGCGCGTGTTCTTGTAAACGCCCTTTGTGGTATCGTTGGGGCGATTAGGTACAATATTGCCATTGGCATCATATACATTGTTCCAGAAATAGATATTGTACTGACCTTCCTTAATCTTGAGCGGGTCAATGACACGAACATTGATAGGGCCATAATCTTCCTGATACTGCGGATTGGCGACAATGCAGGGATTCTGCATATAAGATTTGTCCACCGTGCCACTGTCATTGATACTATTGACAAACACGCCGGGAGCCTTTGCAGCAACACCGGGGGCACCCATCAGGCTATTGATAGAGGCTTCTGTTAGACGCAGCGCATAACCACCGTTACCGTATCCTTCAAGACGCGTCACGTTGGGGCTCATGCCAAACTCGGCCTGCGGTATCTTGCCACCATCTTCAGCAATGGGGTTATGCGGGATAACAGTGATGGGCATGATGCTACCGCCACGCTCATGCATACGGCCAGCGAGATATGGGGTCATCTGTCCGTCAATCTTTGTAGCGTCGAGCTGTGAGTATTCCTTGAAACGGTTCTGGGCATAAGCAACAGCTATGTAATAGTATTCGCGGTTGTTAACCAAATTGGTGTTGGTACCGGTGGCGAACATATCACGGGTGATACGGAAGGCATGCTGGATACCGGAGTTGGCACCATCCACCATAACACTTCCGACGATGATACCATCCTCATTCTTATAATTCACAAGTTTTGCGATGGCTTGGTTGTTGCTGCCGCTTGCGCTGTCATAGTAGTTTTCCAAGTCGCACTGGGCAACCTGACGAGCCTTGCTGTAGTCGCGGATATCAGCGATAGAAGCGTTGGCATCGACGAGCTGGAATATCTGGTAGCCCTCAAACTTATAACTGCGTTCATCCTTCGTGTAATCGACAGTAATGGTAGTATCGCGAGGATAAAGTACACCATCATATTTTGTATTAGCAGCGATAAAGAGAGGATAACTCTTCATGATAGCAGGATCCTCCTCATCATATTTCTCACCAAAGTTGTTGGACTCGGGATTTTCGTAAGATATGTAGAGGATGATTTCATTGTTGAGTTCCTGAGCAGTAAGCGTGGGGGCATCGGGACCGTCAATAACCTTGAAGCAGTTCTCGAAAAGAGCCTGGCAGACGTCATCAACCTGACGGAGCAGGAGAACTGAAGACCATTGGTCACCAGAAGCGGCTTTTGCCCAAGGAATACCAACAGTAATGTAGTTAAGTGCACCGGGCTTCAAGGTGAACGGACCAGCAGACTGCATGAAACGACGGTCGTCAGGAGGATTGTTCTCCATCTCATACTCTGTCCAGTGGTTTTCATACTGACCGGGGTCGACACCATCGGTACCCCAACGCCATGGGTCGGTATCACCGGGGAACATAAAGTCACATACTGGAGAGCCGGCATCGAGACCCATGTTACCGTAGGTCATGCGAGTATTGTCTTTCCAATAACCACGAAGATAGTTATAGTAGTCTACAGCCTTTCCTGGTTCAGAATTACGACCACTTACGCTGTTCAAATAGTACACAAAACGGCGCATACCGAAACGCTCGTCATCGATAATATTGTTACCAAAGTTAACACCATTAATGGCGCAGTTTCCAATATCATCACCGGGGACAAAATACCAACTTTTGTATCCATCATCAGCTGCATTGTAAAATCCATCGGCATCATCGGTGATAGCTATAGTGTCATAAGTACCATCGGGGAGAAGGTAACGGTTAAGGCGCTGTTTAAGGGATGAACTACCATTGGACAGAATCCAAGGGATGTTGATCTTGGGGTTATCCTTGCCGTCGGGATCCATATATGGTCCCTGGAAAAAGTCAATACCTACCGCAGGGGGAATGCCACTATAACTACCGGCACCAGCCAAGTCGGTTTTAGTACCATTGTAACAGTAGCCGAGACCACGACGTACATCGCATCCTACATAGTCGTCTTTTGCATTACCGAGATCCGGGTCAACCCACTGGCTAAAGTAAGTCTCACGAAGTTCGTATGTAGAGCGGTTGATAATCTCATACGAGTAGAAAGTCATGTTGTTGATCTCGTCGTTGGTGGTGAAAGCAAAAGCCTGGGCACGAATCTCAAGACCAATGGGAAGACCACCGGATTCCGTATGAGTGTTACCCATATCGTTGAAGACCCACCAGATAGTCTGGTCACCTTTCAGCACTTGGTCGGAGAGGATACCGCCTTTGACGATTTCAGCTCTCTCTTCCATAGTGGGCATAACATGGCTTGTATAGTCGCTACCCCATTTGGCTTTCAGCGTACGGGGGCATAGGTCATTATCAAAATCATAATAGGGATAGTCTCCGTTTGAGGGATTGTACTCCAAATCGCCATCAGCATCATAGAAAGGTGCAAGAAAACTTGTGAGATCATCACCCTCACCCTTAGCGGGCCAGTTAGCGATAACGTCGGTAATGTCTTCCTGAAGATGGTCTGGATTGACAAGCGTGACGCGGTTGCCAGTGTCATAAGAGAAGTGTGACTTGAGTGCAAGTACTTCAGCCTTGGTGATTATCCAATGCTTATCATAAGCATTACAGACAGGCAAGTCGGTAGATGCTGTGCCGTTAATCTTGATAGGGCCTGGCCAATAGTCATCGCCCTCAGAACCGAAACGCAGAGCAGCAAGTCGCAACTGGTCATTGACATCAGTACCACCAATCCAAAGCGCAGCACAATATAGCGGACTGGCATTGCCGCTCTTGGGCACAAAATATCTGGTAATACTACCATCGAACCACATATTGCCATAGCCGTTAATCTGAGCACGTACGTTGTTGATGTTCAACTCTGCCGTACTTTGCGCACGCTTACAAACCGCAGCCTTGGTCTGTACACTGGCTTTCTTCGCATTGGCCTTCTTGCATTCAGTACATTCACGAGCCATTACAGTGCCCGAGAACGATACCAGCAGCAAAGATACCAACAGTAGTTTGTTATATATACTTTTCATCTTGATATTTTTTTTCACGTTAACTTTAGAAATTGTAAGACAGAGACAATCTTATAGTACGTGGTGAAGAATAGTTCCACGTGTTGTTACGGAGATAGATGGCATATAGTTCACGATAGGCTTCCGGGTTAAGTTCATTATTAATAGACACCTGAGTCTCAGGATCCGTCAGGTAACCGTTATCCTCTGGGTTGCCTGTGACACTGAACACACCGACAACATTGCGGATATTGAAGAGATTGTTGACAGTGACAGCAACATTGAGGAAGGTTTCTCTCTTACCAACCTTAATGGGCCAAGTCTTGTCAGCAACAATGTTGAAGTAAAAGCCCCAGGGCAGACGGGCGCCTCGGTAACTACCGACTATAGTGGAACGTGTGATGGAGTAGGCTCGTGTATAGGGGCGGCCTGACTGGGCAACAGCCATAAAGTTGATACCGAAGTTCTCAAGAAGTTTGACCTCTTTCTTACGCTTTTCTCCAGTTTCCTTGTCGGTAACAACGCGGGTAATGGTGGGACCATTGTACTTGGCACCACTTGCATAACGGAAGTCAACATTGGCCTTAAACTCATGACGACGGTCATCACTGATAGGATTGAGCATCTTCAAGGTGGTGTAACCTTCCTTGATAAGTTCGGTCATCGTCGTGGTAGACAGACCGGTACCTTCAGCATACTGCAGTGTATAGTTGGCGTTCACACGAATATTCTTCGTCTGACGGAGGTCATAGGCCAACGTGATACCCTTAATAGTACGGAAGTCCTTGTTGTCATAGCTGTAATAGTTAGTGTTCGGGTCAGCACCTGCGTACTGGACCAACTGAATCAGGTTGCGCGTCTCCTTGTAGTATGCGGATGCGCTGACAGCCGATGACTGGTTGAGAGCCTGTTGGAAGCCCAACTCATAGTTGGTGATACGCTCAGGCTTCAGGTTAGGATTGGTAATGGAAGAAATCTGGCTCATATAGAGGTAGCTCAAGTAGTTTGCCGACCAGCCCGAAGAAGGACGGCGAGCAATAATGTCGTAACTTGCCTTGAACTGCGACTTGTCACCAATTGGGAAGGAGAATGCAATACGGGGCATTGCAACAATCTGCGGTTTGTAACGTTCAAACACACCGTCGACATGCACCTTGCCCTCTGTAACAGACTTCTGACCAGCAGGAGTACGATACGGAGTCGGTCTGCCAGAGATACCACTCACACTATTCGGAGAGGCCACCTGTGTACCGGTTGCATCGTACCAGTTACCTTCGGGATCACGATAACCCTTGATAGTGGGCAGAGAATGGTTGGTCTCATCGGGCACAAAGTCCACATAAGGCACCCAATTATCTTCTGCACCAGCATAGATTGCATTGGTAGCAATATTGGAACCGCTTGCGATGCGTTCACGCAATTGTCCGACAGTGTAAGATTCGTAAAGCAGATAGGGGTCTTTCATCACATACTGGTTACCGTCGAAATAGTCAACACGCACACCGACGTTAAAAATAAGGTCTTGGAAATAGAACTTATCCTGAATGTAACCAGCCATATATATGGGCGAGAAAGAAGGCAAGTTCATGTACTTGCTGTCACCGGGGTTAAAATACTCTTCAAGCGACCAGTTCTTACCATTGTACTTCTTACCGGTATGGTCATAACCGACATAAGAAACATAGGGGTTACCACTATTGATGAGCTCATTGGCCGAGAACATATTTATACCACCAGCCTCCACAAAATCTTCAGGATTATAACGGTCAATGTCTATCCATGCACGCGAAGCATCGTTACCAAGGAGACCTTTGTTTGCGAGATACTCACGGAAAGCAGCGTCGAACGGAGTCTGCTGCGATGCATCGAGGCGACGGTTGTAATCCACATAAAGCTGCGAACCGACAGTTCTGTATATGGGGTTGTCAAGGTCGAGCTGAAGTATATGACGGTTAGCATTCTGACGCATGAGAGTCCACAGGCTGTAAGCACTCAAGCTATAGGACGACTCCCAAAGCTGGTCATACTGGAAACCAATCTCAATTTCATGACCGAGGACGTCAGCGGAAGCTTTGGCCTGCAGATAGAGAGCGTCTGTCTGAGAAAGGGCATAACTGCCACCCTGAACACCGACATTAGACAGCAAACCATAGATACTTCCGGGAGAGTCACCATTGTACAGACCATAGAACTGCTGGATATACTCTTTCATTGTGAGGTATGGACGAATATCCCTAAACTCATCACTCTTGAACAACTGCTCATTGTAGTTGGCAAGAATTGGATTATATTCAGAACCTTCAACGTAAGTAACAACATCGTTCCAGTTGTTCTGAACCAAGGCAGTACGAGTCACACCATTGTAGTCAATAACCTTCTCTTCGTATGTACGTTCCTTTTCTGTTATAAACCTGCCTATATAACCATACTTGAAAATATCATCAATCGTCTTGCCATAGTTCTCATTATACGACTTAGCCGTGGTGCGCTGCACCATACCAGTGAGGTTGTACATCACGTTCTTAATGGGAGAAGAAGCCTTTGCCTCATCCTCGTTGGAGACCTCAGGGTCACGGAAACGCTGGGTGAAGTCAACCGTCAATCCCATGCTCATGCCCTCAGTTACCGAGGAGCCTGAGAGTGGCATACCGAGAGGAGAGAGTGAGGCACTGGGCGAATGGCTCGCACTGAACTCACCGGTGAGGGTCAGGGTGGCATAATCCGAGAAGCGGAAATCCAAAGCACCCTCCATGGCAACACCGTAGTACTGCAGATCGGGGACACGCGATGCATCACCGTCAAAGTCCTTCTTCGAAAGACGGGTTATCTCATGGAAGTCGCTGCCACGCAGGGTCGTCTCACCAGTGTAGCGTACTGCACCGGACACAGGATCATATGTAAGAGGCTTATTCTCTATCATACGTACCTTTTCGTCGTTGACAATCTGGTAGCGATAGCCCTTCACACGGTAGAACGGCGACTTCTCGTACTGAGCCTGACCGGTGAAACGGAAGCCCACCAGCGTACGCTCCAGCGAAGAACCGTCACTGTTCTTGATGTTCTTCTTGATAACAGGACCAGTGAGGTAGACCATGAACGTGTTGAGCAAGCGATAGTCCAGATATCCTTCCCAGCGCACCATACCCTTGAACTGGCTGGTTGGCGGTTTGAGGGTGATAATCTGGGTACCACCGATAGCCTCACCGATGCTGGCAGGCGTACCACCGAGAATAACCTGAATCTCAGCGATAGCATCCTTCGGCACATTGACCGAGGTACGCTTACGCACGTTACCCTGCATGGTGACCATGCCTCCTTCACCGCGAGCGGAACCGGTACCGCCGTCCGAATAGCCCACGCCACCGACGGCAGCAACGATGCTCTCAACGGAATTACCAGGCATACGCGCGATATCATCGCTCGACAGGCGCTGACCACTTTCTGCTGTACCAATCTCGATGACAGGTACCTTTTCCTCCACAATCTCCACTGCGTCAAGCACGGTGGCCGAAGGGTTGAGTTCGACGTCGACAATGGTGAAACCAGACGCCGTAACGTTGATACCCGTACGAACGTAGGTAGCATAACCAACGTACTTTACTTCGAGGTCATACTTGCCAACAGGCAGCGGCTTGATGGTGTAGATACCATCAAAGTCGGTCACACCGACAAGCACCTGTTTGCCATCTTGCTTGGCAACAACATTGACAAAAGGCATCGGTTCCTTTGACTTGGCGTCAACAACCGTACCCTTCATCGTGCCCTGTGCCAAAGCGGATACTTCCGCTAAAAGCAAGAGTCCGAGTGTCAGTAGTACTTTTCTAAACATTCTCATACGTTTACATGTATAGATATTATTATTTTTATTAATTTTCCGCATTGATATATTTATTGTTCAACACTGTCTGATAGATAACAGCCTGCCGCAGGTCGAACGCCGACTCATATACCTTTGCGTCCTGCTGCACCGGCTTGGGGCGGGCCGGAGCCTGCTTAAGCACCGTCTTGGGTGTCACATCAGCCTCGGGTGCCTCGTATGTAAAATAGGGCTGGGGCTGGGCAACAGCCTCTTCGGTCTCGACATTGTCGAAATCGAAGAAGCTGTCATCCTTATCCTCCTCATCCTCCATGTGAGCAGTGCCGCTCGCGGAGTTGCCGGTTTCGGCCAGCGTACGCTTAAAACGTGCGAACAATGGCAGAACAAAACCAGCCATGAGAAGTATGATCCACAATCCTTTCATTATCTTATTTCAAACAACTGCTTGAACAATCATTATCTTTATGCCAACTCCTTGGTCTCTGGGGTTTTCTGCTTGCCTGAAATCTCATACACCACCGAGCAGGCGATGCAGAGCGACGAGAAGACGCCGACCAGCACACCGACCAGCAGGGCGAAGATGAAGCCGCGGATAACCTCGCCGCCGAAGATGAACATCATAAGCAGGGTCACAAAGGTCGTACCTGAGGTGTTCACGGTACGGGCCAAAGTTGAGTTGATGGCATCGTTCATGTGGGTGCGGAGGTCACGCTTCGGATAGAGCTTGCGGTACTCACGCACGCGGTCGAAGATAACCACAGTGGCATTGATGGAGTAACCGATGACCGTCAGCACAGCCGAAATGAAGTACTGGTCGACCTCCAGGTTGAACGGCAGCAGACCGTAGAGCAACGAGAAGATACCGATAACCAGTATAGTATCATGTGCCAGGGCAGTAACCGAACCGACACCGAAACGCCAGCTGCGGAAACGGAGGCCGATGTAAACAAACATGACAAGCAGACCGCCGATGACAGCCCAGATGGAGTGCATCAGGTTGTCGTGGGCTATGGTGCCACCCACCTGGTCAGCCTGGATAATACCGTACTGGCTGGTCTCGGTGGACTTGAAGTCATTGACCGTGATGGGAGCCTTGAAATACTTGCCGGTTCCGGCATACAGTTTCTCAACAATCTCGTTCTTCACAGCGTCGCCGTCCTCGGCGATTTTGTATTTGGTCGTAATCTTCAACTGGTT
This sequence comes from uncultured Bacteroidota bacterium, assembly GCA_902777005.1. Classification (GTDB taxonomy): domain Bacteria; phylum Bacteroidota; class Bacteroidia; order Bacteroidales; family P3; genus Colimorpha. The sequence continues at coordinate 13,194 of CACYSB010000009.1, forward strand.
GCTGGGACCATAGGTCTTCACCTCGGGGGCTTCCTCAAACTGCTTGGCAAGGTCGGAACGCACATCAACGGCGTTGACAGGCTGGTCGAAACGTACCACATAGGTACGGCCTCCGGTGAAGTCGATACCGAAACTCAGGCCACGGGTGGCGAAGCTGGCGATACAGATGGCGATGGCAATACCGGCGATGATATAGAAGGTCTTGCGCTTGCCGAGGAAATTCACATGGGCGTTGCGCAGGAAGTTCTCGGAGAAGGGGAATGAGAAGTTGATTGCTTTCTTGTGCTCAAGGCGACGGTCGATAATCAGTCGGGTGATGAATATGGAGGTAAACAGGGAAGTGACAATACCGATGCAGAGGGTCACTGCGAAGCCCTGGACGGCACCGCTGCCGAACATGATGAGCACCAAGCCCAGCAGGAAGGTGGTCACCTGGCCGTCGATAATTGCCGAGTAGGCATTCTTGAAACCGGCCTCGACAGCATTCGACATGCTGGCACCGGCACGGAGTTCTTCCTTGATACGTTCGTAGATGATGACGTTACCGTCGACAGCCATTGCCATGGTGAGCACTATACCGGCCATGCCGGGCAGCGTGAGCACTGTACCGATGGATGCCAATACACCAATAAGAAGGAATACATTAGTAATAAGTGCTGCTACAGAGACCCAACCGGCGCGGTTGTAGAAGATAACCATGTAAGCGAGCACCACGACGAAAGCAAGAATCATGGAGAGCAGACCATTGCGGATGGACTCCTGACCCAGCGAGGGGCCGACCACGGCTTCCTGCACGATAACTGCGGGGGCGGGGAGCTTACCACTCTTCAGGATGTTGGCAAGGTCCTTGGCCTCTTCCAGGGTGAAGTCACCGGTGATGGAGGAACGTCCGCCGGCAATCTCGCCGTTGACGCGCGGAGCCGAATAGACCTGGTCGTCGAGGACGATGGCCACGCAGTTGCCGATGTTCTCACCGGTGATGCGCTTCCATTCGCGTGCGCCCTCGTTGTTCATAGTCATAGATATCTCGTTGCCACCCACGTTGGAGAAGTCCTGACGGGCGTCGCTGATGCAGCCGCCGTCGAGCAGAGCCGAACCGTCACGAGTGGTAATCTTGATGGCATAGAGTGTGTAGACATCGCCGCCGAAGTGCTCATCGGCCTTGGCCGACCAGAGGAACTTCACGGTGCGGGTGTCAAAGACCTTCTTGGCAGCGGCCTGGGCCAACATCTCGTTGATGGCCTCGCGGTCCTTGCCGGCGGCAAGACCCACGATGGGACCCTGCAGCGGAATACCGTTGTTGTCGACATAGAGCTGCAACTTGGCAATCAGCGGATGATCCTTGGCGAAGCTCTCGCGGTTTGCGGTGCTGGCGCTGGCATTGTTGTTGTCGGCGGTCAGCTGGTCAAGCAGAGCCTCGGCGCTGTCTTTCTCTTCGGCAATGGTTTCGGCCTCGGCCACAGCCTCGGCAGTGTCAACAACCTCGCCCTTATTGACGGAGCCGAGATATTCGTCGGCGGCAATCAGGTAGCGGGCAGCCTCGGTGTTGTCGTAGGTGAGCCAGAACTCCAACTGTGCGGTACCCTGCAGGAGTTTGCGCACGCGCTCGGGCTCCTTCACGCCGGGGAGCTCCACAAGGATGCGCTCCGAGGCGCTGAGTTTCTGTATGGTGGGCTGTGCAACGCCGAACTTGTCGATACGCTGGCTCAGCACCTGATAGGTACGGTCGTAAGCGCCAGCAGCCTCTTCACGGACGACTTTGATAACAGCGTCGTTGTCGTCGCCGAGCTTAATTTTGTCGCGGAGCTGGCCGCTGAAGTAGGAGGCAAGCTGCACATTGGGGTCGAGACCGCGGATAGCATCGTAGAACAGGGAAACGAAATCGCGGTTGGTGGTGCGCTTCTGGTTGGCCAGAGCAATGTCGATAGCGTGGTTGAAGAGGGTGTCCTCGGTGTGGTCGGCAAGTGCGCGCACAACATCGACGGTCGAAACCTCGAGCATCACGTTCATACCGCCCTTGAGGTCAAGACCGAGGTTGATTTCGCGACCCTGGCACTGACGATAGGTGTAGCCGAGATAGACCTTCTCGGTAGCCATCGAGTCAAGGTAGTGAGCCTCACTGGCGTTGCGGAGCGAGTCCAGGAGAAACTGTGCGTCAGCGCCATTATTTGCACGATCGGCAACAAATTTCTGCACCTGTTCACTCTTGATGTAGTTTTCAGCGTTCTTTTTGGCCTTGTTTTGGACACTGCTCGTAACCACGGTAAACGACAATTGGAACAAACATACCAATGCGAATGCCCATGCCAAAAATCTGATAAGTCCTTTATTCTGCATAGTTTATGTATATATTTATGTTTTTTGTTTACACTATTTTGAATGTGCAAAAATAATAAATTATATTGACATAGCAATAAAAATATAAAAAAAAAGTGTACTTTTGCATCAAAATTGTAGAATAACAGCAAGATATGGACAGCAAAAAAACTTTGACCGTCAAGGACTGGGCCGACGAGGACAAACCACGCGAAAGGCTCCTCTCCCAAGGCAAAAAGCAACTCACTGACGCCGAGCTGCTTGCAATCCTGATGCGCACCGGCGTACCGGGCAAGAGCGTCGTCGAACTGGCCAAGGAAATCCTCGCCTCGACAGACAACAGCCTCGTCACTCTCTCTCGTTTGGACTACAGTCAGTTACGCAGATTCAAGGGAATGGCGGGAGCCAAGGCTGCAACACTCATGGCTGCCCTTGAACTGGGCTGGCGCATGCACAGCGAAGCCGGCAACAGTCCAGAAAACATCATCGCCGACAGCAAGTCACTGTTCAACTACATGCTGCCCACACTCGCCGACCTCGACCACGAGGAGTTCTGGGCAGTATTTATGAACAACCGCAACAAAGTGCTTGGACGACAGCGCATTTCAGTAGGTGGACAGACCGATACCGGCGTCGATGCACGCATCCTCTTTCGCGCTGCATTAGAGGCCAAGGCCACCGTGGTCGCCGTGGCCCACAACCACCCATCCGGCACCCTCAAGCCGAGCACCAACGACCGCATCCTGACAAAACGACTCGTCGACGCAGGCAATCTATTGGGAATCAAACTTACAGAACACATCATCGTAGCCATCGGCCCGAACGGAGTGCCAGACTACTACAGCTTCCATGACGAAGGTCTGGTGTAGATACGTATCCGCTCCGTAGCCCCTCCGACTGTTCTACGACAAAAAACCGTTAAACAGTCGGAGCGAATACGGAGCGGAGTCGGAGGGGGTGCGTACCGGCACTGACCTGTCAGGCGTTCAGCGTAAGCTCAACGCTGACGGAATCCATCTGACCGCCTAATGGCGGATTCATCTTGCTTATTCTCACCGTGATAGACTCCACGGCGGGGAACTTCTGCAACACCGACTCCCCTACCCTGCGGGCCACGTGCTCCAACAGGTTGGATGGCTGCTGCATCTCATGTTTTACCACTTGATATACATCAAGATAGCTCACTGTGTCGGCAATATTGTCACTCACCTCGGCACGCGAGGTGTCGGTGGTGAAGCTGAGGTCTACGGTGAAATGCGTCCCAATGGCACGTTCTTGAACAAAACAGCCATGATGCGCATAGAAGCGCATACCGTTTATCGCTATGGTTGCCACGATGTTGCGTTAGATGATATTGTCAAACTGATGCAGGAAGCGGAGGTCGTTCTCGAAATAGAGGCGCAGGTCGCGTATCTGGTACTTGAGCATGGCCATGCGTTCCACTCCCATGCCGAGGGCGAAACCGCTGTACTCTTTGCTGTCTATTCCACATGCTTCCAGCACGTTGGGGTCAACCATACCGCAGCCGAGGATCTCCAGCCAGCCGGTGCCTTTGCAGATATTGCAGCCCTTGCCTCCGCAGATGTTGCACGAAATGTCCATCTCGGCGCTGGGTTCGGTGAAGGGGAAGTAGCTGGGACGCAGACGGATCTGGGTGTCGGGGCCGAACATCTCCTTGGCGAAATAGAGCAAAGTCTGCTTGAGATCGGCAAACGTGACCTTCTTGTCAACATACAGAGCCTCAACCTGGTGGAATATGCAGTGGGCACGGGCACTGATGGCCTCGTTGCGGAACACGCGACCGGGCGCAATAATACGGATGGGGGGCTTGTGGGTCTCCATGACGCGCACCTGGACGGACGAGGTATGGGTGCGCAGGGCTATGTCCTGCTTGCCCTCTTCCTTCTGGACGAAGAAGGTATCCTGCATGTCGCGGGCCGGATGGTCGGGCGGGAAGTTGAGGGCTGAGAACAGATGCCAATCGTCCTCAATCTCAACCGATTCCTCCACAGTGAATCCAATGCGGGCAAAGATTTCCGCAATCTCGTTCATCGTCACCGAGAGCACGTGGCGGCTGCCACGCTGGCTGAAATCGGCGGGCATGGTAAGATCATGGGTATCATTGAGTTCCTCGGCTTGTTCGACAAATGACTTGAACTCCTCTACCTTGGCTAAAGCAGCGTTCTTAAGCTGGTTGAGGGCTATACCCATATCCTTTTTCTGGTCGTTGGGCAGGGTCTTGAACTGTTCGAAAAGCTCTGTCATGACACCCTTGCGGCCAAGGAAACGCACACGGAACTTCTCCACCTCGGCGGCTTTATCTTTGAAGTCTTCGATACGCGCGTTGCGTATCTCCTCAATGTACTGGGAAATAAGATTGTTCATTGACATATCAGAAGGGTTACTTTATAACTTTGACACTAATGATCCGAACATCTTCCACAGGGCGGTCCATACGGTCACACTGCGCCTCGGCTATCTTGCTGACAACATCCATGCCTTCAACGACTTCACCGAATACGGTGTAGTCGCCGTCGAGGTGTGGGGTGCCACCCACGGTGGTGTAGACTTTACGCTGTTCGGGTGTATACTTCTTGCCGAAACGCATCTCCATCATATCGAGAGTCTTGTCGTCCCATACCTGACCCTGTACGATGTAGAACTGGGAGGCCGACGACTCTTTCTTGGGGTTGACCTGGTCACCCTGGCGTGCAGCACACAATGCACCGCGCTTGTGTATCAGCTCCGTACGGAACTCAGCGGGGACAGTGTAACCGAGGGTGCCGTCGCCGAGAGGCTGGCCTGGCTTGGCATCGCGCGACTTGGGGTCACCGGCCTGAATCATGAAGTCTTTGATGACGCGGTGAAAAAGCAGGCCGTCATAAGTGCCGTCCTTGACCAATTTCAGGAAATTGTCACGGTGCAGAGGGGTCTCGTCATAAAGACGGAGGGTAATTTTGCCCATTGAGGTGGTCATCTCGACCATAGTACCTTTATTCATCTTTACCTTTTGATTAGTAGTTGTTTGCGCCGACAGAAATAATGCTGCCGTCAAAAAAAATACAAGAAAAGATATATTTTTCATCTCTATTACAATAAAATTTACTATTTTTGCAACTGCAAAAGTAAGAAGAAAAAAGAAAACAAAGAGACAAAAAAACACCATAATATGAAGAAAAAAAATCTCAGTTGGGGCGTCGTTCTGTTTTTCAGCCTGTTACCAATAGCTCTTTTTTTGGCTTGCGACAAGGACACCAAGTGCTATTTGGATGTACAAGTCTACAATGGCGCAATGGAAATTCCGTTTTCCAACGCCAAAGTAGAGGTGTATCAGTCAGCCTGTGACTCATCTGACCACAACTATCGCGTTGGCATAAGCGATGCCAGCGGCATTTACAAGACCACCTTCTCCGCCCCCGCAATACTCAAGATCAAAGCCACCTACATACTCGACACCATCCACAGGGACCATGGGGACTACTTCCAAGGCTACCGCCGCAGCGAGGTGACGGCCCGCACTGTGGAAGGTGAGACAAAGACGGCAAAAATACACGTTACAAGTGACACTTTGTGGTTCCAAATACCGAAACCCGAAGCCAAATAAACACCATAGAACATGACATTTAAGCCCACGGCAGAAGACCTTGTCCAGTTGTCTGGACAGGGCATTAGTGTTGCACAGGTACAGGCACAAATAGACAATTTCAAGAACGGCTTCCCCAAGAGTCGCCTCGACGCTCCGGCGACACCCGCCAATGGCGGCATACAAGTGCTGGGAAGCAATGAGATAGAGCGCTATCAGAACCAATACAGAACTCTCGCCAAAGGCAAGAAGATACTGAAATTCGTGCCGGCCTCAGGTGCTGCGACACGCATGTTCAAAGACCTCTACTCCTTCACTGCCACCTATTTCGGCGTGGCCAACAACTTCGAGAAAGAGTTCCCGCAAGTCAAGGAGTTTCTGGATAACCTGCCCACCTTTGCCTTCTACAACGACCTGAAAGCATGTATGCTGCGTTCAGACCTCGATATTGACGAGTACATGCAGCGCGGCGACTACAGCACGGTGATAAACTTCCTGCTCAAGGAGCAGTACATGGGTTACGGCTCTCTGCCGAAAGCCCTGCTGAAGTTCCACCGTTACGGCGAGGTGCAGCGCACTCCGCTGGAGGAACACATCGTCGAGGGAGCACTCTATGCCCGCAACAGCGACGGCACGGTGGACCTGCATTTCACCATCTCGCCCGAACACCGCGCGGCCTTCCGCCGCAAGTTGGCCGAAGTCAAAGCCTACTATGAGAGCACTTTGGGCATAAAACTCAAGGTAAGCATGTCGGAGCAGAAACACTACACCGACATCATAGCCGTCGACGAGCAGAACCAACCCATCCGTGACGAAAAAGGACGTCTGGTATTCCGCCCAGGCGGACACGGCGCCCTCATTGAGAATCTCAACGAGCAGCGCGCCGACATTATCTTCATAAAGAACATTGACAACGTGGTGCCCGACTGGATGAAGCCCGTCACGACAACTTACAAAGAGGTTATTGCCGGCATGCTGCTGGAACTCAAGAGTAAGGTCGACGATGCCCTGCACACTCTCGACGGCAACCCCGACGCAAAGACAGTCAAAAAGATAGCTGATTTCGCTGCCAAGGAGCTCAACATCACGGTACCGGAAGGATGCGACGCCAAAACACTGCACGCCCTGCTCAACCGCCCGATGCGCATATGCGGCATGGTGAAGAACCTCGGCGAACCCGGCGGCGGTCCCTTCTTTACCATAGACACACGCGGACGCCGGAGCCTGCAGGTGGTGGAATCGGCCCAGGTGAACCACAACGATCCGCAGCAGGAAGCTCTTTTCCAAGGCTCCACACACTTCAACCCCGTAGACTTGGTGTGCTGCACGAAGAACTACCGCGGCCGCTACTTCGACCTACGCCAGTATGTCGATCCACAGACAGGCTTCATCAGCAAAAAGACCAAGGGCGCAGTCACTCTGAAATCGCAAGAGCTCCCGGGCCTTTGGAACGGCGCCATGGCCGACTGGATAACACTCTTCGTCGAGGTACCGGTGGAGACCTTCAACCCCGTGAAGACCGTCAACGACCTGCTCCGCAAAGAACACAGAGAAAACTAAATAGATAAATATTATGAAAAAGGGAACAATCATCATTATCGCCATTGTGGCCCTCGTGGCCATATTAGTCATGTGGGGCATCCGCGTGAACAACAAACTCGTCACCGCTGACGAAAACGTGCAGAAAGCATGGGCTCAGGTGGAGAACGTCTACAAGCGCCGCGCCGACCTGATACCGCAGCTGGTAGCCACCGTTCAGGGTGCCGCAAACTTCGAGAAAGGTACACTCACCGAGGTTATACAGGCCCGTGCCGGTATCGACAACGCTAAAGTTGACCCCACACAGCTCACCGAAGAGCAGGTGGCTGCCTACCAAAAAGCTCAGGACAACCTCGGCAAAGCTCTGGCCAACACCATCAAGGTGACCGTGGAGCGCTACCCCGAGCTCACCGCCACACAGGGCTTCCGCGACCTGCAGGTGCAGCTTGAAGGCACAGAGAACCGCATCACCGTGGAACGTGGCAAGTTCAACGAGGCTGTACAGGGTTACAACACCATGCTGCGCCGCTTCCCGAACAGCATCATCGCCGGCATCTGCGGCTTCGACAAGAAGGGCTACTTCACCGCCCCCGAGGGCAGCGACGAGCCTGTGCAGGTGGAATTCAACTTCTAAAGACCTATCATGAAAAAAGGGCTGATCGCCATATTACTGCTGTTGTGTAGCCTGTGCGTTCATGCCGAATGGCTGCCCGAAAAAAGCAACCGGCTTGTTAACGACTATTCAGGTATACTGACCGCAGCGCAAGTATCGACGCTGGAGCAAAGGCTCGTTGCCTTCAACGACAGCACATCGAACCAGGTGCTGATAGTCATAACCCCGACTATAGAGGGCGATGACGAGGACGCTGCCGCACAGCGCATCGGACAGGCCTGGGGCGTGGGGCAGGAGGAGTTCAACAACGGTGTAGTGATACTCATCAAAAGCAAGACCCCTGAGGAGAACTGGGGCGCTGTGGCCATAGCAACTGGATACGGCGTCGAGGGTGCCCTCCCCGACCTCTTCTGCAAGCGCATCATTGACAACCAAATGCTCGGCGCGCTGGGCGACGGCGAATACTACAGAGCCCTGACGAAGGCCCTTGACGTGATATTGCCCGTGCTGGCAGGTGAATATAGCTATGCCCAGTACAACAAAGACCGTAAACGACGCGGCGCTATAGCCGCCTTAATAGCGGTTGCCTTCATGGTGCTCGTCATTGTCCTCGTGGCACGCTACGCCAAGAAGCACCCCGACCAGTGGAACAACCACGGTACAGGTACCGGCGGCGGAATGTTTTTCGGCGGTCCGGTTGGTGGCACATGGCGCGGCGGCTTCTCGTCCGGCGGCGGTTTCGGTGGCTTTGGGGGCTTCGGAGGCGGCAGTTTCGGAGGAGGAGGAGCATCGGGTAGATTCTAAAAAATAATTTTGCCAGTTTAAAAAATGTTAGTATCTTTGCCGAGCATTTCTGTTGCAGGCTATTGCAATTAGAAACTGACATTCAGGAATATAAACAATAAAAAGTATACACCATGGGTATCAATGCTAACAAAAAGGTGAAGAGAAGACAGGTCCGCATCAACGGCAACAAGAACTCCACAAACAATTGGGGTATCACCGCCGCCGGCTGGAATGCTGTGCACAAGGCTATCATCAACGCCGAAGACTAATCACTTCACACAGAACAGTTGAGGCCGCATTTTTGCGGCCTTTTTTGTACCATGAAACAGACGACACTGTGCTATATCGACAACGGTGACAGTTACCTGATGCTTCACCGCGTGAAGAAGGAGAACGACGCCAGCCACGGCAAGTGGATTGGTGTGGGTGGCAAATGTGAGGCCGACGAAAGTCCCGACGAGTGTATGCTACGCGAGGTTAAGGAGGAGACGGGGTTGGAAATCACCGAGTGGCGCTACAGGGGCATCGTCACATTCATCTCCGACACGTGGCCCAACGAGTACATGCACCTCTTCACCGCCACCCAATGGCGTGGTGAGCCAGACATGAGCATCAACGACGAAGGTGAGCTGGCCTGGATTAAGAAAGCCGACCTGCCCGTCCTTCCCGGCGTCGGCAACTCCTCTATCACATTGTGGGAAGGCGATAAGATATTCCTTCGCCTGCTCCTCGACAAAAACACTCCTTTCTTCAGCCTAAAACTAGTCTACGAGCAGGACGAGATGATATCCGCCACCATCAACGGGAAGGCTCTCTGTTAGGAGAATATTGTTAAATCTTGAGAAAGCCACAGCGAAGAAGTGAACTGAGAATCAGACTTTCACTACTACGGCGCAAGGTATTATTGTCTTTTTTTTTCAAATATTGCTATTAGTTAGCAAAAATGTTGTATCTTTGCAAAAACGATTGGTGATACACCCATTAGTTGGCAATTCATTTTTTTACCGGTTATTTGTTTGTGACAAGGTAAGAGGCAGAGAGATAGACGAAGCGAAAAAGAACCGAAACCGGACCGAAATCAAACCGAGACTCAACCGAAAGATATGGCCTGGCATAGTAGCACCATAGTCTTGTCACAGGCTTGTAATATTCAATGAAACAGGAGAATTATGGCACGGGTTACAAATGACATCATTAACATTAGTGGACATTTGGGCGATTGGACTTTTTATAGTCGAAATGGAGTGAAGTTTGCTAGACCGAGACATATCCAGCAGCCGAGGAGGCTGAGCCGCAGTCAGCTGGCGCAGCGTGAACAGCTGGCGCACAACAATGCGGTATGGAGAGTGCTGAAATCGGCCAAAGAGGTGCATTTCGAGGGCGGTGCAGGACCATATTACCGCTTCATGTCGGTAAATACTGTGGCGCCGCCGGTGTACCTGACCAAACAACAAATCACGCACGATTTTACGCTTTTGTTGCCGGAAACCGTAGTCAGCGACGGGCCGTTGCGCCCTTTATCTTACCGACTTGGTGAGCTGGAAGGAATGCCGTCGCTGCTGACAGACCTCTCCGTCAAGGATGCCGTGAAGGGCCGGCTGCTATTGTATACATTGCATCAGGTTTTCTTGATACATCAACAAGATGAGGACGATATGCCACGATTGAAGGTTGAGATGGAAGAGGTGGATTCTACCGCAATCACTGAGGTTGACGGCTGTGTGGCATTGAAGGATGAGCGTCTCGCCGACTCTATGGCAGGCTTCGCGTTGGTGCATGTAGTTGACGGTCATGTGGCCCAACAGCGTATTGTGACCAACTGCAACTATTACGAGTGGTTCACCTCCGAGGAGGCGCTGCAGGAAGCGGCGAAAAGCTACGGTGGGCTGACAGGTCAATAGGATCTTATAATTTGGTTATTTGAGTTTTTTTGTACTTTTGCAAACTGAAAACGACTTTTAATATGAAATATAAGATACTGATTATATGTGTACTGTTGGCTCTTGTGGGTTGCACGGGAAGTCACAAGCCTGATGATAAGCCCGAGTGGTTGGTTCAGGCGGACGAGGACTACAAGCTGGCAGTGGATTATGATGGGCAGTGGCAGGTGAAGCTGGCGGAGATGTACTATCGCAAGGCATACGAGACATTGAAGAAGGCCAATGAGGATGGATTGTTTCCACCGGCCGATGACCAATCGTATAGTTGGTTTCTCTATGGCGATGCAGGCTATCGCTATGCCGTGATGCTCTATCGGCGGGGCGACACCGAGGGGGCGATAGCACTGATGAGCGACATTCTGGCCCACGACATCCGCGATGTTGAACGGTCGGCCCTTCTCCAGCTGATGGGCGAATGCCAACTGCTTCTCAAGCAGCATGATGCAGCGCGGGAAAGCTATTCCAAAGCCTTCGAGGCGAGGGAGCGCTGGCACCAAGATGGCAAGATTGATGGTCATTTCAATATGATGGTGGTTTGTTTCGCCATCTATAATTCCTTCATGGAGTACGGCGAATACGACGAGGCCGCCAAGTGGCTGGAACGGATGGAGAAGGAGCTTACTGTTTACGAGCAAAGGTCCGATGCCTCGCCAAGAATCATTGAGGAGTACAGGGGGTATGTGGCCATGAACCATGCACGGCTGCTTCTGGCCACGGGTCATGCCCGCGAGGCCAACGCCGTCTACAACGCCATCCCCGCCGGCCGCATCTTCACCCCCTTGAGCATCACCTGGGCGGCCATCTGGCTGTCGGAAGCCGGACGCTACGGCGAGGCGGCAGACATGTATGCCCGCCTCGACACCACCTATGCCAGTGCGGGAAATGTCACGATGACCTTTGACAAGATAAGCGAGTGTCTGGCACCGCGTTACATAGCCAACCTCAAGGCGGGACGCACGCAGGAGGCTTTGTCTATCGGATCCGACATGGCTGGTGCCATCGACTCGGCCCTCGCCTGGCAGAAGCGCAACGATGCCGCTGAACTGTCGGTCATATACCAGACCCACAAGAAGGAGCTTGCACTGGAGGAGTCGAGGACGAAATCCACTATCTATCTGATCATTGCCATCGGTGCATTGTTGCTACTTTTGCTAACGGGCTATATACTATGGGTTGTGCGCCGCGACAACCGCCTTCTGACCGAGAAGAACAGAGTCCTCTATGAACAGATACGGCAGCGTGAGCAAGCCGAGACCGAAGAGCGCGAGCGGCAGCAGGCGCAACCCACCGAGACCCTCAGCCAAAGCCAGCAGCTCTACAATCATCTGCTTGAGTTAATGGAAGACCCCGCCGTGTATACCGATGCCGAGTGCAACCGCGACACACTTGCACGTCTCGTCGGCACCAACTATAAATATGTCTCCGACGCTCTGCATGAGTGCGCCGACCTGACGCCCGCCGACTTCATCAACCAGTACCGTATCCGCTATGCCGCACGACTACTTGTCACCACTGACGAGCCTGTGGGACTTATCATCGAACAGTGTGGAATCACTAATCGAAGTACGTTCGCACGCCTTTTCCACGACTATTATTCAATGTCGCCTACCGAATTTAGACACGCTGCGAAAGGGTGATATACAGTCTTTTGCAAATATGATACAAAGATTTGCATCAATGGGAAACGCCTTTCGGAGTTTCCCTTTATTTTTGCATCCGATTTAAAAGGAATAAAAAAATGAATGGCATTACCTTCATCCTCACAGTGGCATTGGCTGCCGCTTTCGTCCTCCTGGTCGTTGGGCTGGTGGTGGTTATTATATATTATAGGTGTCGTCTCAAGGACAGCCACCGCACGCTGGCGCGGTTCATAAAGGAAAATATTCTGCTGAATGAAGAAAACAAAAATAAATAACACAATGAAGAAAGTAATACTAACATTGGCCATCTTCGCGATGGCGGCGCTGGGCGCAAAGGCCCAGGATTCGGTTTTCAGCTATACCCATCAGGGCACAACGCTGTATTATATCGTTGATTCGACTGGCGACGCCACCGTGGTGGCACCGCTGTACCCCAACCTGCACTACAACGCTGACAGCACCGTTATCGAGACGTGGTGGGGCTACAGCAAGCCGCAGGGTGCGGTGACGGTGCCCGACTCGGTGCCTTTCCTCGGTACCAACCATGCTGTGACCAAGGTGGGCAACAGCGCCTTCCGGCGCTGCGACTCCGTGACGGCCATCACCCTGCCTGCCACCGTCGCCACCCTCGGCCGTCACTGCTTCCGTCAATGCACCCGACTGGCCTCCATCAATATCCCGCAAGGCGTCACCTCGATAGGTAATTCTGCTTTCTCTGACTGCATCGGCTTGACTTCCGTCACCATTCCAAATAGCGTCACCTCCATCGACGAATGGGCTTTCTGCTGGTGCTATAGCCTCACCTCCGTCACCATCCACGAAGGTGTTACCGAAATTCCCTACTGCTGCTTCTATTACGACAGCCTGCTCACTGAGGTCAACCTGCCGACGAGCCTCGTCACTATTGGCAAATATTCTTTCGCCAAATGCAAGAGTCTGCAGACGCTAACCTTCCCCAATGGTCTTAGCGTGATAGATAAAAATGCTTTCGACTACTGCACCAGTCTTCATTCGATAACCCTTCCCAGCAGTCTGAACACCCTGGGCATCGCCGCTTTCGGCTATTGCGAAGCGCTTGAGCAGATAAGCATCCCCGGCGGCGTGGGCACCATCAGCGAGTGGGCCTTCAACAACTGCCACAGCCTGCAAAGCGTCACCCTCGGCGAGGGCGTGGAGACGATAGGCTACGCCGCCTTCCGCGAATGCGGCAGTCTCACCAGCATCAACTACCCCTCCTCGCTGCGAGTGATTGATGGCCACGCCTTCCAGTACGATACGCTCCTCGCCACCCCGCTCAACCTCCCCGAGGGGTTCCAGACGATAGGCTCTGTGGCCTTTGGCGACTGTAACGGTATCCTCTCCATCAGCCTGCCGGGAAGCATGGACTCTATTTCATCGTATGTGTTCTTTGGCTGCAAGGGGGTGCAGACCGTCACCCTCGCCGAGGGCATCAGGAAAATAGGCAACGAAACTTTCTACGGCTGCGACCATCTGCGCCATATCGATTTGCCCGCGACGCTCGAAGAGGTCGGGGAAGAGGCCTTTGCGTGGTGTGCTGCGCTCGACACGCTCCTCTTCCCACCAAACACGCATCGTTTGGGTTATGGTGCCTTAGCCAAGTGCGAGAACCTCAAGGTACTCCAGCTGCCCGAAGGGTTAGAGAAGGTGGATTCCTTGCTCCTTTACAGTACCGGCATAGAGACCCTCGTTGTGCCGCCGCACGTCACCCGCATCGAGTACGCGGCCTTTGCCGACTGCCAATATCTCCATAAGTTGCAGATGCCCGCCACCGTCACCTATCTCGGCGACAGCCTCTTCGTCGATGGCACGCCGCTCGACACGCTCGTCCTCGGCAGCGAGGTGCCGCCGTCCTTGGGCAACGTTGTCTTCCAGCATTACAACACCCTCCTTATCGTTCCCTGCGGCTCGGCCGCGGCCTACCGCTCCCATTCCGTTTGGGGCCGCTTCGCCAATATTGAGGAGAACTGCAACGGCATTGACGACTTGGAGGTTATGGGTTATAGGTTATGGGTTATGGACGGCCGCATCGTGGTCGAGGGTGCCGAAGGCGAGACGGTAAACGTCTATGACATCACTGGCCGCCTCACTCAAACATTCAAGCATTCAAGCAATCAAGCGATCCACAACGGAGTCTACCTCGTCAAAGTCGGCGACCGCCCGGCAAAGAAAGTAGTCATCATCAAATAACACAACAATGGAAGAAATGAATCGACCACGGTCGATGCCAAAAACGACCCTATGCATACAATACCGAAACTGAATACATCCAATTGAATAAACAAACCGAAAAAAATGAAACAAACAAGAACCCTCCGAATGGCGATGGCAGCCGCCTTGATGTGCCTGCCCATTCTCTTCGCCGCCTGCAGCAAAGACGACGACCAGACAACCACAAACACTCAAGAGCAGCCCGCCCAGCAGGTGCCCGCCATCGTGTCGATGATGTACTACCTTAACGCCTCCGACGACATGCTCCAATACATTGACTACACCGTGACCTTCGACAACGGCATTGACGAGATCCTGGACACCGTCACCACCAACCGCTGGGAGAAGATACGCGCAGCGGGACTCCCCTCCACCTTCACCATCAAGACATGCCTACGCGTGAAGGAGGGCATGTACGACGCGCTCGCTGCCGTCGACACCTTCTACGTGAACCGTGGCCACGGCTACGCCTACCAGATCTTCGACTCCACCGCCACCGCCATCCCCGGCATGAGCGGCATCAGGAACATCCCCTCGACCAGCGTCGGCCGTGGCGCTCTTATCGCCGAGCATGTCCAAGCCGGCGACTTCGACAAGACCTACACCGTCTCCTTCGACGCCAACGGCGTAAAAATTGAAAATTGAAAATTGAGAATTAAGAATTAAAAATATAGAATAAACAATGAAGAGAGTCTTTACCTTTGTTATTCTGCTGCTGGCCGTCGCGTCGATGGCCACGGCTCAGAAGGGATTCATGTCGGGCAGCAGCGCCCTGCTGCTGGCCGACATCCAAACAGGCCGCCTCGACGAGAAGCAGGTGGCCGAGCAGTACGGCCTTGTGTATGTCAACGGCGAGGCCAACATCACCGCCTTTGTGGAACTTAATGGCGACGAGAAAGCTCTAGAAGGCTACGGTGTGCAGGTGCAGTCGCGCGTCGGCGGCATGCTGACCGTCTGCATCCCGATGAATAACTATGTGGCCTTCGCGCAGTCGGGGCTCTGCTCGTGGATCGACGTAGGCAGCAAGCCGCTGCCCAAACTCGAGAATGCCCGCGCTGAACTGGGCATCGACGCCATATACAATGGTGTTGACCTGTCCCACGGCTACGACGGCACCGGCGTAGTGGTGGGCATCATCGACAACGGGTTCCAGTACGACCACCCTGCCTTCTTCGACTCGACGGGCACCACCCTGCGCATCAAGCGCGCCTGGATACAAGGCGACACTGTGGGTACCGCCCCGGCGGGCTACAGCTACGGCCGTGAGCTCGCCACCGAGAGTGAGATACTTGCCGCCCGCACCGACAATCCCGCCGGCATCCACGGCAGCCATGTGGCCGGCATTGCCGCCGGCTGCGGCGGTCCCGACTCCCTTGGACGCCGCTATCGCGGCATAGCTCCCAACGCCGACATAGTGATGGTGAGCGCTGCCACTATTCCGAGCATTCTCGACGGCATCGCATACATCCGCGACTATGCCGCCTCGGAGGGCAAGCCATGCGTGGTCAACATGAGTTTAGGAACACATGAGGGACCCCATGACGGCACCTCGTCGTTCGACCGCATGATGGACGGCCTCCACGAGCAGTATCCCGAGGGTTTCCTTGTGGTGGGCGCTGCCGGTAATGAGGGCAGCGACAAACTGCACCTCCAAAAAGCTTTCACCGTCGACGACACCTGTGTCCTCGCCCTCATCGCCCCCAAAAATCCCGCCACCCAGGTGTACAAAATCGACCTCTGGAGTACCAGCGATACCCCCTTCGAGGTCGCCTTGGGCGTCATCGATCCCGCCACGGGTGACACTTTGGCACAGGGTTCCTGGCGCAACTCCAGCGAGACGCAAGTCTATCAAAACTACATCTATCCGGACAAGACCTTCTGCCTCACCAGCTGCAACGGTACCAACCCTGCCAACAACCACCAGAACATCACCCTCACGGTTGTCAATATGCCCGACAGCACCGACAGCTACCGCGTGGCCCTCTTCGTGAAGAGCACCGCGCAATCCGAGGTACATGCCTGGAGCAACTACATCACCTTCGTCAACGACGGCCTCCCTGGAGTGATGGAAGGCAACACCGACTACACCGTTGGCGAGATTGGCGGCAGCGCCCGTTCCATCATCACCGTGGGTGCCTACACCACCGCCACCTCGTGGACGGGCATCGACGGCAGCAACCATACTTACGGTACCGAAGTGCTGGGTGATGTAACCTTCTTCTCCTCCCACGGTCCCACTCTCGACCTCCGCACCAAGCCTGACATCTGCGCTCCCGGCGAGCACCTCATCTCGGCTATCAACAGCTACAACGCAGCCATTGTCACCGCGCCCAACTGCGCCGCCTACACGCTCTTCCACGGCGACACCGCCTACTACGCCGCCGAGCGCGGCACCTCGATGGCGACGCCCGCTATGGCTGGAATCATGGCCCTCTGGCTCCAGCAGAACCCACAGCTGCGCTACGACTCGGCCCTTGCGCTCATCCGCACCTCCGCACGCACCGACAACTTCACCGGCACCCTCCCCACCACTGGCAGCAATCTCTGGGGCTGGGGCAAAATCAACCCCCTCGCGGGCCTGACCTCTGACCCGACCGACGTCGACAGCAATGCACTCACCAACCTCGTCATCTTCCTGCGCTTCGCCGACGATGAGGAGATTGACCACTCGTTCGCCGACATCGACTCGATGTTCAACGGCCGCACGCCGGGATACCTGAGCGTCTACAACTTCTTTGATGCCCTCTCCTACGGCAACATCCACTACAACACTGTCTACCCCAACAATATTCTGAACGGCACGATAATATCCTATCAGGACATCATGCCGCGCTGTTATTTCCAGCCCTACGACAGCGAGGAGAACCCCGTTGGCTACCAGCCGTGGGAACAGCCGTTCATGGGTGTCTCTATGCGCGAAGCCGAGCTGCTGGGACGTGCCGTCCGCTATGTCGACTCACTGCATCTGGTCAGTTCCTCGGTAGTGCTCGACGGAGACGGTGACGGCGACATCGACAACATCAGCTTCATCGTCAAGGGCGGCACCGGCGACTGGGCCTCGATACTCTGGCCCCATATGGAGTATTTCCCCCACGACTCGCTCGGCCACACCGTCACCCTCAACGGTGTGCGGCCCAACACCTTCAACTTTGAGTTCGAGGGGGCCGAACCTAGGCTTTTCAACGCCCATGTGTTCCGCCACGAGATTGGACACTCGCTCGACATGCCCGACTTGTACCATTATATCAATTACAGTAATGTCTATCCAGCCAATTCATGGGATATGATGGATTACAACGTGGAGGGCAACCACACGGCCGCTATCTACAAGAACAAAGTGCTCCATGTGTCCGACGACCCGATAGAGATTACCGCAGATGGCGACTACACGCTGCGCAGCGTAGGCTCAAGCCCCTCGCAGAACTGCTACTACATCCGCTCCGCCATCGACCCCACGCAGTGGTTCGTCCTCGAGTACCGTCGCCAGGCGGACCTCTTCGAGGATGGCATTCCCGGCAGCGGCCTAATCGTGGCCCGATGGAACGACACGGTGCCGGCGGGCTACAGCGGCATGTTCGCCAACGCCTTCTTCGACTTCTACACGCAGGCACACCAGTACTGGATCTTCCGTCCGGGCAGCGCCATCGACACAGTGAACGGCAACATCAATCAGGCCCATTTCAGCGCCGCCACGGGCCGCACCTCCTTCGGTCCGACCACCGACCCGCACCCCTACCTCACCGACGGCACACCTGAGACCAGCTTTGAAATCACCAACATCCAGGAGAACGGCACCGAGCTCACCTTCCACGTCCACTTCCTCGGCACCGAGGGTATCGATGACTTGGAGGTTATAGGTTATAGGTTATGGGTTATGGACGGCCGCATAAAAGTTGATGGTGCTGAGGGTGAAACTGTGCAGGTTTTTGACATGATGGGCCGATTGATTAGCACTACAGACGAGACGTCTGTGCTCCCAGGGGTCTATCTGGTCAAAGTAGGCGACCGTCCGGCACGGAAAGTGGTGGTGGTGAAGTAAGAAAATTGAGAATTGAAAATTGAAAATTTAGAAATATGAAATATTTAAGCAACTTCCGTATGGCGATGGCAGCCGCCTTGATGTGCCTGCCCTTACTTTTCGCCTCCTGCAGTAAGGACGAAGACACCTCCACTACTCCCACCACTACTCCCACCACGCAGCGCGACCGCGCCCGCTACACAGTGATGGTTTACGGCAATGCCGGTGGCAAGATGGACTACATCATCGAGGATATGTGGAACCAGCTGAAGCCGATGCTCAACGACAGCACCGACGTCCGCATGGTGTACCTCTACAAGTACGGCGCCGAGAGCGAGAACTTCAGCGGCCGCTACGGCAATCCGGGCGACGTGGTTTGGTTCGAGCTCAACAGCGAGACCAACCTCGACAGCCTCAAGTACAGCTCCGCCCTCCAAGCTCCCGACTTCCCGCTATACGAGCCTTACATGCTAGCCAACTACATCAAGGCCGTCAAGCAGAAGTGCCCGGCGGACAACTACATCTTCGTCCTCTGGGGCCACGGCGGCGGCTATGACATCGTCCGCGACCGTCCAAACCATATCGTCGCCAAGGGCGTCCTCTATGACGAGTTGGCCGAGGGCAAGGGTATGACGATGTACGAGTTCGCCGACGGCTTGGCCACTGCCGGCAACACCCACTTCCCGCTCATCATGTTCCACAACTGCCTGATGGGCAACATTGAAACTGTCACCGAGGTGCAGCAGTATGCCGACTACTTCTTCGTCTCGTCGCACGTGCTGGAGAGCGACGGAGAGCCCATCATGGAGCTCGTCAAGGCCATTCGCGGCAACGACGACTACAACTTCGAGCACACCGCCGCCAAGTGGTTCGGCACCCTCCGCCCCATCTACGACCAATTTGTCGAAACAGCGACGGACCTTAACCAGAGCCTCGACTTCAAGGTCATCCGTTCCTCCGGCCTCGAAAACCTGAACGTCTACCTCATGGGCGTGGCCAACCGCCTCTACGACCTCTACAGCGACCCCGTCCGCAAGGCCGAAATCGACAGCGCCGCCGCCCACTACCTCTACACCTACCATACGAGCTCGCCCTATCTGGTCGACCTCGACCACTACATGCAGACCCTCGGGGAGAACGTGAACGACGATACGCTGCGCACCTACTGCCAGCAGGTCCGCACCCTGCTCGACGAGATGATTATCCAGCGCTGGCACTACATGATACACCCCATAGGCTTCGACGACTTCTCGCTCTCCATCGTCTTCGGCAACAACCAGTTCCTCCACACCGCTGTGCGCGGCAACACTATCGCTTCGGCCTACTACCCCTCGGTCTTCAACCGCCGCACCGGCTGGGCCGAGTGGCTCGACGCCAACACTTTCCTCCCCGACAAGATGATCTGCCCGCAGGGTGGTCTCGTCGCCTTCTCGTGGCAAACCTACTTCGACATCCTTGAAAACCTCTAAACAAAGGTTATAGGTTATTGGTTATAGGTTATAGACAATTTTAGAGGTTAAAGGTTAATGTTTAATGGTTTATGAAGAAAGTATTTTCAATTCTCATAGTTGCTTTCGCGATAGCGGCGATGATCGGCTGCGGCAAGAAGGACAACGACAATAGCACCGACGGCGGCTGGGTCGACCTTGGCCTGCCGTCGGGCCTGCTCTGGGCCAGCTGCAACCTTGGTGCCGACAGCCCCGAGGGCTATGGCAACTACTTCGCTTGGGGCGAGACGCAGAGCAATGATCTTTACGACTGGA
This sequence comes from uncultured Bacteroidota bacterium, assembly GCA_902777005.1. Taxonomy (GTDB): domain Bacteria; phylum Bacteroidota; class Bacteroidia; order Bacteroidales; family P3; genus Colimorpha. Next base: position 33,621 of record CACYSB010000009.1, read on the forward strand.
GCACCTACCGCTATTGCACGGCGGAGGGAGACAGTCTGCTGACGCTGACCAAGTACAACACCTCGACCGACTACGGTACGAAGGACAACCTTACCACACTGCAGACCATGGACGATGCCGCTGCCGCCCGCCTCTCCGGCACCCGCATGCCGACCCGGGAAGACTGGGAGGAGCTGCTGGCGGGCACCATTGCCGAGTGGACCACGCAGAACGGCGTGGCCGGCTACCGCCTCACCGCCCCCAACGGCAACAGCCTCTTCCTGCCCGCTGCCGGTAGCAGCAACGGCGCGGAACTGGTCGCCGCCGGCGTGTTCGGTTTTTACTGGTCGGCCTCGCTCTACACCGACAGCCCCGACGATGCATGGAGCTTCAGCTTCCTATCCGGTGCCGACAGCATAGGCAGTTTCGGCTACCGCTCCGACGGCCAGTCCATACGGCCTGTGAAGTCTCCCGCCAAATGAATCTAAAACGATACCTTGTGTAAAATACTTTTTGTCAATCCTACAAAAGTATGTATTTTTGCAAACGGATTAAAACATTTTATCATCATGGGTAAGAAAGTATCATTTGCAGTCATCCTCGCTATGGCGGTGCTGGGCGCGAAGGCTCAGGATTCTGTTTTCAGCTACAGCTATCAGGGAAACACGCTGTACTACATCATCGACTCGGCGGGCGACGCCGTGGTGGTGCCGCCGCTGTGGCCGGACTACGACGAGCCGAATGATGCCACCTGGACTGGCTATACCGAGCCGTCGGGGGCCGTCGCGGTGCCCGACTCGGTGCCCTTCGGCGGCACGATGCACGCCGTCATCGAAGTGGGCCACGACGCCTTTTACAACTGCGAGCTGGTGACATCGATCACGCTGCCCACCGCGGTCACAGCCTTCGGCGAGTATGCTTTCGCCAAGTGCTGCAGCCTGACCTCCTTCACTGTCCCCGAGGGCGTCACCGAAATCCCATACGCCTGCTTCTGGAACAACAACCTGCTGGCATCGGTCAACCTCCCCGCAGGGATTACCCTTATCGATAGCTATGCTTTCTCCGGCTGCTCCGCCCTCCAGACCATCAACTTCCCCGACAGCCTGCGCACCATCGGCTGGTACGCCTTCGCCAGGTGCGCTGGCCCCAATTTGGTGAGCCTTCCCACCGGTCTAACCACCCTCAGTGACTATGCTTTCTATCGTTGCGACTCGCTCACGAGGGTGAACATCCCCGGCAGCGTAGGCACCATACGCAGCTGGGCTTTCGCCGAATGCAACAACCTTCAGTTCGTACAGCTTGGCGAGGGAGTGGACACCATTGGCTTCTGCTCCTTCCGTCAATGCGGTAACCTGCGCTACATCAACTACCCCTCCACGCTGACGGTAATCGACAGCTTCGCCTTCCAGTACGACAGCTTGCTGGGTTCCACCCTCAACCTGCCCGAGGGCTTCACCACGATGGGCATAGTGGCTTACGGCGACAACCAAAACCTCATCACCGTCTCCTTGCCGGGAACGATGATGGAGATTCCCGACGAAGTGTTCTGGGGCTGCACCAATCTCTCCAAAGTAACCCTCGGCGAGGGCATTGCGACGATTGGCGACAAGGTATTTGTCAATTGCCCGAGCCTGCACAGCCTGACGTTCCCTGCGTCTCTCGACAGCATTGGTGACAGTGTATTCCTCGGCAACACGAGGATTGACACCCTAGTGTTCCACTGCAGTATGCCGCCCGCTGTACCCAACAGCGATAGCATCTTCAACGACTACCACACCATCCTCGTCGTCCCCAATAGCTCGGCGGCGGCCTACCGCGCCCACTCCTACTGGGGCCGCTTCATGAACATCACCGAGATTTTCCCCTACACTCATCAGGGCACTACCCTATATTATATCGTCGACGCTGATGGCAACGCTTCCGTGGTGCCGCCGTTGTACCCCGTCGGCGTCTCCAGTTCCGTCAGCGACGCCAACGTCGACGCCTGGGAGGGCTACACCAAGCCCGTGGGAGCCGTCACGGTGCCCGACTCAGTGCCCTACCTTGGCACGATGTATGCCGTCACCGCTGTGGCCGATCAAACCTTCAGGCGGTGCGGCGAGATCATCTCCGTGGTACTGCCGTCATCGGTGGGTGTCATTGGCTCCTTTGCCTTCTATATGTGCAGCGCCTTGCAGTCGGTCAACATCCCCGACGGCGTGAGCCGCATCAAATACGGCTGCTTCGCTGGCTGCTACGCAATGCAGTCGTTCGACATCCCCGCCAGTGTGAGCGTCATTGAGCAGTTCGGCTTCCTCGGTTGCATCAACATGCAGACGTTGACCCTCCACCAGGGACTCGACACCATCGGCAGGCGCGCCTTCTGCCGTTGCCTCGCTCTTGAGCACATCACCCTTCCCGAAGGCTTGCGCTATCTTGACCATCAGGCCTTTGAGCAGGACACCAACCTGCGCCGCATCGACCTGCCCCCGTCGCTCGAAGTGATAGGGGTCGACGCCTTCCGCGGCGACCTGCACCTCGACAGCGTCATCTTCCCCGAAGGGCTGACCTACCTCGGCTCCGGTGTCCTGATGGAATGCTCCAACCTCACCTATGTGCATCTGCCTGAGAACCTGGAGGAGATGCAGCCAATACTGCTCTATGGCACCGGCCTCGAGACCTTCGCCGTGCCGCCGCACGTGCATACCATCGGGTATGAGGTCTTCGCCGAATGCCCCCGCCTGCACAAAGTCACCCTGCCCGCCAGCGTCACCACCCTGGGTTGGAGCCTCTTCGACAACTCGCCGCTCGACACCCTTGTGCTCGAGTGCGCCGTGCCGCCCACGCTCGTCGAGTATCGTGGCAACGGCACCTTCAGCGAGTACACCGCCACCCTCATCGTTCCCTGCGGCTCCGCCGACGCCTACCGCGCCGACTCCGTCTGGAGCCAGTTCATCAATATCATCGAGGACTGCAACGGCATCGATGACATGGAGGTTATGGGTTATAGGTTATGGGTTATGGACGGCCGCATCGTGGTCGAAGGTGCCGACAACGAGACCGTGCAGGTCTTCGACATAGTCGGTCGTCTCACTCAAACATTCAAACACTCTAGCAATAAAACAATACCCTCCGGCGTTTATCTGGTTAAAGTCGGTGACCGTCCGGCACAGAAAGTTGTTGTTATAAAATGAACGTCAAATTCCGTATATCCAAATTTAGGCACCAGAGATGGTGGCTAGGCAACAAGAAGCAGAGAAATGCAAGAGCGGCAATTTGACCCATGGCAGCAGGAAGCCATTGAGATCAGGGGCGGGCGGCATCTGGTGCTGGCGCCGCCGGGGTGCGGGAAGACGGACATCCTGACTGAGCGCGTGGTGCATGCCCACGAGCAAGGAGTGGAGTACAAGGATATGCTGTGCCTGACCTTCACCAACCGCGCCGCCAAGGGGATGGCGCAGCGCATCGCCGACCGCACCGGCAATCCCGTGCCAGACGACCTCTATGTGGGCAACATACACCGCTACTGCTCGCAGATGCTCTTCAACCTCGGCTTGGTGAACCACAACAGTGCCATCATAGACGAAGGCGACGTGGACAGCATCATACAGGAGGAACTCTGCAAACGCCTCGACATCAAGAGCCGCAGCACGGAGCTTATGCGCTATCAGCACGCCCTTTGGCAGCTGACACTTGGAATGCGCGGAGAAGTAATACTCCACAACGAACTGCTGCACACCGGCGCCATGGCGAAACTCTGCGACGTGCTGGGACGCCCATTCGACGAAGACTCGCTGACCGACATCTACAACGACATTGACCAACTGACGGCACGCTACAGCATACTCTACGAACTGCCTGCCGCCAACACCATGCTGCTGGCAAAAGCCTACCAGCAATACAAGGCCGACAACGACCTGCTCGACTATGACGACCTGCTGGTGCTGGCCTATCAGCATCTATCCACAGCTGCGGAATGCCAGCATTATAGCTGGATAGAAGTAGACGAAGTGCAGGATCTCAACGCGCTGCAATTCGCCCTTATAGACCTGCTGGCTACCGACGACGCCACCATTGTCTACCTCGGTGACGAGCAACAGGCAATCTTCTCGTTCATCGGAGCCAAGCTGGAGACCCTCGAAGCCTTGAAGCAACGCTGCACAGGCAATATACACTATCTGCACACCAACTACCGCTCGCCGAAGTATCTGCTCGACCTGCAGAACGACTTTGCCGTGCATAATCTCGGCATACGGCGCGAACTGCTGCCGACAACCGACAACAACACCGAGAGACAGCCAGCAGACGTCTGTCTGCTCAACGTAGGCGACGCACAACTGGAAAGCTACTACGCGGCACGCTTTGCCAAGCGCTACGGCGACCTGAACCCGGACGGCCGCGTGGCAATATTGGTGAGCACCAACCGCGAGGCCGACGAGGTTAGCGACGCCATGACGGCGCAAAGCATAGAGCACTTCAAGATAAGCGGCACCGACCTCTTCTCGCAACCCACCATAAGGCTTCTTTTGGCGCACCTGAGCGTGCTGGCCGACGAGAGTGTCTTCATAGCATGGGCGCGCCTCTTCTGGGGCCTCAAAGTGACACCCACCTACACTGCTGCGCGTGCCTTGATGCGCGACCTGCGACGTGCTGCAATGCTTCCGACAGACTTCCTACTTTACCCCGGCAGCTCGTACCTGCAGGCATTCGTCCACGCCTACGACACTGAGGAGCTCGTCATCTTCGACACCGAGACAACAGGCCTCGACACCCGCAACGACGACATCATACAGATTGCCGCCATCCGCGTGCGGCAGGGCAAAGTAGTAGGCAAGCCTTTCAACATAATTCTCGAGACAGCCAAAGAGCTGCCCGCCACCGTAGGCGGCCACCCCAACCCCATGCTTGAGGTCTACCGCACAAGCAAGCGCTATCCTCGCGCCGAAGGCCTGCAGATGTTCATGAACTATTGCAAAGGCAAAGTCCTCGTGGGCCACAACGTGGAATACGACTACCAGATACTGCGCAACAACCTGCTGCGTGAGGCAGGACAGGTAAAGCTCGAAGAGCTCTGCCCCAGATACTTCGACACACTGAAGTACATACGCCTCGTGCGGCCGCGCCTGCGCCACTACAAGCTCGGCCACCTGCTTGAGGTGCTGCATCTCGAAGGGCAGAACAGTCACCAGGCCGACGACGACATCATGGCGACACTCTCGCTGCTCAATTTCTGCCACCTCAACGCCACGCAGATTGTCGCCAAACAGACACTCTTCATGGAGAGCCACCGCAAGCAGATAGAAAAGTTCCGCGAACGCTACGCCGACGTCTATCGGCATGCCCTTGGCCGTATGCACGACGAGGGCAGCGGCATAATCGAGGAGATGTCCTATTTCTACGACAGGCTCGGCGAGAGGGTGGACAAATGGGAGCACCTGCTGCACTACATAGACGCCGATGTTGTACGTCCCGACCTCTACCCCACCCTGCGCCTGCAACTCGACCGCTACACCACCGACCTATGCACCAGCAAGGAGGCCGACATGTGCGGCAGCTCGCTGCAGGAGCGCTACATCATATCCACCGTGCATAAAGCCAAAGGCCTGGAATTCGACACCGTGATAGTATACCACGCCATCGACGGCTGCTATCCGGGTGCCCACAGTTGGACCGAGAAGCAGATACAGGAGGATGCCCGACGCCTCTTCGTGGCCCTCTCGCGCTCGCGCAAGCACCTCTGCGTCATATACGACGAGTACTACGGGCGCTCAACACATGCCCTCAGCCCCTTCCTTGAGAAAGTCAAGAGCCACTTCACCCTGTACCGACGCAGCAGCAACGGCAAAATAAGCGAATATTGATTTTACTTCCTGCCGGTTAGAGCGTATAATAGGCAAATGAACAGCTCAACGGACATAGAACTGATGCAGCAGCTGCGTGGCGGCAGCGAGTCAGCCCTGCGCCAACTCATCGAGCGTCACCGCGAACGCCTCTACCGTCTGGCCTACCACCTGTTGAATGACCGTGACGCCGCCAGCGATGCTGTGCAGGAGACCTTCATACGCCTGTGGAAACACTCGAGGCGTTACGACCAGAGCAAAAGCCTGTCCACATGGCTCTGTACCATCTGCGCCCGGCGCTGCTACGACGAGCTGCGCCGTAGGTACCGACACTTCTCACTCATCACCACCCTGCACACTGAAGCAGTAAATCCCGACGACATGGCCGCCGACGAGCTCCTCAACCTGCTGCAACAAGCCGTCGCCTCACTTCCACCCAAACAACGTATAGTCTACCAACTGCGCGAAATAGAAGGCCTCAGCGCCGACGAGGTAGCCGTAGTCACCCGCATGAGCGCCGACAATGTGAAAGCCAACCTATACGTGGCACGCACCGCCGTCCGCGAAAAACTGAAGCAATATGGAATACAATGAACTCATAGCAAAAATACAGCACCAGCCTGTCGACACCCCTGACACCGATGCCATCCTCGCCGGCATGCGCCGCAAAATGCACCGCAGCAGACAACGCCAGGCATTAGTGGCTGCAGCATGCCTGTTGCTGGCCATTGTACCGCTGGCATTACCCATAGCTGACACCACGCCCAAGCCCACCCTCGCCGAAACCGTCAGTGCGACACTCCCGTCCTCGCCCAACGACCTACCGGCACCCCTTTCAGGCTACAGAAACTCGCTTCGCAACCATCAAATACATACCGTAATATGAAACGTCATTCCATCATCATCGCAGCGGCATCGCTGCTGCTGGCCTCGTGCGCCGCACACTATGTGGCCACCGACAGCGTGACACGCCAACTGGACGGCTCACGCAGCATTTTAACCTCACACAGCGACACCGCCCTCTTCAAAGGCTGGCAGGAAGATACCCTCGCCACACCGCTGCCCTTCGACTTCCGCAGCGAGAAAGACACCATGCGCTACTCCTACACCATAGATATTATCAACGGCGGATGGAGCGTGCAACACGACAGCATGCCGCGCCTGCTGCAACCCGAGGTGACCGTCGGCAAAAGCTTCCGCTGGTTCACCACCCGCTATAGCTACACAGCCCGTTTCCCGCAGCTCGACAGCCTGCCGGTGCCCATCTCCGACTACCTCACCGAAGACGAACAGCAGCTGCTCTTCTCCCACAGCGAGCTGCCCGCCGACTGGAACGGCAACGACCTCTACGGCATGCTCGACAATCTGAACACCAAGTATGTACGGTGGTGGAGCCACTGTCTGTTCGAGAGAGAAATGGCAGCTTATGCCGCCGTCTGCGACAGCACGCAACGAGCTCTGCTGGACAAATACCACGACACCCTCTTAGTCCTCACCCTCGCCGAGCTGCCCAACGAATTCAAATCGGCAAGCAATGTATCCACTGCCTTCCCCGAGCTGGAATTCATCAACAGGATCAACAGTGTAGGCTTCGAGGCACTACAGAAGTCCCAAGACCTTTGGGAACTCAACAGGTGGGTGCTGTGGCGCATACAGCTGCCTGGCGGACGCATGTCGGAGCACATGGTCAGCGCCGACCGCATGATCATGGGCGACTATGTGATTGAGGAGCACGCCAACGTCGTCAACTGGTGGGCCGTCATACTTACACTGCTTCCCATTGCCGGTATTGCAGCGCTGTTAGCGAAACGCCGGTAGCGGACCGTATCCGCACCGTACCCTCTCCGACATCGGTCCGACATTCCTTCGAAAGAAAACCGTTAAACAGTCGGAGCGACTACGGAGCGGAGTCGGAGAGGCTCCGTAGCCGACTGGCATTATACTAATACTTCTTGAGAATCGGCAGCGCATCAAAGCAGGTGCAGACACTGCTCGATGGGGATGCCGAGGCGGATGTCATCCTGATGGCGGTTGCGGTCGATGAGGCGGCTGACGACGGTCATGGCCGTCTGGGTGCTCTGACGCAGGGTTTCGCCGTTCATGAGGTGGCCGATGAGGACTGAGGAGAAGATGTCGCCGGTGCCAGGGAAGGTGAGCGGGATTTCGTCGTAGTCGAGGCGGAAATAGCGTCCCTCGTCGAGGTTCTGTGCGATGCCGGCGAGCTGGCTGTCACTGCGGCGGCCGATGACGCACGACTGGCCGTCGACCTTAGCGCTGGTGATGACCACGGCTTTGGCGCCGAGGGCGGCCACAGCGTCGAGCATGCGGCAGGCCTCGTCCCACGTCATTCCCTCAGCCTTGAACGGGGTGCCGGTGAGGTAGCATGCCTCGGTGTAGTTGGGGAAGGTGAGGTCGGCGACGCTGACCATGTCGCGCATGAGCTCCACGTGGCGCTGGTCGAGGCCGTTGTATAGGCTGCCGCTGTCGGCCATCACGGGGTCGACGAAGACCGCCGTGCCTTCGTTGCGGAGGGTGCGGCAGTAGTCGGCCACCAGACGCGCCTGCTCGTCGCTGAACATGAAGCCTGTGCAAACGGCATCGAAACGGAAGCCGAGCTTCTGCCACACCGGCATAGTGTCGCGCATGTAGGAGGTGGTCTCCATGACGGAGAAATCGCGGTAGTCGAAGTTGTTGCTCACCAGGGCGGTGGGCAGGTTGTAGACGGCGTGGCCGTAGTAGGTGAGTATAGGCCACATGGCCACCATGCCCACGTGGCTGTGGCCGACGACGTCGTTGATAAGCAGTATTTGCTTCATAGCTTGTAGTTGGTCATGCGGTGCTCGGCGAGGGCCTCGTATTTGGTGCCGGGGCGGCCGTAGTTGGCGAAGGGGTGTATGCTGATGCCTCCGCGTGGGACGAAGAGGCCGACGACCTCGATGTAGCGGGGGTCCATGAGCTTCACGAGGTCGTTCATGATGATGTTGACGCAGTCCTCGTGGAAGTCGCCGTGGTTGCGGAACGAGAAGAGGTAGAGCTTGAGGCTCTTGCTCTCCACCATCTGCACGTCGGGGATGTAGAGAATCTTTATCTCGGCGAAGTCGGGCTGGCCGGTGATGGGGCACAGGGTGGTGAACTCGGGGCAGTTGAGCTGCACCCAGTAGTCGCGCTCGGGGTGGCGGTTCTCGAAGGTCTCCAGCACCTCTGGGGCGTAAGTGTCGGGGATATTACTCTTGTGGCCGAGGGCCTGCAGGTTGTCTTGTTCTCTGTTCATTGTATGTCTAATAATTTGTGTATCTGTAAAGAAAGTCTCCACTCGGGATGGCGCTTGATGTATTCGACGGTGGCGGCGGTGATTTGGCGGTTGCGGGCGGCGTCGCCGGTGTCGCAGGGCTGGAGGAAGCGGAGCGTTGAGAGTTGAGAGTTGAGAGTTGAGAGTTGCCTTTCGGGGTCGTGGATGCCGTCATAGACGACCTTTATTTCGTCGGCACGGGTCAGCATCACCTCGGCGCCGTCGACGAAGGCGCTCTTGGGCGAGAGGGTCACCCAGTCGACATTGTCGGGCAGCGGGTGCGTGCCGTTGGTCTCCACAGCCACGTAACGGCCAGCGGCATGCAGGGCGTCGACGAGACTTTCGGTGAGCTGCAGAGCGGGCTCGCCGCCAGTGACGACGACATGGCGCGCGGGGTATTGCCCGACAGCCTCCACAATCTCCTTTTCGCTCATCTCGCGGCCGGACTCATGCCGTGTGTCGCAGAAGGGGCAGCGCAGGTTGCAGCCGCTGAGGCGCACGAAGACGGCGGGGGTGCCGCTGTAGTAGCCCTCGCCTTGCAGTGAGTAGAATATCTCGTTGACGCGCATCACTCGTCCACTTCGTAGGTTGCGGTGTTGCCGGTGGTCTCCTGCACGTCGACGCGGTAGCAGCTGGGCACCTGCTGCTGGCACCAGCGGGCGATGTTCTCGGCCGTGGGGTTGCAGCCGATGACGTCGTTAATGACCTGGTGGTCGAGGCGGTCGACAATCTGGCTCTTTATCTTCGAGAAGTCGACCACCATGCCGTTACGGTCAAGCTCGCGTGCGCGGCAGTGGATGGTAATCTGCCAGTTGTGGCCGTGGAGCTGGGTGCACTTGCTTGGGTAGTCGAGCTCCAGACGGTGGGCGCCGGAGACCTCTATATGTTTGGTTACGTAGTACATATTCAGCTATGAATTATATTTTGTCGGGTCGGGGATACCAGCTTCGCGGAAGGCCTCGCGGCGCTCGGTGCAGGTGCCGCAGGTGCCGCAGTGGTGCTCGCCACCGCGGTAGCACGAGTAGGTCGCGCCGTAGTCGATGCCCAGCTGCGCGCCGCGACGGATGATGTCGGCTTTGCTGATGTTTGTATACGGCGCTGCCAACTGCACACCTTCATAGGTGCCTGCCTGCATGGCGGCATTCATGGCGTCGACGAACATCGGCCGGCAGTCGGGGTAGATGGCGTGGTCGCCACCATGGTTGGCAATCAGCACACGCTTAAGGCCGCGGCTTTCGGCGAGGCCACAGGCGATGGAGAGCATGATGCCGTTGCGGAAGGGTACCACGGTGCTCTTCATGTTCGCCTCGTCATAGTTGCCATCGGGGATGTCGGCGGCGCCGCTGAGGAGCGACGACTGGAAATAGCGGCTCATGAAGCCAAGTTCTATCACCAAGTGCTCTATGCCAAGCAAAGCACAATGATGCTTGGCACAGGCTATCTCGCGCGCGGCGTGGTTGCTGCCATAGTCAAAAGTAACGGCGAGCGCGACACGCTCACGCTCCTCGTAGAGCAGCGTGGTCGAGTCGAGCCCGCCGGAATAGATAATTACACTGTCTTTCTGTGTCATGATTCTTGTTTTGTTAAAGGGGGTTGGCAAGAAGACCCCTGCGGATGGTTTATTTCAGGTAGTACTCGACGGTGGTCACCACACGTACCTTCTTGATCTGCGGGGTGTTCTCGTCGAGATCCTCGACCTCGAAGTATCCCTGCGAAGCGGTGCGCATCTTGCCGATGCGGCTGTGGCTGTTCTTGGCGAACTCGTCGGCGGCCGAGCGGGCGTTCTCAAGGCTCTCGGCAATCATAGAGGGCTTAATGTCGTTGAGGCCGTGGTACTCGTAGCTGGCATAACTGCTGCTGATGATGTTCTGCTTCAGCAGGTCGCCGTCGATGGTGCGCTCCAACTCACGCACCACGTCCATCTTGTCGGTGAAGACGTTGATTGTCTGGTTGGCGTTGTAGCGGAAGCGGATGTTGTTGGTGTAGTAGCTGTCGTAGCGGTCGTTGAAGTGAGCCGAGGTGTACTTGATTTCCTCGTCGGTGAATCCGGCCTTCTTCAGCAGGTCGACCACAGCCTTCTCGTTGCGCTCCATGGTGGCGCGCAGGTCGGTGAGCTCGTTGTCCTGGCCGCTGAAGCTGACGCGCAGCACCACGCGGTCGGCAGGCACCTCCTTCTCGCAGAGGCCGCGCACCTTGACGGTGTCGTCGTATGACTTGAGCGTTTTCACGGTGCACACCATGAAGATGCCCAGCACGAGAGCAGCCAGCACAATGGCGCCGCCCTGAATCATGTTCTTTTTGAACGGTATCTGACTTCCTTTCATAGTATTATTAGTTTAATTACCTTACCACAACAATTTTGCGGGCCGGATGATTGCCAACCTTTATCATATACGTGCCTATAGCGGGAACGTCAAACCTGAGTGGCATATAATCGTCCTGCTTTGTGGCAAGCATACGCCCGGTTACATCGTACAACGTCACCTGACGGCCGTCAGCGCCCTCTACCACAATCTGCCCAAGGCTTTGGTAAACCTTGAGGTTCACCGCATCGACGCCATCTATACCTTGTTGGTTGATATATATCGTATCATGAATGGTATCATAGATATAGATAGTGTCAAACAACGTGATTGTATCGTAAAGCGTCAATGTATCACTGTATTCTGTCACAACAACGGTATCTGTCATGGTAACTGTGTCAAGTACGACGACCTCGACGGTTGTAGTGTCGTGCACCGGAACATACTCCGTCACGGTTACGGTGTCTGTAACAGTAACGGTGTCAAGCACTACAACCTCTATTGTCGTGGTATCGTGCACCGGAACATACTCCGTCACAGTTACGGTGTCTGTAACAGTTACAGTCTCGGTCAGCGTTACGGTGTCTGTAACAGTAACGGTGTCAAGCACTACAACCTCTATTGTTGTGGTATCGTGCACCGGAACATACTCCGTCACGGTTACGGTGTCTGTAACAGTTACGGTGTCAAGCACTACAACCTCGATGGTTGTAGTGTCGTGCACCGGAACATACTCCGTCACAGTTACGGTGTCTGTAACTGTTACAGTCTCAGTAAGCGTCACAGTGTCTGTCACAGTTACGGTGTCAAGCACTTCAACCACGATGGTTGTGGTGTCGTGCACCGGAACATACTCCGTCACAGTGTCCGTCACGGTTACAGTCTCGGTCAGAGTAACAGTATCTGTCACTGTTACAGTGTCCGTACTGCACAGAGACATGAGTGCAGATAAAGTGCAGTCACTGTTAACTACCAACTGGCGAGGGTTGGCTGCATTGCCGTCGCTCCAGCCACCGAACGTGTATCCAGCCTCTGGGAAGACACCAATCTGCGCCGCCTGGCCCATACGGTAGGTACCGGCACCGAAAGCAGTACCGTGTTCGACGTTGATGGTGAGGTTAACCTCCGGTAGCGGACGCGGCACACGCAGGTCGTCAATCAAAGCGCAATCTAAGTTACCGGTCTGACTAACATCTTTCGAGTATGTAAACTTCAGCACATGGCTACCAACGGTGATGGGGTACTCGGCATAAGTCCAGGAGCCGTTGCCTGATTCGACAATCTTCTCCACGCCGTCCAGATAGAAATGGAACTTGTCGTAGTTGGCTTCCGACGACACACGGTACATGAAACTGATGACATCGGTCTGGTAGGCATCGACGGTAAGGCTCATCTCCGAGGTCTGGTTATTGCCAAGCGAAGGGTATGAACGGGCACAGTAGGTACCCTGCGTTGCGTTCTCATTAGTGATTTCCCAAGGGTACTGACCCTGTTGCCAATCAAGAGTAAACTGTCCAGTTTCGAAGTCCTCTCCAAAAGGCTCTCCCACCGTCACGGTGGTACTGTAATTGACGGTATCTGTGCCGCCTGTCCAAGTGGCAGAAACACCAATGCTGACATTCTCGCCGTTGGCCATGGTGCTCACGGTAGCATTGACGTAGCGCGTCAACGTGCTGCCGGCACTAATCTGACTGATGCTGATACTGGTGTCAAGAGCCAACAAGGGGCTCTCGCAATTCAGTGCCACCGATACACCGCTGGCACGGCTGCTGCCAATGTTCTTTACCTTGAGTTTGAACCGTACTGTAGCGCCGGCATCGAGCGACGCCTGAGGCTCCAGCGACACAATCTGCAGGTAGGGGCCGTCCGACGGTGACACAGTCAGAGTGCTGTAAGCCGGCTGGTACTGCGAAGCAGTAGCCACCACCTCATAGTTGCCCACCGTCAGGGCCGTAAGGGTCAGCGTCACGCTGCCGTTGGCATTGGCGAAGCCGGCACCCATCAGTGTCCTGTCGTCGGCCTTGGTAACAGCCACATAAGCATAAGGGGCGGCACCGGTGACCGACAGGCTCGTTGTGCCCGTGGGGCAACTCGAAGCCACACTGAGGTTCATCTGCGATGCCTGCGTCAGGTAGGTCATCACCGACGGGTCACCCATCAGGTGGTATATCTCCCAATAGTAGGCAGTCTTGTTTGAACCAGATGCTTGCACGGCCATATTGCCGAAATAGATAATGGAGCTCTGGTTTGTAGCCCACTCGCTGTAGGCTTCGCCATGGGTATGGAAGCTACGGTCATATACACCGAGATTATTGGCATTGTAGGCCATGGACATGGTGGCGCTGATAGAGCTGCGAACACCTACAGCCCAGTAGAAGTCTTCGTACCAGTAGGTCACCTCGCTACCGCCAATGTAACCTACGGCACCACAATAGTTATCCTTACGCAGCAGCGTCTCGCCAAAGCAGGCGCTCTCGCCGAACATATTAGTCTGACAGCAGTTGCCTATCATAAGGCCAAACTTCTGCGTGTTGGTCATGCTGGACACATGGCTTGTCTCGAAACCAGGATTATACCACCCAGAGGAGCTGCCATGGGCGCTATAGTTGATGAAGCCCGCACCCTGGCTGTAGTAGTTACGTATGGTAGCGGCATTAGACGAGCTGTTGCTATTAACGGTAACATTTGTGACACCTGAGGGCGTTATCGACGTGTTATTCTTGAAATAATATACGTTGCTGAAGCCGTGGGCGCCATTGATGTAGTTGGTGATACCGTAGTCCATAGCGGGGTCAGCATGGGTATAGCCATAGTCATCGCTGCTGCCTCCGTCAATGCCGGCAACCATTACAGCGCGGTCGAGGAACGACGGGTCGGAGAATGTGTACTGCTCATACATCAGCGTCTTCTCAATCTGCGGTGTCAACTGCGACACGTTCTGCGCTGAGAAGCGTCCGTAGTAACAATCGGGGATATTGTCACCAGAAGTCCATGTGCTGTAGTTGAGGTCCGTGACGTGACTGTTCAGTGTGCTACCGCTGAATGCAGGAATTTGCGCCACATCGCCCACCAGCAGCACAAATGTCGGCGCCGGGTTGGCGGCAGTGGCATTGGTGTACTGGCTCTTGATGTAGGCTGCGATGCTCGTCGTCGTGGTTCCCACAGCGGCATCGTCTGTGTAGACAATGTCGGTGATGAAGCCCTTGCGCTTCTTCCACTGCACGAAGGTGTCCAGCTGGCCACGGAACATGCTGTTGGCCACAATCAGGTAGCGCACCGGCGCCGTGCTGCTCACCGACTTGGGATAGAGGCTGTTCAGCGCGTTGGCACCGCTCTGGAAAGCGGGCGTGTAGTAGCGGTTGAACATCTCCATCGACCCATCGGCATCGGCACCCTTGTAGTTCACTGTGACGGTGGCCTTGGTGCACACCACCAGCTGCTGGCTGACAGGGTTGTAGCTTATGGGCGAGAACTGCAGGCGCGCCAGATTGCGGTCGCGGGCCACACCCACTGCCTCAACCATTGCCAACGGAGCCGCGGCAAAGAAGGCGTCGGTAGCGTACAGCTTCTCGTCTATCGTCAGCGGATAGACACCCATGTCCGACTTGCTGCGCGACGGCTGCACAGGCGCCACAACGGCACCGGTCAGGGCCACAGTGTCGTACTCCGTGCCGCTCACCACAACATCAAACGCATCGCACAGCGGCACCTCTATCAACCTCGTCCATGTGGGCAGATTGGGGGCTCCCTCCTGCGCCGAGGGCATCATTCCCTCCACGGTCAGCTGTGTGAACGTGCGACCGTCAATCACGGTCTTCCCTGTCTGGATGTCACCGACAGAGAAAACCACCTGTAACTGCTGGAAATTGTCGATGACAACCTCCTGAGCCTGCGACCACAGGGAGACCGCCAGGCATGCAATGATGGCAAATATGCTCTTTTTCATCGTTATTATTTGTTGCTCAAAATCAATCCAATCAGCACGATTAGAACAGGCCTTCCAGCACGTCGTCGTCGACGAGGTTGGGCATGGTGACCTTCAGCTCGGGGCAGATGTCCATGGCGCGTTTGATGGCGAACATGGCGCCCTCGTTGCGGGCCCAGCTGCGGCGGCTGATGCCGTTGTTGACGTCCCAGTGGAGCATCATGCGGAGGCGACGGTCACAAGCCTCAGAGCCATCAAGGACCATGCCGAAGCCGCCGTTCACCACCTCGCCCCAGCCTACGCCGCCACCGTTGTGGATAGAGACCCATGTGGCGCCACGGAAGCTGTCGCCGATGACGTTCTGCACGGCCATGTCGGCGCAGCGGTTGCTGCCGTCGTAGATGTTCGAAGTCTCGCGGAAGGGGCTGTCTGTGCCACTCACATCGTGGTGGTCGCGGCCGAGCACGATGGGTGCGCTGATCTCGCCCTTCCTGATAGCCTCGTTGAAGCGTGCGGCAATCTTGGTGCGGCCTTCGCAGTCGGCATAGAGGATACGGGCCTGGCTGCCAACCACGAGGTGGTTCTCCTTGGCACCTTTAATCCACTGGATATTGTCGTGCATCTGCTGCTGTATCTCGGCGGGAGCAGTGGCGGCTATCTCGCCCAGCACCTCCATGGCGATATGGTCGCTCTTGTCGAGGTCCTCGGGCTTGCCGCTGGTGCATACCCAGCGGAAGGGGCCGAAGCCGTAGTCGAAGCACATCGGGCCCATGATGTCCTGCACGTAGGAGGGATAGCGGAAGGCGGTGTGGTCGGCATTCCAGATGTCGGCACCGGCGCGGCTGCTCTCCAGCAGGAAGGCGTTGCCGTAGTCGAAGAAGTACATACCCTTTGCGGTAAGCTTGTTGACTGCAGCCACATGGCGGCGCAGGCTCTCCTGCACCTTCTCCTTGAAGAGTTCGGGCTTCTCGGCCATCATCACCTTGGCGTCCTCGAACGACACTCCCACGGGGTAGTAACCACCGGCCCATGGGTTGTGCAGCGAGGTCTGGTCACTGCCGAGATCCACCTTGATGCCCTTCTCGGCGCAGTACTCCCAGAGGTCGACCACGTTGCCCTGGTAGGCGTAGCTCTTGGCCTCCTTGGCGGCGATGGACTTGTTGACGGCCACGAAGAGCTCGTCGAGGTTGTCGTGCACCTCGTCGACCCAGCCCTGCGTGTAGCGCTTCTGTGTGGCGGCGGGGTTAATCTCGGCGGTGATGGAGACCACACCGGCAATGTC
Source organism: uncultured Bacteroidota bacterium (assembly GCA_902777005.1). Lineage (GTDB taxonomy): Bacteria > Bacteroidota > Bacteroidia > Bacteroidales > P3 > Colimorpha. The sequence continues at coordinate 50,218 of CACYSB010000009.1, forward strand.
GCCAGCCTTGGGCTGTGCGCCGCTCATGCCACCGAGGCCGGCGGTGATGAACAGCTTGCCTGCCGTGCCGCCTCCAAGCTTACGGGCAGCATTGAGCACGGTGATGGTGGTGCCGTGCACGATGCCCTGCGGGCCGATGTACATATAGCTACCGGCGGTCATCTGGCCGTATTGTGTCACGCCGAGGGCGTTGTAGCGCTCCCAGTCGTCGGGTTTCGAGTAGTTGGGAATCATCATGCCGTTGGTGACCACCACGCGCGGAGCGTCCTTGTGGCTGGGATAAAGTCCCATGGGGTGACCGCTGTACATCACGAGGGTCTGCTCGTCGGTCATCTCGCTCAGGTATTTCATCACCAGACGATACTGCGCCCAGTTCTGGAAGACGGCACCGTTGCCGCCGTAGGTGATGAGCTCGTGCGGATGCTGGGCCACAGCCGGGTCGAGGTTGTTCTGGATCATCAGCATGATGGCGGCAGCCTGACGGCACTTGGCGGGGTACTCCTCGATAGGACGGGCGTACATCTTGTAGGTGGGACGCAGACGGTACATGTAGATGCGGCCGTACTTCTTCAGCTCCTCGGCAAACTCCTTGGCCAGCATCTTGTGGTGCTTGGCGGGGAAATAGCGGAGAGCGTTGCGGATGGCCAGCATCTTCTCGGCAGGCGTCAGGATGTCCTTACGCTTGGGAGCGTGGTTCACCGTGGGGTCGTAAGCGGGCATTTCGGGCAGCGGGTCGGGGATACCGAGGCGCAATTCATTCTGGAATTCTTCGAGTGTCATAATATGTTACTTTTTTGTTTGTCAATCCATTAAGCACACAAAGCACCACCTATGCGCCTTGCGTACAATCTGCAAAGATACAAAAAAATTAGAATTACAAATATAAAAAACGAATTTACTCCGTACCCTCACCGTCCCCTCTCCGTCCTTTTAACGGTTGTTCTACGGTTGTTCTACGGTTTAAACCGTAGAACAACCGGTGAACAATGGTAGAACAGTCGGAGCGGATACGGAGAGGCTCCGGAGTGGGTGGGTTAGAAGCAGAGCTGCAGACCGACCTCGAGGCGTGGCAGGAGGGCCCTGTCGTCGGCGAGTTTCTCGCCGATGCCGGTGAGGCGGTAGCGGGCATAGAGTCCTACAAAGTCGTAGGTGAAGCGAGTGACGACACCGTAGTTGTACTTGTAGGAGTCGAGGGGCTTGAGGTCTTTAAGTATCTGTGTGACGTCATCATAGGGAGCGTGGTCGTTGGTCTTGCCTTTTACATTGTAGGCGGTAGTGCCGAACGAGCCGTAGACGCCGAGGTCCCAATGGATGCCTTTGCCGAAGAGGCCGCCGGCCACGAAGCGGACGCGCTGGAAGAGTTCGATGGAGAACTCGTCGAGCTCGATGCGACGGTAGTCGACCTTGGCTAGGTTGTCCTCGACGCCTGCCATGCCCACGAGGCGGTCGAGGCAGTTGGTGGCCATGCCTTTGTAGTTATAAGTGGAGAGAGCCCACTCGAAGCCGAGGCCGACGCTATAGCTCTTGCCGAAGGCGCGCATCAGACGGAAGCCAAGGTGCGTGGCGGGCGACCAGCCGGAGAAGGGCATTTCCTCGTCCATGAGCTTGACGGGGAGGCCGAGCATGAAGTATACGTCGCCGCGATATTTAGCGTTGCTGCCGAAGCTGGATACGTCGAAGTCGCCATTGCGGCCGGTGAGATGTTCGGTGACGGCATCGTTGCTAATGAGGGGATGGAAGACATAGCCGCTCATGCCCGCGTATTTCTTGTATTCATCCTTGCTGAGCTTGATGCTGTCGGTGTAGCCGGCCAGATGGATGGTCATGGTGCGGTCGAAGATGGAGTTCTTGCTGAAGGTGAAGCGGTCGCCTTGGTCGGTGTATTTCACCTCAACCTTGCCGTAGTAGGTGAGGCGATGGTCCTCGGAACGGCGGAACGAGTAGAAGAGGTGGCTGTGCTTGATGGGGCGGGTGGGCACCACATGCACGCTGTCCTCCTCAATGACGAAGCGGAAGGTGGGCTCGACGGCCTTACGGTCGCCAGTGAAATAGGAGGCCTGTGGCACACCATAGCCGAAAGAGTAGTCGCAGTATGGGTAGAGGTCGGAACTCTGCTCAATGGCGTGGAACATCTCCATGGCGGTCTTGCCGGGGGATGCCTGCCAGGCACAGGCTGCGAAGCCTGCGACGAGGGGGCAGGAGAAGGAGGTGCCGTGTACATAGTGGGTGGCGTGGTTGTTGCCGGTGTTGGCGGTGCGGGCATAGCCGAAGGCGCAGACGTTGGGCTTCTGGCGGCCGTCGGCGCTGGGACCGTAAGAGGAGAACTCTATGTGGTTATAGGCGGTGAGGCTGTTCTCAATACCGCCGATGCAGAGCACGCTGTCGGCGTCGGCGGGGGTGATGATGGTCTTCCACTGCTTGTCGTCGGCCTCGTTGCCGGCGGAGTTGACCACCAGCATACCCTTGCGGGCGGCGAGGTTGCCGGCCTTGGCAACGTAGGAGGTGCCGTCCATATCCTTGGTGTAATGGTTCTCCTTGCCGTAGCCGAGGCTGGAGCTTATGACGTTGGCGCCGTTCTTGTCGGCCCACTCCACGGCCATGTGCCACCAGACCTCCTCTTTCTTGGGCTCGGTCTCGACCTCGGTGCGGGCGAGCAGGAACTCGGCGCCGGTGGCCAGACCGAGGTCCTTGCCGTCGATGCGGCCGCAGATGCAACTGAGGGTCATAAGGCCGTGACTGTTCCAGCCGTAGACATCCTCTTTGTTGTTGCAGAAGTTCCAGGTCTTGATGATGCGGCCTTCGTCGCGCACATGCTTGAAAGCGTCGTGGGTGTTGACCAGCGGGAAGCCGCCGTCGAACACGGCGATGCGGATGCCGCGGCCGTCGATGCCTTTGTCGCGGAACAGTTTGCCGCCCATGCGCACCAGCTGCGCCTCGAGCGGGCCGGCAACGGTGTCGTAATCCATGAGGCCGTCATTGTCGCTGGGAACAGAGGCCAGCTGCATGTCGGCCATGATGGGCTGGACGCGGAGCACGTATGGCAGCTCGGCGATGCGGGCGGCCTGTTCGGGGGTAGCCACGACGCCCATAGCGTTCATCCAGCGGCTGCAGCCTATCTCCTCGGTGGCTATGGCGGCGACACCCTGCTCATAGGCGGTGCTGACGGGGTAGTTGCTGATATCGTAGAGGTCGGCGCCGCAAGCGCGGTAACGCTCAATGGCCTTGGCATCGAAATAAGAATAGGGGTCGAAGGTGGTGCCTGCCTTGTCGGTGAGGAACACCCAATAGACTTGCTGCGCAGAAACTCCGCAGAGCGTCAGCACAAGTGCCAATGAAAGGAACAGCTTCTTCATAATGTGTATTATTTTAATATTGTGTGTAATATCTCGTGACTGGTGAAGTTACGGAAGCCGCTTAGGTGCAGCTGGTAATATGCCAGAAGTGAGTCTATGAGTGCCCGACGCGACTGCAGAGGGGCTCCATTTGACAGCTCATGCGAGGCAAGATACTCGTGGAGCATCTCGGATTGACTGGGCGAGAGCGTTGTTTCGGTGGCAGATGAGACATAGCGGCCTTCCTGCAGGTCGAAGAGGGCTTCGCGGGGACAGTAGTTGTCCAGCGGCTCGATGCCGAGGTGGCGGGAGACGGTGAGGAGAAAGGTAATAGGCAGTGATGAATGATGAATGATGAGTGATGAATTTATGGAGTCGACGTAATCGAAGAGGGCGGGCATGGGTTCGGCTTCCTGCAAGGACTTGTATAGTACCTCGGTCATGAAGAACCGCAAGGCATTCTCTACCGGAGAGGCATCGGTGCCGACAGCGCGAGGAGATAGTTCCTTTATGTAGTTAAGTTCGGCCTTGGGGTTGTCGTACACCACCATGTCGAGGCTGGAAAGGGGCTGCAGCAGGTTCTGCTTCACCTTGGCGTTGCGGCCACGTACACCCTTGACGATATATGAGCGCACACCAAGCATACGCGTGAAGACCTTCACGATGACCGATGAGTCGCCGTAGGGTGTGGTATGCAACACTATACCGGGAGTGGATATCATCACCTCATTATAAGAATTTTAGCCACAGAGCGGTTACTGCCTTCGGCATCTGAGGCAAAGACATAGTAGACCCCGGATGCTACAAGGTCGCCGTCCGAGGTGCGGGTGTTCCAAATAGCCTGGCCACCGAACGCCTGTGTTGTGAAGACCACATGACCGGCGGCATCGGTGACATGTACCAAGGCGTTGCGAGTGAAGCCCTTGATGGCCACATTGCCTTCATATCCTGGACGCACAGGGTTGGGGAAGGCATAGATGTGCTCGTCGGGCGTGGCCTCGGCATAGGTGGCCGTGGAGCGGTATACCTGCACGCCGCAGTCGGTGCCGATATACACTTCGCCAGTGCGGGGTTGCACCGCAACAGAGATTATCTTATCGGAAAACAGCGGACTGTTGGCAGCGGTGAAGTGCTGCAACTGTTCCATACCGTTGGGCGAAAGGAGATAGAGACCACCTGAAGAGGTGCCCACCCACTTGCGGTTGGCGCCGTCGACAGCTATGCACATGACATCCTCATAAGCCATGAGGTACTCGTAGAAGTCGCCATTGGTGATGGTGATGTTGCTGCAGGATACCGGCGACATCTGGCCTGTAGAGCCTCCGGCGAAGGCTCGCGAGGCATCGTAGATGACTTTGATGCCTTTGTTGGTACCAATCCAGATATTTCCGTCGTAGTCCTGTACAAGGCAGTTGACGACTTCGGTGAAGAGTTTGCTGCCATTGTTAGGATTGACGCGTGCCATCCGACTGTTACCGTCGTGGACATATATCATGTTCTCTCGCCCTGAGAACCAGAAGAAGTTATTGATGCTGTCATATATCAGCTTGTCTACCTGCAGCTGTGAAGAGAGGGCCTCAGTGGAGCGGTGGGACCAAGAGCCATTGGTGGACCGGCGCACCAGCGCATAAGGGCTGTGTGAGTTGAGTACCCAGAGGTTGCCGTCACGGTCAAAGGTTGCGGCACCCGTGAGAAGCGTACGGTAATCTCCGGTGACATACTGCTGCATCGCGCCGCCGGTGGTGTTTTGGTCGTAGAACTCCACCACCTTGTTGCCACGTACCGACGCCACGCCGCCATTGTAGCCCCAGAAAACAACGAGCGTCTCGGCTGTGTCTTTGGGATTGACAACAGCATCTACAACATCATATTTATTATCGAATGCCCCGTTTGAATTATCGAGTTGCCGCCAGTGCAACCCCTCGGCCACAAAGAAACCGGGCTGGATATAAGCGTTCTCATAGGTAGGTTTATGTCCACCGGGACATAACAGAACGCTATTCGGCCCTGCCACAAGGCGGAACACATTGTCCACTGACCGGGGGCTGTTGAAGGTAAGGAAGTACGGCGCTGTGCTGTTCACGCATATCAGACCAATCCATGTATGTGCAGCCCAAAGGGTGCCCTTGCTGTCGGTGACAGCGTCGAAAGCAGCCATATCGGCCCATCCGTCGTAATAGTAGAAAGTATCCACCGCGCTGAAGTCGGCCCGGTGCCGTGTCACACGGTCCAAATAGGACACATTCATCATTCCCCCACCCTCATGCAATGCTTCAATGGTACCTTTGTCTATGGCTGCAAAGCCAGTATCGGCAAGGACATAGAGGGTATTGCTGTCGCTGTTGTCAGTGTAGCCCGAGAGCCACAGCCTGTCATCCAGCACGGCAAGCCGAGTAACAGTGACGCCATCCAAGCGCGCATCGGTCTGCCATCGGTCGCTGATGGCAAGGTGCCTCTCCGTCACAGAGACGCGCTTGAGCCCCTCGGCAGTGGCGGCATATATACTGTCTGACGTAAAAGCGAGGTCGTAGACATCAATGCTGGTGCCTCCAGAGCCGATGTAGTAGGTCTCGATAATCTCATGACGCAGAAGGTCTACGACCACCACGCCGAAAGCCGTGGAAAGATAGGCGCGTGCATCCTTGAAACAAATGCCATTTATGCTCCTGTCATCGGCAATGCTGCTAAGCTTGATATCTGGAAGATTGTAGACAGTACTGTCGCGAAGGATGTCGATATTGGAGTTGTTGTATGCAATCAGCAGGCTACGCGTATCACTGTCGAAGCCAATATCCTTGACGCCGACATCGGAGAGCCCCCACGACTTGCTATAGATATCCACCTCGCGGGTGTCAGTGTTGAAACGGAAGACATCGCCGCGAGCAGCAGCGAAGATATAGTCGTCAACAGTCTGCAGCCTGTAGACGATGGAGTTGTCCAGACAGTCGCGCCACGAGCCGATGGCCATCTGCGCATAAGCCGTTGGCATGGTACATACGACCACCAGCAACGCAATACCATACATCCACCGCTTCACTGCTCCTCCTTTCTTTTCAGGAACACCAGTTGGTAGAGCACGGCAAGTAGCGTTGTCACCAGCGTGCTGCATATCGTTGCCAGCAACACGCCGCCGAAGCCACGGAAACCGAAGAGCTCGGCGGTATAGAAGACAAGGTAGAAAGCCGCCAGCATAAGCATGAGGTAACTGATGAAGTACTGCGGCGTGACGCTGTAGACGCTGGGCGTCTGTATGGTCACAGGCTCGCCGCGCGTCAATATGCGGTCGGCGAACCAGATGCGCAGCATAGCCACCACCGTGCAGGCAAGGGCATGGAAGCCCAGCGCATTGCACATGACATCCATGACGAGCCCCGTGCCAAAGGCTATCAGCAGCAACGGTATGCGCTTCATGCCGGTAGGCAGCATAAGGACGAAGAGCACATAGAGCATCGGCATCACGTAGCCGCCGAGGTACACGTAGTTGAGCACCAGAAGCTGCAGTGCCATGAGGAGCACGAAGCGTCCCACTATACGCCAGTTATGACTGTTCATTGTTCTTCCACTCCTTTCATCAGTTGTTGCTGTTCCTCGCGGAAGCGGTTGTCTATGATATACACATGGTCGAGCTTGTTGAAGTCTGTGGCCAGACGCAGCCTCACCTTGTAGAAGCCCGTGCCCTGGTTGGGTTCGGCGCTCTGCACATAGCCCACCGGTATGCCCTCCGGGAAATCGTTGGCCTGACCCGAGGTGACGATGGTGTCGCCCTCGTTGATCTGGTAGGCCGTGGTGATGTCCACAATCTGCGCGTACTGATAGTTGAGACCATCCCACACCAGCGAACCGCTGACGCCGGTGCGGCGCACCTTGACGCTGTTGCGGCTGTCGCTGTGGAGCACCGGCATGACGGTGGCAAAATTGCGCGATGTCGAGACGACGATGCCCACGATGCCCTGCGGCGATATGACGGCCATGTCGGGCTCCACGCCGTGGTCCGAGCCCTTGTTGATCATGATGTAGTTGTTCTGCTGCGTCCACGAGTTCTTCATCACCTGCGCCTCGGTGTAGGTGTAGCGCTGCTTGTAGACCGTATCGTTGACGGTGAAGACGCTGTCGGTGTAGCTTATGTAGCTCTCTGCGAGCTGTGCGCGCAGGGCGGCATTCTCGGCGGCCAGCCGGTCGTTCTCGGCCTTGAGGCCGAAGTATCCGCTCACGCTGTTCACACCACGGTACCAGTCGCCGGCTATGCCGTTGCCCAGCGCCACGAGGCGCGAGCTCTGGTAGTAGGACGTGCGGGCCATGAGCACCAGCGACACCACCACCAGCACCACGAACACGACCACATAGTCGTACCGTTTGAGTATCTGCAACAGCTTATTCATCGAGGAACTTTTCTATCACACGGCGGGCCTCGTCCACTGCACGGCCAAGGTCGTCGTTCACTATCGTCACATCGAACTGCGGAGCCCTCTTGAGCTCCTCGGCGCTGCGGGCGAGGCGCTTCACTATCGCCTCCTCACTGTCTGTGCCGCGGCTGCGCAAGCGCTGCTCGAGCACCTCGAGGCTCGGCGGCATCACAAAGACAGAGAGGGCGTCGCTGCCAAAATAGCGCTTGATGTTGCTGCCGCCGTTGACGTCGACGTCAAACACTATCACGCGGCCTGCCGCCCAGATGCGCTCTATCTCGCTCTTCAGCGTGCCGTAGCATGTGCCCTGATACACCTCCTCCCACTCCAGGAAGTCGCCGGCATCGACACGGCGCCTGAACTCCTCGTGCGTAAGGAAGTAATAGTCCTTGCCGTCCTGCTCGCTGCCTCGGGGCGCACGTGAAGTGGCCGAGATGCTGAAGTCGAAGCAGTCGAAGTACTTCATCAGCTCGTTGATAATGGTGGTCTTGCCACAGCCGGACGGTGCCGAGAACAATATCGCTTTACCCATTTTTACGTAAAGTTTACAGTTTACAGTTTACAGGTTACTGGTTACAGGTTACGGGTTACAGGCTACGGGGCTGACAGCTTTTTTGCAAGCATCGGTAAACCGAAACCTGTAAACATTAACATTTATCAGAATTTCATGTCGAACACCTTGTAGAACGCCTTTACGGCCAGCGAATTCTCGTCCCACTTGTACTGCTCGGCCACCTGCTTCACATGCTCCAGCGCCTCCTCGCGCGAAGCGAGCGTGTTGAGGTACATGATGAAATCGTTGTAGGCCCGCATATTGTTGCGGAACAGTTCGGACATGAAGCTGAACTTGTCGTTGATGTTGATGACCGTGCGCAGGTCGTCGACCTTGCGAGCCATGGTGCGCTCGAAGCCCGACTCTGCCGAGGCACCTCCACCGAGGCTCTCGCCAAGCGTACGCATGGCGGGCTGCTCCTGCACGGGGTGGCGCAGGTAGTCGAGCAGCGACGACTGCTCGCCGGCAGGCTCCGGCTCCGGGACCGCTTCGGGCTCGGGTTCCACAGGTTCGGGCTCGGGTTCAGGCTCGGGCTCTTCGGGTTCCGGTTCGGGTTCGGGTTCCACGGGCTCAGGTTCAGGCTCGGGTTCAGGTTCCACGGGCGCCGGTTGCTCACTGGAATAATCTTCTTCCAAGGTGTTCGCGGGCTGCGCCACGGGTTCAACGACAACCTCGTCGAACAGCAGACCGCCCTCGGTCTCAAACCCAGCCATACTCACAGGCTCGGTCTTGGGTTCGGGCTCTGAAACCGGCTCGGCGGCGACACCCATGGCGGCCATGGTGGCCATGACCGTCGACGAGATTATTTCCGCATCGGGCATAGCCTCGTTCTCATCTTCGACTTCGGGCTCGGCCACCTTGGCGGACGCCGCGTTGCCGCGCACCTCGAGCTGGAGGGCTATATCGTACAAGTGGCGCAGGGCGTCGAGCAACAGATCACGCTCGATGGCCTCGACACGCCCCTCCGACGACACCACCTTGTTGGCTATGGCACACAGGCTCTGCATGCCCTCGGTCAGTTCTTTTACTTGCTTCTGTAACATATATAATTTGCTTTATTCTTCTGGTAACAAAATCATTACACTGCTATTGCGGCATAATTTCCAAGGTGTAAAATTACTATAAATACATTTACGCACGACATGTGCCCCGGAAAAGTTATCAAACATCGGCGTTGATAACCCACACCCCCACCCTATCCGCTCCGTACCCTCTCCGACAGTTCTACGGTTGTTTACCGGTTGTTCTACGGTTAGCATCCGTTAAACAACCGTAGAACAGTCATAGAACAGACGGAGTGTAGACGGAGGGAATAGGGAGCGGATGCACATTGGGGGTACACAATTCTATAAAAAAATGTATATTTGCATCAGGTCAAAACCGGCCATCAGCAACAGAAAATATTAACAAACAACAAAATAAGTATATGAAAAAGGCATTAGGCATCATCTGCATGACCGTAGTCATGCTGCTCGCAGGCCCTGCGGGCGCCCAACAGTACCAGTACAAGACCTACGACAACGACCCGCTGAACGTGCGCGAGTACACGCTGAAGAACGGCCTCAAGGTGTTCATGAGCGTCTACAAGGATGCGCCGCGCATACAGACCTACATAGCGGTGCGCGCGGGCTCGAAGAACGACCCCAGCGAGACCACCGGCCTGGCCCACTACCTGGAGCACATGATGTTCAAGGGCAGCCAGAAGCTCGGCACCACCGACTGGCAGCGTGAGAAGAAAGAGCTCGACAAAATCGAGGCCCTCTACGAGGTGTACCGCAAGACGACGGACGACAGGCGCCGCGCCGAGATCTACCATCAGATTGACTCCATCAGCTACGTGGCCTCGACGATAGCCATCGCCAACGAGTATGACAAGAGCATGACGGCCATCGGCAGCGAGGGCACCAACGCCTTCACCTCGAACGACTACACTATGTATGTGGAGAACATCCCCAGCAACCAGCTGGAGGCCTGGGCCAAGGTGGAGGGCGACCGCTTCCCGAACCTGGTGCTGCGTCTGTTCCACACCGAGCTGGAGGCTGTCTACGAGGAGAAAAACATCAGCCTGGCACAGGACAACCATCGTGTGAACGAGGAAATGATGCGCGCCCTCTTCCCCCACCACCCCTACGGTCAGCAGACCACCCTGGGCACCATCGAGCACCTGAAGAACCCCTCGATGACCAATATCTACCGCTTCCACCACACCTACTATGTGCCCAACAACATGTGCATAGCTATGGCGGGCGACTTCAACCCCGACGAGGCAATAAAGATTATCGACAAATACTTCGGCAGCTGGGTACCCGGCAACGTGCCCGAGTTCAAGAAAGTTAAGGAGGAACCCATCACCAGCCCCATCATACGTCTCGTCAACGGCCAGGACCCCGAGAGCCTGACCATGGCTTTCCGTATTGAAGAGGGCAACGGCAGTCGCGACGCCCTGCTGGCGCAGGCCATGGAGTATGTGCTCAACAACGGCAGCTGCGGCCTGATAGACCTCAACCTCAACCAGAAACAGCTCTGCCTCGGCGCCTACGCCGGCACCTACACACTCAACGACTATGCCGCCTTCATGCTCGGCGGCCGTCCCACACAGGGACAGAGCCTCGGCCAGCTGCGCGACCTGCTGCTTGAACAGGTCGAGCTGCTCAAGGCCGGAGAGTTTGACGAGGACCTCATCAAGGCCGGCATCAACCAGCTGAAACTCCAGATAATGAAGCAGGCCGAGAGCAACAACAGCCGCGCATCGCAGATGGCCTATGCTTTCGTGCAGCACCAGACTTGGGATCAGGTCTGCAAAGAAATCGACGAGCTCTCCAAGATTACCAAAAAAGACATCGTGGACTTCGCCAACCGCATCTGCAAGGACAACAACTACGTCATCGTCTACAAGCACCAGGACACCCCCGACCCCGTGGCCAAGGTCATTAAACCCGCCATCACCCCCATCTATGTGAGCCGCGACAACGAGAGCCCATTCCTCGCTCAGATAAAGGCCGACGCAGCAAAGGCCAAACCCATCCGGCCCGTTTTCGTCAACTTCAAAAAAGACTTGCAGAAGGGCAAGACCGCTAATGGCAGCGAGGTACTCTATGTGAAAAACAAAGAAAACGGCACCTTCAACCTGCAGTACTACTTCGATTTCGGCAGCACTGCTGACAAGACTATCGATCTAGCTGCCGACTTGGTGGAATACCTCAACACCGACAAGCACACCGCCGAGCAGTTGCAGGAAGAGTTCTACAAGCTGGCTTGCTCCTGGAACCTCAGCGTTGGTGGCGAGACCATCGTCGTTGGCATCAGTGGATTGGCCGAGAATATGGAGAAGGCCATGGCTCTCGTGGAGGAAATTATGGCCACCTGCCAGCCCAGCGACGAGGCTTTGCAGATGCTTGTAGAACGCCTCATCAAGAGCCGTACCGACAGAAAGACCAACCAGCGTGCCGCCTTCAGTGCCCTCAACAACTACGGCATTTATGGCGAGGAATACGTCAAGATATTCAACGAGAGCGACGCTAAACTGCGCAGCTACACAGCCCTGCAGCTTACCGACGCTATCCACAACCTCTTCAGCTACAAGCACCGTGTGCTCTACTATGGTCCTCTGACAATTCAGGAGGCTACTGCCGTTGTCAACAAGATTCACACCGTTAAGCCCACCAAGGATATCCCAACCAACAAGATTTTCCATCCGCAAGCTACCACTGAGAACCAGGTGTTCTTCGTGAACTACGATGCCAAGAACGTCTACCTCACCGAATACTTCCGCGGCGAGCAGTTCAACGCCGCAATGGTACCTAACGTGAACCTCTTCAACGAGTACTTCGGCGGCTCGATGAACGCAATCGTCTTTCAGGAGATGCGCGAGAAACGTAGCCTCGCCTACAGCGCCAGCAGCTATTACACCTACAGAAACCGTAAGGACGGATGGTTCTTCGACATCGCCAATGTCATAACCCAGAACGACAAGCTCTTCGATGCCCTCAACGCCTATGAGGAACTTTTCAACGACATGCCGCAGGCCGAAGCCAACTTCAAGCTGGCACAGGATGCACTGTTAGCCGGTACACGCACCGACCGCACCACCAAGTTCGCCATCATCAGCAACTATCTATACTGTGAAAAACTTGGTCTGAAAGAACCTCTCAACAAGCAGAACTTCGCCGCATACCAGAAGATGACCATGAGCGACCTGGTGAACTTCCAGAAGCAATACATCAAAGGCCAAAAGAAGTTCTACCTCGTGCTCGGCAAGGAGAGCGAGATAGACTTCAACAAGTTGGCCAAGTTCGGCAAGGTGAAGAAACTGACACTGGATGAAATCTTCGGATATTAAACAAACCGCAATGCACAACAGGGGCGGCATCATAGCCGCCCTTGTCATTATTGGCTTAGGGCTTCTTCTGGGCATCCGGTCCATAGACCGTTTCCCATCACACCAACGCCCATGGGAGCAATATGACTGGTATTCCATCTCCATTGGCTTCATCAACAATGGGTATGATCTGTTTCATCCGGAGACTATGATTTACAATAAAGAGTTTCCGGACTACTGGTCAAAGGCCAGTGAAAGCACAATAACCGCGGCAGACTTCCCCATACATAGTTATATTGTAGCACTACTTATGGGGCTGTTCGGCAGCACTGCTCCACAAGTATATCGTATATGGACAATGATATGCAGCCTTGTCGGCATGTGGTTCCTATACCTACTAAGCCGACGCGTGACGGGGTCAAAAGCCAAGGCTATAGCCATAACTGCATTTGCCATATTGTCACCCCTCTATTCCCTGTATTTCGTCAGCTGCCTGCCCTCAATACCAGCCGTTGCTTGTGTGATAGTTGGACTGTGGGCATACGTGAAGCATTGCCAGGAAGAGCGGCAACCATACTGGAACCTTGCTATAGCCCTGCTAACACTCGGTGCACTGATAAGAACCTCACAAGCCGTAGTGCTGGTTGCCGTATGCGGCTATGAACTGCTACGCAACATACAGCGTGAGACTCCCCTGCTGAATAAAATGCCAGCCGTACTCCTTAGTGGAGCAGTAATTGTCGGATATCTGATGTGGAACACACATTTGAGAACAACTTACGGCAGCCTTTTTCTCCCTTGGCTGAAGCCTCTACAGGGATGGAACGATATTGCTATCACATGGGAACGCTATCACTACGTATATTTCAGTCTGCCGCAGTTGATAATGATATGCGCACTAATAGTGACCGCGGTTGTGATTGCCATAAGAGATAAAAACACTTCAAATAACAAGGATCATCGCCATTTGCCATTGTGCTTGCTGTGGGCAATATGGCTATTTGGCGAGGTGCTCTTTTTCTTGGCTATGGGCAACCAATTCGTTGACCACGAATACTATTTCCTCGACAGCTTCTATCTGCCGGTGGTCTTCGGCATCATGCTGTTGGCAAAACCAATACCTATGCCAAAAAAGAAGGTCTGGAAGGTCGTCACACTGGCAGCGACACTGATGGCTGGAGGGGCAATGTACAGCTGCTCCAACCGGCTACTTGAGGAGCGATCCCAAGGCTACTCTTTGGCTTACATCAGCTACGTGAATTATCGTGGCAGCGGACAATGGCTCGACGAAATAGGGATAAGCCGCGACGCACGCATCCTGTCAGTGGCATCATACCCTCAGAACATGCCATTCATCCAGATGGGCCGAAAGGGATATATTGTTCAATGGATAAGCGACGATTATGATATGTCTGGCGTGCTCAGCACCGCCCTCACGTTCCCGTTTGACTATGTCGTCACCGAGGAATGGTACCTACAAAACCGCTTCGACCAGTACCGTGTTATGTTCGAACGGCTAATACCCGTGGCACAGCACGGCGCGCTATGGCTCTGCACGGTTGCAGACACAGTGGTGAACAGCGGCCCCGACGATTTCTTCACTCAATGACTATCTCATAGACTCGGCCCTCAATGTCAGAGGCGTTGTATGGGATAAAACCCTGCATATAGACCATTGGGGGCCACCACTCGGAGTAGTGGTATTCCTGTGTGATGATGCAGAGCATCTGGTTGTCGGGGATGGTGGTGTACTGGTCGTTCATATAGCCCACCACTTGCATGTGCTCCGGATCAGGACCCAAACGCCAGATTATCTCTTTGGGCTTCCACTCTATCTCATAGTAATAGTAATCCTCATCGAACACACTGTTGGGCATGGGGGTCTTGGTGGTGAGCGCCTTATAGTTGTCGAACCAGCGCATAGCCTCATATTCGGCATTCTGGAAAGGTATCCGCGTAATGCCGGACTTGAAGTTCTTTGGCTCGCGGCATGCAAGATCCCAGTTGGTGCAGCAATACATGACGTCGCTGTTCTTGCGGCCTTCCTCCACCTTGCCAGGCTGGGAATAGTAGCCTTCGGGCCAGTAGCGCGACGCCTTCACAATCTCAATGTCTATCTCGGAGTAATTGTCGCGCACATGCCTGTCAGGGTTCTCGCTGTCATCGTTCTTGCTGATGTAGCCGCCATGGTAGCTAGGCCTGCGCTGGTTCCACTGGCTACCGTCCTGGTAGATAAGCCAGAAGGCATATGTCAGGCCGTTCCACACGTTGTCTTTGTTGAGCATCGGGGGAAACTTGATTTTGCCGCGGTATTTGCCATAAGAGAAACCCACACGGGTCTTAACGCCAGTGGACTCTTTCTGGGGATGTACGCGTCCCGCATTGCCGGGATTGACAACTGAGATATAATCGCCCTGCGGTGACGGGAACACCGTGCTGCCGGGATAGTCGGTAATCTGCGGATAGTCGTAGAGAAGCTGCGTGCTGTCGTAGCGCGTGTCGGCGGCATCGTAGTCGGCCTGCGAGTAGTTGGTGATATCCTGCACCAGAGGAATATTGCGCAGGGTGTATTGCTGGCTTATGGCCGGGAAGAACTGCTGGTACAAGGCGTGGCGGTAGAGCGCAGTGTCGCTGCCGACACGCCCCGGTATCTCGTTCTTGCCACGGTAGGCGGTGCGTATCTGCGTCTCGTCAATATAGACACCTCCCTGCGGTGTGATGACAGCACGTGTGCGCAGCATCTTGCAGCCCTCTGCAAGCGTGATATGCTTGCTTCTGTTGGCGAAGAGCCAACTGTAAGGGTTCACATAGTGACTGTCGGCATCGGTGAGATTGATATGCTGAACATAGTCGGGTATCTGCTTTAACCCCTCCTCGTCACAGACTACCAAAAGGAACGAATAGAGGCCTGTGCGGGGGTTGCGCTTCCAGCGGTGGTTAACTTCGCCGCCTTGGTGACGCCTCTCATTGAGCACCCAGCGTGTATCAAGGAAGAGCTGTTCCTCTAACGTGCGGTTATTCTGCGGTGCCGCCACCTCACTGACGTAGCGAAACCAATGGGTGTCGGCCCTTATCTCACGCTCTATATCCCGGATTGCCTCCTTGCTGCAATCGAAGTCCTGCAGGTCGACGCCATAGTATATCCGCTCATCGCGCGGATTGCCCACAATGCGGAAGCTGTCGGCAATATGGCCGTCGGCAGGCACAGGCTTGAAGCCCACCGACACATCCTCCCACGAGCCATAGAAGTTCTCATAGGCGAGCGTATCGGCCTCGTCGAACTTGTAGCTCTCGTTCTGGTAGAATATCTTGTAATATAGCTGTCGGTCGCTCACAGTGTCGAAGATGAAATGGAACTGCTCGCCTTTGGCAGGCAGCACAATACCCTCCAGCACAGCATTCTCAAGGTCCATGTCCATACATACCGTATCGTCTTCATAGCCCACCATGGGGTCGAATCTACGCATAGCATCATTAGTGCAGGCGACCAAAAAGAACGCCACTACGAGCGACAGCCTGATAATGGTCTTCATCTATCTATTGGTTTAGTTTGTCAAAATACTCTTCCGGACGGGTAGCCATAAGGTAGTTGGCATCGTTGACAATAGCCTTGTCGAGCGAGATGCCTTCGTTGGCGGCTTTCTCCTCCAGATTGTGCAGCCAATTCTCATCGGAACGGATATGGGCACAGATGGTGTCGCGCACCGCCTGTATCTCCTCGTCGGAATACAGGAGAAGGATAAGGCTCTTACCGATGAACTCGTTACCCAAGTCATACAGCTGGCCCGAACAATAGCTCAGCATAATGTAGTCGGCATCGTCAAGCGTCTTGCGCATATCAAGCTGCGACGTATTGTCGTGCTCAGGGTCAAAGTATATGGTATTGTTGTAGAACCAGTAGTGCGTGTAGCGGAAGAGCGAATCGAGCGGGAAGTTGTAGGTGATATTCCAAAAGAACGAGTCACCCAGCACGATAAGTCCCGGCTTGCCCTGTGTGTTGTCCGTCACCCTGACATTGACATATTGGCATGGTGGCTGGCCAGGCGTTACCACAAGGTTAAGCAGTTCCGCCAGATCGTTGTCAGGCTCACGAGTATAGTCATAGTAAGGTTGCCCCAACTGCACCGGACGTATCGGTGCACCGCCAATATTCTGCATATAGCGCATAATGGAGTCAAAGGCATAGGTTGCTGCAATATTGCTCCAGTGAGTACCGTTCTGCGTCATGAGGTCGTACGTGACGCTGTCGCGAATGGTAAGGAACCAATCGAGTATGTCCACGTACCGGACACCATATTGGTTAAAGAGCCTTGTATATTCAGTATAAGCCCGCGGCCCCGGTGTCCGAGTCAGCGTGTCAGCTGGCGGCAGGTGCTCAGGATAGAGCATATCCTTGCCAGGAAGTATGACAACAAACAGCGTAGTACCCCGTTCACGCAGCAGTTCCTGCAACTGCGCCAAGCGTTTTGCCTCCATCTCGAACTTATGCTTCAGCTCATCGGGATTCTCTGTGTATCTGTACATACGGCTCTCGTAGTAGTCTTCCACGAAGTAGCGCTCATAAAGGTAACCGTCGCGCCCCACAATGACACCCTTGTTCATTGACTTGCCGTAGCATGAATAGACATACTGGTTATACAGTCGTATTGCCGGTTCCCGGAACCCGAAACTGCCTTTGATATATCTCTCTGTCTGCGCCTGCCAACTGCCGTCCATTATCGTCTTCAGCGTCGGCCTCGGTATGGGGTCCATCACATAAGCGCCCGTAAGCGGCCGTATACGTTTAAAATGCCACTCCCCTTGAGCCGCCACAAGGAGCAGCAGCACCATGGTCATTATACCTAATATCTTGGGGACATTGCGCATCATAGTCAGAACCTGAAATAGATGAACGGGCTAAAGTCGGTGGCCGTGAGGGCTCCGAGGCAGAAGAAGAACATGATGCAAGCCACTGCCCACACGGCGATATGCTGCGCCGGACGGTATTCGGTATAGAATGTCCACTGCTGCAGCTTGCGTCCAAAGGGGAAGAGGGTGATAAAGGCAAATATCAATGCCACTCCCAGTGTAGTCAAGAACTGGGCGTCAAGTATCGGGAACTGCAGACTGGTAAAATCGAAGGCAAAGAGGCGCGTGATGAACGTCCAGCACTGGCCGAGATCCTCGATGCGGAACAATGCCCAGCCCACCATGACCACCACGAAGGTCACAGGCACCCGCAGCCACTTCAGACGTTCTCCCTTGTTCAGACCCGTCATACGCTCAACAACAAGGAATATACCGTGATAGGCGCCCCACAACACAAAGTTCCATCCGGCTCCGTGCCACAGGCCGCTGAGCAGGAACACCACCCACAGGTTGAAGTAGGTGCGCCACAGGCCACTCCTGTTGCCCCCAAGAGGGATGTATAGGTAGTTGCGCATGAAGGTGCCGAGGGTGATATGCCAACGGCGCCAAAACTCAGTGACCGAGGTAGACACATACGGGTTGTTGAAGTTCTCGGGGAACTTGAAGCCCATGATACGCCCCAGACCTATGGCCATGTCGCTGTAGCCCGAGAAGTCGAAGTACAGCTGCATGGTATAGGCCGCTATGGTTATCCACGCGCTGCCGGTGTCCATCGCCGCCAGGTCGCCGCCGAGAGCCATATCCACGCTGCGCCCTATCACGTCGGCTATGAGAACCTTCTTCGACAGGCCTATGACGAAGCGGTAGAAGCCCTGCAAGCATTCGTCCCACCGCAGACGCCGCCGCGCCGATATCTGGTCGGCAATCTCGTTGTATCGCACTATAGGACCCGCTATCAGCTGCGGGAACATGATGATATACACAACATAGTCCACCAGGCTCTTCATCGGGCGGTTCACACCACGGTAGGTATCCACAACGTAAGTCACCGACTGGAAGGTAAAGAAGCTGATACCAATAGGCAACAGCACCTTGGTCCAGCCCATAACGCCAAGTCCCAACGATGTCAACAGCGCATTGACGTTGTCGACAAAGAAGTTGGCATACTTGAACCAAGCCAGCAGCCCGAGACTCACCGTAAGCGCTGCGGCACACCACATGCGCTTGGTCTTGCGACTCTGGGCCTTGTCCATAGCCTTCACTATGTAGAAGTTGGCCACCGTAGAGACCAGCAGCACCAGCACGAAGTCGGGCGCACCCCAGGCATAGAATATCACCGATGCCGCCAGCAGCACCGCGTTGCGCCACTTGGCAGGCACGAGGAAATAAAGCAACAGGAAAGCCGGCAGGAAATAGAGCAGGAATATGTGGCTGCTGAATACCATCGGCTAAAAGATGTCGCGTATCGTCTGCGACTGTCCATTGAACACCAGCGTGTCGCCCACCTTCTTGCCTTTCAGTGCGGCATAGATTGGCGTCTGGGCCGAGATGGCAAAGAATACTCTATTGCCAACCATAAACTTGCCGGCACCTATGCTCAGCAGGAAGGCCTGACGGTCTGTAATCACACAAGCCCCGTGCTCAACAGTGTCGAAAGGAGGCAGCTTGAGCAGGTCCTGCAGATAGCGCACACCTGTCTGCGCATTGCTGTACTGGCGGGCATACATGTCGCGGCTGCGCATCATCTTGGTGCGGTACGAGTCGTAACGGTCCACATTGGCGCCGTAGTCGTTGCTCTGCTGCTGCGCCGAGTCCATCTCCTGCTTGGCAATAGACGCGATA
Organism: uncultured Bacteroidota bacterium; assembly: GCA_902777005.1. Classification (GTDB taxonomy): domain Bacteria; phylum Bacteroidota; class Bacteroidia; order Bacteroidales; family P3; genus Colimorpha. The sequence continues at coordinate 69,514 of CACYSB010000009.1, forward strand.
TGCTCCTGCTGTTCGATGCAGGAGCATATCACTTGATGTCTTTGTTCTTCGCGAGTCATCTTATCGAGTGCGTCCGGGGTATTCCTTCAGGGCAACCTCGAGGCACTTCATGGCCTTCTTCAGGTCTTCGATGCAGATGCAGTAGGTGATACGGGCCTGATGACGGCCGCGCTCGGGATCCACGTAGAAGCCCGTGGCGGGAGCCAGCATCACCGTGGCACCGTTGTAGTTGAAGTCCGTCAGCAGCCACTGGCAGAACTTGTCGCTGTCGTCCACCGGCAGGTCGATGACGGTGTAGAAAGCACCCTTGGGCATCGGGCAGAAGCATCCGGGTATCTTGTTCACACCCTCCACGATGACGTTGCGGCGGGCAATGTACTCTTTCTGCACGGCGTCAAAATACTCCTGCGGAGTGTTGACGGCGGCCTCGCCGAATATCTGGCCGAACGACGGGGGGGACAGACGGGCTTGGGCCAGGCGCATGGCGATGGCGTAGACCTCGCTGTTGCGGGTCACCAGGCAGCCCACGCGGGCACCGCAGGCGCTGTAGCGCTTCGACACGGAGTCGAACAGTATGGTGTTGCGCTCCAGGCCCTCAAGCTGCATCACACTGAAGTGCTTGTGGCCGTCGTAGCAGAACTCGCGGTACACCTCGTCAGCGAAGAGGTACAGGTCGTACTTCTTCACCAGACCGGCCACCTTCAGCAGCTCCTCGTGGGTGTAGAGGTAACCTGTGGGGTTGTTGGGGTTGCATATCATGATGGCCTTGGTACGAGGAGTGATGGCCTTCTCGAAGTCCTCGATGGGAGGCAGGGCAAAGCCATTCTTGATATCGCTCGGTATGGTGACAATCTTCGCGTCGCACAGTTTGGCGAAGGTGTTGTAGTTGGTGTAGTAAGGCTCGGGGATGATAATCTCGTCGCCAGGGTTCAGGCAGACGGTGAAGGCCATCTGCAGGGCCTCGCTGCCACCGGTGGTGACAATGATCTGGTTGGGGGTCACGTCGATGCCATGCTTGTGATAGTAGTTGCAGAGGGCGCGACGGTAGGTCTGGATACCGGCCGAATGGCTGTATTCCAGCACGCCGTGGTTCTCAGCCATCTCGGCGGCCTTGTCGGCCAGTGCCTTCAGGGCACCGGCGGGAGTCTCTATATCAGGCTGGCCGATATTCAGGTGGTACACGTGTACACCACGTTCCTTGGCAGCGTCGGCGAAAGGCACGAGTTTGCGTATTGCCGACTGCGGCAGTTCCAGTCCTTTAGTGGATATGCTGGGCATAATCTGTCAGTTGTTTTTGTAGTGATTATTTCTTTTCTTTGTTGTCAAGCTCCATCTCTTTGATTTTTTCTTTCTTGAGAGGAGTGGGTTCAACCTTCCGCTCGCCACGGACTTCCTTGATGGCAGGCTTCATAGCGGGCTTGGCGGCAGGCTGTGCGGCAGGCTGTGCGGGGGCAGGCTGGTCGGCATCCTGTTTCACATTGCCCTTGATGCGCAGCACCACACGTGGGTTGTCGACGGCGTTGCTGGTGACGGTAACGGTCTTCGAGAAACCACCCACGTTGTTGGTGTTGTAGTGGACCTTGATGGTACCGCTCTCGCCGGGCATGACGGGCTTCTGGGTGTAGCTCGGAGTGGTGCAGCCGCAGCTGGCCTTGACGTTCTGGAGGATAAGGGGCTCGTTGCCGTCATTCCAGAAGGTGAACTCGCAGTCGCCGTTGCCACCCTTCTGGATGGTGCCGTACTGGTGCTCCATCTGTTCGAAGCGAATCTTGGCGCCGTTGGCGGGCACCTCTTTTTTCTCTACATCCTGTGCGCTCACGCCGAAAACCAGCGCGGCAAACATGCAAATCAATGCAAACTTTTTCATGTTATTAGGTTTTTAATGTTTATATTTCAATTATTTATATCGTTACCTGTAATCTGTAACCTGTAACCTGTAACCTTTCTTTTGGCCTGCAAAATTACTAAATTTTTAGTACATGCAAACTTTTTTTTATTGCACCGGTAAAAATATTTTCTTCGGAGCCGCCCAACTGTAGCGTGGGTGGCGCTATGCCGCCGCTCCGTACCCGCTCCGTACCCGCTCCGACTGTTCACCGGTTGTTTAACGGTTTTTTGTCGGAGGGAGGTCGGAGGGGATACGGAGGAACTACGTACGGGCGAGGAACTGCACCTCTGACGGCGCTATCAGGCCGAGGGCGAAGGCTTTGGCCACGCGGGCGGCACTCTTGTTGACGATATCGAGGCGGCGCGACAGGTCTTTCTGGCGCTCCTGGATGGCCTTGTCGGTCTCGCCGAGGCGGTCGGAGATTTCCGCCGCCGTGCAGCCAGCGGCCTCGAGGAGAAGCAGTTGGCGCTCCTTGTCGGTGAGCCCGAAGTCGGGGTCATGGTCGGCCACGAGGGTGAAGTAGCTCTCGGCAGCCTCCTTGAGGGTGAGCATGACGGGGTAGTTGAAGTAGAAGCGCTCGCCGCGCTCCAGACACGCTATGGCCCTCAGTATGTTCTCGATTGAGAAGCCGCCGGCGGCGTTCTTGCTCACGAAGGCCGAGGCGCCGAGGGCGAGGGCTTCCATGACCACGCGCCCCACGTCGTGCAGGCGGCGCTCTCGGTCGTCGGCACCCGGCTCGGGGGCATCGAAGCGACCGGAGAAGATGATTATCTTGACATCGGGGTAACGCTCATGCACACGGCGCACTATCATCAGTCCGCCTGTGGGCTCGCCGCTGAACTCCATGTCTACCAGCAGGTAGTCGGGCAAATTGGAGGCATCGAGGGCGGCCATCAGCGCGGGGCCGTCGGCGAAGGTCTCCACCATCTCCACGCGGCTGACGACGCTGGCGTCCAGGTCGCCGGTCTCCACGCTCGCGGCGCGGCTGTTCATCTCCATCTTGACGACCTTGCGAATCAGCGGCTCGTCGTCGACCATCATTACTCGTATCTTCTTCATGTTATGCGTTTTTATTTGGTAGCGAGCATCACATGCATGGCAGTGCCCTGGCCGGGAGTGCTCTCGGCCCAGATACGGCAGCCGCGGCGCGTGAGGTCGTCGTGCTTCTTTATGATGTAGCGGCATAGGATGAGGCCGAAGCCGTGCTCGCTGCCTTCGGGCAAGGTGCGGTCGGCGCGGAAGAGGCTTTCCACCTGCGCGGCGTCCATGCCGCTGCCGGTGTCGCGCACACAGATGTCGGCCATGCCGTCGGCCATGGTGGCACCCACGGTGATGCTGCCTGCAGCGGTGTGTTTCAGGGCGTTGCCAACAAGGTTGCGCAGCAGTATGACCACCAGCATGCGGTCGGCATGGAGCTGTATGTTAGTGGGCTCGAAGCGCAGCTCTACGCCGGCATGGGGTCGCGGCACCTGGCAGCGCACCTCCTCGAAGGCCTCCTGCAGGGGGAAGACAGTGGCGTGGAAGGCCATGCCGCCGGGGATGGAGAGGCGCGTCCAGCCCTTGATGTTGTCGAAGGTGCGCAGCAGCTGGTCGAGCACTTCGGCGCGCAACTCTGGCGTCAGGTCGGGATTGCGCAGGTAGCCCATGAAGGGGCTCACATCGTGGCGCAGCACGCTGAGGGTGGTCTCGACGTTGGCTATGCGCTCCACGTCGCGCCGCTTGGCGGCCTCGAGTTGCTGCTTCTCGCGCCGCAGGCGGCGGGCACTGAACCACAGCAACACCGTCAAGGCCACCAGCAGCACAAGCAACACCCCAAAGACCATGGCGGTCTTGGTCATCCACTGGCTGCGCCGTGTGGCGGCGGCGAGGGTCTGCTGGAGGGCGAAGTCTTCGTGCTCATTGCGTGCTATGTAGTCATGCAAATCGGTGTGGCGCAGGTACCAACGCAGCGCTTCGTCGGGCGTGGCGGCCATGCGGCTGCGCAGCAGCACGTCGAAGAGACCCAGCTCCATCTTGGGGGCTTTGAGGGGGGTCCACTGCGGCGAGCCGCCCTTGACGGCGGTGTTGCGCTGGCTGGCAGCAAATGTGAGCCACTGGCGCAACACGCTGTGAGCCTTGACGGTGTCGCCCATAAGCAGGGCGTAGCGCGCCGTGGAGGTGGTGCCGCCGAGCATCTGGTAGGGGTCGCCGTAGTCGTAAAAGACTACACGCGCGGTGTCGTAGAGCGCCAGCACACTGTCGGTCGGCACACGGCCGGGAATGCTCTTCAGCGCCGAAGCGGTCATCTGCAAGGTGTTGGCGTAGTGGTAGGGGCAGAATGTCGCGGGGCGGTCGAGGATGTCGTAGTTGGCCTCGCAGTATTCGAGGGCCTTGAGGCTCTCGCCGGCGCTCTGCCAGCCGTAGGCAAGGGCATAGTTGAGGGCCATGTCCTGCGCATAATCCACACGTATGGCGCCGCGCCGCGCCTCCACCTCACCAAGGAGGGTGCGTACGTCGCCCTCCTGGCCGTTGCGGTAGTGGTAACTGAGCACCAGGCTGGTGATGTAGTATTCGCTCAACGCGTAGCTGTAGAGCATGTCGCCGCGGTTTCGGTCGAGGATGCCGCTGCGGCCGATGTCGTAGAGCAGCTGGTAGCTGTCGGCAATGCGGCAGTCGCGCTGCAGCAGACGGGCACGGATGAGTCGGGCAATGACCTGCTCGATGTCACCGTTGCGCATGGTGGGGTTGCCCTTGGCAATGGCTTTCTCGACGGCGGCGAGCATACGATTGGCGCTGTCAGAGTCAGACATCTGGTAGTAGGCGAAGGCCATGGTGTTGCGGGCGCGGAGCTCACCGTCGACATAGTCGGGCAGCGAGTCGGCGATGAAGCGCAGGGCCTGGCGCGAGAGCTCAAGGCAAAGCCCTGGATCGCGGTAGCGGTTGACGAAAGCCTCCTTGTTGAGGCCGTCGGCCCGCGACCGCAGCAGTGGGTCGGTTTTAGCCTCGCCGCCGCATCCCGTAAGGAGCAAAATCAGGCTCGCGAGGAGTAGTAATACTGTTTTTTTCACGGTGCAAAGATACGAATAAAAAATAAATTGACAATTAAAAATCACCAACTTACAGATTTTGTTGCAAATTTATTTGGCCGTGTCGGAAAAAGTGTGTACTTTTGCACTCGCTTTAAAAGGCAAAAAGGTCGTTTGGCCGAGGGGCTAGGCACAGGTCTGCAAAACCTGCTACTCCGGTTCAAATCCGGAAGCGACCTCGAAGAAAGGCAATAAAAAAGGTCTCCCAAGCGGGAGACCTTATTGTTTTATGCCTTGCAGGCTTTATCTGCCGTTGTCGGTACGGATGAAAACATGGCTTTCACCATGAGAAGTGACCGTAGCCTCATTACCATTGACAGTGAAATAGGCTGTTTCCGGACCTTCTTCGTCTTGGATGGTGATAGTGCCCTGACCGCTGGTGAGTGTGCCCGTATAGGTATAGGTGCCTTGCATATACTGAGTCGGAATACTATCGGCAAAAGTCATCTCCATGTTGCAATTCGTTGTGCCGAAGGTGACGGTTAGCGTAATATATGTGCTATCCTCCATGAAAGAGCTCTGCCACGCGGTGCCGTTCAGCGGGTAGTTGCCGCCGGGTTGGGGGCCTGGTTGCGAATTGACAAGGGTCAGCGTGACATCACCAGAAGGAGTGTTGTAGGCGGTCATGGTGTTGCCGCTGACAGTGAATGCGATGTTAAACTCACGGCCTTCGATGGTGAGGTTTATTGTGCCACTGCCGTTGCTGTAGGTGTAGGTACCTTCATAATACTCAGGACCACGGGGCGTTTGAACACTGACTTTTACCATTGTCGTCTCAAAGAGGACAAGTACATCAGCCTCTCCGTCGTTGAATGCCCACTGGGTACCTACCAAAGATTTCAGTGTGTTGGTGTCTCCACCAGGCTGTGGACCAGGCTGCGGGTTGCCACCGACAAGGGTCATGACAACATCGCCGTCGGGAGTACCTGTGGCGGTCAAAGTGTTGCCGCTGACGGTGAAATGCACTTCCAGCATCCTACCGTCAATATACAGCCAGAGCGTGCCATTGCCGTTACTGTAGGTGTAGGTACCATAGAACACTCCACCTTTGGGGACGCTCCTATCAAGGGAATCACCATGATTGTGGTAATTGTTGACTGTAACAACTGCCATCGAGTCAGAGACGAACTGCAAAGAGCCACCACCATCCGTACTCCAAGACCATGTGGTGCCTACCAATGAGGTCGGAGTTTCGCCGGTGCCAGTGCCATTGCCGTTACCGGTGGGTTTAGTATCGTCCTTCGCGCATGACGCGAGACCGAAAACCATTGCTGCTATGAAGCAGACTTGAAGCAATCTTTTCATGATGTGTGTGTTATTGGTTTGACGATGCAAAGATACATATATTTCCAATATGTACAAAAAAAAATAATCCCGTCACAATTGCCGTGGTGGGATTATACTGATAATGAGTATTATACATGTACTTGTTTTTTTACACAAGAGCGGCCTGGATGCTCATTTCATAGAGCTCCGCAGGGGTGATGCCCATGGCTTTGGCCTGCTTTGGGACAATACTTTCGGCGCTCTGGCCGGGGATGGTGTTTACCTCAAGGAAGTAGAGCTCGTCCTTGGCGGTGTCATGTATGTAGTCGAAGCGCACGATGCCCTTGCAGCCAAGCAGGTCATAGAGCTGGCTGGAGACCTCCTGTATGTGCCTGGAGATGCTCTCGGGGCACTCGGCGGGTGTCACCTCGTTGCTGAAGCCGTCGTACTTGGCAGCATAGTCGAAGAACTCATGGCCGCCCTTGGGGATAATCTCGGTGATGGGGAACACCAGTTTCTCGCCGTCGGCTTTGCGGAAGACGCCACAGTCGAACTCACGGCCGTTGATGCACGCTTCCACCAGCACGGCATGGTCCTCGGTGAAGGCCTCGCGGATGGCCGGCAGGAGCTGCTCGGCGCTCTTCACCTTAGTGGTGGCCACACTGCTGCCGCCGGCGGCGGGCTTCACAAAGACTGGATATTTTAATTGAGAATTGAGAATTGAGAATTGAGAATCATCCGGCTCAGAATAGAGCAGCACCGATTTGGCGACTTTGACGATGCCGAAGCTCTTGACAACGGGGTTGCAGTAGCCTTTCTGGAAGGTGAGCGCCGAGGTGTAGAAGCCGCACGTAGTGTATTTTACACCAAGCATATCGAAGTAGCCCTGCAGCACACCGTTCTCGCCGGGGTTGCCATGTATGATGATGAAGGCCAGGTCAAAGCGGACCTTGCTACCGTTGTCAGTGACGGTGAAGTCGCCACGGTCCACCGGCAGATGCTTGCCATCCTGCTCCCAGTACCACCCTTCTCGGTCGATGACAATCTTGTAGACGTTGTATTTGGTGTGGTCCAGCTGGCCATACACCTGGTTTCCGCTGGCGATGCTGATGTCGTGCTCGCCGCTGAAGCCGCCCATGACAAGTGCTATGTTCTTCTTCATGCTATTCGTATTTTATTCCGTAACGACGCCCTGTATTGTTTTATTGCATTTGCGAAAAGTATTTTTCTGCCGTAGCTCACCGAGGTCTCCCAGCAGAGCACCATGCATACCCACCCTATATGTACAGCGTGTGTACAGTGGGGGCACCCGGTTAGCACCATAGACTTGGTATAGAGATGGTATAGGCTTGGTATAGCGATGATACAGTGTTGCACCGCTATATAACCAATTGATTTATATATTCTTCTTTAGAAGAATATATATTATTCCGCGCCACCTGCAATATTTATTCTTATTCAACGTTCACATAACTAAACTATAAACATAAAACTCTTAACTGAAATGGCCCGAATCCTTGGCGATAGCGAGAGCGGCAAGCTCGGCAAGAAGATATATTACAACTGGCACGGACGTCTGTGCGAACGCGCTATGCCCACACATGTGGCCAACCCGAAGACCGAAGCGCAGCAGGCACACCGCAGCAATTTCGCACAGATCTCCAAGCTATCGTCGTATATGAAGGAGGCACACCTCGTGGGATTCCATTGGCATGCTGTGCGCGAGAAGAACAGCACCTATGCCCTCTTCCGCCAGACGAACAAAGACTGCTTCACGCCCGACGGGGAGATTGACTATGAGCGCCTTGTGGTGAGCAAGGGGTCGTTGGCGAAGGCCTACATCAAGTCGGCGACTGTCGCCGACGGAGTATTGAGCGTCAGCTTCGACGGGCACACCTATGGCGACAACGGTGGTGACGAGTTCTTTCTCTTCGTCTACTCTCCCACCCACAGCGCGGGCCTCCTCGCCGAGCCCGTAAGACGCTCTGTCGGCAAGATTGCCCTCAAGCTCCCCACCGAATGGCTGTACTCCGAACCATCACCTGACGCATTAACGCAATCAAGCATTAACACAATCCAGCTTCACCTCTACGCCTTCCTGCGTGGGCGCCGCCTCCGCACCTCCGACAGCGTACACAAGAGACTGGAAATATAACACAGATGCCGCATCACGCTATCGGAGAGCATCTATTTTTCAATCTTATTGACAGTCCTTATCTTCTCCAACATGGAGGCTGCCCATTGCGGTGTGCCGGGCTTTTGGTAGCGGCAGCGGCCCGACGGGTCGGGGGTGAAGAGGGTATTGGCATCGGCCGTGAGGGTCACGGTGCCACGCTCGGAGAGGTTAAAGAATCCGTCGCCCTCGACGGCCTGGATGACGGTCATCGGGTCCCACATCTTCTGCCCCGTATTACAGTTGTAGGTCATATACACCTGCTTGATGGGGTGACAATCGGTCCAGTCGATGTCGGCAATGACCTGCTCGGGGAGGTACTCCACCTGTTGTCCCACCTCCATGGGTGAGAAGACTATGTCGACATCTTGTGGCCAGAGGTCGAAGAGTGTCTGCGCGAACTCTATGCCTTGTGAGAAGTTGAAGTCGGGCTCGTCCGCCACATCGAAGATGCCAGCCATGAGGTATAGGCACTTCACCTTCCGACGTACCAGTTCGACACCCGTGAGGGGTGAATGCTCGTCGGCGCCTGATTGCAGCAGTTGCGCCAGACAGGTGACAAAACCCACTGAGACGATGCTCACCGAGTGGTCGGGCTGTGCTGCCAGCAGGCGGCGGTAGAGTTGCCAGCCGTCGGGCAGTGTGCTGTAGTCGTTCACCGTACGTGCAAACATCAGGCTGCCGTCGGGATGGGTGTGGTTGGGAAGGTTCCCATAGTCTATCCACACCGCTGGGTTGTCGATGCCGTTGCGCACCAGTCCGATAGGTACGTCACCACGGCCAAAGTAGGTGTTCATCACGTCGGCACAGGCGGCGCATTCCGTGCCCTCACGATCCACCACCACACCGAGCAGGCGGCAGAGCCCCTGCTCCTCATAGCGGTAGAGCATCTCCAAGGCGAAGAGATCGTCGGTCGACGATCCGATGTCGGTATCGATGATAACAAGTGGCACATCGGCTGTCAATGGATGCTGTTCGTCATTTTTGCCGCAACAGGCAAGCATCATCAACATAACGGGGAGTGACCAAAATGCCAACAGCAGTTTGATTTTCAGACCTCTTTTCATCGGTTGTCCTTTTTTGTTTTGAAAGTGCAAAGATACGGAAAAATATGGAATGGCGAAATATCTCCCGCGAACGTTGCCATCAAATCATCGACAAAGTAATGACCGCCGTCGAGGAATTATAGTACCATCCAGCACACTAACACATTCTGCCTGCTTGCAGGCCTTGTGGTATGCCTGCGAGCACCGCTGAATTAAATCAAATCTAGCGAAAAACACATTAACGCACTTACGCATTAACACATTAACACATTAACACATTCCCACATTCACGTATTAACTAATTTTTTGCCATTCGAGAAAAAAAGTGTATCTTTGCAATCTAAAAATATTGCTATGCTTTTCCAAAAGAACATAATCAAGAAATACCTTGCGCTGCTTGAACCAGAATGCCTGCAACGTGCGTGGGCACAATATAAAAGCTATTTCCTCAACACGGAGGTGCAGCAAAATATACTCCAATCCAAGGAGGAACAGTTCCAGGAAGGTTTCCTGCGCGAGCTTTTTGTCAAGGTATTTGGCTACACTCTCAACCCGTCGCCCGAATACAACCTCATCACCGAACAGAAAAACGAGACCGACGCCAAGAAAGCCGACGGCGCCATACTGCAGGACGGAAAAGTCATAGGCGTTATCGAACTGAAAGACCATAAGACCACCGACCTCTCAAAAGTCGAAGCGCAAGCTTTCAATTACAAGAGCCAGCATCCCGATGCCCGTCTGGTAGTCATCTCCAACTTCGAGAAACTGCGCCTCTATATCGACAATGCTGTCGAGTATCGCGAGTGGAACCTCTTCCACATTTCCGAGCAGGAATTCCAAGAGTTGTATCTTGTCCTTGCATGGCCACAGGTGCAACGAGGTGTGGCTTGCACGATGAAACAAGAGTCGGTGTCCAACGAAGACCAAATCACAAAAGCCCTCTACAAAGACTATTCGCAATTCAAACAAGTCCTCTTTGCCGACATCATTGCCCGTAACCCTTACCAAGAAGGTAACGCTTGGGCAACAGACGAGAAAGCGTGGCAGCTTCTGCTCTTCAAGAAGACACAGAAACTACTCGACCGCTTGCTCTTCATCTTCTTTGCCGAAGACGGAGGACTGTTGCCTCCCAACTCGATGATTCAGATTATCGACCAATGGGAGAAGTTGAGGGATTTGGATGCGTATGTACCACTTTACGACCGCATAAAGAAGTACTTCGGCTATATGAACACCGGCTTTCAGGGCAAGAAGTACGACATATTCGCATACAATGGAGGTCTCTTCAAGCCCGACGAGGTGCTGGATAATATCGTCATCAGCGACGAGCCTTTGGTAGAGCACACCCGCCGACTCTCCACATACGACTTCGGGAGCGAGGTTGACGTGAACATCCTTGGCCATATCTTCGAGAACTCGCTGTCGGAAATCGAGGAAGTGAGCCAACAGATCAGCAGCGGCGAGACCCCGAAAACCTCCAAGCGCAAGCAGGACGGCGTGTTCTACACACCGCAGTATATCACCAAGTATATCGTCGAAAACACGGTCGGCCGCCTCTGTGCCGAGAAGAAGAGCGAGTTGGGCATCGTCGAGGAAGAGTATTTCGCCGATAAGAACCGCCAGAAACAAACCAAGCTGAAACTGCTTGATAAACTGAATCAATACCGCGAATGGCTTCTGCAACTCACCATCCTCGACCCCGCCTGTGGCAGCGGTGCCTTCCTTAATGCCGCGCTGCAGTTCCTTATGGCAGAGCATTCCCTTATCGACGAGATGCAGGCGAAAGTCACGGGCGACGCCATCGTCTTCCAAGGAATTGAAAACAGCATCCTGGAGAACAACCTCTACGGCGTAGATATCAATGAAGAGAGTGTCGAGATAGCACAACTGGCCCTTTGGTTGCGAACCGCCAAACCTCGCCGCAAACTCAACACACTTAACAAGAACATCAAGTGCGGCAACTCCCTTATCAGCGACCCCGCTGTTGCTGGAGACAAAGCCTTCGACTGGCAGAAAGAATTCCCGCAAGTCTTCGAGAAAGGCGGCTTTGATGTGGTGATAGGAAATCCGCCGTATATCCGCCCGCATAAAATGGCAGACAAAGACAAAGTATACTATTGGAATAGATATTCTTCTGCCCAACAGAAAACAGATATTTATGCTTTTTTTGTTGAGTTTGGATGTTTGTTAATGAAAAAAAATGGCAAACTAGGATACATTATTCCAAAGACCTGGTGGAGTATTCAATCATTCAAGAAACTGCGGGAGTTATTGTTGTTTCAATACAACCTGCATAAAATAGGATTATTGCCACAAAGGGTTTTTGAAGATGCAACAGTGGAAACAGCCTTGCTATTTGTTGACAATACTATCAAACAAAGTGATTTAACCTTTGTGAATGTCGAAAATAATAAGCTTATCAAAGTTGTTCCTAAAAAAGATATTATATCAGATTTGGAAAGGAATATAACTTACGAAGAGGAACAGAAATTAAGCAATGTGACTTTGTTGGGAGATTTGTGTGATATTATAGTAGGTATCGTAACAGGTGACGATGAAAAGTATTGCCGCTTTGAAAAACTGACAGACTTGGACAAACCCGCAATTAGAGGTGCTAATATTTCAAGGTACGGATTGCTCTATACTGGAGAGTATCTGTGGTATAACCCAGAGGAAATGGCAAAAGATAGTGATGCAAAACCCAAATCCACATTGAAAGGAGGTGGTCGTCAATGTAGCCCTAAACAAGCATCAGACTTTGAGCTTCCAGAAAAAATTGTATTGCAACGTATAGCAAAGAAGTTAACAGCTTGTATAGACACTCATCAATACTATGCCCATAGTTCTGTTGTTGTAATAAAGCCAACGCCTCTTTATTCAACAAAATACATTTTAGCTACTCTTAATTCTTGTTTTATAGACAAATGGTTGCGTGCGAAAAGTTCAAACATCTCACTAAATGTTGGTACTTTAAGACAAATTCCTATTCCAAAAGCATCAGAAAAAGAACAAATAGTCCTTTCGACATTAGTAGATATGATGCTATCCCTCAACCAGCAACTTCATGAGAAACGCAGTCGTTTTCTGCGGCGACTGACGGAGAACTTCGAAGGAGTGAAGATTACGACAGCCCTACAGACCTTCGACCAGATGGACTTCGCTGCCTTTGTGGCAGAGCTGAAGAAGCAGAAAATCAAACTCACCCTCCAGCAGCAGGACGAGTGGGAAGACTACTTCCGCCAGTATACCGACGCTTGCCACCAACTCACCGACCAAATCGCTGCCACCGACCGAGAAATCGACCTCCGCGTATATCACCTCTACGGCCTCACCTACGACGAAGTACTCACCGTTGACCCCAATACAACTATTACCAAAGAAGAATACGAAAGAGAAAATAAGATATGAGCAATAAGAAATCCATACGTTTTTTCAATGACCACGAGGTGCGAGCCGTGTGGGAATCGCGTCGGATGCAGATGAAATTTTGAAGTAATAATTGTATTTTATTTGCGTAGTTTATTTATTTTGTGTATTTTTTGTTCAAAAATTTTGAACAACAAGTAATTAATGAACAAAATATGCAAAAAGCAGAGACCCAAATTATCTATTACCTGCTTCAAAACAAGGAAAATGTAGGTAAAACCATCCGCGAAATTGCCTCTGCGGCGGGCGTTTCCGTAGGAGCGGTGCACAGCACGCTGACAGACCTCACCAATCGTGGTTTTATTGTCGATGATGGCAGAACGAGACTGCTCCGCAAACGTCAGTCACTAATCGATCATTGGACACATGGCTATGCAGAAACGATGAAGCCCAAACTTCTTATCAGCCGTTTCACATTCCTCTCGCCAGCGGTGCGAGACCAGTGGCAATCTATCCAACTGCCCGAAACGATGTGCTGGGGTGGAGAGCCGGCAGCCGCCCTGCTGGATGGCCACATTCTACCCGAACGATGGGACATCTATACTGCTGACAATGCCGACGGTCTGATTGCCACAGGTCGTATGATACCAAATCGACAAGGCGAGATATTCGTCTACAAACGCTTCTGGCAAACTGCAGGTACACCATTACTGGTGGTGTATGCCGACCTGTTGGCCACCAACGATGACCGCTGTCGCGAAACGGCTGAACGTATCAAGCCACTACTATAAGAAACTATGGAATACACAATTCGCAAGGAGGATCTTCAAAACGACCTGATGGCTGAGACGCTGCAGGTTTTAGCTGGCTGCTATAGACAGTTGGGTGCTGAGGTGTTTGTGGTGGGTGCAGCGGCCCGCGACATTGCGTTGCGACTGCTGGATGTGACAAACGCACCTCGACGCACGATGGATTTGGATGTGGCGGTGATGCTGCAAGACTGGAACCAGTATGAGCGGCTGACAAGCATCTTGTTGCAGAACCACTTCGAGAAAGCCCGGGAGAAACAACGTTTCTACTATCTGGGAAGCAATGGACGCATACGTTTCGAGGTGGACATTGTGCCGTTTGGCGCAATAGCCGAAGACGACCAGGTGGCTTGGCCACCAGAGGGATCGCCAGTGATGTCGGTGCACTGTTTTGAGGATGTGATGCGGGCGGCCGACAAAGTGACGGTAGACGGAGACTTCGCTTTTCGGCTGACATCACTCAGCGGTCAGTTCCTAATCAAACTGGATACCTGGAACGACCGACGGATGAAGACCAAGAAAGACGCCGTCGACATGGCATTTCTGTTACAGAATGTCTACGTTGCTTACGCATTGGCACACGACGGGCTGCCTCCTGAAGTGGACACCAACACAGAACAATTTGACGTCATTGTGGCTGGCGCAGAATGGATGGCTGCCGACCTAAAAAAAATACTGTCCGATAAGCACCGACACTTCTATGCAGAAATGTTACGAGGAGAACTGACAAAGAATGAGGAGAGCCCCTTGTTGAATGACCTGCTTGACGTATCCGACAGCCGAAACTATAAATTATACCTCCGTGCGTTTGAACGTATGGCACAGATACTAAAGAAATGAAAATACAATTTGTTAGCGACCTGCACCTGGAATTTCCAGAGAACCGTGCCTATCTTGCGGAGCATCCGTTGGAGGTGACGGGCGACATATTGCTCGTTGCGGGCGACACCGCCTATCTCGACCTCCCCGATTCGAAAGAGGACACCTATTCGCGGTATGAATTCTGGAATTGGGCCTCAGAACACTATCAACGGGTGGTTGTATGCTTTGGCAACCACGATTTCTATGGGCACTATGACCTTGCCACCATTCCCGACGGCTACTGCAAGCAGATACGGTCAAACGTGCATGCATACTATAATGGAGTTGTCAATATGGGTGAAGTCGATATCATTGTCTCTACCCTTTGGGCTTATATCAAACCCGAAAACTCTTATCTGACAGAGAGGGGCGTGAGTGACTTTTACCG
>CACYSB010000010.1 GCA_902777005.1 uncultured Bacteroidota bacterium
GTCCACGCGCCATCGTATGTCGCGCGGAGTGAGGCTCTCGCCCCAAGAGAGCTGGAGCGCAGCCGGGCGACCGTTGCAGACGTTCATGACGCGGGCATTCTCGTCGTGTAGATCGACGTTCTTGAGGTATAGGTCGTTTGCCGTGTCGACGCCGACGAAGATGGTGTCGCGGAGCAAGTAAGCGTTGTTCTCGGCATCCTCAAAGTAGAGTTGTACGACGTATCGTGAGGGCATGGTGGGTTTCACCGTGGCCTTGGTGAGGGTGGGGTGCACCGGGTCATAGCCCTCGATGGCGGGGTTGTCGTGCATGTCCTCGTAGTAGCCGTTGGTGTCGGTCATGTTGACGGACTTCTCCGGCAGCACTATCGAGTCGCGGCCGTCGTCGAAAATGCGGTACCACTTGACGGTCTTGCTCGTGGTGCCCTGCGGAGTGAAGCGGTAGGCTTCATTGTCGATGTTGGTGGTGAATCCGTTGCGCCCATTAGGCCAGAAGGCTGCAGGCGCGCCGTTGACGACGTACATGTTAGGTTCTCCGGGCGTGCCTCTCTGTTGCGGTTGTCCAGTGGCGTTCTGGATGCCAATAAGTGCATCGGAGGTTGTGGGGCAGCATCTGCGCTGTTTGACATGGACTTCAATAATGTTGGAGCCTTCGTAGCAGACTATTTGATAGGTGCCTTTATGGCTGTAGTCGCCAAAGTTCGGGGCTTCTTTCCACGAGCATATAATTTTGCGGCAGGGGTATTGGTCCTGAATGCCATAGTAGATGCCGTCTATCCTGTTGGTCTCTGAGCCTGTAAAGTGGCCAGGGTGAGTGTCTTCCATTACGCCATAAATGGCGTCCTGCATGCGACCGCCATAAGATGATCCGAGATTTTGGTGGCCGGAGGTTCCGTCCCAGGGTAGTTTGTTGCTTGATGACCTGAACCCATAAGGGCAATAGTTTCCTGACCCAAAACTTGATGGACTACAAAATGTAACCAACCCATTGGCACCGATACGGAACTGGCTTTTGCGGATACCGAAGAAATAGAACGGATACGGAATGGTTGTGTGTGAGTCAGCGAAGACATCGTCGGTACCGATAGGCATGCGTGTGCCGAGGGCAAATGTCGTGTCTGGTGGATTGTATGGGATTTGTTCAACCAAGTAGGTGCCGTTGAAGTACTGAACTGGGATGTAGGGCTCGGCGGTGAGCTCAACCTGACCGTGGTTGTCTTTGTTGACGACGGTGTCCCAGTCGTGGTCCTGGTAGACCTCATAGGGAATGTGGTCGACCCTTTCGTTGACAATGATGTCAGGGCAGGGATTGAATACACCCTGAGCCTTGGTTCATAATCTATGGTGCTTTCTTATGTGCAAAAATACGTTTTTTTCTGCATATTAGACGCGTAAACCCATTGTTTGTTACTACCTCCACATGTTTTTAACATTTTTTACAATTCTTCTTTTAATATTATTTATGTTATGCCGGTACGTACTCCCTCCGAATCCCCTCCGACCTCCCTCCGACAAAAAACCGTAGAACAACCGTAGAACAGTCGGAGCGGGTACGGAGTGGTGGCGTAGCGCCACCGGTGCTACAGTGGAGCGGAAGCACAAAGGGCAGGGTGGGGTGGAGGTGGTGACGGAGATGAAATTTTGCTTCTAAGCGACTTTCTCGCCAATCTGTGAGGCGAAGGCGGTGAAGGGGTGAGAACGTCGAATAGGAGCGAAATTTGAGTGTGTACTTTTGTAAGTTTCGATAGCCTAAAAGTAGACGTGACAAATGTAAGTGTAGGTGCTGTTGTGTAATAATACAATTGTAAACCAAAAACAGGTGTAATTTCGGTTAAAATATTTAACAGATGCTCTGTATTGAAATACTATATACTAAAAACCAATATTTTAATAATTATTACATAATGTATAGGTTTAGTGTTATTTGTCAACAAGAAGTGTCGGGTTATGTGTTATGTGCTACTGTATATAAATATCGGTATATTAGCGTTATGCAATGTCTGGTTAATTTATTGGTTGTATAGTGTTGTCTGAATACAAATGTGAATATGTAAATTTTATTTTGCCATATCGAAAAGTATGTGTACTTTTGTAATTGCAATACATGTGTAATTACAATTGTAAGATTATGATAAACAGGATAAATCTCATTTTACGGGCCAAAAATATCACCGCAAGACAGTTTGCGGAGGAGATCGGCATCCAGCCGTCGGGGATGTCGCACATTCTGGGTGGCCGCAACAACCCGAGTCTCGACTTCGCCGTGAAGGTGCTGAAGCGCTACCCCGAGATCGATGCCAACTGGCTGCTCCTTGGCAAAGGGGCCATGTATGGGAGTGGCGAGCCTATGGCTGTTGGCGGGCAGCAGTTTGCCGACGCCGGACATCCGTCGGCTGATATCAGCACCCCGCAAAAGGAGATGGACTTTGGAACGGACGATAGTGAGCCGGAACCTATATCCAAGGTGGAAGACTATCAGGCTACGTATGTCGCCGTTCCGCCCAGTGAGGTTGAGGACGTGAGGCCGGTAAAGGAGATTGATGAGGCTGGCGTGGAGAGTGGAGAGCGAGTTGCGCGTATATTGTTCATCTACAGCGACAAAACCTACGAGGAACTGACGCCGAGGAGATAATATATAATATATTTTCTTTTATTATATAGATTTTTTCGTATATTTGCATTTTCCTGCCGTGTGTGCGGTGGGTTGTAATATATTGAAAGAAAATGGACTACAACTTCAGTGAACTCGAACCGCGGTGGCAGAACTGGTGGCGCGAGCATGGTGTGTACCATGTCGACAACCACAGCGACAAGCCGCATTACTATGTTTTGGACATGTTTCCCTACCCGTCGGGCGCCGGCCTCCATGTGGGTCACCCGCTGGGCTATATAGCGAGCGACATCTACGCCCGCTACAAGCGTCTGCGCGGCTATAACGTGCTGCACCCCATGGGCTACGATGCCTACGGCCTGCCCGCCGAGCAGTATGCTATACAGACCGGTCAGCACCCTGCCGTCACCACGGAGAAGAACATTGCACGCTATCGCGAGCAGTTGGACAAGATTGGCTTCTCGTTCGACTGGGATCGCGAGGTGCGTACCTGCGAGCCGAAGTACTACAAGTGGACGCAATGGACTTTCCTGCAGCTCTTCAAACACTACTACGACAACACGTTGCAAAAGGCTGTGCCCATCAGCGAACTCGAGGAACGTTTTGCCAGACAGGGCAGTGAGGAACTCGACGCCGCCTGCACCGAGGTGCTGGACTTCACGGCCGAGGAGTGGAGAGCATGGGACAAGGTGAAACGCAGCCAGGTGCTGATGAACTACCGTCTGGCCTATCTGGCCGACATACCCGTCAACTGGTGTGCCGAACTGGGCACGGTGTTGGCCAACGACGAGGTCGTCGGCGGCTTGAGTGTGCGCGGCGGCTACCCTGTGGAGCGCAAGCTGATGCGCCAGTGGAGCCTGCGCGTATCGGCCTATGCCCAGCGTCTGGTCGACGGACTGGAGCAGGTGGACTGGACCGACTCGCTGAAGGAGATACAGCGCAACTGGATAGGCCGCTCGGAGGGTGCCGCAGTATGGTTCCCGCTGGATGTGAAAAGCAATGAAAACGTGCTGCCCGGCGCACAGGCCTACATGCCACAGTTCGACCCGCAGCCTGTGCCGAGTTTCGAGATATTCACCACGCGTCCCGACACCATATACGGCGTGACCTTCATGGTGCTGTGTCCTGAGCATGAGCTCATCGACAGCATCACCACCGACGCGCAGCGCCAGCAGGTACAGGACTATGTCACCTGGGCCAAGAACCGCTCGGAGCGCGAGCGCCAGGCCGAGGTGAAGAAGGTGAGCGGAGTGTTCACCGGCGCTTATGCCGTCAATCCCCTCACCGAGGAGAAGATACCAATCTGGGTGAGCGATTATGTGCTGGCTGGTTACGGCACCGGAGCCATCATGGCAGTGCCGGCGCACGACAGCCGCGACTTCGCCTTTGCGCGCCACTTCGGCCTGCCGATACGTCAGGTTGTGGCTGCCGATAAGGACCCCGAGACGGGCAAACCCATTGTCAGCGACCCGAATACATGGAGCGAGAGTATGGACGCCAAGAGCGGCTGGTCGGTCAACAGCGGCCAGTTCAGCGGCATGAAGGTGAAGGAGGCCATGGCCGCCGTGATAGACAAGATAGAGGAGATGGGCATAGGCCACCGGACGGTGAACTTCCGTCTGCGCGACGCCATCTTCAGCCGCCAGCGCTACTGGGGTGAGCCCTTCCCGATATACTACAAGCCTTACGCCACTCCCATCCCCGAGGAGTGTCTGCCGCTGGAGCTGCCGGAGGTGAGTGAGTTCAAGCCTACCGCCACGGGTGAGCCGCCGCTGGGACACGCCACCAAGTGGGCCTGGGACACCAAGAGCAACACTGTGGTCGATTGTTCAGCAATCGACAATGACACCGTCTTCCCCTTGGAGCTGAGCACAATGCCGGGCTTTGCGGGAAGCAGCGGATACTATCTGCGCTATATGGACCCGACGAACGACGAAGCCTACTTCTCGAAAGAAGCCGTTGGCTACTGGCAGAACGTCGACCTCTATGTGGGAGGCGCCGAACATGGCACCGGTCACCTCATCTATGCCCGCTTCTGGAACAAGTTCCTCTTCGACATCGGTATGGCCGTGAAGGAGGAGCCTTTCCAGAAACTCATCAACCAGGGCATGATACAGGGACGCTCGAACTTTGTCTATCGCTCCAAGACCGACAACAGCCTGTTCATATCGAAGGGCTTGATAAAGAACATGGACGATGTGACTCCGATACATGTGGATATCAACATCGTGGACAATGACGTGCTCGACATTGAGAAGTTCCGCGAGTGGCGACCGGAGTTCGCCAATGCCCGCTTTGATATGGAAGACGGCAAGTATGTTTGCGGCTGGGAAGTGGAGAAGATGAGCAAGAGCATGTACAATGTGCAGAACCCCGACGACCTGGTGGCGCGCTACGGTGCCGACACGCTGCGTCTGTACGAGATGTTCCTCGGTCCTGTGGAACAAGCCAAACCGTGGGACACCAACGGTATAGAGGGTGTGCACCGCTTCCTCAAGAAGTTCTGGCGCCTGTTCGAAAGCTTGGGCGACGAGCCCGCCTCGAAGGATGAGTTGAAGGTGTTGCATCAGACCATCAAGAAGATTACCGACGACGTGGAGCGATTCTCTTTCAATACCTGCGTCTCCACCTTCATGATATGTGCCAACCAGTTGGCTGACAGCAAGTGCTGCAGTCGCGAGGTGCTGGAGCCGCTGACGGTGCTGATAGCACCCTTTGCGCCGCATATAGCCGAGGAACTGTGGCACCAGCTTGGGCATGAGGGCAGTGTGTGCGATGCCGGATGGCCGCAGTACGACCCGAAGATGCTGGTGGAGGACACCGTGAAGTATCCAGTGCAGTTCAACGGCAAGATGCGTTTCACAGTGGAGCTGCCGGCCGTCTGCACACAGGACGAGGCTGTCGCCGCCATCAAGGCTATGCCGGAAGGGCAGAAATGGATGGAAGGCAAAGAGCCGAAGAAAGTGATATTTGTACCGAAGAAGATTATAAACATTGTACTATAAATGCTGAGCAGACATTTCTTAAGAAGCAAGGTGCTACAGGAGATATACTCCAGCCAGATAGATGGAAAGGATGCCATACAGGCCAGCAAGGACTTCGAGTACCATGTAGGCCGCCTCAACGAGTTGGGTGTGCTGCAGGTGTCGCTTATGACCAAGGTCTTGGAGATGGCCGAGGTGGTCATCGAGGAGGGGCGCCGCAAGTTTCGCCCCACCGATGCTGAGAAAACTCCCAACCGCAAGTTCCTCGGCAACGAGTTCCTGCGCCGTATGTCCGACAACTTCGAGCTGAGGCAGTTAACCGAGAAGTGGTGCGGTTGCTGGGAGACGCACAGCGATTTGGTGCGTGAGGCTTTCATAGAGTTCCGCAAGACCGACACATACTGCGAGTACCTGTCGCATCCCGACACCGACTTTGCACAGGACAAGGAGTTGGCTATCATGCTGTTCCGCTTTCTGATGAACCGCGAGGCCATTGTTGCTGTCATTGCGGAGCGCAGCCTGTTGTGGGAAGATGATTTCGAGCAGATAGCCCAGTACAACTATATGATGCTGAAGACCCTCGACGAGCAGCACTTCGACGAGGCTATGCAGTGGCCTGTGATGTATGACAAGCGCGAGGAGAAAGATGAAGCTGACATGGAGTTTGCACGGCAGCTGCTTACGGAGACATTGGCCCACCGTGCCGAGAGCGAGGAGATGATCAAGGCAAGGCTGCAGGGCTGGGAATTTGAGCGAGTGGCGTTGATGGACATTCTGCTGATAGATATGGCTGTAGCCGAGTTTATTGCATGTCCATCGATACCTGAAAAGGTAACTATAGACGAGTACATCGAACTCAGCAAGGAGTTCAGCTCTGAGCGCAGCAAGCTCTTCATCAATGGTATACTCGACAAGTTGGTGCTTGAACTGCGCTCGCAGGGTAAGATAAAGAAGTCGGGCCGTGGTCTGCTGAACGAAAACAGCGAGGAGGCGTAAAGTATGTTCAAAAGACGGAAAAAGACTATTATCCTTGTCGCAGCGTCGATGCTGCTGCTTGCTGGCTGCAAGGGCAGGGAGGCTCAGGATGCCGATGTTGACCTGATACGCAATCCGCGCAGTGCACATGGCTACGATGAGAGCGAGAAGATGCCGGTGCTCACCTTTGACAGTGACATGCATGATTTTGGACGCCTGTCGGCTGGCGAGAACATCAGCTACAGCTTCCACTTCCGTAATACCGGTGACGCCGACCTCATTATCAGCAACACCTCGGCGACCTGTGGCTGCACCGTGGCCGACTACCCAAAGGGGCGTATAGCTCCCGGCGGCGAGGGATATGTGACGGTGACCTTCAAGAGTGCCGGTAAGGCCGGTCAGCAATATCAGGAGGTGACCATCGTTAGCAATGCACAGCCCGCCACATGCCGACTCAAGATATTGGCGCAGGTGGGAAGATAATACCAAACAAACAATCAATCAAACATTATGACAGATATGATTTTATTACAGGCACAGGGCGCCCAGGGTGGCGGCTCTATGTGGATTTGGATGATTGTCATCCTTGTGATTATGTGGATTCTCATGCTGCGTCCTCAGCGTAAGAAAGAAAAAGAGGAGCGCAAGTTCCGCGAGGGTTTGAAGAAAGGCGACCGTGTCGTCTTCTCGGGCGGCATCTACGGCAAGGTTCATGAAGTTGGTGAGCACACCGTCGAGGTGGAGGTCAGCAACGGTACCGTCCTCACCGTCGAGAAAAGCATGATACAGCCTGCTCCCGAAGCCAAAGCCGAGGATAAGAAGTAAGTGAAGCGCTTCCTGGTCATATTAGGGTTGACGGCTATCGTATGGCTCGGTGTCTCCATGTCGGAGCCGATGGAGTATCCGATGCAAGTGCGTGTTAGCTACACCGGCTATGACACGGTGCGCTATGCCATGTTGTCGGCCGACACGTCGTTGACGTTGCGCATCTCCTCCGACGGCTACACGGCATTCTTGATAGGGCTGCTCGACGAGGTGCCAGAGATGGAGGTGTCTGTCAGCGGCAGCGGTATGCAGCGCACCGCAGGCATCGATGTCCTCTACGCCGCTGTGCGTGAAAGCATGGTTGGCATCAAGGGGGTAAACAGTGGGGTGGATTCATTGCGCGTAACCCTTGCCGAACGCAGACACAAGACTTTCAAGCCCAATCTCGACCAGGTAAGCTTCGAGTTTGCAGAGCAGTATGCTCTATATGGTCAGCCAAGCATCACACCGTCTGAGGTGACGCTCTATGGTCCAGAAGAGGCGTTGGCGACCATAACGTCGCTGCCCGTGGCAAAGACTACAGTATCAGGAATTAAGGCTTCTGGTAGCTATACCATGAAGCTTGAGCCAGTGTGGCGCGAGGCCGGCGACGTGCACCCGACGTGCACCGAGGTGACTGTCTATGTGCCTGTTGAGGCCTATGTGGAACGCGAGTATAAAGTGCCAATACAGGTGGCCGGAGCCGATACTTCTGTGTCGGTTCACATCTATCCGCCCGATGTCACACTGCATGTGTGGGTGGCCCAGCGCGACCTGCACCGTGAGCCGGAATTCACGGTGGCAGTGGACTATGCTGATATCATAAATGGGGGCAGTCATATAGTGCCGCAGATTACCGAGTTCCCCGTCTATATGCGTCCGCGCGGCATTGAGCCCAAGGAGGTGCAGTGCGTAATCATCAAGTGAATGAAACGCGTAGGTATTACAGGCGGTATAGGCTGCGGTAAGAGCACCGTGGTGGCCGAGTTCAGCAAGCTCGGCGTGTCGGCTTTTGTAGCCGACGATGTTGCCTCTGCCTACTATCGGAATCAGGCGTTCCTCGCCGATATCCGCAAGCTGTTCGGCAACGGGGTGTTCTTCCCCGACGGCAGCGTCGACAAGCGGCGCATCGCCGACCGCGTCTTCACCGATTCCGGCGCACTCAATGCCCTCAACGCTCTTGTGCATCCGCGTGTTATGGCTGACTTCGAGGCATTCTGCAGCAATCACGCCGCTGAGCCTTACGTGCTCTTCGAGAGCGCTATATTGTATGACTATGGCTTCGACGCCCTTATGGACAAGACCGTCTGCGTATATCTTGACCTGCCTGAACGTATCGAGCGTTTGCGCAGTCGCGATGGGGCGACAGAAGTGCAGATTATGGCCCGCGTGGCCAACCAGATGCCCGCCGAGGAGATGATGCGGCGTGCCGACTATGTGATATTGAACTATGAAGGCAATCCGCGCCAACGTCAGGTTGCCATCATTGATAAACACTTAAGACAATGAGAAAGAAACTTGTTGCCGTCCTAACGGTATTGATGCTCACCGCAATATGCGTAGAAGCTGTAGCCCAACGTTTTGATGCCCGTGGCCTCACATTCCGTGACCCGGAGACCAACTGGATTGACTCCGTGATGGCCACCCTGAACCTCGACCAGCGTATCGCGCAGCTTATGATGGTTCGTGTGCCGCTCGATATGGACGACCGTCAGGCCGCCGCTTTCAGCGAGGTTATGAATACCTACGGTGTCGGCGGCGTATGTTTCTTCACCGGTACCGCCGACCGGCAGGTCTCTATGACTCGCCGCTTCCAGCGCGACGCCAACGTGCCGCTCCTTGTGGCAATTGACGGCGAGTGGGGCCTCGGTATGCGTCTCAAGGACATGTATTCGTTCCCCCGTGCGGCGCGTTTCGGCGAGGTCTCTCCCGACGCCGACAGCATCGTCTACCGTCTCGGTGCCGAGATTGGCAGCCAGTGCCGCGAGATGGGCATACACATCAATTTCGCCCCGGTGGCCGACATCAACTCCAACCCCAAGAACCCAGTCATCGGCACCCGATCCTTCGGCACCGACCCACAGCGTGTGGCGCAGCTCGCCAGTCTCTACGCCCGCGGCCAGCAGAGCCAGGGGGTTATGGCTGTCGCCAAGCACTTCCCCGGCCACGGTGACACCGACAAGGATAGCCACCTCGAGCTGCCTGTCATCAACCACTCTCGTGCATATATGGATACCGTCGACTTAGTGCCTTTCCGACGCCTTTTCGCCGACAGCGTGGGCGGTGTCATGATTGCCCATCTGCAGGTCAATGCCTACGACAGTCTGCGCCCCTCCTCGCTCAGCCCCGTCATTGTCAATGGGCTGCTGAAGCGCACCATGGGCTTCGACGGACTCGTCATCACCGACGGCATCGACATGAAGGGCATCACCAACAGCTACCGCTCTGGTAACGCCGAGCTGATGGCTCTCCTTGCTGGCAACGACATCATCCTCCTGCCACCCAATGTCCAGGAGGCCATCGAGGCCATCAAGACCGCCGCCGTCAAGCAGGACACTGTCCGCCGCCTCATCGACTACCACTGCCGCCGTGTCCTCAAGGCCAAATACCATTACGTCCGCCCCTATATCCACAACGACCTCCGTGTCCCCGGTGAGGAGCACCGCTACATCTGCAACGACATTGTCTCCGACCTCAACCTCAATGTCGACCGCCGCATAGACAGTATCGTGGGCTCCGCCATCTCTCAGCAGGCTATGCCTGGTTGCCAGATTGTGGTGATGCACCGCGGGCGCGTCGTCATCGACCGCTGCTATGGTAATCAGACCTACGACAGCACCGCTGCCCCCGTCACACCCGAAACCCTCTACGATCTCGCCTCCCTCACCAAAGTCTGCGCCACCACGTTGGCAGTCATGAAACTCGTCGACAACGGCAAGCTCAGCATCAACGACAAGCTCAGCCGCTATCTTCCCTACCTCAAGAGCACTGAGAAGACCAACATCACCGTCAAGCAGGCCCTCAGCCACTGCGCAGGTCTCAAAGCCTTCGACGCCCTCTGGCAGCAGACCTCCCTCCGCGACAGCATACCGCTCCTCGTGGCCAAAACCCCGCTCACAGGTAACAACGACTACCTATACAGCGACTTCGGCTTCATTCTTCTCGCCGACATGGTCGAGCGCATCACCGGACAGACCCTCGACGAGTTCGTCGCCGACAACTTCTACGACCAGATGGGCTTCACCTCCACCATGTTCAACCCCCTCGACAACGACATCCCTGCCGACGAGATCGCACCCACCGAGTTCGACTCCCTCCGCGGCCTCATCCGCGGCACTGTCCACGACCCCAACGCCTACGCCATGGATGGCGTCAGCGGCCACGCCGGCCTCTTCTCCAACGCACGCGAGGTGGCTCTCATCATGCAGATGCTCCTCAACGGCGGCGTGCTCGACGGCCACCGCTACCTCAAGCAGAAAACCGTCGAAACATTTACCAGGCGCCACTTCGACAAGCAGGGCAACCGGCGCGCCCTCGGCTTCGACAAGCAGCTCTTCAACCCCTCCTCCAAAGCCCAGGTCTGCCCCGAGGCTTCGCAGGCCTCCTTCGGCCACACAGGCTTCACCGGCACTATGGTCTGGGCCGACCCCGACTACCAGCTCGTCTATGTCTTCCTCTCCAACCGTGTGCACCCTTCGGCTACCCCCAACCGTCTCGCTCAGCTCAATGTCCGCACCGACATCCAATCCCTCCTCTACAACGACCTCCGCCAATAACTCATCCCTCATCATTCATCACTCATCACTCATCACTCATCACTCATCACTAAACCATGTCCTCTTTCACCAAATGGCTCCTCGCCGGCCTTGGATGGGCACTGGGCGGCCCCATAGGCGCCATCCTCGGCTACTTTCTTGGCAAAAGCATCTCCGGCTCCTCCGACAGTGTGTATACGGATACTTCCTCGCAGGGGCACCGTGGCCCCTATCGTAACACCGGCACACGGCAGGACATCGACGCTGCCCTCATGGTACTCATCGCCGCCGTCATGAAGGCCGACGGCGAGGTGCGCCGCAGCGAGCTCGACTACGTCAAGCGCTTCCTCCTGAAGAACTATGGCGAAGCACGTGGCAAGGAGATTCTGCAGGTGCTGAAGCAGATGGTTGAGCAGGATATCCCCGTCGACCAGGTTTGCGCCCAGATCAAGGTCAACACCGACTACAGCACTCGCTATCACATGGTCGACTTCCTCTTCGGCATCGGTGGCGCCGACGGCGAGTTCCACCAGTCCGAACTCAGCATGCTGCGCCTCATTGCACAGTATCTTGGCATTTCGCAGTACGACTACACCTCTATCCATGAGCGCCATGTAGGCCACTCAAGCAATCAAGCATTCGGTCATTCAAACAATCAAAAAGACCCATACAAAGTCTTGGGCATTGCCAAGGACGCTTCCGACGACGAGGTGCGCCGCGCCTACCGCCGCATGGCCATGAAGTACCACCCCGACCGCGTCGCCGGCATGAGCGAGGAGCTCCAGCGCAACGCTGCCGAGCAGATGAAGGCGATCAACAGCGCCTACGAAGCAATAAAACAGCAAAGGCCATCCCTTAAGTAAACCAAAAGAGGCTGACATCACGTCAGCCCCTACTTCTATATTCTATAACCTGTAACCTGTCTCACGCCAGCCTCTCCACCACTGTGCCGACCAGCTGGCGCATCGGCTCGTGGTAGTCGTTCAGGAAAGTCCCCTTCGGACGGTTGGCTATTATCAGGCACACCGTCAGCGCCTCGTGGCCCAGCATGTGGCTGAAGCCGTAGATGGCCGACGTCTCCATCTCGAGGTTCGTTACCCGCAGGCCCCTTATCTCCTTGAGGTTGCGTACCTCGCGCGGTGTGCGGCAGGTCCTGAACAGGCGGTAGTAGTCACCCCACTCGAACGATGCCAGCTTCTCGTTGAGATCCTCCATGGCGGGGTGCAGCCTCACCGTGCGGCCCTGCGGACCGTAGAAGCCCGGTGCCGTTGCCGTAATGCCTTGGTGCATGTCGTGGGCCACGAGCTCCAGCAGCGTGGCGCTGCCCTGCACATAGTAGGGGCGTGCCGTACCGGCCGGAAGCTCCATGTGCTCGGCGAAAGCCGCCTCCATCTCGGGCAGCGGTGTGCGCCACTCCTTGTAGTAGTTCATCAGCCCGTCGAAGCCTATGGCGCATACCGACGCCACACGGCTGCCGCAGTCTATCTCGCCCTGCAGCGAGCCGCTGGTGCCTATGCGCACTATCTGCAGCTGCCGCCCGTCGGCGGCAACGTCGAGCTCCGTCATCACTATGTCGATGTTGTCGCACCCCATGCCCGTCGACAGGGCCGTCATGCGGCTGCCGTGGTAGCGCCCCGTCACTGCGTGCAGCTCGCGGTTCAGGCTCTCATGCTCCACGCTGTCGAAGATGCCTTTGAACATCTCGACGCGCCCAGGGTCTCCAACGAGCAACACCTTGTCGGCCAAGGTGTCGCTCGTCAGGTGTATGTGGTAGAGGCTGCCGTCGGCGGCCAGTGGTAGTTCGCTCGGTCTAATCATATTTCATTAAAGTTTAGCGGCGCGTGGGGTTGGCGTTCGTGCTGCTGCCGCTGCGCGACGCCGGTGTCTGCGTCGTTGTGGTGCCCTTGCTGTCGTCCCTCTTCTCGCTGCGGCTGGGCGTGGTCGTCGTCGTGCTGCTGCCGCTGCGCGATGCCGGTGTCTGCGTCGTTGTGGTGCCCTTGCCGCTGTCCCTCTTCTCGCTGCGAGTGGGCGTGGTCGTCGTCGTGGTGCTGCCGCTGCGCGACGGTGTAGTTGTCGTGGTGCTGCCGCTGCGCGACGGTGTAGTTGTTGTGGTGCTGCCGCTGCGCGACGGTGTGCCAGTCTGCGAGGCCCCCTGCTCCTTGCCGCTGCGCGTCGGGGTGGCGGGAGTGTCGCTGCGCGAAGGGTTGGCGCCCGTCGTGGGCGACGTGGCTGTGCCGCTCTGCGTCGGTGTCGGACGCACACCCGACGAGCTGCGCGAAGGCTGCGGCGTCTCTATCTGCGGCCGGTCTACGCCGGGCGTCCATGTGCCGCGCGGCTTCGGTGCCGGAGTGTGCGGTGCGCGCATATAGTAGGGGTGTATCGGGTGCACGGCGGGACCGCTGTGGTGGTGCGCCGGCGGTGCCGGTGGCATCCATCCGTGGCGGTGCACGTCATAGTGGTAGGTGCGCACATATCCCGGGCGGTGCGTCACACGCGTATAGTGGTTGTATGCCGGCACCGTCCATGCGAACGCCGGCCTGTGCAGGGAGCCCGACGTGCGGAAGCGCAGCGCCTGCGCCGCATTGTACATCCGCCCCGCGCTGTAGAGCCAGATGCACTGCAGGTCTATCGGCATGTAGATCTCCTCGCCCGTGTAGGCGTCCCAGCCGTAGATCCACAGCTCGTAGTAAGCCGAGTTCACCCTCTCCGCCCACACCTCGTTCAGCAGTACGTAAGTCTCGATCTCGTACTCGTAGCCGCAGTATATCATCAGCTCGCTCTGGCGGTTCAGGTAGCTCACCGCCCTGTCGGCCTGGCTGCGCGTGAAGTAGAGCACCGACGTGGCGCTCGCCGTGATGGCCCAAGCCATCATAACTACTAAGAATGCAATGCGTTTCATAGAGCGTTGTCTTTTATGTTTTCATCTATTTAGTGCTGCAAAGATACAAAATATTTCACAAATGGCCTCCCCGGCACCAAATTATTTTCAGACTCGCGCCGCAACCCAGCCGACACGCCTCCGTATCCTCTCCGTCTGTTCTACGCTTGTTTACCGGTTGTTTTACGCTTTTGTACCGTTAAACAATGGTAGAACAAGCGTAGAAATGACGGAGGGGAGGCGTAGGGGAGGCAGAGGGGAGGTGGAGAGGTGGCGGCGGAAGGTGGTGTGGAGTTGTTTTTTGTGGAGTGAAAAATGAAAAAAAGTTGCTATATATGATTTTTTTCGTATATTTGCACTTTGAAATAATATGTAAAAATGTACATAATGAAACGTATATTTGTTGCATTACTTGCTGTGGCACTGGTTGTTGGCGCTGCCGGCGACGTTCAGGCCCAGAACAAGAAAAAGAAGTCGGGCAAGGCTAAGACCACCCAGACGACGAAGAAGAAAAAGGCTGCTGCGCCCCCGGCGCCGGTGTTCACCGACGTGGAGCTGCCCTACAACAGCAACGACTGCCTCTTCGCCATTCCGCTGCAGATGGACCAGACCTACGGTCCGACGACGGCCCCCGACGGCGGTGGCCGCGTGCAGGAGGTGGTGGCCGACAAGCTGCACCCGAACCTCTTCGAGCGCGAGCACAACTCGGTGTGGTACAAGATTACGATACCGTACAACGGACAGCTGGAGATCAGCATAGCGCAGCGCAGCGAGTGGGACGACTATGACTTCCTGGTGTACAAGTACACCGGCGTCTACTTCTCGAACCAGGTGCTGCTCAACAAGGTGGCTCCCGTGGCCGTGAACCTCGGCGCTGTGGACAGCAACAGTCTGGCCGCCGCCGCTCTGAAGGCCAACGAG
This sequence comes from uncultured Bacteroidota bacterium, assembly GCA_902777005.1. Taxonomy (GTDB): domain Bacteria; phylum Bacteroidota; class Bacteroidia; order Bacteroidales; family P3; genus Colimorpha. The sequence continues at coordinate 14,926 of CACYSB010000010.1, forward strand.
CGTCAGCCGAAGGGTAAGACCGAGGCCCAGCCCAAGAAGAAGAAGGACGATGCGGAGCCTGACTTCACGCTGCCCGCCGAGCCGAAGCCGACCATCGGCATGAGCATCGACGCCAAGGACAAGATGCTCACCAAGAAGCAGTACGGCGGCTTTATCAAGTCGATACCTGTGCGCATGGGCGAGGAATACTACATCGTGCTCGACAACCGCTCGGAAGGCGGCCAGGGACACACCATCACCTGCAGCGTGCATGCCGACGCCTACGAGCCTTTGGTGCTTTTCTACGACCGCAAGGGGAAGCGCTATGTCGACGTGGACCTGATGATACTGGAGAGGGGCGGCCAGGGGGGCGAGCGCCCGATAGTGAAGGACGCGCACTACCGCGGCGGCAAGGTGAAGTTCATCCCGGGCTTCAGCTACACGCTGTATGCCAAGCGTGACGGCTATTTCTCGATATACCGCGAGTTCAACGCGAGCGACCTGATGCTGCACGACACTATAATGATGACCTATATGGAGCGTACGGAGCGCGGTGCTTCGTTCCCCATCAAGAACGTGTATTTCGAGGACGGCGAGTCTACCTTCATAGAGGGCACGGACACGGCGCTGATGCAGTATGTGGCCATGTTCCTGAACCACCCCGACATCACGTTCCTGGTGAAGGGCTATGTGCAGAGCTACGGTGTGAATGCCGAGGCCGACATGCTGCTGTCGCTCGACAGGGCGAAAGCCATCAAGGAGTATTTCGTGCAGCACGGCATTGCCGCCGACCGCATAACGACAGCCGGTATGACAAAGAATGAGATCAAGCGTGCCGCCGCCGCTGCCCTCGACAAGGGTGCTGGCTTCAGCGGTGTGAAAGCCGAACTCATCATCACCGGCAAGAAGGAATAGCAGACATATGAAACGACAGATACTAACGCTGCTGGCGCTCTGCGCGGCAGCGTTTTCCTTACCCGCCCAGAGCGACTGGGCACAGGTGGAGCGCCTCATCGGAGACGGCTCCTACAAGACGGCCTACGGCAAGGCCGAGGCTGTGTACAACAACAAGAGCGCTGCCAGCCGCCAACGGCTGACGGCGGCCTACTATATGGCGCAGGCGGCGGCCTGCTACCAGGAGGACGCCCGCGACAGCGCCGAGGCGCACTACCGCGCCCTGCTGCCGCGCCTGGAGGGTGTCGACAAGGCTCTGTGCTACACGTTCATTGGCGAGTACGACTCGGCCCTGGCCTTAGCCGACGTACTGAAGCGGACGCCCGTGGAGCAGATAAAGATGTTCTGCAACGCCGAGAAGGGTGTGGGGATGACACCCACGGCCTACGACGTGGTGGTGTTGCGTATATTGGGCGACTATGACAAGACCACCGATAAGCAGCGCATCGATCTGCAGCGCATGCAGGCTGAGTTCCACGCTGGGGACGGCGACGACATACGCATCTTCTACGAGAATCGCCTGCTCGACTATCTCTCCAATGTGCCCAACCACCCGATGACGCTCGAGCGCATCGCCGAGTCGATAGCGAAGTTCCGAGGCACCAAGAGCCACTATTATACTTTGCTCTACCAGCGTGCCGCCAAATGGTGCGCCGGCAATGGCGACTATGTGGCGGCGTTGCGCTACTGCGACACGGCCGTCGCGCTGGCACCCAAGAGCGAAGGCGGCATCGAGTGCGCCAACCTCGCCAACGAGATTAAGCAGAAGCGCGTAGATATGGAGAGGGGCAGCCTGTGGGTCGTCCCCGGACAGCTCAGCCTGCAACGGGTGCGCCACCGCAATGTCGACAAGCTGTACTACCGCATCGTCAAATACACCGAAGGTAAGGACGGCAACGAGGACTACTCTTGGAGTGACAAGGCCAAGGGCAAGCTGCTGGCGGCAAAACCAGTGGTCAGTGGTCAGTGGTCAGTGGTTAGTGGAAAAGATTACCAATATGCCGAGAGCTATGTGTCGCTGCCGGCGCTGCCTGCGGGCCGCTGGCTGCTGATGGTGTCGCCGAGCGAGGATTTCAAGACTGACGGCTTCATGGTCTACGCGGTGAACAGCACGGAGATGCTGCTGGTGCAGAATGGATGCGAGGGCATGCTGCTCGACCGCCGCACCGGCCGTCCGATAGCGGGACAGGAGATGCGCGTGGAGCGCAAAGACCATAACAATAAGGTCACCGTGATGGCTACGGCTGTCACCGACCGTTACGGCCGCTACCGGTTGGCTTACGAGAAGCCTCGGTGGGGCGACCAGATTGCCGTCGAGCGCAACGGCTACCGCCTTACGGCACGCTATGACAACAACGATAGCAAGCCCGACACGTCGATGCGCCTGCATGCCGAGGTGCGCACCGACCGCCCCATCTACAAGCCCGGCGACACGGTGCAGGTGGCTGTGGTGGTTTATCGCACCGATGGCTTGGAAGCCGAAGTGGCCAGAGGCGAACGGCTGAAGCTTACATTCTCCGACCCCAACGACCAGAAGGTTGACACTGTCGACCTGACGACCGACGAATTCGGCGTTGCACACACCAGCTTCGTGGTCCCAACCGACCGCATAGCTGGCACTTTCTTTATCAAGTGCGACGGCAAAGTGCATTTTTGGGAGCCTGTCCGCGTGGAGGAATACAAGCAGCCCAAGTTTATGGTGACCCTTGACGCTGCCACAGGCTCGGCGCCGCGTTTCGGACAGCCCTGCACCATGCAGGGCCTTGCGGCAAGCTACAGCGCGTTGCCGGTGAGCGGCGCCCGTGTGCAGTACCGTGTGGTGCGGCGCCAGCTTCACCGCTGCTGGTGGTTTTATAACGATTTCTACAACGAGAGCGAAGTGGCCAGTGGCGAGACCGCCACCGCCGCCGACGGCAGCTTCAGCGTCGTCTTCACGCCCGAACCCGACAGCAACGTCGAGCTTTCCACAAAGCCTTCGTTCGAATATGTGGTGCATGTGGATGTCACCGACCTCAACGGCGAGAGCCACAATGCCGTCAGCAGCCTGCGCGTGGGCTACACCAACGCTTTCGTATATCTCGAGAGCGGCAGCACGCCCGGCAACCTCAAGGTGAAGCATGTCGACATCAACGGCAACCCGCTCCCCGGCGAGGTGAAGACCACGGTTGAACTATTACGTCAACCCGCCGAGCCGCGGCTCGACCATCCGCTGCTCCACGAGGGTGTGCACCATACGATGACCGAGGCCGAGTGGCACAAGGCCTTCCCGCTGCTGGCTTACGGCAACGAGTATAACGACCCTGCCAGCTGGCCTGTGGCCTCGAAGGGCTGGAACGGCGAGAGCGGTGTATACAGGGTTACCATAAGCGCCGAAGGGGCCGACACGCTTACGGAACACCTCACCTACATAGCCCCCGACGCCCGTAATGTGCCGTCGCAGCGGCTGCTGTGGGCCGAGGTGGAGAAGACCAAGGTGGAGGTGGGCGAGACGGCGCGTCTACGCTTCGGCTCGCGCTTCAAGGACGTGGAGGTATACTATATGCTACGCATTGGCAACGAGGTGCGCGACTTCAGCCTCGTCCGCCTGTCGGACGAGATACGTAGCATCGAGATACCTGTCGACAGCACTATGCTCGGCGGCTTCCAGATCGACCTCTTCAGCGTGCGCGAAGGCGTCGAGTGCCAGTGGCAGCAGCGCGTCTATGTGCCATTCAGCCACAAGCAGCTGAAGGTCGACATTGCCACCTTCCGCGACAAGCTGTTGCCCGGCGAACAGGAAGAATGGACCATTTCAGTTAAGAGTTATGAGTCAGGAGTTAAGAGTGCGTTGATGATGACCATGTACGACGACGCGCTGAACTCGTATGGCAGCGCGCGGGCGTGGGGCTTCTCGCCGTGGAGGACGAACTTCTCCTCCGGCATCAATCCGCTGCATGTCACTGGCGGCGCAGGCCGTTGGCTGAACGAATACCGGCGCCTCTACTATCAAGGTGGCTATACCTCGATGTGGACCCTCAAGGAGGCTCTGCCTCACTATAGCCGTTGGCGCGGCATGCGCATGTACAAGTCGGCGCGCGTTGCCAACCAGGCGGCGGTTGAACTTTCGGTTATTGCAGACGAAGTCGAAGAGGAAAGTCTCGATATGGCAGTTGCCCCTATGGCAAATAAAGCCAGCAAGCTTGAAGCCATAGAGATTGTCGAGGGGGCCGCTGCCGGCGGCGCCGCTGCGGGCGAGGAGCCCCAGGTGCGCACCAACCTCAACACGCTGGCTTTCTTCGCCCCCAAGCTGCGCACCGACGTAGACGGCACGGTGACCTACCGCTTCACGGTGCCCGAACTGCTGACACGCTGGAATGTCAAAGGTCTGGCCGTAAGTAAGGACCTCAAGATAGGAACGCTTGACAAGAGCCTCATAACACAGAAACCGCTCATGGTGCAACCCAATATGCCGCGATTCCTGCGCAGCGGCGACTCGCTGGCGCTGATGGCGAAAATAGTGGCCAGTGAGCAGTGGCAGGTGGCCAAAGAGGTGGAGGTGAGCCTGCTGCTCACCGATGCCGCCACGGGTGACACACTGTGCCACCACACGGAGTATGTTGGTGTGAAGGATGCCGCGCAGGTGACCTTCTCTGTGGAGGTGCCGCAGGGGGTCTATGTGGTCACCTACCGCATCATCGCCACCGCCGACGGCATGAGCGACGGCGAGCAGGGTCAGGTGCCGGTGGTTAGCAACCGCCAGGCCGTGACAGTCAGCAAGGCAATGTATATCAACGGGGCAGGGGAGAAGCGCTACTCGATGCCCGAGTGGCTTGCCGGCACTGGCAGCCGTCAGCCGCAGCTGGTGGTGGCCGAGATGGTGAGCAACCCCGTGTGGCTCGCTGTCAAAAGCATGCCGTACCTGAAGAGCTTCGAGAACCCCTCGACGCTGTACCTTGCCGAGCAGCTCTATGTTGGTGCTCTCGGACGTCGTATAGCGGGCCGCGTGGACCTTGCGGCGCTGGTCAAAGACAGCGTGGTTAGCCGTCTGAAGATGAACGACGACGTGAAGCAAACGGCCTTGCAGGCAACGCCGTGGCTGCGCGACGCCGAGAGCGAGGAGGATCAGATGCGCGCTGTAGCCAAATACCTGGATACCGCTGCCATGCGTGCTCAGCACGACATGCAGCTGGCCGACCTTGCAGGACGGCAGAACGCCGACGGCGGCTGGGCATGGATGCCTGACGGCAAGAGTAGCCTTTGGGTCACGCAGGCCGTGCTGCAGAAGGTGAAAGGGGAGGACCTCGACACCAAGAAAGCCCTGCGATATGTGGACAACGAGCAGCAACGCTACTATGAGCGCTGGGTGAAGCCTTATATAAAGAAGTACAAGTGGCAGCCCACCGACATCGACTACCTCTACATGCGCTCCCTATACGGCAAGGCCAACACCGAGGCCTACCGCTTCTATTATGCCAACGCCCTGAAGCGCTACAAGGAGTATGATAACCTTTACACGCAGGCGCAGTTGGCGCTCATCTTCCACCGTCACGGCGACCGCAAGGCGGCCCTCGACCTGCTGCGCCGGCTCAAGGAGAAAGCCCTCACCAGCGACGAGATGGGTATGTACTGGCGCGACAACACCAGCGGCTGGTTCTGGTACCAGCGCCCCATCGAGACCCAGGCGCTGCTGATACAGGCCTTCGCCGAGATAACGCCTAAAGACACCGTCACCATTGGTCTCATGCAGCAATGGCTCCTCAAGCAGAAGCAGACCACCCATTGGGGCAACAGCCGCGCCACCGCCGAAGCCATACAGGCGCTGATGGTCAAGAATGATGAGTTGAAGGTTAAGAGTGGGGCTGATGCGGTGGGCCTGACTGTCTTCGGCAGCGAGATGACGGCGGAGAGCAAGGGCGCCGAGGGCTACCGTTCGCAGCGGTGGTCAGGCGCAGACCTCGACGCGCTTCGCGCCAACGGTAGCAGCGACATCGTTATCAGCAAACAGGACAACGGTATCGCCTGGGGCGCCGTCTATTACCAGTTTACCGATGACCTCGACAAGATACCTGCCGCAGAGAGCGGCATCACGCTCAGGCGTAGCTACCGGCACGAAGGCCCCCTGAAGGTCGGTGACCGCGTCAAGGTGCGCATAGATATCACGTGCGACCGCGCCATGGATTACCTCGAGCTCATCGACGGCCGTCCGTCGTGCATGGAGCCCGTAAGCACACGCGCCGGATGGCGCTGGAACGATGGCATAAGCTTCTATGTTGTCGTCAACAATACCGACACACGCTGCTATATTGAACATATCGACAAAGGCAAGTATTCCTTCGAGTATGAGGTATATGTCACTAATCCTGGCAGCTTTATGACGGGTGTGGCTACTATGCAATGCATGTATGCCCCCGAATTTAGGGCTACAGCACCTGCACAAATCATTGCTGTAGAGCCTTGAGCGGTGGTATGTGGTAAAAATATAATGCTGACAATCATGGCGATATAAGATATTTGTAAAAAATATTTTGTCAGTATAAAAAAAGTGTGTACTTTTGCACTCGCTTTTAAGAGATAAAGCACCACACACATGCCGCATTCGTCTAGTGGTCCAGGACATCTGCCTCTCACGCAGAAGATCATCAGTTCGACTCTGATATGCGGTACAAAAGAAGCCTCCACAAACGTGGAGGCTTTTCTTTTTGTATCCTGTTGTGTTACGCTTTCAGCAGGAAATTGAGGTCTGTATTCAGCGGCAACTCCTTGGTGTTGGCCATGGTTGTCTTGAAGACTTTCATCTTGTTGGGCTTGCCAATGAGCGACAGCTTGCCGTCCTCGAGCAGCAGGGCCGTTGCCTCGCGGATGGCGGCTACGGTGGCCTTGGGGTTCACCATGATGTACTCCTTCAGGCGGTCGTCGCGGGTCTCGCCGCCATGCTTCGGGTCGAAGAAGTCTGTGTAGTGGGGGTTGATCTGGAACGGCACCAGACCCATGCAGTCGAACGACGCAGGCATCACTATGGGCATGTCGTTGGTGGTGCAGAGGGTGGGACCAGCCACATTGCTGCCGGCGCTCCAGCCCATGTAGGGCATACCGTCGAAGGCGCGCTGGCGGATGGCCTGCATGAGGCCCGTGCGCTGCAGTTCGCGTACCAGATGGAAGGTGTTGCCACCGCCCACGGCCACACAGTCGGTGTCGTAGACTGCATTCACCGGCAGCGCCTTGTGGTGCACCGAGGTGAGCTTCACGCCAAACTCCTTGTACACGGCGGCCACCTTGGCCTCATAGGCGTCGTAGCTCTTGTTTAGTCCGCCCTCGGCCAGGCTCACGCCGGCATAGGGTACAAAGAGCACCTTCTTAACGTTGTGCCGACGGCAGAAGTCGGCAATCATGTCCTTGCACCAGCCGAGGTAAGCCTCGCCGCGCATGGTGCTGTTGCTTATCAGCAGTAAGTTTCTCTTATCCATGGTATGATTATGTTTATGCGTCGATATTGGCGTAGGTGGCATTGGCCTCGATGAAGGCGCGGCGGGGCGGCACATCGTCGCCCATCAGCAGCGAGAAGATGCGGTCGGCCGAGGCGGCGTTCTCGATGGTCACCTGGCGCAGCTGGCGGCCCTCCGGATCCATGGTGGTGTCGCGCAGCTGGTCGCTGTTCATCTCACCCAGACCTTTGTAGCGCTGCACGTGGATGCCCTTGTCGCCGAATTCCATCAAGGCGCGCTCGCGGTCGTCCTCGGTCCAGCAGTAGACCTGCTTGTTGCCTTTCTTGACGAGGTAGAGCGGGGGAGTTGCCAGGTAGACGTAGCCGTTCTCGATGAGCTCCGGCATGTAGCGGAAGAAGAACGTCAGCATCAGCGTGTCGATATGTGCGCCGTCGACATCGGCATCGGTCATGATGATGACCTTGTGGTAGCGCAGCTTGCTGAGGTTCAAAGCCTGCGGGTCTTCGGGAGTTCCCACGGTGACGCCCAGGGCGGTGTATATGTCGCGGATGGCCTCGCTCTCGAAGGCGCGGTGGCGCATCACTTTCTCCACGTTCAGAATCTTACCGCGCAGCGGCAGAATGGCCTGGAAGCGGCGGTCGCGGCCCTGCTTGGCGCTGCCGCCTGCCGAGTCGCCCTCGACGAAGAATATCTCGCATTCCGCAGGGTCGTTGCTCTGGCAGTCGGCCAGCTTGCCCGGCATGCCGGCGCTGCTGAAGACGTTGCTGCGCTGCACCATCTCGCGGGCCTTGCGGGCGGCCTGGCGTGCGCGGGCGGCGAGGATGACCTTGTCCACTATGGTGTGGGCCTCGTTGGGGTGCTCCTCGAGGTAGTTCTCCAGCATTTCGCTGACGGCCTCGTCGACGGCGCCGCGCACCTCGGCGTTGCCGAGCTTGGTCTTCGTCTGGCCCTCGAACTGCGGCTCGGCGACCTTTACGGAGATGATGGCCGTAAGGCCCTCGCGGAAGTCGTCACCGGTAATCTCCACCTTGGCCTTCTGCAGCAGGCCGCTACGGTCGGCGTAGGCCTTCAGCGTGCGCGTCAAACCGCTGCGGAAACCGGCCAGATGCGTGCCGCCCTCGTGCGTATTGATGTTGTTCACATAGCTGTGCAGGTTCTCGCTGTAGCCGGTGTTGTACTGCATGGCAATCTCGATGGGGATGCCCTTGCGCTCGCCCTCTATGTAGATGGCCTCGGGCATGAGCTTCTCGCGGTTCTCGTCGAGGTAGCTTATGAAGTCGCGCAGGCCCTTCTCGCTGTAGAAGTGATCGGCACGCAGCGGTGTCTCGCCGTCTTCCTTCATCTCGCGCCAGTCGGTGATGTTGATTTCAATGCCTTTGTTCAGGTATGCGAGCTCGCGCATGCGGTCGAGCAGCGTGTCGTATTTGTATTCGGTGACGGTGAATATCGTGTCGTCGGGATGGAATGTCACTCTGGTGCCGCGCTTGTCGGTGACGCCGACTTCCTTCACGGCGTAGAGCGGTTTGCCCTTCGAGTATTCCTGCTGGTACACCTTGCCGTCGCGGTAGACGTTCACAATCATGTGGTCGCTGAGTGCGTTGACGCAGCTCACGCCCACGCCGTGCAGACCGCCGGAGACTTTGTAGCTGTTCTTGTTGAATTTGCCGCCGGCGTGCAGCACCGTCATTACGACCTCGAGGGCCGAGCGGTGCTCCTTCTCGTGCATGTCCACGGGTATGCCGCGGCCGTTGTCCTCGACGGTGATGCTGTTGTCGGGGTTTATTGCCACGTCAATCTTGGTGCAGAAGCCTGCAAGTGCCTCGTCTATAGAGTTGTCCACCACCTCGTAGACCAGATGGTGCAGACCGCGCTCATTCACATCGCCGATGTACATGGCGGGGCGCACGCGCACAGCCTCAAGTCCTTCAAGCACTGTAATGTTACTTGCACTGTAGTCAGTTCTCTGATTATCTTCCATATAGCGTATTGTTGTTTTCTATTTATTAAAATGCAAAAATACGAAATTTTCCCGAAACTTGCCTCCTTTTTATATATAATATTATCAACATTTCTTTAACACCCTTTCCGCAGCACTCCGCACCTTCTACAGCCCCTCTCCGTACCCCCTCCGACTGTTCTACGGTTGTTTACCGGTTGTTTTACGCTTTAATACCGTTAAACAATGGTAGAACAGGCGTAGAATAGACGGAGAGGTGGCGAAGCGACACCGGCGCTACAGTGGATGGGATGCGTGGGCGCTTCGGCGTTTTTATTTGTTGTATTTTAAAAATAGTTGTATATTTGCAACGTGAAGTATGATGTGTGTGGTAGTATAAAGTTATGTGAATATGAAAGTTAGAAAGAAAGCTATATTATCGGCTTTGCTTTTGTCGTGTGTTATGCTCCTCTGCAGCTGCGACACGTACTACTATGGACAGAAGCAGACCAAGCACCGTTCGCGAACCAACAAGGAGAATATGTACAAGCACCGCGCCACGGTGAACGGCATCAAGCAGTACTCGACGAGCAACTGCTCAAAGCCCGCGGGCATGTATAAGCAGCGCAAAGTGAAATAGTGTGGTATGAAGAAGGCGACGATGGCAACAAAAACAACTCACAGGCAGCGTGCCATGGGCACGGGCTTTGTGGTGTTGCTGTTGTTGTCGCTGGCGACTATGGGCGCAAGGGCGCAGGAGTTCCGCTGCAATGTGACCATCAACAGTCAGAAGCTGCAGCAGTCGACACAAGGCTACGACTCGGGCGACAAGAAGGTGTTCGAGAACATGAAGCAGGCCATAGAGGACCTCGTCAATGGACGCAAATGGACCAATATGACCCTCGAGCCGGTGGAGCTGCTGGATTGCTCCATAGCGCTGATACTGGGCACGCGCGCTTCGGCCACCGAGTTCGGCGGACAGTTGCAGGTGCAGCTCCGCAGACCCGTCTACAACTCGAACTACAGCAGCGGTATATTCAACTACTTGGAGTCTAACAATTTTACCTTCACCTACAACGAGAGCCAGCCGCTGGATTTCGACATCAACAACTTCTACGGCAATCTCTCGTCGGTCATAGGCTACTACTGCTACATATTGCTCGGCATCTACATGGACAGCTTCGCGCCCAACGCCGGCGAGCCCTACTACGCGATGGCCCAGCAGGTGCAGCAGTCGGCCGAGAACAGTGGCTTCGCCGGATGGCGCAGCAGCGACGGCCAGAAGAGCCGCTACTGGTTCATGGAGAACCACACCAACAGCGCATACGAGGACCTGCACGGGGTGTACTACAAGTACCACCGTCTGGGACTCGACATGATGACCAAGGACCAGCAGCAGGCGCGCCAGAGCATCATAGAGGCCCTGCAGGACTTGCAGAAAGTGCATAAGAAACGCACCAACCTGCTCAGCGTGCAGCAGTTTGTGGACGTGAAGATTCAGGAGATAGTCTCCATCTTCACCCCCGCGCCGCCGCAGGAGCAGAAGCAGGTGTACGAGGTGATAAAGGAGGTGAGCCCCATCAACGTGGTGAAACTGAAAGATTTTAATACTAAATAAAACAAAAATATCATGACACAAATACCTATACAGAAAGAGACGATAGACCGTATTGCCGCGGCCAACAAAATCCAGAATCCTGGCAAAGCCAGCATCCGCGAGATGCGCAAGATGATACAGGATGTGGAGAAGGAGACCGGCGTGCGCTTCGTCAAGATGGAGATGGGCATCCCCGGCCTGCCGGCCCCGCAGGTGGGTGTGCAGGCCCAGATTGAGGCTCTGAAGAGCGGCGTGGCCAGCATCTACCCCGAGATTTACGGTACCGCTGACTTCAAGCGCGAGGCTGCCCGCTTTGTCAAGAACTTCCTCGACATCGACGTCACGCCCGACTGCTGCGTGCCCACCGTTGGCTCGATGCAGGCAGGCTTCGCCAGCTTCCTTACCCTCACCCGCTACGATGCCAAGAAGACCAAGGTGCTCTTCATCGACCCCGGCTTCCCCGTGCAGAAACAGCAGTGCCGCGTGCTCGGCATCCCAATGAAGGCTTTCGACGTCTATGAATACCGTGGCGACAAGCTGCGCGACAAGCTGGAAGAGGAACTGAAGGACGGCGACGTGGCCTGCATGATTTTCAGCAGCCCCAACAACCCCGCCTGGTTCTGCTTCACCGACCACGAGCTGCAGATCATCGGCGAGATGGCCAATAAGTACGGCGTTGTCGTCATGGAGGACTCGGCCTACTTCCTCATGGACTTCCGCAAGGACTACAGCGTTCCCGGCAAGGCACCGTTCCAGCCCACCGTGGCCAAGTACACGGACCTCTATGTCATCATGATTTCCGGCTCGAAGAGCTTCAGCTATGCCGGTGAGCGTATCGCTATGATGGTCTGCTCGCCCAAGCTGTTCAACATGGAGTGCCCCGACCTTGCCCGCTACTACAGCCAGACGCAGCTCGGCCGCGCCCTCATCTTCGGCACCCTCTACTGCCTCAGCAGCGGCACCGCCCACAGCGTGCAGTACGCCATGGCCGCCATGCTCAAGGGCGCCAACGACGGCACCTTCAACTTCGTTAAGGACATCAAGGAATATGGCGAGAAGGCCGGCATCATGAAGAAACTCTTCACCGACAACGGCTTCTATATTGTCTACGACAAGGATATGGGCGAGGACATCGGCGACGGTTTCTACTTCACCTTCTGCTACCCCGGCTACGAGGGTGTAGACCTGCTGAACGAGCTTATTCGCTACGGCATCAGCGCCATAGCCCTCGACATCACGGGCTCGCACAAGCAGGGTATCCGCGCCTGTGTGGCACTGGTGCAGCGCGACCAGTTCCCCGACCTCAAGGCTCGCCTCGAGGCCTTCCACAAGGACCATCCGGTGAAATAAATAACAGGATATGAAAAGAAGAGAGCCGCTCAACCAAGCGGCTCTCTTCTTATTTTAGGTATTCGTCGACGTGGCCGAATACGATGTCGGCGCGGGCGGCGAAGCTTTCCTCTGTGGCGAAGGCCACATGGGGTGTCACCAGGCAGCGTTGAGAGGAGAGAAGCAGGTGGTCGACGGGCAGGGGAGGCTCCTGCTCGAAGACGTCGAAGGCGGCGCCGGCAATGCGGCCATCGACAAGGGCCTTGCCAACGGCAGCGATGTCGCACACGGGGCCACGGGCGGTGTTCACCAACAAGGCGGTGGGCTTCATCATGGCCAGCTCTTTCTCGCCGATGAGGCCGCGGGTCTCGTTGCACAGCGGCACGTGCAGCGACACTATGTCGCTCTGCCGCAACAGTGTCTCCAGCGGTAGGTATTCCACACCCATAGCCTTCACTTCGGGGCGCTCTGTGCGGCTCCAGGCAATCACCTTGGCGCCGAAGGCGAGCAGCAGGCGTATTGTTGCTGTTCCTATGGCGCCGGTGCCTATAATGCCCACGGTCTTTCCCCTGAGCTCACGGCCGAGGAATGTGCCGCGGCTGCCGCCCTGGCGTATCTTCTCGTTCAGTGTGACGATGTTGCGCAGCAGGTCGAGCATCATGCCCACGGCCAGCTCGCTCACCGCCGTAGTGCTGTATCCGGCAGCGTTTTGTACTGTGATGTTGTGTGCTTTGCAGTATTCGAGGTCTATATGGTCGAGGCCGGTGAAGGCCACACTGAGGTATTTCAGCCTGGTGCATTGAGACAGCACCGAAGCGGGCAGCTTGATGTTGCTGATGACCGCTATGTCGGCATCGCGCATACGCTCAATAATCGTGGACTCGTCTTCTTTGCGGTCCATATAATAGGTTAAGGTGTGCCCCATGGAGGCGTAATGCTTCTTGAGTTCCTCGAAGCGGGTCTGGGGTATGCCCAGCGATTCTACGCAAACTATATTCATTGTTAGTGTCCTTTCTTTTTAACGCTGAAGCCGAAGCCGCCCAGCTTCTCGCCAAGGCCGTAGTATTTGCCGTGGGAGTAGGCTAGGGGGCCGGCGTGGTTGAGCTGGAACTGGCCGGTGGTCTTGTCTATCAAATCCTCCTCGGCATCGACGGCTACCACGTTGGCGATGAACATATCGTGGCTTCCGAGACGTTTCACCTCCACCACTTTGCACTCGATGTTGAGCGGGCTCTCCTTGATGAGGGGTGCTTTGACCAGCTGTGCCGGTTCGGCATGGAGGCCCATCTCGCGGAACTTGTTGACGTCGCGGCCGCTCTTCACGCCGCACCAGTCGGTGGCGCGGGCCAGTTCGGTGGTGGTGAGGTTGATGACAAACTCGCCTGTGCGGGAAATCAGCTCGTGGCTGTGGCGGTTGGGGCGTACGCTGATATAGCACATGGGCGGGTCACTGCAGATAGTGCCCGTCCATGCTATGGTGATTATGTTGTAGTTCTCCGGAGCGTCGCCGCAGCTGACCATGATGGCGGGCAGCGGGTAGATCATCGTCCCCGGCTTGAAAGCTACCTTACTCATGCGTTGAGTTTCTTCTCCAGCTCGTCGACCATGGCGCGCATGTGGCGGTCGGTCTGGCGCAGGTTGTCGATGGTCTTGCAGGCGTGGAGCACCGTGGCGTGGTCCTTGTTGCCGCACTGCATGCCGATGACGGCGAGGCTCGACTTGGTGATCTTCTTGGCGAAGTACATGCTCAACTGGCGTGCCTGCACCACTTCGCGCTTGCGCGAGGTGTTCTGGATGGTCTCCACCGGCAGGTCGAGGTAGTCGCACACCACCTTCTGTATGTAGTCGATGGTAATCTCGCGTGCCGAGCTCTGGACGTACTTGTCGATCATCTGCTTGGTGAGCTCGAGGTTGATCTCCTTGCGGTTCAGCGTGCTCTGTGCGATGAGGGAAATGAGGGCCCCTTCGAGCTCGCGCACGTTCGTATTAATATTGTATGCGATGTACTCCACCACGTCGTCGGTCAGTTCGATGCCCTCGTTCTGCGCCTTCTTGAGGAGGATGCGCTTGCGGGTCTCCACGTCGGGAGCCTGCAGGTCGGCGCTGAGGCCCCATTTGAGGCGGCTGAGGAGGCGTGGCTCCAGGCCCTGTAGTTCGCCGGGGGCTTTGTCGCTGGTGATGATAATCTGGCAGCCGTGCTGGTGCAGGTAGTTGAAGATATGGAAGAATGCCTCCTGTGTCTTCGGAGCCTTGCCGGCCCAGAACTGGATGTCGTCGATAATCAGTACGTCGATAATCTCATAGAAATGTATGAAATCGTTGGTCGTTCCCGTGCGGCCGGCTTCGGCATACTGCTGCATGAACTGCTCGCTGGTGACGTAGAGCACCGTCATGTCGGGGTGCAGCTCTTTGGTCTTGAGACCGATGGCATTGGCCAGGTGAGTCTTGCCGAGGCCCACGCCGGAGTGCAGCAGCAGGGGGTTGAAACTCGTGGTGCCGGGTTTCTCGGCCACGGCATAGCCCGCCGAACGTGCCAGGCGGTTGCAGTCGCCCTCCACGAAGTTGTCAAGCGTGTAGTTGGGCGAGAGCTGCGAGTTGACGCGCGTCTTCTGTATGCCAGGGATGATGAAGGGGTTAGGCAGCTCGCGCTCGCCACCCTTGTTGATGTCCACCGGCAGGTCGGTCAGCGGGTTGCGCGTCGACTGGCGGCTCTGCGAGGGCAGGGTGGTGACGATGGGCGAAGTACTGATGCTCTGGTCCATCACCACGCTGTACTTCAGCATGCCGCTCACGCCGAGCTGCAGCTTTATCACGCGCTTTAATAAATCTATATAATGTTCTTCTAAATATTCATAGAAGAACTGGCTAGGTACCTGCACTATCAGGGTTGTGCCGTCGAGCTGCAGCGGTACTATGGGGCGGAACCAGGTCTCGAAAGCCATGTGGTTTTCGGGTCCCAGGGTGTCCTCAATCATGCGCAGGCACGCGGCCCATACTTTCTTGTACTCTTCCTCAATCATGATTCCTAATTTCTATGTCCTAATTTCTATTTTTTCCAATTACTTACGGGTATAGTCCCCCGTCTTGTTCTGCTTGCAAAGGTCTACCTTTTTTTGTGCACAGAAACTAAAAAAAAAATTTGGAGAGTTCACTTTTTTTTACTAAAGTTGCGCCGTCATGCCACATCAACCAAAACACCACTTTTCGCACAACTCGCTAATTTTCAAAAACCATTATGTTAAAACGCTTTTTCGACGTGGCAAACAATATACGACTTTTTTTCGAAATAAAACAATTTTTTTTACCCAAAACAGATAGTGGTGCCCATTTTTGTTGATAACCATACAGCCGTTTGAAGATTAGCCGGTTGTAAGTTGAAAACTGTAATACTCTTTTGTGTTTCAGTTGTTTACAATAAGCGTTTGATTTTCAAACCGCATTTCTGGAGCCCCTTTTTTTAACTCTTTGTTTACGTGCTTTTTTCTCATGTTATCCACCTAAGTCGGTTGAAAACCCTATGCGCTATCAACAGTTTTTTTCTTTTGAAGAAATGGGCTTTTTTCGGAGCCGCTTCGTACCCGCTCCGTACCCGCTCCGACTGTTCTACGGTTGTTTTACGGTTTTTGGTCGGAGGGACATCGGAGAGGGTTCGGATAGGGGTCATGGAGGCTTGGGGTTCACGACGAATTAAGCTAATTGCTGTGCAGGTCAATTGTGCGTTAATTACTCTAATATTATCAATTATGTATAATTATTGTCGCCCGTTCGGAAAATATTTGTATCTTTGCAAACGTACCAATACCGCAACACGAATGTAGAATGCTGACCACCAGGTAGTCACGAACCCGAAAGGAGGTGAAAAATGATTGAAACGATACAGTATAAGTCGCTCAAATGGCTTGACATAACCAATCCCAGCGAGGAAGACTACGACTTTCTGCTCAACGACTATCAGTTCCACCCCTTGGACATCGAGGACTGCCGCGGTACCACGCAGCGTCCGAAAATCGACGAGTACGACGACTACTATTTCCTCATTCTGCATTTCCCCTACTTCGACAAGGGCAACAAGTTCATCCGCATCCGTGAGGTCAAGATCTTCTGGGGGCGCGACTATATCATCACCCTCGGCAAAGCCCACTGGGTGGTAAAGAAATTCTTCGACGAGGTGCGCGAAGACCTCGCCGAGGGCGACGAGGACACGCAGGAGATGATGGCCACCAGCGACCAGTTGCTCTACCATATCCTCAACCGACTGATGCTCGAGACCAACACACTGGTGCAGCGCGTCGGTGCCGAAGTGGACCTAATCAACTACGACATCTTCAACCGCCGCGCGCGCTCCATCATCGAGCAGATATCCGAGACGCGGCGCAACACCATCCTGCTCAACACCACCTTCCGCCCGCAGCTGCGTGTGCTCCACATGTTCGAGAGCGGCGGCATCAAAGGCTTCGTCGACCCTGAGGTGCTGGATATGGAAGACTACTGGGGCAACATACTTGACCAGTACCAGAAGATGTACGACTCCATCGAGGACTACGGCGAATTGGTCGAAGGCCTGTCGCACACATTCGACTCGTTGCTGACCAACCGCACCAACGAGATCATGCGCGTGCTGACCTATTTCAACACCATCATGCTGCCTCTGACCCTGGTCACCGGCTTCTTCGGTATGAATGTTGGCTTCCCCTTCCCCATGGGTCGCGAGACCTTCTGGATTATCCTTGGCGGCCTCTGCCTCCTTACCGCCGGCCTTATCTTCTACTTCCGCCGCATGACGCGGTAAGGGCGTTATCTTTCATGAAATAAATTGTAAAGACAATGAAGAAATACATATTCATTTTTGTTGCCGCGATGGTATTTGTTGTGGCGTCTTGCGGGAAAGATGAAGCCGTGGTCGTGCATGGCCTTAGCGAAAGCGTCGGAGAACCCAATCCATTGTCCCAGACATCATGGAAGGGGAATTTTAGCAAGAGTACAGAGTCAGAAAATGGTTATTGGTCTATAGAATTCTATATATTGGAACTTGATTTCAATACGGATACTACGGTGTTGGTTAAAGGCGAACTTTGGGAGACAAACAATAGTATTATGAAATCTGGTCCATATTGTGTGGATGAATGGAATAAAGAGATGAGGTATTCATTTTCCGACAGTACGGGGTTCATATATGGCACGCAGTATTCATTATGGAAAGGAGATACCTCAGCCATACGTTGGGATGGCGGTGACTCAATAAGAATTGGTACTCGTATAGGAGAAGTGTCTATAGCAAGGCTATAGAAAAACGTTAAAGTTTAGTTAAATAATGGCCTGTCGCATCGGCAGGCCTTATATTATATATGCGCCGCTTTTCTTGTGGGGAGGAGAAGCGGCGCGAGGGTTCTTTGACATGTTGGGTTTTATCAGCGGACGTTGTAGCCGTCGGCGGTGAGTAGCTGGCGCACTTTGTCGAGGTGGTCGCCCTGGATGATTATCTCGCCGTCTTTGGCGGCACCGCCTACGCCACAGCGGCTCTTGAGTGTCTTGCCGAGGGCCTGGAGGTCGTTGTCGGTGCCTACGAAGCCTGTGACGAGTGTAACGGTCTTGCCGCCGCGGTGGTGCCGGTCGATGCTTACGCGCAGGCGCTGCTTGGCGGGCGGCAGGGTCTCGGCCTCGGGCTCGTCGTCGTACTGGTACTGGTAGTCGGGGTTGGTGGAGTAGACCACCCCTATGGCTTTGTTCTTGCTCATCGTATGCGGGGCAGGAGTAGTTGTTTCATGTCGCGGGCGTAGATCTTCACCGAGGAGGGGTGTATGACGAAATGGACGGAGCGACCTATATTCTCGCCCTCGCCGTCGAGGTTGACCCAGCGGTCGGCGTTGCCTTCGATAAGGACGTCTTTGGCGCGGAACATCTCGACATGCTGCGAGAGGTCGAGGTGGTTGGTGAAGGCCAGAGGAGCCGTGATGCCGAGGTGGTCGATGGGCACCTTGTCGAGGATGGAGATGTCCATGAGGCCGTCGTCGAGCTTGGCCTTGGGGGCCACGGCGAGGTTGTAGCCGAACTGCTGGCTGTTGGCGACGGCGATGAACCAGGCGTTACGGTAGTATTCGCGTCCGTCGACGGTGATATGATAGTCGGAGTTCTTGTAGCGTGCGTATTCGCGGAGCACGAGGTTGGTGTAGGCTGCAAAGCCACGTGTTTTTGCAGAGTGCATGAGGCGTGCTATGTAGGCGTCGAAGCCGCAGCCGGCGGCGTTGACGACGACCCAGCGGTCGTTTACGACGATGGAGTCGATGGTCTGCTCGTATTGTTGGTTGAGGACGCGGATGGCGAGCCAGGGCTGCAGTGGCAGCTTGAGTGAGCGTGCGAGGCCGTTGCCTGAGCCGCAGGGGATGATGCCGAGTCGTGTGTCGGTGTCTTTTATGCCCTGGACGACGTCGTTGACGGAGCCGTCGCCGCCCACGGCGACGACGCAGTGGTAGCCTTTGTCGGCGGCCTCGCGGGCTATTTCGGTGCCGTGGTGTATGTGCTCGGTGTAGCGCACCGTGTAGTCGAAGAGGTCATGGTTGAGGTTCTGCTTGAGCAGGGTCTCTATGCGGCGCTGTCGCCCGACGCCTGAGATGGGGTTGACGATTATGAGGGTCTTGGTTTTCATTAAGGAAGAAGGTTATCGTTTATTATATTGTGGTTGTACTGCTGTATGATGGATTTCAGCAGGTTTAGGTTCTCGGGGGTGCCGCTCTCGTAGTCGCCCATGATGACTGTGATGTCGTGTTGTGCGGGGTCCTGCGGGTTGTTGCTGACGAGGCAGTGATAGCCGTTGGCGTAGTAGACGTAATGGCCTTGCGGCTGGCGCAGTGCGGAATTGCCAAAAGCGACGATGGTGTCGGGTAGGCCGAGCATGTCCACAAGGGTGGGGTAGAGGTCGGTCTGCTGCATGATGCGGCTGTTGCGCACGGCAGTGTCGGCGGCGGGGTCGAAGAATATCATGGGTATGCGGTACCAGCCGTCGTAGTCGTTGTATTCGCGCGTGAGGCCGTGGCCGCTGTGGTCACCGCAGATGATGAAGAGGGTGTTGTCGTACCACGGCTTCTGCTTGGCGGTTTCAAAGAATGCGCGCAGGGCGTTGTCGGTGTATTCTACGCATTTGAGTATCGGGTGGCGGCCTTCGGTGAAAGTGCCTTTGTACTGTTCAGGCATGGGGAAGGGGTGGTGCGAGGTGACGGTGAAGACGGTGGCCAGGAAAGGCTCGCGGTAGGAGCCAATGCATTCGGCAGTGAACTGCAGGAATGGCTCGTCGAAGATGCCCCAGACGCCGTCGTAGTCGCTGTTGCCGGGCTTCCAGGCATTGTATTCATTCATGCCGAGGTAATCATCATAGCCCAGTTTGCTGCAGGTGACGTCGAAGTCCATGACTCCGTTGTAGGAACCGTGCAGGAAGGCTGTGTGGTAGCCGTTGCGGCGCAGTGTCTCGGGCAGGCCTGTGTAGTTGTCGCGCTCGCCGTAGCATGAGCTGGCGAAGGGATGGCTCATGAGGTTGGGAATGCCGGCGTTGATAGCCATGATGCCCTCGATGCTCTTCTTGCCATTGGAGCGTCCGTCGTACAGGGTGCTGTGTGCAGCGAGTGAGTCGAGGAAAGGTGTGCGGGTGTCGGCGTCGGACTGAGTGTTGTAGCAGCCCATGAACTCCTGACCCAGGCTCTCCACGATGATGAGGACAATGTTCTTATGGGTGGCAGAGTCGCTGAGTGACGCGTTTCCGTAGTGGAGGCAAGGAGCGAGCTTGGCGGCTTCCTCCATGGGCATATAGTTCACCTCCTCGAGGTCGGGGGTGAAGAGTGTGCGGAGAATGTTGTAGCTGTCGTTGCTGACGAGGGCTGTGTTCTTTGGCTGCACATAGCGTACGGCGTCGGTGGGCTTCAGGGCATGGACCACACCACCGCGCAGGCATAGTGCGAGCAGCAGCACGGAGAGCAAGAGACGCCAGTCGGCGCGGGCTTTGTCAGGTGCCTCATAGCGGCCTATACGTTTATTTAAGAAGAGGAACAACAGGGCGATGACCAGAGGACAAACCCATACGAACCAGTAGTCGACGGCGAAGTGTGGCACCAGAGAGCACATTTGGCCGCTGATGCCGAGGTAGGAGAATATCTCGTCGGAGAGCAGGCGGTAGGTGTACTGGTAGTAGGCAGAGTTGCATCCGCGCGGTATTATCATCAGTAGCACGGCGGCTATGTAAAACACTTCGACGAGAATACGGTACCAGCGACGGTTGCGTGCCTGCAATGGCAACAGCATCAGTATGATATAGGGAAGCAGGAAAGCGGCCACTGTGGCAAGCCCGAAATGCAGGTTGCCTAGCAACAATCCGGCCCATTCGCGTGTGCCGTCGAGATGGAAGATGCGCAGGTTGCATAGGTGGAATGCTACCTGTGCGGCCACGAGGGCGCCGAATGCAAGCAGCACTTTTTGCAGTAGGTGGGTGTATATGTCCTTATTCTTCATTGTCAGTGATTATGGACGCCAGCCGGAGGTGGTTAGTATCGCGCGGCTGTCGGTGTTGTCGAAGAGCTGTTGCATGGTGGCGCCGCTCTTCTTCATGTAGCGGTTCACAATCTGCAGCCCTATGTAGGCTGTGGTGCGTGGTGCCGACGACTGGCCAAAGGCGTTGGTGTGCGGTGCGTCGTCGATGATGTTGTGGAATTGCCCTATGTCGGTGGAATAAAGCAGTTTGTTTTGGATGAACCAACCCCATACCTGCTCGATGTTGTCTTTCATCCACGCCATTTGGTCGGCGGTGTAGCGCAGTAGGATGGTGTCGGCAATGCCAGGGATGGTTTGTTCTATAAAATAGAGTTTCTTGCCTTCAATGATGGCGTAATCCAGTAGAGAGAGTTCGCCGTCATTGCTTTTGCACTGAAGGCCACCAAGCACATACATGCAGTCGGGAACAATGTATTCGTGTGAGACGGAGCGCACAATGTATTGGGGCATGCCGAAGTACTGATATTTCTCCATCGCTCCTAATGCGTAATTATCCAGAACAACGCATAGGTCGCTACAGTTGCTGTATACGCGGAAGTTGTAATTGAAGTCTCCTGCGACCATGGTGTAGAAGCGTTCTACGTGTGGCATATCAGGGCAGAGCTTGTAGGCACGTGCCAGCGCACGGCCCAGTTGGCGCTCTATGTCGGAAAAGTCATGGTAGAGGCTGTCGGTGATGTGGAAGATGTTGCGTGTCACAGGGTCTGAAACAAAATCCTGCGTCATATGCACAAATTCTGGCTCGTCGGGATAGAAGCTAATTAACTCGGTGGTATATTCTTCTTGGTGAGTCTTCATCGCTTCCGGCAATTGATTGGTTGGCGTGGTGAACAACAGTTGCTCGAGGCGGAGGAACTTCACCGCTTCACCTCTGTTGCAGCCGGTAAGCAGCAGTACGGTGGCACATACCGCTAATCGTAAACCGTAAACTGTAGACCGTAAACTCATTGTCCTGTCATCTTAAAGTATTTCTGCATAACCAGCAGAGCTATGTAACGCTCGCGACGCCAGTCGCGGAACTGCTCTACGTAGCGGTTGGCATTGGCTACAATGGCCTTCAGTTCGTCGATGTGATTGCTGTAATAGTCCATCTTCTCCTCGAGGTCGGCGAAGTCAGGACGTATCTCCACATAGTGCACACCCGGTTGCATACGTCCTTCCATGAACCAGGTCTCACAGGTGGGTTTGGGCATCACAGCCGCCGAGTGCGACGACATAATCCATTTGAGGTTTGATGCTACGTCGTTGCCTTCCAATGCCATGATGTAACGGTAGTGCAGGTGCTCATAGAAGGAGAGCATTGGTTTCATCTGGCTGGTATGCTTTCGGCTCTCGCTTGCGCCGGGGATGGTGTCGGCGGCATCCACACGCGGGTTGTTGGCATACATATGGCAGAAGAGGGCTCTGTTCTCGCGGGTGCCTATATGGCCACGGAAGATGGCGCGGTCTTCTTTTTCTTCTGGTTGCAGGCTGTCATGGATGTAAACGAAATGGCGACAACGGTCGAGTTTCAGCAACACGCTGTTGGTATTGTCTATGCCTATGGCGCGGCTCTTCACCACTGTAGGTTCTGCTGGTATATCGCGTACGTCGCCGAAGAGGTAGTGCCACTTCAGTTCTGGGTCAAACCACTGCAGAGCTTCGCGGCTGTCATAGTAGTAGGTGCTAGGGTTGCCTTTGCGCTGCAATAGTCCTATAGGTTCGGCGTTGGCTCCGAGCACAATGGGCTCATGTAATTGGCAGTAATAGTCCACACGGCCGGCTATGTATTCGGCGTCGTATTTGGCGGCACAACGGCACAGCTCTGTATCAAGCCTTTTGCGGAAACAGTTGTCTGGCAACATATCTCTAAAGGCGGCCTGCATATAGTAGGCCGCCTTGGAGTTCTTGCCGCTGTGTAGTTTATATTGTAGCGTGGTGTTCACCTATTCCTCTTTCTTTTCTGCTTCTTCGGTTTCTTTGAGGATACGGAGCTTGGCCTGCAGCAAGGCTATCTGCTGACGTGCACCTTGCATCTTCTTCTCAAACTCGGCTTTCAGCAGGTCGGCCTGCTTGCTTGAGGCGAGGAAGCCCAGGTTGTTCTCCCACAACGATAGGTCGTTGCGCAGCTTCTCTATCTTCTCCATCAACTCTTGACGCTCACCCATGACGAACTTCTTGGCGTCACCGCCGATGTTGTGCAGACGCTCGCGATAGGCGGTCTCTTCGGCTTCACGGGCCGATATCTTGAGACGCTCGAATATGGCGTCAATTTCGCTGCGGAAGGCTTTATGCAGACGCTCCTTGTCGGCCATAGGCACATAGCCGGCTTCAGCCCAGCGGCGCTGGAAGTCCTTGATGACCTCGATGTTCTCTTCGCGGTTGTCACCAAAAGTATGGGCTTTAAGCTCAGCAATGATGGCTTCTTTCTTGGCAAGGTTCTCGGCCTCAGAGGTGCGGCGCTCCTTGAAGAATTCGCCTTTCTTGGCGAAGAACTCGTCGCAGGCGGCACGGAAACGCTGCCATATCTTGTCACTGACTTTGCGACTGGTGGCACCGGTCTCTTTCCACTCTTTCTGCAGCTCGAGCAGTTCATCTGTGGCTTTCTTCCAGTCTTCGCGTTTGGCGATGGCTTCAGCTTTAAGGCAGAGCTCAACTTTCTTCTGGTAGTTGGCGCTCTGTTCGTCGCGTATGGCACCGAAGTGCTCCTTCTTGGCGTCGTAGTGGCGGTCGATGATGCCCTTGAATTTGGCCCAAATCTCTTCGTTCACTTCACGTGGCACAGGACCTATGGTTTTCCATACCTTTAGCAGCTCGTCGAGGGCTGCGGTGAGGTCATTCCATTCCTTGGTGGTCTGGGGCTGTGTGGCGGTGAGTTCCTCGGCTTTGTCTATCAGTGCCTGCTTGGCTAGCAGGTTGTTGTCCATCTCTTCCTTGCGTTGGTCGTAGTATTCGCGGCGACGTTGGTCAATCTGGTTGGCGGCGGCGCTGAAACGCTGCCATATCTCCTCGTTTTGCTCGGCGGGTACGGGACCAACCTCTTTCCAGCGTGCGCGGAGGTCTTGCAGGGCTTTGAAGGCTTTGGTGACGGAAGGCTCTACGATGAGTTCCTCGGCTTTCTCGCACAACTCTATTTTCTGCTCCAAATTCTTCTTCTGGTCCAAAGCACGGAGCTCGCGGTTTATCTTAAGTTTGTTGAAGAATTGTTCTATCTGGAAATGGTAGCTCTGCCACAGGTTGTTCATCTCTTCGCGAGGTACTTCACCAATGGCTTTCCAGCGTTCCTGTATATCGTTGAAGCGGTCCATGGCTTGTTTCACCTGCTCTTCACCGCTGTCGGCGAGTGTTCGCATTTCCTCGATGAGGGCCTGCTTGGCTTCGAGGTTCTTTTTCTTCTGTGCCTCCATGGCGTCATGGTGCTGCTGGCGCAAGGTGCGGTAGCGGGCATAGAGTTTACGGAATTCCTCAAACACTTCGTCTACTGATGCGGCAGGCTGTTCGGCAGGCTGCTCCGTTGCAGGTTGTTCTTCACCTTCTGCAGCAGGCTGTTCTGTGGGCTGTTCTGTCACTGTTGACGGCTGTTCGGCAACTTGCTGTTGCAAGGCAGCAGTCAGTTCGCTGAAGCGGTTGCGGATGTCGGTTACGCGGCTGCGTATGGCTGTGATGTCTTCATCAAGGAGGTTTCGCATGGCATCAACGAGCTGTTCGCGGGTGTAGTTGCTGTAGTCTACTTGAGGTTCAGAAGGCTTTTCTTCTGGCTTTTCCTCGGTCTTCTGCGATTCTGGCTCTGCTGTTGGCTCGCTTGGTTGAGTCTCAGGCTCGGCTGTGGCCTCAACGGAGGCTACTTCGTTGTTTTCTGTTTCGGCCACGGCGATGGGCTCGGTGGTGGCGGCGTTCTCGAGATTCTGTTCCAGAGTCTCGTTGTTGTGGGTAATTTCTTCCATTTCAGAAGTGTTTTTTGTTTTAGTATTACTGTCGCTAACTGTTAACTGTTAACTGTTAACCGATAGTCATACAGGTTGTTAATTTGTTTTGCTACACGTGGTGTAGACTGCAAATATAATATTTTTATTTGAATCCTCAATAAAAAAAACGCGCGTGTGACTTTTAATCGCAGAGGATGTATAAGTCATCGCGAGGGTTGAGGAATAGGATGGGGGTGTGCGATGGGTGGGTGAGGAGGAGTCGGTCGGGAGTGCCAAATATCCAGTCGAGTGGATCCGTGGCGCGAGGGTCGGTGGCACGCGCTATTAGAATGTCGGGTTGCAGGATGTCGATAGCCTGCAAATCAGGATTGCTCCTTAAGTTATTACCTTTGACAGGTAACCGTTTGCTTCTGTATGTGATGCCGAGCGGGGGAAACACTTTGTCGATGTAGCGGATGTTATTGGATTGGAGTTCGCGGAGGCCGGCATCGCGATATTGAGGTGTGGCTATTGTGAGTTCTGCACCAAGGAAGCGAGCCAGATAGGAGGCCCAAATGAGTTTCTCCTTGCTTTCACGGTGGTAGTCTACGGTAAGTGCTGCATTGATTGGTGAGTAGTGAGTGAGTTCTGCATTAACGACAAGGTATGCTATCTTGCATTTGCGGAAGGTGCGGAGCAGTGTGTGGGCATTGGCGATTGATGTGCGCGGGGCTGAGGAGTCGACTGCCGTGACTGCGAGGACGGCATTGAAGGCTGTGGGGAGCCCCTCAATGGCTGTGACCCAGTCGCCGCTCATGGCGACGTATGGTATGCCGAAGTCTTTTATCCATTCTGCCTTTTCTTTCCTGCTTACATTTAGGAGCATCAGTTGTTTGTCTCGCAGTCGCTCAGCGAAATACCGTGCGGCGGCAATGACGGAGGGGGCTGTCTCGGGACTTTCCACGCAGGCGACGACAAACTGGTCTCCTTTCTTAAGGTGTTGCATAGTGGCTATCGTATGAGTGTTATGTCGCCTTTGAGGTCGTTGGTGTGGCCACCGGGGCAGGCTATGTGGCAGGTGTAGGTGTAGACACCGGCGGGACATGGCGTGCCACGGTAAGTGCCGTCCCAGCACTGGGTGACATCATAGCTCCTGTATACGGCTTCTCCCCATCGGTTGAAGATGGTGATGCTGAACTCGACAATCTGTTCTGTGTTGAAGCACACTGCATCGTTCACTCCGTCGGCGTTGGGTGTGAATGCATTGGGAATGGTGAAGAGTGGAGCTCCGCAGATTACGGGGATGCTCCGTACTTTGACAGTGGAGGTCTTGGTGCAGCCGCCCGAGCTGGCTGTGACGGTATATATTGTGACGCTGTCCACGGGCGTCACTACGGGATCTGCCATATCGGGTTGCTCTATCGTTGAGACCGGGCTCCAAGTGTAGGAGGCTGAATAGCCGTTGCCGACGGCGGCGTGCAAGGTTGTGCTCTCGTCGTCCCACACTACAGTGTCGTCGGCCCATGCGCGTAGGCTGTCGAGGGTATGGTTGCGGGTGATTTCACTGGTGTCGGTCAACGGACAGCCGTCAGGGGCTGTCATAGTGGTTATGTATGTCCCTGGGCATAGGCCTGTGCGCAGTGTATCGGCTGGTTGCGTCTCGGGGATGTCATAGCCGATGCATCGTATGTATATTGAGCCCAGGCAGCTGTCATCGCAGAGCGGAGCCGACAATTGCTTGGTGTATGGCGGTACGCTTTTGTTGTTGAGCCGTATCGGCTTGGCATATTCACAGCCGTATCCGCTGACGGTGAGGATGTAGGCAGTTTCCGGTGCTAAACTGTCGAAGGTGACGGTGGTGTCGGTGGTTGTGATGGGCAGAAGGGGTACCGATGATATTGTCAATGAGTCTATGTCTACCCCTGTGTCAAGTATCAGGGTGACTTGTCCGTCCACACTGTCGCGGCAGGATACACCTGTGATGAGCTCGCGATCAATGAGGTTGATGACATTTACGATAAAGGTGTCTGTCTGTGTGCATCCGGTTGTCTCCGTGCGCAGCACGTAGGTGCCGGCGTTTCCGACGGTGGGGTTTGATATGCCGGGGTTGTCTACGCCAGGGGTAAGCCATGTATAGCTGGCGCCTGGAGTGGGCGGCAGGCCTATGGCGACATGTTCGCCGTTGCAGGCTAAGAAGAGGGGATGAGTGACGCCAGCGTCGGGGTCAAGGACGACGAGTGTGCTCCTCTGGGTGTCTGCTTCGGAGCAGCCGCCGGGTAATGAAGCGACGAGGGTGACGGTGTAGGTGCCGGGAGCGGTATAGGTATGCGTAGGGTTAGTGGCTGTCGAAGTGGTACCGTCGCCAAAGTCCCAATGCAACGTTCCTCGACCGGTACTGTGGAATGTGAGGGTATAAGGCGCGCAACCCGCCTGCGGGGGTATGAACTCGGCTACGGGGAAGTCGTCGGTGACATTGAAGCGGAAGATGGCGTTGTTGCAGTTGGACGAGCGGTTGGTGTCGCTCCAGGCTCCTGCTGTCGTGGGAAATCCCTGGGAGCGTGAGCAAGAGGCGCAGACGGACTGGTAGAGGGTGGCGAGGCGGTCGAAACGCGAGGTGCCGCCGTCTACGTGGTCAGAGCCGTGGTAGTTGTTGTCGCCACGTTGGTGGTATTCTCCGAAGAATGTGGCGTACTGGAGGCTGTTAGCGTCGGCGTCGAGGGAGATGATATAGAAGTCCTGTCCGTCGGTGCTGTCGGCATAAGCGTCAGGTGTTGTCTCCATCCACATGGTGCCTTCTGTATACCACTGCACGCCGTTGTACCCCACGAAGTCGCGTCCCCAGCCAGCGGCATAGACACGGTTGCAGATGTCGGCGGCGAAGGCAGTGGGGGAGAGGTTGATGCGCCCTGGGGTGCCGAAGACGGTACTCCAGCGACGCTGCGCAAGACTGGGTGACAGGCGCATCATGAGCATTCCAGAACCCGGTACACCGTATCCGGCATTGTGTATCATGGTTGAGCCCGAGGCTTTCGTTTGGCCGAAGATGAAGGTCTCACCGTGGTTGCCCACGCGTACGAAATAGGCTTGGTCATAGTCTTCGGAACCAATATATGTGGAGGCTATAAGGCTGCCGTTGACGCTCGAGAGTATGCTGACGAAGCCGTCGGCGGTGCCACCTCCGTATGTTGTCTGTAGGACACCTGCAGTGGTGGGGAATATCTGGCTGTTGGTACCGCCGCAAACGACGGGGTTCAGCGCCGTGTCGAGGTCGATGGAGTAGGCGGCATCGTCGCCCAATCCGCCGAGGTAGGTGCTCCACAGCAGGGTGTGCAGGTTATGATCCATCTTGAAGACTACGGCGTCTTGTTTGCTGGCATACACTGTCTGTGCAGCTCCTGCGGTGGTGGGAAAGTTGCGGCTCACCGTGGTGGTGGCTACATAGACGTTACCGAAGGGGTCGGTGATGAGCTCGCCACGGGCACCGTCGCCGTAGTTGTGGTATAGCGAGTCGTTGCCCAGCATGATGATGCCATAGTTGGTGTTGTAGTACTTCTTGTAGTTGAGACCGTCGTTGCCGCTGCCACCGATGAACGTGGAGGCTTCAAGGCGTGAGCCGTCGGCACTGAAGCAGGAGACGAAGATATCGCTGCCGTTTGGGAACGCTATCGACGGGGCGTTTTCGTAGTTGACGTCGGTGCCACCGGCAAAGGTGCGGCTGTAGGCATCGGCGGTGGTGGGAAAGTTGTCGCTGCCTGTGGTACCGAGCACAAGGAGTTCGTCGAGGGCATTGACATATAAGCTGTGGGGCATGTCGGCCTGCGCACCGCCCAGATAGGTGGCATACAGACGCTGGCTGCCGGTGGAGTCGAACTTGAAGATGCCTATATCCGCAATGTCACCGGCACCGTTATAGCTTTCATCGTAGGCTCCGGGGGACACCGGGTAGCCTATGTTGAACACTATCCCTGCGGTATAGGTGTTCTTGTGCGAGTCGTATGTGCCGGTGGTGCCCCAGTTGTCGGCGGTCGAGCCAGTATAGGTGGAGAAGCGCAGCCGCACCACGGGGTCGATCACCAGGTCGCGCCCCTTGTCATAATCTCCCAGCTCGATGCTCACAGTGTAGCGGTCTCCTGTTCGGCTCACACGCCAGCGGCTCTTGATTTCATTATTGCCTTGATATACATACGGCTGTAGCTCTATGATGTCGCGCACCGTGGTACGTATCCTCAAGTCGCCTTCTTTGGTAATGCTCACACCGTCAGTACCTATGTATTCTATGGCTATCGCCGACGGGTCTGCGCCGGGGTGCACTATGAGGTTGTACTTCAGCGCGTCGCTGGCGGTGTAGAGCTCAAGGTCTATGCCTGTATAGAGGTCGGTATAGCGCGCCACGGCGAAGGAAGGTACCCTTGAGCGCCACTTGGCGGGATTGTCGCCGATGTAGTAGTTGCTGTAGCCTTCCTGCATGGCTTCACCCATGGGTATGGCACTCCCACCGATGAAGTGCATCTTGTAGGCGTGCATCTTTGCGCGCTTGCCGTTGCCGGGGGCGGGATGCGGCACTGGTTGACGCAGGGCCACCGTCAGGCCGTCGTCCTCAAGGAAGAGGGCGGCGTCGTGCAGCTGCGCCTCGTAGCGCACACGGGCGTCCCACTGGCCGTCGTTGCGCACGAACAGCACCTGCGTGCCCACGCCCAGCGTGTCGCGCTCGTTGCGCGCATCCGCCGGCAACCATGCCAGCATCGCCGACAATAGTATTATGACACTATATAATTTCACTTATAACCGTTCTTCATTCATCAATCTCACATGCTTTCCCTCAGTATCTGCACCACCTCGTCGCGCGTCAGCGTGCGGTAGCCCACGGGCAGTATCAGCACCGCGTCGGCCACCTGCTGCAGGTTGGCCTCGCTGACACCCAGCTCACTGCTGTGCATCACCACGCCAATCTCTTTCATCCACTGCTCAAGGCAAGCGAGGCCTTCTGTGGCTATCTGCTCGTCGCTCTTGCCCTCTGGACGTACGCCCCACACGTTCTCAGCGAAACGCACAAACTGGTGCAGACCGTCGTGCATCACGTGGCGGTAGTAGGGGAGTGACACGCTTGCCAGCGTCATGCCGTGTGTGGCGTCGGTCACCAGGCCTATGGCGTGGCCTATCTGGTGCACCTCCCAGTCGCCGCCCTTGCCGCATTTCAGCAGCGTGTTCAGCGCCCAGGTGGCCGTCCACATGATGTTGGCCCTCGCCTCGTAGTCCTGCGGGTTCTTGGCGGCTATGCGCGAGGCATGTATCAGCGACCGCATCAGCCCCTCGTTTATGTAGTCCGTGGTGCAGTCGGCCGTCCCGGCGAAGTACTGCTCCATCAGGTGGCTCATGATGTCGAAGAAGCCGGCCACCATCTGGTACTGCGGCACCGTCATCGTGAACCGCGGGTTCAGTATGGCGAACTTCGGGAACAGCGCTGTGCCGAACACCTTGCCGCGCTTGAAGCCCTCTTTCCTGTTGGTAATCACACTGCCGCCGTTCATCTCGCTGCCCGTGCCCACCATGGTGAGCACAGCTCCCACCGCCACCGTCGGGCACTCGGGGCTCTCCTGCCTCACCCAGTATTTCTGCCAGGCGTCCTCTGTGCAGTAGGCGCTGGCGCTGACGGCCTTGGCATAGTCGATGGTTGAGCCGCCGCCAACGGCAAGTATCAGGTCCACCTTGTTGTCGCGCACAAGGCGGCAGCCCTCCATCACCTTCTCGTATGTTGGGTTGGGCATAACGCCCGCATCCTCGACCACCTTTTTGCCGGCCTCCTTGAGCGCCGCCATCACTGACTCGTATATGCCGTTGCGCTTTATCGAGCCTCCGCCGTAGCTGAGCATCACCGTGGTGCCGTAGTTCTTCAGTTCGCCTACCAAGTGGCCCATAGCGTCCTCGCCGAAATGGAGCCTCGTCGGGTTGTGGAATGTGAAATTGCCTTTCATATCGTGTTTTGTGTTTGATTTACAAATTCTTGTGCACTATTATATCGTATTTACACACCTGCAAAGATAGTGATATTTTTCCAATCATGCAAGCTGCTGCCAACAAAAAGTGCCGTATATAAATATAAGGCCCTTCCGACCGGAAGAGCCTTTTTTAACTAAACTTTAACACTCAGGCAACACTACGCCATCGCTCCGTATCCTCTCCGTAGTCCCTCCGACTCCGCTCCGACTGTTCTACGGTTGTTTAACGGTTTTTTGTCGGAGGGAGGTCGGACCGGAGTCGGAGGGACTATGGCGAGGGTAGGGTGCGGCGGCTCCGGATAGGGCATAAAAAAAGAGACGCATTGCTGTGCGTCTCTGTCTTTGTGGTGACTCCTGCAGGATTCAAACCTGCAACCTTCTGATCCGTAGTCAGATGCTCTATTCAGTTGAGCTAAGGAGCCATCTGGTTTTTCAAGGTCTCTTTTTCCTCGAAAGCGGGTGCAAAAGTACGAACTTTTTAAATACTGACCAAATTTTTTTTCGATGATGAACGGTGGATGATGAATGATGAATTGTTTATCAGTAGGTTGTGACTAAAAAAAATTCACCTTCCACCTTTCAATTATCACTTTACGCCGTACACTTCGCGGTATAGAAGGTCGCGGATTTCGCAAAATTCGTCGTCGTCGAGTTCGTATTTCGACATGAGTATCATGGGCACGGTGCGGCCGTCGTTGTGGTAGGATGGCTGCTCGTAGGGCTGGGGGTTCTGGAAGAAGCCCATGGAGGCGTAGAACTCGAGCCGGTGGTCGGCTTCTTCGGTGTTGGGCTGCTCTATCTCGAGCACCACCTGCTCCTGTTGCTGGGAGAGGAAGTTGAGGAAGACGGCTTTGCCGAGTCCCTGGTTGCGGAGTTCTTCGTCGATGGCGAAGTGCTCGACGTAGACGAGGTCTTCGAAGGTCCAGTAGGTGAGGATGCCTACCGGTTCGTCGCCGTTGGTGGCGACGAGGAAATGGAATTTGCCGGCATCACGCTGCCGGATTGTAGAGAAAGGCGGGCGTTCCTGCTCGGGGAACGCCTCTTCGAAGAGGTTTTGTGCAAAGTGCGGATGGTCGCTTTCTGCAAGGTTTGTGAATGTAATCATCGCTATTGTATGAAACTGAAATTGTTAATCTCTATTCGGACACCGAGGCTGTGGTGCCAGCCCCAGGCGGTGTAGTTCTGCAGGGTGATGCGGTTCTGGGCGCAGGTGTAGCCTATCTTGAGGGCGCCGATGCCGGGCACCTGGTAGCCGATGAGGAGGCTGGCGAAGAAGCCGTAGCCGATGCCGCCCTGGTTGATGTACTCGTAGCTGCCCACTCCGACGTCGGGGATGTTGCCGTTCCAGCGGTCGAGGATGGAGTAGGTGTGGCCGTTTACTATTATTATATTGTCTTTGACTTTGGTGTTGATGAGGCTGGCGCCGATGTCGAGCTCAAGGTCGAGGGAGCGGGTGAGCGCCACGCTGCGGGTGATGGCGAAGTCGATGTTGATGCGGTCCTCGATGCCGGTGATGCCGCAGGGCACGTAACGGTCGTAGCCGAGCTGGCCGGTGCCGTTGGTGGCGTCGAGGTTCCACTGGCCCTGAGCGCGCAGCTTGGCGAGGTCGAAGCGTAGCAGCCAGCCGAAGCCGCTCTCGTAGTCGTAGCGTATGCCCATGCCTATCTGGTAGGAGAGGCGGTAGTACATGTGCGGGTATTCGGCAATTATGAGGTCTTGCTCGCTGCCTATGGCGTCGCTGATTAGGCGGTCGGTGCGCAGGTTCTGCCATATCTCGTGGCCGTAGGTGTTGCTTTTGAGTATACGGTAGATGCCGCCCACCTTGTCGGTGGCGGTGGGGGTGCCGGAATAGAAGTTGGCGGTGGCGTCGGACGACCAGTAGGCGTTGGCGTTGGCGAAGATGCCGAGGCCGGTGTTGCGCTGACGGCTACTGGGGGGCTTGCCGTCGTCGGCGGTGGCCGATGCGGCAAGCATGGCAAGGGTGAGTATCAGGGCTACGCGTTTCATACTATGCCTCCTCTCTCTCGAACGGTGGCGGCGAGCAGCTCCTTGGCGCGCAGCAGACGTATCTTGACGGTGCCCATGGGTATCTGCAGCTTGGTGGCTATCTCTTCGTAGGACATGTCCTCGTAGTAGCGCATCTGGACGATGACGCGGTAGGGCTCCTTGAGCTGGTCGACGATGGCCTTGAGGGCTTCGTCGCGCTCCATGCGTATGAGGGCCTCCTCGGGGTTGGGCTGGTTGGAGGGTATCTGGTACTCCACGGCGTCGCCCTCTGTGTCGCGTGCGGCGCTGCTGAGGGGGACGGTCTGCAGCCGCTGGCGGCGCAGGTGGTCGATGTAGGTGTTGACGCCTATGGTGTAAAGCCACGAGCTGAAGGTGCCGGTGGGGGAGTAGCGGTGGAGCTGCATGAAGGCCTTGACGAAGGTCTCCATGGTGAGGTCGTCGGCAGTGACGGTGTTGCGCGTCATGCGCAGCAACAGGGTGTACAAGGGCTCGCGGTACGCCGCCATAAGGTCGGCGTAGGCCTTGCGGTTGCCCTCGTCGCGTGCGGCGCATACGAGCTCGTAGTCGCGCTGCATACGGTCTGTTGTCGCTGTATTCTCCACCTGTCTGTAATCAGTAACCTTTAATCTGTAACCAGTAACCTGTAACCTGTAACCTTTACTTCTTGAACTTTCTGTTGTTATGTAACGGCAAAAGTATCAAAATAGTATTTGCGAATATAAAATATATTTCGAGCAAGGGCGCGGCCAGATGCACGTAGCCGCCGTCGAAACGCTTGGTGAGCATGGAGAAACTGATAATCTGCCAGGCCCATTTCAGCACCAATGCGGCGGCCACGATGGGCCATGTGTAGAGGCGGAAGACGAGCAGCAGTGTGGCGGCGGCGTAGAAGGCCAGGTTGGCTGCCGGGTGCATCTCCTCGCTGAGGCGGCTGGCAAGGCTGTGGCGGTTGCGGGTGGCCACGCGGTGGCGGCGGTCGTCGTGCCACTGGGCGAAGCTCTTCTTGGGCTCGGCGTTTAGGCAGGCGTCGGGGGTGATGCAGACGGCGGTGTTGTGCTTGTCGGCGTTCTGGTAGACGAAGAGGTCGTCGCTGCCATCGGCCACGTCGTAGTGGCGTATGAAGGCTCCCTGCTTGAAGAAGAAAGAACGCCGGTAGCTGAGGTTGCGGCCGGAGCCGGTGTAAGGGTGCCCGATAAGGGCGCTTCCGAGGTACTGTGCGCCGTAGGCGAGGGCGTCGTACTGCTGCAGGGTGCCGAGCATGGTCTTGGTGCGCTTCACGCCGCAGTAGCCGAGCACTATCTGTGTATCCTTGTCGCGGTAGCCCTTGACCATGCCGCGCAGCCAGTTGAGGTTCTTGGGGGTGCAGTCGGGGTCGGCGAGCATGAGGATGTCGTTGGCAGCCGACTTGATGCCGATACTGAGGGGGTATTTCTTACCCTGGAAGAGGTTGACGTCCTCCTTGAAAGGCACTATCTTGAGATGCTTGTAGTAGTCGCGCAGGAGCTTGAGCACAAACTGTGTGTCGTCCTGACTGAGGTAGTCTACCACCACGACCTCGAAGTTGGGATAGTCCTGCTCCAGCAGATAGACAAGGTTCTCGCGAAGCCATGCCGCGTCGTTGCGGGCGGTGAGCACCACTGACACCGGCGGGGTGTCGTCGTTGGAGAGTGAGCCTGTGGTCTTGACGGAGGGTTTCTTGAGACCGTAACGCCCCACACGGAAGTGGAACAGGCCGTAGTAAATGCACAGATATATGAAAGCGGCTATGAGTACAGCCGTCAGCACAATTGCATGGGTATCAGATAGTAGATGACTAAATGTTAGCATTCTTGCACTTTGTTTTGAAAGCACAAAAATACATAATAACACCCAGCGCGCGGGTGCCTAAACAATTAAAATATCAACAAGTATTCAACAAGCCTACAGACGGCGTCCCAGATTGGGCAGTATGGATGCCATCCATGCAGCATAGTCGCCGGCTATGATGTGGCGGCGCGCCTCGCCGACGAGCCACAGGTAGAAACGCAGGTTGACGATGGAGCATATCTGCAGCCCTAGAATTTCTTCAGCGCGGATGAGGTGGTGGAGATAGGCGAGGGTATAGTCTTTGTAGATGGGCTCGAAGCATGTCTCCCACTTCTTGTTCTTGATGTTGATGGTGCCTTCGACGGTGAAGAGCAGTCCGTTGCGGCCGTTGCGGGTTGGCATCACGCAGTCGAACATATCCACGCCGCGCTCGATGGCCTCCAGCAGGTTCTGCGGTGTGCCCACACCCATGAGGTAGCGTGGGCGGTCCTTGGGCAGGATGGCGTTTACTACCTCTATCATCTGGTACATCACCTCGGTGGGTTCGCCCACGGCCAGACCGCCGATGGCGCACCCTTCGGGTTCCTTGGAGGCTATGTATTCGGCCGATATCTTGCGCAGGTCCTCGTACTGGCAGCCCTGCACGATGGGGAACAGCGCCTGGTGGTGGCCGTAGAGGGGCTCAGTCTCGTTGAAGCGCTTTATGCAACGGTCGAGCCAACGGTGCGTAAGTTCCATGGATTTCTGTGCGTAACTGTGGTCGCTGTCGCCCGGGGCGCACTCGTCGAAAGCCATCATGATGTCGGCACCGATGATGCGCTGTATATCCATCACGTTCTCCGGAGTGAAGAGGTGTTTGCTGCCGTCTATATGGCTGC
Organism: uncultured Bacteroidota bacterium; assembly: GCA_902777005.1. Taxonomy (GTDB): domain Bacteria; phylum Bacteroidota; class Bacteroidia; order Bacteroidales; family P3; genus Colimorpha. The sequence goes on from CACYSB010000010.1 coordinate 50,246, forward strand.
GGAATGTGCAGCCCTCCTCCTTGATCTTGCGGTTGTCGGCCAGTGAGAAGACTTGGAAGCCGCCGCTGTCGGTCAGTATGGGACGGTCCCACGCGTTGAACTTGTGCAGACCTCCCGCCTGCCGCAGTATGTCGCATCCCGGACGCAGGTAGAGATGGTAGGTGTTGCCGAGAATGATCTGTGCGCCAATCTCCTCGCGCAGCTCGTGCTGGTGCACGGCCTTCACGGTGCCGGCAGTGCCGACGGGCATGAAAATGGGCGTCTGGATGTTGCCGTGGTCGGTATGTATCACACCAGCACGGGCGTCGCCGCAGGTGGCGTTGAGGTCGAAAGTCAGCATGTCTCCAAGGGGCTGTTTTGAGAATGCAAAAGTACGAAATAAGTTCGGTATGCTAAAAATTATTTTGTCACCTCGTTGATTTTATGTATCTTTGCATCCTGATTTATGGGACGCTTTTTTATACATCTGGCCTATAATGGAGCCAATTACAATGGCTGGCAGACGCAGCCGGAACTGCCTACGGTGCAGGAGACGCTGGAAAAGGCTCTCACCATCCTGTTGCGTCAGCCCATAGCCGTCGTCGGCTGCGGGCGCACCGACACAGGCGTGCATGCCAGCGACTTCTATGCCCATATGGTTGTTGAGGGGGCGTTGTCCGACAATCTGATCTTCAAGCTCAACAACCTGCTGCCGCCCGACATTGTTATATATGATATCTTTCCGGTGGCCGACAATGCCCATGCACGCTTCGACGCCACGGCGCGTACCTACCAGTACCACGTCAGCGACTGCCGCCTTCCGTTCCGCCAGGGGCAGTACTGCCGCATCTACTACAAGCCCGACCTGGAGCTGATGAACGAAGCCGCCCGTGTGCTTATGGAATACGATGATTTCACCTCGTTTGCCAAGCTGCACACGCAGGTGAAGACCAACATCTGCCACCTCACGCGTGCCGACTGGGCCGAAGAGGATGGCGGCTGGGTCTTCACCATCCGCAGCAACCGCTTCCTGCGCAACATGGTGCGCTCGGTGACCGGCACGCTGCTCGACGTGGGACGCGGCAAGCTCACCGTCGACGGCATGCGCGAAATCATAGAGAAGAAAGACCGCTGCGCGGCAGGTGTCAGCATGCCTGCCTGCGGACTTTTCCTAACCAAAGTTGAATATCCTTACCTATGAAATATATTGAAGTAACTTTCACCATGGATGACACCAGCCTCTGGCGCGACATGCTGGTGGACACCCTGGGCAACGAAGGCCCCTACGAGAGCTTCGTGGAAATCCCCGACGGTCTCAAAGCCTACGTGCAGGCCTCGCAGTATGACCCGCAGTGGCTCGCCTCTACAGTGCAGGCTTTCCCCGTGCCGCTGCGCTATAAGGCCGAGGAAATGGAGGACAAGGACTGGAATGCAGAGTGGGAGAAAGAGCATAAGGCTGTCCTCGTGCAGTACGACGGCGGCAGCGTCTGGGTGCGTGCACCTTTCCACCCACACCGCACCGACGTTGACTATGAGCTCATCATCGAACCCAAAATGAGCTTCGGCACCGCCCATCACCCCACCACCTACATGATGCTCAGCTATGTGGCCGAGCTCGACATGAAGGATAAACGGGTTCTCGATATGGGCTGCGGCACCGCCGTGCTGGGCATACTGGCCAAGATGCGCGGTGCAGCATACGTCGAGGGTATCGACATCGACGAGTGGGCCTTCAGCAATGCACGCGAGAATGCTGCCTCCAACGGCGTTGAGCTTACATTCAAGCTCGGTTGTGCAACCGCCATACAGGGCTCTTTCGACGTCATTCTGGCCAACATCAACCGCAATATTCTGCTGGCCGACATGGATCGCTACGCCGCTACCCTCAATCCGGGTGGCACGCTGCTGCTCAGTGGCTTCTACGAGGCCGACGAAGGGGCGCTCATAGCCAGGGCCAACGAACTGGGTATGATGTTCAAGGACAAGAAAAACCGCGACGGCTGGTCGTCGCTCCGACTGGTGAAATGATAGTCTGTATCGCAGAGAAGCCGAGTGTGGCGCGCGAGATAGCCAAGGTGCTGGGTGCCAACTCCTCGCATGAGGGCTACATGGAAGGCAACGGCTACCAGGTGACGTGGACCTACGGTCACCTCTGCACCCTCAAGGAGCCGCAGGACTACTGTGACCAGTGGCGCCGCTGGTCGTTGTCGGCGCTGCCCATGGTGCCGCCGCGTTTCGGTATCAAGCTCATCGAAAACGACGGCTACAAGAAGCAGTTTGCCGTCATCGAGCGCCTTATGCAGGCCGCCGACGGTATCGTCAACTGCGGCGATGCCGGCCAGGAGGGCGAGCTCATCCAGCGCTGGGTGATGCAGAAAGCCAAAGCCACCTGTCCCGTGCAGCGCCTGTGGGTCAGCAGCCTCACCGAAGAGGCTATACGTGAAGCATTTGCCAACCTCAAGCCGCAGTCGGAATACCAGAGCCTCTACGAGGCAGGCCTCTGCCGCGCCATAGGCGACTGGCTCCTCGGCATGAACGCCACGCGTCTCTACACCCTCCGTTTTGCCACTGCCAAGGGGCAGGTGCTCAGCATAGGGCGCGTGCAGACCCCGACGCTGGCCATGATTGTCAAGCGCCACTTTGAGATAACCAACTTCAAGCCAGAGAAATACTGGGTGCTCACCACCGTCTACCGCGGCGCCACATTCTCCTCCACCAAGGGCAAGATAAAGAAGCCCGATGAGGGTCAGGCGGCACTGGACGCCGTCAGGGGCAAGGACTTCACGGTCACCGACATACAGCAGAAGGCCGGCACCGAGGCGCCGCCGCGCCTGTTCGACCTCACCTCGCTGCAGGTGGAATGCAACAAGAAGTACTCATTCTCGGCCGACGACACGCTGAAACACATACAAAGCCTCTACGAGAAGAAGCTCACCACCTATCCGCGCGTGGACACCACCTTCCTCAGCGACGACGTCTACGCCAAGTGTCCGCAGATACTGCAGGGCATCGTGCCCTATGCACCGCTCATACAACCCCTTATGGGCAAGAAGCTCAAGAAGAGCAAGAAGGTCTTCGACACCTCGAAGGTCACCGACCACCATGCAATCATACCCACCGGCATGAACCCGCAGAACGCCAGTTTGACGACCGACGAGAAGCGTGTCTACGACCTTGTGGCGCGCCGTTTCATAGCCGTCTTCTACCCAGACTGCAAGTTCAGCACCACTACCGTCATGGGTGAGGTGGAAAAAGTAGAATTTAAGGCCACCGGCAAGCAGATTCTAGACCAGGGCTGGCGCGCCGTCTTCGGTGGACAAGGCGCCACCGCCGACGATGAGAGCAAGAAGGAAGACGATGAACAGGTGCTTCCCAATTTCGAGAAAGGCGAGCACGGCCCCCACGAGCCGAGCCTCACGGAAAAGCAGACCACGCCCCCCAAGCCGTACACCGAGGCCACCCTCTTGCGCGCCATGGAGACCGCGGGCAAGACCGTCGACAACGAGGAGCTGCGCGACGCCCTCAAAGCCAACGGCATCGGCCGCCCGTCGACACGCGCCGCCATCATAGAGACCCTCTACAAGCGCCAGTATATCCGCAAGGTGCGCAAGAGTCTGGAACCCACGCCCACCGGCATAGCCCTCATCGGCGTCATCAACGAAGAGCTCCTCAAGAGCGCCGAGCTCACCGGCCATTGGGAGAAGAAACTGCGCGACATAGAGGCGCACAAATACTCCGCCGCCCAGTTCATCGACGAACTCAAGCAGATGACCGCCCAGGTCGTCCAGGAGGTCATGAGCGACGGCACCCGCCGCATGTAGTTTTTCTCCGTATTATGTTCGTATTCTCTCCGCCTCTTCTACGCTTGTTTACCGGTTGTTCTACGGTTATAAAGCGGAGAACAACCGGTAAACAACCGGCGAACAGTCGGAGCAGGGACGGAGAGGCTTCGTAGTGGTGAGTTTTTTTTTAATTTTGGATACAATAAAATAGGTGCGACGGCGTTTAAGTGGTATTTATTGTAATTATTAAAAAAACAGAATATGATAGCAAAAGAACTACTCAATCCGCGCAGCATCGTCATTTGCGGTGCTTCGTCCGATGTGCATAAACCTGGCGGCAAATCGCTGAAGAACCTGTTGGAGAGCCCCTTCAAGGGCCAGGTCTACGCCGTCAACCCCAAGGAGACCGAGGTGCAGGGCGTGAAGTGCTACGCCAAGGTGGAGGACCTGCCGCAGGTGGACTGCGCCATCCTCTGCATCGCCGCCAAGTTCTGCGCCCAGACGGTCGACGTGCTGGCCAAGGAAAAAGGCTGCAAGGGCTTCATCATCGTCAGCGCCGGCTTCTCGGAGGAGAATGCCGAGGGTGCCGCCATTGAGAAGCACATTGTCGACACCATCAACTCGGTGGGCGGCTCGCTCATTGGCCCCAACTGCACGGGCTTCCTCAACGTGAACTACGCCGGTTGCTTCGACACCCCCATTCCCCCGCTGGATCCGAAGGGTGTCGACTTCATCACCGGCTCGGGCGCAACGGCCGTGTTCATCAAGGAGTACGGTATGAGCAATGGATTGAAGTTCAATAGTGTGTGGGCTGTGGGCAACAGTGCCCAGCTCGGTATCGAGGATGTGCTTGAACACCTCGACGAGACCTTCGACCCGGAGAAGTCGAGCCACGTCATCATGCTCTACATGGAGAAGATAGGTGACCCGCAGCGCCTGCTGAAGCACAGCCGCTCGCTCATCAACAAGGGCTGCCACATCGCCGCCATCAAGAGCGGTGGTTCGGCTGCCGGCTCGCGTGCTGCCTCGTCGCACACGGGTGCATTGGCCACCAACGACGCCGCTGTCGACGCCCTGTTCCGCAAGGCCGGCATCGTGCGCTGCCAGAACCGTCAGGAGCTGACCACGGTGTGCGCCGTGTTCATGCATCCGGAAATCAAAGGCAAGCGTTGCGCTGTCATTACCCACGCCGGCGGTCCCGCTGTGATGTTGACCGATGTACTGAGCAACGGTGGCATGGAGGTGCCTTCGCTGAAGGACCATCCCGCCAGCCCCGCCCTGCTGGAGAAGCTTTTCGGCGGTTCCTCGGTGGGCAATCCCATTGACTTCCTCGCCACCGGCACTGCCGAGCAGTTGGGTTATATCATCGACACTGTGGAGAATGAATATACCGACATCGACTTCTCCGTCGTCATCTTCGGTAGCCCCGGACTGTTCAGCAACAAGGAGGTCTACGACCTGCTAGACGAGAAGATGAAGACCTGCAAGAAGCCTATCTTCCCCGTGCTGCCGAGCATCATCAACGTCAAGGACGAAATCAACGACTTCATAGCCAAGGGCCGCATCAACTTCCCCGAGGAGTGCGTGCTTGGCAGCGCTATCTGCAAGGTGTACCACACTCCGAAGCCGCAGCCAGAACATGTGGAGACGCCAAAGATCGACGTGGCACGCATACGCAAGACCGTGGAGCGCTGCAAGGACGGCTACATGGAGATTGCCGACTACAACGAGCTGCTTGACGCCGCGGGCATCAGCCGCAAAAAGAGCGTTGAGGTGAGCAAGAAGGAGGACGCCCTGGCCTTCGCCAAGGAGGTGGGCTGCTCGAAGGATGTGCCGCTGGTGATGAAGGTCGTCGGCCCGTTGCACAAGAGCGATGTGGGTGGCGTGACCCTCGGCGTGAAGGACCTCGACACCGTGGCCAAGGAGTTCGACCGCCTGATTGTCATCCCGGAGACCTACGCTGTGGAGATGTACCCGATGCTCGATGGTCTTGACGTCTACATCGGCGCCATCCGCGACCCGAAGTTCGGCCACCAGATATTCTTCGGTCTGGGCGGCATCTTCATCGAGGTGCTGAAGGACGTGCAGAGCGCGCTGGCCCCCATCACCGCCGCTGAGGCCAAGGAGATGCTCAAGCAGCTCAAGGGCTACAAGATACTGGAGGGCGTGCGTGGCCAGGAGGGTGTGAACCTCGACCTCTATGCCGACCAGGTGGCGCGAGTGAGCGCACTGGTGCAGGCTGCCCCGGAGATTGCCGAGATGGACCTCAACCCTCTGCTTGGCAACCCGCGCTACGTCACTGCCGTCGACGCCCGCATACGTTTGGAAAAATAAAGATATATGAAGAAGACTATAGCTTTGTCGGTACTCTGTGCAGCGCTGTTATGCTGCGCAGAGGCCGGCGCCCAGCTGGTGATAGGCGGAGGTTTCCTGAACCGCAACGCCAACATGAAGACCACTATGGCATACCAAGACTCGTCGTACAGAACGAGGATGGGTGTGGGAAAGGGGTACTATGGAGGCGTCACCTTCAACTACGACATATGGAAAGGCGTGGGTGTGTCTCTCGGCACTTACTTCAGCTACAGTAAACACGAGGAGCACTACACGGAGGCCATAGGCTCGTGGGAGTACAAATACTCGGCCAATTATGAGCAGAAGGAGATAGACGTACCCATTTTGGGGACTTACAGGCACGAGTTCTTCCCCGAGTTCTACACATGGGTCTATATGGGTCCCGAGGTGCGTATAGGTTTATCGGTACTTGGCAACAAGCAACGTGTCTCAAGTTACGACGATGTTGTCGACTGGGAGGAACCGATTGATTTCTACGCCAAGAATGAGAAAGGCGAGTCGATATGGAGAAAGTTTGACATTGGGTTTATGATAGGCACCGGAGTGCAGTACTACGGCGTGAGATTTGACATGGGCTACAGTTTCGGCTTGCTTGAGCGTTCAAACGAAGGCATCAAGAACGTGCTGGACGTGCAGAAGGCCCGCTACGAGACGGTGCTTGTTGGCCATTTCTTTGTTGGACTCAGCTATAGCTTCCTCAACGATATTTATAATAAGTAAGATAACAAATAATCAATAAAAACATTAAACAGTATGAAGAAAGTATTCGCTTTTGTGGCAGTGGCAGCAGCCCTGTTGGTTGCCGGGAAAGCCAATGCACAGTTGAGTGTCAATGGCGGTTTTATGACTAACTTCGACAACCCAACATACAAGTATACCAATCTTTCAGGCAAAGAAGAGAAGAACGACACTTTGTATAACAGTGGCTTTGGCGTATGGGCCGGAGTGTCCTACAATATCGACTTCTCGGAACATTGGGGTATTGCTCCCGGCGTGTATATCAATTATGTAGGCGATGTTGACAAAACAAAGGCGGCCACTACCACTGTCGATATGGTAGACTTGAACGTTCCTATTCTGTTCAACTACAAGAAGGAGTTCACCAGCAGCTTCGGCATCCGTGGCTTTGTGGGTCCGAACATACGCTTTGGCATTATGGCAAAATCACAGGTTGATAGCAAGCCGACCAATTCGACTATAAAAACAGATCTGTATAAGAAACCTTCCGGTGCAGATCATGCTCCGCTTACCCGTACCGACCTTGGCCTGACAATTGGTGTCGGTGTGCACTTCAATGCATTCCAGATTCAGACTGGCTTCAACTTCGGCCTCCTCGACCGCAATCCCGGCAAGAACGTCACATTGAACATGCACCAGTACTTTGTGGGCGTCGGATTTGTGTTCTAAAAAAGTGAGACAGTAAAAACATCATTTTATTAACCAATAAAAACAAGCAACATGAAGAAAGTATTCGCATTTGTCGCCGTTGCAGCCGCTATGCTGGTTGCCGGCACCGCAAGCGCTCAGCTGAGCGTCAACGCTGGTTACCTCAGCAACACTTCAAAGGTCCATACTGAGGTCACCGCTCTCGGTGTAACCAAGACCAATGACACGTCTGCCATTATCGGTAGCGGTTTCTATGCCGGCGGTAGCTACAACGTAGAGCTCGTCGGTGGTCTTGGTTTTGCCCCTGGTATCTACTTCGACATGATCACCAAGAAGGAAGAGACCAAAGCCGCTGGTGTTACCAGCACCACCAACAGCACCCTGATGGATATCAATATCCCTCTCATGCTCAACTACAAGCTCACCTTCGGTGACGACTTTGCTATCTTTGCATTCGCCGGTCCCGATGTGGTGTTTGGCCTCTCTGCTAAGTCCAAGACCATCATCAAGAGTCCCCTTGGCGAGACCACAACAGAGGCTGACGCTTACAAGAAAGAAGGTAATGCCAACAAGCCTGCCATGACTCGCTTCGACCTTGGCTTGATGTTTGGCGCTGGCGTGCAGTTCAGCAGCATCCGTTTTGAGATCGGTTATGAGCTCGGCCTCCTGAACCGCCTTGGCGAGAAAGAGACTTCCGCCGCTGGTGTCACCTGGAAAGGCTCTGAGAAGTTCAACCGCTTCTTCGTCGGTGTGGGCTATACCTTCTAATAGAATAGCCTGAGAAAACAAAGAGCCCCGCGCAATCTGCACGGGGCTCTTTTGTTTTATAGTGATTGTGCGTACTCGAGCAGGGTAGGGTAGCGGCGGTCCACAAGGTATGGCTGCCGTTGCCATACGTCGCTGTTGTCGCCTACGAGCACCGTCTGCATACCGGCGCGACGCCCAAATAGCATGTCCGTCATCGAGTCGCCCACCATGACGCTCTCCTTCAGCCGTAGGCCTGGATAGTCGCGACGTGCCTGCAGCGCCATACCGATGTTTGGCTTGCGGCGGAAGCTGTGGGCGCGCTCCAGTTCGGGGCAGTAGTATATGCGATCAATAATATTGCCGAGGCATTCCTGTAGCTTTGCATGCACGGCGGTGAGGTCGGCCTCCGTCATCAGACCTTTGCCGATGCCCTGCTGGTTGGTGACTATCAGTATCAGGTCGTAGTGCCTGCGCAGCAATATAATAGCCTCCTTCACGCCAGGAAGTATCTCCAGTTCGTCGGGACATTTCACATAGTCGTTCGGACGCAACACATTGAGTACGCCGTCACGGTCGAGGAACAGTGCTTTCATAATGCCGGCAGTTCTGTTTGTGCGCGCCGGTAGTCCTCCGGCACGCCGATGTCGATGAAGTAGGCGCCGTCGGCGTAGGCGTAGAATGCCTCTTCGGCATAGCGTTGCTGCATCACATCCTTCTCAAATGAGAACTGCTGCCCAATGGCGTATCCGTCGAGCAACTGGCGCTGCAGGCGGTATATGCCGCCGTTGATGTTGCCGGCCCCTGCCAAGGGGTCTTTCTCACGGAAGGCAATGATGCGCCCGTCGGCGGCAGTCTCCACGGCGCCGTAGCGTCCCGCATCGGGTACAGCGCGCAGCACTATGGCCAGCGGTGTGCCCTTGCTGTCGGCGTAGCGCTCCAGTTGTCCGAGGTCGGCAAGGAAAAGCGTGTCGCCGTTGAGCACGGTGACGTTGTCCGCGGTGCAGTGCTGCAGAGCGTTGACAATGGCGCCGCCGGTGCCCAGGGGCGTAAGCTCCCGGGCATAGTCCACCTTCATGCCGAGGTATTCGTTGCCGAAGCAGGCCTCCACCTTCTCGTGCATGTAGCCTGTGGCGAGCACTGCGTGGCCGTAGTCCTGCCGCACCAGCGCGTCGAGTACATAGGCTAAGAAAGGCCTGCCTGCCACGGGAGCCAGCGGTTTGGGCACATCGCTCACCACGCTGCGCAGCCTTGTGCCAAAGCCTCCGGCCAATATGATAGCCTCTTTCATTTCTTGAACATTGCTGACTCTACAAGTTCGCAGATGATGTGGCCGAGCATGATGTGGCTCTCTTGAATGCGCGGCGTGTCGGTGCTGGGCACGTTGAGCAGCAGGCCGCCACAGTCGCGCATCTTGCCGCCCGTGGCGCCGGTCATGGAGACGATGCTCACGCCCAGCTCTTGCGCCACCTTGTAGGCTTCCAGTATGTTATTGCTGTTGCCACTGGTGCTTATACCCACCAGCACGTCGCCCTTCTTGGCGGTGCCGCGCAGCAGGCGTGCAAAGATGTATTCGTAGCCGTAGTCGTTGCCCACGGCGGTGAGGTAGCTGGTGTTGCAGTGCAGCGCCTCGGCGTTGAGTGGCGGGCGGTCAAAGTAGAAGCGTCCGCTGAGCTCTGCAGCCAAGTGCTGTGCGTCGGCAGCGCTGCCGCCGTTGCCGCAGAAGTGTATCTTGCCGCCGTTGCGTAGGCTCTGCTCAATCAGTTTGGCAGCTTCCTCCACACGGTTCATTAGTTCGCCGTTGGCCAGAATGGCCTGTTTCACGGCGATGCTCTGCTCTATAGATTCCTGTATCCGGTTCATAATGTCTTATTGTATAGTCCAGGTTTTGAGTCCTTCGGGGGTGAAGTCGTAGCGTTTGGTCTCGCCGCCGAACTGGGCGAGGGCTTCGCGCACGGCGAAGCGTGTGAGGCCGGGGCAGTAGAAGAACATGAAGCCGCCGCCGCCGGCACCGCTGATCTTGCCGCCCGTGGCACCTGCCTTGATGGCCGCATCGTAGATGGCGTCGATGCGCGGATTGCTCACGCTCTTGGCCATCTGCTTCTTGTGCTGCCACCCGAAGTTGAGTATCTCGCCAATCTCGCCCACATGGCCCTTGAGCAGTGCTTCCTTCATCTGCTGTGCCTGCTCTTTGAGCTTGTGCATGCTCTCTATGCTCGTGGTGTTTTTGGCTTTGACGTTCTGCTGCTGCTCCTTGATAATGTCGGCGCTCACGTGCGACGTGTCGGTCCAGTAGAGCAAAAGGTTGTGGTTCAGCTCGTCGATATACTGCTGGCGCACACGCAATGGGTTCACTATCACGTTGTCGCCGTTGAACTCCATGTAGTTGAAGCCGCCGAAGGTGGCCGCATACTGGTCCTGCTTGCCACCGGCGAGGCCGAGGTCCACGCGCTCTATCTCGTAGGCCAGGCGCGCAATGTCGTATTCTCCCAGCGGCAGCTTCAGCCACTCGACGTAGGCGCCGAGGATGCTCACCACCAGCGTCGAGGAGGTGCCGAGGCCGCTGCCCGCGGGTGCGTCGACGAACGAGGCTATGCGCAGCGACAGCGGACGGTGCGTGAACTGGCGCACGATGCGGTTGTACACGCCTTTGTGAAGCACGAAATAGCCGTCGGTGTCCACTTCGGTGGCGTTCTCGTAGACCTCGTGCAAACCCTTGTCGGGGGCGAGGAACTCCACGCGGCCGTCGTCGGTGGGCTCTATGGTGGTGTAGGCCGCCATGCTGATGGTGGCGTTAAGGATGGCTCCGCCGTAGAGGTCGCTGTAGGGGCTCACGTCGGTGCCACCGCCTGCCAGACCCAGTCTCAATGGTGCTTTGCTTCTGATTGTCATAGTACTATAGGTTATTTATAGCCTCAGTCATCTTGTCCCAGGCGTATTTCTTCTTCTCCTCGCGGCAACCCTCGGTGAGGCGTGCCTGCCAGTCCTCGGTGTAGTAGCGCACCAGAGCGTCGGCAATCTGCTGTGCGTCGGGCTCCACCACGAAGCCTACCTTGCCTTCGGGCACAATCTCCGGCAGGCCGCCGACGTTGGTCACCAACATCGGCTTCTCGAAGTGGAACGCAATCTGCGTCACACCGCTCTGTGTGGCGCTCTTGTAAGGCTGTGCCACCAGGTCGGCGGCGCAGAAATAGCGGTTCACCTCGCTGTCAGGTATGAAGTCGGTGTGCAGCGCCACGCGGCTGCCAATGTCGAGCCGGCCTATGAGGTCGTGGTACGGCTTGGGGTCGCCGTAGAACTCGCCCGCCACCAGCAGCTTGACGCCCATCTTCTCCAGCCTCTCGTCGGCCATGGCCTTCAGCAGCAGGTCCAGCCCCTTGTATTCGCGTATGAAGCCGAAGAACAGCACGTAGCGCCCCTCGGCGGGCAACCCTATCGCCTTGCGCGCCTCGTCGGCAGGCATCATCTTGCCGTAGTGGTCGTATAGCGGATGCGGGCAGAAAGTGCGCGGCTTCAGGTGTCTGGGGTCGAACAAGTCGGCGTCGGCGAGCACCGAACGGCTCATGGCCACCATGCCGTCGACCGAGCGCACGAAATACTTGGCAAACAGCTTGTCGCCCGGGCGCTTCTCATGCGGCACCAGGTTGTCCAGTATGCTCACCCTCCGCAGCCCTTTGCGCTTGGCCACGCGGTTCACCGTGCCCAGCGCCGGAGCCATGAACGGCAGCCAGAACTTGGTCAGCAGCAGGTCGGGCCGCTGGCGCCTGATGTAGAGGCCGGTGTGTATCCAGCTGAAAGGGTTGACGGCGTTGAGCATGCGCGTAATCTTCAGCCCCTCCGGTGCGGGCTCGTCGCTGTACTGCGTCTTGCCGGGGAAGAGGAACGACGGGTACTGCAGCGTGAAGGTGACGATCTCCACCTCGTGTCCATGCTGCTGGTATTCGCGGGCCAGGCGCTCGTTGAACGCCGCCAAGCCGCCGCGGTAAGGCCATGCCGTGCCAAGAATAACCACTTTCATCCCGATAGTCGTTTTAGTTGCTATTAGTTTTTATTATTGTGTATAATAACGCCTGTCGCCCATCTTTATTGTGCACCTCGCCAAAAAAAGCATCTTGCCCCGTCGCCCCTCCGTACCCGCTCCGACTGTTCACCGGTTGTTCACCTGTTGTTCTACGATTTTAAACCGTTAAACAACCGGTGAACAACCGTAGAACAGTTGGAGAAGAGACGGAGCGGGTGTAGAGTGGATATGTAGAGGCGATATGCAAATATTTTTTTTTGCCATGTCATTTTTATTTGTTATCTTTGCCTCTGTGCCTTTCGGGGTACAAAGATGTTAACAATTTATATATAAACAATTTAAATAAAAACAAAAAGATGAAAACAGCCTATAACTTCAATGCAGGCCCCTGCGTCCTGCCCAAAGAGGCCATCGAGTCCACCATCGCCGCCATCCGCGACTTTGACAACACCGGTATTGGCCTTCTCGAAATCTCTCACCGCACCCCGGGTTGGGAGCGCACCATGGAAGAAACCCGCCAGCTATGGCGCGACCTGCTGAACATCCCCGCCGAGTACGAGATTCTGTTCCTCGGTGGCGGTGCCAGCACCGGCTTCATGGATGTCCCCGCCAACCTCCTCAACAAGAAGGCTGCCTACCTGCAGACCGGCGTGTGGGCCAAGAAGGCCGCCAAAGAGGCCAAGAACTTCGGCGAGACCGTGATCGTGGCCAGCAGCGAAGACAAGACCTACAGCTACATCCCGAAGGGTTGGACCGTCCCCGCAGACGCCGACTACTTCCACATCACCACCAACAACACCATCTACGGCACCGAGATCCGCAAGGACTTCGCCGCCAACGAGATCAACAACGTCATGCTCGTCGCCGACATGAGCTCCGACATCATGAGCCGTCCCGTCGACGTGAAGAAGTACGGTCTCATCTACGGTGGTGCCCAGAAGAACGTCGGCCCTGCCGGTGTCACCTTCTACATTGTCCGCAAAGACATCCTCGGCAAGATCACCGACCGTAAGTACATGAACCCGCTGCCCACCATGGTGGACTTCCGCACCCACGCCGCCGAAGAGGCCAAGAATATCAGCATGTTCAACACTCCCCCGGTGAGCGCCATCTTCGTGATGCACGAGACCCTGAAGTGGGTTAAGAACACCATCGGCGGCGTTGAGAACATGAACAAGATCAACGTCAAGAAGAGCGCCCTGCTCTATGAGGAGATCGACCGCAACACCATGTTCCGTGGCACTGTCGAGAAGGAAGACCGTTCCATCATGAACCACTGCTGGGTGATGGCCGAGGGTCGCGAGAATCTCGAAGCCGACTTCATGGCTTTCGCCAAGGAGCGCGGCATGGTCGGCATCAAGGGTCACCGCAGCGTCGGCGGCTTCCGCGCCAGCCTCTACAATGCTTGCCCCATCGAGGCCGTCGAGGCTCTCGTCCAGTGCATGCAGGACTTTGAGAAAGCTCACAAATAATTAAGAAATGGAAATCAGAGACGACGTCAGGCACGGCTACGAGAAGAAACTTCGCAAGGAGCCTACCTGCGTCTTCTCTGATAAAATAAAGATTTATCCAAAAATGAAAGTATTAGTTGCAACCGAGAAACCGTTTGCCAAAGTGGCTGTTGACGGTATCAAGAAGATTGTCGAGGAGAACGGCTACCAGTTCGCTCTCCTTGAGAAATATACCGACGTGAACGACCTGTACAAAGCCGTCGAGGATGCCGACGCTCTCATCGTGCGCAGCGACAAGGTGACCAAAGAGGTCATCGACCACGCCAAGAACCTGAAGATTGTTGTGCGTGCCGGCGCCGGTTACGATAACCTCGACCTCGAGGCTTGCACCGCCCGCAAGATTGTCGCCATGAACACCCCCGGTCAGAACAGCAACGCCGTTGCCGAGCTGGTGATGGGTCTGCTTGTCTATGCCGTCCGTAACTTCTACAACGGCAAGAGTGGCAGCGAGCTCATGGGCAAGAAGCTGGGTATCCTCGCCTTCGGTAACGTGGGACGCAACGTGGCCCGCATCGCCAAGGGCTTCGGCATGGACGTCTATGCCTACGATGCCTTCATGACCGCCGAGCAGATCAACTCCAGCGCTATGGCCAAGGCCGTCGCCAGCCAGGAAGCCCTGTTCGAGACCTGCGACATCGTCAGCCTGCACATCCCCGCCACCGCCGAGACCAAGCAGAGCATCAACTACAACCTCGTTGGCAAGATGCACAAGGGCGGTATCCTCGTGAACAGCGCCCGCAAGGAAGTCATTGACGAGGCTGGTCTGCTCAAGCTGATGGCCGAGCGCACCGACCTGAAGTACATCACCGACATCATGCCCGATGCCGATGCCGACTTCAAGGCTTTCGAGGGTCGCTACTTCGCCACCCCCAAGAAGATGGGTGCCCAGACGGAAGAGGCCAACATCAATGCAGGTCTCGCCGCCGCCAACCAGATTGCCGACTTCTTCAAGACCGGTAACAAGAAGTTCCAGGTCAACAAATAAGAAGAAAGGATGCAACTCTGCATCTTCAACCCCGAGCACGACCTTTGCTTAGCCAAAGGTCGTGCTCATTATGTACCGCCACGCTCGGCCGTGGAGTTTGCACGGCGTGACGCCGGAATTATGTCGGTGCTCTATCCGGAGGCGGAATGCTGTTCTGTATACGAGTTGTCTGGTGGGCAGGCTTTGCAGGCCACCGAGGTGGTGGCATGGGGCTGGGATTCTGTCGTCAGGTATGAGCTGCAGAAGAGGGGTGTTAATGTGGCGTTGCTGCCTACGGATGAGGCGATTGCCACAATACGTGAGTTGCAGCATCGCAGCACTGTGTTGCCTTTGCAGCCAGATTGCCACGAGGTGCACTCGGTGGCGGAGATGGATGCGCTGTTGTGTGAGCGTGGGCACTGGGTGATGAAAGCTCCATGGAGTGGGGCAGGGCGGGGACTGCGTTGGGTGCACGGAAGCCTGACGGCGATAGACCGTGACTGGCTGCTGAAGACGGTGGCGGCGCAGCGATGCGTGATTGCTGAGCCTCGCCGCGATGTTGTCGCCGATGTGGCGCTGGAGTATATGAGTGGTAATTTCATGGGCTACTCCTACTTCAAGACCGGCAGCGGCGTGTACAAAGAGAATGTCATGTGGACTGACGCCCGTATTGTAGAGGCGTTTCAAGAAACGTCTCTGCGGCAGACAACGGCACATATAGAAGAGTGGCTTGCCGCCAACGTGTGGCCGCGCTACCGTGGGCCGCTTGGCGTTGACCTGATGGTTTGCGCCGACGGCAGTGTGCATGTGGCGGAGATGAACTTCCGCCACACCATGGGCATGGTTGCCCATGCTAAAATAAATGGACTATGAGTTTTGTAGAAGCGTTGTTATTGGCTTTGGCCTTGTGTGTCGACACACTGGTGGTATCGTCAGCCACCGCATTGCGTAGCAAGATGAGCTACCGACGTGGAATGCTGCTGGCTTTGATACTTGGCTTTTGCCAGTTTGCGTTCCCTTTGGTGGGTGCGTTGATAGGCGATGTGGCCCGCGCCTTCATAGAGGCTGTGGATCACTGGATAGCCTTTGGTCTGTTGGCCTTTATCGGTGGAAGGATGATATGGGAAGGTATCAAAGTTGAAGGTGAGGACGATGTTAAAGCAGTTGATAGCCGCCGTTCGCTGGTTTATGGCTATTTCCTGCTAGGTGTCGCCACCAGTATCGATGGCCTTGCTGTGGGTATCGGCCTTGGCTTAGACAATCCACTTAGGGATGTGTTGTGGATAGTGGCCACGATAGGTGTGGTGACATTTCTTGTCGCCTGTTTGGGTGTCTACCTTGGCAAGCGCAACATCCCCGTGCCGGAGCGCACAGCCAACATCATAGCAGGTGTGGTGCTGATAGGCTTAGGCGCAAAGATACTGATAGAACATCTTTATTTCACATAGACTGTAGTATTATGTGGCCGTCGTGCGACTATTATACAGATGACGGCAAAAGAGTATAACAGGTGTGTGGACCAATGCGCCGACGACGTGATGCGCTTCGCGGTGCGTTGCGGCTGCCGACACGAGGATTGTGAGGATGCTGTGCAGGAGGCACTGGCTTCGCTGTGGAAGCACCGGGAGAGTGTCGATGTCGCCAAAGGCAAGAGTTATTTGCTGAGTGCCGCTTACCGTCGCCTGATGTCGCATTTCCGTCATGATGCAGTGGTGCATGAATATGCCGAGAAAATGGTGACGCAGGTGACACAGATGCCTGATGAAAGCTTTGATTTGAATGATGCCATTGAGCGAAGCATGCAGACGCTGCCCGAGGTGCAGCGCGCCATACTGCAACTGCGCGACGTGGAGGGCTACAGCTACGCTGAGATAGGGGAGGCTTTGTCGCTGAGCGACAAGCAGGTGCAGGTATACCTGTTCCGTGCTAGGGTGGCAATGCGTAAACAATTGAAAACAATGGGTTATGGTAACGATAGATGACAGTAACTATGAACTTTGGCTTCTGCGATATGCTGAACAGGAACTGACGGCTGAGGAGCGTAAGACCGTGGAGGCTTGGCTCGCGGAGCACTCCGAAGCCGTTATGGAGTTGACGCTCTATAACGAGGCCCCGCGGCTGCAACGCGATGAGAGTATAAAGTATCATTCACACACAAAACCACTGTGGCCAGTGTTGCTACACTGGAGTGCTGCGGCTGCAGTGGTGGCGGCGCTGATTATACCTGTTGCGCTGATTAAGCAAGAGAATGGGGTAATGGTTCCGCTTGTACCGCATGTATCGCAGGTGGCGCAGGTGCGGCAGACAGAGACTTTTGTGCCGGTGGCTGATACCGCTATAGTTATTTCGAATAATGTGAAGCCGATTAAGAGCAAGGCAACCATACAAAAAGATGTACAGTTGACGGCAGAGATGGTAGAGGATAATGCTGAAGCTGTTGAGCATACAGATAAGATTGAGATACAGGAATCTGTTGTTGCACCTGAGGTGATATACACAGACAACCTGATAGTATACGAATCGGCACCGGACACGGTGTACACCAACAACTTGATAGTATATGACGACAGCCGCCGCTCATGGACGGAGGATGTGAAGGCGTGGGCCGCAGAGACGAACTTTGCACAGTGGGTGCGCCGCCGTTTTATGGCTCGTGAGGCGGAACTGGTAGCTATGAATGAATAATAACAATAATGATAATACTGCTATGAAAAACAAAGGATTCTTGCCGCTGATGGCGGCTCTGGCATTCAGCAGCGCTTTGATGGCGCAGGTAATGGTGCAGCCTGTCAAGGATGTGCATACTGTAGAGATTGAAGGCTCCGTAAAGCTGAAGGTCTATATTGACTCAGCCAAAGGCACTGAGCTCGAAGTCAGTTCAAACGCCCCTGTGGCTATGGTGGCGAAGGGTGTGATGCATATGGATGGAGCCACCAATGCTGTGCTGCGTCTGTCGCCCAGCACATCGATAACACATTTCACCGTCGAGGATGCCGCCTCGTTGGAATTTGTAGGTCCGATGGACCTCGGTGACAACCAGTTTACTGTCAGTGTCGAAGATGCCGGCAGGGTGAAGGTTACGAAGATCAACGGAGAAGATACCTTGAAGGCTGGATATGTGACACTTCATGCATCGGACCATGGTTGTATCGTTAGCGAGATACCGCTGTTGCGGACTGCCTATAATTTCAAGGTCGAAGACCACGGCTATATTGAGCTACCCAGTGCCGACGCGAAGCCTGGTACGGATATAACAGCTATAAGTGAGAAAATTACTGTCCAGGACAACGGCAAGGTGGTGATAAAGGCCCGCGGAGAAGACAGTGTGCTGTCACGCCATATTGAATATCGTGTTAGTAACATGTCGGAGGCCGGCCGTGACCTCGAAGCCAATTATTTCTGGGGCTTCAACAACTGGGGCAGCAAGCCTTTCAGCGGCTTCGGCGGTGCGGACGGCGACGCATCGGTGAGCTTTTACTTCATGAACCTCGGTTTCTCGCTCGATGTCCCGCTGCTCGACAGAAGCCATTTCGGCTTGTATGCAGGTCTCGGCTTCGAGGCTAATATCTACCACTTCGATACGCCTCTGGCTGCGTTCGGCGACAATGGGTTCGAGGCGAAAGCGGCGTCAAGTATTGTGATGACTGGACAGACGCTGGACCTTGACAACTGGGATACGTATTTCAACACCTATGCAATCACCGTACCCGTCACCTTCAGTTTCGAACCGTGGCAGTACGACAAGGTGTGCTTCCGCTTGTCGGCCATTCCCGGCATCAACGCCGGTGGCATCCTGCGCCAACAGTATGATACCAAGGCTGTGTCTATTGACAACCGTGACCGTCAGGCCCGCAAGCAGATGAACGCCTTTATGCTCGACGCCCGCCTGTCGGTGCAGTACAGCGACATAGGATTATACGTGCAGACTGCCATGCTTCCATTGTTCAAAAGTGGCATGGAACCCTTATATCCCGTGAAGTTCGGTATCTATTGGACGATGAGCGGCCGGTAGGCTTAGTCGCCTACCAGCTGGCTGATGAAGATGACCAGGATTGCAACGGGGGCCATGTATCGTATCAGGTAGTAGATGACCTTGCGTATGCCGACGCGGAGCGTGCCGCCATTGGTGAGCTCGTCGATAGCGTCGGCTTTTTTCATGCGCCAGCCAACAAATAGCACTATCAGCAAACCTCCGATTGGCATGAGGTAGAGGGCTGTGGCGCTGTCGAGGATGTCGAAGAATATCTTGCCATTGATGTGCAGCGGACTGCCGGTGCGGAAACTCAGCGTGGCGAGCAGGCCGATGACGGCTGTCACCAGCGAGCCGAGCACAGCGGCCTTGGTACGCGAGAGCTTCAGCTCTTCGGTGGCGGTGGCCACGATGACTTCGAGCAACGAGATGGTCGAGGTGAGGGTGGCGATGACCAGCAGCACGAAGAATATCAGGCAGAAGAAGTAGCCGCCCGTCATCTGCTGGAAGACCATGGGCAGCGTGGTGAAGACCAGCGAAGCTCCGGCTTCGGGCTTGATGCCGAATGAGAAGGCGGCGGGGAAGATGATGATGCCGGCGAGGACAGCGACGAGGGTGTCGGCAAGCACCACGCTCACCGAGCTGCTCACCATGTTGTCCTTGGCGCCGATGTACGAGCCGTAGGTGATGAGAGCGCCCATGCCTATGGAGAGCGAGAAGAAGCTCTGGCCCATAGCGCTGATGAGCACATGGCCGTTAATCTTCGAGAAGTCGGGCTTGAAGAAGAAGCGCATACCCTCGGCAGCGCCGGGCATGGTGAGCGACTTGACGCAGAGCACCACCATGATGACCAGCAGCAGGGGCATCAATATCTTGGACCATTTCTCGATGCCGTCCTTGACGCCGCGGGCCACGACGATGGCCGTCAGCGCGAGGAATGCCAGCTGGCACACTACGGGCAGCCAGGGGTGGGTGGTGAAGGCGGCAAACTGTTCCTGTATCTGTGCGAGGTCATTGCCCGCGAAGTGGTTGGCCGCAGCTTTGCCGAGGTAGCCCAGCGTCCAGCCCGCCACAGTGGTGTAGAAGGCCAGGATGAGGAATGCGCAGACGACGCCGAGCCAGCCTATCGACATCCAGCCGTTCTTTTTACCCTCGAGGACACGGAACGCTCCGATGGGGTTGCTGTGCGAGCGGCGCCCTATGATGAACTCGGAGAGCATCAGCGTGGTGCCTACCAGCAGGGCTACAGCAAGATAGACTATCAGGAATGCACCGCCGCCGTTGGCGCCAGCCTCGCAGGGAAAGCGGTAGATGTTGCCCAAGCCCAGTGCCGAGCCTGCAGTGGCCATGATGATGCCCAGTTTCGAGCCAAAATTTTCGCGTTGTTTCATAATTGTATATTGTTATCGTGCATCTTCTTTTTCAAGTCTGCCACGCGGGCGGTTATCTGCGCCACCTGCATCTCGATGAAGTCCTCGCTGTATTTGCGGTCGCAGAAGCCGTTGCCGCGTGCCACGAAGGCGTCGTCGTCCTCCTGCTCCACAGCCAGGTCCTGATAGCTCTGCAGCAGCTTCTGTGCGGCCTCGAGCTCTTCTGCAAGTGTCATTGTCTTCATGCAAACAGTTTGTTTATAGCGTTTTCAATTCCCTCGTTGTCGACATCCGTTGTCACCATGTCGGCCGCCGCCTTGACTTCGTCGGCTGCGTTGCCCATGGCCACGCCGGTGCCTGCCCACTGCAGCATCTCGATGTCGTTGCCGCCGTCGCCAAAGGCCAGCGTCTCCTCCTGGCTAATGCCGTAGTGGCGGCAAATGGCCTCCATGCCGGCGGCCTTGCTGTTGCCCTGTGCCACGATGTCGGTAAAGGCCGGATGCCAGCGCGGCAGACGGCAGTGCGCCAGTGTGGCGCCTACCTGCCCGTCGAGTTCGGGGGGCATGATGGCTATGAGCTGGTAAGCCTCGTGGCCTCGCATGTCGTCGATGTCGACCACCGGAGGCATCTGGAACTCCAGCTGCTCGCGGATCTTCAGGCCTATGGTGTTGACTTGTGCCACCATCATCGATGTGGCGGTGAAAACCATGGTGCAGAGTTGGTGCTCCTTGGCGAAGTCGAGCCAGCGTTCGCTGTCCTCATGCGGGATGGGGTTGCTGAGCAACACCTCGTTCTCCGCTGTGAAGACGAGGCCGCCGTTCATGGTGATGTATGCGTCGAAACTGACGGGCATCTCGGGTATGAGTATCATGGGGCGGCCGCTTGAGATGAAGGTGCGGACACCGTGGGCGTGCAGTGTGCTGAAGGCGCGGACGGTTCCCTCCGAGACGCGGTGCGTCTTGAAGCTGAGCAGTGTGCCGTCGATGTCGAAGAATGCCGCTTTTATCATGTCGTTTCGTTGTTGTTCTTTGCCGAGGCCGCTCCGTAGTCGCTCCGTATCCGGTCCGACTGTTCAACGGTTGTTCTACGGTTTTTTGTCGGAGAGGGGGCGGAGGGGAGACGGAGAGGGGTCGGTTATATTTCGTGTATCATTCGTTCTATCAGTGCCGTCATGCGGTCGGCGGCTGCGTCGGCCTGGCGCACGACGTCATCTCCGTCGTTCACTGCTCCGCTCTTCAAGTCGTTGGCCTGGTTCGTTACTACACTGATGCCAAAAACTTCCATACCACTGTGTCTTGCCACAATAACCTCGGGAACGGTGCTCATGCCGCAGGCGTCGCCGCCGATGGCGCGGTAGAATCTGTATTCAGCCGGGGTTTCGTAAGTGGGGCCTGTACCGGCCACATAGACACCGTGCCTGAGGCTAATGCCCAGTACCGAGGCGTGGCGGTCGGCGGAGCAGCGCAAGCGCGGGCTGTAGACTTCGGTCATGTCGGGGAAACGCGGCCCGAATTTCTCGTTGTTAGGGCCTATCAGTGGGTTGGGCATGAGGTTGATATGGTCTGTGATGACCATCAGGTCGCCGACTTTGTATTCCGGGTTTATGGCGCCTGCGGCGTTGCTGACGAAGAGGGTGCAGATGCCGAGGGTGGCGAAGACGCGGACGGGGAATGTCACTTCCTGCATGGTGTAGCCCTCGTAGTAGTGGAAGCGGCCCTGCATGGCGAGCATGGTTTTGCCGCCGAGGGTGCCTACTATGAGGTTGCCCTTGTGGCCTACGGCGGTGGAGGCTTTGAAGTTGGGGATTTCGGAGTAGGGGATGATGAGCGGGTCGGCAATCATGTCGCCGAGTTTGCCGAGTCCGCTGCCAAGCACAACGGCGACACGTGGCATATCCTTACCGGCATCGGCGATGCGGCGGGCGATATATTCCGATGTTTCTGTATACTTATCCATTGCGTAGCTTTTCTATTCGTTCCTGTATCTCTGCCGCACGCTCGTAGTCTTCGTTCTCTTCGCACCGCAGAAGTTCCTGTTCGAGGCTTTCTATGGTCTGCACTTCGGGCACTTTCTGCACTGGGGTGGCGGCGGTGCCGCACTCTTCCAGCACACTTTCTGCCACGTACAGCGGTGCACCGCATAGCAACGCCAGCGTTACAGCGTCGGTGGTGCGGCTGTCTATGTCCTTGTTGTTGAAGCCGTCGGTAGTGTGCAGGGTGGCGTAGAAGATGCCGTCGGCCACACGGTCGATGCTGGCGCTGCTGAGGGAGATGCCGTAGCTGTCCATCATGTCGACCATCAGTTTGTGGGTCATAGGCCTGCCTGTGGGCACCATGCCTTTGGCTATCAGTATGCTGTGGGCTTCGTGCTCGCCAATCACTATAGGTATACGTCTGCCGCTCTCGGGCTCTTCGAGCATGAGGATGTAGCTGCCGGTGCGCGACATGCCACCTTCTATCGATATGGGGTATACCTGTTTCACTTTAGATATTCTGCCAGTTTCTTTACTGCAAGGCCACGGTGACTTATGGTGTTCTTCACGTCCAAGGGCATTTCGGCGAAACTTACGGCAAAGCGGTCGGGCATGAAAACGGGGTCATAGCCGAAGCCTTCGCCGTTGCTGTGGCGCTCTGTGAGAATCTGTCCATCGACGCGGCCCTCGAAATACTTGGCCTCACCGCCCTCGATGAGACAGATGACGGTGCGGAAGTCAGCGCGGCGGTTGGCCTGGCCTTCAAGTGCTGCAAGCAGTTTATTGATGTTGTCGTCGAAGGAGCAGTGCTCGCCGGCATAGCGCGCGGAGTAGACACCTGGTGCGCCGCCGAGGGCGTCGACCTCGAGACCTGTGTCATCTGCGAAGCAGTCGGTATGGGTTCTGTCCCACACCCACTGAGCTTTCTGGAGAGCGTTGCCCTGCAGGGTGTCGGCGGTCTCTGGTATCTCGCCACTGAGTCCAGCTTCGGCGAGGGTGACAATCTCCACTATGCCGTCGAGGGCGGCACGCACCTCCTCCACTTTGTGCTTGTTGTTGGTTGCGAATATCAGCTTTTTCATATTTGTTCAGTCAAAGAAATTCCACGTTATGCCGTAGAAGAGGCTGAAGCCCCGTCCGGGGTAATGGGGTAGGGAGAAGTACTTGCGTTCCTCCTCCCAGAGGGCGTTGAGGTGGCCTGCTTTCACGTAGAACTCGGCGCGTTTGAGCTGTAGGTTCAGGAATACGTCGCCCCACAGGTAACCGCCCACTTTTGCAGTGCGCTGGTGGTAGAAGAGTCCGGTGTAGGGGTCGTAGTTGGGGGAGAAGAATAGTGAGTGGTAGCGGATATCAACACCTATCTGAGCCCGTAGTACGCCTTTGATGAGCACTATGTCGGTGTAGATAGAGTTCTTGGTGGCCAGCCGTGGTACAGGCATTTGTGTGGTGTCGGTGCTGTGCTGGATAAGGTGCTGCATGTCGATGTGGAACCAGCCCCAATGCAGATGGGTGGTGAGGCGGGCCTGGTAGAGCCAGAAGGGGGTAGTGCCTTCGACGGCCTTGAGAGTGGTGTCGAACCAGGTGTTGTGGTTGTAGTGCGTTGCCTGAACGGCGATGTCCACAACATCTTTGTAATGGAAACGAGTGCCGATGAAGGATGTGACTACGGCATCGAGGTTTTGGTTGTAATGCAGCAGTCGCAGGTCAGGTGTACGAGAAGTGCGTACAGCCTTGATTTCTGCTTCGGCGTTGCGGGCGCTATCGAAGGGATAGGCGAGTGTTGCGGCGAAGCGTGAATCAGGCATGCCTTGTGTGTTGAATGACTTTCTTGATTCGGCTTCCCCCACGATGCAGCCGCGACCTAATGCCACTTCAATGCGTGCGAAAGGATCAACCCAAGAACGGAAGCCCAGGCTGTCGCCCTCGATGTCGGCAAAGATGTAGCGAGGCTGTATGCCCAAAGTGACTTTCACAGGGTTGCGCCAGCGGTGGTCAGGATATACGTCGTTGGTCCAGAAGAGACGCATGCTGTATTCTCGCCACATTGTGGAGTCTACTGCCACACGTTTTCGACGGTCGTACATCATCTCCATACCGATTGCACCGGCATTGAACATATGCGGCTGGCGTGCCTGTATGGTGTCGGTGACAACAATTGTGTCATAGGTAACTGTGCTGTCGGCGGCAATGCTCACAGCGATGCTGTCGCGGTCGCGGTAGCTCTCGAACTGTGGTACAAGGCTGTAACTTACCGAGCCCATCAGCGTCAGCTCGTTGTGGCGAGTCTGCATGTTGTAGATATTGACAGGCATACCGGCATAATTGGTGCTGTAGTTGCCTGTGAAGTAGCCGTCGTCCGTCAGCCCTCCGTTCTCGTCGTTGCGCATGGAGTTCCACACTACTGCGGCTTTGGCCTGCAGGCGCGCGTCGCGCGAGAAATAATTGGTGGTGGCGTCAAGGAAATGGTCTTTGGCGTAGATTGAAGAGTTGTCGCCGTCGGGGCGCATCAGCGTGTAGTCGAACGACACATTCCAGCCCGGCATGATGTTCTGCGTGTGTGCGGCGCGGATTACATAGTCTTTTTTGAGCGAGGTGTTGTAAGAGAGCATCGAGTAAGGCGTGCGAGTTTGGTAGAAGCGCACGTTGTGCAAGCGTTTTGCATAACCGGAGAAGCGGTCGGTGATGAGCCATAGACCGAGGGGTTCGGTGGCATCGCTGAAGAGCGCCAGGTGGGGATGTCCCATAACGCCTAAACTGAGGTAATAGTTGCCGTTTAGCGCATCCAGCGGGTCGGTGAACTGTATGCCTGTGGCCGACAGTTGCGGCAGATGCATCTCGAATATCTTCGTCTGCGCCGGTGTGTAGAAGAAGTAGCGCACTTTGCTCTGTTTCACGCTGTCGGGCTCCTCTTTGTGGTACTCCAGGCCGCGCACCGGATTGCTGTCGGTGTGTGACGTATCGGCTTGAGCCCATATGGTATGAGCTATGGCCAATGCAAGTATTATGAGCAGTAGGCGCTTCAAGTTATCAGTTCTCCTGGAGGAAACGTTCCACGTCCATGGCTGCGCGGCATCCACCGGCGGCGGCCATCACGGCTTGGCGGTAGTTGGGATCGCACACGTCGCCTGCGGCGAAGACGCCCGCCACGCTGGTGGCCGAGGTGGGATGCTGTATCTCTATGTATCCCTGCTCGTTGAGCTTCAGTTGTCCGCGCAGGAAGTCGGTGGCGGGCTTGTGGCCGATTGCCACGAAGACGCCGGTGACCTCTTTTTGGCACTTCTCGCCGGTTTTGGTGTCGGTGAGTTCCACGCCGGTAACGCCGTCGAGCGGCGTGCCCAGTATCTCGCTCACGCGGCTGTTCCAGCACATCTCAATCTTGGGGTTGGTGAGCACGCGGTGCTGCATGGCCTTCGAGGCGCGCAGCTCGTCGCGGCGGTGCACCAGATACACTTTGGCGCAGAGGGTGCTGAGGTAGTTGGCCTCCTCGCAGGCGGTGTCGCCGCCGCCCACCACCGCCACGGTTTGCCCTTTGTAGAAGGGGCCGTCGCAGGTGGCGCAGGCCGACACGCCCTCGCCGTAGTATTTCTGTTCGCTCTCCAAGCCTATCCAGCGTGCTGTGGCGCCGGTGGCCACAATCACCGTCTCGGCCTCCACCTCTTTGCCGTGGTCGTCCTTGGCCACGAAGGGGCGCTTGCTGAGGTCTATGTCACGTATGTAGCCCGTGCGCACGTCGCAGCCGAAGCGCATGGCCTGTCGGCGCAGGTCGTCCATCATCTCGGTACCGCCGATGCCCTCGGGGTAGCCGGGGAAGTTCTCAATCTCGGTGGTGATGGTCAGCTGACCACCGGGCTGTTCGCCCTCAAAGAGTATGGGCTTCAGGTCGGCGCGGCCTGTGTATATGCCGGCGGTGTAGCCCGCCGGACCGGAACCAATTATCAAACAACGTGTCTTTTCCATATTATTGTCTTTTTTTCATTATGCTAAAATAAACCAGATATGCGGCGCCTACGGCGATGACCACGGCCTGCTGCGAGCCCCACAGGAGCCATCCGCAGGCGGTGCCAACCTCCATCGAGATGCCGTATATGTCCAATGCCAGCTGCACCAGCACGGGGTACACCCCTATGCCGCCCTGCGAGAAGGTCATTCCCACGCTGCCGAAGAGGTAGACCACAAAGGCCGCTCTCATGCCGAGCCATCCCGTCTCCGGGAATGCCTGGAAGATTATCAGCCCGCCGAGGATATAGAGCGTATAGATGGCTACACTGTAGGCCACAAACAGCGCCGTGTCGCGCCAGCCGAGGTGCAGTATGCTCTTCACACCGTCCACCATGCCGCGCACCATGTCGTCGATCTTCTTGAACATGGCTATGTGCAGCAGCTTCTTCCAGAAGAACTTGTAGAACAGCAACGCCAATACGGCCAGCACCACAAGCGCGCCGACAATCATGGCCATATTGGGCAGGTTGTCGAAGCGTGTCGAGAGGGTGTCGTAGAGCCAGTCCTTGGCCTTGCCGAACATGACCACCATGCCCAGCAGCACCACCAGCCCGAAAGCCAGCATGTCTATCAGTCGCTCCGTGACAACGGTGCCCAGCGACTTCTCCATAGGTATGCTCTCGCTGGTGCGCAGTGTGGCGCAGCGCATCACCTCGCCTGCCCGTGGGAAGGCCAGGTTGCCCAGGTAGGCCACCATCACCGAGCCGAAGGTGTGGTTCAGCGTCGGCACATGCCCCATGGGCTTGAACAACAGGCGCCAGCGCAGTGCACGCACCAGATGGCTCAGCAGGCTGCAGGCCATCGCCGCCGCCACCCACCAGTAGTTGGCTTCGGTGAACGACTCCCAGATGGCTGCCTTCTGGCTCGCGTCGAGCTTCAGCAGGAACCAGTAGATGAAGAAGAAGCCTATGCCGAGGAACACTATTAGCCTCAGCACACCGCCCATCGTCACCCCTTTGCGCTCCTCGCTCATACGTGGTTGTTTTTCGGGAATATCACTGTCGGGTGCCAGCTGGCAGCCTCCTCGGGTGTCATCTGTGCGTAGGCGGCAATGATAATCAAGTCGCCCACGCCTGCCTTGTGGGCCGCAGCACCGTTGATGCCAATCACGCCCGTGCCGCGCTCGCCGCGGATGGCGTAGGTCGCAAAGCGCTCGCCGTTAGTGATGTTGTATATTTCCACCTTCTGGTTCTCAATGATGCCTGAGGCCTCAAGCAACTCCTCGTCGATGGTGATGGAGCCTATGTAGTCTAGGTCGGCTTCCGTCACCGTCACGCGGTGGATCTTCGATTTCAGTATTTCTATAAACATCTTTCTTAGTTTTAAGTATTAAGCTGTAAGTTTTAAGTGACCGCTACGGCCTGTGCAAGTGCTTACAGCTTACAGCTCACAGCTTACAGTTCAGAACAGTATCCAATACAATAGCATGCACACCAGCAGCGCATACAGCATGATGCGGCCTGCCGGTATGGGTTTCATGTAGTCGGGGTCCGTCACATCGAAGCGCCGCTTTATCTTCACGCCGCGCTTCTTGAACTCCGCAATGTGCTCGCCTGTCCCAAGCTTCTCGCCCTCTATCTCTGCGGCCGAAAAGCGTGGTTGGTAGTTGAACTTGGGCATCTCGCGCTTGCGGAACATGTCCTTCCACGTCAGGCCCTTGTGCTTCTCCTTGCGGTCCAGTTCGCGCACGCGCCGCTGGAAATAGGCCAGGTCCACGTCGTCGCTCTCTTGCTGAGACGTATCATGGTACGTCTCTACAGTCTCGGCTCGCAGTTCTTCCAGCGCCTTCTCGTCGGCATACTTCTGCTTCAGCGCCTCCCAGCGCTCCTTCTCGGGGTCGTAGAAGCGCGGCGTGTAGTGGAACTGGCGCGGCTTGGGTGTGTAGAACATCGGCATTGTCTCTGGTGTTAGTTTTTTAAGCTTTAAGTTTTAAGCTGTTAGTGTGGCGCCAGCCACTTAAAACTTACAGCTTACAGCTCTCAGCTTTCTGTTATCACTCTGTTCATCTTCACATCGTGCGGCTCCACGGGTATGGTGTCCAGCATCTGGAAGTCGTAGGCCACGCCCACCTTCACGGCATTCGGCGTGCTCTTCAGCAGGCGGTCGTAGAAGCCGCGCCCGCGGCCCATACGGTTGTTCTGCTTGTCGAAAGCCACGCCCGGCACCACGATGAGCTCCACTGCGCCGAGGTCTTTCCACTCCTCGCCCGTCGGTTCACCGATGCCGAACTGCTCGCCGGCCACCATGCACTTTGGCCCTGTGTACTGGCGCAGCACCAGGTCGTCGCCGTCGACGCAGGGCAGCAGCAGGGTCTTCGCCCTGTACCACCGCTCCACGAAGGCGTGCGTCTGCACCTCGTCGGCCATCGACCAGTAGAGCAGCACCACACGGGCGCGCTGGAACTCCGGCAGCTGCTCTACGCTGCGCATCACGGTCTCGCTCCTGCGAAGCTTCTCCTCCGCAGTCACCGCACGCTTCAGCTCGCGCATCCGCCGCCTTATTTCCGTCTTGTCCACCATGTCTTGTCTCTAAGAACGTAACCCGGAACCAGTAATCCGTAACCTTTAGAAGGGCAGGTCGTCCTCACCGTTCTGCGGCATTGCCGGGGGCTGTGCGAAAGCCTGGGCAGGCTGGGCTGCTGCCGGAGCTGCCTGTGCGGGCTGCGCGGGAGCGGTGCCAGTGGCGGGGTTCCAGTTGTAGTTGCCGGTGGCGGCAGCGGGCATCTGGCCCGGCACGAAAGGCTGTACGCGCGAGCAGCGAAGGTCCGTGTACCACTTCTCGTTGAACTCGCGGCTCTCAGGGGTGAAGGTCACCTGCACCATCGTGCCCATCGGCACATTCTTAACCATAGCCACGCGCTCCTCGCCGAAAGCCGTGAAAGCCACCTTGCGCGGATAGTCCTCGCCGGTCTCAATAACAAAGCCGCCGCGCACCCACGGGCCGCGGGCCGATTCGCCCTGCACTTCGGGCAAAAGTTGGATTAACTTACCTGTGATTTCCATTTTATTATATTATTTTAGTTAACAATCAATAAATTATCGCATGTGATGCCACGTGTTTCAAACATACAAAAATAGCACTTTTTCCCAATACGGCAAAATTTTTTTATTAACAAGGTATATAACCTCTCCGCCGCCCCTCCGTACCCCCTCCGTACCCGCTCCGACTGTTCTACGGTTGTTCACCTGTTGTTTACCGGTTTAAACAGTCGAACAGTCGGTGAACAACCGGTTAACAGTCGGAGAAGATACGGAGAGGGGTCGCATTGTTGATATTTTTTTTACGTATGTCAGCTTTTTTGTGTAATTTTGTAGTCCAAAAATTGAATTGTAAAAATGCCTGTAACTGACGCAAGACGCAATAACCGAATGACATACGAGCAGGCGTTCGCTCTCAACAGCAACACTCCCCCGCAGGCTGTGGCCCTGGAGGAGAGCGTGCTCGGGGCCCTCATGCTCGACCAGGCGGCGCTTATCAACGCCATCGAGACCCTGCATGTGGAGTATTTCTACACCCCTGAGCATCAGGCTGTTTTCCGCGCCATACGCAAGCTCTTCGAGCAGAGCCAGCCGGTCGACCTGCTGACGGTGGTGGAGCGTCTGCGCCTCGACGGCGAGCTGGAGCTGGCCGGCGGTGCCTATGCCGTCAGCAAACTGACGGAGAATGTGGTCAGTGCAGCACATATTGAGTACCACATACGTGTGCTCAGCGAGAAGTTCATCCAGCGCGAGATGATACGCATCAGCACCGAGACCATCAAGAAGGCCTACGACGAGACCACCGATGTTGTCAACCTGCTGGACCAGACCGAGCAGCACCTGATGGACATCAACGACAAGAACTTCCGCTCCGACTACAAGCCGCTGGGCGATTTCGTCGGCATGGCCATGGACCAGATTACAGAGGCTGGGCAGAAGGAGGACGGCCTTAGCGGACTGGAGAGCGGCTTCATGGGGCTCGACCGCATGACGGCAGGCTTCCAGCCCGGCACCTTGATTATCCTTGCTGCGCGCCCGGCCATGGGTAAGACCGCCTGCGCGTTGAGCATGGCGCGCAACATGGCCGTAGACTTCAAGAAGCCGGTGGCGTTCTTCTCGCTCGAGATGAGCGGCCAGGAGCTGGCCATGCGCCTGCTCTCAAGCGAGGCGCGCCTGACGGGCGATAAGCTGAAGAAGGGCCGCCTGGAGCCCTACGAGAAGGAACAGCTCAAGAGCGGTGCCCAACGCCTCCACGAGGCCTCGAACCGCATACTTATCGACGATACTCCAGCGCTGACAATCTTCGAGTTGCGTGCAAAGGCACGCCGCCTGAAGCAGCGCTACGACATACAGATGATCTTCATCGACTACCTGCAGCTGATGCAGAGCGGCTCGGCCGAAAACCGCAACGGCAACCGCGAGCAGGAGATAAGCATGATTTCGCGCCAGCTCAAGGCCCTCTCGAAGGAGCTCAACATACCGGTGCTGGCTATGTCGCAGCTTAGCCGTCAGGTGGAGAACCGCGTGGGCAACAAGCCGCAGCTGAGCGACTTGCGCGAGTCTGGCGCCATCGAACAGGATGCCGACATAGTGATGTTCATCTACCGTCCGGAGTACTATAATATAATGGAAGACGACCACGGCTCGACCATAGGCATGGCCGACCTGCTCATTGCCAAGCACCGTAGCGGTGGAATAGGGGAGGTGCGCCTGCGCTTCGTCAAGGAATTCGCCCGCTTCGAGAACCCGCCGCAGGACAGCGACTTCGGCGGCGCAATGGCAGGCATGGGCCCCAACACCGGCTTCGACGGCGGCGGCAGCATGATAATTGACAGCAAGATGAACGAAGACCTGCCGCCAGAAGGCGACGGCGACGTGCCGTTTTAAAGGTGAAAGGTGAGAGGTGAAAGGTGAGAATTGATAGTTGAAAATTGAGAATTGAAATAAAAAACAATAATACAATGGAAAAGAAAGACCTCCTGAAAGAAACAGTCAAGCACATTGACATCAAGAAGTACGACAGCACCGAGCTTATCGACGCCATGCGCCACATGAGCTTCACCAGCCGCGACACCGCCCGTGCCGCCGACATCCTCTGCCAGATGCTGGCCGAAAAGGACTGCACCAACATCCTCACCATCGCCGGTTCCACCAGCGCCGCCGGATGCATGCAGGTGTACGTCGACATGGTGCGCAACAAGATGATCGACGCCGTCGTCAGCACCGGCGCCTCCATCATCGACATGGACCTCTTCGAGGCCCTCGGCTATAAGCACTACATCGGCACCAAGGAGAACGTCATCCCCGACACTAAGCTCCGCGAGCTCTACATCGACCGCATCTACGACACCTTCATCGACGAGGAAGAGCTGCAGGCATGCGACCAGGCCACCTGCGACGTCGCCGACCTCCTCGAGCCGCGTCCCTACAGCAGCCGCGAGTTCCTCTACAACGTGGGCAAATGGCTCGCCGAGGGTCACGGTGTGAAGACTTCCTCGAACTCACCGAGATCAAGATGAACTGCCCCGAGAGCGGCCTCTTCATGGTCGGCGGCGGTACCCCCAAGAATTTTGCTCAAGACACAGTTGTGTGCGCTGAAATACTTGGTAAAGAGGTTCCCATGCACAAGTATGCTATCCAGATCACCGTGGCCGACGTCCGCGACGGCGCCTGCTCCTCCAGCACCCTCCTCGAGGCCGGCAGCTGGGGCAAGGTCAGCGAGGAACTGCAGCAGATGGTCTACGCCGAAGGCACCACCGTCATCCCCGCCATCGTCAGCTACGCCTACCACAACGGCGCCTGGCGCGACCGCGAGTACAAGAACTGGCAGAAACTCTGGCAGAAATAGCTGGTCCGCAGGCAACCTGCCTGTAGAAAAATAGAATAGCCCCGCAGGGGCGGCACCGCCGCCAACCCTGCGGGGCTTCTTCTTTCTCCCTTCTACGATTCCTCTATAATCCTTGTCGGCCGAGCCGACGGCACACCATGGCGATGTTTCGA
The DNA here is from genome assembly GCA_902777005.1 of uncultured Bacteroidota bacterium. Classification (GTDB taxonomy): domain Bacteria; phylum Bacteroidota; class Bacteroidia; order Bacteroidales; family P3; genus Colimorpha. The sequence goes on from CACYSB010000010.1 coordinate 82,277, forward strand.
CATGGGATAATGCCATTGGAGTGTAAAAAAACATAAAAAATGTTAAAAAATGATACAAAAACGGCACTTCCTCGTCATATATATAGGAAGCTCCCCAAAAGGCCCTCATGAAAACGGATAAATAACCATTTAACACCACAACAATGACAAAGAAAGTCCTCTCTTTTGCGCTCCTCGCGCTGATGGTAATCACCGCCAACTTAAACACCGTTGCCGGCCAGGCCGGCACCACGTCCGGCGGCAGTTTCGACTGGGTGAAATCCTACTTCGGCCCCGATTACGAGGACGGGGCCGCTGCCAACGAGATATTCGGCTCGGCTATAGACAGCGAGGGCAACATCTATATTCTCGGCCAGTTCATAGGCAACGGGCGATGGGACGACGATACAAGCATACTGCCATTCTCGGCACACCGCAACCGTAGCGCCGTCGTCGCCAAGTTCTCTACCGATGGCCAATTGGTGTGGCACAAGGAGTTCTATTCCAGCTATACCGACTTTGTGGTCTACACCATGCGGATGGTGGGCGACACCGCACTTATGCTGTTTGCCGAGTTTAGGTTCCCCTTCAATTGGGGAAGCAGCTGGCACGACAAGAACGAGGTATACTATATGGACACCCTGTTGACCACCCCCGACAGGTTCCCGGAGTCGCCCGACAGCCTCAAGTCACCAGCCCTCTACTATGCCTTTATCACTATAGGGCTTGAAAGCGGAAATCTGATCGAAGAGCATTTCTGGATACCATCCTTCGTCAAAAACGATGGCTCGTTGTTGAGAGATGAATACTCCGGCTACTTGATTACAAATGTAGGTGAGAGGGTCTCCTTCAATGTCGACAGCGAAGGAAACATCATATTGGCACGCCAGACAAATGATTATTATGGAGTTATATGCGACACCTGTCCTGATGGGCTCCAAATCTGGTCGCCCCGGGAGGGCAACATCAGCACAATGCGTCTGCTTGTAGACGGAGCCACAAAGCAGCTTGATGTCCCCTTGGAACCCTCCAGCAAGTGGAACTGGCAAATAATAAAACTGTCGCCCCATATGGACAGCGTGATTGCAAGCACCTATGTCTTCGACTCCACTTGGCGATATTCTTATAATGACAATATAAGTATGCATTTGAATTCTATCGATGTCGATGCCAACGACAATATTTATATGCTTATAGACCGTACACAAGATCCTCTCGATAGATGGCCGGTAAAGAACTCCGACACACTGGCTATGGAGTGGTACTCGTGCATGATACGATATGACTCGGAACTGACGCCGACGGGGATTGTGCAGGTGACTGCAACTTATACTCCAGAAGGAAACTGTGCGGGATATGTAAGACTCCTTGGCACATATTATGACAGCGTAACCAACTCGCTATTTATAAACGGTGAGTCAGGTAAAGTCCCAGACTACTACACCACGTTGAACTACAGAGGCAGCACATTGGACCTTAAGAACAACGCCTGCTGGCTGCGGCTTGACGCCGACGACCTGAGTCTTGTCTCCTACGGCAAAGCCCGCTCAACAGGCACAGAGCCTTGGGAAAGGACATTTCTGTACTCCGACAAATATATGTGGTCCCACAACGGCTCCTTCGCTGTGGGAGGCAACCGTGTCTTCTGCCAGGTGAAATACCAATGCAACATACTCTTCCAAAACACTCAAATTAACAATCCATACGGGATGGGACTATTTGTTTGGGACTATGATGGTCACGAACTCGAATACATCGACTACAACTCGCCCGGCAAAACCAACGAACAAGGCTATATATTCCTTAAGGACAGCTCGCTATGGCTTACCGGCACCCTTACCGCAAACGCCGCCTTCGGCAACCACAATGTCAACGCCGCATGGAACAGCCACGCCTACATCGCACGCTACACCGACACCGCCTTCCTGACACCCTATGTCTATGACTCCACAGGTCACGGTGGCGGCATCGGCATAACGCTTGTGGAAGGAGGAAACGCCTTCGTCGCCTACCCCAACCCTTTCCGGCAGAAGGTGACAATACAAGTGGAAGGTGGTGAGTTGAAAGTCGAAAGAGGGGCCGCCACAGCTTGGCTGACCGATATGTCCGGCCGCAGCGAAGAAGTCCGCCTCACCCCCGACGGCCCCAACCGCTACTCCCTCGACCTCACCTCACGCCCTCAAGCCACCTACCTCCTCACCCTCACCACAGCCGACGGCAAGCAGCACACCGTCCGCCTGCTGAAGCAGACAGATGTGTTCGGGAACTGAATATGAACCGGATGGTAACCGGTATCAAACCGAAACCGAACTGAAACTCTGACGGAGTCATCCGTTCTTGAGTACGGACTTACCTGCTACCTGCATTGACGCCAAACACACTTTCAAAAGCCCAAAACATAAATAATGCAAAAAAATGATAAAAAAACGACGCTTCCTCGTCATATATATATAGAAGCCCAAGATAGGCTTGGTTAGGAAAACAGGTTTATAAACACACAAAAATAACACAACTATGGCAAGAAAGACCCTCATCTTTGCGTTCCTCGCGCTGCTGGCAATCGCCGCCCACGCCCAGCAGTTTGAATGGGCAAAGAGTTATTATGGCTATGGCGATGAATACGTAAACATTCCTCGAGGGCTGGTGGCCGACAGCGAGGGCAACACCTACCGCCTGATGCAGGTGAGCAGAGGTGGCACACTCGACGGCGTCGATCCCTTCGATGGCATCACCAACTACAACTACAGCATGCTGCTGGTCAAGATGTCCCCCGACGGGCAGCACCTGTGGCACCGCATCATCAACCCTTGGGAGAGGGGTGGTGACACCGTCGGTGTGACCGTCCACGACCTGCGCATGCTGGGCGACACGGCCCTGATGATGATGGTGGACATGTCGCTGCCTCTCACCATCGTCTCGTATGGTACACCGCAGGTGCAGACGAAGCTCTACTACCTGGACACATTGCTGACCAGTAGCGAGACGTTGATGCCTACAGATAGTATCTATCATTGGTGGGTCACTGCATTTATCACCATGGGGCTGGACGGTTCGTTGCTGGAGCAGCATTTCCTGCAGGTTACCTACCTCGACAGCGTGGGGCAGCCTGTCAGGATGGGACAGAAGTTGTACGGCGACGGTTTGGCAGCAGAGCATTTCGACGTCGACAGCCGCGGGAATATCTATATCGTCCGTCATACACAAGACAATGCATTTTCGGGACTTGACCCTATGTACTTTTACGATGGGGCGCTGAGCGGTTTCCGTTTCATGGTAGACGGCACGCAGTTTCTTACCCATATCCCGCCTTACCCGACGGGCTGGTGGAACCAGCAGGTGCTGAAGTTCTCGCCGCATTTCGACAGCCTGATTGACGCCACCTACATTGCCGGCGATGCGCCGTGGGTCGACCCCATCAACACCCCCTGGATGGACATCAAGTCGTTCGACATCCACGAAGACGACCAGTTGTACTTCACCTTCAATATAAAAGTAGAACACGACAGCATACCCATTGCACGATCGAACGGGCTGGCTCTGCAGGTGGACACACTCTCGCTGGCATGGGGTACCGACTGTATGCTCCGCCTTGACACCGGCCTGAATGCCAACCTGCTGATGCAGTTCAATTGTGTGCCTTACGATGGAGGCTATCCTTCGGTGGGACTCAGCGCCACCTGCGTCGACACCGCCACAGAATCGCTCTTCGTACTTGGCGTTGCGGGAACGGATGGATTCATCGGCAACGACAATCCACACCAGATCGTCTACCGTGGCGACACGCTGGACAACCGTAATGATGCTTTTTGGCTCCGCGTGGGAATCGACGACGGACGCTACCTCTCCTATGGGCGTATGCACTCGAGTTGGGGCGCCTCCAAAGGTGGCTTGAGCATCGCTGCGCGCAACAACCGGGTGTTCGCACAAGTAGCCTACAGTGGCAGCGTCTTCTTTGCCGATACGCTCCTCACCACCCAAAGCGCCTTCGAGACCGGACTGGCTCTGGCCCAGTGGGACTACGAGGGCCACGAGGTGACCATATACCCCTTCCACTGCACCCATTCCAGCAGCCAGGCCGGACACCTGCTGCTGACGGACACGGCCGTATTCGTCACCGGCAACAGCTTCAGCACCCCCACTACCTTTGGCGACATTTTCTGTGGCAATGGACAGTACATCGCCAAACTGGTCGACACCTCGATGCGTTCGCCCTACGTCTATCCCGACCTTCATGCCGACCAGACAATCATCTGGCCGGGTGGCAACACCCTGCGCATCTCTAATCCCGGCAGCAATCCGTATCTGCAGCTCAATGCCAGCGCCAGCAGCGGCATGCCGGTAGCCTACATCATCTCCGACCCCTCGATGGCCATGGTTCTTTCAACAGGCGGCGGTGGCGGTTTTGAAATATTGGCATTGTGCTCGCAAGGAGTCTGCCAAGTAACTGCCATCCAACCAGGCACCAGCTACTGGAACCCCGCCTCGCTCACCAAGACCCTCGTTATCGGCAACGTGCCCACACCGCCTGTAGACATCGACGAGGTGACTGCTCCACAGGTGCTTGTACATCCCAACCCTACCAACGGCAAAGTGACCATCTCCACTCATGAGAGCATTGTATCCGCCATCCTCACCGACCTCTCAGGCCGCCGCGAGCAGGTGCGCCTCACAGCCGAGGGTACTGACTGCTACAGCCTCGACCTCTCCAGCCGCCCACAAACCACCTACCTTTTGACATTGATCACCGCCTCTGGCAAGACCCACACCATGAAACTGCTGAAGCAGTCGGACATCTTTTCACGGTAATTATTAAAACCTCATTCAATATGAAAACAACCAAGAGAGCCATCCTATTAGCGGTGTGCATGGCGGCTTCGATTGCCGCAAACGCCCAGTCGGAACAATACATGACGCCCTGCGAGAAGATGGAGCTCTTTGCGAGAATAGACTCCCTGTTCGATGGGTACATCCCTGTGCGCCGTGTGGAAATGAACTACATGGAGGCTGCCTTGCAGTGCGGCGACACGGCGACATTCAAGCGGCTGGCTTTCCGCGTGGTCAGGTGGAAGGGGTGGAATCCGCTGGTATTCTACTACATGGACCAATACAAGTTTTTGAAAGACTGCGACTGGTGGCCGGAACTGGACTCTATCCAGCGGTCCATCCACGGCAGGAAGGACTACAACTATGCCGAAACCCTCCACCAGATGCAGCAGGAAGACCAAGCGGCACGCCGTGCTTTCCACAACCGCTCGCTCACGCCTGCCGAGGAAGATTCGCTCGGACGCAGGATGCATGAGGTGGACTCGGCCAACTTGGTGAAGCTGAAGTGGCTGATAGACACCTTAGGCTTCCCAACATGGGACCGTGTCTGCTCCTATGGCTCTGCCGACGCCTGGCTCGTCGCGCAGCATATGCACCCTTGGTTCCAGTACGGCTACGTCAAGCAGATGCGCAAAGCGGTGGCGGACACTAACGCCGACCCGTCGAATCTGGCCTACCTCGAAGACCGGCTGCGCACAGGGCGCGGTCTGCCGCAGCTTTACGGCACGCAGTTCACTTCCACCGGCGAGAACAACCGCACTGTGTGGCAATGCCCTGTGGCCGACATCAAGAACGTCAATTTCCGTCGCGGACAGATGCTTATGCCGCTGCTGGAGGATTATATCGAGGGTTACCTGAAATCCTCGACCGAAGAGGGACAGCTGGACAGCGACACCCCCCTGACAGAGATGGGCGACGACTATGTGCGATACTATTACCTCGGCGACCAGTTTTCGCTCCTGCCTATGGACATGCAGCAGGGGGTGACGGATGCAGTAGCATATAGCGACACAGGCGATTACTGCGCTGCAATTCCCATCTTCTGCTCACGGTTCTCGAACCACTATCCCTTTGTGCGCGACCTCAAACGCTACCTGGAATGCCTTCTGCGTAGCGACTGCGTGGGGAGCCAGTACTGCTATATCAGCCATTATGAGGTGCTGGAGCGCATGGTGCTCTGCGGCTACGAGCCGGACGCTTGGCTCGACTCGCTGCCCGACACGCTCACTGTGCCCCTGCGGGCCGATTACGCCAACCTGCGCGAGGAGTACCTGCGCTACCTCAACCACGAGGACGACGCCGAGCTCGCTGCCGCCCTTGTCAGCCGCGCCGACTTCGAGGCTCTGCTTCGAAGCGGCAAGAACTATCACCGCTACGAACTCGACGCATGGAATCACGCCTATCCCATGTTGGAGAAGATGACCGACGAACTGACCAAAGGCGACTATGAAGAGTTCTTTGCCCTTCTTTGGCGTGAAGTGGAGCGTGGCAACATCCACGCCGAAGACTACGCCCAGCTCTACGACCACACCTACTATCGCCTCCACGGCAAAGACTGGTACGGAAGCCTTGCCGCATCCGACAAGCATATCCGTACTGCCAAACCGAAGACTCTCAACGAGCGCCGCCGCGCAGCATGTCTGCCGTCAGCAAAATTGATACGAAAAGAAATAATTCCATGAAGATTAGACATCTTATTAAAACCTCATTCAATATGAAAACAACCAAGAGAGCCATCCTATTAGCGGTGTGCATGGCGGCTTCGATTGCCGCAAACGCCCAGTCGGAACAATCGTGCTGACATGACGCCTTGCGAGAAGATGGAGTTCTATGCGCGAATGGATTCACTGTTCGATGGGCATATGCCTGATTACAATAATCTCTATAACTATATGATAAGCTCGTTTCTGTGTGGTGACACAATGACCTTCAAAAAGCAGCTTGTCCGTGCAACAGATTGGAAATGTTGGAATTCAAAATTAATCGATACATGGGATGCTGTTGAGTTCTTAAAGAACGAAAAAGACTGGAATCAATTGGATTCGCTTTCGAAAATCTATGGAATCAAGAAGATATACCCCTATATGGATTCTTTGGAGGCCATGGTTGAACGAGACCAGGCTATTCGTTCGGAATTACACAATCCCAATCTTTCCATAGAACAAAGAGATTCTATTTTTACCCAATGGCAAATAATTGATTCTACTAATCTGACACTTCTAAAATCCCTTATTAAAAGATATGGCTTTCCTACATGGGAGCGTGTTGGCTATACCGGCTGTAGAAATGCATGGCTGATTGCCCAGCATGCGATACCTTATATTTATGACTTTGAAAAAGAATACCGCAAGGCAGTTATGGATAACAATGCCACAAAAAATTTGTTGGCATATCTTGAAGACCGCTCAAGGACAATGAGAGGTTTGCCACAACTTTATGGAACACAACTGGCGACAAACCCTAAAGATTATCTGCCTATTTCAGATTTTAAAAATGTTAACAGTAGAAGAGAAGAGATAGGATTGGAGCCATTAAATGACTATCTGAAACGTATGTCTATTGATATTAATGATTATTTTATTTTACAAGATACATCGGAACCTAACTATATTGATTTTTATTATAAAGGTAATAAGCTTGAGCCTTGGGGAGTAATTAATGCTCAAGGCTATTTAGACGAGAATGAATTTGACAAAGCGAGTGTTCTCTATTGTCATGTATTTCATAATACCTATCCTTTCATTCGAGATTTAAAACGTTTTGTGTCAACCCTCATAATGAATGGGGGAAAAAGCGACCAATATCTTTTCATCAGTACCTATGAGGTGCTGGAGCGCATGGTGCTCTGCGGCTACGAGCCGGACGCTTGGCTCGACTCGCTTACCGACACGCTCTCTGCGCCACTGCGGGCCGATTACGCCAACCTACGCGACGAGTACCTGCGCTACCTCAACCACGAGGACGATGCCGAACTCACTGCCACCCTTGCCAGCCGTGCCGACTTCGAGGCTCTGCTTTCTTTGGCGTGAAGTGGAGCGTGGCAACCTCCACGCCGAGGATTACGCCCAGCTCTACGACCACACCTACTACCGCCTCCATGGCAAAGACTGGTACGGAACCCTTGCCGCAACGGACAAGCATATCCGTACCGCCAAACCGAAGACTCTCGACGAGCGCCGCCGCGCAGCATGTCTGCCGTCAGCAAGATAGACACGAAAAGAAATATCAACATGAAGAAAACCTTGATTATATGCTCGGTGCTCCTGTTTTTTGCGGTCACCGCTTCGGCGCAGACTCCTACTTATAAGGAGTTGTCGGCAACCGCCTACAACTTGATTAAAGGGCAGGACTATATTGGGGCACATAAGGCTTTCCATACGATGGACTCCTTGTATGGAATAAGCGATTTCGAAGCACTCTACTATTACTATTCCTTGTCGCATGACTTTGTACCCGACCGCGAGTTGGAAAAGGCCTTGATGTTCCGTCTGGCGCAAAACAAATGCTGCGATATGCGCTACCTGGACGACTGGGCAAGAAGTCAACAAGCCGACACGCTCGATTACTGGAACGACATTGTTGCCATCGTTGCGCCCCGCGGCTATCAGGACACCGTCTATCAGAACCGCCTGCTGGCTATGAACAGAGCCAATAATGCAGCATGGCAGATGCAGCACGGCAGCAACAACCAAGATTCGGTGCGGGATGCCGTGCGTATGGTTAATTCTGCCAATCTGAGTGAGTTGAAGCAACTGATTGCCGAGCGCGGTTTCCCCACATTCAGCAAGGTGGGTTACTATTGCGTCAAATATGCCTCAGCGATAGCTTTGTACCAGCCACCAGAGTTTCTCCATTGGTATCTAAAACAAGCCAAAGCCGCCGCCGACAGCAACGACTATGACACTGAATGGCTTGGCCATCTAATCAAACGCGACAGACAGGTGAGCATCTACGATACCGTGTTCTACACGCGCATAGAACCGCTGTTCCAAGCCGACCAGGATGCGCGTCATCTGCTGAACAAGGGATTGGATGAGGACTCGGTGTTGCGCGTTATACATGAGGTGGACTCGGTGAATCTCATTGCACTGAAACAACTGATTGCCGACCGCGGATTCCCAACGCTGTCGCGGTCGGGCTACAAATGCTGCGACTACGCTGCCCTGATAGCGCAACACTCGCCGCCCGAGTACCTGCATTGGTTTCTGGAACAGGCGCAGGCTGCCGCCGACAGCGGTGACTTCATCCCCTCATGGATTGCCTATATGACCGACCGTGACCTTACCCACCAGGACAAACCTCAAATATACGGAACCCAGGGTTTTCCCCTTGACGGTCTGACAGGAATGGCTCTTATCGACGATGTCGAGCACCTGAACGAACGTCGACGAAGTATGGATATGGAACCCATTGAGGATTATCTTCCATACATGGATATGCCCGACTTCTATTTCCACCCCTCGCTTGTCGACTACAGGCAATACAGCCTCAACCTCCGCATCGAGGGCGACACGCTGCGGGTGTCGGGGTTTTATCTCATCCCCTACGACACCGCAACCTATTCGGGACAACCCATCAAGGTCGATACCGCCTATTCCCTGCCGCTTGCCGATTACCGCACCGCCGACGGTGCCATCGTGCTGCGACGCGAGGGCGACTGGTACCCTCACCGCAATGGCGAGCTGCTGACGGCACAGGTACACATCACGGCAGACGACTATTACATCCTTGGCGGCACAGAATGGCTTCCCTCGTTCGACCTGCACCTCGTCCTCCTGCCGAAGGACAAATACGCCTGCAAGGTGATTGATTCGCCCATTCGTCCCTTCCATTTCTACCGCCTCGCAAGCGACACCACACAGTATCCCGACGCCTATTACCGCGAGTTCGTGGATTCCTACAACTTCTACTGCTCCTTCTTCGGCGATTCCTTGTCTTCAAAGCCGATGAACATCGTGGAGATTGGCGACCCGCAGTTTGTGATGTGTCAGTCGCTGCGCGATATGATTATCTTCGGGCACTATTTCTATGATGTCTACACGATGATACCCGACTTCTCGTGGATTCCGCACGAGGTGGCGCACCAATGGTGGGGCGACGGCATCTTCTTCGAGTACCGCGACTACGCTCTGAGCGAAAGCTTGAACGAATACATCAAACTGCAATTTCTCAAGAGCCGCGGTCGTGGCTACGAGGAGCAAATTGCCTACTACAAGACGATGATGGAGCGTGCCGAGAAAACGTTGCCAATCGCCGATATCCACAGCGTCGAGTCGCAGGACGAATCCATTGCCATCTACCATGCCGCACCCTACCGACTCTCCCTTTTGGATATGGCGACCGTCAACACCGCTCTGCGGCAACTCTACAACAAACACAAATACACAACAGTCGGTCGGGATACCTTCCTGCAAGAATGTCAAAGCTTGCGCCTCTGGCTATCATGCGCAAAGCAATTGTACGGAAACAATCCGCCTTGCGGGCAATAAAAAACGTGTCGGAACGTTTATATGGGCGTAAAACAGGTTCAAGGTTCAAGGTTCAAGGTTCAAGGTTCAAGGTTCAAGGTTCAAGGTTCAAGGTTCAAGGTTCAAGGATCAAGGTTCAAGGTTCAAGGATCAAGGTTCAAGGATCAAGGTTCAAGGTTCAAGATACCGTGATGAGAGATTGAATACCATTCATGCTAAACGCATAAATCAATAATGTTCAATAAAAAACCTTTGACATCATGGTAAAACACATCAACATCAAACAGACGGCTCTGCTGCTGGCTTGCTTGCTGGCAGTAGGCACAGTTTCATCACAGGAAAACGAGGCCGGAAAAAGGAAGGTCAATCCCTGGGGCGAATTCAACCTCGGTGTAAACTTCCTCGACGGCAGCAAAGGCTTCACCAACCACATGCAGACCTTTCACCCCGCGCTCGACTACCGTAGCGTCTACAGCGTGGCGGCCCAAGTCGGCATCGGCATCGGCGTGGAATACTGCCGCTTCACCCTCGGGATGCACCTCGACGGTACGGCAGACAACATCATCTCCGTCAAGAACCAGCTTGTAAAGAAACAGGACAACCTTTACCATGTCGACCTCGGCTACCGTTTCGACCTCGGCAGAAACTTAACCCTCGAACCCACAGCGGGCTTCGGCGTCGGCCTCAGCGAAATATTCCTCTCAACTTCGCGAGGTGGCACCGACTACGTCAACTCGTTCTCCGCGGCCAATTACATCGTGCCTCTGACAGTCAACCTCCTGTATGCTAAACGTAGGCTTGATGCCGGACTCTATGTCCAGTACATCATCAGCGTCGGGCATATAGGCAAAGCCCACATCACAGGACTCGCCACCGAGGTGGACGACCTGAACTTCCAACCGTCCACGCTCACCCTCGGCTGGAAGTACCGGTTCTGACCGATAAAAACCATACCCACCGCTTCGCTCTGCGACTTTACGACTCTATGACTCTTACACAATCATACCCACAGCGTTCGCCTGCTGAAGCAGTCTGACATCTTTTCACAGTAATTTTCAATCATCAAAAACACATCCAATATGACACACAACATCATCAAATCCCTCGCCGCCCTGATGATGGGCGCAATGCTGCTGACAGGCTGCGGGAAAGACAACAAAGACAACAAGGGCATCGAGCCTTTTGGTGTCACCGACGTGCACACTACAGGCTGTTTACAGTCGAAACTCCTAGAGGATGAGGAGGCGTGGCAGGTGTATTGGGACCAAGGCAAGCTGAGGGTACACCACCTTGGCTGGATGGTTCCGTGCGACTTGCATGACGTGACGGTGAGCATCGAGTTGGACGGCTCAGTGGTGACCATCAACGAGTGCGGCGAAGGCGGTGAGGTGGACTGCCTCTGCGACAAGCACAATCTCTTCGTCATCACCGGTCTCGATCACGGCACCTACACCTTCGTCTTCAAGGAATGCGGCGAAGAACGGCACCGCCAGGAGTACACCATCTAATTGCAGTTCCGCACAATAAAGGTTTGCATCTTGCGTTAAGGATGCAAACTTTATTCTTATGATAGAGACAGGAATCAAAGGACACAGAGAGCAGATTGTAACCCCCGAGATGAGCGCCGCACGCGTAGGCAGCGGTCTGGTGGATGTTTTTGCCACGCCGATGCTGGTTGCTTTGGTTGAACAGACCTGCTACGAGAGCGTGTTGCCGCACCTCGACGAGGGGCAGGGGACCGTAGGCACGCTCGTCAACGTCAGCCACCTCTCGGCCACACCCATAGGCCGTCGCGTTTGGTGCGACAGCGAACTGACCGATGTAGACCGCCGCCGACTCGTATTCACCATCAAGGCCTACGACGATGCCGGCCTCATCGGCGAAGGCACCCACGAGCGCTTTGTGATTGACACCGCCAAGTTCATGGACAAACTGAAAGCAAAAAGCTGACGAAACGCTACGCGGCACATTCCCGTGCTTAGGATGCGAACGCAAATATTGCGCGCACCCCCTCTGCGCACCCACGCCCACACATCCCAACGCACGGCCGCAGGCGCTTTTTTTTATTTTGCCGTATAAAATAATTGTTGTATCTTTGCATTTTATAATAGAAACAACAACAGATTGTATCTACCTATGGATAAGCAACTCCGCGAGCAGATAAAGGAAATAATGCAGCATGAGGTGGTGCCTGCCACGGGCTGTACCGAGCCGGGCGCTGTGGCGCTGTGCGTGGCAAAGGCGGTGGAAACCTTGGGCGCCGAGCCTGAGCGTATCACGCTGCGCCTGAGCAAGAATGTGTTCAAGAACGCCATGGGGGTCGGCATCCCCGGCACCGGCATGATAGGCCTGCCCATAGCTGTGGCTATGGCCACGGTGCACGGCGACTCGAAGCGCGGTCTGGAGGTACTGACGATGCCGGAGACTCAGGTGGAGGACGCCAAGCAGTGGCTGGCGAACAACGCCGACAGGATTGACATCAGTGTCAAGGAGACATCCGACAAACTGTACATAGAGTGCATTGCGGAAGCTGGCGGCCATACTGCAACGGCCGTTATCGCCAAGCGCCACACCAACTTCATATTCCTGAAGAAGGACGACCAGCTGCTGCTCGACCACAAGCAGGGTCTCTTCCAAGAACAGGACAACGACGACGACCCCAAGGACGACAACCGTCAGAGACTTGAGCTTACGGCACGCATGGTCTACGACTATGCCACCACAGCGCCGCTGGAGGAACTCGACTGGCTGCGTGAGACGGTGGAATACAACAATGCCGCCTCGGAATGTGGACTGGAAGGTATGGGCCTGCATACCGGCGAGATACTGATGGAGCAGGCTCGTGGCGACATGGTGCATACCGTGGTGGCGCGCACCGTGGCTGCCAGCGACGCCCGCATGGACGGCTGCACGAAGCCCGTCTACTCCAACTCCGGCAGCGGCAACCAAGGCATCTGCTGCACCCTGCCAACCTACTATTACGGCAAGATGAAAGGCAACAGCGACGAGCAGATATTGCGCGCTCTGACGATGAGCCACTTGATGAGCATCTACATCAAACGCGGCATAGGCCGTCTGAGCGCCCTCTGCGGCATCGTCAACGCCACCATGGGCGTGAGCGCAGGCCTTACATACCTCGAAGGAGGCAACTTCGAACAGATAGGCTATGCCCTCAAGAATATGATAAACACAATCGCCGGCATGGTATGCGACGGCGCCAAACCCAGCTGTGCACTGAAGATGAGCGTGGGCTTGTACAGTGCCTTCGTCTGCGCCGAGCTGGCCGTGCACGGTCGTGTGGTCGACTGCACCGACGGCCTCAGCGAGAGCGACCTCGACTGCAGCATCCGCAACCTCGGCCGACTCGGCAAGGAGGGTATGAACCAGACCGACGACATGATACTCGACATAATGACCCACAAGAGAAATTGAAAATTGAAAATTGAGAATTGAAAATTGAAATTTGAAAATTGAGAATTGAAAATTGAAAATTGAGAATTGAAAATTGAAATTTGAAAATTGAGAATTGAAAATTGAAATTTGAAAATTGAAAATTGAAAATTGAGGGGAGGGATTAAATTTGATGTGTTGATAACTTTATGGTGCGGACGGTTTTTGAATAGGAAAAAAGATATATTTTTGCAATTTGAAATCAACTGACAAACAAATCATAGAGATGGAAAATCAAGAGACCAGAAAAGAAGAACTCTACAGTCAGGCCATCCCTGCCGGTAAACGTAGATATTTCTTCGATGTGAAAGAGACCCGTGGAGGTGACAAGTTCATCACCATCACCGAGAGCCGCAAGCTGTTCAACAACAATACCGGTGACTTCTATTTCGAGAAGAACAAGATGTTCCTCTACAAGGAGGACTTCGACAAATTCCGTCAGGGTCTCGAGAATGCATTTTCGTTCATTGAGACAGGTATTGTGCCGCCACCTGTTGTCGTCGAAGACAACTATCGCGCCGACGATACCGACAGCAAGTTGGAAGAAATTGACTTTAAATTCTAACGATGGGAAAGATTATATCCATAGCTAACCAGAAAGGTGGGGTAGGGAAAACGACAACGGCTGTCAACCTCTCCGCCGCGTTGGCTGTACTGGAGAAGAAGGTACTGTTGGTCGACTGTGACCCGCAGGCCAACGCCACCTCGGGGCTCGGCATAGACCCCGACGGCTTGGAGAAGAGTGTCTATGAATGCATACTCGGTCAAGTCGATGCGAAAGATATCATTACTGAAACTACCACGCCCAACCTGTATATCCTCCCCACCCGTATTGACCTTGTGGGTGCCGAGGTGGAGCTCATTAACGAGAAAGGGCGCGAGCAGTTTCTCAGCCGTGCATTGGCGGACGTGAAAGACGACTACGATTATATCATCATCGACTGCTCACCCTCCTTGGGCCTTATCACCATCAACGCCCTTACGGCGTCTGATTCTGTAATCATTCCCATTCAGAGCGAATATTTTGCCCTCGAAGGACTCGGCAAACTCCTCAATACCGTTCGCATAGTGCAGACTCGCCTCAACCCGCAGCTAGCCATAGAAGGTCTGCTGATAACCATGTACGACAACCGCCTCCGACTAGCCCGTCAGGTGGTGGAAGATGTACGCAGCCACTTCAAACAGCTGGTGTTCGACACCCTTATCTTCCGCAACACCAAGCTCGCCGAAGCTCCCAGCTACGGACAGAGTATCATCATGCACGACGCCGCCTCGTCCGGTGCCGTCAACTATCTCAACCTGGCAATGGAGATACTCCGCAGGAATAAAAAACAATAGAAAGAAAAAAAACAATGGCAATAAAGAAGAGTGGAGGCTTGGGGCGCGGTCTGGGATCGATACTGCCCGATATTGCAGACCTTGAACCCGTAGCGAAGAAAGGCAATGAGGCTGTAAACATGGTGCAAGTGGGTCTTATAGACCCCAACCCATTCCAGCCCCGCAAAGAGTTTAGCGACAGTGATCTTGAAGAACTGGCACAGAGCATCAAACAACAGGGCATCATAACGCCAGTCACATTACGCCAGATGCCCGACGGCCGCTACCAGCTTGTAGCCGGTGAGCGCCGCCTGCGTGCAAGCAAACTCGCTGGCCTCAAAGAAATACCAGCCTATGTGCGTACCGCCACCGACATACAGATGATGGAGATGGCGCTGGTGGAGAACATTCAGCGTTCCGACCTCAACGCCATAGAGGTGGCTCAAGCTTACCGTCAGCTCATTGAGGAGTGCCGTCTGACTCAGGACCAGCTCAGCGAGCGTGTTGGCAAGGACCGCTCCACCATCAGCAACTACCTTCGTCTGCTCGGCCTTCCGGCGGAGACGCAGGAAGCTCTGGCATCGGGTCGCATCAGTATGGCTCACGCCCGTGTGCTCGCAGGTGTCGATGACATCGAACGCCACAAAGAGATATTGCAGGCCATTGAGGAACGCCATATCTCCGTCCACCAGACCGAGGAGATGGCCAAGCAGGCTAAGCCTGCCCCTAAGGTGCAGCCCAAGCGTCGCGGTGAGCTGCCGTCGATACACAGTGCTGCCCAAAGTCGCCTGAAAGACCGTCTACAGTCCACTGTGGAGATTAAGCGTTCGCAACGCGGCAAGGGCACGCTCACCATTTGTTTCAATTCCGACAGCGACTTTGAGCGCATTATTGCGCTGCTTGAGAAATGAAACGCCTGCTGTTACTGACGCTGCTGGTGCTGACATTCGGCGCAAAGGCGCAGACGTCGGTAGTAGGGGAACACTCCCCGGACGTCGCGTTGCGCTGGTCTCTGATACCGGGTGGCGGCCAGATTTACAATCATCAGGCTTGGAAGGTCCCTATCATCTACGGCGCCTTTGCCGGTGTCGGCTACTTTATCTACGACAACTACAAGGCTATGCGTCTCTTCAAGAACGAGTATCTGTACCGTGTCAATAACGATGACCAGCCACAAAACGCCGACTATGCCGGTTACCCCACAAGCAACATCTTGGAACTATACAATTCCTACAACCATAACTTCCAACTCATGGTGGTCATCGCTGTCGGCATCTATGGACTCAACCTACTCGACGCCTATGTCTTTGGGCACCTTTTCGACTTCTCCATCGACGATGATATAAGCCTCAACCTCATCCCATCAATGCAGCCCACCCTTGCAGGATGGTATCCGACCATCGGTGTCGGACTGACATTTTAGGCTTGCGCCAACAATAAAACACTTTCATAAACGTTAAAGTAAAGACAAAACAAATAACACATTAAAAGATATGATAAGCAAACTCATCTTTATTCAGACCGATGCCGCCTCGGTTATAGACACCGCCGAAAATGCCGTCGCCGCAGCTCCCGAGCGCATCACCCTTTGGGATATGGCCCTCAACGGCGGCTGGATTATGCTTCTATTGGCTCTCTTGCTGGTAATGGCTGTCTACATCTTCGTCGAGCGCTACCTCACACTCACCTCCGCTCTCAAAAGCGAGGCCGACAGTCAGTTCATGGACGCTGTCCGCGAGCATGTCCATAATGGCCAAATCGACGCAGCCCGCAATCTTGCTCGCGACACCCAAACCCCTCTGGGCCGTATGATCAACAAAGGCTTCTCTCGTCTCGGTCGCCCTCTGCCCGATATCCAGGCAGCCATCGAGAACGAAGGACAGCTCGAAGTAGCTCGCCTCGAAAAGCACGTCTCACTCGTCGCCACCGTCGCCTCCCTTGGCCCCATGATAGGTTTCCTCGGCACAGTAACAGGCATGATCACTGCCTTCCAGGAAATGGCCTATGCCGGCAACAACATCGACATATCGCTTCTCTCCACAGGAATCTATCAGGCAATGGTCACCACCGTAGGCGGTCTCATCGTCGGCATAATCTGCTATTTCCTCCATAACCTTCTCGTTAACCGCATCAGCAAAGTAGTCTTCGAACTCGAAGTCCGTGCTAACGAATTCATGGACCTCCTCCACGAACCCGCTTGATAATGTTTAAAGTTTGTGGCTTAAGGATTGTTGCTCCCTAAACCGTATACCGTGAACCGTAAACCTTGAACCAATGATCAAGAGTCAGAACCAAATTAAGATAGAAACGTCCTCGTCGAGTATGAGCGACTTGGTCTTCCTGTTGCTAATATTCTTCATGATTACCTCCACCCTCATCAGCCCCAATGCCGTCAAACTGCTACTCCCCGAAAGCAACAGCAAAACCATGGCCAAAGAGAGTGTGACGGTATACATCGACGAGAACCACAACTTCTATGTCGAAAACGACATACCCATAGTTCCGTCCGAGCTCGAATCCTACCTCCGCACCAGCATATCCGCAGACGAACAAGATGCTTGCATAGTCCTCCGGGCCGACAAGACTGTCCCCGTGCAGGATGTCATTCAGGTCATCGACGCTGTCAACAGTATCAACGCCACCGGTGGAACCAAACACAAAGTCATCCTTGCCACCTCTCCTAAAAAATAAGTTCTTAGCATGAACAACAAAATCATATCCGGCATCGTCACCGCCGCCATAATGGCTGTGGTTGTGGCAGTGTTGTTGGCCTTCGGTTATGACCCTCCCGACCCACCGATACCAGAAGAAGGGGTGGAGGTGAACCTTGGCGACAGCGACTACGGCATGGGTTACGACGCCCAGCCGGCAAGTACGGCGGCAGCCACACAGGCGCCGATGGCGCCTAACCAAGTGGCTACGCAGCAAGCCGAGCCGACGCCAAACGTCGGCGCCAACACCAGCGAGGGCAATACCGTCAAGCCTGTCGCCGAGCAGCCGAAAGAGGTGGTGAAAGAGCCTGAGATTAACAAGAACGCCCTCTTTACGGGGCGTCGCAACCAGCAGAGTGGCAGCGGCAGCCAAGGTGTTGCCGGCGGCACCGGCGACCAAGGCAAGCCCAACGGTAACCCCAACAGCAGCAACTACACGGGCAACGGCGGTGGCAACGGGGACTTTTCGCTTGCCGGTCGCAGCAATGTGACGCTGCCCAAGCCACAGTACAACTCCAACCAGCAAGGCCGCGTGGTCGTGCGCATTTGGGTTGACCAGCAGGGGCGTGTGACGCGTGCCGAGTATGAGCCCAAAGGCTCAAGTACTTCGGACGGCGATCTTGTGACAAAGGCAATATCTGCTGCCCGCAAGGCCCGCTTCAACGCCGACCCCAGTGCTCCCGAAGAGCAGAAGGGTACCATAACGTATATCTTCAAGATATGAGGCTCGACAAATACCTTTGGGCCGTCCGCCTTTACAAGACTCGCTCCATTGCCGCCGACGCCTGTCAGTGCGGCAAAGTCCTTCTATCCGCAGACGGTCGTCCCCTCAAGCCCTCTCATGAAGTCAAAATCGGCGAGCGCTACTCCCTCAACATAGACCAACTGCACAAGGAAATTGAAGTCCTTGCTCTGCCCCCTAACCGCGTAGGTGCACCGCTTGTCCAGGGTTTCATCATCGACCGCACTCCGCAGGAAGAATACGAGCGCATTCAGATGGCTCGCCAGTACGCCTTCGAAAAACGCGATCGCGGCTTAGGCCGCCCCACTAAGCGCGAACGTCGCGAGATAGAGGAATTTAAATACAAATAGGAAAATTCCTAAAAAAATATGGAATTTTATGCAAGCAGGTGCAAGAAATGTCATCAATGTCGTACTTAACTAATGATTGAACCGGTGGAAGACAAGCAGATAGTGGAGGCTGTGCTCGCGGGCGACACCAACAAATACGCCCTCATCGTCGAGCGCTACCAGCAGAATGTCGCCAATCTGACCTACAAGCTCTGCGGCTCCCGCTTGGAGATTGAAGAGGTTACACAGCAGGTCTTTGTAGAGCTCTACTCTGCTCTGCCTCGCTTCCGGTTCGACTCGAAACTGAGTTCTTTCATCTATCGCATCACTGTCAACGTCGTCTGCAAGATGATGAACAAGGTCCGCCGCCTAGTCTCATCTGACGCCAGAGAAGACCTCCCTGAGCAACGCTCCGAGGATCGCAACGCTCAGCAGCAGATTATATACGACGAGCAGATGGAACAGTTGCGCACAGCCATCGGCCACCTCAAGGACGAGCAGCGCACAGCTCTCATCCTCTATACTTTCGAGGACTTCAGCTACCAGCAGATCGCCGACGTGATGCAGTGCACACTGAGCAAAGTCGAGAGCCTTATCTTCAGAGCAAAGAAAAACCTGTCAAAAGAGATAAAACGATGACATTAGAACAACAACTGGACAAACTGGCACAACTGCAATATCCCCACAAGGTGGATGTCGTGGACAGCGTGATGGCACAGGTCACACAGCGTCCTTATCTGCGACCCGTACGCCGCAGCGTCACGTGGCGTTATATAAGCATCGCTGCCGCTGCCGCCGTTGTTGCACTTTTTATAGTCAACATCACTATTTTCCGTCCCGCGGCATACAGTAACGAGGATATGGGCTTTGCTATCGCCCAGTTTAACGACTACTCCTCTTGGAACACAGTTGAAGAAGCCGCCGTCAACCCCTTTGATTACATTTACGAAGAATAAACAGCATTTATTATATGAAGAAAGCTTTACTACTGTCGCTCTTGGCCGTTTTTACGTTCCCTCTCGCAGCACAGCCTGGCGGAAAGCATCATGATGCCAAGCGTAAAGATATCACTGAACTGGTGAGTGATCTTTCCAATGCGCAGAAACGCAAGATTGAAAGCATAAGCAAAGAGTCCAAAGAGCGGGTCTCCACTCTTCGTGCCCAGCAGAAGGCTGTGCTCGACAGCATCAACATGTACATGGAACGCGAGGGAGACCAAAGAGCCGTCCTCTATCCGCTCTTCGACCGCGAGGCCGCCCTGCATGCAGCCATCGACCGTGAGATGTACTCCGGCAAGCTCCGCATCGACGAGGTGCTCACCAAGGAGCAGCGTGCGGAACTGCGTAAGGCCTGCACCAAGGATAGGCCCCCCCACCGTAAAAGTAAATAATAAAAAAAAGCCCTGCATCTGCAGGGCTTTTTTTATTGCTCTCTGCTCAGCGCACTGCGCAGGTGTTCGGTGGTGTTCTTGAAGTGCAGCGTGTGCGGATTGTCAGGGTACCGTTCCTGTAAACCTTCCAGCACCATATCGTACCACTCGATGCTCTGCGGGTTGCGCGTGTCTATCAGCAGCCGGTTGTTGAATGGTTTGTACAATGCTATCAGTGTCGAGAGCGACCCACGGTTTTCCTCTATGAAGCGGCACACATATTCTTGCTGCTCGCTGAAGATCGTACGGTATATCGAGTCGGTCTCCTGCTTCTTGGCAGCTACAGTGTTGTCGTCTGCAAGTCCGCGCTCGCGCAGCATTGCGTAGTATTCCGACGTGTCCACCAACTCGTTGAGCATCTTGCCTCCGTCGTTGGTATACTGCTGCAACTGCCACAGCAGTGCGCTCTCCGGCGAGCCGCTGACGTCGTATGTCATCGACAGGTTATTCCAGTCGCCGCTCACCTCCAGCTTCTCGCCATAGTCAGGCAGTGTCACTATGTAGTTGTTCTCCGTCGTGTGCAGATTGTAAAGGCTGCGATAAGGCATCTTGTATGTATATTTGAAGTGCCCTTTGCTGTCCACTGGTATGCTGTCAATGAACAGTGGACCTTCCGGTGCAATCTCTTCGAGCCACAATGTCTTTCCTGCCCCGTTCTCGATGGTGCCGCTGATTGTAAATGTGTCGTGTTTGCAGCCCACAGCCAGCAAAGCCACGCAGGCTATAAGTATTATCTTTTTCATAACATATAGTTTATTAGGCATATGGCTGCCATAGCCTCAACCACTGCTGCAGCACGCTCCACGTGGTGCCGGTCATGTCTGCCGCCTATTATCATTGTCTCCAGATGGCCGTCCTCGTGCAGGCACTCCACTGGTTGCGGTATGGTCACAACAGGGTGGAATGCCACGCTGAACTCTATCGGCATTCCGTTGCTTATGCCACCCTGTATACCGCCACAGTGGTTGGTCTTTGTGCTTCCGTCGCTGTTCCAGCGGTCGATGTATTCGCTGCCTTTCATCTTCGCTGCTGCGAAGCCGGCCCCCATTTCGAAGCCTATGGCCGATGGAATGCTTATCATGGCTGCCGCCAATGCTGCCCCCAGCTTGCCAAAGAGTGGTTCACCCACTCCGGCAGGCACTCCGGTGATGCTGCATCGCACCACACCGCCTATCGTGTCATTCTCCACATCGCACATTGGGCTGGACACTTCACATTTTATGCTCACTTCCGGCATCAGCTGTCGTGCAATGGCTCCGGCCACCACACGCGCCACCGTCTCGCGTGCCGATGCGCGTCCGCCACCACGGTGATCTCGCACACCATACTTCATGTAGTAGGTGTAGTCGGCGTGTCCCGGACGGAAGAAGTGCTCCAGCTGGGTGTAGTCTTCGGACCGCGAGTCCTTGTTGTGTATGGTGAATGCTATAGGTGTGCCCAGCGTGATGCCCTCATTCAGCCCCGAAAGCCACTCTATCCGGTCTTCCTCCTGGCGCGGTGCGCCGGTGCGGCGACGAGCCAAAGCGTCGGATATGGCTTCCATATCTATCGCCACTCCCGCCGGACAGCCGTCTATTACTGCACCTACGGCGAGTCCGTGGGACTCGCCGTAGGTTGTCAGTCGGAACTTGTCTCCGTAGGTGTTCATTTTGGATTGATCTCAAGCAGTTCGACCTCGAATACCAATGTCGAGCCCGCTGGAATGTTGCCCATGTCGCGCTCCCCGTACCCAAGGTTGTAAGGGATGTAGAGCAGGTACTTCGAGCCTTCGTCCATCAGCTGCAGGCCTTCCGTCCAGCCCGGTATCACCTGGTTGAGTGCAAATGTTATGGGCTCGCCGCGATCCACACTGCTGTCGAATGTGGTGCCGTCAATCAATTTGCCGGTGTAATGTACCTTCACGCGGTCGGTGGCCTTGGGCATCTTGCCGTTGCCGGCGCGCAGCTTGCGGTATTTCAGGCCGCTCTTGGTGGTGTAGACCGACTTGTTGTTGCTCACCTCTTTCAGGAACTGCTCACCGGCCTTGATGTTTGCCTGCACACCTTCGCGCTGGCGGCGCTCGAACTCCTGCTGGAAGCGCTGTAGCAGTGGACGAGCCATCTGGTCGGTCCAGCTGTTCTGCCCTTTGGCGCAGTCAATCATCGCCTGACCGGCCATTGCGCCGTTGATGCCTAGGTTCTGCTGAGCCCACTGGTTGTAGATGTCGCGTCCGATGGCGTAGGAGGCCGAATCGTTGAAGCTCTTGGGGAACGGGCGGGCAATCTGCTTGCGCAGGGTCGTCAACTCGGCTTCTGCTTTATCGTAGGCTTCGGCCTTGGCCTTGAGGGCGTTGTACTGCTCCTCGGTCATCGTCGCCTTGCCGCGTTTAATCTTCACCTCCTGTGCCTGCATTGCTACCACTGTGGCACACAATGCCAGCACTATAAAGACTTTCTTCATCTTTTTTACCTTTTACTTTGTACAGCCGTTTCATGAAACGGCTCTACCGCTGTTTACTTGTACTCTTTCACTTCTACGCCGTCGAGCACTTCCTTGCCGCAGATGGCGAGGGCCAGCATCTCGTTCTCGCCCTTGTAGATCTTCACGGGGGCAATCCAGCCCACGCGCTCCTCAATCATGGCCATCCAGGGCTTGCTGTAGGCGATGCCGCCGGTGAGGATGATGGCGTCCACCTTGCCGTTGACCACAGCGGCCAGACGGCTGATCTCCATCGACACCTGGTAGGTGAAGGCTTCCACCAGCATCTGGCACTTCTCGTCGCCGGCCAGTGCACGCTTCTCAACATCGTAGGCGTCGTTGGTGCCAAGATAGGCCACAAAGCCGCCCTCGGCAGTGACCATCTTCTTCAGCTTGGCCTCGTCGTATTTGCCGCTGCAGGCCACCTCGATGAGCTTCGAGGCATTGATGGAACCGCAACGGGTGGGCGAGAAGGCACCGAGGCCGCAGAGAGCGCGGTTCACCTCGACGCAGCGGCCGTGGTTGTGCACGCCGACGCTCACGCCGCCGCCCATGTGGGCGATGATGAGGTTGAGGTCCTCATAGTGCTTGCCCAGCTCGCGGGCATACAGCTTGCCGGTCATCTTCTGGTTCAGGCAGTGCCAGATGACGCCCTCGCGCGAGGGGTCGAGGTCGAACACAGGGTGGCCGCTGATCTTCGCAAAGTCGGGACGCTCGTCCACGATGCCCGGGTCGGCGATATAGGCGCAAGGCAGGCCAATCTCGGTGGCGATGGCGTCGCTGATAAGGGCGCCGAGGTTGCAGGCATGTTTGCCCTGGATACCGGCGTGGCACTCCTCCTTCATCAGTTCATTCACTCGGTAGCAGCCGCTCTCGCAGGGGCGGGTCAGGCCACCGCGGCCCATGACAACGGCAATCTCGTCGGTGCCCACGCCGTGGCGCTTCACCATGTCGAGGATGGCGGTCTTGCGGTACTCGAACTGGTCGGCTACTTCGTGGAACTTCTGTATCTCCTCGATGGGGTGGGAGAGGTTCTCGGTGAAAACTTCAGTCTCGCCGTCGTAGATGGCGGCTTTCGTCGATGTGGCACCAGGGTTGATTACCAACGTGTATTTTCTTGTACTCATTGTTGTATGGTTTATTTATTATTACTATTATTCAAACTTGAAATCACGGTGCAAAGATATGAAAAAAAAACGTAATTAAAGCAATATTTTTATCTTTTTTTATCAACTCTGCGAATTGTTCGCATATAAATATAAGGCCCTGTCGTCGGACAGAGCCTTTTTTAACTAAACTTTAACGTATGGATATTACCCCGTCAGGGGTTTCCTTTCAATAGTACACAGCGTTACCTTGTCACCACCACCTTGCGGGCCGGATGGTTGCCTATCTTAATCATATAAACGCCTGTGGACAATGCCTCGTTGCGGACTTTATGACCAACCATATTGAAAACGTTTACAGGTGCTCCATCGGCACCATCAACATGGATGCGACCATTATCCGACCATACACGGATATCGTCCATATCAACATCTTCTATCCCGTTGCAGTCCTCTTCGATGACAGGAATTTCATTCCAGTAATCGGCGTCGAGGTATGCCTGCCGGGCGCCGCAGGGGACGATGAGGGTGTCGAAGGTTATATCTCCGATGAGCAGGGAAATCGAATTGACGGCAGGAGGAAGGGCGGTCTTGATGGTGACGCGGGTAAGAGCGGTAGCGCCGGAGAAGGCTCCTCCACCTATACGCATAAGGGTGTTTGAGGTGATGTCGACGCTCCGCAGCGCGGTGCAGCCCCAGAACATGTTTTCGGGGACAGCCAGCAGGTGGGAAGGCAGCACCACCGAGGTGAGGCCGGTGCAGCCCCAGAAAGCACACCTGCCAATGGTTTCGACACTTGCGGGGAAGTGGATGCCGGTCAGGCCTACGCAGAACTCAAACACACCGCCGCATATGGCCTGGATGCCGTCGGGAATGGTGTATTCGCCGCTATAGTCCATAGGCATGAACATGAAGTGAGTGCTGTTATAGACGGGTTGCGTCAGGTTGTGGCAACTGCCAAAGATTGCATCGCCGACCATTGCCGTGCTGTCGGGCAGGATGACTGAACGAAGCGCTGTATCGCCGGAGAACACGTAGTTGCCGATGTTGCGGACCGAATTGGGAATCGTGACGGAGGTCAGCGCTATGCAGCCATGGAAAGCCATCTGCTGTATTTCCACTACCGAGGAGGGAAGCGTCACAGCCGTGAGGGTGGTGCACTGGGAGAAGCATCCCTGCCCAAGGACAGTGACGGTGTTGGGAATGTCCAGCGCCGAGTAGTTGCATTCGCCGAAACTGCCGATGGTTGTCACCGTGTAGGTGATTTCCTCGTGGGTAACGGTGGATGGAATAACCAAGGTGCCGGAGAGCTGCAGGCGACGCCAGTCAAGGTCGTCGGTTGACGACACCGAAACCTCGTTGTTGCCGATGATTGTGTAGTACAGCGTATCACCGTTGACGTTCACAGCCCAGAAATCGGCATTCTGCGCCTGTGCCGTCTGCACGGTGCCAGCCAGCACCACAGCAGCCATCATACTAAGGAATACTTTTCTAATCATATTCATGATGTTTTTATTGGTTAATTATTTTGCAAAAGTACATATTTATTTCGGATTGACCAAAATAATTTAGCTCGAGGATGAAAATAAGTGCTGTTCTATTCAATGGGAATGCGCCAGTGTCCCTCCGTAGTCTCTCCGTAGTCTCTCCGTACCCGCTCCGACTGTTCTACGGTTGTTCTACGGTTTTTAGTCGGAGGGAGGACGGAGCGGAGTCGGACCGGATGCGGTCCGACTTTATGATGGGTGGAGACGTATAATGGTACGTCTCTACTACAGCTGTTTGCTGCGTTTGAGAAGGAAGGGGAGAAGGATTTGATGAAATCCTTGTTGGACGTCGACGGGGATGTAGTCGATGCGGTACTGCAGGGCGTGCTGCTGGAGGTCGGCCTGCTGTTGCTTCATCTGCTGGCGGTAGGAGGCGGCAATCTCGGAGGGGTTGAGCTTGAGTGTGTCGCCGGTTTCGAGGTCTACGAAGCGATAGGGACGTGCGTCGTAGTTGAGCTGCAGCTCGTGGGCGCGGTGGAAGGTGTGGAAGAGTATGACTTCGTGCTTGTTGTGGCGTAGGTGGCGAAGGGCGTCGAGTAGTTGTTCCTGGGTGTCAAAGGCGTCGGTGAAGATAACGACGAGTGAGCGTCGGTGTAGCTGTTCGGCGAGGAGGTGGAGAGACGCTGACAGATTGATAGGTGCTTGATTGCTTGATTGCTTGATTGCTTGAGTTGTCGGGGGTTGGAGTAGTTTCTCGAGCTCGGTGTAGAGGTATTGCTGGTGGGCGGTGTTGGAGCGGCAGGGGGTGTGGAAGTTAATGCTTGATTGATTGCTTGAATTTTCATGGCCTATTAGTGTGAGGCCGAAGGCGTCGCGCTGACGGTGTAGTAGCTCGATGAGTGTGGCGGCAGCGTAGACACTGAAGGTTAGCTTGTTGGGATGCTCTATTTCACCTTGCCCTTCAAGAGGGAAGAGCATGGATCGGCTATGGTCTATGACGAGCTGGCAGCGGAGGTTGGTCTCTTCTTCGAACTGCTTGATGTAGAGACGGTCGGTACGGCCGAAGAGACGCCAGTCGATGTTGCGAGTGCTTTCGCCGGTGTTGTACTGGCGGTAGTCGGAGAATTCGACGGAGAAGCCGTGGAAGGGGCTCCGATGGCGGCCAGTAATAAATCCCTCGACCACTTGGCGTGCAAAGAAGTCGAGGGATTTATAGCGTGAGATGGTGTCAGAGGAGAGCATTGAGTTTCTCGGCGAGAGTCTCTTTGGCAACAAGTCCGACGGATTTGTCTACAGGTTGGCCTCCCTTGAAGAAGAGGACGGTGGGGACGTTGCGGATGCGGAACTGTGCGGCGAGGTCGCTGCATTCGTCCACATCGGCGGTGCCGACGATGGCGCGTCCTTCATATTCTTTCTCGATTTCCTCGATGCGCGGGGCGAGGGCTTTGCATGGGCCGCACCAGGTGGCGCCGAAGTCAATCATTACGGGCAGCGGCTGCTGCATGATGGTGTTGAAGTTTTCTTCTGTGACTTTCATGATGTGTTATTTTATTGTTATTTTGCTCTAAAGAAGATTGATATCGGAACCCCGTGGAAGTCCCAGAGCTCACGGAGACGGTTCTCGACGAAGCGCTTGTATGGGTCGCGTACATACTGCGGCAGGTTGCAGAAGAAGACGAACTGCGGGTAGGGTGTTGGCAGCTGGGTGATGTATTTAATCTTGACCCATTTGCCTTTGACCGAGGGCGGTGGGTTCTGTTCCTTGACAATGGGCAGAAGGGTGTCGTTGAGCTCGGCGGTGGCGATGCGGCGGGAGCGGGCTTCGTAGACGGCACGGGCTGTCTCCAGCACCTTGAAGATGCGCTGTTTGTTGATGACAGAGGTGAAGATGATGGGGACGTCGGTGAAGGGTGCAATGCGTTCGCGGATAAGATTCTCGTAGTCGCGGTGGGTGTTGGTCTCTTTCTGGACGAGGTCCCACTTGTTGACGACGATGACGACGCCCTTGTGGTTGCGTTGGATGAGCGAGAAGATGTTGAGGTCCTGCTGCTCCAACCCCTGGCTGGCGTCGAGCATGAGGATGCACACGTCGGAGGCCTCGATGGCACGCACGGAGCGCATGACTGAGTAGAACTCGAGGTCTTCGGAGACTTTGCTCTTGCGACGCAGACCTGCTGTGTCGACGAAGTTGAAGTCGAAGCCGAAGAGGTTGTAACGTGAGTAAATGGAGTCGCGGGTGGTGCCTGCGATTGGTGTGACGACGGAGCGGTGCTCGCCGGTGATCATGTTGATGAAGGAGCTCTTGCCTACATTGGGGCGACCTACAACGGCAATGCGGGGCAGGCCGTCGGTGGGGTCGTCAGTGCCTTCAGAGAAGTCCTTGACAAGGGCGTCGAGGAGGTCGCCGGTGCCGCCGCCGGTGATGCCGGCAATGGGGTAGGGGTCACCGAGGCCGAGGGCGTAGAACTCGGCCAGGCCGTCCATCTGGGCGCTGTTGTCGACTTTGTTGGCGGCGAGGACGACGGGCTTGGGACACTTGCGCAGCATCTCGGCCACGTCTTCGTCCATGGGCGTGAGCCCTTCGCGGGCATCGACGAGGAAGAGGATGACGTCGGCCTCGTCGACGGCGAGGGCCACTTGTTTGCGTATCTCTACCTCGAACTCGTCGTCGCCACCCATGACGTAGCCGCCGGTGTCGATGACGGAGAAATGCTTGCCGTTCCAGTCGGAGTGGCCGTATTGGCGGTCACGGGTGACGCCGCTGACTGAGTCGACGATGGCGTCGCGGCTTTCTGTGAGGCGGTTGAAGAGGGTTGACTTGCCGACGTTGGGTCGGCCTACTATTGCTATAATGTTCATTTAGTTCTGGAGTATGCGACTGGCACCACCGTTACCGAAGAGGAGGTTGAGGCCAATCTTGAAGCTGAAGGACTGTGCTTCGACAAGGTATATGCTGCTGACGTAGTCGCCGATGAGATAAATCTGGAAGATGGTGGCCGGGGTAAAGACAATGCCCACGCCGGGGTTGATGGCGTCGAAGTGGTTGCCGTCGTAGACGAAGGAGTTGCCGGCGGTGACTTCGAGCCAGTTGAAGATGTTGGCGCCGACGGAGAGTGTGGTGTTGAAGCGGAAGGTGTTGGTGATGTTGTTGCCGAGGTCGTGCTTGAAGCGGTTGCCCTTACTCAGGAGGCCGCGGTCGAACTGGCCGTGGAAGAGAAGGCCTACGCGCAGCATCTTGGCGAAGTTGTAGTTGGCGCCGAGGTTAATTTTGGTGGGGATGCTGTACCAGTAGTCGGAAGCCTCGCCGGTGGCTGGACGGATGCCTTTGAAGAGGTCTTGGTAGTAGGCTACAAGGGAGTCGGTGTTGAGCTTACCGCCGTGGAGCATGGAGGTGGCGTCCTCACCGCTGAAGGACAGGAGCACATGGCCGTCGCGCGGGGTGACAGTGCTGACGTTCTTGTGCCAGTGGATACCGGCGGAGAGGTCGTTGATGCCCAGCGAGAAGGAGAAGGGCCCCATGTCGTACTTGGCGCCGATGTCGAACGAGAAACCGCGGTTGCCATTGAAGATATTAAGCATGTCACCGACGGAGGAGGTCATCTTGCCGTTGGTGTCGAAGCTGGCGATGGACGAGGCTTGGAACTGGTAGTAGAGGTCGACGTCGATGGTCTCGAAGTTGTCGCTGGTGTTGAGGACGGCGCGCGTGTTGTCGCTCTGTACGTTGAGAATACCCCAAAGGTATTTGACGCGTGCGCCGACGGTGAGGCCGAGAGGCTCGAAGCGGTGACCGCCGCCAAGGGCAATTTCGCCGTACATAGTGGTGTTGAGAATGTCGCCGTTGAGGATGTCTACCTCGCCGATGGCGTTGCCGTTGGCGTCGACGTTACCGTGGCTCACAGCGTCGATGATGGAGACCGGAAGGCCGAGGTTGAAGTTGGTGACGATGCGCGTATTGAATGTGACGAAGGTGTTGTGTATCTTCAAGCCGAAGCCTAAGAGGTTGATGTCGGCATCGAAGTGGATGCGGTTGTTGTCGCGCAGTGCGTCTAAGGCTTTGTTGAGGTCTATCACCGTCAGGGTGTCGCCCTGATTGCGCACTATGTCGCTGAGGGAGACCGGCGAACCGAACTGCAAACCTAATCCCGGCAGACGCAGATAGAAGGTATTCTTGTTTGGGAAGAAGGCTGCGTTGAGGTCACCGCTCTGCGGAGTGCGGAAGGTATGGTAGAAGAGGTTGTTGGTCTCGCTGTGCTGGGCCATTGCGGTGCCGCAGAAAAGGAGAGCTATGGCTGCTATGATAATCTGTCTTTTCATGGTCTGTTCCTCCTCTTTGTTATTTCATGATACCTTGGTTGGTGAGCGGTATGTCGGCGGTAGCCTTTGGGTGCACCATGACGAACGCCTTGATGTACAGGAAGTCGTCTTTGCGCATTGCCACTGTCGAGTTGGGGTCGCCCGTGGCCAGCGTGAGGTTGAAGCCTATCTTGCGCGTCTTCTTCAGGTCTTCCAACCGCTGTGCATTGATAGGCACATTGATGAGGGTGCGGGTTGAACCGACGGAAATGATTTTGCCGCTGACAGGGTCGGTGCCCAGCGGGGCCGATTGTATGCGTTGATCCCGAATGAGCGTGTCGCCAATGATGCTGCCGTTGGCGTCGATAAGGTAGGTGGCCATGTTGAAGTTGGCAGGGATGTGGTTGTCGAACGCTAGGCTCAGCTTTGCGTCACTGAGGTTGACCGTGAGGCCGCGGGCAATGCTGTCGAGGGTCTGCTGGATGTCCAGACGCGGCAGGCTGTCGCCGTTGAGGTTCAGCTGGAAGCTATAGGCCAGGCGTTTGACTTTGATGTCAAGGGGGAATTCGGCGTCAAGATCCACATCGTAGCTTATCTGCACCTTGTTCAGGCTGTCCAGAAGGTCCGGGTATTGCGCTGCGGGGTAGGAGAGAATGAAATAGTCGGTCAGCCAGAAGTGATAGTCAAATTTAACACGTATCTGCTTCGGCAGGTCGTTGATGATGCTCTTCATGTTGATGTTCTCCCTCTGCACCGTGTCGCCCTCCATGAGGTGCTTCAGGGTGGTGCCACCCAGCGACAGACCTGTGAACTCCACCTCAGTGCCGTCGTGCTTGGTGTAGTATATCCTGATGTTGTCGACGCTGGACGTGACGTATTCCTCGTTGTCCACAACGCTACGCACGTTCTCCGGAGCGTCGGCCTTGAACAGGGCGTTAAAGTCCAGCCACAGGTCACCGATGGTGATGTTGTTATCCGCCAGCATCTGGTCGAACTCAGCACCGTCGAACAGCGATATGTTCAGTTTGTATTCCAGCGTCGTGTCCTTACCGATGGCCGAGTTCGCCTTCGAGCCACTCGGGACTAAGCCCGGCGTCACGTTGCTTATGGTGTCGCACAAGTTGGTGTCGAAGACGATGGTGATAAGATCCGAGCTTTGATCGATGAATCCCGTGTATGTGCTGCTCAGCATCCCCAGGATGTCGTGGAACGTCATCTTGCCGTAGGCTACAGGTGCTCCGAAGTTTGGGTCTACCTGCCCCTGCATGTGGATGGGGTTCTTCAGCAGTTTCCAGTCGTCGTCACGCATACAGGCCGTCATAGCCAACACCGCGACAATGGCGAAAAACAGTTTTCTTTTCATGGTCTATCGTTTTTTGTTTGTTATTATCTGTTGCTGTACAGTGCATTATGTGCATGGTTGGCACTTTATGCATTTTACAAAGGTATGATATAATTTTTAATTGTGCAACTTTTTTTTCACTCTTCGCAAGTCCAGTGTATTCATGGCGTCGCTCCTCAGTCCCGTCACACCCTTGTGCGTGAAGTGCAGTATCTGGTCGTAGTACAGCACCATCACCGGAGCCTCCGTCATCACCAGGCTGTCCATCTCGCGGTACAGCTCCATGCGGCGCTCCGGGTCCGTCTCCGTGCGCATCTTCTTGTACAGCCTGTCGGCATGCCTGTTGCTGAAGCGCGTGTAGTTGGGCCCTGCGGGCGTGCGGTTGGGGCCGTAGAAAAGCATCAGGTAGTTCTCCGCATCGGGATAGTCCGCCACCCACGACTTGCGGAACCACTCGCACTTGCCCTGTGCCACCTGCTCGCTCAACGCCGCCGGCGGGTTCACGTCGACCTGTATGTCAAGCCCGAGCAAGCCCAGCTGCTGCTGTATGTACTTGCACAGGTCCAAGTAGTTGGCCGTCGTCGAGAGTTTCAGCTTCGGCAGCTCGCCGCGATCCCTCTTCACCTCCGACAGCAGACGGCGTGCCCGCTCGGCGTCATACTCGTAGCCGCAGTCGCTGTAGCCAGGCAACCCCTTGGGAATGAAACCGCCCGTCCCAGGCTCGCCGATATTGTTGCGCAGGTACTGCATCATCTTCCTCCGGTCGAAGCCGCAGCTGATGGCCTGCCGCAGCCGCCGGTCCGTCAGCGCGCTGCCTTCCTCCTCCATGTTGAAGCCCAGATACTCTGTGTTCAGGAACGGCGTCGACACCATATCTATGCGGTCCGCATACTTCTCCTTCAGCGTCCCGTCGGCATTCAGTATCTCGTCCTTGTAGCTCGCGTCGAGCGAATTCATAAAGTCAAGGTTACCCTTCACAAACTCCAGGAACACCGTCTGCTTGTCTATGATGAACGTCACAGCCACCGCGTCGAGGTAGGGCAGGCGGTGCACCTCTGTCTCGTCGCCCTGCAGCCGGACTGTGTCGAACTCGAAATAGAGAGGGTTCCTGCGCAGCACCAGCTTCACACCCTCCTTCCAGTACTGGAACCGAAACGGTCCGGTGCCGCACGGATGGTTGCGGAAGTCCTTGCCGTAGTGCTCGGTCACCTCGCGCGGCACCACCGAGCAGTAGACCATCCCAAGCTGGCTCAGGAACGGCGCGAAAGGCTCCTTGAGCCGTATCACGAACGTCGTGTCGTCGGGCGCGTCGAAACGCTCCACCTCGCGCATGATCCACGCCCCTGGCGACGCCACGTCGGGGTCGGCAACTCGCTCGAAACTGTACACAAAGTCGCTCGACGTGACCCGCCGCGTGCTGTCCGGTGTGCCGAAAAGTGCGTTCCGGTGGAACATCACGTCGTCCCTCAGCGTGAACGTGTACGTCAGTCCGTCGGGGCTTATGCTCCACCGCTTCGCTATGCACGGCTGCACCTGCAGCCCCGTGTCCAGCTGCACCAGCCCGTTGTACAGCTGGCGGCAGGCCCACGTAAGACTCTGGTCCTTGGCAAAAGCAGGGTCCAGCGTCGTGATGCCGGCGCTCTCGTTGTAGCGGAATATCATCTTGTCGTCGTTCCGCCGGTGCCCGCATCCCGCCAGCACCGCCACTCCAATGGCAATCATCACCAGTCGTCTCATATCATTCTCTTGTTTTATTCTTAATCCAGTAACCTGTAATCCGTAACCATCGACCATTACCTTCACCTTTTATAAACATTCCCGTCCTCCAGCCGCCGTTCGCGCCCAGCGTCGTAGTGGACGTTTACCACACTCTTCGAACTGTCGAAACTCGGCGTCGCCACACCTGCCAAGTCCAGCAGCGTGTGGTACAGGTCGTCTATCATGTACGGTGTCGCCACATGCCCCCGCTGCATCTCCTCCCACTGCGGCCGCCACACTATGAACGGTATCTCCACGTTCACCCTCGGTATGCTGCCCGACCAGTCGTGTCCCGCATACTCGCCCTCGTCGTACACATTCTCCCCGTGGTCCGAAAAGTACAGCGCCGTCAGCCGCACCCCTCTATGCTCCATTCCGTAGGCCTCCAACACCCTCAGCATACTGTCAACCACATAGTCGTTGTACAACACAGCGTTGTCGTAGGCGTTCACCGTCCGACTCCGCTTATCGCCACTCGTCTCGTAGCGCTCAAACCCTCGTGGGTACCGTTTGGCGTAGTCCGTGTGGCACCCCATAAGGTGCACAAACACCATCCGGTACTTCGCCCCATCCTCCAACGCCGCCTGCAGCGGCACCATCAGCCGCTCGTCGTACGACGCCATCTTCGTGCTCTCCATCGACGAGTTCGCCATCAGGTTCACGTACGTCGTCACATCCGCATTCTGCGCCAGGCTCGTCACCCCGTTGTCCCACAACCCCACCGGCGACTGGTTCGACAGCCACCATGTCCGGTACGGTGTCGCTCCCAGCACATCGAACACATGCACACAGCTGTCCATCGGCAGCGCATGCTCCATGTTGTTCTCCGTCAGGAAATTCATCACCGACCCCAACGTGTTCGAATTGGCACTCACCACATCGTCGTACACCGCTATGTCATCCCTCGCCGACAACCTCGGCGTAGTCTCCCTCCCGTATCCGTACAGCGACATGTGGCCGCGGGCCGTCGACTCACCGATGATCACCACCACCAGCGTCGAATCCTCCGTCCTCATCTGCGCCTCCACCTCCATCAACCCTCGTGTCCGCAGGTTGCGGAACTCACGCGACTCGCGCGCAAACGACACCACCGCACGCCCCACGTCGGGCATCGCCAGTCGCACGAAGCGTCCATTCACAGCATTCTCAGCGAAAAACACTCCCGCCGTCAACCACAACGCACCCCACACCATCACCTCGCACCTCCTCCTCAAGCCCAGCGCGGGCACGCGCATCAGCGTCATCACATACAGCCCCGTGTAGGGCACCAGCAACAGCAGCGCCGGCGTCATCTTCACAGTCATGAACTCCGTCGCCTCGTCCCAGTTCGTATTCATAAACACAAACATCGACGACGCATTCAGCGGGCACCTCAGCAGCGCCCAATGGAACAAATTGATAAAGCCCTCGGCAAACAGCAGTGTCGCCGCCGTCACGTAAAGCCACCTGCGCCCCGTAGCCACAAATGGTGCCAGCAACGTCACTGTCCACGCAAGTACAATCACCACACTCCTCCACGTGAACACGTCATAGTTCAGTACCGCCCCCGCCAACGGCGTGAACAGCACCATCGCTATGAGCCATAATATCCTGACAGCCATCGATAGCCCATTCATTAAACATCTACAGTAACGCCACTTCCACCTTTTTATTATCTCACCTCCGCCATTTCCCCCATCGCCGTCCTCACATCACCCTTCACCGTCACCCAGTCACCCCTGCAACCCCTCTCCGTACCCCCTTCGTCTCTTCTCCGTCTGTTCTACGGTTGTTCACCTGTTGTTCTACGATTAAAACAGTTAAACAACCGGTGAACAACCGTAGAACAGTCGGAGCGGATACGGTGTGGTGCCGGCCGAAGTATGGCGGCGGTGGCTTTTTTGTCTGCCGGATTTCTGAAAAAATGTGTATCTTTGCAGCCGTTTTCAGCAACGACGGCAAGGCTTATGACCGAAAAAGAACTGTATAGGGAACTGGGGGCTCTGACAAAGGACAGGGGCCGCTGGGAGGAGAGCATACCATCAGTGGCGTCGCTGCTCGGCACGGAATCCGTTAAAATAAAGGCCAAAGCGCTCTGGCTGCTGGGAGAGATGGGGTTGGCGTTTCCGGAGGCCGTCGTGGACAGCATGAAGGCTGTTGCAACGTTCCTCGACAACCGTGAGCCGCTGCTGCGCGAACGCGCCTTGAACGCCATGGGCAGGATAGGCAGGGGCTGCTACCGTTCCGTGGAGCCGTACTGGCCCGGGTTGTTCCGCTTCGCACACGACAGCGAGGCGAGCGTCAGGCTGGCGTTCATCTGGGCGTCGGAGAATATCGCCACCAATACTCCGGACGTATACCGCGACCACATGCCGGTTTTTGCCGTGTTGCTGGGCGACGGCGACGAGCGTGTACGCATGGAGGCGCCGGAGATGTTCCGGGTCGTCGGCAGGCGTAGACCGGAGTTCGTGGCGCCATACGTCGAACAGCTACGCAATACCGCCGAAACCGACAGCAACAGCGTGGTCAGAATCCACTGCCAGGGGGCTGTAAGAGCAACAATGTTGTCAGACAAACCAAAGAAATGATGGAAACAGAACGTATAATGCTGCGCCC
Organism: uncultured Bacteroidota bacterium; assembly: GCA_902777005.1. Classification (GTDB taxonomy): domain Bacteria; phylum Bacteroidota; class Bacteroidia; order Bacteroidales; family P3; genus Colimorpha. The sequence goes on from CACYSB010000010.1 coordinate 117,564, forward strand.
GTGGCGCGAGAGCGACGCTGAGGCGCTGTACAAATATGCGAGCGACCCCGAGGTGGGGCCGCGTGCAGGGTGGCCGCCGCACAAGAGCGTTGAGGAAAGCCGTGAGATTATCCGCACCATTTTCAATAGCGACCACATGTGGGCCATGGAGCTCAAGGCTACCGGCGAGCCCATAGGCTGCATGGGCTACATGGTCCACGGCGAGAGCAACATAGATATCGGCGAGAACGATGCGGAGGTGGGCTACTGGGTGGCGCGCCCCTATTGGAACCGCGGACTCTGCACCGAGGCGCTGCGGGTGCTGATAGACCACTGTTTCAGTGTGAAGGGCTTCCGTACCCTATGGGCCGACTATTTCCCGGAGAACCCGGCAAGCGGCCGTGTGATGGAGAAGTGTTGCTTCTGTGACACCGGCGAGGTGAACCGTTGCAGCAAGCTCCAGCTCGGAGCCGACAAACCGGTGCGAATTATGCGTTTAGACAATCAGGCGAAGAAGGCTATTTGTTGACGACTACCGCTTTGGGGTATTTGCTCATGTCGAGCTTGAAGTAGTTGTCGCTGAGGCCTTTCTTTACCTTCTTGATGATTATTGTGACTTTGGCGCCCTTGACACTCATCTTCATCTCTTTGATTTGGTAGTTGCTTTTTGAGACTTTGACGTTGACGCTCTTGGCCTCGCTTTTCTTGTCGATGGGGTCGGAGAAGTCTATGTCATAGTAGTCGCTCTTGACCTTCATCTTTGCTTTCTTGTAGTTTTTGTAGATGCCGAGGTCGGCGCCATTGTCGTTGTTGTCGGGGGTGGTCGTCTGGGTTATATATACTGTGTCTTTTGTGGCCACCCATTCATGAGTGCCGTCGAAGCCGGACTCCATCTTCATGTCTGTGCCGAGGAGGGAGAAGGACATCATGGCCTTGAATTTGTCGTCTTTGCTGCCCATGACAATGTTTATGTTAGTCAACGTGACAAAGGCGAGCGACGTCTTCATATCCATCGTTATCTCCACACCGTTGGTGCTGCTCATTGCTGCGTCGCTTTTCTTCATGATCTCAGCCACGTCTGCAGGGATCTGTGCCTGTGCGCTCACGAGGGCCATCATGGCAGTCAGAATGATGATAAAGTATTTCTTCATTGTTGGTTGTATTCTATTTACTATACACTTGTTTTCCATCAACAATTGTGATGGCCACGCAGTCGCCGTGCGAGGCGTAGACAAGGTCGGAAAGGCTCTTGACGTCGGCCAGGAAGAGGCAGGCGGGCTGTCCCGGAGCTATGGTGTGGCCGAGTGAGGCGATGCTGAGTATCTGCGTGGCAGGCACTGCTGTGGGGTCTCCTCGCCAGCCTTTCTGCAGCAGCGCCGCTGTCTTCATCACCTCAATCATGTCCAGGTTGTTGCTGCTGGCGCTGCCGTCGGTGCCAAGGGTGACCCGAGCTCCGGCCTCGAGCAGTTCGAGCATAGGGAAGCGGTAGCCGCTGCCAAGCTTGAGGTTGCTGTTGGGGCAGTGCACACAGGTGATGTGGTGATTGCCGATAAGCCTGATTTCGTTGTCCGACAGATGCAGACAGTGGGCGGCGATGATGTTGTCACCCATCATGTCGAGTATGCCGAGCCGGTCTAGGTATTCCCACGGGCGGCAACCGTGCTCCCGCAGGCAATCGGTTACCTCTTTTTGCGTCTCGCTCATGTGGATATGCATCGGCAGCCCGAGTTCCTTACAGGCATCGGCGCAGCGCCGTAGACCTTTATCGCTGACGGTGTATATCGAATGGGGCGCTATGGAAACGGGCACACCCATGTTTAACAAATCGTCCAGCGTGTTGAGCTCATCCCCGTCGCCGAAGATGTTCAGGCCAAGTCTGGCGCGTATGCCGCTGTCCTTTACCGCCTTCGCCATCGATGGAAGACGGAAGTACATGTCGTTGAATGCTGTGGTGCCGCTGGCGAGCATCTCGCGGCAGGCCTGTAGTGTGCCTTGATAGACGGTTTCATCTGTCAGCTTCTGTTCGGCCGGCCATATATACTCTTTTAGCCACACGTCAAGCGGCTGGTCGTCGCCCAAGCCGCGGAAGAGCGTCATCGGTGCATGCGAGTGCATATTGCACAACCCCGGGAAAACAGCAAGCCCATGCGCGTCGATGTCTGCCGCACATGGGCTATGTGGTGTTACGCTCTCTATCTGGGAGCCGTTTATGGCAATGTCAACAGCTTTGCCGTCAAGGATGGCGCCGCCGATGGTCATTGCACCAGTATCATCATGTCGTTCTGCTGCCCTTTCACTACGCCGCCGCGTATCTCAAACGTCTTCTCCCCATCGCCACTGACAAGCCGGATGGTTCCTCTCCCAAGCGACGAGATTATAGGGGCGTGGTTCTCCAACACCTCGAACTTCCCACCCGTACCAGGCAGCTGCAACAGCGTGGCTTCCCCTTCGTATAGGATGTTGTCTGGTTTAGTGATTTTTACCTTCATATCAGTACCTGTAACCCTTACTTCGTCTCAGCTATTATTTTCTCACCTTTCTCTATGGCCTCCTCAATGGTGCCGACCATCAGGAACGCCTGCTCTGGCAGGTAGTCTACCTCGCCGTCCAATATCATTTTGAAGCCTTTGATGGTATCCTCGATGTTGACGAACTTGCCCTCCAGTCCGGTGAAGGCCTCGGCCACGAAGAAGGGTTGCGAGAGGAAGCGCTGCACGCGGCGGGCTCGGCTTACGACCAGTTTGTCCTGTTCGCCGAGTTCCTCCATTCCGAGGATGGCGATGATGTCCTGCAACTCGTTGTAGCGCTGCAGCATCTGCTTCACACGCTGGGCGGTATTGTAATGTTCCTCGCCGACCACGTCGGGTGTGAGGATACGGCTCGTGGAATCCAGCGGGTCGACGGCAGGGTAGATGCCGAGCTCCGATATCTTACGGCTCAGAACGGTCTGTGCATCCAGGTGCGCGAAAGTTGTTGCCGGTGCCGGGTCAGTCAGGTCGTCGGCTGGCACATATACAGCCTGAACCGAGGTGATACTTCCGCGCTTGGTCGAGGTGATGCGCTCCTGCATGAGACCCATCTCGGTGGCCAGTGTAGGCTGGTAGCCCACAGCACTCGGCATACGGCCCAGCAGTGCTGACACTTCCGAGCCTGCCTGCGTGAAGCGGAATATGTTGTCGATGAACAGCAGGATGTCACGTCCGCCTGTCTTCTCGTCACCGTCGCGGTAGTACTCTGCCAGCGTCAGGCCCGCCAGTGCCACTCTCGCACGCGCGCCTGGCGTCTCGTTCATCTGGCCGAACACCATGGTGCACTTAGATTCCTTCAGCGCCTCGGGGTCTATCTTGCTCAGGTCCCAACTGCCGTCCTCCATGCTCTTCTTGAACTCATCGCCGTACTTGATGACGCCGGCCTCTATCATCTCGCGCAACAGGTCGTTACCCTCGCGGGTACGCTCGCCTACGCCGGTGAAGACACTCATACCGCTGTACTTCTTGGCGATATTGTTGATGAGCTCTTGGATAAGCACGGTCTTTCCCACGCCGGCGCCGCCGAAGAGGCCAATCTTACCGCCCTTCAGGAAGGGTTGTATCAGGTCGATAACCTTGATGCCGGTGTAGAGTATTTCCTGGCTGGTGCTCAGATTCTCGAACTTCGGTGGGTCACGGTGTATACTGTAGCGCTTCTCGCACACGGGAGCCGGCATGCCGTCGATGGCGTCGCCGATGACGTTGAACAGTCGGCCGTTGATGTTCTCGCCCACGGGCATCGAGATGGGGCCGCCCAGCGACAGCACCTCCATGCCGCGCTCCAGACCGTCGGTCGAGTCCATTGCTATGCAGCGCATTGTGTTCTCACCGATATCCTGCTGGCATTCCAGTATTATGGTAGCACCGTCGGGGCGTTTCACGCTCAGGGCGGTGTAGATGTCGGGCAGAGCTTCGCCGTCGGCGAACGTTACGTCCACCACAGCGCCAATGATTTGCGATATTTTACCTTTTAGTTCCATATACAAGTATTACATAAATTGCGGTGCAAAGATACGCATTTTTTTCTTTGCACCGCAAAAAAAGTTTGCTATTGGCACCCAATTATTATATAATAGTCATTGTTACAGGGGAATAGTAATAGCGATAGGGTAGTGGTCGGAGATGTAGGGCGCGCCGTAGTCGGCGGTGAGGGTGTTGAATGTCGATACCTTGGCGTTGCGCACAAAGAAGTGGTCGATTGCTGAACCCTCGCCTTTGCCGAAGGCGTTGTAGGTGATGTCGTTGCTTTCACTGCCAGAAAGCTCTTTTGCCGACTGTAGTCCGTTGGCGTAGAAGGTGTTGAAGATTGTATCGTCTATGGTGGAGTTCATATCGCCGCCAAGTATCACCGGCAGGTCAGTGGGGAAATCCTTGATGGTGGAGGCGATGAACTTGGCGCTCTCGGCGCGTGCTACCATCCCTACGTGGTCGAGGTGCGTGTTTAGGTAGACGAACTCCTTGCCGCTATGGCGGTCACGCAGTTTCAGCGTCGTCACCGTCCGTCGGCATGCGGCATCCCAACCAATAGAAGGGACTTCGGGCGTCTCGCTGAGCCAATAGGTATTGTATCCTAGATACTCCAGTCTTGTGGTATCATAATAGATTGCCATGAATTCGCCGGCATCCTTGCCGTCGTCGCGCCCCACTCCGACGCGGCGGTAGGTCGGCAGGCTGCTGTCGAGATACAGCAGTTGGTCTACCAGAGCTTCCTGTAGGCCAATGGCGTCGGGGTGCTCCTGCGTGATCATGTTGACCACTGCCTCCTTACGGAAGGGCCAGCCGTTGGCACCATCGATGTTGTTCCACGAATTGTAGCGGATATTGAAAGAGATAATCTTCAGATCGGGCTCGGCATTGCTGCATGAAGAGAGAATCAGTGCAGCGACAAAGAGTAAGCGAAGGGTTCTTTTCATTGTTCCTTTGTTTTAGAGAAGGGTCAGCGGTATTTGAACCACTGACCCTTCTTCAATAATTAACGTTGTATAACGAATTACTTGATTCTCATCTTGTAGAATGAGCGGTAGACAAAGATGAGGGCGATGACCAGGAACACCACGCCGAACCAGGGGGCTATGCCGCGGAAGCCTTCGCTGATGGCAATCTCCATGGCCAGCACACCGAAGAGGGTGGTGAACTTGATGATGGGGTTCAGGGCCACGCTACTGGTGTCCTTGAAGGGGTCGCCCACCGTGTCGCCCACCACGCTGGCGTCGTGCAGCGGGGTGCCCTTGGCCTGCATGTCTACCTCAACAACCTTCTTCGCATTGTCCCATGCGCCACCGGCGTTGGCCATAAACACAGCCTGGAACAGTCCGAAGACGGCTATCGAGATAAGGTAAGCGATGAACAGGCACACAGCGTTCTGGCCACCGATGCTCTCGGGGCTCGACAGGCAGGCGAAAGCCAGCGCGAAGCAGAAGATGGCGATGAAGATGTTGATCATGCCTTTCTGAGCGTAGTTGGTGCAGATCTTCACTACTTCCTGGCTCTTCTCGATGTCAGCCTTCTTGGGGGCGTTGGGGTCGAGCTTTATGTTGTCCTTGATGTACTCCACAGCGCGGTTGGCACCCGTGGTCACAGCCTGCATACTCGCACCCGTGAACCAGTAGATGACGCAGCCGCCAAGGATGAATCCGAGGATGCTGTAGGGGTTCAGCATGTTCAGGATGGCCGCGGGCTCGATGCCGAGGGTCTTCTGTATCATCAGTATCAGGCTGAAAATCATCGTCGTGGCACCCACAACGGCAGTGCCTATCAGCACCGGCTTGGCAGTGGCCTTGAAGGTGTTGCCCGCGCCGTCGTTGGCCTCCAGGTAGTATTTGGCTTTCTCGAAGTCGGGCTTGAAGCCGAACTCGCTCTCCACCTCCTTGGTGGTCTTCTCTATGTCGTCCTCAATGAGGCTCAGCTCATACACGCTCTGGGCGTTGTCGGTCACAGGGCCGTAGCTGTCGACGGCGATGGTCACGGGGCCCATGCCGAGCATGCCGAAGGCCACAAGGCCGAAAGCAAAGATGCTGTAGTAAGGGCCGAAGACGGGCTCGATGTTGAAGAACGACGAGGCAAAGTAGGCAATCACCATTAGCACGAAGAACACCATGCCGGTCCAGAAACCGCCCATGTTGCCCGCCACCAGGCCGCTCAGGATGTTCAGGCTTGCGCCGCCCTGCTCACTGGCCTTGACCACCTCTTTCACATGCTTCGACGTGGGCGAGGTGAAGAGCTTGGTGAACTCCGGTATAAGCGCAGCGCCGAGGGTGCCGCAGCTGATGATGATGCTCAATGCGAGCCAGAGGTTAGGCATATTCTCCACGTTGCCGAGGATGAAATAACTTGCGCAGAAAGTGCCAACGATGCTCATGATGGAGGTAATCCACACTAAGCTCGTCAGCGGCTGCTCAAAGTTGATGTCGTCGGCCTTGTTGTAGCGGGCCTTCGCGATGGCACCGTTAATATAATAAGAAAGGACAGAGGCAATGATACCGAGGATACGCATCACGAAGATCCAGACCAGCAACTTCACCTGCATGCTGGGGTCGGGCACAGCAAGGAGTATGAACGACACAAGCGCGACGCCGGTCACACCGTAGGTCTCGAAACCGTCGGCCGTGGGTCCAATCGAGTCGCCGGCATTGTCGCCCGTGCAGTCGGCGATGACGCCCGGGTTGCGGGGGTCGTCCTCACCGATCTTGAAGACCACCTTCATCAGGTCGCTTCCGATATCGGCAATCTTCGTGAAGATACCGCCGGCAATACGCAGGGCACTGGCACCCAGGCTCTCGCCGATGGCGAAGCCGATGAAGCAGCTGCCGGCCAGATTCTCAGGCATGAACAGAAGGATGGTGAGCATCAACACCAGCTCCACACAGATAAGCACGATACCGATGCTCATACCCGCGCGCAGCGGGATATTCAGCAGATCCAGCGGCTTGCGGCGCAGGCTCGCGAAAGCCATGCGGGCATTGGCGTAAGTGTTCATCCTCACACCGAACCATGCCACACCGTAGCTGCCCAGGATGCCGATGACAGTCCAGGCTAGGATGAGCACCACGGCGCCGCCGCTCATGTGGCTCAGCACACCGAAGTACAGTGCTATGGCAGCACCGATGAAGAGGAAGAGGAGCAGGAGGAACTTGCCCTGCTGCTTTAGGTAAGTTGAACAAGTCTTGAAGATGACGTTGCCAATCTCGAGCATCGACTTGTGGGCCTTCAGTTTACGCACCTTGCTGAACTGCCAGAAACCGAACAGCAGGCCGAGGACGACGACGGCAAAACCCCAGTAGAGGATACCGGCGTCGGAGGTCGTAGCGAAGCCCTGCGGCATTTCGAGGTCAGCTTCGCTGGCGAAAGCGAAAATTGGCGCCGCCAGCGCGATGAGTGTAGTTGCTAATTTCTTCATATATAGTTTTTTTTGTTAATTTCACATTTCCAAAACAAGATACAAATATAATTATTTTTGAAATACTCTAAAAAAAATATTTCATTTTAACATATCCGCCGCCTCTCCGATGCCCTTCTGTAGCCTCTTCGACTGTTTAACTATTGTTCACCGGTTGTTTTACGGTTTAAAAGCGTAGAACAACCGGTAAACAACCGTAGAACAATCGGAGAAGAGTCGGAGAGGGGATGTAGAGGGTTAGGGGGGAGTGTTAAGCAGAAAGAGAAAAGATTTTTAAATTTTTTCTATAATATAAAAAAAAGTTGTAATTTTGCAGCATGATTACTAACAAAGACATGGCTGCACAGACAGCCGAATTCTTACTGACAGTGAAAGCGGTAAAGCTCAACAATGAGCACCCGTTTACGTGGGCGTCGGGCCGCAAATCGCCCATTTATTGCGACAACAGGGTCACTCTTTCGTACCCGGAGATTCGCACCTTCATCCGCCAGCGCTTCTCGGAGATTGTCTCCGAGATGTGGGGCGACGTGAATGTCATCGCAGGTGTGGCGACGGGCGGCATTGCCCAGGGCGCACTGGTGGCCCAGGAGCTCGGCAAACCCTTCGTGTATGTGCGCTCCGAGCAGAAGAGCCACGGCCTTACCAACCAGATTGAAGGCGAGATACACGCCGGTCAGTCGGTGGTGGTGATAGAGGACCTCGTGTCGACCGGCAAGAGCTCGCTGATAGCCGTTAAGGCGTTGCGAGAGAAAGGCTGCGTTGTCAAGGGTATGGCCGCCATCTTCACCTATGGCCTGCAGGTCGCTGCCGACAATTTCAAGGAGCAGGATGTCGAGCTGGTGACGCTGACCGACTATGACACCCTCATCGGTGTGGCCAAGGACAAGGCGTTCATACAGCCCGACGCCCTGGAGAGCCTGTCGGCCTGGCGTGTCAATCCTGAGCAATGGAGCAAGGATCACGGTGAGTAAACGTCATATATTGCTGGCAGCCATGCTGTTTACGGCGCTTGCGGCGCGTGGACAGCAGCGCGACAGCGTGGTGCGCGTGGAGCTGTCCGAGGGCCAGGCTGTGGAAATGGTCTGGGTCGAGGGCGGCACCTTCACCATGGGTAGCGACGACGGCGCCGGCGTAGAGAAGCAGTACGACTACACGCGACCTGCGCACAAGGTCACCGTGGGGGGCTTCTATATGGGGCGCTTCGAGGTGACGCAGGGTGTGTGGCGCGCCGTGATGGGCGAGGAGCCGTCATGGTTCAAAGGCGACATGCTGCCTGTGGAACAGGTGACGTGGACCGAAGCACAGCGTTTCGTGACAATGCTGAGCCAGATGACCGGCAAGCGCTTCCGCCTGCCTACCGAGGCCGAGTGGGAATATGCCGCCAGAGGCGGTAAGGAGCTCCCCTTTGCTGGCTGCGAGCGCAAGCAGCTGACGGACTATGCGTGGTTCTGCGTCAACAGCGAGGGCCACACGCACCCAGTGGGACAGCTGCTGCCCAACGCGCTGGGGCTCTACGACATGAGCGGCAACGTGGCCGAGTGGTGCTCCGACTGGATGGAGCCCTACACGGACGCCGAGCAGAATGACCCCCGTGGCCCCAAGAGTGGCGACAGCCGCATACTGCGCGGTGGCCACTACAACAGCACGTCGCCCGGCTGCGCGGTGTTCGACCGCGGCTGGTACGTGCCCAGCGGCAAGACCGAATACTATGGGCTGCGCGTGGTGATGGAGGCCGAGGAGGTGATGAACGATGAGTGATGAACAATGTAGGATGAAGATAAAAGACAAAGAGTTTGTGCCGTATATCAGTGAGGCCGAGCTGGCATCCATGGTGGACAGGCTGGCCGCCGATGTGAGCCGCGACTACGAGGGACGCGACCTCGTGGTCTGTCCGGTACTCACCGGAGCCTATATGTTCGCCGCCGACCTGCTGCGCCGCCTCTCGGTACCCTGCGAGGTGCACTTCGTGAAATACTCCTCCTACGAAGGCATGAGCAGCACGGGCAAAGTGACCTGCCAGCTGCCGTTCCCGCCGAGCGTCGAAGGACGTGATGTGCTGATACTGGAGGACGTGATTGACAGCGGCCTCTCGATGCACCACCTGCTCGACGAGCTGAAGGCCCTCAAGCCTCGAAGCATAAGGATTTGCGCCCTCCTCTTCAAGCCCAACGCCTTCAAGGGCGACTACAAGGTGGATTATGTGGGGCGAGAGATAGGCAACGAGTTCATTGTAGGTTACGGCATGGACTACGACGAACAGGGGAGGACCCTGCCGGAGATAATGGTGGTGAAAAATTAAAGGTTACAGGTTACTGGTTACAGATTACAGGTTACTAAATGAATAAAGCAAAGATATTTATAGTGGCTGCGCTGGCGGTGATGCTGCTGGCGGGATGCAAGAAGGACAAGGTGTCGTTGAACCTCAGCGACAGCGACGTGACGGGCACCTGGAAGAAAGACGGCACAAGCGAGTACTGGCTCTATCGCAGCGACCATACCGGCTGCAAGTACAACACCGACGAGGGCTTCTCCGAGGATTTCCCCAGCTACGACTACGAGTGGAGCGTCAGCGGCGACCAGCTGCGCCACGAGACCTACGAGCAGGGTGTGCCGATAACGAGGACATATACCGTGACGGAGATAAGCTCCACAAGCATGGAGCGTGAGGAAGAGGTGGCTACATATAAACTGACGAAGATATGAAAAAGGGCTGGAAGATAGCGCTGATAAGCTTGGGCTCGCTGCTGGGACTGGTGATAGTCGTGGTGGCGGTGGCCTTGTGGCTGGTGTTCACGCCTGCCCAGCTGACGAAGATAGTGAACCGAGTGGCCGCCAACTATGTGAATGCGGAGACGCACTTCGACCGCGTCGACCTGACACTCTTCAAAACGTTCCCCGACGCAGGACTGACGATAGACAACGTATACCTCGTCAATCCCGTGGAGGGTGCGCCGAGCGACACGGTGGCGCATATAGGCAGCCTGACTCTGGGCGTCGACGTGAAGTCTTATCTCAAGGAGAAGAAGGTTATAGTGCACCAAGTGTTGCTGGACGATGTGGACGCCGACCTGTATATCGACAAAGAGGGTCGCAGCAACTACGATGTGTTCCCCAAGAGCACCGACACCACCAAGAGCACGTTCAGCCTCGACAGCCTGCCGCTGATTGACCTGCGCAAGATAGCTGTCAGCAACCTCGGTGCGCGGCTGTTAGACGAGAAAGACGGTCTTGATACCGGCGTCGAGGGTTTGGACCTCGACATCGTTGGCTCGCTCAAGGAGGGCCTTGTGGATGCCGACGTGACAATAGACGCCCAGGCGGTGGCACTGAACAAGTTCACCTCGCTGGACTCTGCAAGCTCGACGCTTGAGGTGGCCTTGCAAAACCTGACGCTGGCGCTGAATGGCGAGGGTAACATGGACAACGTGGAGGGCAAGTTGAAACTTGGTGTCGAGAGCGGAGAACTGGTGTTGGGTGACAAACAAATGATAAACGAGACGCTGCAGAACTCCAAGAAGGACCTGCTGCGCATGCAGGTGCCCTTCAAGGCCGACCTGCAGAAGATGCACATAGAGCTCGCCGAGAGCGAACTGCAGCTCGACGACTATGCCTTGGGTCTTGAGGGTGACGTCCAGCTGAAGACCGCCGAGGAGCCGATGGCTGTAGATGTGGCACTGAAGACCGACGGCGCGTGGCAGGTGGCACCGCTGCTGGAGCTGCTGCCGCAGCAGTATGTTGCATTCAAGAAAGATATGAAGGAACTGGACGGCAAGGTCGATCTTGCCGCCACCGCCAAGGGCACAGTGACCGACAGCACTATGCCACTGATAGATGCAAAGGTGAAGCTCGCCGACGGGCGCATCTACATGCCCAAGAGCCTGCCGTACAGAATCAACAGGATAAACGGCGATGTTGCGGCACGCCTCGACCTCGGCAAAGGCGGTGTGAGCAGCGCCAAGATAAACAGCCTCAAGGCCCACACCCGCAATACCGACGTGAGCGTGAAGGGCAGGGTGGACGACCTGACGGGCGACATGCGTGTGGATGCCGACGTGAAGGCCGTGCTGCCACTCGAGGACGCAATGCCCATGGTGCCCGACAGCCTCAAGCTCACCGCTGACGGCGATGCAGACCTTGATATAAAGGCTAACTTCCGCATGAGCGACATCAAGGCAAAAGCCTTCGAGAAGATAAAGGCCGACGCCGACATAACGCTGAAGAGCCTTGATGTGATGTTCGACACAATACACGCAAAAGCCCCCGACCTACATGTCAAGATGAGGATGCCCACCACAGTGCAGGCTGGCAAGATGGCCGACGCCACCATAGTGAGCGGAGAGCTGAATGTGGAGATGGGCAAGCATATGAAAGCTGTGCTCGAACGGGCTAACATTGCGGCTGTGATAAACAACCCTATGAAAGAGCAAATCGCCGCTACGTTTGACATCAAGGTGGGCGAAGGAGAAGCCAACATCGACTCAATGATGGTGTCGCTCGAGGCACTGGCGCTTAGTGGCTCCGTGCGGCTCGACTCAACGCAGAAGAACATCATACGGCAGTACAACCCCAATGTGAACCTCGACCTGCACGGTGCTGTGCTGTATATGCCAGATCTGCCCGACGCTGTGCGTCTGTCGCAGCTGGGTGTGGCATACACCCCCAAAGGCGCCGACCTGCGCAAGGTGGAGGTGAAGCTGGGTCACAGTGACTTCCAGCTCTACGGCACGGTGGACAATATCGAGCAGTGGCTGGATCACAAAGCACTGCTCAAGGGTGACCTGAACTTCACGTCGGGCTATGCCGACGTTGACCAGTTGTTGAATCTCATCAGCGGCATCGGCAGCGACAAGGACACAATAGAGAAGATGCGCGAAGAAGACAATGTGCCCAAGGACGCCAACCCCTTCATTGTGCCACTGGATGTGGATGTGACGCTACACACGCACATAAAACGCTGCATTGCTTTCGACAACGACCTCAACGACGTGGCCGGTGCAGTGACAGTGAAGGACGGTGTGGCGGTGCTCGACCAGATAGGCTTTGTGTGCAAGGCAGCGACGATGCAGCTCACCGCCATGTATAAATCGCCGCGTCCGAGTCACCTGAATGTGGCGCTCGACTTCCACCTGCTGGACATACAGATTGACGAGCTGATAGACATGATACCAACCATCGACACCTTGGTGCCGATGCTGAAAGACTTCAACGGCAACGCCGACTTCCACCTGGTGGCCAGCACCTACCTCAACGCCCGCTACGAGCCGCTGATGAGCTCGCTGCGCGGTGCCGCCGCCATCACCGGCAAGGAACTCACGGTGATGGACAACAAGTCGGTGGGTCAGATAGCCAAACTGATGGGCTTCAAGAGCTGGAAAGAGAAAGACAACAAGCTGGTTATCGACAGTCTCGATGTCGAGCTCACTGCTTTGAACAGCATCATCGAAGTGTATCCATTCCTGCTCAATGTGGGCAAGTACCAGATATGTGCTTCGGGTATGCACTCGCTCGACAACAAGTGCGGCTACCATGTGGAGCTATTGAAGAACCCATTGATGGCAAAGATTGGTGTGGATATAAAAGGAGACCTCTCCAACCCCAAGATTTCGCTCGGCTCGGTGCGCTATGCCGACTACTACCGTCCGGAGAAGCAAGGTGTGGTGGAGAAACAGACACTGGAGCTGAAGCGTCAGTTGAAAGAGGCGCTGGAGGCCAAAGTAAGATAAAGGATTATGGGAATATTCCACAGATATAAGAGTGAGATTCACGGTAACTACCGCAAGGCCTATCTGCGCAGTGGTCTCATCACCGGTGTGCTGCTGGCGGCATACGTGCTGGTGAGGCTACTGATGGGGTCGCCGCTGGAGAGTCCGACGTCTTACGTCAGCGACGCCGTGATACTGGTGGCTGTATTTCTCTTCATGGCATTCTACCGCAACTCGCTGCCCGAGAAGAGAATAACCCTCAAGGAGGCCATGCTTTTCGGCATAGGTCTGTCGGTGGTGGCGTCGTTCATCTACGGTGTCGCGCTGTGGGCCATAGGCTTTGCCCATCCGCAGCAGGCGGTGCTCTTCACCAACACTGTGACGGCGCAGGAGATTACCATGCAAGACCCACAGCTGCACTACTGGGCGGCCTGGTGGGGCATCTACTCGTTCATACTCATGGCGCTATTGGGGAGCTTCGGTGCTTTCGTGGCGGCCATCTTCTTCCGCAATGAGAAGGCAGAAATAAAGACAAGAAACAAATAAAGCATAAAGAATATGGATATTTCAATAGTAGTACCATCCTACAACGAAGCTGAGTCGCTGCCGCACCTGGCAGAATGGATAGACAGAGTCATGAAAGAACATGGCTTCAGCTATGAGGTTATCATAGTCGACGACGGCTCGAACGACGGCACCTGGCAGGCAGCCGAGAAGCTGCACTCCGAGAACCACGCCTATCGTGGCATCAAGTTCCGCCGCAACTACGGCAAGAGTGCCGCCCTCAACACCGGATTCGCCGCCGCTCAAGGCGATGTGGTCATCACTATGGATGCCGACCTGCAAGACAGCCCCGACGAGGTGCCGGAGCTCTACCGCATGATAAAAGAAGATGGCTACGACCTCGTAAGCGGATGGAAGAAGAAGCGTTACGACAGCAAGATAGCAAAGAACATACCCTCCAAACTCTTCAACTGGACGACCCGCAAGATGAGCGGTATCTACCTGCATGACTTTAACTGCGGCCTCAAGGCCTACCGCCACGATGTGGTGAAGAGCATAGAGGTCTATGGCGAGATGCACCGATACATTCCGGTGATAGCCAAATGGGCAGGATTCAGCAAGATAGGTGAGAAGGTGGTGCAGCACCGCAAGCGCGAGTTCGGCGTCACCAAGTTTGGCATGAATCGTTTCATAAATGGCTACCTTGACCTTATGAGCATTATGTTCATGAGCAAGTTCGGCAAGCAGCCTATGCACTTCTTTGGTGCTGTGGGCAGCATTTCGGGCCTCTTCGGCCTCATCTCGCTCGTTGTGGTTGTCATCATGCGCCTCAGCGGCCGCATAGCCCTCACCAACAGTGTCTGGTTCTACCTCTCTATGCTGTTCCTCGTTCTGGGCGTGATGCTCTTCCTTGCCGGATTCATCGGAGAGCTCGTATGCCGCAACTCCTCTACGCGTAACCAATACTTAATAGAGAAAGAAATATGAGCCTGCAATGTGGTATAGTGGGACTTCCCAACGTGGGAAAGTCGACCCTCTTCAACTGCCTGAGCAATGCCAAAGCGCAGGCGGCCAATTTTCCCTTCTGCACTATAGAGCCCAACGTGGGCGTTATCACCGTGCCCGACGAGCGTCTGGCCAAGCTTGTCGAGATTGAGCGTCCTGCAAGTGTGGTTCCCGCCACAGTGGAGATAGTTGACATTGCCGGCCTTGTCAAAGGTGCCTCGAAAGGTGAGGGGCTCGGCAACAAGTTTCTGGCCGACATACGCAACTGTGACGCCATCATCCATGTGCTGCGCTGCTTCGACGACGACAACATCACCCATGTCGACGGCACTGTCGACCCGGTGCGCGACAAACTCACAATAGATACCGAGTTGCAGTTCAAAGACCTTGAGACCATAGAGAACCGCTACGACAAGGAGGTCAAGAAAGGCAAAGCCGGTGGCGATGCACGTGCCAAGAAGTTGGTGGAGGTGATGGACCTCTACCGCGACGCTTTGCTGGCAGGCAAGAGTGCACGTACCGTGCAGCTTGACGACAACCAAGCCGAAGTGGCCAAGGACCTGATGCTCCTCACCACCAAGCCCGTCATCTATGTCTGCAACGTCGACGAGAGCGCCGTTGTCAACGGTAACAAATACTCCGAGGCTGTCCGCGAGGCTGTGAAAGACGAGAATGCCGAGGTGCTGCTCATCGGTGCCGGTATCGAAGCCGACATAGCCGAACTTGAGACCTATGAGGAAAAACAGATGTTCCTCGAAGACCTAGGCCTCAAGGAGAGCGGCGTCAACCGCCTCATCAAGGCCGCATATCGCCTGCTCGGCCTCCAGACCTTCCTCACCGCAGGTCCCAAGGAGTGCCGTGCATGGACATTCAAGAAAGGAATGAAAGCTCCTCAGACAGCGGGTATTATCCACTCTGACTTCGAGCGCGGCTTTATACGTGCCGAAGTCATCAAGTACGATGATTATGTCACTCTCGGTTCTGAAGCCAAGTGCCGCGAGGCAGGCAAGATAGCCGTCGAGGGTAAGGACTATGTCGTGCAGGACGGCGACATCATGCACTTCCGCTTCAACGTATAATACTAAAGCCCATCAAAACAATCAAACTCATATTGCCCATCATAGCCTTGGCGCTGTTAGCTTCCTGCTCCACGCAGAAGGCCAAGTGGGCCAATGTGCAGTACCACAACGTCACCTGCCACTACAACGTATGGTGGAACGGCAATGAGAGCCTCAAGGAGGGCCGCGAGAAGCTCTTCAAGGCAGCCGTCGACGACTACACGCTGCTGCTGCCGCCCGAGAACCTCGGTACCGAGGACAACGCCCGCAGTGTCAACCCCGAGATGGATCGCGCCATTGAGAAAGGCGTCAAAGGTATCAAGAAACACAGCATCTTCGTCAAGGGCGAGGAGCATGTGCCCTACATCAAAGAGTGCTATCTGCTTACCGCCTACGCCACCTTCTACAAGCAGGACTATGTCTCCACCGCCAACACCTGCAACATACTCATCTCTCAGTTCCCCGGCACCCGTGCCGGCGACGAGGGCGCAGTGCTGCTGGCGCGTTGCTACACCAGGGATAAGCGCTATGCCGAAGCCGAAACGGCTCTTGACCAGCTGGTCATGAACCTCGGCAAAGGCAATTTCTCACGCTCGCAGCGCGACAAGCTCTACACCGCCATGGTTGAGGCTACCGTGCCGCAGGAGAAATACAAGAAGGCGGTAGAATACATACGCCTCGCTATCGAGAGCTCATCCAGCAGCCGCGCAAAAGCGCGCCTCACGTTCCTCATGGCGCAGATTTACCAGATGCTTGACAAGCGCCCCGTGGCCGCCAAGTACTACCACAAGGTGCTCGCCTACAGCCCTGAGTATGTCATGGAGTTCAATGCCCGCCTCGGTGAAGCCTCCTGTGCCGACCTCGAACACAGCGACATCGCCAAACTCGAGAAGCAGCTCGACGCCATGCTGCGCGATAAGAAGAACGAGGAATACCGCGACCAGATATACTATGCCAAAGGCGAGATGTTCCTCGGCGTCAAGGACGCCCAGCGCGCCTGCGACAACTACCGCAAGTCGGTGGCTGTCTCCAAGAACAACCCATCCTGCAAGGCCCGCTCGGCCATACGCCTCGGCGAGGTGCTCTATGAACAGTACGAGAACTACGATATGGCGCAGCTGTACTACGACACCGCCATGCAGATCATCAAACCTGACTACCCACGCTACACAGCCATCAAGAATCGCCATTCCATCCTCACCGAGCTCGTCTCCTTCACCCGCGTCTACGAGCGCAACGACAGCCTGTTGACTGTGGCTGCAATGCCCGAAGCCGAGCGGATGGCTCTGATTCAAGCCACCATAGACACCCTCAAGAAGCGTGAGGAAGAAGCCAAGGAGCGTGAACTTCTGGCCGAGATGATGGCCGAAGCCAAAGCGCAGCAGAACACCCTCAACGGCGACTGGTACTTCTACAACCAAAACACCGTGCAGAAAGGCAAGGAGACCTTCCGCCAGCGCTGGGGTGTGCGTGCCCTCGAAGACCTGTGGTTCCTCTCAAACAAGACGCTCCTCACCATGCAAGTGCCCGAGGATGAAATGGAAGAGGACGACAGCGACACCACCGGTGTGACCGACAGTACGGCCGCTGCCTCCAAAACCACCGGCAAATACGGCAACCCCGACGACCCCCACGACATAGCCTACTACCTCAAGGACCTGCCCACCGGCCAGCAGCAGTTCGACTCCATTGACTCGCTCACCTCGTCATCGCTCCTTGGCGCCGCCTACATATATTATGACGGCATCCACAACACGCCGCGAGCCCTCGAGTGCTACCTGCGCCTCGCCAAAGACTACACCTCCTACGACGACATCGTGCAGGCCTTCTTCATGCTCTACCGCATCTACGACCGGCAGGGCAACACGCCGCAGGCTAACTACTACCGCGACATGGTGCTGCGCGGCTTCCCAGACTCGGACTTCGCCAACCTCATACGCGACAACGAATACTACCGCGAGCTCATAGCACGCGACCAGCGCATTGAGGACGACTATGCACGCCTCTACGACCTCTACCAGTCGCGCCGCTACTCGTCCGTCATCACCCTCGCCGACCAGGCCGAGGAACTGTACCCCGCCAATCCCATGCTGCCTCGCTTCCGCTTCTGGCGCGCCCTCGCTGTGGCGGCACGCGGCGACACCCAAGAAGCCGTCTCCCTGCTGCAGGCTATCGTCAACGCCGCCTCCTCAAGCGACAGCATCGGCCCCATAGCACAGGCACAGATAGAGATGCTGCTCAACGACAGCACACGTCTCGCTTCCGCCGACAGCGAAGAGATAACACCCGCCGACGAGCGACGCGCCAAGCAGGCTGTCGCCAAGCCTGCCCAGCAATCGGGCCGCTCGGACGCGACCGAGGAGGAACTCCCCGAGGAAGCACGCATCTATCGCTACCGTGAGCGCCAGCAGTACTACGCAATCATCATCGTCGACGACCGCCGCGTCAAAGCCACCGAGCTGCAGTACCGTCTGTCCGACTTCAACAGCCAGTACTACAGCAACTCCGGCTACAAAGTCAACGCCCTCCTCTTCACCGACACCACGCAGCTCATCACCATCCACCGCTTCGTCGACGACCAGGAAGCCATGGCCTACTACCGCCACCTCTGCAGCGACGAGAGTCCCCTCCGCCAGCTTGCCGACACCGACCACACCGAATTCATCATCTCAACCCAGAACTACGCCACCTTCTACAACCGCAAGAATATAGACGCCTACATGGCCTTCTTCCGCAAGTATTACCTTAATAAGAAACAATAAAATATTAACTTATCAATAAATAAAATATGGCAAAGACAATGGAAATGGAAAGTTCAGCCATCAACATCATCACCGATGGCACTCTCGTCAAAGGCGACATCACAGCAACGGGCGACTTCCGCCTCGACGGTACTCTCGAAGGTAACATTCAGCTCAACGGCAAGCTCGTCGTCGGCGACTCCGGCGTCGTCAACGGCAACGTCCTCTGCCAGAACGCCAACATCATAGGCACCGTCAACGGCAACCTCTCCGTTAAAGAGCTCCTGTCGCTCCATGCCACTGCCCGTGTCCGTGGCGACATCCTCATCAACAAGCTCTCCATCGAGCCCGGCGCCGTCTTCTCCGGCAAATGCCGCATGATTGACGAGGTGAAAGCCCAGCACGAGCAGGCTGCCGACGAAGCACCCGCCGAAGCTTGATGGAACGCCTCAAAGAACTGTTTGCCGCCTGGTCGGGAGAGCCCTGTGCGGAATGTCTTGCCATTGGTGCCAGCAGCGGCTCGTCGCGCCGCTACTACCGCCTTGTGGGTATTGCGCACCAGTGTGTCGGAGCCGTGGCCGACAATATTCCCGAGAACCGCGCCTTCTTCGCCTACACGCGTCATCTGCATGCAAAGGGAATGCCCGTCCCCGAACTCTACCTTGTCGACAGCGACGAGCGCCACTATCTGCAGCAGGACCTCGGCGACCAGACGCTCTACGGCCTCCTCTACGAGAAGAAGCAGAAGGGTGGGGGATTCGACGCCGAGATGCTGGCTCTCTACCGGCAGGCCCTCGCCGACCTCGCCGCCATCCAGCAGGCCGGTGCTGACCTCGACTTCAGCGTCGCCTATCCGCGTGCAGCCTTCGACCGCCGCTCCATACTCTGGGACCTCAACTACTTCAAGTACCACTTTCTCAAGCTACTCGACATCCCCTTCGACGAAGAGCCCCTCGAGAACGACTTCAACACCCTCGCCGACTACCTCCTCTCAGCCGACACCGGCTACTTCCTCTACCGCGACTTCAACCCGCGCAACATCATGGTAGTTGAAAATTCAAAATTGAAAATTGAAAATTCGCTGACGCACAACAATAATTCTCAATTCTCAATTCTCAATTCTCAATTGTTCTACATCGACTACCAAGGCGGGCGGCAGGGAGCCGCGCAGTACGACGTCGCCTCCCTCCTCTACAGCGCCAAGAGCGACCTGCCCGATCCCATACGCCGCGAACTCCTTGACCACTACCTCGACGTGCGCGGCCTCAGAGGTGACGCCCGGCGCCAGTGGACCGACCTCTACTACGCCTACGTCCTCATCCGTATACTGCAGACCCTCGGCGCCTACGGCTACCGCGGCCTCTTCCAGCGCAAACCCTACTTCCTGCAGAGCATACCGCTGGCCGTCAACAATCTCCGCACCCTTGTGCAGGACCATCCGCTGCCGATAGCGCTACCGGAGATATCCCGTATCGTAGAGACGTTTCATGAAACGTCTCCTGATAATAGAACCACCTTCAATGAACCGTCTAATGAAACGGCTCTGCAGGTCTCGGTTAGCAGCTTCAGCTACAAGCAAGGACTTCCCGAGGACCGTTCCGGCAACGGCGGAGGACATATCTTCGACTGCCGCGCGTTGCCCAACCCCGGGCGCTACCCCGAGTACAAGACCTACACCGGCAAAGACCGTCCCGTGATAGAGTTCCTGCAGCGTGAGGATGCTGTGGCCACTTTCCTCGACCACGCCGAAGCCATCGTAGCGCAGAGCGTCGACAAATACCTTGAGCGTCACTTCACGCACCTCAGCGTAGCCTTCGGCTGCACCGGTGGCCAGCACCGCTCCGTCTACTGCGCTGAGCAGCTCGCCGCCCGCCTACGCCAGCGCTACCCAACAGTCAACGTCGTCGTCACCCACCGCGAACAGGACTGACAATCTCTTACCCTTCTCTCGTCCTTCTCATACCCATCTCTTACCCCCATAGGTAGCACATTTCGAGATCAAGAGACGATTTTCTGCGACGCTGATATGTGCGCCAAGTAGGGAGAAAAGTGTCGGAACGAGGTGTTTTTTGCCAATTTTGGGGGCCTAAAAGAGGCGTTTTTTGATGTAAACTGTTCCTATATGAGGGATAATAAAGCTGGTGACATTTCTTACACATCTTTGAGTCTTAACCGTTTAAGTTGATTTGGCGTTCCAGTTCCAATTGTTCCAATTATTTTTTGAGGGGCTTCATTTCCCCCATTCTATATATATATTATTAATTATTAGTTAATTATGTAGTATATAGAGTAGGGACGGGTATCCTTTTTTTAATTGGAACAACTGGAACTGGAACGGATATTGGTACATAATTTCCATACAAGGCCTGGGCTTTCTGTCTTTTAGGAGAAGAAACTTGGTAAAGTGTGACAGATGACAGTTGTGACAGTTTGTTTTTGAGGGGTACCCATTTCTTATTTTTACCCCCTTTCTTATTTATTATATCTTATTATTAATTAATTATAAGTATTATAAAGGAGGTGTTAGGAAATAGGTGGTACCTTTTTTTAATTGTCACAACTGTCATCTGTCACAGGGTTGTATGAGTTATCCCCTACAAGGCATTGGTTTTTAGCCTTTTATTTGGATTTGCGTTACAGTTACAGTTGTTACAGTTGTTTTTTAAGGGGTATATAACTTTTATAATCTCTATCTTAAATTATACATATATATTTAATTATTTATAAGAATTATAAGGAATTAACGAGGAAATTGGTATCCCATTTTTTAACTGTAACAACTGTAACTGTAACGGAACAAAAACCAAATATTCTCTCTATCAAGGCCTTTCCCGTCGAGTGTTGCAGTTGTTGCAGTTCTTAATAGAGCGACAGGACCGCCCATCCGTAATGGCAACGGTGTAACAAGGCCATCCATTCGCCATTTCGACTATCCTTCAACCATCGTTCGACCATCCTTTAACCATTATATATGGTAAAACTATGGTTAAGTTATTTTAGAAATATGTTTGAAATACCCCATGAATGACGAGCCAACGACGACCACAGCATAAAGACACTCTTCTACGAGAGGAACGACAAATAACAAATACCCATGTTTTTCACGAATTATTTTGCCGAACGGAAAATATTTCGTATCTTTGCAGTCAATTAAATAAAGTCCGATGACACAAAATAACGCAATACAACTCTTTGAAGGAAAACAGGTTCGAATCGCATGGAATGAAGAGGAGGAGAAATACTATTTCTCCATTGTGGATGTGGTTCAAATTTTGACCGAACAACCTACAACGCGTAAGGCAAGCACCTATTGGTCAGTACTTAAGAAGCGGTTGAAAGAGGAAGGTGCTGATGAACTGCTTACAAATTGTAAGCAGTTGAAATTACCCGCCGCAGACGGCAAGAAACGCGATACCGATGTGGCTGATTTACAGCAGATGCTGCGCATTGTCCAGTCCATTCCTTCCAAGAAGGCCGAACCCATAAAGCAGTGGCTCTCTGAAGTGGGTGCGCAGCGCATTGACCAGATGATAGACCCCGAACTGACCTTTCAGATGGCTGTCGAGGACTATCGACGTCAGGGGTATAGTGAGCGCTGGATAGAGAATCGGCTCAAGTCCATACGCACGCGCAAGGAACTTACAGACGAATGGGAGCGTTCGGGTGTGAAAGAGCAGAAAGATTTTGCCATCCTTACCAATATTCTCACCAAGGCGTGGAGTGGTATGACCACCGGCGAATACAAGCGCTACAAGGGGCTCACCAAAGAGAACTTGCGCGACAATATGACCAACTTGGAGTTGGCTCTGAACACTTTGGCAGAAGCTGCTACTACTGAAATTTCGCGCAATCGCAATCCGCAGACGATGCAGGAAAACAAACGGGTGGCACAAAGTGGAGGAAAGGCTGCCAAAGCGGCACGCGACGAGGTGGAGAAGCAGATTGGCCACAGCGTCATATCTCACAAACGAGCTTCCGATTACCTGCTGCCAACAGAAGAAGCAGAAATTAAAGGAATAGAGGATATCAAAGAAAAATAGTATCTTTGCAACGTGTTTTAAAGTGAACGAGACAATGTTATTGCATATAGTAAAAAGATCGTTATTAATTCTAGTGATTGTACTCTGCGTGGTGCAGGTTGGTCAGGCGCAGACCATTGTTTCTACACAACCATCCAATAGAACTGCGATAATTGAGCAATTTAATGGAGGACCATATTGTCCAGATGCGCATAGGATAAGCGATTCCATTTGCAATGCAAATCCTAATGGCGTATTGGATGTACGTTACTATGAGTTTACTTTTACGTATAATACAGAGTGGGGCGACTCTTTAGTAGATTTAATTTATAATTCAAACAATCAATATTATCCCGGTGGTTCAATAAATAGACATCGCTTTAATTCATTATCAGATGAAACAGGCTGTTTGGCATTGGTGCGAAATAAATGGGCAGCTGGAGTTGACTCAATATTATCAATGACATCGCCTGTAAATATTGCCGCAACAGCAAACATTGATGAAACAACAAGATTATTGACTGTTGATGTTGAATTATATTACACAGACTCCTCTGCTTCATCCACAAATATGCTTAATGTTATTCTGTTGCAAAACAACCTTAAAAGTTGGTGGAATGGCGCTTCTACATGGTATCCGCAAATGGTTGACTCGAATGATCTTTATCGTCACATGCATGTTGTACGTCATATGATTACAGGTCAATGGGGTGATATCATCGACACCACAACAGCCGGCTCCTTTATACATAGGACTTATAGTTATGTAATCCCTGATTCAATAAGGAACGTGGCAATTAATGACTTTTGCGATTTAGAAATTGTAGCGTTTGTCTCAGAAAGCAATCAAGAAATACTTTCTGCATGTAGAGCTTCTTATGCTGGTAATTCTTCTTTTCAATACTCCTTTCAATGCGATACATCCATGGGAACAATCACCCATTATGATTGTTATAGTTCGGGTACCACAATAATGGCTATTCCGAAGCCGGGCTTTCGGTTTGTGCAATGGAGCAATGGTAGTACTGCAAATCCAGAAAGTTTGAATATTACAAGCGATACTACTATAGTTGCTATTTTTGCACCATTATTACCATCTCAAGAATTATGTATGGTAACAGTTCAGGATGGACATAATATGATTATTTGGAATAAGGAAGTAGAAGTGCAATCCTATCGGTTATATCGTGAAAGTAGTGTGGCTGACGAATATGTGATTATTGCCGAGATTCCATTTGATTCATTGTCCGTTTATATGGATTCCGAATCACGTCCTTTAACACGTAGTTATCGATATATGATAGGAGAGGTGGATGAATATGGCTATGAAACGATGTCGAGCACTATTCACAAGACAATGCACCTTACTATCAACCAAGGAATGGGAAACCAATGGAATCTGGTGTGGACGGAATATGAAGGAGCTGGCTACACAACATACGTGATTTATCGCGGAACTAATGCCAGCGACATGCAGCAGATAGATGCAATCCCATCAGGTGGTAATACCACATATACCGACCCTGATGCCCCGGCTGGCAATATTTGTTATCAAGTAGGCGTTTTGATGACAACACCTTGCAATCCCAGCAAAACCGAAACAATCTGCCGTTCTAATATTGCAACAAATGGAGCCGTTGGAATAATTGGAACTAATGAAGATGAGATTTATGTTTACACTATTGGTGACCGTGTCTTTGTTGACGGTAATAATGGGAAAAATGTATGTGTATATGATATGGTTGGTCGTCTGGTTGCAAGTACAAATGGTGATATTGTTACGGTTCCTAATCCAGGAGTGTATTTGGTGAAAATGGGCAACGCTACACAGAAAATAGTTGTGTTATAGTTGATAATCTCAAATCTCCGTAAGGCTAATATTGTATGGGCGCAGATGAGGATTTGATGATGTTTGAAGTGTGCGGTACACGCTACAAGTTGTCAGAATACAATGTGGCCATTGAAGCACATAAGGATGAGTTTCGTGACTGTTTATCTTTGCTTAATGAGTTTCCGTATACTGTCAAAAATTTTCAAGGTGATGCAATAGAACAATTAAAAAACGTAGCCATTTCCATTGTTTATAAACAGGAGAAGATAAGTTTATATGGTTTTATTAAAGGCCTTCGGGCATTTGAAGAACAATTACCACTATCCGATGAAACAAACGGATTGGAAGTAGAGAATAATTTAGAACTCGCGGTTCGACACATTGCAGACAGGAATGACTATCATTCAGTAGTGATAGAAACATTTAGGATATTACAAGATTTCCATTTTTTGAATGCTACAGCTCGATGGGCATTGATAGAGGCCCATCGTATTTTGCACTTCCATAGTGTCCTTATCTGGTGTAATGGATGGGAACAATTGTGGACACGGGTCACATGGCTGAACAATGCTATTATAATGTATGACTCCTGCTTTGACAAGTTAATTCAAGCGGTATGGATAGGTACGGAGAGTTATCGTGAAAATAAAATAGGGAGAGAATCTTTGATTACGCCCGAGGGATTGGAAGTAGTATACAAGAAATGCTGGCATAGGAGTGACAAAAGGTTTTCAAGAATACCATCCCCATATCTTCATCTTTTTGAGGAATTTCAAAAGACGGATTATGAAATAGCTGTATCAAATTACGCACAAAGAATAAAGCATAGGGGAGGTATGAGATATGCAGGAATGTTCCCCTTTGGACAAACGTGGAATTATGCGAACAAGAACGAGTACGATTCCTTCAATACGAGAAATGAGATAGATATAGATGAGGTTGTTGATACAGTGAAAGATTATCATATAGGGATATGTAAACTCGCATCACGGATTGTGGTTTTTCTGATGGAAGAGTTTAAAAAGCATGGTTATTTAACAGGAGAGGATATCCATCTCTAAAAATCGCCGTCGCATTACATGAGTGAGAACTACTGGTTGATTCTGTTCCTCTTCGAGAAAGCTGACTCAATTTGAAGTACTTTTTTTTGCGAAGCGGGGCGGCCTCGACTAGGCTACCCCAAGTTTTGTGTCGGATGCCGCGCGCAGCCAGCGATACCTTAGAAAAATTCGGGTTATTTCGGTTAGAAATTTCTGATTGTTCTTTTAGTTTTGATTGAGATAAAGACCAATCCATCGTGCGTCTTAAAAAATCTACTGGATTTATAGATCTCGCGCAGCGGGAGAAAAAGAAATTTACGATAATTCGGTGACCATTTACGGTATTTTTCTTCATCGAATACTTTATATGTAAAAAAAAGTGTATATTTGCAATTTAAAACCAAGCCTTGGGTATGGGCAAGGTTTTGATTGTTTGGTAATTGTAAAAAATATAAATATAAATATAGTAAAATTATGACACCTTCACACATTGAACACATCGGCATCGCCGTGACGAACCTCGACGAAGCCATCCGCTATTGGGAGGACGTGATGGGCCTCAAGTGCTACGCCATCGAGGAAGTCAAAGACCAGAAAGTAAAGACGGCCTTCTTCCGCTGCGGCGACGTTAAGATAGAGCTCCTCGAGCCCACCTGCCCCGAAAGCACCATAGCCGCATTCATTGAAAAGAACGGCGGCAAGGGCGGCATGCACCACATCGCCTTCGCCATGGAGAACACCGACCAGGCCCTCAACGACGCCAAAGACAAAGGTGTCCGCCTCATCGACCAGCAGAGCCGTCCCGGCGCAGAAGGCCTCCACATCGGCTTCCTGCATCCGAAGAGCACGCTGGGTGTATTAACTGAATTTTGCTGCAAATAAATAAAACACAATAATTATGGCTTTTGAACAGAAGATAAAGGAGCTGCTTGACAAGCGTGGTGAAGCCCGCATGGGTGGAGGCCAGAAAGGCATCGACAAGCAGCATGAACAGGGCAAACTGACGGCCCGTGAGCGTATCGCCCTCCTCCTCGACGAGGGTTCTTTTGAGGAATTCGACATGTTTGTCACCCATCGCTGCACCAACTTCGACATGCAGAAGAAGTCGTACCTCGGCGACGGCGTGGTGACCGGCTACGGCACCATCAACGGCCGCATGGTGTATGTCTTCGCACAGGACTTCACCGTCCTCGGTGGTTCGCTCAGCGAGACCATGGCTCTCAAGATCTGCAAGGTTATGGATCAGGCCATGAAGGTCGGCGCCCCTGTTATCGGCATCAACGACTCAGGCGGAGCACGTATCCAGGAAGGTATCAACGCTCTGGCCGGCTATGCCGAAATCTTCGAGCGCAATATTCTGGCCAGCGGTGTGGTGCCGCAGATCAGCGCCATCTTCGGCCCCTGCGCCGGTGGCTCGGTCTACAGCCCGGCCCTGACCGACTTCATCCTCATGAGTAAGGAGAACAGCTATATGTTCCTCACCGGCCCGAAGGTGGTGAAGACCGTCACGGGCGAGGACGTCACCGTCGACAAGCTTGGCGGCGCCATGGTGCATGCCAGCAAGAGCGGTGTGGCCCATTTCGTCGGTGAGACCGAGGAGAGCACCCTGCAGCTCATCCGCGAGCTGGTGGGTTACATCCCCAGCAACAACTTCGAGGAGGCCCCGATGGTTGCCACCGGCGACCCCATCGACCGCTTGGAGGACAGCCTCAACACTATTATCCCCGAGAACCCCAACGAAGCCTACGATGTCAAGGATGTCATCCACGCTATCGTCGATGACGGCAAGTTCCTCGAGGTGCATGAGAACTTCGCCAAGAACCTCGTCGTCGGCTTCGCCCACATGGGTGGCGTGAGCGTCGGCGTGGTTGCCAACCAGCCCAAAGCTATGGCCGGTGTGCTCGACTGCAACGCCAGCCGCAAGGGCGCCCGCTTCGTGCGCTTCTGCGACGCCTTTAATATCCCGCTGGTGACCCTCGTCGACGTGCCCGGCTTCCTGCCCGGTACCGGCCAGGAGTACAACGGCGTCATCAACCACGGTGCCAAGATGCTCTTCGCCTATGGCGAGGCCACGGTGCCCAAGGTAACCGTCACCCTGCGCAAGAGCTACGGCGGTGCCCACATCGTCATGAGCTGCAAGCAGCTGCGTTCGGACATCAACTACGCATGGCCCACGGCCCAGATTGCCGTCATGGGAGCCAGCGGTGCCACCGAGGTGCTGCATGGCCGCGCCCTGAAGGAGATCACCGACCCCGAGGAGAAAGCCAAGTTCATCGCCGAGAAAGAGAAGGAGTACAACGACCTCTTCGCCAACCCTTACAATGCCGCCAAGTACGGCTACATCGACGATGTCATAGAGCCGCGTAACACCCGCTTCCGCGTCATCCGTGCCCTTCAGGCCCTGCAGACCAAGAAGGACTCGCTGCCCATGAAGAAGCACTGTAACTTACCCTTGTAAACAATTCATTCAAATCAATAATTTTATTAACCAAAAAACATCAAAACAATGAAGAAAGTTCTGTTTACCGCTATGGCCGCTGTCGCTATGTTCGCTATGGTTGCCTGCAACAACAACAAGGCCGCCGAGGCTACCGAGGACACCTGCGCCATCGAGCAGACCGAGCAGACCTGCGACATGACCTGCGCCGACACCTGCATGTGCGGTGAGGAGTGCGCCGCCGCCAAGTGCGAAGGCTGCCCCAACCACGGCACCGAGAACTGCTGCAAGGCTAAAGCCGCTGTCGAAGGCCAGGCCTGCGAGCAGACTTGCGAGCACAAATGCCAGAAAGCTGAAGGCCAGGAGTGCCAGAAAGCTTGCGAGAAAAAGTGCGAGAAAGCCCAGTAATCATTCGAGTGCGGCGGCACTGCCGCCGCACTTGTTGATACTTCTTTTTTGATGTTTGAGTAAAATGTATTAAAAAGAATGAATACAATTTATAAAATAACCCTGGCAGTCCTCTTCAGCATCTCGCTGATGACGGCCACAGCGCAGCCGTCCATGCATGAAGGCGCCTGTGCCGGTGGTCCTGCAGCCGAGGAGCAGCCCCATGAGGGTTGCATGATGCACGGCATGATGCCCACGGTGGACTTCCAGAGCGTGAAGATATGTTTCGCCCCCCAGATGGGCGCTTTTGTCGCTGTCGACAGCGTGGAGTGCTCGGTGCACCTTGTCGCCATGACCGAGAATGGTCTTGACACCATCAGCAGCTACAAGACTGACAATACCCACAAGCGTCACGACCTTAAGAACATCCTGCGCCCCGTGAGCGTCGGCTTCCTCGGCAAGTATGTTGTTGTGCTGGCTTCGGCCGTCAACGACAGCGCCTATGTGGCCCTGCTTGACGAGAACATGAACGTGGTGGCCCGTCGCGACTTCCGCAGCCCCATGTATGCCTTCCATCTCGAGCACGGTTTCATGTTCGTCGTCGGACGCAACCCCTACGGATACGACATCAACATCCTGCCCCTCCACGGTGGTCTTGACAACTTCTCCAACGGCGAGATCATGACCCACCACTACCGTGTTGCAAAGCAGTCGGAGAAGATCAAGCAGAGCGACCCCATCGGCATCGGCCTTGCTGCTGTCGCCGTCGCCGTGGTGTTCCTGGCTCTGGTGTGCATCTTCCTGCTCATCAGCGGCACCGGCAAGCTCCTGGCTGGCATGGACGACAAGAAGAAAGCTCCCAAGGCTGGCAAAGGCATCAAGCCCGTCTCCGAGGGCAGCTCGGCCGCTAATGACCAGGAGGTCTTCGCCGCCATCGCCGCCGCAATCCACCTCTACAACGACGAACTCCATGACGAGGAGGACGCCGTTATCACCATCCAGAAGGTGGAGCGCGAATGGACACCGTGGAACGCCAAGTTCTATAATATGAATCAATACTTTAACAACAGAAGATAGTCATGAAAAACTACAAACTCAAGATAAACGGCAACGAATACAACGTTGACATCAACGAAGTCGAGGGCCAGGAAATAAAGCTCAACGTTAACGGCACCGACTATGTGGTCACTGTCGACCAGGAGATCAAGCAGCAGAAGAAAGCCGTCGTGCGTCCCGCCACTCCGGCAGTCCAGGTAGCTCCCGCCAACGGTGGTGTGCAGAAGGGCAACGCCCCCGCCGCAGGCAGCAAGGTGACCACGCCGCTTCCCGGCACCATCCTCGACGTGTTCGTCAATGTTGGCGACAGCGTCAAGCAGGGTCAGACCGTCGTGCTCCTCGAGGCCATGAAGATGGAGAACAACATCGAGGCCGACGTCGCCGGCACCGTCAAGGAAGTCAAAGTCCGCAAGGGCGACAGCGTCCTCGAAGGCGATGTACTCGTAGTAATCGGATAGTTTTGAATTAACGTTTTAACGTTATAGCGTAATAACGAATAAAACAAGAAGAAATGATTAGTTTAGCAACAGGTGGCTTCATGGAGTTCATGTCGACCCAGCTGGTACAGTTCCTCGAATATACCGGCTTTGCCAACGTGACCTGGGGCCATATCGCAATGATTGTTATTGGCTTGGTGTTCATCTTCCTGGGCATCAAGTATGAGTTCGAGCCGCTGCTCCTTGTCCCCATCGGATTTGGTATGCTCATCGGCAACATTCCCTTCTATCCGGGACTCAAGATTGGTATCTATGAACAAGGCTCCGTGCTCAACATCCTTTACCACGGTGTGCAGAACGGCTGGTATCCGCCGCTAATCTTCCTGGGCATAGGAGCAATGACCGACTTCTCGGCGTTGCTCTCCAACCCCAAGCTGATGCTCATCGGTGCTGCTGCCCAGGTCGGTATCTTCGCCGCCTATATGGGTGCTCTGGCCCTCGGCTTCATGCCCAATGAGGCCGGTGCCATCGGTATCATCGGTGGTGCCGACGGTCCAACGGCTATCTTCATCTCCTCGCAGCTGGCTCCCGACCTGATGGGTGCCATAGCCGTGTCGGCCTATAGCTACATGGCTCTCGTGCCCGTCATACAGCCTCCCATCATGCGACTGATGACCACTCCAAAGGAGCGCACCATCCGCATGAAGCCGCCGCGTCAGGTCTCCAAGCTGGAGAAGATCACTTTCCCCATCATCGGCCTGCTCTTCTGCGCCTTCATCGTGCCGAGCGGCCTGCCCCTGCTGGGTATGCTCTTCTTCGGCAACCTCCTCAAGGAGTGCGGTGTCACCAAACGCCTGAGCGATGTAGCCTCCAATGCCGTCGTCAACATCTGCACCTTGCTCATCGGCATCACCGTCGGCGCCTCCACCCAGGCCTCGGTGTTCCTCAGCGGTAAGTCGGTGATGATCTTCGGCCTCGGTGCCGGCAGCTTCATCGTGGCCACCTTCTGTGGTGTCCTCTTCGTGAAGATCATGAACCTCTTCCTCAAGGAAGGCAACAAGATCAATCCCCTTATTGGCAACTCCGGCGTCAGCGCTGTGCCCGACGCCGCCCGCGTGTCGAACAATGTGGGTCTGGAGTACGACAAGACCAACTACCTGCTGCAGCACGCCATGGGCCCCAACGTGGCCGGTGTCGTAGGCTCGGCAGTGGCCGCCGGTATCCTGCTGGCCTTCCTCCACTAATGCCAATCAAGCCTTATGGAAGAATACAATGAAGTAGAGCCGTGCCGCGATGGTGCGGCTCTTTCTTGTTTCATGCGCGAGGCCATCCGTCTGGCCGACGAGAGCGTGCAGAGTGGGGGAGGCCCCTTCGGTGCCGTCATCGTCAAGGACGGTGTCATTGTAGCCGGAAGTTCCAACAGCGTGACCGTTGACAACGACCCCACGGCGCATGCCGAGGTAAATGCCATCCGTGAGGCTTGTCGCAAACTTGGAGTCTTCAACCTCAAAGGCTGCACCATCTTCAGCTCTTGCGAGCCGTGTCCCATGTGCCTTGCCGCCATCTACTGGGCAGGTATAGACCGCATCTACTATGCCAACACGCGCAAAGATGCTGCTGCCATTGATTTCGCCGACGACTTCCTCTACGACGAGCTTTCGTTGCCACCTGACCAACGCACGCTGCCTATGCAGCAGATGCTGCGTGACGAAGCCATCGGCACCTTCTGTCGATGGACAGAAAAGACGGATAAGGTTACCTATTAGATAAGGAAGGCAACCTACATTCTCAATATTTCAAACAACTCTCGCGCCGTCTTTGAGTTCTCTCCCATTCATAGACGGCGCATATATAATATAAGCCCCTTCCGAGCGGAAGGGGCTTTTTTAACTAAACTTTAACTTTTGCAACCGTAGCTGTCGGATTCCATGGACATTTTTCTGTCCTCAGGCAGTTTGCACCAAAGAAGGTTTAGGCTATTCTTTGGTTATCTAATCACTACCACTTTTCGGGCGGGGTGGTTGCCGATTTTGACAATATAAACTCCTGTAGTGGTTACGGGGATTGCAACTTGTTCTGTGGCTCTAGGTAAAGATGCGATTGTTCTGCCGTCAATGGTATAGATGGATACATCTTGACCAAAAGCTTTGTCAATGTGGATTTGATAGTCTTTGGCATACATGATAATTTCAGGATTGTTGATATTCACAATCCCTACATTAGCCTCGAAATAAGCCACAAATGTAGCATCCTGTGTAACGAGATAAGAACGGGGATTATCGGTCACATTGTCTTGCCACCTTACAAAATGATAGCCAGGATAGGCTACGGCTGTCAGAACCGCAGTTTCGCCTGTGGCGTATGGACCGCCACCTGTGACAGTACCCATCACACTGTTATCACTCGTCGCCTCAACATGGTATACCGTACCCTCTTCCATAAACACCGCCTCTAACGTCATGTCGTTGGTTACAGCGAAAGTGTAGGGATTGTATTCCGCACCGTTGCTCCATCGGACAAACTGATAGCCGCTGTAAGGTGTCGCCGACACGGTAATAGGCTGACCATATTCAGCGTAGCCGCCACCAGTCACACTGCCGCGTGTCACCTCGTTGGGGATGACATTAACATAGTAGGTGTCAATGGCGAAATCGGCCGTCAGCACCATATCATTAGTTACTACCAAATTATAAGGATTCTCGTGGATACTTGTCTCATATCCGTAATAATTGGTAGTACGCCAGCGCATAAAATGGTAGTGGTCAATAGGAACCGCCATCAATGTGGCAGTGTCGCCATAGAGGTAGGTTCCACTACCATTGGTGCTTCCCATTGTCTCATTGCTACTACTAAGAGTAATAGTGTAGCTGTTGCGTGCAAAGATGGCTGTCACCGTAGTATCGCTTGTGACATGGATAGTGCGAGGATTGTCGGTATTGCCGTCGATCCAATGTTCAAAATGGTAGCCGTAATCGTTAGTTGCACTAATGGTTGCTGTCGAGTCGACACAACTGATTTCGCTTGTCGCATAGGCTTGTCCGCCCTCGGATGCCAGTACATTCAATACGAACTCCACTGTAGGCTCAAATAAATTGTTTCTATACTGATACCACATATTATAGTATACACTATATGTTCCGCAAGGAATATATATCAATGGGTTAGAAGATAGTGCACTGCTACCGAGACTTGGAGGTGTTACTGGTTCTGCTACTACCATCGCAAGAGGACAACCATAAAAAGCGTAATTTCCTATTGAAGTGCACGACGAAGGAATGTCAACCGAGGTGATTCCTGCCGAGCGGAAGGCGTTTTGTCCGATGGTTTGTATGGAATTGGGTAAAGAAACGGATGATAGCCCACTGCAACCATTGAACATGTTATCGGTAATTGAGGTTACATTGCTGCCAAATGTTACATTGGTAAGTGATGTGCAGCCCTGAAAAGAGCATCCTGCCGTGGTGTTATAGTTCAACGAGGTAAGCCCCGTGCAGCCCGCAAAGGCATTGCTGCCAATGAATGTGATATTGCTTCCTAAAATCAGACTGGTCAGTCCTGTGCAATTATAGAAGGCGTTGCTGCCAATGGTGGTTATATTGTTCCCTAATGTCAGATTAGCCAAGCCGGTACACCCGTTGAACATGTTGTTGTATATTGTTGTCACATTACTTCCCAGCGTTACGTTGGTGAGTGAATAGCAGTTCTGGAACGAATATTCGACACTGGAGTTGTAATTCAATGTGGTTAGTCCTGTGCATCCAGCAAAGGCATTGCTGCCAATGGATGTAATATTACTTCCAAGTGTTAGACTAGTTAGCCCGGAGCAACCATAGAAGGCATTGCTGCCAATGGATGTGATGTTGCTTCCTAATGTCAGGTTAGTTAAACTGGAGCATCCGTAGAACATGTTGTTGCCTATAGTTGTCACATTGCTTCCCAGCGTTACACTGGTGAGCGATGTGCAGCCTGGAAATAAACACTCGGCATTGGTGTTGAAGTTCAATGAAGTTAATCCTGTGCACCCTACAAAAGCATCGTTCCCAATAGATGATATATTGCTTCCTATAGTAAGACTATCAATGGCAGTACAGTTTTGGAAAGCATTGGCACTGATTGTCGTCACCGAAGGAGGAATGTTGGCGGATGAAATACGGGGGTGTGCCCTCAACAACGTAGTCATCGTGTTGTCGCTATAAAGGATGCTGTCTTGTATAAAACCATTTACAGCATAGGCTCCCCATGTAGCTCCAGTTGCTGACCCATTGTACACCACATTGAATACTCCGCCAAATGCACTAGACTCTATTGAAAGGACGGAATTAGGCACTGTAACGCTGAATATATTGGTACAACCTGAAAAAGCGTTGGATTGTATGTAAGCCACAGTGTTGGGTATAGTTACATTCTCCAAACTTGTGCAGTTTTGGCACATGCCATTTGAAATAGAGGATAATGCATTTGGCAGAACAAGATTTTGCAAACTGATACATCCACTAAAAGCTGATTGTCCAATACTTGTTACCGAGTTAGGAATACTAATTTGTGACAAGTTTGAGCATCCAAAAAATGCGCTGTTTCCTATACTTGTGACGCCATTCTGTATCGTAACAGTGTTGAGCCCAGTGCAACCATAGAAAGATTCCTCTCCTATAGAGGCAATATCTCCAGGAATAATTATACTAGTCAACGCCGTGCAATATTGGAATTGAGCCACCCCGATATTCGCATTTGCCGACAAAGTTACACCTTGCAAGCTTGAGCAATACCCAAAAGCATAACTTCCAATATAAGTAACAGTATTGGGAATTGTTAAGGACAAGAGACTCGAACAACCTTGAAAAGCATAATTTTCAATAGTTGTTAGATTAGATCCCAATGAAATTGAGGTTAATCCAGTACATCCTCTAAAAGACTCGGACCCTATTTCCGTAATAGAGGAAGGTAGAATTAAACTTGTCAGTCCTGTTAACCCCCAGAACCCCAAAGTTGTATAATATCCAGTGTGGTTACCATACATGTCAGTGTAAATATAAGATAAACTTCCCTTTCTTGCAATAAATGTAACTGGATAATTAACTCCACCATAAGACACCGAATCTGGAATAATAAGGGTACCACTATACGATTGCCCAGAGACTTGACCTACCCCCACTTCTCCGTTATGTCCTATTACGTCATAGTAACACATTATGGTATGCCCAGACGGCGTGGTTACTGTAAACGTAGATGCTCCCATTGCATAATTTGCGAGTAGCATTGTTACAAGAACAAATAATGTTTTCTTCATTTTCAGTTTCCTTTCTTTGCACTGGCACGGTGCGAGTTAATAATACGAAGAAAGTGGAGCCAATCCATTTTGTCTCTATCTTCTCGTGTAAGGGCCTAGACTTCCCTGCAAAGTGAATATAAAGGTATTCTGAATTGCTTCACAAAGGATACAATAATCCAATGGAAGCATCTCGTGACTCCTTTATTCCTAACTTTGCAGATGATGCGTAAATTGTCTAGGTTTACACGATCGGAATAAGGCGAAAATGCGCTTTCTTTCGGCAAACGGATTTCTCCCCGTTTGCGACTGCAAAATTACGAATTATTTTTATTCAGCCAAAATTATTTTTAGGAGACAATATTTTGAGGTAAAGTAAATGCATATTAAAAGTATTTTTCCTATGGTTTGTAGAAAAATGCAAATACGAGTGCATTATTGCGTTAACGTGTAAATGTTTTAGTAAACAAGGTGAAAGGTGGGCGGGCTATATGCTTTGTATATTTTTTGTATATGCTCGTGTATATGTTTTGTATATGCTTTCTATATGCTTTTGTATATGTTTTGTATATGCTAAGTATATGGTAAGTATATGCTAAGTATATGGTAAGAATACGTTAACTCGTTAATTTGTTAATTCGTTAATGTGTAAATGCGTTAATTTGTTAATGCGTTAATGTGTTATAAAATCTGGGGAACACAAATGCAAAATAGTAGTTTATGAGGGCGGGAACTGGAGAAAAGAATCCCCTGCTGGCGGAACCGGCAGGGGATTCTTTGTTTCTGTAATAAACGGTGCTACTCCGCCCAGCGGACGTAGTCGGCTTTGCGGGGCAGGGGAGTGGCGGCGGGTTTGGCTGGGAGGCCGAGGACGAGGTGGTCGATGCCTTCGTAGTCGCCTTCGATGCCGAGGTCGCGCAGTATCTGCCGGCCTTCATCGCTGTAGAACTCCTCCTTGGCTCGGTGTATCCAGCAGGAGGCGAGGCCCACGGCTTCGGCGGCATTGGCCAGGTTGGTCATCACAGCGCAGCCGTCGTAGAGGTAGGTCGGCACCTTGCGGTCGGCGAGCACCACGAGTACCACAGGCGCACCGTAGAAGGGGTCGAAACCATCCAGCGGTTTCTCGCCACGCTGCACCTTGAGCTCGTTCCAAATGCGAGCGTTCATGGCCGACAGGCGGTCGCGCAGCTCGCGGTTGGTGACGGCCACAATCAGCGGGCTCTGTTTGCCGTGGCCCGTGGGAGCCCAGGTGCCGGCCTCGCAGACGCGGGCTATAAGCTCTTTGGCCGGCATATCAGGCAAAAAAGCACGGCAACTGCGCCGTGCTTTCATGTTGTCAAGTGCACCTTGGTTCATTGGTTGACGACTTTCAGGAGGTTCGCAATGGCAATGGCTGTCGATGCTGTCTGTGCAATGTTCTGGCTGTTGATGTTTGACAGGCCCGAAGTGGCAAGCAGTCTGTCGACAAAAGCGGTGGCGTTGGCGCTGGTGATGAGGCCTGCCGAGGAGGCGATGAGGCCGGCGGTGAAAGCCTTGCGGTAGTCGGCGTTGTCCTTGTTCTGCTTCAGGTTGGCATAGCTGGTGGCCAGCGCGAGGGCATTGTTGAGGTTGGTGGGGTTGCTGAGGTCCACATTGCCGGTGTTGCGGTAGGAACCGTAGAGGCCTTGCACGGCGGCGCCGCAGGTCTGGCCCGAAGCCTTGGCCACGGTGTTGCTGCTTGCAGCGGCGTTGAAGAGGCTGCACGACGTCAGTGCCAGAGTGGCAAAGCATACCAAAAGAACACTTAATCTTTTCATAATCATTGCTTATTTGTTGTTTTTGTTTCTGATTGTTGACTGCAAATATACAACTTTTTTTTATATCAACGCCAGAAACGTGATGTGATGTCGTGCAGGGTGCCCTCCACCACGCGGTAGAGGCGCTGGTTGGTGCGGCGGCTCTTGAGCGGACCGAGGTGGGCCAGATATGGGCCAAGCTTGAGGTAGTCGAGGTTTGAGAGGCTGACCTGGGGTGAGGGTAGGGTACGTCCGCTCCACCAGGCGGTGTGGAGGCCCGGATGGCGCTTGCGCACCCCTGCCAGCAGGCTGTCCACCTCGGCTGGTGCAGCGTCGCCACCGAGCAACGCCAGACAACTCACGCGTCCGCTGTGCTTGCCAAGCAGTCCCTCGATGGCATCGCCGTCGAGCGGCTCGCCGCTGTCGTTCCAGAGGTATTTACTGTGGCACCCCGGGCAGCGGCAGGGACACCCGCTGAGGTTGACGGCCAGCGTCACCTCGTCGGGAATCTCCTGGAACACTATGTTGCTGTCGATGTATTTCAGCATATCTATCATGAGCCGTTTCATGAAACGGCTCTACAGCTTACATGGTTGCGTAATATCTTCTCGAAGCCTCCTCCTGGCGCGGTTTGCTGAAGTTGGATACGCGGCGCAGGTATCCGATAACACGAGTCAGATAATCAACGTTTTGTGAGTGACACTTCGGGCATTCCTTTAAGTAGCGCTTATCGATGTGGCCGCAATCGTTGCAGATGGTGTTCGGTATGTTGAAGGTGAAATAGTTGCAGCCTTCCTTGGCGGCCACCTCGAGCAGCTGGCGGTACTGCTGCTGCGTGAGGTGCTCCTCGAGGTTGCAGTGCAGTGCCGAGCCACCGGTGAGGTGCTCGATGTAGGGGGCGCCGTGCAGGCGGAACTTGTCGAGCACCGTGAGCGTGGTGTCCTCGACGATGTAGAAGTAGCTGTTGTAGCAGTCGCGCGGCACGAAGTAGCCGTCCTCGCGGTCCCACTTGGCGTGCTTCACGCCCACATTCTCGGCGGGAATCATCTCGCAGTTGAACATCACATCCTTGGTGCGGTATTCCTTGTTCTTCTTCTCCACCAGGCCGAGCACCGTCTGCACGAACTCGCGGTACTGCGGGTTGTCGTTGATGGGAATGCCCATGAACTCGGCGGCCTCTACGAGACCGTTGACGCCGATGGTGAGGTACTGGCGGGCGATGTTGATGTATCCTGCGTCGAAGAGCGGCAGCATGCCGTGGGCCTGCAGGTCTTTGAGGTTCTCGTTGTAGGCCAGCTGCACCTTGTGGCAGAGGTCTATGATGTCGGTGAGGAACTCACGGTAGTCCTTGCCGTTGTTGACGGCGTACTGTATGCAGCGGTTGAGGTTGATGGTAAGGACGCTCTTGCTGCCGGTGCTCACGCCGCCGGCGCCGAGGGTGTAGCTGAAGCCGTTGTCGGTAATCTCGTTGCGGAGGCGGCAGCAGCTCGACAGCGAGTCGGCGTTGTCGCTGATATAGGTGAAGAACGAGTGGCCTTCGGCATACATCTCGGCCGTGAAGTTGGCCATATCCTCGTCCACAAACTTGCCGTCCTTGTCGTACAGCAGCGCCATGGTCTCGACGGGGAAGGTGAGCACCGCCTTGGTGCGCTCGGCGTTGAACCAGCGCATGAAGCGCTTCTGCAGCCAGCAGAGGCCTTCCCAGTCGGGCTCGCTGCCGTCGGGGAAGCGGAACTCGCCAAAGAGCGACTCGAAGTAAGGCTTGTCGTAGTAGGCTATGTTCCAGAACACCGACTGGTAGTTGCGGGCGCCGGTGGGCTGGTTGAGGCTGTAGGCGATCTGCTCGAAGCAGTCGGTGATGACCTTGTCCATGGTCTTCTGCTTGAGGCTGAGGTCCACCACGCGGTCGGGCTCTTTCCAGTAGTCCTTGCCGTAATCCTTCTGGATGAAGTAGTTGAGGTACATGAGGAACTCCGGAGTGGCGCAGGCGCCGCTGAGCATGGAGGAGACCATGAAGACCATGTTGATGAAACCGCCGCAGAACGACTTGAGGTTGGTGGGGGCCGTGCTGTTGCCGCCGATGCTGGCGGTGCCGCCCAGAAGCCACGGGTACATGGTGATGGAGGCGCAGTAGTTGGCCAGCGAGGTTTCGTCGTTCTTATATATAAAATGGTGAGTGAGCAGGTCTATGTAGCGGTTGGCCAGCTCCTTGCCGTACATCTGCTTGATACGGTCGGTGAGCAGACGGCGGTTGAGGCGTATGAAGTTGCTCTTGGGGAGCTCGCCTATGAGGGTGGCGATGTTCTTGTGCTCGACGTTGGCGTTGGCGTCGTACTTGCTGCCGGTGGCGGCGTTGGCGGCGTCGACATAGTCGGCCAGGAACTTGAGCTTCTCCAGCGTCTCGCGGTCCTCGGTGTGTTGCTGGCGGTAGAGCATGAAACTCTTGGCCACCTTGTAGTAGCCCTCCTTCATCAGTGCCACCTCCACCTGGTTCTGTATCTCCTCGACGGTGATGCCGTTGTGGATGTCGAGGTGCGACAGTATCTTGGACAGGCAGCCCAAGTCCACGGGCTCTTTGACCGATTCGAACGCCTTGACGATGGCGTTCATGATTTTGTCAAGCGAGAAGCGTTCGGTTACACCCTCACGCTTCGTAATCGATAACGTGTTCTCCATGTTGTTTGTTTTCGCGTTTTGTTATACGGCCGTGGCAGGTCTCCTGGCTCAGTCCGCCGCAGGCGCGCCTTCTCAGGGCTCTGTCTGCCCCAATGGCATCATGCACCCGTTTTCCCGGAACATTACAGTTGCGCGTCAGCCCGTGATTTTCACACGGTTCCCTATTGTCCACCTATGGTGGGCCATAGCCTTTTTCCAGGTGCAAAATTACAACCTTTCAAGAAACCCCACAAATAAAGTTGTACACATTCCGTGTTGAAAACCATGCCCGTCCCTTACCCCTTCGGTGAAGTAAAAATTTTATGCCGAAGCTGCCCCGAGGCCTCTCCGTATCCCCTCCGACGTCGCTCCGTCTGTTCTACGGTTGTTTACCGGTTGTTCTACAATTTAAAAGCGTTAAACAACCGGTGAACAACCGTTGATGTGATGGTGAGAGTACGGGGCGGACAGGGAGTGGGGGAGGTTTGCGTGCGGTTGAATATTTGTTGAAAACAATATAAAATAATTTGCATTTGTTTTGGGAATTTTGTATATTTGCACATTGTTATTTTAACGACGAATAACGGAAAACAACAATCAATCAATAAAATAAACACTATGAACAACAGCATTTTCATGTTCCCCAAGCCCGAGAACGAACCCGTTAAAGGTTATGCTCCCGGCAGTCCTGAAAGAGTAGAAATCCGCAAAGCCCTTGACGAGCTTTACAAGAAGGTGACCGAGATTCCCGCCATCATCGGCGGCAAGGAGGTGAAGACCAAGAATATGGGCGAGATTGTGATGCCCACGGAGAATCACCACGTGCTGGCCCGCTACCACAAGGTGGGCGAGAAGGAGGTGCAGGCCGCCATCGACGCCGCCATGAAGGCCCGTCAGGAGTGGGCCGAGACGCCCTGGATGGACCGTGCGAGCGTGATGCTGAAAATTGCGACGCTGATCAGCGGCAAGTACCGCTACCTTATCAACGCCGCCACTATGCTCGGCCAGGGCAAGACCACCATGCAGGCCGAGATTGACAGCGCCTGCGAGCTCTGCGACTTCCTGCGCTACAATGTGCATTATGCCAGTCAGATATACAACGACCAGCCTTGCAGCGACAAGGGTACGCTGAACTATGTGACCTACCGCGCCATGGAGGGCTTCGTGTTTGCCATCACGCCGTTCAACTTCACCAGCATCGCCAGCAACCTGTGCATGAGCCCTGTGCTGATGGGCAACGTGTGCATCTGGAAGCCCAGCACCACCGCAATGCTGAGCAACTACCTGCTGATGAAGATATACAAGGAAGCCGGTCTGCCCGACGGCGTGGTGAACTTCCTGCCCGGCAGCGGCGCCCTGATAGGCAAGGTGGCTTTCGCCAACGAGAACCTGGCGGGTGTGCACTTCACCGGAAGCACAGGCACCTTCAAGGGCTTCTGGAAGGCTATCGGCCAGAACATCGACATCTACAAGACCTACCCGAAGATTGTCGGCGAGACCGGCGGCAAGGATTTCATCATGGTGCACAAGAGCGCCGACGCCGACCAGGTGGCCACAGCCATTGTGCGCGGCGCTTTCGAGTTCCAAGGCCAGAAGTGCTCGGCAGCCAGCCGCGCCTATGTGCCCAAGAGCATGTGGCCCAAGGTTGAGAAGATTGTCGGCAAGATGCTCAAGGAGATAAAGATGGGCGACGTGCGCGACTTCAGCGCCTTCGTCAACGCCGTCATCGACGAGGCTTCGTTCGACAACTGCAAGCGCTACATTGACCACGCCAAGAAGAGCAAGGATGCCGAGATAGTGTTCGGCGGCAAGTGCGACAAGAAGAAAGGCTGGTTTGTGGAGCCCACGGTCATCCGCGCCCTCAAGCCCGACTACAAGAGCATGTGCGAGGAGATCTTCGGACCTATCATCACTATATATGTATATGACGACAAGGACTACGAGAAGGCCTGCCAGCTGTGCGACACCACGTCGCCCTACGCCCTGACGGGAGCCATCTTCGCCACCGACCGCAAGGCTCTGCGTGCCGGATACGACCTGCTGAAGAATGCCGCCGGCAACATCTACTTCAACGACAAGCCTACGGGAGCCGTTGTGGGTCAGCAGCCCTTCGGTGGAGCGCGCGCCAGCGGTACCAACGACAAGGCAGGCAGCTACCTCAACCTGCTGCGCTGGGTGAGTCCGCAGGCCATCAAGGAGACCTTCGACCCCGCGAGCGACTACAAGTATCCGTTCATCAGCAGCGCCAAGTAATCTTTAATAACAGGAAAGGTATGAAGTATTTGAAATATGTGGCCCTGCTGCTTTGCGTTGCAGTATCGGTAAACGTCATCAACGCCTGCAGCAAGGATGACAAGACATCGTCCACCACAACGAACACCAACGCGCCCACCTCTGTGGCTGACACCGAATGGGAGTGGTACGACCACGATGCAACGGACGTGTACCGTGTACAGGTAGAATTCAACGGCCCGGCAGGTGTTTTTGTCATTAAGGAGGGTATGGTGGACGACATGTTGAATGTACAATCCTTCATGGGCACCTACACTTACTCCGGCGGCAGCGGTTCGCTGCATCTGAACGACGACAACCAGGAGGCTTTCAGCGCCACGTTTACAATCGACGGCACGCAGATGAAGCTCACGTTGCAGGGTGCCACCTACACTCTCACCAAGAAGTAGCGAGCGGCCTTGGACAAAGAAAGGCGGTTCGAGAGAATCGCCTTTCTTTTTAAAGACTTACAGTATGAAGCATGGGTTATTGATATTGGCGATGCTTTCGGTGATGGGTGTGGCGACGGCCCAAGACAGCGCTTATGCACGGCGCATAGTCCGCGACCTGTCGTCGGAGGCGATGTTCGGACGTGGGATGCAGAACAGGGGGGACTCTATAGCAGCCGACTATCTGCGCCGAGAGCTGATGGCCAACGGCGTGAAGCCGCTGGGCGACGACTACTACCAGTACTTCCGCTTCCCAAAGACACGTCAGCGGCCGCCGATAGTTACCGCCGGCTACCGTTCGCAGAACGTGTGCGGATACATACCCGGCGAGACGGACACTATGATAGTCTTCACCGCGCACTACGAGCACTTGGGCATGAGCGGCGACACCATCTTCTACGGTGCACACGACAATGCCAGCGGTACGGCGGCGGTGATGGACATCGTCAGGATGACCAACCTGCAGCGTGGTCACTACACCTATGTGTTCCTCTTCTTCGGCGGCGAGGAGAGTGGGTTGGTGGGCTCGCGCTGGTTCGCCGAGCATCCGCTGATACAGCTGAGCAAGGTGAAACTGCTGATGAACATAGACCTCTTCTGCGGCGGCGACGACGGCCTGATGGTCGTCAATGCCAACAGCCGTGAGACCTCGGCTTACGTCGACCTGCTGGAGCGCATCAACGAGGTGCAGAACTTGACACCAAAGATAAGCCGGCGTGACAATGCTGCCAACAGCGACCACTATTGGTTCACCATGCACTGTCCAGCCATCTTCATCTACACCCTTGGCGGCCCCTTTGGAGGCTACCACAGTCCTGAGGACACATGCGAGGGCTGCGGCCTGGCCAACTACCACCGCCACATGACCCTCATAAGGGCTTTCTTGGAGCAGTTGTAAAGTAATATGAAAAGGATTCTGATAATAGTTGGACTGTCCTTGTTGCTGGCATTCCCGGTGTCGGCACAATCAGATGCGCCTATTGTGGAGACTTGGGAGAGCGGCGACTTTGCAGCCATGTCGTGGGAACGCCCGGATGTGCAGTACCGGTGGGAAATCACGAGCGAGGGAGCGCACAGCGGCCGTTACTGCGCACGCAGCGGCAACTACTACACGCTGAACACCGAGTCGGTGCTGCAGCTGGCAGTGTACCTGACAGATTCCGGCTCCCTTTCCTATTACCGCAGGGTGTTCTCGGCTGAGGGGAGCGGCGGCTTTTTGTTCTGGCTCGACGGTGAGCTGCGTGACTCGCTGGCCGGATATGTCGAATGGAGCGAGTTCCAATGCCCCATATCTGCCGGCTTCCACACCCTGAAGTTCTGCTACACAAAGAACCAGACGAAGAGCAGGGGCTCCGACTGCGTGTGGATTGACGACATACATCTGCCGCAAGGCATAATAGTGGCACCTGTTCCGAGTGACAGCACTTCGGGTGGCGAAGAGATAGTGATAGCCGACGATGTGGAAGGGCATGTGTTCGGCGCGGTGAACTCGCCCGGGACGGTGGGGTGGAGCTATATCGACGGCGACGCAGCCCCCACGGCCACATACAACCTCTTGGATTTCCCCAACGAGGGCACGCCGATGGCATACGTGGTGCTGGACGACTATCTCCTTGTCGGCAATTACTATAACGTCACGGCCCATTCGGGCAACAAGTTCTTCGGAAGCCCTTACCGTCCCGGCGGTGCCA
This sequence comes from uncultured Bacteroidota bacterium, assembly GCA_902777005.1. Lineage (GTDB taxonomy): Bacteria > Bacteroidota > Bacteroidia > Bacteroidales > P3 > Colimorpha. The sequence continues at coordinate 161,292 of CACYSB010000010.1, forward strand.
ACGATGACTGGATAGTGAGTCCCGAGCTCGCCTTCGACAATCCCTTCACCTTCTCCTTCTTCGCCCGCAGCTTTGCCGACCGCTTCCCTGACGAGAAGTTTGTGGCGGCCTATTCGCTCACCACTGCCGATGCGGAGAGTTTCATACCGCTGCACTGCGACGCAATCACGACGCCTGCCGTATGGACAGAATACACCTTTGCGGTGCCTGCCGAGGCCAAGTATGTGGCGGTGCATTGCGTGTCGCACAACCAGTATATGTTCTGCCTGGACGACATCACCATCCGTGGGCGGAGGGCGTCAAATGCTGCCGCCGATACCGGCATACCTGCTATAGTAGAGCAGGGAGAGGGTGAAGTGTTCCATGACCTGCAGCCCATAGCCAAAGATACTACCACCAGCCACATGGCCACCACGCTGGAGGAGATGCTCCGCTGGAACAAGTACCCGACCTACGAGGTATACACCCAGCTGCTGCAGCATTTCCAAGAGTCATTCCCTAACCTATGCCAGATAGACACCATCCTCGACACCACGCCGCATCCCGACCTGCACCACTCCATCTTCGCCATCCATATCAGCAACACCCTGGGACAGGCCACCACTAAGCCCGCCTTCCTCTACTCGTCGACGATACACGGCTGGGAGGTGGTGTGCTACTACACGATGCTGCGCCTGGCCGACTATATCCTTAACAACGCCACCACCGACAGCGCCGTGCAGCGGCTGCTCGACAATGTGGACCTCTACATCTGTCCGCTCGAGAACCCCGACGGCACCTATCATCTGACCAACGGCCTGATTCTAAAGGACGGCGTCCACTCCACCTACAACAACTACAACGGCGTGCAGATGAACCGCAACTACCCGGTCCTGCCGGGATTGACCGACACAGTGAACATACAACCCGAGACGCAGGCCATCATCGACTGGGTGACGCCGCGCCATTTTGTGATGTCCGTCAACTTCCATTGCGGCGCCGAGATTGTGAACTACCCGTGGGATGCGTGGACGACGGCGCAGCGCGAGCATGCCGATGCCGACTGGTTCCGCTATACCGGTCAGAACTACGCCTCGCTATGCCAGTCCGTCGACACCGCCTATCTCTACGGCGACTATCGCGGACGCTCGGTCATCGAGGGCGCCGACTGGAGCCCGCTCGTCGGCGGCCGTCAGGATTACATGACCTACTACCAGCGTTGCCGCGAGGTGACCATCGAGATGAGCTACCAGTCGGTGATCACCGACACCTTGGTGCTGCCCACCTTCTGGGACAAGAGCAAGGACGCACTGCTGAGCTACGCCTTGGAGTGCAGTTACGGCTTCTGGGGCACGGTGACCGACGCCCTCACCGGCGAGCCGGTGGAGGCGATGGTCAAGGTTCTCAACCACGACTACTTCCACTCCGAAGTCCTGTCGCACCTGCCGCTGGGCGACTACCACCGTCCCATCATGGCCGGCACCTACACCGTCGAGGTCTCCGCCCCCTGCTACCAGACGGCTACCTTCACCGTCACCACACGCCCCGGGGTGGGCATCCGTAATGATGTGCAGCTCATGCCGCAGACGGTCGAGCCCGTGGCCTTCGACCAGTATATCCTCTCTGGCATGCAGGCCACCGTCGTCGCCCTCTCGCCCAACGAGGTGTGGTGGTACGACAGCGACACCGCCATCGTGCCCATCGCCACCGGCAGCCACTTCACCACCCCCGTGCTCTACGACACCACCACCTACTACCTCGAAGCGCGTTACCATGACGACACGCTGCTCTGCGTCAGCCACCGCAGCGCCGTCACCATCTATGTCATCGACACCGCGACCCTCGCCGTTCCAAATTCCCAACCCTCAGCTCTCAACTCTCAACTTACAATCAGTCCCAACCCGGCCAAAGACTATCTGGTTGTTGAAGCCGAGGACGAAGGCCCCTGTGTTGCCGAGGTTTACGACGCCAAGGGAACACCTGTCTCGCACGAGAAGGTCTCATTCCCGGCACGACTGGACGTCAGCCGTCTGGCATCCGGCCTATACTACCTGAAGTTGACATACCGTAACGGCAACACATCGGTAACCAAGTTCATAAAACAGTAACCACGTATAAATCAACATTATTAACCAACAAAACACAAAAGTTATGGGTATCATCATCACAATCCTCATCGGCGCACTGGCAGGCTTCCTGGCAGGCCGAATCATGAAAGGGGCCGGATTCGGATTCTGGATCAACCTCATTGTCGGCATCGTCGGCGGCTTCATCGGCGGCAACGTCCTCGGCTGGCTTGGCATCCACTGGGGCGGAACCCTCGTTGGGCAGATCGTCACCGCCGTCATCGGCGCCGTCATCCTCCTCTGGGTCATCTCGCTCATCAAGAAAAAATAAGTGCGTGTCAACACTCAGACAACGACGCTGGCCTTGTGCCGGCGTTTTTTTTTATAAATGGCAAGGCGCCTGTAGCCATCCTCACCGACTCCGCTCCGCCCCCTCTCCGACCAAAAACCGTTAAACAACCGGTGAACAGTCGGAGCGGGTACGGAGCGACGACGTAGCGCCACTGGCGCTACAGTGTGGCGGCACCGGGGTTCCATTGGCTCCCATCCGGGGGTATGCCGAGGGCCTTTTGAAGACCTTTTGAAGACCTTTTGAAGGCCTATTGCGGGGCTGGCGAGACAGGGATATCCACACCATCTTTTTTCTGAACACGAATGGCACGAATAGCACGAATATCGTGGTCGTTTTTCAACGTGAATTACCGCAAATGACCGTGAATTATCATAAATTATTTGCCGGTTTGAAATTGTTTCGTATCTTTGCACTCGCTTTCGAGAGCGAAAGCAGTAAGCAAAAAGTGCATTGCAATATTGTCCTGCTATCGAAATCGGCAAAATTTCATGAGGAGGGACCGAGCATTTACGCTTTCGTTTGAACGTGTATGCTATATTCAAGTAGCATATCTTCAGGCGTGAGATATGTTCCATTACCTCCGTTTCCTCACAGGTGTTTGCCGATACCAGATAGCAACGGACATGAGCACATAACCTCATGCCTTTTTTTGAACTTAATCATCTTTTCCGCCGGAGGTGGCGAGAAACAGCAGTTGCGCCCGACACACACAAGGGTCTGTATTATGAAAAGAGTTGTCCTGCTCTCAATTATCTTGATGCACATGGCAGTGTCCTTTGGACAATTGACGGTACCTTCACTCACTTCGCCTAACGACAACCTTACAGGTGCCTACACGCGGCAATACATGTCGTGGGGCCGCATCGCCACCGCCACCGGCTATACCCTGCAGGTTGACACCGCCGCCACTTTCGACTCGCCGCTGCTATACTCGGTGGAGCATACCAACACCTCGTCAAGCACGCAAGGACGTCATGTCAACGACTTGCGCTATGGCACACAGTATTACTGGCGTGTGAGGGCATACAATGCCACCGACACATCTGCATGGTCGGTGGTGCGGACGTTGACCACAACTGCCAAGGTGTTCCTGAACTACTCCAATACTCCGGCCGACAGCCTCACTGGAGCCTATACACGGCAGTTCTTCTGTTGGAACAACTCGCGTGGCTCGATAGGCTACATACTGGAGCTCGACACGGTGGCCGATTTCTCGTCGCCCCACAAGCGCACCTTCAACAGGACCACAGCAGCCGACAATACAGACAACTACTTCTACTATGCCGTCAACGATATGCGCTACGGCACACGCTATTACTGGCGCGTACGCGCACGCAACAATGCTGATACTTCGGACTGGTCGGACACGCGCACGCTGCTGACGACCGACAAGGTGTATTTCACAACCCTTTCGCCATCCGACAGTCTCACGGGTGCCTATACAAGGCAGTACTTCTACTGGAGCAACTCACGAGGCTCGATAGGCTACATACTGGAGCTCGACACTTTGGCCGACTTCTCGTCACCCCACAAGCGCACCTTCAACAAGACCACTGCTGCAGACAACACGGATGACGCTTTCTATTATGCCGTCAACGATATGCGCTATGGCACACGCTACTACTGGCGTGTACGTGCCCGCAACGGCGTGGACACCTCGGGCTGGTCTGACACGCGCACGCTGTTGACAACCGACAAGGTGTTTTTCACAAATCTTTCGCCGTCTGACAGCCTCACTGGGGCATATACAAGGCAGTACTTCTACTGGCGCAACTCGCGTGGCTCGACAGGCTACATCCTGGAGCTCGACACTTTGGCCGACTTCTCGTCGCCCCACAAGCGTAGTTTCAACAAGACCACTGCTGCCGACAACACGGACGATGCTGTATACTATGCCGTCAACGATATGCGCTATGGCACACGCTATTACTGGCGCGTCCGTGCCCGCAACGGCGTGGACACCTCTGGCTGGTCTGACACGCGCACGCTGACAACCACCTATAGGGCATTCCTCAACTCGCCTGCCGACAACTCCACTGGATGGTCCGTCAGTGGACTATATCTGTACTGGAACAATTCACGTGGATCAACGAAATACATAATACAGATTGACACTTCGGCCACTTTCAGCTCATCGCTACTTCAGACCCTGAGCAAGACTACCGCTGCCGACAATACAGACAGCTACTTCTACAAGATAGTCGACGGGCTCCGCTACGGTACCACTTACCGCTGGCGTGTATGTGCGATCAACAATGCCGATACCTCGGAGTGGTCTGCCGTATGGCGTTTCATCACTACCTATAATATCACCACCGGTCCGGCGTTGACGATGCCGGTAAATGACTCGACCGGACTGACGTATAACAATATAACACTTGTGTGGCAACCCATGGACAACGTGCAAGGCTATCGCTACGAGGTGAGTACCAGCAGTACTTTCGAAACGCTTGTTGCCGCGGGCAACACCTCGCTGACCTTCTCGGTGGTGACCACGGCATTGCCGTCGACCACCTATTACTGGCGGGTGCAGGGCTATAACGCCCAAGGTAACACAGCATGGTCGCCGGTGTGGCACTTCACCACCGACGACGTGACGCTGACAGCTCCAGGGCTCGCCACACCTGCCAACGGAAGCAGTCAGCCTGTGAATGTGGATTTGGCCTGGCACCCAGTCTTTGGCGCACTGACATACGATTTGCAGTTGTCGTTCGACAACAACTTCACCGGTGCCGTGAGCAGTTTCAACACTGCTGATACGCACTACACAGTCGACGGATTGCCTCAGAATATGACTTTCTATTGGCGAGCCCGCAGTAACAACGGCAATACACAGAGCGAATGGTCGGAGGTCCGCAGTTTCGTTACTAACGGGTGCCAACCGGTGAGCGACACAGTGTACCATGAGATGTGTGAGGGGCAAAGCTATGAGTTCTTTGGAATATCCTATACGACTACGGGTAACTATAGCCATATGTTGACAACAGCTGCAGGATGCGACAGCACGGTGGTGCTGGCATTGACAGTATATCCACGAGGCATGGACGGCTCGGTGACAGACACAGCCTGCGACAGCTATACTTGGAATAACCTCAACTTCACCCAAAGCGGCAACTACCCATTCTACACTACCACAGTGCACGGCTGCGACAGTATGGTCATATTATATCTTACAATATTTAATTCTGTTACGGAAAACATCTATGACACCGCCACTGGAGTTTATGAATGGAATGGGGAACATTATTCAGCCTCCGGCGACTACACTCAGCACTTTTCTACCGTACATGGCTGCGATTCGACAGTGGTGTTGCACCTGACCGTCACTGTCGGCATAGCCGATGTCACGGCCGACAACATCCATATCTTCGTTCGCGGTAACAGCATCATAATCGAAGGCATCGAAGAGGGGTCGGTGAGAATATATGATATGGTGGGCCGTCCCGTCAACAATCACAACCTAACCAACGGAGTTTACATGGTTAAGATTGGTACCCTGCCTGCCCGCAAGGTGGTGGTTGTAAGGTAATGCGGCGGTATGTGTTACTGAGAGTGTTAAACTGGCCGCAGTGTTAAAGTTTAGTTAAAAAAGGCCCTTCCGCTCGGAAGGGCCTTATATTATATATGCGCCGCTTCTTTTAATGGAGGCGGCGCGAGTGCTCTTTGACATATTGAGAATATTGGTTTATTTGGTGAGATAGGCTTCCACCTGGTCGAGCTGGAGGGCGTCGGCGACGGTGTAGGAGCCTATCTGCTCGCGGCGGAGGGCCGAGAGGAAGGCGCCGGAGCCGAGGGCAAGGCCGAGGTCGCGGGCGAGGGAGCGGATGTAGGTGCCCTTGCCGCAGTGGATGCGGAAGTCGGCCTGCGGCAAGTGCGCGGGGACGGTGCCGAGGGGGTTGTCGTAGAGGTGACGGGCGTTGACGTCGACAGCTTCTGTGGCGACGGTCGGCGCCGCAACATCGGCCTTCCCCAGCCGGAAGGCTGTTATCTCGAAGCTGTAGACGTTGACGGGCTTGGGTTGTATGGTGACGGCGGGGTCGTCGGTGCGGGCATACTCATAGGCGCGCTGGCCAGCAATCTTGACGGCGCTGAACATGGGGGGCACCTGGAGGATGGTGCCGGTGAACTGCGACAGCGTCTGCTCGAGCAGGGCAGGGGTGAGGTGCTCGTAGGGGTAATAATGGTCTATTGGGCGTTCAAGGTCATAACAAGGGGTTGTGGCACCGAAGACAAAGGTGCCGGTGTAGACCTTGTCGCCGTCCTGCAGTGTGGGGATGGTCTTGGTGGCCTTGCCCAGACATACGAGCAACAGGCCTGTGGCCAGTGGGTCTAATGTCCCCGCATGGCCTATCTTGATTTTTTTAAGGCCGACGTTAGGGGCAGCCTTCGCTCCAAATATGTCGCGGTGGCTGACGTTAGGGTCGGCCTTCGCTCCAATTTTGTCGCGGTGGCCGACGTTAGGGTCGCCCTTCGCTCCAAATATGTCGCGGTGGCCGTAGGTGTTGCGCACTACGGCCTTTACCTTGTTTACCGCCTGGAAGGAAGTCCACTGGCGTGGCTTGTCGATGGGGAGGACGATGCCCTCCTGCAGCTGCTCAAGGGTAATCACAGTACGTAAGGCAGGACTATGGTGAGGGTACCCACCACGGCGCAGTAGAGGGCGAACCAGATGAGCTTGCCGCGCTTGACGATGTTGATCATCCATTGGCAGGCGAGGCATCCGCAGACGAAGGCTGCGAGGAAACCCACGGCCAGTGAGAGGGTGGAGATGCCGGCCATAGCCTGGCTGACGCCCATCTCGGCCATGTCCTTGACGTCGAGCAGTGCTTCGCCAAGGATGGGTGGTATGACCATCAGGAAGGAGAACTGCGCGAGGCGCTCTTTCTTGTTGCCCAGCAGGAGGCCAGTGGCTATGGTGCTGCCCGAGCGGGAGAGGCCGGGGAGCACGGCAAGGGCCTGTGCAATGCCGATGATGAAGGCGTGCAGCGGTGAGATGGTCTCGCGCTGGCGCGGCTTGGCCCAATAGCTGAAGGCCAGCAGCGAGGCGGTGACCAGCAGGCAGATGCCAACCACGAGGAGGCCGCTGCCGAAGATGGCCTCCACCTTGTCCTTGAAGAAGAGGCCCACGATGCCGACGGGTATCATCGAGATGATGATGTTGACGATATACTTCGTGCCTTCGTTCCACTTGAACTTGAAAAGGTCGGTGAAGAGCCACACGATTTCTTTCCAGAGTATGACGATGGTGCTCAGCACGGTGGCCACGTGGACAGCCACGGTGAAGGTGAGGTTTTCCTCGCCCGAAAGGCCGAAGAGGTTGGCGCCAATGGCCAGATGGCCGCTGGAGCTAACGGGCAGATATTCGGTAAAACCCTGGATGATACCAAGGATTAAGGCTTCAAACCATTCCATATTGTAAAGGTTACGGGTTACAGGTTACGGGTTACGGGTTACAGGTTACGGGTTACAGATGCTTGAGAGACCTATCCCCCGTAACCTGTAACCCGTAAACAGTAATCTTTATTTTTTTCCTTTGTACATGATAGCCACAATCTCCACCACGAAGCCCAGCACTATGAGTATGGGTGCCACATAGAGACGGCGGGTGTCGAACATGGCGGGGTTGAACACATTGGGGTCGTCGCTGCCGCCGCCAGCAAGCAGGATATAGCCGATGGCGAGGACTATGATGCCCACAGCCATGAGGATGTAGTTCACTTTGCCAAAGGCAAGCTGGAGGCCATTGTTTTCTTCTTTGTTTTCCATTGTTTCAGTTTTTTGTTATGTGGTGGCGCACGGTGAATGCCGTTGCAAACCACGAAATTATGATGCCGACAATGACAAGCACGACGGCGATGATGAGATACCACATCCAATGCTCTTGTGCGGTGAGCGCCAGTTGGAATTCGTTGGCACAGATACATACGGCTATGGCCGTGAGCAGTGACGCGATGAGGCCGCCGATGGCGCCGTAGGCGATGCTGCGCCGCAGGAACGGCCGCATGATGAAGCCCGTGGTGGCACCCACCATACGCATGGTGCGGATGGTCTCGCGCTGCGTATACAGGGCTATGCGGATAAAGCTGTCGATGAGCACCACCGAGATGAGCACAAGGACAAGCATAAGCACTATGAGGAACCAGGTGAGCTTGTAGAATCCTTCGCGAAGCTCACTGACAATGTTCTCCTGGTACACTACTCCGGTGACTCCCTCCTCGGCACCGACTTCCTTGCAGAAACGGTCGAGCACCTCGCTGCTGTTGTCCGGCAGCAGGCTGACGTTGAAGTTCACCATCAGGGAAGGGTAGAGGGGGTTGTAGCCTATGAAGCCCACGAAGTCCTCGCCCAGCTCGCCGGCGAATATCTCGGCGGCCTGCTCCTTGGAGATATAGTCCACGTGCTTGATGTAGTCGCGCTGCTCTATGCGGCTCTTGATGGCCAGTGCCAGCGAGTCGCTCACGTCGGGCGACAGGTCAACCTTATATGTGATGCGCTCTTGCGCGTCGTGCGTGAGGCGGTACGAGTGGTACTCTATGCACAGCAGCAGGCCGAGCATGAAGAGCACCAGCGTTATGCCAAGTATGGTGGTGCCTTTCTTCATCGTTTAGTTGGCAAGCATTACAGGCATTACGAGCATCAGGATGTCGTCCTGTTTGTCCTCGGCATCGTCGCCATAGGGAAAGATGATACCGGCGCGCGAGGGGTGCGACATCTCCATCAGCACCTGCTCCGAGTCCAGATTGCTGATCATCTCCGTCAGGAACTTGGCGTTGAAGCCAATGTCCATCCCCTCGCCCTCAAACTGGCACGGGATGGTCTCCTTGGCGTTGTTCGAGAACTCCAAGTCCTCGGCGCTGATGGTCAGGCTGTCCTTGCCTATCGACAGGCGCACCTGGCGCGTCGCCTCGCTGGCGAATATGCTCACGCGGCGCAGCGTGTTGATAAACGACTGGCGGTCGACCACAAGCTTGTTGGGGTTGTCCTTCGGTATGGCGGCCTCGTAGTTCGGGTAGCGGCCGTCCACCAAGCGACAGACGATGTAGAAGTTATCGAAAGTGATGAACAGGTTAGTGTTATTGTACTCCATCGTCACCTCTCCATCCTCCTTACGTGCTGCCAGTATGTTCTTCACAATGGTGATGGGCTTCTTCGGCAGGATGAAGTTGGTGCTCTCGGCCGATGTCACGTCGCGGCGGCGGTAGCGCACCAGCTTGTGTGCATCGGTGGCTACGAATGTCACGCCGTCGGGCGTCATCTCGCAGTAGATGCCGCTCATCTGCTGGTGCATCTCATCGTTGCTGGTGGCAAAGTAGGTCTTGTTGATGGCGTTCACCAACGCCTCGCAGCTCATCACCACCGTGGCGGTGCCTTCGGCCGTCGGCATGGTGGGGTAGGTGTCCGCATCCATACCAGCCAGGTGGTACTCACCCTGACCGCTGCTCAGCTCTATCGCGTGGCTCTGCGGGTCCACGCTGAAGGTTACAGGCACATCGTCAAAACTTTTAAGTATCTCCAGGAGCATTTTTGATGGGATGGCCACCTCCTCGGCCTTCTCCATACGGCCGGTTTCCACCTCCATGCGCGCCACCAGCGTAGTGCTCAGGTCCGTGGTTTTTACGGTCAGCGATCCCTCCTCCAGGTGGAGGTGGAAACAATTGATGATGGGCATGGTGTTGTTCGACGTCAGAACACCGCTCAGTGACTGCAGCTGCTTCAGCAACTGCTGGCTGTTGACTATGAATTTCATATCCTTCTGTGTGTTTTTGTTTCTTTAAAACTTTTTGCAAAAATACTATATATTTTGCATTGGCCGGGGTGCGGCACCGAGGTTTTTATACACATTTAATCAACATGCACCCTCGTGAACACCCCCTGCGGCAGCTCGTCGTCCGCGTGGATATGCAGGCTGCAGTTGGAGCGCGAGTAGTCGTTGTCAATGTAGAACGCGCCACTCAGGTGGTTCCCGTGTTGTATCCGCGTGCCCGGCTCATATAGTATCACCACGTTCCTAAACGTGTCGGCACCGTATATGAACGTGCCGCCCGTTCCCTCCGGCGTTTCCAACGCCGTGTAAAAACCCGCGTTCGACTGGATATCCTGCGTCGCGCAGTACTCTATGTTCACCACAGTCCCGCTGAAACTCACCTCCTCGCGCTTTGCACATGACACCAGCAGGGCAACTGCCATAAGGCTAAAACAAACGCAATGCTTCATTGAGCGATGTCTTTAAGTCTGTCGATTCCTTTCTCTGTCCTATAATCAGTGCGCACGGCAGGCCGTACTCCCCAGCCGGGAAACGCCTCTTGTATGTCCCCGGTATCACCACGCTCCTTGCCGGCACCCTCCCGGTGTACGTCACCGGGTGTTCCCCCGTCACGTCGATGATGTGCGTCGACGACGTGATCACCGTTCCAGCGCCAATCACCGCCTCCCTCTCTACTATGGCTCCCTCCACGATGATGCTCCTGCTACCAATGAAACAGTTGTCCTCTATTATCACAGGGTTCGCCTGCAGCGGCTCCAGCACGCCCCCGATACCCACTCCGCCGCTCAGGTGCACATTCTTGCCAACCTGCGCGCAGCTGCCCACCGTCGCCCACGTATCAACCATAGTGCCGCTGTCAACATAGGCTCCGATGTTCACATAGCTCGGCATAAGCACCGCACCCGGGGCTATGTACGAGCCATATCTGGCCGTCGCAGGCGGCACAGCCCTTATCCCGCGCTCCGCCAAGCCCCGCTTCAGCGGTATCTTGTCGTAGTACTCCATCTCCCCGGCCGTCATCGTGCGCATCTCGCTCAGCGCGAAATACAACAGTATCGCCTCTTTCACCCACTGGTTCACTATCCATATACCATTCTCCGACGGCTGCGCCACGCGCAACTCGCCCTTGTCCAGCATCTCTATTGCCGCAAAGACCGCCTCTTTAGTCGGCGACTCCTGCAGCAACTCCCTGTTACTCCATGCTTTTTCTATTGTTTCTTTCATTGTTTCAATGTCAATTCAACAATGCAAAAATACGAAAAAAATGCTAATCAGCAGACGACAACTCCAAAATAAACTTTTTTTTTCACCGCACCCCCTCCCAATCCCCACCGTACTCCCTCCGTTCCTGTCCGACCAAAAACCGTTAAACAGTCGGAGCGACTACGGAGCGGCTACGGAGAGACCTCATGGATACCTCGGCAAAAAAACTCATTTCTAATACCCAAATTTATTTTTTTTCGTATCTTTGCACAAAACAAAAACCCTAAAAAAATGAAACAACTCATTGAATGCGTGCCTAATATCAGCGAAGGCCGCAACATGGATATTATCAATCAGGTTACTGCCGAGATTGAGAAGGTCGATGGCGTCAAACTCCTCGACGTTGACCCCGGCCAGACCACCAACCGCACTGTCATCACTTTTGTGGGAGAGCCCGAGCCCGTCCTCGAAGCCGCCTTCCAGGTCGTCAAGAAAGCCGCCGAGCTCATCGACATGACCCAGCACCACGGCGCACATCCGCGCCAGGGTGCCACCGATGTCTGCCCCCTAATCCCCGTCAGCAACATCTCCATGGATGAGGTGGTCGAATACGCCCACAAACTCGGCAAGCGTCTCGGCGAAGAGCTGCAGATTCCCATCTACTGCTACGAGAACGCCGCCTTCATCCCCGAACGCCGCAACCTGGCCTACTGTCGCACCGGCGAGTACGAGAGCCTCAGCTCCCGCCTCGGTACCGAGCAGTGGAAACCCGACTTCGGCCCCAACGCCTGGAACGACCACACTGCCCACACCGGCGCCACACAAGTCGGTGCACGCGACTTCCTCGTGGCTATCAACTACAACCTCAACACCACCTCGACCCGCCGCGCCAATGCCATTGCCTTCGACGTGCGCGAGAAAGGCCGTCCTATGCGTGAGGGTGGCAAACCCAGCGGCAAGCCCATCAAAGACGAAAACGGCAAGACCATCATGATTCCCGGCACCCTCAAGGGCACCAAGGCCATCGGCTGGTATATCGAGGACTACGGCATTGCCCAGGTCTCCATGAACATCACCAGTATCAAGGTTGCCCCCGTACACCTCTGCTTCGACGAGGTGTGCCGCTGCGCCGCCAACCGCGGCCTGCGTGTCACCGGCTGCGAAATCGTAGGCCTCATACCAAAGAGCGTCCTCATCGATGCCGGCAAGTACTACCTGGCCAAGCAGCAGCGCAGCCTCGGTGTCAGCGAGGAGGAAATTATGAAAGTTGCCATCAAGAGCATGGGGCTCGACGACCTCAAGCCCTTCGACCCCAAGGAGAAGGTGATAGAATACCTCATCGAAGACCACTCGAAGAAGAAACTTGTCGACCTCACTTGCACTGGCTTCTGCAACGAGACCGCCAGCGAGAGCCCCGCCCCCGGCGGCGGCAGCGTCAGCGCCTACATGGGTGCCCTAGCCGCCTCACTCGGCACCATGGTGGCTAACCTCACCGGTGGCAAAGCCGCCTACGACGACGAATGGGAGAAATTCAGCGATGTGGCCGTCAAGGGTCAGGCTCTTAAGGACGAGCTGCTGCACCTCGTTGACGAGGACACCGCCGCCTTCAACAAAATTATGGATGCCTTCGGCCTGCCCAAGAAGACCGACGAGGAAAAGGCCGCCCGCAGCGAGGCCATCCAGGAGGCCACCAAGTTCGCCACCGAGGTGCCCTTCCGCACCATGCAGCGCTCCCTCGAAGCCTTCGAAGTCTGCCGTGCGATGGTCGAGTGGGGTAACCCCAACAGCGTCACCGACGGCGGTGTCGGCAGCCTGGCCGCCCGTAGCGCCGTCATGGGTGCCCACCTCAACGTGAAGATCAACGCCTCGTCGCTCAAGGACGAAGCCTTCAAGGCCGATATCCTGGCCAAAGCACAGGCCATCGAGGACGAAGCCATCAAGCAGGAACAGGAAATCCTCAAGATAGTTAACGAAAAAATAGGACTGTAATGAAAAAGAAAGCATTAATACTGCTTGCCATTGTGGTGCTGACGCTCGTCGCAGCCGCCTGCACACATCACACCTGCCCCGCCTACCGCGGCAGCGTGGTGATGGCTGAAGTTACTGAGTAACAAACCGAGGACATAAAGAAACCCTCCACAGAATATCAGCATATTCTGTGGAGGGTTATTGTTTATATGCCAATCAGGCGTCGGCGCCGAACTGCATCAAGTAGGCTTTGATGAACTCGTCGAGTTTGCCGTCGAGCACACCGGCCACGTCTGAAGTCTGGTAGTTGGTGCGGTGGTCTTTGACGCGGCGGTCGTCCATCACGTAGCTGCGTATCTGCGAACCCCACTCAATCTTCTTCTGCGAGGCCTTGATTTTGTCTTTCTCCTCCATGCGGTGCTTCATCTCACGGTCGTAGAGCTGCGAGCGCAGTAGGCGCATGGCGTTCTCCTTGTTCTTGGGCTGGTCGCGTGTCTCGGTATTTTCAATGAGTATCTCTTCCTCAACGCCAGTATATGGATCCTTGTACTGGTAGCGCAGACGCACACCAGACTCCACCTTGTTCACATTTTGGCCACCTGCACCGCCGCTACGGAAGGTGTCCCAAGAGAGTTTCGACATATCCACAACCACTTCTATGGTGTCATCGATAAGCGGCGTGACGCTCACCGATGTGAAGCTTGTCATTCGTTTGCCTTGTGCGTTGAAAGGGGAGACGCGGACGAGACGATGGACGCCAGTCTCGCTCTTTAGGTACCCATAGGCGAAGTCACCCTCTATCTGCATGGTGCAGCTCTTGATGCCAGCACCGTCGCCGTCGAGTGAGTTGCTGATAACGACCTTGTAGCCATGCGTTTCGGCATAGCGTATGTACATGCGCATAAGCATTTCGGCCCAGTCCTGAGCCTCCACGCCGCCGGCACCGGCATTGATGCTCAGCACAGCGTCCAGACGGTCACTCTCATTGCGCAGCATGTTCTTGAACTCCAATTCCTCTATCTTCTTCTGTGTTTCCGCAATCTGAGCCACAAGTTCCTCTTCAGTAGCGTCGCCGGCCTCAAAAAATTCACCCATCACTTCAAGGTCACCGCATGCCACGTCGACCTCCTTGTAGGCTGTCACCCACGTCTTCCTGGCATTGATACCCTTCACCACCTTCTGCGCCTCCTTTGGGTCGTTCCAGAAGTCTGGTGCCTCGGTCTTCTTCTCCTCTTCGGCAATCCACGCCGCCGTATTGTCAATGTCGAGAAACTTCTTTAGCGCCTCTTTGCGCGTGATAAGGTCTTTTATCTGTTCTTGGTTGGTCATCTGTTTGAATGTGTGAATGCTTTAGTGTATTGTGAACAATGCCAATGCGAAGGCTACAACGCACAGCCCTATGTTGAGCCACAACTTGTCGTGTTGCTTGTGGTCGAAGAGTATGCTGCTGCTGACATGCAGGAGCACACCGATTACCAAGCCGATAATCAGGCGCTGCTGGTTCTCGTCGGGCTGCACTACATACAGGTTGAACAGTGAACCGAAGGGTGACATAGCACCGAATAGTACCAGCAGTGCCAGTATTTTCCAGAAGGTCATTCCGTGGGCTATGAGCAGCGACACAAGTATCAGGGCCACGGGTATGTTGTGTATCAGTATGCCGTAGAGCAGGCCGTTGCTCACGTTGCCGTTCATATCCACCAGCGGCATACCTT
Organism: uncultured Bacteroidota bacterium; assembly: GCA_902777005.1. Taxonomy (GTDB): domain Bacteria; phylum Bacteroidota; class Bacteroidia; order Bacteroidales; family P3; genus Colimorpha. The sequence continues at coordinate 176,340 of CACYSB010000010.1, forward strand.
CGAGGAACGCATGTAGACAGAGACCCAGCATCAGCCCCAACACCGGCGCATCTGTCTTGTGACCTTCCACATGGCCGTGTTCAGCATGGGCCGACAGGGATTCTAACAACTGCTGTATCAGGAAACCGGCCAGTATGGCCAGAAATGGACGCCGGTCGACCTCCGGCTCGCCGTCCTCAGGCCAGACCATGGTGACGGATTCAGGCAATAGCCCCAGCACACAGATACCAAGCAGAAAGGCGCCACCGAACACAGTGATGCCACGCATCACACCCTCAGGGAGTCGTTTCCCTGTCGGTGCCAGCGCGCCCCACACGGCCACGCCCAACACAATAGCTATATATGCTCCTATCATCGCTTATATCCACAAAAAAAGGGCAAGCTGTTTATATCGCACCGCTACAACCAAACACCCTTGCTGTATTCCTACCCTGGGGGATTCAATGGGAGCTGGTCGTATAAGACTTGCCCAATCCTATTGATATACAGGTGTTACCCTGCAACCGTTGTCTCTCTTTTGGACTGCAAAGATACAAAAAAAATTGAAAGTTGAAAATTGAAAATTGAAAATTTTGAAAAAAACGCAAGAATCGTTAAACGTTAACCGTCAACCATTACATCGGGTCTACGTCGAAATGGACGGCCACACGGGCCCATCCTTCCTGCTTCACCAGGTCGTCGGCCATCTTCATCATCAGCTTCTTGGCGTCGGCTATGGCTTCATTGCGTTCGAAACGCACCGTGATGGTCTTCAGGTACAAGGCCCTTATGCGGCTCACCAGCGGATATTCCGGCCCCATCACGCGTTGGCCGAAGGCTCCGCGTAGCTCTGTCGCCAGCCAGTCGGCGGCGGCGCTTACCACCTCGTTGTCGCGGTGCTTCAGCGTGATCTCCACCAGCCGGTAGTAGGGTGGGTAGAGGAACACCCGCCGCTCGTTGTCCTGGTCTTTGTACAGGCCTTCGTAGTCGTTGTCCTCCACCTTCTGCAGCAGCTGGTGGCCGGGGTTGTATGTCTGTATTATCACCCGTCCCGCGTCACCGTGGCGCCCGGCGCGTCCGCTCACCTGTGTCATCTGCTGGTAGGCGCGCTCGTAGCTGCGGAAGTTTGGATAGTTTATCAGGTTGTCGGCATTCACAATGCCCACCACACTCACATGCTCAAAGTCAAGTCCCTTGGTCACCATCTGCGTGCCCACCAGTATATCTATGCGCCTCTGCGCAAAGTCGTTGAGCAGTTCTATATATTGGTTCTTCTGCAGCGTGCTGTCCAGATCCATGCGCGCAACCCTCGCCTCGGGGAACATAATCTGCAGGTCCTCCTCCACGCGCTCCGTGCCTATGCCAGCCATCCGCAGGTGCGTCGAGTGGCACGCCGGGCACTCCGCCGGCACCGGTATCGAGTAGCCGCAGTAATGGCAGCGCAGCGAGTTGGTGGCTTTGTGGTACACCAGCGACACGTCGCAATGGACGCACTGCGGTATGTGGTGGCAGTCGTCGCACTCCAGCCGCAGCGAAAAACCCCTCCGGTTCTGGAACAGTATCACCTGCTGCTGTGCAGCCAATGCGTCGCGTATGGCGCGCAGCATGGTGTCGCTGAAGTGGCCGTGCACCTCGCCCTGCCGAGTGGCGGTCTTCATGTCCACCACCTCCACCTTCGGCAGGTTGAAGCCGCCGTACCGGTGCGCCATCGTCGCCAGCCCGTACTTGCCCTCCATCGCGTTGTGGTAACTCTCCATGCTCGGCGTCGCGCTCCCCAGCACAGTCCGTGCTCCCCACAGGTGCGCCAGGTATATCGCCGCGTCGCGCCCATGGTAGCGCGGAGCCGGGTCCTGTTGCTTGTACGACGCGTCGTGCTCCTCGTCCACTATTATCAGCCCCAAGTCCCTGAACGGCAGAAACAGTGCGCTCCTTGCCCCCAGCAGCACCTGGTAGCGGGCCTCCTCGCTCTCCGTCGCCGTGCGCCGCCACACCTCCACACGCTGGCTCGCCGAGAAGCGCGAGTGGTAGACACCCACCTTGTCGCCGAAATGGCGCCGCAGGCGGTTGATGAGCTGCGCCGTCAGCGCTATCTCCGGCAACAGGAAGAGCACCTGCCTGCCGGCGCGCACCTGCTCGTCTATAAGCTTTATATACACCTCCGTCTTGCCGCTCGACGTCACGCCATACAGTAGAGACGTTTCATGAAACGTCTCTCCCGATAGCATATTCAATGCAGCCTGTTGCTCCCCGTTCAGCCGGATACTCTCCACTGGCACAAGGCCGCCTTCATCTATACGCTCCAATCGGCTCTCCTCGCGCTCCTCAGTCACGAGCACACCGTTCCTTATCAGCGTCTGCATAGCCGACCCCTGCGGCAAATCGCATTTGGGCACCGGCTCCTTGCCAAACCCCGACCTCTGCATATACTGCATCAGCAACTCAACCTGCTTCACCCTCTTCTTCCTCTCCAACTCGTCGAACAGCTCCCGCTGGGCATCCTCCCCTGCATAGGCTTCCGACATACGCACATACGTAGTCATCCTTGGCACGAAGCGTTCCCGCAGCTCCTCGTCCATCATCACCACTTCGCGCTCCATCATGCCGCGTATCAGTGGCATAATCTTCTGCACCCCTATGGCTCGGCTCAGGTCGTCGAGCCTCATCGAACTGTATTCCGTCAATATGTTCACTACCTGGGTCTCATACTTCGTCAACCTCGACAGGTCGCCGTCGAAGTCAGGGTGGATGCTCACCGTGCTCTCGCTTGCCAGCTTCATGCCCGCAGGCAATGCCACAGCCATCACGTCGCCCGGATAGCACATATAGTACGACGCCATCCACTCCCAGAATACCATCTGGCGCTCCGTGACCACAGGCTTCTCGTCAAGCACATATAATATATACTTTGCCCTGCATTGCGGCGCCTCCCCGTGTACGCGGCGCACCAGGGCCGAATACATCCGCTTCTGCCCGAATTGCACCACCACGCGCTTCCCGACAGCAACCTCGCCGTTCATCTCACGCGGCACCCTATATGTATAGGTGCCAGGCAGATGCAACGGCAGCAAAACATCCACATAGTATACTTCCAGCTCGTCCATTCCGGCTGCAAAGATACGTTTTTTTCACGACACAGCGACCCTTTATTTGCCACCTGTCCAACCCCTCTCCGCATCTCCTCCGTCTCCCCTCCGTCACTTCTCCGCCTGTTTACCGGTTGTTTACCGATTATTGACCGTAGAACAACCGGTGAACAACCGTTAAACAGTCGGACCGGTGTCGGAGAGGATTCGGTGAACAAGGCGTGTTGGTAACTTTTTATACAATAAAATATATATTGTCTCGTTATTTGATTTAATATGATGCGTAGGCTTATAGTCACACTGCTGTTGGCAACCTTGGCGCTGTCCGCCGCACAGGCTCAGGATAAGGGGCTCATGATGCAGCACCAGAAGCGCCTGGCGGACTTGCTGACGCTCACGGCCACGGCGCCGACGGACAACGAGCGCTACCTGGCGTCGGAGCAGGCTGTCGGCGAACTGACGGCAGCCCTGGACGAAGACAACTCGGAACGCTGGAAGTGGCAGCTGCCGACAGTGGCCTCCGTGCTGACTTCGCCCGACGGCATGATCCGCGTTTTCACATGGGCCGTGGTGCGCGACAACGGCGAGTTCGAGTGCTTCGGCGCCATACAGTTCTACAATGAGCGCGAAGAAGAATACCAATACCTCCTGCTCAACGACAAAAGCGAGGACATAATGAACCGCGAAGAATCCGTCCTCTCCGCATCCAACTGGTTCGGAGCTATCTATCAAGATATTATACAGACCTCGCACGGCGGGAAGACCTACTACACACTGCTCGGATGGAACGGCGTGGACAACCTGACCGAGCGCAAGATCATCGAGCCCATAGTGCTGCGAGGCGGAGTGCCGCAGTTCGGCGCACCGCTCTTCCGTCGCGAACGCAACCTGCGCCGCATAGTGCTCGAATATCGCAACGACGCAATGGTGAACCTCAGCTACGAGGAACAGTTCGTCGAGGAAGTGCAGAGAGAGCGCGTAAAAGTCAAAGGCAGCAACCGCTACCGCACCGTAGAGAAACGCAAGCAGCACAAGGAAAAAATGATTATATTCGACGAGGTGGAACCGCAGATACCGGGAATGGACGGACTGTACCAATACTACGTACCCTCCGGCCTCGAGCTGGCCTACGCCTTCGTTGACGGCAAATGGGAGCTCCGCAACGGCGCCCAGGGCCGACTCAAGGACAAGAAGCTCAACAAGGCCTTTGAGCCTCTACAAAAACACACACCAGCCTACAGCACTCGATAATACACAAACTCAACACTGACCACTTCAAACCTAACGATGGTACTCAAAGACATACACTCACCGGAAGACCTCAAACGCATACCCGTCGACCAGCTGGCACCGATAATTGACCAGTTGCGCGACTACATAATAGACACTCTCTCGTCGCACCCCGGCCACCTGGCGTCGAGCCTCGGGGCCGTCGAGCTTGCAGTGGCACTCCACTATGTATTCAACACTCCCGACGACAAGCTCGTGTGGGATGTCGGCCACCAGGCCTATGCCCATAAGATACTGACGGGTAGGGGAGAGCGCTTCTCTACAATACGTACCTATGGCGGCCTCAGCGGCTTCCCCAAGATGAGCGAAAGCCCATACGACGCCTTCGGCACCGGGCACAGCTCCACCTCCATATCCGCCGCACTCGGTATGGCCACCGCCAGCAAGCTGCAGGGGAACGACACCCGCTGCCATATCGCTGTCATCGGTGACGGCGCCCTCAGTGGTGGAGAGGCATTCGAAGCCCTCAACAACGTGGGCGATTCGCACGCCAACATACTTATAGTCTTAAACGACAACGGCATATCGATAGACAAGGCCGTGGGCGGCATGAACAGCTACCTAACACGCATAACAGCCTCACGCCGCTATAACAAACTGAAACGCAGGGTATGGGACCGCCTCGACGGCAACGATGGCGAGTCCAGACATGCCACTACACTCGGCTTCCTTCAACGCCTTACGTCAACAGCGAAGACTGTTGCCGTCGGCGGCAGCAACCTCTTCGAGGCACTCGGCATACGCTATTTTGGACCCGTGGACGGCAACAATGTGGTGGAACTCATTGATATCCTCCGCCGCCTCAAAGAACTTGAAGGCCCCAAACTGCTGCATATTGTGACCAAGAAAGGCAAAGGCCTCCGTCAGGCCGAGCAGGACCCTGTACTCTATCATGCACCTGGACTCTACGACATTCGCACCGGCAACCAAATCAAGGCTGACGAGGTGGACAAGCCGCTCAAATACCAGGAGGTTTTCGGCCGCACCATCATCGAACTGGCAGAGAAAAACAGCGCCATTGTAGGCATCACACCGGCCATGGCCACAGGATGCTCGCTCAACCTCATGATGGCCCAAATGCCTGACCGCGTCTTCGATGTGGGCATTGCCGAACAGCATGCCGTCACCTTCTCGGCGGGTCTCGCTGCCGCAGGAATGATACCATTCTGCAACATCTACTCGTCTTTCGCACAACGTGCCTACGACCAGATTATCCACGATGTTGCACTGCAGAAACTGCCTGTCATCATATGTCTCGACCGAGCCGGACTGGTGGGTGACGATGGCCCCACACACCATGGCACTTTCGATCTGGCCTATCTGCGCCCAATACCGAATCTCACCGTCTGCGCCCCCATGAACGAGCACGAGCTGCGCAATATGATGTATACCGCACAACTGCCTGACCATGGGCCGGTCGTCATACGATACCCACGTGGTGCAAGCGTACATAGTGATTGGCAATCAGACTTTTGTGCAATCAGAGTAGGGGAGGGTCGCTGTCTGCGTGAGGGCTCCGATGTGGCTATCATCAGTCTTGGACATCCCGGCAACGACGCCGTCGCGGCTGCCGTTGAGCTCAATAATAAGGGCATTTCTGCAGCAGTATACGATATGCGCTTCCTTAAGCCGCTTGACACACGTTTGCTTGACGAGATTGCTGCCGCCGGATTCCGGCGTATCGTCACTGTGGAGGATGGCTGCCGCTTGGGTGGCTTCGGAGAGGCCGTTCTAGAGTATTTCGCTGAACGGCATCCGCAGATGGTCGACAGAATAAAGATTCTCGCTATTCCCGACGAGTTCATCACTCACGGCAGCGTAGCGCAACTGAAGGCCGACTGCCATATCGACCGCGCAGCCATCGTCGCCGCCTGTCAATAAGCCATACAATCTAAGTTTTATATTATTAAAGTATAAGCCTCAGAGTAGGGTCAGATATGGCCTATTTAACATAACCGCCGTATTGGGATATTGCGAATATAATATTTAAGCCGGCATTTTGGCCGGCTTAATTGAGTTATTTATGCTATCGGCGTGATTTTTGCCGTAATGGCTGTCCCACGAGAATGCGTTATTTTTATGTATTGCGCATTGTCGATGCATTTACGGTAAAGATTTAGGGTTTCGCCGGGACGCGTCTCATTGGCATAGTTCATCTCAAGTGCGAACGGCTGCGCTGTGCTGAAGCCTTGTTCGTGCAGGCAGTCGAAAATCATCCTTATGTATTCGGAGTTGTTCACGTGGCGCGTATGATCAAGCATTGCGTAACTGGCCGTGCGCTGCATGGACAGGTCGTCGTCGGACATCTCTGGGACCTGCAGCTTGGCGAGCTTGTCGTATTGAGTGGCGCACTCCGGATGATTCTCATAATTGGCCACCACGTCGTTGAGACGCATAACACGGCGTGTGTTCATGTCAATCAGAGCCCATGCCGAAGTGCCTGTCAGAAGCTCCTCACCGCCTTCGGTCAGCACACGGTAGTCGCGTGATGCGATGAGACCGTTGTTGCCGCGCGACCATGTATTTAACATAATCTTTTCGAAGGCCATCGGCAGCCTATATATATTATAGTACGCGTGCGTAATCACCCAAGCACGGTTCTGCTGCACGAGCGTCTTGAATCCTATGCCTGTAGCATTACCGTGATACTCCGTAACTTCCTGGCACAAACGCACTGCCGCCCATACATGAAGTCGGTCGCCAATATCACATAAATACGACGGCACTTCGAGTTCCTGCTTGTAAATCATCTTACATCCTTTCCGGCACCTCAATGCCAAGTATATTCATCGTGTTCTTGAGTGCTTCGGCAACGGCGGCGCACAGGCTCACTCGCATGGCCTTAACCTGGGCATTCTCCTCGCGCAGTATCGGCGTATCCTGATAGAAGCTGTTGAATGATTTGGCCAGATCGTAGGCATAATTGGCAATCATTGCCGGACTATAAGCATTTGCTGCTGCGATAATTGTGCCTGGTAGTGAATGCAAAACTTTAAGCACTCCCCTCTCCTTCTCGTTGAGCTCGACGTGCTCATACGATGCGTCGCAAAGGTCACCGGCTTTGCGCACAATACTGCGTATGCGGGCGTGTGTGTATTGGATGAACGGACCTGTATTGCCGTTGAAGTCGATGCTCTCGGCGGGATTGAACAGCATGTTCTTGGTCGGGTCGACCTTCAAGATGAAGTATTTGAGTGCTCCAAGTGCCAGAATGTGGTACAGGTGCTTGCGCTCATCGTTGCTGAGTTCGTCGTTCTTGCCGTGCTCGCGGCTCATTTCCTCGGCGGTCTTCTCCATCTCGTCTATGAGGTCGTCGGCATCCACCACTGTACCCTCGCGGCTCTTCATCTTACCGTTGGGAAGTTCCACCATACCATAGCTCAAGTGGTACACTTTGTCTGCCCATGAAAAACCTAATTTACCGAGTATTAGCTTCAGTACCTTAAAGTGATAGTCCTGCTCATTGCCGACTACATAGATGAGTCTCTCGGCGCCGAAGTCATTGTGACGCAGCAGAGCCGTACCGAGGTCCTGGGTCATGTAGACGCTCGTGCCGTCCTTGCGGAGCAAAAGCTTCTGGTCTAGGCCGTCACCTGTCAGGTCGCACCATACCGAGCCGTCTTCCTTGCGGAACAGTACACCCATATCCAAGCCTTTCTGCACCAGCTCTTTGCCGAGCAGATAGGTCTGACTCTCATAGTATACCTTGTCGAAGCCGACGCCCAGACGGTTGTAGGTCTCGTCGAAGCCGGCATACACCCAGCCGTTCATCTTCTCCCACAGGCCTCGCACTTCTTTGTCACCCTCTTCCCAGCGCTTCAGCATCTGCTGGGCCTCCACCATCAACGGGGCCTCACGTTTGGCCTGCTCCTCCTCTACCCCACTCTCCATCAGCTGCTTGACCTCGTCCTTATAGTGCTTGTCAAACTCCACATAATACTTGCCCACCAGGTGGTCGCCCTTCATGCCGCTGCTTTCGGGCGTCTCACCGTTGCCGTAACGCAGCCAGGCAAGCATGCTCTTGCAGATGTGGATGCCACGGTCGTTGACCAGGTTCACCTTCTTCACGTTGGCACCGGCAGCGGCCAAAAGCTGACTTACCGACCAGCCAAGAAGGTTGTTTCTAATATGCCCTAAGTGCAATGGTTTATTGGTGTTAGGGCTACTATATTCAACCACTACTGGAGCTGTGTTTGCATCGGATTTGGTGATGCCGTAGAGCGGCTTTCCGGCCGTTTCGGCGAGGAACTTCAGCCAGTAGCTGTCGGCAATCTCAAAGTTCAGGAAGCCCTTGATGACGTTGTAGCCCGAAACCTCAGGCAGCGCCTTCTTGACGGCTTCGCCAATCTCCGCGGCCACCGCCTCGGGGCTCTTGCGCGCCTGCTTCACGTATGGGAACACCACCAGCGTGCTGTCGCCTTTGAAATCGCGGCGTGTCTCCTGCAGCACCACGCCGGAGGGCTGCTGCTCGATACCATAGAGTTCTTTCAGTGCCTGCGATATGGCACCTGTCAACGAGTCATTTATATTCAATGTCATAGCCATTTATTTCGTTCAAAACAAAATGCAAAGATACGAAAAAAATAGAAATTAGGAATTAGAAATTAGGAATTACGTGCTCTTATCCGATGCCCCTTTTGGCCCGGTCCGACTTCTCTACGACCTCCCTCCGACCAAAAGCCGTAAAACAACCGTTAAACAGTCGGAGCAGATACGGAGCGGGGGCGGAGCGCCACCGGCACTACTATGGATAGGTGCTTGGGGCCTTTTGAAGACCTTTTGAAGACCTATGGAAGGGGTGTACTTTTTCGAACACGAATTACCACAAATGACCACGAATTTTCATGAATTATTTTGTCGGTTAAAAAACAATTCGTATCTTTGCACCGTTGTTAAAAAATATGTAATATGGGGAAAAGACTACTTTTTATCTGTGTTGCAATTCTGGCTGTATGGCAGAATGCTTCTGCATCTTATGACTTCTCTGCAGTGGCACCAACTGGACAGACTTTGTATTTCTCATATGCCAATGGAAGCACAGGAAATAGCGTTTATGTGACATATCCTGGGAATGGTTATTTTTATGAAGGATTTACTATGCCGACAGGTGCGCTCACCATTCCTTCCAGTGTAAGTAATGGCAGTAGAACATATTCCGTCAGAGGTATTGATATAGGGGCCTTCTATGGTTGTACTGGCTTAACATCTGTCACTATCCCGAACTCCGTCACAAGTATTGGCGGCATTGTTTTTTACGATTGTACTGGCTTGACATCTGTCACCATCCCGAACTCCGTTACAAGCATTGGCAATTATGCATTCCACGGATGTATCGGCTTGACATCTATCACCATACCAAACTCCGTCATAAGCATTGGTAAAGGAGCCATCTCTTACTGTACAGGTTTGACATCTGTAGTTGTTTCTGCTGGTAACTCTCATTATGATAGCCGCGACAATTGCAATGCCATCATTGAGACAGCAACAAATACTCTTATTGCAGGGTGCAAAAATACGGTTATTCCCACCACCGTCACAAACATTGGCCAAGAGGCATTCTATGGTATTAATAACTTGACCTCTATCTCGATCCCGAACTCCGTCACATGCATTGGTGAAAGTGCCTTCGACGATTGCACTGGCTTAACATCTGTCACCATCTCGAACTCCGTCACAAGTATTGGTGAATTGGCCTTTAGTCTTTGTACCAGCTTGACATCAATCACTATACCGAATTCCGTTGCAAGCATTAGCGGCTATGCCTTCTCCGGATGTACCGGATTGACCTCTATTACATCGCTTGCAACTACTGCACCAATTTTAGATGATGGAGTTTTTTATGGAGTTCCCTCAGATATTGATGTGAATATCCCTTGTGGTAGTCTGGCTTCTTATGAAGACAGATGGTCGTCATTTTTTAACAATTTTATAGAACCACCTACAGTCATTATAGATGCCAGTTCAGCCGACGAATCTATGGGTTATGTGTATGTGTCAACACAACCAATTTGCCAATTGTCAACGGTAGTAATACAAGCTACTGCCAATTATGGCTATCATTTCGCTCAATGGGACGACGGCAATACTGATAACCCACGCGCTATAACGATGACACAAGACACACTTTTTGTTGCAATATTTGCCAAGAACCAATACACGGTGACAGGAACAACAAACGACAGCGTGAAAGGTGTTGTTTCTGGCAATGCTACGGTGGACTACCTTGACAGAGTGACGTTGACTGCGACGGCCAATTATGGATACCACTTTGCCTACTGGAACGACTATAATACCTATAACCCACGCACTGTGGTCGCTACTGGCAATATAAACCTGATAGCCATATTTGGCTTTAACCAATACGCGATTAATCTTTCTGCAGACACTTCAATACACGGCTATGTGTACGGCGCCGGTATGTACAACTACCTTTCGGAACGCACTATTAGAGCCAGTGCAAACTATGGCTATTATTTCGTCCAATGGAACGATGGCAATACCGACAACCCTCGCACTATAACGCTGACGCAAGATACTCAGTTTGTTGCCCAGTTCGCCAAGAACACATACACGTTAGAGTTCCATAGTGCCGACAGCAGCATTGGTGTTGTGGACACGACAAGCATAAGCGGGGAATATCTTGACTCCGTACTGATTCATGCGACGGCTATACCTCACTATCACTTTGTGCGCTGGAATGATAACAACACCGATAACCCGCGACGCTTTGTGTTCGACGGCAACCACGCCTACACGGCTTATTTCGCAATAGATACTCATACAGTAAGTGTGCAGATAGATAATCTAGCACATGGTATGGTTGGCGGAAGTGGCATTCGCGAATACGGTCAGCCTATCACAGTATGGGCGGAGCGATATAGTGATTATCAGTTCACCCATTGGAGCAACGGCTCCACTCATAACCCCTATACATTTGCTGTATTACAGGACATGGAGTTAACAGCTTTCTTTGTGGCTTACGGTGAACCGTGGCAAGATACAGTTTGGGTTTATGATACAACTTACATCACATTGACAGATACAATAACGCTGCACGATACTATCACCATTCACGATACGATTGTCATCCATGACACTATTGTAGTAGGTATTGACGGCATCGAGACCATCAACGCCAAGATATACCAGCGCAACGGACAGGTGGTGGTCGAGGGTGCAGAGGGTAACATGGTGACGCTCTATGATGTCAACGGCCGGGTGCTGGCGACAAAGCAGGACTACGATATGCCGCTGAGGTTTGATGTTCCCGCCACAGGCACCTATATGATTAAGATAGGCAACGCACCAGCCCGCCGCGTGGTGGTGATTAGGTGACGCCGTGAGCTATTGAAAGGAAACTCCTGACGGGGTATTGCCTAAACATTAAAGTTTAAGGCCTGTCGTATCGGCAGGCCTTATATTATGACAGGGGATTGGGGACGGTCTTTCCGCCTGGAAAAACGGCGGGCACACTAGGGCGTTTCAGTTGTTTCAGTTTCAGTTCAATTTTATAGGGTGTGTGTTTTTCGAATCACCCTCCAAATATAGTATATAACTAATTATTAGTTAATATATTATAATATAGGATATAAAGAATGAAGAAGAAAAGATACCCTCTCAAAAACAACTGAAACAACTGAAACTGAAACGCCAATCGTCATCCATTTCACCTAAGAGGCAGAAAGAGAATGCCTTGTTGGTAATCTGGATGAGTTAGTACCTCAAAAAAACGATTGATGGTTGACGGAGATGGGTATGAGAAGGGTATGAGAAGGACGAGAGATGGGTATGAGAAGCAATTGACAGCGGGGTGTTGAAAATAAGTTGTGGCACGGAAGTTGCTATAGGTATAAATGTAGTAATTTTGCATCATGATTTAAACGGCGAATTGTACGAATGAAGCGAATGCTACGCAGGTTAAATTATAGCGAATCACCCGAAAATCAAAAGGTTAAAGAATGGATAACAACTTGAGCGAGAACACCCGCAAAGCCGTGGCTTTCAGCCGCGACGAGGCCATACGCCTGAAGAACGGCGCCATCGGCGTGGAGCATGTCTTCCTGGGAATCACACGCGTGCCGGAGAGCGCGGCGCTGGGAATGCTGGCGGCCTTGGGGGTGAACAGCGAGGAGATAAAAGACAAAATTGAGAAACACGTGAGCCAAGCCGACACCGACGTGCGCTACAGCGAGGACAGCGAGATACCGATGCTGCGCCAGACCGAGAAGGTGCTGCGCCTGAGTTACTTGGAGAGCATAAAATACAAGTCGAAGGAGATTGGCACAGAGCATCTGCTGCTGGCCATGCTTCAGGAGGGCGACAACCTGGTGAGCAACCTGCTGCAGAAGGCGGGCGTGGACTATGAGCGCTTCGCCAAGGTGGTGCGCGCCAACGGTCCGGCCACGGAGCCTACAGACCTGCCTGATTTCCGCTCGCAGACCAGCGAGGACGACAACGACGACCCCTTCGACGACCCGACGAGAGCCGAGGGCGGCAAGCGTAAAATGGAGAGCGGAAAGAGCGGCACTCCGGCGCTGGAGAACTTTGGCCGCGACCTGACGAAACTGGCCGAGCAGGGCAAGCTTGACCCCATCGTGGGCCGACAGAAGGAGATGGACCGCATCGCGCAGATACTGTCGCGCCGCAAGAAGAACAATCCCATACTGATAGGCGAAAGCGGCGTTGGCAAAAGCGCCATAGCCGAGGGGCTTGCGTTGAGGATTGCCGAAGGCAACGTGCCACGGACACTCTACGGCAAGCGGCTGTTGAGCCTTGACTTGGCCGGACTGGTGGCTGGCACCAAGTACCGCGGCCAGTTCGAGGAGCGCATGAAGGCCATCATCACGGAGCTTGAGCAGCATCCGGAGATTATCATCTTCATAGACGAGATACACACCATCGTGGGCGCCGGCAGCGCCGCGGGAAGCCTGGATGCCAGCAACATGTTCAAGCCTGCCCTCTCGCGCGGAGCCATACAGTGCATAGGCACCACGACACTGGACGAGTACCGCCAGTACATTGAGAAAGACACGGCCCTCGAGCGCCGTTTCCAGAAGGTGCTGGTGGAGCCCGCCACTGTCGAAGAGACGCTTGAGATACTGACCAACATCAAGGACAAATACGAGGACCACCACATGGTGCGCTTCAGCGACGAGGCCATCAAGGCCTGTGTGGACCTCACGGAGCGCTACGTCAGCGACCGTCTGCAGCCGGACAAGGCTATTGACGCCATGGATGAAGCAGGGGCAAGGGTACGTATAGCCAATGTGCGTGTGCCAGAAGAGATTATCACCCTTGAGGCCGAGGTGGCAAAGGTGGCCGAGCAGAAGAAAGAGGTGCTGGCCAGCAAACGCTACAGCGAGGCGGCACAGTACCGAGACCAGGAGCGTGACCTGACGGCAAAGCTTGCCGACATGAAGAAACGGTGGGAGGAAGAGGAGCGCGAGAAACGCGTACAGGTGAAGGAGGAGGACGTGGCTGCCGTGGTGGCCATGATGACCGGCGTGCCGGTGGAACGCATAGCGGAGAGCGAGCAAGGGCGCCTGCTGACCATGGAGAACGAGCTGAAGGGCTCGGTGGTGGGCCAGGACGAAGCGATAGCACAGATAGCCAAAGCCATACGGCGTAACCGTGCGGGCCTCAAAGACCCCAACCGACCCATAGGCAGCTTCCTTTTCCTCGGCCCCACGGGCGTTGGTAAGACCTACTTGACCAAGATACTGGCCAAATACCTTTTCGACAGCGAGGCGGCGATGATACGCATAGACATGAGCGAATACATGGAGAAGTTTGCCGTGAGCCGCCTCATCGGTGCGCCTCCGGGATACGTTGGCTACGAAGAGGGAGGCCAGCTCACCGAGCGTGTGCGCCGCAAGCCATACTCAATAGTGCTGCTTGACGAGATTGAGAAGGCGCACCCCGACGTGTTCAACGTGCTGCTGCAAGTACTGGACGACGGTGTGCTCACCGACGGCATAGGCCGCAAAGTGGACTTCAAGAACACCATCATCATAATGACCTCCAACATCGGCAGTCGCCAGCTCAAGGAGTTTGGCACCGGCGTGGGCTTCAACACCGCGGCCCGAGAGGCCGAAAAGGCTGAACTGCAGCGCGACGTCATAGAGAAAAGCCTCAAGAAAGCCTTTGCGCCGGAGTTCATTAACCGCATAGACGACATCATATACTTCAACAGCTTGGGTCGCGAGGAGATACACAAGATTATCGACATTGAGCTCAAGGGGCTGTTCGGCCGAGTGAAAGCCATGGGCTACGGTGTGGAGATGGACGAGAAGGCCAAGGATTTCCTGGTGGCCAAGGGCTGGGACGAGCAGTACGGCGCGCGTCCGCTACGCAGGGCCATCCAGCGCTACGTGGAGGACGATTTGGCCGACGAGATTATCAAAGCCGACATACTGCCTGGCGACACGGTGAAGATTACTGCCGACGACGAGAAGATATCGTTCGAGATAGAGAAAGGCGAGACTTCGCGCCAGCTTGAGGAAGCTTTCGCGGGTGAGGCAACAGTAAATGTGTGATGATTGACGGTTAACGGTGGGTTCTCTTGCGTAGGACCCACTTTATGACCTCCTCGATATAAGGGCCGAAGACCGTCTGGCCGCAGAAATAGCCCGCATGGGCACTGAAACCGCCGATGTTGTATTCAAGCAGCATCGGCTTTCCGTTTTGCGAGATTGCCATATCAAGGGCAAAGAGACGGTGATGTGGAATGCAACGCGCAACGTGCAGCGAGAGCTCTACAGCTTCGTCCCATGAAGGTATGCACAGGCCAGCATCCGGGAAGGGCGCACTGAAGCCATGGTCATCGTATGAGGTATCGTGCAGACGTCCGTCGACAAGGTCTACGCCCACATAGCGCCCACCGGCATGGCAGTTGTCAACAACAGCTCCTGGGCCGCCAAAGCGGAAGTAGGCGCTGGTGAGGTGCGGCTGTTCATCCACTACAGAGCGGTATACAACCATACGCATTGTGTTGGCTGCTGTTGGGCATAGGTGCGCGGTGAAGGGGTGTTGAGCGACAGCTTCTTGTAGTACGAAGTTGTCGTCGTAGGCCATAAGGAACGGAATGTCAAGCCGCTGTCCGGAAGAGGTAATGTAACCGTCGGAACTACGTATAAACTTCATTACGCGCAAGCCATTGCATGAATCAACAGAAGGCTTCAGTATCAGCGCGTCGTATGGGCTGTCGGCAATAGCTTTTGCAGCATCGGGCAACACACAAAAGTCGGCATCAAGAAGAACACCCCCACGCACTCGTGCGGCAACGGTTGTCGGAACATTGTCGGCACCAATTACTCGTGGGAACATTGTCTTGTCTTCATAGACATCCCAGTAACTACGCGGATTTAGAGTCTCCTCAATCTGGCGATGCAGGATATCCTCGGGAATGATGTCGGGCGTAGGTCCGCAGAAGTGGCTTTGAAGACGGTAGATATATGGGTCCACCCACGGCGAGAACTGCTGCCAGCGCCGGTGGTACATTTCCTCCCCTGCCGCTTTGCCTGTCGGCAGGCCGAGCTCTTTCAGGGCACGGTAGCAGAAACGGCTATAGAGCAGATAGTCGTAGAACGGGTCGCCAAAAATGCGGCGAGCTGTCTTTTTGAGGCTCTTGTTCATTATTAAAAAAGAAGGCACCCTACCCTGTTTTCTGGTGGGTGCCTTCTTCAGTTAGATATTACTCAGCCCAGACGGCCTGCAGGTTGCGGTCGCCGTAGGCGTCGTCGATCTTGCTGATAGTGGGCCAGTACTTCTCGCAGTGAGGCTGCGGGAAGGCGGCTTTCTGACGGCTGTACGGGAGGTTCCACTCGTCGGCGCAGACCACCTGCATGGTGTGGGGAGCGTTGGCGATGGGGTTGTTCTTCTCGTCGCTCTTGTGGGCTCGACCATGAGGGTGTTGTGTACAGGGAAGGCCACGGTGGGAGCATGGAAGCCGTAGTCCATGAGACGCTTGGCGATGTCGCCAACGCCAACCTTGAGGCTGAACTCGTTGAAGTCGACAATCATCTCGTGGCCGCACATGCCATTGCGGTTGGTGTAGAGAATCTTGTAGTACTTCTGCAGGCGGGCGCGGAGGTAGTTGGCATTGAGTATGGCGTGTTTGGTGACATCCGTCAAGCCCTCGCCGCCGAGCATAAGCAGGTAGCCGTAGGTGATGGGCAGGAGGTAGGCGCTGCCATAGGGGGCTGCAGCCATGGTGTTGCCCTTCTTGCCACCGACCTCGACCACAGGATGCGTTGGCAGGAAGTCGACCAGCTTCTGGCTGACGCAGATGGGGCCGACACCGGGACCGCCGCCACCGTGAGGCATTGCGAAGGTCTTGTGGAGATTGAGATGGCACACATCGGCACCCATGTGGCCGGGGCTGGTGAGGCCGACCTGGGCGTTCATGTTGGCACCGTCCATATAGACAAGGGCGCCCGCGCTGTGGATGATGTTGATGATGTCGAGGATACCCTCTTCGAAAGCACCGTGGGTAGACGGATAGGTGATCATCAGGCAGCTGAGGGTGTCTTTGTACTGCTCGGCTTTGGCGCGTAAGTCGTCGATATCGACGTCACCCTTGTCGTTGCACTTCACAACGACAACTGTCATACCGGCCTTAGCGGCGGAGGCGGGGTTGGTGCCGTGAGCGGAAGCGGGGATAAGGCAGACATTGCGCTGCGGCTGACCATTGGCGATATGGTAGTTGCGTATGACTGTTAGTCCGCTGTACTCACCAAAGGCGCCAGAGTTGGGCTGCAGCGAGCAACCGGCGAATCCGGTGATGACGGAGAGCATGTGCTCGATGTCCTTAATCATCTCGATATAACCCTGGGCCTGGTCGGCGGGCACGAAGGGATGCATGCCGGCGAACTTGCTCCAACTGAGAGGCATCATCTCGGCGGCGGCGTTGAGCTTCATGGTGCAGGAGCCCAGCGGAATCATGGCGCGGTTGAGGCTGAGGTCTTTCTCCTCAAGCATCTTGATATAGCGCATCATGGAGGTCTCATCGTGGAAGCGGTTGAAAATCTTCTGGGTGAGGTAAGCACCGTTACGCTTCAGCTCGGCGGGGATAGCCTCGTCGGCGAACTTGCAGCAGCAACCCTTGCACTCAAGGGGCTGTGCATTTTTGCCAGCGGCTTCGGCCAGGCATGCCACGATAGCGTCGAGGTCAGCCTTCTCGGTGGTCTCGTCAATGGAGATACCGATGCACTCGTCGCAGATATAGCGGAAGTTGATTTCATGCTTGAGGGCCACTTCGCGCACCTTGGCGGTGGGCACAGGGCACTGCAGGGCGAGGGTGTCGAAGTAGACTTTGTTCCACTGCTTGTAGCCATACTGCTCAAGCTCCATAGCCAGACGATGGGCACGGGCGCAGATACGAGTGGCAATCTCGCTGATACCTTCAGGACCATGCCAGATGGCATAGAAGCCGCTCATATTGGCCACGAGGGCGGCAGAGGTGCAGATATTGGATGTGGCTTTGTCGCGTTTGATGTGCTGCTCACGCATACCGAGGGCCATACGGAGGGCAGGATTGCCCTTGGCATCGACACTCCAGCCAATGATACGGCCAGGGAAGGCGCGCTTGAAGGTCTCGGTGAAGGCAAAGAAGCCGGCGTGGGGACCGCCGAAACCCATCGGCAGGCCGAAACGCTGGGCATTACCAACAGCGCAGTCGGCACCCATCTCGCCGGGAGTCTTCATGAGGGCCAGAGCCATCAGATCGGTGGCCATGCAGACGAAGATACCTTTCTCGTGGCACTTGCTGATGAAGGAGGTCCAGTCCTGAGCCTCACCGAACTGGTTGGGGTACTGCACAAAAGCGGCGAAGTAGCTGCCGTCGAGCTCGGTCTGTGCGGCTTTACCGGTGACAATTTCGATACCGCGGGGAGCGGCGTTGGTCTGCATTACAGCCAACGTCTGGGGCAGGATACCCTCGTCAACAAACACCTTGCAGATGCCGTCTTTGACAGCCTGACGCGAACGGCTGTTGAAGAACATGATCATAGCCTCGCCAGCGGCGGTAGCCTCGTCGAGCAGACATGCGTTGCTCAGAGGCATGCCAGTCATGCTGGCAATCATGGTCTGATAGTTCATAAGGGCTTCAAGACGGCCTTGTGAAATCTCGGTCTGGTAGGGCGTGTAGCTGGTGTACCAGCCGGGGTTCTCAAATACGTTGCGCATAATGACAGCGGGGGTTATGGTGCCGTAGTAGCCCATGCCGATGTAGCTCTTGTACATCTTGTTCTTCTGGGCCAGCGAACGCACGTGGTTGAGGAACTGGTACTCGCTCATGCCTTCAGGCAGGGGCATCGGCTCCTTGAGGCGGATGGCGGAGGGCACCGCTTTCTCGATAAGCTCATCCATGGATTTCACGCCGATGACGTCGAGCATTTTCTGCTCTTCGGCGGGGTTTGATACGCCGTTATGGCGCGAGGCAAAATTATTCTTTGTCATATTATAATATGTTTATTTATTTTTTTGAATGGAAGAAACGCAGGTAGTAATCCTCGTCCAAGGTGGTGATGCGGATTATGTAATAGCCCGACGGGCGTGAGCGCATACTGATATATCCAAGGAGAGGCTTGCCGGTATAGACACACTGGCCAATATCGTTATATAGGGCCAGCGACATGATTTCACGTCGGGTAAGGCCTATCTCCACACGGTGGTTGGAACGGTTGTAGACAATCACATCTTGCTGTCCGATAGGTTTGGCAATATCGTTGGCCTCCACGGTATGGTATACCGTTTGTACACCATCGCGGTATACAGTGTCGTGCACATACTGCACCTCGTGCAATACTTCAGCGCTCTTAAACGAAGCGGTATATGTTGTGGTGTCGGTAATAATGACACGACGTGGGTTGTCAACTACACTGTCGCTCCAGCCCTGGAACGAATATCCTACTTTGCATACTGCCACAAGTGTCGCGGTGTCGCCTACACGGTATAAACCCGAACCTATGACTACACCTGCCGTTGTATCGTTGCTTTTCACTGTTATTTCAAGCGAGCAGGGCTGCATAGGTTTCATGTTATGCAGACTCCCCCACCCTTCGGCCTGACGGTAGCGGTCAACGCTGACACAAGGCACATTAACCACTGCCGTGTATCTTATTCCTGTAAAGGCATCAGCCTCTACGGTCGGCGGCATCAATGCATAGCTTGTCAGTTGTGTTAGGTTTATGCATTGATAGAAAGCCCTCTGTCCGATGCTCTCGACGTGCGACGGGAATACCACAGCCTTGATATCATGGCATTGCGTAAAGGCATATTTGCCAATATGTCTTGTCGTTGTCGGGAGTGTCAGCGTGCCGTATATCGAGCTGCAGAAAGCAAAGGCATAGTCTCCGATGTATTCCAAGCCTTCAGGCATATTCCACTCCATCTTCAGAAGGTTCATACCCGTAAATGCATAGTCGGGTATGCGGCGAACCTTGGAACCGAACGTTACCGTGGTAAGCGAACGGCAGTTGCCAAACACCGTACTGCTGCGCGAACCGCCCATAAACTGACAAACTTCTGCATTGAAGTGCACCACATTGATGCCGCTGCATCCGAAAAATGCTGAGCGGCCGAGAGACACGATGTTCTCCCCAATGGTTATTTCACCTCTCAACGCCGTACACATGCTGAAGGCATATGCGCCGATATCAGTCAACGTCGGCGGTAGCGTCAGTGCGGTGATGTCGGTGCAGCCGTAGAAAGCACGGTCGCCGATAGCCACAACAGTATAGGTACGGTCGTTGTACACCACCTCGGCCGGAATGGCGAGGATGCCAGCCGGAGGTACCTCTCCGGCCCATCGGTTATTACCCTCTGTGAGCGGTGCAGTGACTTCGACCACATGCTCGTCAGCATCGATGATGTTGAAGTAGAGCGCATAGTCACGCACTTGGACCTTAAAGTCATAAGCCCAGGTAGCAGTCGCCGACGCAACGAGCAGCAACAGTATGCAAATGCGTTTCATATTACAGTTTAGGGCCAGCAGCAACGAGAGCCTTGCCGGCCTCGTTGTGCGTAAACTTCACAAAGTTCTTTACGAATCGGTCGGCCAGGTCGCGGGCTTTCTCGTCCCACACCTTTGCGTCGGCATAGGTGTCACGCGGATCAAGAATCTTCGGGTCGACACCAGGCAGCGACGTGGGCACCTCAAAGTCAAAGTAAGGTATCTTCTTAGTCTCGGCCTTTAAGATACTGCCGTCGAGGATAGCGTCGATAATTCCACGCGTATCTTTAATGGATATACGTTTGCCAGTGCCATTCCAACCGGTATTCACCAGATAGGCCTTTGCTCCGCTCTTCTCCATACGCTTCACCAGTTCTTCGGCATACTTGGTGGGATGCAACTCGAGAAAAGCCTGGCCAAAACAGGCACTAAAAGTCGGCGTGGGCTCGGTGATGCCGCGCTCGGTGCCGGCCAGCTTTGCGGTGAAGCCACTCAGGAAGTAGTATTTGCACTGCTCGGCAGTGAGAATGCTCACGGGAGGCAGCACGCCAAAGGCATCGGCGCTGAGGAAGATGACATTCTCAGCAGCGGGGCCTGCGCTCTTGCCATGGACGGGCAGAACTATCTTCTCAATATGATCTATCGGGTAGCTCACGCGAGTGTTCTCCGTGACACTCTTGTCTGCGAAGTTAATCTTGCCGTTGGCATCAACGGTGACGTTCTCCAATAAAGCGTTTCGACGGATGGCATTGTAGATGTCAGGCTCGCTGTCCTTGTCAAGGTTAATGACCTTGGCATAGCAACCTCCCTCAAAGTTGAAGACACCCTCGTCGTCCCAGCCGTGCTCGTCGTCGCCGATAAGCAGACGCTTGGGGTCGGTGCTGAGGGTGGTCTTGCCGGTGCCGCTGAGACCGAAGAAGATGGCGGTGTGCTCACCCTTCATGTCGGTGTTGGCGGAGCAGTGCATGGCAGCAATGCCCTTCAGTGGCAAGTAATAGTTCATCATGCTGAACATACCCTTCTTCATCTCGCCACCGTACCAGGTGTTGAGAATCACCTGCTCGCGGCTGCTGACGTTGAAGGCTACACAAGTGTCGCTGTTTAGGCCAAGGGCCTTGTAGTCGTCCACTTTGGCCTTCGAGGCAGCGTAGACGGTGAAACTGGGCTTGAAATCCTTGAGTTCTTCAGCCGAGGGCTTGATGAACATATTGGCCACGAAGTGTGCCTGCCAGGCCACCTCCATGATGAAGCGCACAGCAATGCGGGTGTCTTTGTTGGCGCCGCAGAAAGCGTCGACGACAAAGAGGTTCTTGCCGCAAAGCTCCTTGCAGGCGAGACCTTTCACATACCCCCATACCTGCTCGCTCATCGGGTGGTTGTCGTTCTTGTAGTCGTCCGAAGTCCACCACACAGTGTCTTTCGACTGGGCGTCCATGACAATGTACTTGTCCTTGGGCGAACGGCCGGTGTAGATGCCGGTCATCACGTTCATGGCGTCAAGCTCTGTAAGCTGTCCTTTGTCATATCCTGTGAGGGTGGGGTCGCTCTCGAACTTGAACAGTTCCTCATATGAGGGGTTGTAGTGAATATCCTTAACGCCGGTAATACCCAGCGCTTCGAGGTCTTTTCTGATTTTTTCGTTCATGGCTATATATTTTTATTGTTTCATTGTCATTTTGTATAGGTTGACAGACCCGTCGATGTCTTTTTCTGCAGCTGAGTTACCATACTTGTCAACATCGAACACATTCTTTGGCGAACGAGTGATGCTCAGCGGACCGCCCACACATCCACCGTCGCAGGCCATGCCTTCGAAGAAGTTGGCGGTTTCCTTCTTGGCACGCAGAAGGGCTAAATGCTGACGGCATTGGTCAATACCGTTCATTACGCATGGGGTCACTCCTTCCAGCCCAAGTTTCTCGGCCACATGAACCACACCTTGGGCTATACCACCGCTCTTGGCGAAAATACGTCCGTAGAAAGAAGCATTGTCAAGGTTAGTGTCTTCACATTGCGTTGTGTCAATTCCTCGTGCATCGAGGAACGCCTGAAGTTCTTCAAAACTCATCACACAATCAATCATTCCCTGTGTCTTCTCAAGCGTATACTCGAATTTCTTGGCGGCGCAAGGGCCGATGAAAACGACTTTTGCCGTAGGGTCGCTACGCTTGATGAGGCGTGCTGTGGTGATCATCGGCGATGGCGATGTGGATATGGCGTCCTTGAACTCTGGGAAGTTAGTCTCGATGAAACGTACAAAAGCTGGGCAACAACTGGTGGTCATCACTGGATTGTTGCTCTCTGCGGCCTTGTGCTGGAATTCACGAGCTTCTGTATACAGGGTGATATCTGCACCAAGGGCAGCTTCCACCACTTGGTGGAAACCGAGACGTTTGATGGCAGTGACAACCTGCTCTATGCGTCCGAAACGGCATTGTCCCACGATTGCTGGGGCAATGACCGCATAAACGCGGTATTTGGTATTCTCCTCACTCTGCTTCAGCATGTTGATAATGTCGAGTACCAACGAGCGGTCTGTAATGGCGCCAAAGGGGCAACTGACCACACAGGCACCACAAGAGATGCATTTCTCGTTGTCAATGACGGCCTTGTCGTCTTCTTGACGGATACTCAGGGCCTTTGGCTTGCAACTTTTGATGCAGGGACGTTTTTGAGCAATGATGGCACTGTAAGGACAGGCAGCGGCACACTTGCCGCATTCTATGCATTTCTCCTTATCTATATGGCAACGGTGATTGACAATGGTGATAGCGCCCTTGGGACACACCTCTTTGCAGGAGTGCATCATGCATCCACGACAGGCTTCGGTAACCAGCATGCCTGCAGCCGGACACTCGTCGCAAGCAGTCTCCATCACTTGCACTGGGTTCGGGTTATCCTTGTCTCCTCCCATGGCCATGTGGATACGTTCCTGAACAATGGCGCGTTCTTTATAGATGCAGCAGTTTAGCTCCGACTTTGGGCCAGGGCTTATGAGTTTGGGTATTTCTATATAAGCCTCATCAAGACCTCCTTCGTAAGCACGACGGATGACTTCCCTGAGGACTTTGTATTTTATCCATTGTACGTTAGTATCGAATAGTTTCTGCTCCATAATCAATCATAATTCACAGTTACATGTTTTCCCATCTTGCGGAGGTTCTCTGCCAAACGCTCGACAAGTTTAAGCTTCATCGTTATATCAATATCAAGCCCCTGATGGGCAGCGTTGACGTTTTGCCCGACAAAGAATACCACATGTGTAGCTTCCTCAAAGATAATGTTGGCCAGTAACGACCCTCCATCTTTCTTGGCGTAGGTCTTCGGCGTCAGATCTTTCACCGACACGTATTTCTCCGACAACGCCAGCAGCCTCCTCAGAGTTATCACGCCCTCCGTCACCAGATCTATGCCGTCGATGAACCCTATCGGCGGCACATCCTTGTCAGGGAAGTCGAAGCTGGTCTTCAGTTGACGACCAATACAGCGGGCAACCACCTGAGAGGTTGTACCGCCGCACACAATGCGCTTGTCAGTGTCCATCATAAACCTATGGACATATTCCTCGTCTTTTTCCTTGTCCACCGGCGGTCCCACCATGATGTGCACCATCGTGCGAGGACGCATGCGGATGGCCGCCACCGTGGTGTCGTCGCCAGGCTTGTCAAGGTAAAGGTCGTTGCAGGCCGATGCCAGCAGGCAGGCAGCAGCACGCGCCGACATGTGGGGGTCGATATTGTGGTCGAGGTGATCCATTATCTCTTTGCGCTGCCAGCCGAAGTTCAGCATCTGGCCGATGCCGGCATGTATGGTGCCGTCGCTCATCACGAAGACCATGTCGCCATCGTCAAGCTCAAGCTCGCTGACGAACACGCGCTTGTCGTAGACGTTCAGCTCCTCACGTGGGAAATCGCAGGTGTGGCCGTGATGGTACCAGATAGCCTCAGGGTTGTCAAACTCGAAGAGATGTCCCCTACCCTCGTTGTTGACGTGGATGATGGAGAATGTGCTATAAGCCACACCGCGTTCCTTGCACACAGGTAGCGTCTGAATAATGGTACCGACACAATCCTCTATGTCGGCACCGCCGGCCACCATCGTACAGAGTATCTTGCTCGTTAGCGTGGAAAGTATGTTGGCTTTCACTCCACTCCCAAGTCCGTCAGCAAGCACTAACGTCGTCCACTCACCATCCGAGGTCATCTCTACGTTGTCCCCGCAGAGTTCCTCGCCATAGTGGTTCAGCGATGTGTATCCGTATTCTACACAGAGTTGTTTCATAGTTCACTATTCACCATTCACTTATCACTAACCCTTGCTGTTTTCCAATCTGTAGGACGCCCATCCACGCCGAGGTCACCCTGGCCGTCGCTGAGCGTCTTTTTCAACTTCAGCAGGGCCACCTTGGTCTCTGCCGTGGTCTCGCCAAGCAGCGAAGCTATCTCCTGCGCCACACGCATCTGCTTCATGATGAGGTCGTCGGTGGTGCTGATGGTGTCCATTCTCACCTTCTCCAACTTCTTGTCGTAGTTCACCATCTCAGAGATGTCCTTCATCAAGCCGAAGAGCAGGTTCTGCTCACTCAGCAGACTCACCGTGAGGCTCAGGTAGCGGTTCGTGGCTTGAATGTGCAACTGCGGGTTCTCAACACGCTGCTTCTTAGAGTAGGCATTGTAGAAATCTATTGGCTGGAAGCTCTCGGCCACAGGACGGCCAACCACACTCTCCGGCGTACCGTTGAGACCAAGCATCTTCATGGCCGACGCGTTGATATCTACAATGTTCATGTCGGGGTCGACTATCATCACTCCCTCCGGCGAGTTGCGCACGATATCCACTGCCAGACTCTCAGCGCGTTTGCGCATATAAGGCAGGCAGATGTCTATGTCGGCATAGCCGTTCACAACAGCCCATGCTTTCTCGCGGCAGGTGCGGTAGCCACAGGCTCCACAGTCAAGTTCATCGGCCTTGGTATACTTGCCGGTACGGCGTAGCACATCCTCGATTTCCTTTTCTGATGCGGGACGGCTTTTAGCGCGCAGCCGCGGATATGCATAGGCAAGCTGTACCCCTGCTTCCGGGGCCGGCAGATGTTTGCGCATAGCCAATTCCTGTTCTACATAACGGTCAATATCGGCCTCTGCCTTTATCATACCGCCTTCGCGGGATATGGAACATGGGCCGTTGATGCAGCCGCCTGGACAGACGTTCATCTCTATGAACACGTGGTCCATCGATTCTATGTTGTCCAGGACATCGGTTATGCGGTCCACACCGTCCACCGACATGTATCGGTAGCCTTCCGGCAACGCGTCGAACGAACGTATGATGCCCTGCGTGGCAGGATAGGCTTTGGCTCGGTTGGCAACCGTGTTCTCGTCGCATACCGTCAGCCTGTTGATGGTGTTCAGGTCGATGCCGTTCTCTTCGAAAAGCTGCAGCAGCTCCTCGAATGTAATGACAGCGTCTATCGCATGCTCGTCGGCCTCCCGTTTCTTCGCGATGCAGGGTCCTATGAAAACCAGCTTGAGGTCGGGGTCGTTGCGGCGCAGCATCTTGGCGTGCGCCACCATCGGCGAGTTGACAGGGGCCAGATAAGGCAAAGCTTTGGGATAGTACATCTGTATCAAGCGGCAGGCTGCCGGGCAAGCCGATGTGATGAAATTACGCATCTCGCCTTTGGCAAGTACACGCTTGTATTCTTCAGTAACGGCTTGGGCTCCCACGGCTGTTTCCTCTGCGATGCAAAAACCAAGCTTGGCTAATGCTATGCGCAGTATGGAGAAATCCTCCTGGCCAAGACTGCTGATGAATGACGGCGCCACGGTGGCTGCCACACGTGCCCCACTTTTCAGCAACTCTCGCACCACTGGCAGTTCACTGTGCTCTATCTTGGCATGCTGTGGACACACCTTTGTACAATGACCACACAGAATACAGTGTTCCTCGATTATCTGCGCATGATGGTCCTTGATATTGATTGCTTTCACTGGACATTCACGCAGACAGCGGTAGCAGTCTTTGCATTGAACAGTCTTGAATTCCAGATATTCCGACATGATTCTTCTGTTAGCGTTTTGTTAGTTTAGGAATAGTTTGGGATAGATTTCTTTGGCGAACAGTTCCTCCACATTGCCAGCATTGACACTGTGCAAGATGAACCCATCCGGGATCTCTTCCACCTGTGGGCCACGCTCCGCAGGCTCCATGCCTTCACACCCCACGGTCACTCCTTTGGCGCAATGCCCCAGGCAAAAGCTTGCTTGTAGCTCGATGACATCTTCCACATCATACTTTTTCAGCACTTCTTTGAAGGCTTCAATAACTTCGTATGACCCTTTCAAATGGCATGAACTGCCAACACACACTTTGATTGTCATATTAATGTATTGTATTTTCCAGTTGCTTTACATCTCTCTGGCTTCCTTGATGGCAGCCTGGGCTGCAGCCAGACGTGCCACAGGCACGCGGAATGGCGAGCAACTGACGTATGTCATTCCGTTCTTGTAGAAGAACTCGGCTGCCGTCGGGTCGCCACCATGCTCACCGCATACGCCGCACTTCAACTCAGGACGGGTCGAGCGGCCACGCTCGATACCAATCTTCACCAATTCACCCACACACTCGCGGTCGAAGTTGTTGAACGGGTCGGCAGGTATAATCTTTTCGTCGACATAAGTCTTCACGATAGCATTCACATCGTCACGGCTGAAGCCGAAAGTCATCTGCGTCAAGTCGTTGGTGCCGAAGCTGAAGAACTCGGCCACCTCGGCAATCTGGTTGGCAACCAGTGCGGCACGCGGTATCTCTATCATGGTGCCGAACTTGTAGTTGAACTTGATGCCATACTTGGCCTCCACCTCGTCCTTCACACGGTTTGCAAGGGCTTTCTGATGCTTGAGCTCGGCGGCATTTATGGTCAAAGGCACCATGATCTCGAGCATCGGGTTGAAACCTTCCTTCATCAATTCCACGGTGGCACTGAAGAGGGCACGGAACTGCATCTCGGTGATTTCGGGATAGATGATACCCAGACGCACACCGCGGAGACCCATCATTGGGTTCACCTCGTGCATGCTCTCGATGCGGGCGTGCAACTGCTCGTACTCCAAACCACGGGCTTTGGCCACCTCGCGCTGTTTCTCCTCGGTCTGAGGGACAAACTCATGCAGCGGGGGATCCATCAGACGGAAGGTCAAGGGTTTGCCGTCCATGACTTTCAGAGTACCCTTGGCGCTCTCACGCACGTAGGGCTCCAGTTCGTCCAATGCAGCCTTGCGGGCTTCCAGTGTGTCAGCCAGAATCATATTGCGTAACTTCTCCAGGGGCACCTCGCTGTTCTCGCCGTAGAACATGTGCTCTATGCGGAACAGACCGATACCTTCGGCGCCGAAATCAATAGCCTTCTGTGCATCGGCAGGGTTGTCGGCGTTGGTGCGCACACCCATCTTGCGGAATTTGTCCACCAACTTCATGAACTGCTGGAACATGGGGTTCTCGGTGGCGTTGATCATCTTCACCTCTTCGTCATAGACCCAGCCCTTCGAGCCATTGAGGCTGAGCAGGTCACCCTCATGGAAGGTCTTGCCGTTGATGGTCACGGTGCCGTGATCCTCGACGTTCACTTTCTTCTTGCCGTACTGGTCGGTGCTTACGGATGTCTTCTCCATTTCAATCTTCACGGCATCGCAACCCACAATGCAGCACTTGCCCCAGCCGCGGGCCACAAGGGCTGCATGCGAGGTCATACCACCACGGGCGGTGAGGATACCGTCGGCAGCACGCATACCTTCAACATCCTCGGGGTTGGTCTCCTCGCGGACGAGAATATTCTTGATACCGGCAGCCTGATATTCTTTGGCCTTCTCGCTGGTGAGGGCAATGACACCCACGGCACCGCCAGGGCCTGCGGGCAGACCTTTGGCCAGCACTTCGTGCTTCTTCTCGTCGGCGGCGTCCAGAATAGGATGCAGCAGTTCGTCAAGCTGTGCAGGCGATATGCGCATCACCACCTCGCTCTCGTCGATGAGGCCTTCCTTGAGCATGTCCATTGCCATAGTCAGAGCGGCAACACCGGTGCGCTTGCCGACGCGGCACTGCAGCATATAGAGTTTACCGTCCTGGATGGTGAACTCAATGTCAAGCATGTCATGATAGTTCTTCTCCAGAATGCTGCGGATGTCGCAGAGTTCTTTATAGGTGTCGGGCATAAGCTCCTGCATCGAGTGCATGTGCTTGTTCTGCTCGTTCTTCGTGTCGTCGTTCAGGGGGTTGGGGGTGCGGATACCGGCCACCACATCTTCGCCCTGGGCGTTGATGAGCCACTCACCGTAGAACTGGTTGTCGCCAGTGGCGGGGTTGCGTGTGAAGGCCACGCCGGTGGCGCTGGTGTCGCCCATGTTGCCGAAGACCATGGCCTGCACATTCACTGCAGTGCCCCAATCGTCTGGAATACCCTCGATCTTACGGTAGCTGACAGCCTTCTTGCCGTTCCAGCTCTTGAACACGGCCTTGATGCCGCCTTCCATCTGGGCGCGGGCGTCGTCCGGGAACTCCACACCGAGCACCTCTTTCACGCGCACCTTGAAAGCGTCGGCGAGCTTCATCAGGTCGTCGGCAGTCATTTCGGTGTCGCTCTTGTAGCCCTTGACGGCCTTGTACTCGTCGAGCATGTCGTCGAGCTGCTTGCGGATGCCTTTGCCGTCAGCGGGCTCGATGCCCTCGCTCTTCTCCATCACCACATCGGCGTACATCATGATAAGACGACGGTACGAGTCATACACAAAGCGTGGGTTGTTGGTCTTCTTCAGCATACCGGGGATAGTCTTGCTGCTCAGACCGATGTTCAGCACAGTGTCCATCATGCCGGGCATCGACGAGCGGGCGCCGGAACGGCAGCTCACAAGGAGAGGATTCTCCGCATCGTCGTACTTCATGCCCATAATCTTCTCAATATTCTCGACGCCTTTCCAGACCTCGTCCATCAGGCCAGCGGGCAGTTCGCAATTGTTGGCGTAGTAAGCCGTGCAGCACTCGGTAGTGATAGTGAGACCGGCAGGCACAGGGAGGCCCAGCAGGCACATCTCGGCGAGGTTGGCACCCTTGCCACCCAGGAGGTTCTTCATGTCAGCTTTTCCTTCGGCAGTCTTGCCGCCAAACGTGTAAACGTACTTAGTCATCTTGTTTAAAATATTTATTGTTAGATTATTATTTAATATTTCCCATTTTTAGAGACTGCAAAGATACGAATTTTTTTTTATATACGCGAAAAAAGTTATCCACAGTCATGCAAACCACATAATCAGCTGTGACACTCCGACACCGCTTCGTACCCTCTCCGTATCCCCTCCGACCAAAAACCGTTAAACAACCGGTGAACAGTCGGAGCGGGTACGGAGCGGGTACGGTGAGACTCCGGACACTATTTTTTACTGTAATGGGGATGGTAGGCGGCGATGGTGTTGCGGAGAGTATCGCGCGTCAAATGTGTATAAATCTCTGTGGTGCTGATACTTTCATGGCCAAGCATCTCCTGGACGGCACGTAGGTCGGCACCGTTCTCGACAAGCTCGGTGGCGAAGCTATGGCGCAGGGAATGAGGACTGACGGTTTTTTTGATGCCGGCGGCGGCCACGGCGTCGCGCAGCATGATGAAGACCATCTGGCGTGTGAGGTGATGCCCGCGGCGGTTTAGGAATACATACTTATCCTCGCCGGGCTTCACCGGTACATGGCTGCGCACATTATGTATGTATGTGAGCATCAGTTCGAGGGCGCGCTCGTTGATGGGCACCCAGCGCTCTTTGTCACCCTTGCCGATGACCTGCAGGTACTGCTCGTCGACGTAGATATTAGAAAGCTTGAGGTTGACAAGCTCCGACACCCGCAACCCGCAACCGTAGAGCACCTCTACTATGGTGTAGTTGCGCTCGCCTTCAGGTGTACTGCGGTCGAAGGTCTGCTGGATGAGCGTGACTTCGTCGTCGTTGAGTACGTCGGGTAAATGTTTTGGACGGATAGGCAAGTCGAGGAGGTCTGCGGGGCTCTCCTTGATGGCATCCTCGATAACAAGCATGTGGAAGAACATACGCCAGCCGGATATCATGCGACGCTGTGAAGTGGGTGCTATCTCGAGGTCTGAGAAGTGCTTCAACAACAACTGTAAGTCACGCAGTGTTATCTGCTCCGGTTCAAGATGTTGCTCGACAGCAAAACGCTCCAGGTGGGCAAAGTCGTGCATGTAGGCTTCGACACTGTTGTCGGCCATACCGCGCTCTAGCTTGAGGTATGTCTCGTAGTCACGCCTATAGCGGGCCCACGTGCGTTCTATTTCTGCCGTTTTGTCCATATGTAAAAGTCCAAAAGTGTCTCGCGGTCTTTGCTCTTTGCTTTGCGCTTATCTTTCGGCATATCAACATTTACTGCGCCCCAACTAAAGCGTTGCTTTATGGCAGACACCTGCTTCTTGTAGAAAGGTGACTGATGAGCCGGATTGCGTTTCAAAGGGGCCGGCAGAGTGGCTGCAAGCTGAGCTGCTTCTGTCTGGCTGAGCCGCTTGGCGGAGTGACCGAAGTAATGCTGCGATGCCGCCTCGGCACCGTAGATGCCGTCGCCGAACTCGATGATGTTGAGATATACTTCCATGATGCGGCGCTTGCCCCATACGGCTTCTATCATTACAGTGTAGTAAGCCTCGAATGCTTTGCGCACCATGTTGCGCGAGTGCGGCAGAAAGGCATTCTTGGCCGTCTGGTTGCTGATGGTGCTGCCCCCACGGAAGCGGCGCCCACTTTTGTTCTCGCGGTAGGCTTGCTTTAGCTGCTTGACGTCGAAGCCATGATGATACATAAAGAGACCGTCCTCGGCATATACCACGGCGGTAATCAGATTGTTGGAGATGCTGTCGAGCGGCACATAGTCGCGCTCGAAACGCACCTCGCGTCCCTTCTCGAAGAGCTGCTGGTTGAAGCGCTGCACCATGAGTGGCGTAAGCGGAGGATTGATGAACCAACCCAGGAGCACTTGCAGGACAGTAAAGAGCCACAATCCCACAACGCCTACCCACAATACTCGCCACACCTTGCCGAAGAAGCCCAACTGGCGCCACGGTATAAGGCCTGCCTTCCGGCTTGAGCCCTTGGTTTTTATCGGTTTAGACGATTTACCTTTTGCCATATTCGTGATGCAAAGATACGAAAATAATAAAAATCATTTGCATATATCTAAAATGTTTCTTATTTTTGTACACTCAAAGTTAAAGCAACAAACAATACAAAACATTAAAAAACAAAATACTATGGCAAAAGTAGCAATCAACGGCTTCGGCCGAATTGGAAGAATGAGCTTCCGCGCAATGCTCGCCCACCCCGAGCTGGAAATCGTCGCTATCAACGACCTGACCGATGCCAAAACCCTGGCATACCTGTTCAAATACGACTCCGTGCATGAGAATTTCGACGGCGAAGTGTACGCCGACGGCGACTGCCTCGTGGTCAACGGCAAGAAAGTGAAGATATATGCCGAGCGCGACCCGCAGAACCTGCCTTGGAAAGACCTTGGCGTCGACATCGTGGTCGAGTCGACCGGTCTGTTCAAGAAACGTGAGCAGATGATGAAGCACATCAACGCCGGTGCCAAGAAGGTCATCCTGACCGTACCTGCCGGCAAGGCCGACGACGTGGACGCCACCGTCGTGATGGGTGTCAACGATAACGTCCTGACCAAGGAGATGCAGCTCGTCAGCAACGCCAGCTGCACCACCAACTGCCTGGCCCCCGTTGCCAAGGTGCTGAACGACAAGTTCGGTATCAAGCGTGGTCTGATGAACACCGTCCACAGCTACACCAACGACCAGAAGATCCTCGACCAGCCGCACAGCGACCTCCGTCGTGCCCGTGCCGCCGCCGTCAGCATCATCCCCACCTCCAGCGGCGCCGCCAAGGCCGTGGGTCTGGTAATCCCCGAACTGATGGGCAAGCTGGATGGCTTCGCCATGCGCGTCCCCACTCCCGACGGCAGCGTCGTTGACCTGACCGCCGAGCTGAACTGCAACGTCACCAAGGAGGATATCAACAACGCCGTGAAGGAAGCCGCCAACGGTGCCATGAAGGGCGTCCTCCAGTATGTCGACGAGCCCATCGTAAGCATCGACATCATCGACAACACCCACAGCAGCATCTTCGACAGCCTGCTGACTCAGGTGATGGACGGCAACTTCGTGAAGATCGTCAGCTGGTATGACAACGAGAAGGGTTACAGCACCCGCGTTGGCGACCTGGCTGCCAAACTCGCCAAGCTGCTCTAATATGCTCTTAGAAAATAAGACTGCAATCGTGACCGGTGCCACCCGTGGCATCGGTCACGCTATCGCCCTCGGCGTGAAAGCCAAGGGTTACGCCGCCGATGTAGCAGACTATGCCTCCGCTCAGGCGTTGGTAAAAGAGGTGCTCGCCGACTTTGGCAATGTGGACATCCTTATCAATAACGCCGGCATCACTGACGACGCCGCCGTAAAGCGCATGACAGAGGAACAATTCGACCACGTGATTGGCACCAACCTCAAGAGTGTCTTCTGCATGACCAAGGCCGTACAGCCCGCCATGTGGAAACAGGGACACGGTTCCATTGTCAACATCGGCTCTGTGGTTGGCATAGCAGGCAACTATAATCAAGCCAACTACGCCGCCTCCAAGGCAGGCATCATAGGCTTCAGCAAGAGCTGCGCCAAGGAGTTCGCCGCCCGCAACATACGCGTCAATGTTGTAGCTCCGGGCTTTGTGCAGACGGAGATGACCGCCGACATACCGAAGGAGCTGATGGACACATGGTGCAGCCGCATCCCCATGAAGCGCCCCGGTACCCCCGACGAGGTAGCCAACTGCTGCGTGTTCCTCGCCAGCGACATGTCGAGCTACATCACCAGTGTCGTGCTGCCCATGTGTGGAGGAATGGAAGATGCGTAATTTTACTCTTCTTTTGGGTTTCGTTCTGCTGTTTGCCGCTTGCGGCGGACACAAGGAACCGACTGCCCTTAACGACACCGTCACCGACGACTACGGCCGCACCGTCGTGGTGCCCGCGCAGCCGCAGCGTGTGGTAAGCCTCTCCCCTGCCGTCACCGAGATTATCTATGCCCTCGGCGCACAGGACATACTCGTGGGCCGCACCGACTTCTGCGAGTATCCGGCTGAAGCACAGGATATCCCCAGCGTCGGCGGCATCAGCAACCTCAACGTCGAGAGCATCATGTCGCGCAATCCCGACCTCGTCATCAGTGGTTCCATGGTTGGCAAGAAAGTCACCGACCAGATGGACGCCATGGGCATACCCATGGTCTGCGTCATCGAGAAGCCCCACTTCGAAGCCCTCTACGACAATATCGCCGCCATCGGACGTCTGGTAAACAAAAAGTCTGCCGCCGACTCGTTAATTGATAATATTAAATTGGTAATTGAGAAATTGATTGCACACAACGATAATTCTCAATTCTCAACTCTCAATTCTCAATTACCATCGGTCTACTATGTCGTCGGCTTCGGCGCCAGCGGCAACTTCACCGCTGGTGGCAACACCTTCATCAACGACATAATCCGCATGGCCGGTGGCCGCAACATCGCCGAAGACATCGAGGGCTGGAGCTACAGCCTGGAAGCTCTCGTACAGGAAGACCCCGACTATATCATCGTGCGCCGCGAGGACAGCGCCGCCTTCTGTGGCATGAAGCCCTACAACCGCCTCAGTGCCGTCCGCAACGGCCACGTCATCGGCATCGTCAGCGGCACCCTCGACCTGCAGGTACCCCGCAACATAGACGCCATACTTTATCTCCGTCAACGAATGAACAATCAATAATATGGACAAATTAAGTTACGCATTAGGCCACAACATCGGCCACCAACTGATAGGAATGGGCCTCCAGAAGAGCCTTAACATCGAAGACTACACCGCTGCCATCGCCGACGTGCTGCAAGGCCGCCAGCCCAAGATGAGCCACAGCGAGGTCAACGAGGTGCTTGAGCACTACTTCACCGAGCTCGAGGAGCGCCAGCAGGCCGAGGCCGCCGAGCGTGGCAAAGCAGCCCGCAGCAAGGGCGAAGCCTTCCTCAACCGCAACAAGCTGCGCCCAGAAGTGACCTCCACCGCCAGCGGCCTCCAGTATGAGGTCGTCAAGCAGGGCACCGGCCGTCAGCCCAAAGCCAGCGACACCGTGCGCTGCCACTACGAGGGCACCCTCATCGACGGCACCGTCTTCGACTCCAGCTACCGCCGCAACCAGCCCGCCGAGTTCGGTCTCCGCCAAGTCATCGCCGGCTGGACGGAAGGTGTGCAGCTCATGAAAGAAGGCTCCATCTTCAAGTTCTACATCCCATACAACCTCGCCTACGGCGAACGCGGCGCCGGCGCTGACATACCGCCCTATGCCGCCCTCATCTTCACCGTCGAGTTGATAAAGGTTCTATAAACAAGCGCAGAGCCTAAATAATAATCCGAGCCCCGCCGGGGGCAAGAGGTGCTGTAGAAGAACCAATCCTCTCAATACGTCAAAGAACACTCGCGCCGCCTCCATTAAAAGAAGCGGCGCATATATAATATAAGGCCCTCCCGACCGGAAGGGCCTTTTTTAACTAAACTTTAACACAACGGCCAGTGTAACATTTTCATAAACACATACTGCCGCATCACCTTACAACCACCACCTTGCGGGCTGGCAGTGTGCCAACTTTAATCATGTAGG
The DNA here is from genome assembly GCA_902777005.1 of uncultured Bacteroidota bacterium. Taxonomy (GTDB): domain Bacteria; phylum Bacteroidota; class Bacteroidia; order Bacteroidales; family P3; genus Colimorpha. Next base: position 211,378 of record CACYSB010000010.1, read on the forward strand.
TGCCGCTGACGGGCGTGTCGAAACGTAGTGGAGCATAGTCGTCCTGTTTGGTAGCCAGCACACGGCCGCTCACGTCATAGAGCGTCACATTGTTGCCGTCAGCCCCCTCGACCACTATCTGTCCTTGGCTGGAATACACCTTGGCGTTCAAGACATCCACTCCATCGATACCCTCCTGGGTGATATAGATGGTGTCGTGGATGACGATGGTGTCATACACTGTGTTGATGATAGTGTCATATTGCATTAGCGTATCCATCAATGTAATATAGGTGGTGTCATGCACATATATGTTGTTTATCATTGTTGTGGTGTCATGTATGTAAATATAAACGGTGTCGCATGGTGTATCATTTGCAGAAACAAATATGGCCGAGAGAGCAGTATCGGATGTCACTACAAGGCTGTATGGGTTATCGGTGACACCGTTGTTCCATTGCAGGAACAGATATCCGGCAGCAGGGATGGCATTGATGACAGCCGTCGGAGATTGGCACGTGGGCTGGGTAAGCACCGTTACGCTGCCCATAGTCTCGTCGGCGGGGGTGGCACTAAATGTGAATCCTGCCGCTTCGACGAAGTTGGAGAAATAACTCCACCGGGAATAGTACGACATCTGACTCCCACATGGAATATAGATAGGGATATTTATTGGGACGCCTGCAAAGCAATCAGTACCCAACAAAGGTGCAACACTCGCTTCTGAATGTATTTCTGTCAGGCCGGTACAGCCGCGGAAGGCACTACTACCAATGCTTGTGACGGAGTTCGGGATGGTAACAGAGGTCAAGCCGGTACAGCTCCTGAAGGCATACTCGCCAATGCTTGTGACGGAGTTCGGGATGGTGACTGAGGTCAAGCCGGTACAGTAGTAGAAGGCCTGGTATCCTATGCTTGTGACGGAGTTCGGGATGGTGACAGTGGTCAAGCCGGTACAGTCCTGGAAGGCATTGCCACCAATGCTTGTGACGGAGTTCGGGATGGTGACAGAGGTCAAGCCGGTACAGCCGGAGAAGGCATAGTTGCCAATGCTTGTGACGGAGTTCGGGATGGTGACAGTGGTCAAGCCGGTACAGTTGGAGAAGGCATGGTTGCCAATGCTTGTGACGGAGTCCGGGATGGTGACAGAGGTCAAGCCGGTGCAGCCGAAGAAGGTTTGGGTTTCAATGCTTGTGACGGAGTTCGGGATGGTGACAGAGGTCAAGCCAGTACAGCCGTAGAAGGCTCTACTACCAATGCTTGTGACGGAGTTCGGGATGGTGACAGTGGTCATGCCGGTACAGCCGGAGAAGGTAGATTGGTCAATGCTTGTGACGGAGTTCGGGATGGTGACAGAGGTCAAGCCGGTACATCCTACGAAGGCATACACTCCAATGCTTGTGACGGAATATGTGACATTATTGTATGTCACGCTGGCGGGAATGACAAGGTCACCTGTAAGATTAGTGTACCGTGGGCTCCCACCATTTTCATACGTCACCTGTGCATTGCCATCCACAATGTTGTAATACAGCGTCTGCCCGCTGGGGGCGACGGCTGAAAAGGTGTAGGCCCATGCCGATGTGGCACACAGAGCCATAATGGTTAATAACAGTAGTCGTTTTGCTTTCATACAGTCAGTTTTTTTTTTGCCCCGGTCCTCCAACAGAGCATCCATACATACCGATAAGAAAAGCCATGAGGTTATGTGCATCTGTTGCAATGCTTTTCCTGTTTTGCCGCTTCCGC
>CACYSB010000011.1 GCA_902777005.1 uncultured Bacteroidota bacterium
ATATGGATAAGTACAATCAGCGCGGAGTATCCGCCACAAAGGAGGATGTGCACAATGCCATCAAGAATATAGACAAGGGGCTTTATCCCAAGGCTTTCTGCAAGGTGATACCCGACCTGTTGGGCGGCGACAGCGAATACTGCAACATAATGCACGCCGACGGCGCCGGCACCAAGTCGAGCCTGGCCTACATGTACTGGCGCGAGACGGGCGACCTCAGTGTGTGGAAGGGTATCGCCGTGGACGCCATCGTGATGAACACCGACGACCTGCTGTGCGTCGGCGCGCTGGACCACATCCTGCTCTCGTCGACTATCGGGCGCAACAAGGGTCTGGTGCCGGGCGAGGTCATAAGCGCCGTCATCAACGGCACCGAGGAGTTCTGCCAGCAGATGCGCGACATGGGCATAGACATGGTGCTCACCGGTGGCGAGACCGCCGACGTGGGCGACCTGGTGCGCACCATCATAGTGGACAGCACTGTGACGGCACGTATGCGCCGCGCCGACATCATCGACAATGCCAACATCAAGGCCGGCAACGTCATTGTGGGTCTTGCCAGCTACGGCCAGGCTACCTACGAGACCGCCTACAACGGCGGCATGGGCAGTAACGGCCTCACCTCGGCACGCCACGACGTCTTCGCCCACGAATATGCCAAGAAATACCCCATGTGCTACGACACCAACCTGCCCGACGGCGTGGTGTTCTGCGGCACGAAACGCCTCACCGACCCTACGGAGGTGCCGGGAGTCGACGCCGGTCACCTGGTGCTCTCGCCGACGCGTACCTATGCGCCCGTCATACGCAAGGTGCTCGACGAGTACCGTCCCAAGATTGACGGCATGATACACTGCTCCGGCGGCGCGCAGACCAAGGTGCTGCACTTTATCGACAAGTATCACGTTGTCAAGGACAACCTCTTCCCCGTGCCGCCGCTCTTCAAGATGATTCACGACGAGAGCGGCACCGACTGGCAGGAGATGTACAAGGTGTTCAACATGGGTCACCGCATGGAGCTCTACACCGACGAGGCCACGGCCCGCGGCATCATAGACATCGCGAAGAGTTTCAATGTCGACGCCCGTGTGGTGGGCCACGTGGAGGAGAGCCCGAAGGCACAGGTGACGGTGAAGAGCGAAAATGGAGTGTTCGACTATTACGCCTAAAATATTTTCGGCAAGGCACAATAAATGACAAACCCCCTCGTTTGTTAGGGTGTCTTTTGCGATAGTAGCTCAGTTGGCAGAGCGGCGGCTTCCCAAGCCGCAGGTCGCGGGTTCGAACCCCGTCTATCGCTCCCGGGTTGCCGGGCGGTTATACCGCCCGGTTTTTATTTCGCAGGCAGCGAGATTTATTGCATTTTATTTTGTCAAATTGTAAAAAAAGTGTATATTTGCAGGGTTACCCCTAATAGGGGAGTGCTGGCTATGAACTAAAATACAAACGATTATGACAAATACAACTGTAAAGAAAGACTGGAAAAAAGAATTGTGGGCCTACCTGCTGCTCATTGGCGGCAGCATTCTGTTCGCTGTCGGCGACGTGATGTTCGTCAACCCCTACCTCATGGCTCCCGGCGGCACATATGGTATCTCCAACGTGTTGAATACCGTGTGGCCTTGGAAGATATCCTTGTACGCCATCTGCATGGATGTGCCCCTGCTCATCATAGGCACCTGGATTCTCGGTCCCAAGTTCGGCTTCAAGACCATCCTCTCCACAGCCCTCATCTTCGCGGCCACCTATGTCCTTGAGACCCTGTGGGGCTACAATCCGGTTATCTTCGACGGCAAGATTGTCGACGCTCCCATCGAGGGCATCTCCATGGTTCAGATACCCCACGACGGGGGCTGGTTCGTGCCTGACTACTTCCTCAACACCGTCGTGGCCGGCCTTATTTACGGAGTGGCCATCGGCATGATATTCCGCAGCGGCGCCACCAGCGGCGGCAGCGACATCATCAGCATGATACTGCACAAGTACACCAAGATCAGCCTCGGCACCCTGGTGATGATTGTCGACGGCATCATCACGCTGAGCACCCTTGTGGCTTTCGGCGACATACGCCTGCCCATATACTCCATCATCATCATCTTCATTGAGGGCAAGGTTATCGACCTCGTTGTCGAAGGCATGAAGAGCTACAAGACCATGTTCATCGTCACCGACGAGCTGGAGACTGTGCGCGACTATATCCTCAATGACCTCAAGCGCGGCGGCACCCTGCTGGTGGGCACGGGCCTCTATCAGGGCAACGAGCGCAAGATGATATACGTGACCCTCGACCGTGCCGACATGGTGAAGCTCAAGAGCAACCTGCACCGCATCGACCCCGCGGCCTTCGTCAACATCATGGATAGTTCGGAGATATTGGGCACCGGCTTCAAAGCCCTGCCGAAGGAATAAGTAAATGAAGGTACTCCAGATATGTAACAAGCCGCCCTATCCGCCTGTAGACGGAGGCACCATGGCAATGAACAGCATCACGCAGGGACTGCTGCGCGAGGGCTGTGAGGTGAAGGTGTTGGCTGTGGAGACCGACAAACACCCGGCCGACGTGGACAAGATGCCGGCTGACTACCGTGAGCGCACGCGTTTCGAGGCAGAGTATGTCGACCTTGGCGTCAAGCCCCTCGAAGCTGCTGTGGCCATGCTCTGCGGCGAGTCGTACCATGTGCGGCGCTACCGCAGCGAGGCTTTCGCCAAACGGCTGCGCAGCATATTGGAGCAGGAGGAGTTTGACGTGATACACATGGAGAGCCCATTCCTGACTCCCTACCTGCCCTTGATACGCAGTCTCTCGAAGGCCAAGGTTGTCCTGCGTGCCCACAACGTGGAGAACATCATTTGGAAGCGTGTGGCCGAGAGCACGCCCCACGGTCTCAGGCGCTGGTACCTGAAGCACCTGTCGCTGACCCTGCGGGCCTACGAGCTGGAGCACATCAACGACTACGACGGCGTGGTGTGCATCACGCGCAACGACGCCGATTATTTCAAGCAGAACGGTTGCCGCCGTCCGGTGACAGCAATCCCCTTCGGCGTGGAGCCCGAGGAATGCATGGGTGTGACCGTGGAGCCAGCCTCGTTGTTCCATATAGGTGCCATGGACTGGATGCCGAACCGCGAGAGCATAGAGTGGCTGCTGGACGAGGTGTGGCCCGTGGTGCACCGCGAGGTGCCACAGGCACACCTGTACCTTGCCGGACGCAAGATGCCGGAACGCTGGATGCATGCCGCTATCGATGGCGTAAGCGTGGTGGGCGAGGTGCCCGATGCGGGTTATTTTATTGCCGGCAAACAGATTAACGTTGTGCCCCTGCGCAGCGGCAGCGGCATCAGGGTTAAGATAATTGAGGCTATGGCAGCCGGCAAGGCTGTGGTGACCACCAGCGTCGGTGCCCAGGGCATAGAGTACACCGACGGCGAGAATCTGCTCATCGCCGACACTCCGGAGCAGTTTGCACGCCAGATAAAGCGTCTGGTGGATGACCAGGACTACTGCGCCAAGGTCGGCGAGGCCGCTGCAAGGCTCGTGGCGGAGCAGTACGATGTTAAGACACTGACGGACCGCCTGCTGCGGTTCTATGAAGAAATACTGGAGCTATGAAAAAGATACTGAAAACGGTAGTGCTTGCATTTTTGATGGCCATGGCGTCATCGGCGGTGGCACAGATAACTATCCCGGGTACCAGTGTGAGTTTCCGGCTCAACGGCGACGATTGGCGCTACCTGCGCACATTCAAGCTTGAAGATGGAGCCGATATCTACCTCTACTACTATGTTGGGCATGTTTTGGTCGACCTTGAGGGCGACACCGTGCTGCCGTGTCTTAGAATATACGTCAACGAGGACTATGATGGTGACGTGTATGAGCTGGCATACGACCGATATATGCTGCAACCATTCCAGTCGGTGGACGAGTACACCCACGGACCGGGACTGCCCAAGGACGGCGGCATCGGTTATATGGGAGCATACACCAACCCATCGAGCCAGAAGGATTACCAATTCCTTATGACATACTTCAAGAGCCGTGGTACTGCCGTGGAGTTCAGACTTGAGACAACCAAGGACACCTTTGAGGAGATGGAGTTCGAATTCAAGGACATTCTGGGAACGTTAAAATAGCAACTCATGAAGAAGAAACTAATGATACTGATGACCTGTGCTCTGGCCGCCGTTGGCGTGGCACAGGTGTCGCCCGGCGACGCACTCGGCGACTATGAGGACCGCTTTACGAAGCTCAACAAGGCATATGCCAAGGAGCCGGACAACGTGGAGAATCTGTACAACATGGCGATGTTCTACTTCGACAATTCGCACCCTATGCGCAACTTGCCTATGGCCATGAAGTACATACAGCGTGCCGAGGCCAAGCATATCGAGTTGTTGGAGAACGACAAGTTGGGCGAATTGACGCGTCTGGCCCGCAAGAACATCACTCTCACCACAATTCGTCAGACCAAGCAGGCCATAAGCGATGCCGCCTACAACACGCTGGAACTGCGTACCGACATGAGCCGTGTGGAACTCGATACTTACCTTGATGCTTTTGGTATCGACATCGAGCTTGTGCGTCTGCTGCGCCAGCGCCGCATCAACCAGGTTTATGATGAGGATATGCGCAAAGGTACAGCCGAGGCTTATTACCACTTCATATTCAACTATCCCGGCACCCGTGAGGCTGAGCAGATGGAGGAGCGCCTTGCACGCCTCGCGCCTGGACTCTTCGAGGGCGTGACCACGGAATATCAGGCCGACACCATAGCTGCAAGCTATGAACTGAGTCCTTCGGTGCAGCGTGCTGCTGAAAAGCAGAAGAGCCGTATAGCATATGCAAATGCCAGCAAGCGCAACACCATAGCCGCCTATAATGACTTCCTGAGCAAATACCCTTCAAGTGACGAACACCTGCAGGCCAGAGAACGGCTTTCCACCCTGCTGGAGGTGAAGTATTCATCCCTGCATACGGCAAAGGAGTATGCCGACTTTGTAGAGTCTAATGCCGATAATGCCTTGGCCGACAGTGCACTGCTGCAGATGCGCCGCCTTATATACGACAATCGCGACATCGAGGCGGCACGACTCTATCTCTCACGCTTCAAGCTCGATCCGTACTACAGCGAGGTTTACAACAAGTACTATTCGTGGCATGCCGAAGAGGGCAACATGTCTCCGATAAGCAAGTTTGTGAAAGAGAATCCTGACTATCCTCACCAGCGTGCCGTGGAGGCTGACATTGAACGGGCTAGGCGTATAGACAGGGTGAACCTCATGGAGGATTTTATAGAGGTGGACTATACTAAATACGCTGGATATGTGCGACAAATGATGGGTAAGCGCATTGCCATAGTACCTTTGCAGCGAATGATACAGTCCCAGCTCACAATGCACAACTATGCAGGTGCCCTTGCCAGGGTGCGCCAGTTTGATTTGTGCTTTGAGAATGTGGGCCACAGCGAGTATGTAGAACTGCAGCAGTTGCTGGCGGCACCCTCGTCGGGGCACAAACTGTCTCCAGTGCTCACGGCTACTTACAATATACAGAACCCCAGCTACAACAAGGCAGAGAATCGAATGTATTACACCCGTATCGGTACCACACGCCGCATATGCTACGCTGAGAAGAAGGGTGGTGTATGGCAGCCTGCCGGTGATGCGCGTTTTGCAAACACCGACAATGACGGGCTCACAATTTACGGCTTCTATGCCGACGGCAGTCACATGTTGCTTGGCAGTGCCGGTGATATATGGATTGCCGAGAAGGATGGTGACCAGTGGCGTGTCAGCGATATACCGCCGTATCCGGTGAACACGGACTATGTTGAGACCGATGCCTATATGTTGCCCGACGGTAGTGGTATGCTACTGGCCTCGGACCGTCCCAATGGGCAGAACCTGCAGCCTTCAGGAACGTTATTCCACGGAGACACGGCTTTGGCTTCGGATCTGTATTTCATCCCCTACACCCAGAACGGATGGGGTACAGCCGTTAATCTTGGCTCTGTGGTGAATACCCCATATAGTGAGCGTAGTCCCATACTTAGTCGTAACCTAAAGACTCTCTATTTCGTTACCGATGGGCGTGGAGGTCTTGGTTATGGCGATGTGTATATGTGTACACGCGAGGATGTGGAGGACTGGACGGGATGGAGCAAGCCCCGCAATATGGGCAAGGAAATCAACACAGGATTCAAGGAGGCTAATGTCGCTTTCGGTCCTGACGAGAAAACACTTGTGGTGACAAGCAACTACAGCCTTGGCCGCTACTCGGCCTATTCTTACCCCACTTCGCACGATATATCAAATACCTATATGTCATATACACTTGATGTTCTTGGCATGGAGACGTTCCTCTTCCGGGTGCGTGTGGCTGACCTTACGCAACAAGACGTCACCCAGGTGGTGGAGTACTCCGGTGAGGGCCATAGTGTGGAGCTTTACGTACATAAGGACAAGCGCTATGCTGTGTTAGGTGATGCTGGTATGTACTTTGTACCTGCCGTCATACTCGACCCCAAATCCAAGACGCGGCAGAGACTGAAAGGATACACGTTACCCGTGATGGTAGCCATGGACAAGCCTGTACCGCTTTATGCTGTTGATTTCGAGAAATCATCGGCAAACCTGCTGCCAATATCGCTTATGCAGCTTGAGCAGTTGGCACGTTTTATGGAGCAAAACTCTGGCGGAATGGTGGAGATAGTGGTGAATGTAGATGGTCGTGACGATGCCTTGTGTTATAATCTCTCCCTGGAACGCGGCCGTGCTATAAAGGATTATTTGATGGTGGAAGGTGTCGATGAAAGCCGTATCACCATCTCTGCCTATGGCAATGTTAATGCCAAGAAGGGCGCAGTACCGGGTGTCAGCATACGTTTTCGTGACAAGTAACAGAATCTAAAACCTCTATATATGGAACAGCACCGTACAATCACCGTAGAAGGACGTACCGTACACTATCGCGACGAAGGCCGCGAGAATACTCGTACCTTAGTGTTGCTGCATGGTTTTTTGCAGAATCTAGATGTGTGGAGCTCCTATGTGCTCTCTTATATGAGCCGCTTCCGCGTTATCACGATAGACCTTCCCGGGCACGGCCTCACAGAGACGTTCTGCGATGTACATACCATGGACTTTATGGCTAAGATAGTAAAGTCAGTGCTCAACGAGGCCGGCGTGGACCAGTGTGTCATGGTAGGCCATTCTATGGGTGGCTATGTTGCCCTTGCTTTCGCCGAGAAGTATCCTTATTCATTGCGCGGATTAGGATTGGTAAGTTCTCATGCTATGGCTGATAGCGAGGAACACCGCCGTTATCGTGATGAAGTATGTATGCAGGTTCAAGAGAACAGGGCTTCATACATAGTTGGCTTTGTGCCGCCACTTTTCGATGATAGTAAACGCGCGGCGCTTTCCAAGGATATCAAAGATTTGCAGGATCAGTGTCTGCTGACTACAGCAGCTTCCATCGTGGCTTCCCAACGCGGCATGGCCCAGCGTCCCTCGCGTGTACAGACCCTCGCTTCACTCGACATGCCGACGTTGTTCGTATATGGCAAGAACGATGTCCGTATTCCCGTTGAACTGGCAATAGGTGGAGCAATGATGGCGCGGCGGCCAGAGATACTACTGTTAGAGGATGTGGCCCATATGGCATTTATGGAAGAGCGTGAATACCTAAAACCACGCCTCGCCAATTTTGTCGATACATGTTATAATTCTTGAAAACGAAATAAAGAGACAATTGAAAAAACAGAATAATTATTAACCAAAATTTCTGAGTTATGTTAAAAAAATTATTAAAAACTTTTGTGGCCATGTTGGCTATAGCAACGGCCACAGGACCCGCGATGGGCAAGGCGCCCGTCTGCGTGGCTGACAAGGCTGAGCCACAGTTGGCTTGGCAGAATGTGCCTGACGGAGGTGTCACTGCCTGCATGGGCTTCGAAAACAATGTCGTGTTGCCTACCGTGGATATGGACGACGACTTTGAAGCCGCACACGCTTTAGACATTCGCTTCGGTACCACCAATCCGGAAGTCCTTACCCTCGACGGCATATATGGTTTCACGCTGCATGGTGCAGGAAGTTGTGTTGTCTATGCCGTGTTCGACGGTGACAACGACTACCTCTACGACTCTGTGGCGTACAACGTCACTGTTGTCATTCCCGACACAATCACCTTGAGCCTCAACATAGGAGGCTCTGTTCAGTTGGGTACTGTCGCGCGCCCCAGCGGGATTATGGGACAGTATATTGTCGTTCCCGGTAGCGAAGTGATTGCCACCGCAACGCCGGATGCAAATCACTACCTTGTGCGCTTTGATAACGACGAGCCCATCAACAGCAATGTCGCCCAGCAGAAGCCGTACACTATCAACGGCAACACCACTATTTCTGTCAGATTCGCCGCCAAGCCTGTGTTGACGCTGGAGCAGAACGAGGAGTGGGGAGATATGAGTGTTTCTATCAATCCAAACATTGTCACGCTCTTCGAAGAAGACTTTGATGACTGGGCTACTCTTGGTGGCCATGGATGGTCTTTTGTTGACAATGACGGCGACGGCATCAACTGGAAACTAGCCGTCGATGGTCTGGCGCAAGATGTTGACTACTCTACCCTGATTGGCATGTCCGGTCCGGTACGTCTCTATTCGGAATCATACAGTCTTATCGACGGCTCCTATGATGCCGACAATTGGGCCATCACCCCAGCCATCATTCTCGGCGAAGATTCCCGGTTGAGCTACTATGTGGGTGTGGGTGATTTAGAATTCCCCGATAAATTAGGTGTATATATCGGTACGACTGCCGACATATCCTCTATGACAGCCCTTCTTGAACCAACAACTGTTATTGTTGATGGTATTAACCAAATGGAGGAGCGTATTGTAGATTTGAGTAATTACGACGGTCAGACCGTTTACATCGCCTTCCGTCATCAGGAGGATGATGGGTATATCCTTTTTGTTGACGACATCAAGGTGACAAGCGCTGAATATACTACGCTGCCATCAAGTGTCGATAACACCTACAGATTAGACTACGGAACGGTTGCCAAGATTACTGCCAATGCTGATGCCCAGTATTATGTGTATGGATGGCAGAATGAGAGCGGTGACACCTATACCGAGGACGTCACATACAGTAACTATGCTATCACTGATCCGGGTAATTACCTTCCTACCACTTCGGCATTGACACTCACCGTTTTCGGTGACACCACTGCAATGGCTTTCTTCTACTTGCACAGTTATGACGTCACTGCCACGGTAGCCTCGACAGAGGATATTCGTGGTACGGTTAGTATAAGCTACACCGACATCTACGATGCGACACATATCGCGGTTGATGCAGCTAATGGCACTATCTCGGCTAAAGGTGGCACGACCACAACCCTTGTTGCTACACCGGTTGCTGGATATCAATTTGTCAACTGGACTGATGGTGATGTCGTTTTGGGTACAAGTAACACGCTTGATGTGGTTGAGGCAACGACGGTTACCGCCAATTTCGATACTGCCCGCGCCGAACTTAAATGGAGCGCCGACGCATTCACTGGCTACACCATGATAGACTTCAACAACTGGGCACCTACTGTACTTAATCCTCATGAAGTTGAAGTGCGTTACGGCTCGGTTGACAATGCGATAACTGTTGATGCCATCACAGGAGCCATTGGTTTTGAGAGCACCGGAACTATTCCGGGTCATTTTGTTGTCACAACCGGTACTTACACTATCTATGCTGTCCACGACCTCACCCAAGAGTACTTTTACGATTCGGTGGCCTACACCCTTACTGTAGAGCAGGGCTGCGTGACGGGATTGCAGAAAAATATTGCTGACGGTGGAGAGGTTAGTTTCAGTACCTTTACCGCTGTACCTACATTGACGGCCTGCTACGATGTGTCTGAGCCGACGACTGGTTCCTTTGCCCATGATACTGAGGTTGGCTTGTTGGCTGAACCGGCTACGGGTTATCACTTCGTGAACTGGACCGAGCAGATTGAGGTTAGCCCAGTTTCCGAAATCAGCGACCAGGCAGCCTATACTTATACCGTGCCTAACGCCATGGCTGTTATCCTTGAGGCTAACTTCGATACCAACATCTACAATGTTACTGCCACCTCAAGCAACGATGAAATCGGTACTGTTACCGGTTCCGGTCAGGTGAAGCACTTCCGTAGTACCGAGCTAGTTGCTACCGCTAAGCATGGCTATCACTTTGTGGCTTGGGTTAACATGAATGGCGACGAGGTGAGCACCACCAGCAGCATCACCATCATCCCTGTTGGCGACACTTCTCTTACCGCCATATTTGATACCAATATATATAATACAGTGTGGACCGGCGATACAACCGTTACCTATAGTAGCCAGCCCTATACTGGCATCAAAGCCACCTATACCGACTATATGGGCATCGAGCACACGCCGGCATTGACCTTTGTGTGCGGTAATGAGACTATCACTACACCTGACTATCCCGTGACAGTAGGTACATGGACCGTCAGCGCGGCAGTACCGGATGGCGACTCGTTAATCTCGCCCGTCACTACATTTGTCATCGCACGTGCTACTATTTATGTGAGTGGCGTTGAAGTCGAAACTGCCAAGTTCTTCGATGGCACCACCGATGCTGTGGTGACCAACCAGGGCACTTTGACCAATGTCCAGGGCAACGACGCTGTGACTCACGCCACAGTGGCCACCTTTAGCGACGCTACCATTGGCGGCAACAAGACCGTCACAGTGATCTACACGATTGACGGTGACGCAGCTTTGCTGGCCAACTACAATCTTGATCCCGCTACTGAGATATACACCAACAATGGCTATATTATTGAGCCCATGGTGCCCAATACCGACCGTCCCGAGGACGACACTACGGTGGTTGAGCAAGGCTTCGATGTATATGCTTATGGTTACTGCAGCGGAAGTGGCTATAGCATCCGCTACCACCTCAACTCTGGTAATCCCGACCAATACAAGTTGGATTTCGCCGACAGTCGCTTAGTTGATGTGCCTTGGACAAACCTTACCACTGCTGGCGCAGAAGGCACCATCGATATCAACGTGCCCGTTGACCTGCCCATGGGTGACTACAGCGTTATCGTCACCTTCCGTGACAGCCGCTTCTCCTGGCTCGAGAGTGCTCCGATGACAATGACATTCCATGTTAACTTGCCGGAGACATTTACCATGCCGTTGTTCAATAATGTCATAGCTCTGGTTGATACTTGCCACTGCTTCAGCGATATCCAGTGGTACCACCGTGCCAATGCGACTGACCAGTGGCGTGCCATCCCGGGAGCCACGGGCTACTACTACCATGCTACCGATACTGAGCTGCAGGGCGAGTTCTTCGTCAAGGCTAAGTACAACGGCGTGGAGACTTACACATGCCCGCAGACCGACATGGAGACCCTCATCACCGACGATGAGCAGAACGTCAATGTGAAGGCATACCCGAACCCCACCACCGAAGGTGTCACCCTGACAATTGTTGGCTCGACACAGTATGAGCACACTCTGCGCGTGATAAGCACCGTTGGTGTTGAGAAGGAGTATCGCACATTCACGGGCAATAACACCACGATAGACATGAGCGACTACCAGAGCGGCACCTATATGGTAAGCGTCGATGGAGTGGTTGTTAGAGTCATCCGTAACTAATTTAAAGTCTAATAAATAATGAATAAAAATATGAAACGGATCATTATAGCACTCGCCGCTGTTGCGCTGGCCTTTGGAACCAGTGCTCAGCAAAGCGGGCACAGCAATTATGTGGGCTTGAACCTCGGCGGAGGTTTCAATACAATGACCTTCAAGCCGGCCAACGGCACTGCAAACTTTGGCCTTGGTTTCGATGGCGGTCTGCACTACGCCCACTTCTTCAATGCGCATTGGGGCCTTGGCTTTGGTGTGCACTATACCTATGCCAACGCATATGCAGTCTATGATTTCAGCGAGGTGACTCCCAACCTCACCCACGCCAACAACCCGAGCATACACTACAACCTTACCACCAAGTTCAACAATTGGAAGGAACGCCAGACTGTTGGTATTATCGGTATCCCAGTAGAAGTGTTCTATCGCGTTGCTTTGAGCGACAAGTGTGCTTTCATTGGTGGCTTGGGTGCGGAGTTCGATCTGCCCATGCACGGTAAATATAGCGCTAGTGAGGGCAACTATAGCACCACTGGCGTTTTCCCTGCCCTTGGTTCCTATGTTGTCAGCGATATGCCGGAGCATGGCTTTGGCACCTATGATGCTGCTTATGACTCGAAAGTCGACAACCTCACCAAGATGGGTGTCAGCGTTATTGCTGACGCTGGTGTGCGCTTTGCAATGGGTAACAACTGGGGACTCTACCTGGGCATATATGGTGGCTATGGTGTCACCGATATGTTGGCACAAAAGAAGGATGACATCTTGCTTGTCATCAACGCCACAGATCCTTCGAAGCTCGATTACCACGGCACCTATGGTTCGAACGAAATCAACAGTCTGCACCTCCTCCGCGCCGGTGTCAAGGTTGGCATAGACTTCGGTTGGAATTGCCGCGACCGTAAGGCAGAACGTCTCGCTGCTGAAGAGGCAGAGCGAATGGCTCGCCAGAAAGCCATTGATGACAGTATAGCCAATGTCCGTCGCCTGGAAGCCGAGAGAGCTGCCCGTGAGAAAGCCGAGGCTGAGAAGGCTGCTGCCGAGAAGGCCATGGCCGCCGAACGCGCTGCTCGCGAAAAGGCTGAAGCCGAGAGGGCTGCTGCCGAGGCCGAGAGGGCCGCCGCCGAAAAAGCCGCCGCCGACGAGAAGGCTGCCCGCGAGAAAGCCGAGGCTGAACGCCTGGCCGCCGAGAGGGCTGCTGCCGAACGTGCCGCCGCGTTGCGTGCCGCTGCTTTGCAGGCCAAGGCCGAAGCTCAAAAGAAACTTGAGGCCATCGGCGCTACCGTCTACTTCGCCAACGCCGGCACCGATGCCAAGTTTGACCAGAAGACCGATGATGCCATCCATGCCATCTGCGAAGCCATGAAAGCTGACGAGAGCCTGACGGTGACCGTCTACGGCCACACCGACAACACTGGCTCGCTACAGGCCAATATGAAGTACGGTCAGAAACGTGCTGAGGCCTTGAAGGCTTACATGGTGAAGCTGGGCGCTCCGGCCGCTAATATCAACTGCGTCAGCCGCGGTCCTAACGAGCCTGTGGCTGACAACAGCACCGATGAGGGTCGCGCCAAGAACCGCCGCGCCACCGTCGAACTGAAATAGTTTTTTCGGTCAATTTTATTGGAATGAGGATGCTTCAAAAGTATCCTCATTCCTTGTTTATCAACTAAAAAAAAGCCTGGTTGATTAAAAAATTTTTGTAAAATAAAAAAAAAGTGTACATTTGCTGAACTGAAATAAAAATTAAGTTTAACCTAATTTATTAAATATCATGAAAGTAAAAGAAATTATGGCCAACCTGGAGGCCAAACATCCCGGTGAAAATGAGTACTTGCAGGCTGTCCGCGAGGTTCTGGAAACCATCGAGGAGGAATACAACAAGCACCCTGAGTTCGAGGCTAACAAGATCGTTGAGCGCATCGTTGAGCCCGATCGTATCTTCACCTTCCGTGTGACCTGGGTTGACGACAAGGGTAATGTCCAGACCAACCTCGGATATCGCGTGCAGTTCAACGCCGCCCTCGGTGCATACAAAGGCGGTCTCCGCTTCCACAAGGCTGTTAACGTCTCCATGCTGAAGTTCCTCGGCTTCGAGCAGATCTTTAAGAACAGCCTCACCATGCTGCCTCTCGGCGGCGGTAAGGGTGGCTCTGATTTCGACCCCGTCGGAAAGAGCGATGCTGAAATCATGCGCTTCTGCCAGGCCTTCATGTATGAACTGTGGCGCAACATCGGTCCCGATCAGGACAGCCCCGCTGGTGACGTGGGTGTCGGCGGCCGCGAGATTGGTTACCTCTATGGTGCCTACAAGAAACTCGCCCGCGAGCACAGCACTGGTGCTCTGACCGGCAAGAGCTATGGCTGGGGTGGTTCCCTTATCCGTCCCGAGGCTACCGGCTTCGGCGCCATCTATTATGTCGAGCGCATGGTCAAGCAGCAGGGTGACAAGATGAAGGGCAAGAAGATTGCTCTCTCCGGCTTCGGTAACGTTGCTTGGGGTGCTGCCACCAAGGCTGTTGAGCTGGGTGCCAAGGTCGTCGCTATCAGCGGCCCCGACGGCGTCTGCGAGATTCCCGATGGTATCAACAAGAAGATGATTGACTATATGCTTGACATGCGTGCCAGCAACCGCAACAAAGTTGAGGATATGGCCAAGAAGTTCCCGAAACTCTGCAAATTCACTGCCGGTAAGAAGAGCTGGGTCGTGAAGTGCGACATCGCCATGCCCTGCGCCTTCCAGAACGAGCTCGATGAGAAGGATGCCAAGACCCTTATCAAGAACGGCGTGAAGTATGTTGCCGAGGTTTCCAACATGGGTTGCCAGCCTGCCGCTATCGCCGCCTTCCAGAAGGCCAAACTGCCCTTCGGTCCTGGTAAGGCCGTCAACGCCGGTGGTGTTGCTACCTCTGGCCTTGAGATTTGCCAGAATGCTGAGCACCGCAACTGGACTGCCGAAGAGGTTGACAAGAACCTCCACACCATCATGAACAACATCTATGACATGTGCGTTGAGCACGGCAAGGAGAAAGACGGTACCATCAACTATGTTAAGGGTGCCAACATTGCCGGCTTTATGCGCGTTGCCAAAGCTATGGTTGCTCAGGGTATCATCTAATCGTCGATTAGACTTATATCCAACATACAGAAGGTCGCCAGATAAAGGCGGCCTTCTTTTTTTTGTACAATAATAATATTGCCGGTACGTTATTATAATAAATGTAAAATGGTATGCTTGATATGATACTGTTAGAAGCAACAGCCCCTGCGGCGGGCTCCACGCTAATGTGGGTCGTATTTTTGGTCCTCACCATCGTCTCGATGGTGGTGAGCAAGAACGTGGAACGCAAGTTCAAGAAATACTCTCATATCCGCACCGAAGGTAGTCTTACGGGACGAGAGGTGGCGGAGCGCATGCTGCGCGACCATGACATCCATAATGTGCAGGTGCAGATGGTCAAGGGTACACTTACTGACCACTACAATCCCACCAACCGCACGCTAAACCTCAGCCCAGATGTCTACAACGGCATCTCGGTGGCTGCTGCCGCCGTCGCTGCCCACGAGTGCGGACATGCTGTGCAGCATGCCGTCGGCTATGCACCTCTCGGCCTACGTTCCGCGCTGGTCCCCATAGTAAGCTTCGCCGGCCGATGGGTTTCCTGGGTGATACTCGCTGGTCTGCTGCTCATCAAGGTTTTTCCCTCGCTGCTGCTCATTGGCATAGTGCTGTTTGCGTTGACAACACTCTTCTCCGTCGTTACGCTTCCGGTCGAGATAAATGCCTCCAATCGTGCGTTGCAGTGGATACGCCAGCACGACATCACCACAGCCGCCACCCACCAGTACGCCGAGAGCGCCTTGCGCGCAGCAGCCTACACCTATGTTATGGCCGCTGTTACATCGTTGGCCACGTTGGCCTATTACATAATGATTTACCTTGACAGGAGATGAAACACATAGAGATAATCAACGGACCCAATCTCAACCTCACGGGTATCCGCGAGCCAGAGGTCTACGGCTCGACGACCATGGAGGAGTATATCGGCAGCCTGAGCAAGCAGTTCCCCGACGTGGAGATTTCCTACTACCAAAGCAATATCGAGGGCGAACTCATCGACCGTATTCAGCAGGTAGGTTTCCGCTATGACGGTCTGATAGTTAATCTCGGCGGCTACAGCCACAGTTCCGTGGCATTGCGCGACGCCTTACTGGCGGTGCCGGCCCCCAAGATAGAGGTGCACCTCAGCAACATTTTCGCTCGCGAAGAATACCGTCACCACTCGCTTATCACGAGTGCCTGCCGTGGCATGATCTGCGGCTTGGGCTTGCTGGGTTACGAAATGGCTTTACGCTCATTAATATAAATGAGACAATGTTGAATAACGAGGCAATAACGTTCCACGAAGTATTGAGAGCTCCCTGATGCAGGGCTCTTTTAGGTCGTTGGTTGGAGACCCTTGAGTGGGGTACTCATTATTGTTTCATATTCAACATTTGTTTTATATGCTGAAAAGATTTATTTTGGCAATGCTGTTGATGGGTGTTGCCGGTGCCTCGATGGCACAAACCACATATTCGCTGCAAGGAAGCCTCGTCGACAGTAGATATCAGGCGCTTCCTTTTACTAATTGTGTGCTGTTCAAAGCCGCAGATAGTTCGTTTGCCTATGGTACGACGAGTGACCTTGACGGGATATTCTCCATGACTGGTGTATCCAGTGGTAATTATCTTTTGCGTATCAGCGCCGTAGGGTATCAAACCTACTGGCAGGATGTCGTAATCATTCAAGACACTAACCTTGGTACTATTGTAATTGTAGACAACGCCACCTTGTTGAAGGAAGTTCAGGTCACCTCCAGTAGGCCGCTCTATTCCGCCGATGGCGAGAAGGTGTTCTACAATGTCGGCGACGACCCCAGTGTGCAGAGCGGTAACGCCACCGACGCACTGCAGAACGCCCCTGGCGTGGAGGTTGACGCCGAGGGCAACATCAAGTATCGCGGCGGTGCCGAAGTCTCCATCTGGATAAACAACAAGCCGTCGCATCTCAAGGCCGAAAGCCTGAAGCAGTATCTCAAGTCGCTGCCTGCGGGTACGTTGCAGCGTATCGAAGTCATCGCCCATCCCTCGGCCAAATACCACACACAGAACTGCGTGGTTAACATCGTCACCACTGCCAAGGTGAAGCACAACGAGCTACTCTGCCTCGGTCTCAACGCCAACAGCAAGCCGCAGATTGGGCCGTGGGTGGATTATGTGTGGAGTAACGAGAAAGTGCGCTTCAACGTCTTCGTTAGCGGCGATTACGACAGCTACAGCGGCGAGCAACAGAGCGACAGCCGTCTATTGGCGCCCGACAGCACTCTCTCGTCGGCAATCAGCACCAAAGGGCTTAGTCGTAACCGCACCCTCGGCGGAAACTTAGGCTTGGACTTCGACTACAACATTGACAGTAACACGCTGGTAAACCTCTGGCTGTGGACGACCGCCACGCACGACAGCAGTAGCCTCGACGGTCGCACTGAGCGCACTGAGTTTCTTACCGGAGCAGGGCGCTATTTCTACAAAGAAGCTCAGCGCAACGGCAGTATGCTGGCAGACGCTGCCTTTGGCGTGATGCTGGAGAAAAAGCTCGACACATTTGGTGGGATGCTCTTCGTCGATTATACAGGCACTTTGACACGAAACCGCTCCTTCGCCAGCGACCTGCGTACCCACGACAGTCTCACCGCCCTCGACTTCGACCGCTGCCGCTCGACCATCAACCCGTCTCAATGGCACGGTATAACCGCCGACATTGCGTTGCCCTACAATAGTCGCGGTGAAGTAGACTTTGGTGTAATGGCAAGTCTTGCACCGGAGCGGAAATATGTGGATGAGACCCTTGACGGCTTCGCTGACTCGCTGCGCAGTTATTCTTACACTAACAGTACCTATGAGCTTTCGCTCTATGCCGGTGCCGAGCATCATTTTGGCCGTTTCACCCTTGGCGCATCCCTCTCGATGGATAATGCATGGTACCGACTCCGATACCCTACGGCCGACAGCGGTGACGTGAGCAAGTACTACCTCACCTTCAGCCCTACGGTCCATGCTTCGTACAGCACCGAGTCTATGCACAACTTCACATTCAGCTACACTCACTATGTCATGCCGCCCACAGCCACGCAGCTCTCGCGCTTCACCGTCTATGGCTACGACAGCTACTCGACCGGCGCTTCCACGCTCAAGAAAGGCTATACCGACAACCTTGAGCTCGGGTGGGAGCGCTATTTCGACCACCTCGGCAGCATAGGTGTCAGCGTGTGGTACAACTCCATGCGCGACCAGACAGGCACCCTCACCGACGTGGCATACAGCGATGTCTTTGGACGCATCGTGGCTTTCAACAAGCCTTTCAACATCGGCACTGCACGCAATGGAGGCCTTGGGCTCAACACCACCTTGCGACCTGCCGACTTCATGAACATCCGCTTCTACGCCAACCTCTTCGACGACTACTACCGTGTACAGTATCGCCCGGGACAGTGGGCCGAAAGCGAGATGCTCTGCTACTCCCTGCGCTTAAACTTTTGGACCAAACTGTGGGATAAGCTTCAGGTCTTCGCCAACGCCAACTACCGCAGCCGCACACAAACCCTGCTGGCCGAGGTTGACTCCTACTTTAGCTTCGACTGCGGTGTGAGCACAGACCTCTTCGACCGCCGCCTGTCACTCTTCCTTAATGTCAACGACCTCTTCGGCACCGTCCGCACTGGCGGCGAGAGTGTAAACCCTTACAACCCCTCTACCAGCGAGAGTACCCTCACCAGTCAGTATGTCTGCTTCGGCCTCACTTGGCGCCTTGGCCGCACCGAGATGGAGGGTATGCAACAAAAAGAGAAGAAGAGCAGGTCTTCTTCTCATAGGAGGGCAAAGTGATATAGCTCTGCTTTATTGGAACTTCACGATATCTATCAGGCGCACGCCGTCAAGCCAGACAGCGATGCAGCCCACAGCGCCGAGCTCTCCGGCCTCGTCCCAGTCGGCGATAGGCTGGAGTGTGATGGCGTCGACAATCTCGAAGTATTCCGGCTCGAAGCATAGACCGTCGGGGCAGTCGTTGACCTCATGCCACGAGGCAAGGGTGTCGAGCACCCACTCCTTCACGTCGTCGACTTCCTCGTACTCGGCCATCTCGGCAGCCTGCTCCAGTGTGGCGTTGATGGCGGGAGCCATCTGGCGGGCGGCAGGCGATAGGCGCATGTTGCGGCTGCTCAGCGCCAGGCCGTCGTCGGCGCGCACGATGGGGCAGGGGACAAGCTCTATGGGGTACTTTATCTGAGCCAGCAGGCTGCGGATGACGGCAATCTGCTGGTAGTCTTTCTCGCCGAAATAGGCACGCTTGGGCTGCGCCAGGTCGAACAGACGGCGCACCACCACGGCGACACCGCTGAAGTGGCCCGGGCGACGCGGTCCCTCCATCACCTCCTCGACGGGTCCGAAGTGGTACACCTCCTTGGGCTCGCCCTGCGGATACATTTCCTCCACCGTAGGCGTGAAAGCCAGCAGCTCCTTGGCACGGCAGTCGGTGCGTGCTATGAGGCTCTCGATAAGCTTGAGGTCGGCATCAATGGTGCGTGGGTATTTCTCAAGGTCTTCCTTGTTGTTGAACTGTATGGGGTTGACGAACAGGCTCACCACCACCAGGTCGTTCTCCTTGAGGGCGCGCTCTATAAGCGACAGATGCCCCTCGTGGAGGGCTCCCATGGTTGGCACGAGGCCTATCTCAAGACCTTGTTTCTTTGCTTCTTCTACCGCCGCCGTAAGCTCGGCAGCCTTGGTTACTTGTTTCATATATGTTAGTCTTTTATTTCTTCGTAAGGTGTAAACCCTTCGTCGTCGGTGTTGTCCTCCTTGCGTTTGTGCAAATCCTTGCGCTGTGTGATGCGGTTGGGCAGCTCCAGCAGGTAGTTCACCGCGGTGAGCACCAGGCTGAAGAGCAGCGCCGAGCCGAAGCTGCTCACGTCGAAGCCCTTCACAATGCCGGCTGCCATGAGTATGATTATCGCATTGACTACGAAGAGGAACAGGCCGAGGGTTACCACCGTCACCGGCAGTGTAACCACTATCAGTATGGGGCGCACCAGATTGTCCAGCAGCGAGATGACCATTGCCGTTATGAGCACCGCCCAGAACGACGTCACCTCGACGCCCGGCAGCAGCCAGGCCCCCACCATCACGGCGATGGAGAGCACCACTATCCGTGTCAAGCATCCACCATGCCCGCTGTAAAACCCATCGCCACTATTGATTGTTATGTTCATATATTACTTATCGACTAATCCAAATCGACCGAGCCTTTGCCTTGGCGCACCAACTCAATGCCATCGCTGCAGTCTATCACTGTCGAGGGTTCTGCGTCGGTGATGCCGCCGTCCACCACAACCTCCACACGGTTGCCGAAGCGCTCGTGGATAAGCTCGGGGTCGGTGTAGTTCTCTATCTCATCCTCTGCGTCCAACGGGCGCACCGACGTGGCTATCAGCGGCATGCCCAGTTCCTCAATAATGGCCTTCAGTATGCCGTTGTCAGGCACGCGTATGCCTATGGTCTTGTTGCTGTTCTGGTAGTTGCGGGGCACGGCGCCCGAGGCCTCCATGATGAACGTGAAGGGCCCCGGCAGGCAACGTTTCAGGAGCGCGAAGGTGTCACGGTCCATGGCGCGCACATACTCCGACGCCTGGCTCAGGGAGGCGCACAGCATTGCGTACTTGGCCTGCTTCAGTTTGTAGCCTTTCAGCAGCGCAATCTCCTCAACGCCGCGCTTGTTGTCCATCGCGCAGGCGAAGGCATAGAGCGTGTCGGTGGGCACTATGGCCACTCCGCCGTCGCGCAGCAGGTCGGCTATGCGTCTCACTTCCCGTGGGTTGGGG
This sequence comes from uncultured Bacteroidota bacterium, assembly GCA_902777005.1. GTDB lineage: Bacteria > Bacteroidota > Bacteroidia > Bacteroidales > P3 > Colimorpha. The sequence goes on from CACYSB010000011.1 coordinate 20,597, forward strand.
TTGTTGTCGTAGAGCTTTGTTATCATCTTTACTTTGCTTTTCGGCGTGCAAAAGTACGAATTATTTTTGGAATGGAAACAATAATTGTGCGCACGTGCTCCGCCACTTCTCCGACTCCCCTCTGTCATCCCTCCGACTGTTCACCGGTTGTTTAACTGTTGTTTTCCGGTATAAAAGCGTAAAACAACAGTTAAACAACCGGTGAACAACCGTAGAACAGTCGGAGAGGGTACGGAGAGGGTGCGTGGAGGAGGCATTCTTTTTTAGGGGTTATACAAAATAAAAACCCAATGGAGGCGTTACTTAAAGACAATAGAATCTGGATTAGAAATGAGAAATATACTGATAGTGATGGCTATGCTGCTTGCCACGCTGCCGGCCGAGGCCGGGAAGGTGCGCTTCGGCAAGTATTTCACCGGCGGCACGCTTCGCATCGACTGTGTCCGCGAAGGGAATGCGCAGGGCGACACAGTGTGGGTGAGCCGCTGGATTGACCGCTTTGCCGACTGGCATGGGTCGCGCACACAGCTGATAGACCCCTTCGACAATGGCGACTACCGCATCTCGGTGCGCGACGCCAAGAGCGGACAGGAGATATACAGCCGCGGCTACAGCAACCTATTCCGCGAGTATAAGGACACTCCGCAGGGGCACAAGGTGAAAGCACGCTTCGAGGAGACGCTGCTGGTGCCCATGCCCAAGCGCGCGGTGCAGATAGCGCTGCAGAAGCGCGACAAAGACATGCGCCTGGTGGATGCCACTGTCGTCACCTTCGACCCCAAGGTGCAGAAGCTCGACACTCTCTGGCGAGAGGGCGACAGGCGCGATTTGGAGGTGCACGGAGACCCGTCTAAAAAAATAGACGTGGTCATTGTGGCTCAGGGCTATGACGATGTGGCTCCGCAGCAACTCAGCGTCGACTACTACCGTATGAAGGAGGTCCTCTTCGGCAAGGAACCCTTCAGAGGGCACCGTCAGGACTTCAATGTCTACGGCGTTAAGGGCGATGTGGGCGCCGATTTCAACACCTTCGGCATCGACCGCTACCTGATGACCTTCAGCGTGCACCGTCTGCACGACCTGATAGGCACTACGCCGTGCGACTATATCATCATCATGGTCAACAGTGAGACCTATGGCGGCGGCGCCATTTACAACTTCTACGCCGTCAGCTCGCTGCACCGCATGGCGGAGTATGTGCTGCCGCACGAGTTCGGCCATGCTTTCGGCGGCCTCGCCGACGAGTATGTGGACGAGGAGATGAGCTATGCTTCCCTGCACCGCAAGGGTGGCGAGCCTTTGGAGCCGAACATCACCAACCTCAAGGACTTCGACAGCAAATGGAAGAATATGCTGCAACCCTCGACGCCGATACCCACGCCCGACAACGACAACGTGCCTAAGGGCGAGTGTGGCCCGCTGGGCGTCTACGAGGGTGCTGGTTACAGCAGCAAGGGCGTCTACCGTCCGGCGATGCACTGCATGATGCGCGACTATGCGCCGTTCTGCCCAGTGTGTGCCAAGCGGCTGGAGGAGGTGTTCCTGCTGTATACAAGATAGTGTAAAGGTTACAGGTTACGGGTTACAGGTTACAGAGATTATGCGTAGACTGCTGGTAATAGTTACATTTGCTTTGCTGCTGCCGTTGTGCACGGTGTCATGTCGCCGCGATACCGTCTATGCCGACGAGGGCAGCGTGAGGCTGGAGTTCTCGGAGGAGAAGGTGACGTTCGACACCGTCTTCACCACCATGGGGACGACCACTCGCATGGTGAAGGTCTACAACCGTTCGGGGCACGACATAGAGCTTGCGTCGGTGACGCTGAAACACGGGCGCGCCAGCCGCTTCCGCCTGAACGTCGATGGCGACACCTCAATGATGGCGCAGAGAGTTGAACTTCAGGCCGGCGACAGCCTGCACATATTCATCCAAGCCAACATAGACCCCAACGAGAGCAACGCGCCATTCCTGCGCACCGACTCCATACTGTTCAGCAACGGGCAGGTGCTGCCTTTGGAGGCCTACGGCCGCAACGCCGTGTACCACAGGCTGAAACCCGGCGCCACCACATGGTATGACAGCATCGACTGTGCCGCTTTCCGGCATGACAGGCCGCATGTGTTCCTCTCGCCCGCGGCGGTGATGGAGGGCAACACACTGACGCTGCTGCCGGGCGACGAACTCTATTTTGCCGCCGGCGCCATGCTGGTTATAGACTCGGCGGCGAGCCTCAACGCTATTGGCACTGCCGACCAGCCGATACTCTTCACATCGGTGCGCCACGACCCATGGTACCGCTCGCTGCCGGGCCAGTGGCAGACGGTGTGGTTCTACAATTTCAGTACGGGCAATGTGATGGACCACTGCATAGTGGAGAATGCCGTGGGCGGGCTGCGCTGCTATCCTGGCTCCGAGCTCACGGTGACGAACACCGAGATAAGGAACATGAGCGATGCGGCGATCATAGGCCAGACGGCTACCGTCAACGGCAGCAACCTGCTGGTGTACGACTGCCTGTCGTCGCTGGTGCTCATTGCCGGCGGCGACTACCGTTTCAGCCACAGCACGCTGGCGCACTACTGGAAATACGACTCGCGCGACACCACCGGGGTCATCGTCTCCAACTACTACCCAGTGGAAGGCGGCTTGGTGGTCGGCGACATGGTGCGTGCCGACTTCAGCGACTGTATCATCTACGGCAACCGTGCCAACGAGGTGAGCCTCGGGCCTTTGGAGGGCTTCGCCTTCAACCCCAGTTTCACCAACTGTCTGGTGCGCGGCAGCAACTGGGACGAAGACCCGAAGTTCGTGGACGTGGAGAACGACGACTACCACCTGCAGGAGGATTCACCTGCCATAGGTTTAGGGTATAACTTTGACAATTAACGGGACATGTACGAATACATTAGCGGCCGATTGGCCAATCTTGAGCCCACGCAGGCTGTGATAGACTGCAGCGGTGTGGGTTACCTGCTTGAGATTAGTTTGAATACCTACGAGGCGTTGCGCAAGGCCGATGGCGCACAGGTGAAGCTCTATGCCCACCTTGTGGTGCGCGAGGACGCACAGCAGCTCTTCGGCTTCTACGACATGGCTGAGCGCGAGATGTTCCGCCTGCTTGTGAGTATCAGCGGTGTGGGTAACCAGACGGCCAGGGTCATGCTGTCGTCGCTTACAGTGGACGAGCTTCGCAATGCCATACAGACTCAGGATGTCAAGAAAGTGCAGCGCGTCAAAGGCATAGGCGCCAAGACGGCCCAGCGTATTGTGCTGGAGCTGGCAGACAAGATGGGAGCCATGGGCGTCGTGGGAGCAACGGGAGTTGTAGGGGCGCCGGTGAACCAGGCACGCGACGAGGCCCTGACGGCCCTCACCATGCTCGGCTTCGCCAAGCCCGCCGTGGAGAAGCTCCTCATGTCGCAGGACTGGCGCCGTCCCGACGGCACCCCCATGACGGTGGAGGATATCATCAAAGAGGGTCTGAAGCGACTGTAGCCCTTCTTCTGAAAAAATCTTTTGTTATTGTGCAATAAAACGTAGTAGGGGGCGTTTATTATTAGTTAATCTATAAAAACGCCTTGAAGTTGCGGTATATATTGACGATGTTGATGCTACTGTGCTGCGTTGCAGCATGGGGACAGGACGACAGTGTGCAGTTCACTCCGATGGGGAGCGGCTACACGCCGGCGGGCATTACCACATCGGTGGAGTATGATGCGCAGAGCGGCAGCTATGTGCGCGTCACCAAGGTGGGCGACATGGTGGTGGGGCGCGACTACATGAGCTTCGACGAGTATCAGGACTGGCAGATGGACCAGCTGATGGAGAGCTACTGGAACGAGAAGAAAGACGGCACGGTGCTCGACAACGCCGAGGGCGGACTGCTGAGCAAGATACCGGGCTTCAACCAGATTAGCGAGAAACTTGACATACTGAACAAACTGCCGGAAATCAAGATAACCCCCAGCGGCAGCGCGGAACTGACGTTCCAGATAGTGAACAACTACCGCAACGACCCGCAGCGCGACCAGAGTCAGCGCAGTGTGACGACCTTTGACTTCGATGAGAACCTGCAGATTAACCTCAACGCCAAGATTGGCGACCTGATAAGTTTCGACATTAACCAGAACACAAAGGCTACCTTTGACTTTGAGAATAAGATAAAGCTCAAGTACGAGGGCAAGGAGGACGATATACTGCAGTTGTTCGAGGCGGCAGACATATCGTTTCCGCTGAACACAACATTGATAAAAGGTAGCCAGCAACTGTTTGGCTTCCACGCAAAGCTGAAGTTCGGCAAGCTGACGGTGGACGCTGTGTTTAGTGAGAAAGAGACCAGCACAGAGAACATGCAGGTGAAGGGAGGTGCCAGCAGCCATGAGTTCGAGATAAGGGCCGACGAATACGAAGAGAACCGCCACTATTTCATTTCGCAGTATTTCTATGAGAACTACAACGATGCTATGTCGACGCTGCCGGTGGTGAAAAGCAATATCAAGATTATCAGGATAGAGGTGTGGCGAACCAATGTGGGCGCTGCGGTGACGCAGAACCGCAATATACTGGCTTTGACAGATCTCGGTGAGTATAATCCCTCGAATACACGCATCACGGGATCGACGAACATGATGCCGTCGAACAACAGTAACAACCTGTTGCATATGATGAACCCCGCGGCGGTACGTAGCATAAACTCGGTGACAGGCTACATGCAGGGGTTGGGTCTGAGCAGCGGTGTGGACTACGAAAAGATTGAAAGTGCTCGTCTGCTGGCTCCCAACGAATACACCTTCAACCGCCAACTTGGCTTCATCAGCCTCAACCAGCCGTTGAGCAATGACCAGGTGTTGGCAGTGGCTTTCCAGTACCAGATTATTGGTGACACCACCGTATATCAGGTGGGTGAGCTTACCACCGACGGCGTTAACGACCCCAATACCCTGATTGTGAAACTTCTCAAGGGCACCATCGTTAATACTCATGTGCCACTGTGGCGACTGATGATGAAGAATGTCTACTATCTGAAGAGCAGTCAACTCAGCAGGGACAACTTCAGGCTCAACGTGCTCTACGAGAGCCCTAACGGAGGTGTCGGCGTGGGTTTCTTCTCTGATGGACCGCAACAGGGTAAGCCTTTGATAGAGGTTTTCGGTCTGGACCGTATGGATGCCACACAGAGTTACTACTATGCCGACGGTGTGTTCGACTGGTTTGACTCGGCAGCCTTCAAAGGTGGCCTTATACAGTCGACGACAGGTCGAGTTTTCTTCCCCTATGTTGAACCTTTCGGCAAGGACTTGCGCAAAATTCTTGTCGACGATAACTTTGCCGACCAATACTGTTTTGACTCGCTCTACACTATGACGCAGACATTGGCGCGGCAGTATGCCGACCGCAACCGCTTCTATTTGGAGGGCTACTACACTACCAGTGTGAGTGGTGAGATATCGCTTGGCTACAGCGTCACGCCGGGATCGGTGACGGTCACCGCTGGCGGTATGCCGCTGATAGAGAATGTCGACTACTCCGTTGACTATACCATGGGTACGGTGCGCATAACCAATGAGAGCATACTGTCATCGAATACACCCATCAGTGTCAGCAGCGAGAACAACAGCTTCAGCATGACCACCAAACGTATGCTTGGCCTGCACCTGAACTATGAGTTTGAGCCTAACTTCAACATCGGCGCCACGGTGATGAATCTGCGCGAGAAGCCGATGACCCAGAAGAACAATTTCGGCGACGAGCCCACGAGTAACTCTATCTGGGGTCTCGACCTCAACTACAGCCACGAGGTACCCTTGATCACCAAGTTGGTGGATATGCTGCCAGGAATCGACACCAAGGCTCCTTCGACGTTAAGCCTCACTGCCGAGTTTGCCCATTTCATTCCTGGCATGAGCAGTACGGGCTCGAAAGAGGGTAGTGTCAGCTATGTCGACGACTTTGAGGGGGCCAGAAGCAGCATCGACCTCAAGAGCGTGAACTCGTGGTTTTTGGCCAGCACACCGCAAGACTACCACTCACCGCTGCCCATGTTCCCCGAGACAGCGCCAGGCACGGGACTCGCCTATGGCTTCAACAGGGCAAAGCTTGCATGGTACCGTATAAGCAATGACTTCTACAGCAGTGGCAGCCGTCCGTCGAACATCAATGCCGACGATCTCTCGCGTCCATATGCTCGCCGTATATATGAGCAGGAGGTGTTTCCAAACAAGGACCTTGCATCGGGCCAGCCTACCAACATATATGAACTGAATCTGGCCTACTATCCTGCTGAACGTGGCCCGTATAACTATGATGTTGCCCCATCGTCCTACAGCGCTGGTCTCACTGCTGACGGTTTCCTTAACAATCCATCGAGCCGTTGGGGTGGTATAATGCGCAAGCTGGACTATACCGACTTTGAGACGCAAAACATTGAGACCATCGAGTTCTGGCTCATGGATCCCTTCATAGAAAACCCTGCCCATTCAGGTGGTAAACTGTACATCAACCTTGGTGATATCAGTGAGGATATATTGCGCGACGGCCGCAAGAGTTTTGAGAACGGTTTACCAACAAGCCTGACGGTGGTCAATGTGGATACCACTATATGGGGTCGTGTGCCTACGACGCAACCTATTGTCAATGCTTTCGACAACGATGAGTCGTCGCGTATGTACCAAGATATAGGATATGATGGTCTTGGCTCTACCCACGGATTGCAGGACGAACAGAGTTTCTTTGCAACCTATCTGGAAGAAATTGCCACCCGATTCGGCACATCGTCCCAAGCCTACCAGATGGCCTTGGCCGACCCCTCGGGAGATGACTTCCGCTACTACCGCTCGTCGTATTATGACGATAACGACGTCAAGATTAATGATCGCTACAAGTTCTTCAACAATCCAGAGGGTAACTCGCCCGTAGACGGCGACAGTCAGGAGAGCTACATGACTAGCGCCACAGCTTACCCTAACGTTGAGGATATCAATCGTGACAATACGCTCAGCGAAGCTGAGAACTATTATCAGTATGTTATAGACTTGCGACCAGACCATATGGTTATTGGACAGAACCACATTGTGGATATCCAGGAGGCGCGCAACGTTCAACTTTCCAATGGCGAGACTACCACATGTAAGTGGTATCAGTTCCGTATCCCCATCCGCGAGCCAGACCATAAGGTTGGCAATATTAATGGCTTCCAGTCCATACGATTCATGCGTATGTTCCTCAACCAGTTTGATCAGCCCATCATCCTGCGTTTTGCCACCCTCGACCTTGTCTATTCCACATGGCGTAAATATACCGAAAACCTATTACAGCCAGGTGATTATACAACAGGCTCCGATGCTGAGACTTCATTCAGCATATCCACCGTCAATATTGAGGAGAACGGTTCCCGTCAGCCGGTGCCATATGTGCTACCTCCAGGAATCGAACGCGAGGAGTGGTATTCTACTAGTAGTAGCTATACGCAACTCAACGAGCAGTCTATAGCTCTTGACGTGGACAACCTCGCTAACGGCGATGCCCGTGCCATATACCGTTCTTCGGGTTATGACCTGCGTTTCTACGGTCATATGAAGATGTTTGTGCATGCTGAAAAAAAGAATGCCGTAGATAATCTCAATGATGGTGACCTTTCTCTTTTTGTGCGTCTCGGTAGCGACTATACTACCAACTATTATGAATACGAGGTTCCTCTTCGCTTCACGCCATGGTTTACACCTTCTGATGACCCATATTCTATCTGGCCCGAGGACAACAATGTCGACATTGACATCCAGCACATGACTGTTATCAAGACAAACCGTAACATAAAGATACGTTCCGGCGAGGGTGGTTATTCGCCTGCGTTGCTTTATACTGAGATGAAGGATGGTAAAAAATACACTGTACTTGGCAACCCCAACCTTGGCAAGGTCAAGGTTATCATGATAGGCATACGTAATCCAAGAAAACAGAGTCTGGACGATGGCAATGACATGATGCCTAAGTCGGCTATCATCTGGGTCAACGAACTCCGTCTTTCTGACTATATCAACAAGGGCGGATGGGCGGCAATGGCGTTGGCACGTACCTCCCTCGCCGACCTCGGCAACCTATCCCTCTATGGCTCCTATACTACTGCCAACTTCGGCAACCTTGAAGACCCTCTTATCAAGGAGGAACTAATCAATAACTTCAACTTCCAGACCACCCTCGATATGGAGCTTGGCAAGTTCTTGCCAGAAACATGGGCTCTTCACATACCTCTGTACCTCGACTATAGCCGCGATATCGGTAGCCCTGAATACAACCCGCTCAACCCCGATGTGCGCCTGTACGATGACTTGGCCACATACCGTACCGCTGCAGAGCGTGACAGTGTACGTCAGATGACTCAGCGTCGCAAGTCGGCCACCAACCTGACTTTTTCTAATATCCACAAGGACCGTGTCGGCAAAAGTGCTCTCAAACCTCATTTCTACGATGTTGAGAATTTCTCTCTCTCTTATGCCTATAGTCGTGAGCGCCTCTCGGATGAGGACATAGAACACTACAAGAAAGACCAGCACCGCGGTGGCATCACCTACAATTTCTCGCTCCAGCCCAAGGAGGTCAAGCCATTTGACAAAGTTAAGCTTTTCAGTCATAAGAACTGGAAAATCATAAAGGACATCAATTTCTATTATGCTCCAAAGAACCTCAGTTTCTCCACCGAGATATACCGAGACTTTGAGGAGACTCTGCTCCGCAATAAGAGCGAAGCTATGGTAATCATCAAGCCCACGTGGTATAAGCAGTTCACATGGCAGCGCAATTATGGTGTCAACTACGACCTCTCTCGCAGTTTCCGCATACAGTATTCAGCCAATGCCAACTCACGTATCGACGAGCCTATAGGTCGTATCGATACACCCTCTGCTTCTGACTCAGTATGGCGCTCTATCCTTAACGCAGGCACCATGCAGCAGTTCCAGCAGTCTATTTCCGCCAACTATGAACTGCCAGTAAACAAACTCCCATACATGGACTTCCTCCGTGTCCCTTTGACTTATCGCACCAACTATACCTATCTCGGCACCACAGCTGCTCTTGCTTCTATGGGTGCTACTCTGCAGAATTCTACCACCATGCAGGCTACCGTCACTGCCACGCTTTCTACGCTTTACAGCAAGGTGCCTCTGTTGCGTAAGGCCAATGAGGCTCCAGCAGGTAGCAGGCCCAACGAGCGAACTATCAGAAACCGTCAGCCCAACAAGCCTGCCAAGCCAATGACGGCACAAGACTCGTTGGCTGCCGCCGACAGTCTGCGCCATGCTAAGTTCATGGAAGCCCTCAAGGAGGTTGGCTATTTTGCTCTTCGCTTTGTCACTGGCGTCAAGAGCCTCAATGTGCAATACAACGTTACCAATGGCTCTCGCCATCCTGGTTATATGGGCGAGCCCATGTTTGTTGGTCTTGACCCACGCACCTTTTGGACTCCTGGCGTGGGCTACATTCTCGGCTACAATCAGGACATAGTGGATGACCTGCTGCGGCACGACCTGCTGAGTCGCGATAGCCTATTCAATACTCCGCATGAGATGACTTCTAACCGGACCTTCACCATGCAGGCTAACATTGAGCCGATACGCGACTTCAAGATTGATATCAACGCAACACAAAACTACACAACCCGAGAGGAGTATTACTACAAGTACAATTCAGCTATCGGCAATGTCGACGGACCGCTCTCCGAAATGCGCTCGGGCTCCTATACCACCACCACTTGGAGTTTCCTCACCGCCTTTACTAATGCTGACGAACTCTTCGGGCGCTTCCTTGACAACCGTCATGTTGTAGCCAAACGACTGGCTGCATCCAACCCTGACGCCTACACCGGTCAGATGATACTTGATACCATGGACGGCTCCTATTATCCTGCAGGTTACAGCGCAAACTCGCAGACCGTTCTTCTCACATCTTTCCTCGCCACGTATCTCGGTAGTGATCCTGCAAAAACATCCTTCTCGCCGTTCCTCAGGTTCCCGCTACCTAATTGGAACCTCAACTATACCGGTCTCAACAAAGTGCAGTTCCTCAAGAAGTGGTTCACCAATATTAGCATCTCCCATCGTTATGCCTCCACCTATACTGTAAGCAACTACTATACCGACGCTGCTATCTCGGCTCTCAGTGACTATGACTATGGCATGGAGACTGTGCTCAACAACACTGGCGACTATCTACCGCCGGTATCCATGAACGGGGTGCAAATAAGTGAACAGTTCAATCCTCTCATAAGGGTTTCGGTGAACATGGTGAACAGTGTCCAGCTCAACTTCTCGCTCCAGAAGAACCGCACCTTGGCACTATCTTTCAGCAACAACCAGCTCACCGAGACTACCCGTGACGGTGTCACCTTCGGTGCCGGCTACCGCTTCAAGGATGTAGGCTTCCAGCTCAAGATTGGCAGCAAACCCATCGATGTCAAGAGCGACATTGTGTTGCAGCTTAACCTTACCTACAACAGCAACATGACCAACATCCGCAAGATTAACCAGAAAATATCGCAGATATCATCCGGATCCTCGGTATGGATGGCCGAGCTCAGTGCCGAGTATGCCCTCACTACATTCCTCACAGTCCGTGCATTCTTCCAGACCAATATCAATACACCTTATATCTCAAATGCCTATCCCAACTCCACCACCAAGGGTGGCCTGACCATACGATTCTCGTTCTAAACCAAAAACACATTAACGCATTAACACATTGACGCATTGAACAACGACCGTTTTACAGACTACGATGACGAGGTCAAGCAGCTTGTGCTTGACTTTGAAAACACTGTCATGCAGGGCAAGATGCAGTTCTACGACATCGACGAGCTAGAGATGATAATCGACTATTATCTCGAGGTCGACGACAAGGAGCCTCTCATCTCAGCCATACACCTCGGCGAACGTCTCTATCCCGACAGTATCGAGGTTAAAATAAGGCGTGCCCACTGGTATGTCCTCAACAAGGACAACGACAAGGCTCTCGCCCTCCTGCAGGCACTCGAGAAGCAGGCTCCCTCGGATACCGATGTTGCCTACTCGCTCGGTGTGGTCTATGGCGAGATGGGCAAAAGCGAGAAGGCCGTGAAGTACTACCTCCGTGCGGCGGAGGATGGATGGCAGCTGGGACGTATCTATGCCAACATCGCCGAAGAGTATTATCGCATGCGGCAGTGGCATCAGGCTATTGAGTATTATCTCAAGGCTTTTCGCACCGATTCCTACGACGAGCAGATGCTCTGCACATACCTTGACACATGCGAGGAAGCAGGGCTCTGCGACGAGGCCTATGAGTTCCTTGGCCTCTATGTCGGCGAACACCCATACAGCAAGATTGGCTGGTATTGCCTTGGCTGCGTATGTCGCGACCTGTCTCTCTGTGAGCGCGCTGTCGATGCTTTCGAGTATGCCTTGGCAATAGACAAGAACTACATATCGGCTTACGTTGAGCTCGCGTTGGCCTACGAGCAACAGGACAAGATAGGCGATGCCGCCACGGCACTTACCCGCGCCCTCGACTGCGTACCCGACCGTGGCGATGTGTTCCGTGCCCTCGGCCAGCTTTTCATGCGTCACGACAATTTCGACACCGCTGTTCTGTACCTTCACAAGGCTCTCGACGAAAACCCAACGGATGCCGACACGCTTGCCAACCTTGGCCTCTGCCAGCTCAGGCTCGACGACGATAATGCCGCCCTCGCCTCCGCCCGCAGGGCAATAGCCATCGACCCGGAGTGCCCTGATGCTCTCCTCTGCATGGCTATGGTATACGACTGCCGTGACAATGTGGATGCGGCTTCCGACTTCTTTGAGCGCATCATATCTTCCGACCGTTGCTCCGAACATCACTGCCGCTTCTACACGCTGTTCCTTTTCAGCCATGGCAATTATGACATCCTTGCCGACTTCGCCGAGGAGTCGCTTGAACTATATCCGCACGACATCTTCTACAGCACCTATGCCGCCGCGGCCTACTACCACACCAACCGCTACAACCGCCTGCGCCGCATCCTTCCCGATGTGCTACCAAGTCTCCTTCGCGAACTCTGCCCGGAGATGTGGGACAACCCACATGTAGCACCGCTCCTTGAACTGTTACCCGACGAAAACAACAATAAAAACACAATGCAATGAAGAAGGTACTTATCCTTTTGTCTTTCCTGTCATTCATGACATTGAGCATATCGGCACAGGATGCCGCCGGTGTGGCCGAGGCTGTCCGCGGCGACACCGCCTCTTCAGGATGGGTCGCATCGCTGCTCCACTGGTACGACGCCAACATGAACTACCTTGCGGTGGGAGCCCTCATGACTCTCGAGAGTTCATTCATCCCGTTCCCGTCCGAAGTGGTAATCCCTCCGGCCGTATATGTGGCCTGCAACCCCGAGAGTGCCGGCGGCATGCAGGTATGGCTGGTGGTTCTGGCGGGTACTTTGGGAGCCTTGTTGGGGGCAGTAATAAACTATCTGCTCTCCATGTGGCTCGGACGCCCTATCATCTATGCCTTCGCACGTGGCCGTATGGGACGTATGCTGCAACTCTCCGAGGAGAAATTGGAACGTGCTGAACACTACTTTAACGACCATGGTGTGGTGTCCACTCTCGTGGGCCGCTTCATACCGGTCATCCGTCAGCTAATATCCATCCCCGCAGGTCTCGCCCGCATGAATATGCTGTCGTTTGCTTTCTTCACCACCCTTGGCGCGCTGGCATGGAACTGCGTGCTCGCCCTCCTTGGATGGCTTGCCTATCAGGCCGCCGACCCGACGGTCATCGAGCAGTACAGCCGCCAGCTGAGTGTCATCATCATCGCCGTGTTTGTTGCAGTGGTGGCGTTCTTTGTTGTGCGCTATATGATTAAACGCCGAAAGAAATGATTGCCCGGTATCCCCTCCGAGGCCTGAACGTCACAAGACCGTTGCAGGTTCGATGTTTCTCCGACTTCCAGTCGGAGGGAGTACGGAGCGGGTACGGAGGGGGTACGGAGAGAGTGCGGAGAAGGGATTGTAAATCAGTGGTTTGATAATATAATAAGTGATAATGTATACACAAGATATTCGCAATCAGTTTCCTATACTCAATAACGAGGTGCATGGGCATCCGTTGGTGTACCTCGACAACGCCGCCACGACGCAGAAGCCGTCGGCTGTGATTGAAGCGCTTGATGAATACTACCGTCACGGCAATGCCAATATCCACCGTGGTGCCCACCACCTGGCCGCCGAGGCTACGGAGGCCTACGAGAAGGTGCGCCGCCAGGTGCAGGCGCTCATAGGCGCCCGCCACCATTACGAGATTGTCTTCACGCGCGGCACTACGGAGAGCATCAACCTCGTGGCGTCATCGTTTGCCAAGCGCTATTTCAAGGGCGACGACGAGGTCATAGTCTCCGGCATGGAGCATCACAGCAACATCGTGCCGTGGCAGCTGGCGGGTGCTACGCTGCGCCCCATCCCGTTCAGTGACGAAGGGGTGCTCGACCTTGCGGCTATGGAGCGCCTTTTCACGCCGCGGACTCGTCTGGTCGCCGTCTGTCATGCTTCCAACACTCTTGGCACCGTCAACCCTATAAAGGAAATTGTCGCTATGGCCCACGCCCACGGCGTTCCGGTGTTGGTCGACGGCGCACAGGCGGTGTCGCACATGAGAGTCGATGTGCAGGCTTTGGGTTGCGACTTTTACTGCTTCTCAGGGCACAAGATGTATGGCCCGATGGGCGTCGGCGTGATGTACGGGCGCGAGGAATTGCTGAACGAGATGCCGCCGTACCAGGGTGGGGGAGAGATGATAAGCGAGGTGACATTCGGGCGCACCACCTACAACGAATTGCCTTTCAAGTTTGAAGCCGGCACTCCGTCGGTGGGCGATGTCATAGGGCTTGGCAAGGCCATGGAGTTTATGCAGGGCATTGGCATTGAAAATATCGCCACCCAAGAGGCCGATTTGCTGGCCTATGCCACGCAGAGTCTCGCCGAGTTGCCGGGCATACGTTTCTTCGGCAGCGCTCCGCAGAAGACTTCCGTGCTGTCGTTCCTTGCGGGCGACAGCCATCCCTACGATGTGGGCACGTTGCTCGACCAGTTCGGCATCGCCGTGCGGACGGGTCACCACTGCACACAGCCCGTCATGGACCGCTACGGCATACCCGGCACAGTCCGTGCCAGCTTCGCCGTCTATAACACCCGTGCCGAGGTCGACGCTCTTGTCGCTGCCCTCGGACGCATAATGCCTATGCTACAATAGCTATGTTGCAGACTTTACATATTGAAAACTATGCGCTCATTCGCCAGACGGATATCCGGTTCGACGGGGGCTTTGTGGCTATCACCGGCGAGACTGGCGCGGGCAAGAGCATCATGCTCGGAGCTCTCGGCCTGCTGCTCGGCCAGCGCGCCGACACAGCTGTGCTGGCCGAGAAGGAGCGCAAGTGCGTGGTGGAAGCGACTTTCGATATTACAGGACTGGGGCTTGAGGGGCTTTTCGCCGAGGCTGACGTCGACTACGACGACCGCCTGATACTGCGTCGCGAGATATTGCCGTCTGCCAAAAGCCGCGCTTTTGTCAATGACACACCGGTGCAGTTGCCGTTCCTCAAGCAGCTTGGCGCAAGGATAATAGATATACATTCGCAACACCAGACTCTCACGCTTGCCGACAGCGGCTACCGCCTGGCGCTGCTCGACAGCATCGCGGGCGGCAAAGAACTGGCTTCATACCGTGAGGCCTACCGCGAATATGCGTCGCTGAAACATGAGCTCGAGGAGTTGACCACCATGGAGGCGCAGAACCGCAAGGAGCAGGATTACCTGCAGTTTCAGTTCGACGAACTCAACGATGCCCGTCTGGCTCCCGACGAACAGCAGGATTTGGAGCAGGAGTCGCAGCTGCTGGCGCACGCCGAGGCTGTGCGCGAAGGGCTGTCGACGGCAGCCGCCATGCTCGACGACGATGGCGAGCAGGCTGTGCTGGCTCGGCTGAGGCAGGCTAAAAGCGCTTTGGCTCATGTGGCGGACTACCACAAGGAAGCCGCCGAACTGCTGGCACGCCTTGATTCGGCGCTCATTGAGCTTGACGATGTCAACAGCAGCCTTATTGGAGCCGCCGACGGGGTGACTTACAGCCCCGAACGGCAGCAGCAGGTGGATGACCGTCTGGCCATGATATACCGCTTGGAGAAGAAGCACGGCGTGGATGGTGTGGCGTCACTGATAGCTTTGCGCGACGAGCTTGACGCGCGTCTGCAGGCTATCACGACCCTCGGCAGCCGTATCGAGGAGTTGATGGAACGTGTGGACAAGGCTTTTGCTGTAGTGCAGGAAACTGCTGGTAAGCTCACCAAGGCGCGCCACAAAGCAGGCGAGGCTTTAGCGAAGGGCATTCTGCCTACTCTGCACGAACTGGGAATGCCGGAGGCTCGCTTCAGTGTCGAATTGACGCCAACGGCTACCTATGTCGCGCAGGGTCACGATGCGGTTGCGTTCCTCTTCAACGCCAACAAGGGTGGCGAACTGCGCGATTTGGCCAAAGTGGCATCGGGCGGAGAGCTTTCGCGCCTGATGTTGGCTATAAAGAGCATGCATACGTCGCGCACGCTGCTGCCGACGATAATATTCGATGAGATTGACACCGGCGTATCGGGCGACATCGCGGGTGCAGTGGGCCGTATCATGTGCCGCATGGCGAAGCGGATGCAGGTGGTGGCGATAACGCACCTGCCGCAGATTGCCGCCAAGGCGGGCCAGCATCTTAAGGTCTACAAGGAGACCGACGGCGGTCGTACAGTGTCGCGCATCAAGGAATTGGCTGCCGATGAGCGCATAACGGAGGTGGCGGTGATGCTCAGCAGCGATCCGCCGACACCCGCTGCCCTGCAGACAGCAAAGGAGTTGATGGCATGAAGTACTATCTTGTAGGATATATGTACAGCGGCAAGACCACCTTCGGCAGGCATCTCGCTGCCGAGCGTGGTATGGAGTTTCTTGACCTCGACCGTGCTTTCGAGGAACGCTATCACTATACTGTGCCGCGATTCTTCGCGCAGTTTGGTGAGACGGCGTTCCGCAAGCTTGAAACACAGATGCTGCACGATACCGCCTCCCTCGACAATGTAGTTATAGCCACCGGTGGCGGCACCCCGTGCCATAACGGCAATATGGATTTCATCTTGGCTAACGGCACTGCCATATATCTGCAGATGAGTGTGGACAGTCTGTTGCAACGAGCCCTGAACAGCCGCAATCCGAGGCCTCTAATGCAAGGGTTGACACACGCCGAAGTGCGCGCCAAGATTGAGGCGCAAATGAAAGAGCGCGAAGGTTTCTACCTCCGCGCCCATATCATACTTGACGGGATTGACCCGCAGCTTTAATAAGCAAATGCCGACCCTCCAAGGAACTCGCGCATGATGCTGTTGTAGGGTATGAATTTGTCGTCCACCGGCAGCAGAAGCTCCGAGAAGTCCAGCAACTGGCGTGCAATGGAGTATTCCGAACAGTCTTCCGGTACTTGCTTGAGCAGAGGCTCGGCGTAGCGTTTCAAGACGCCAAGTTCATAGAGCAGGGCACTGTTGAACATCACATTGGCGTTCTCTTGATAGGGGAAGATGTGCTTGCGCTCGCCACGCACAACTTCAGGCCAGCGCCTGATTGTCTCGTAGGCATTCCATCCACGGAAGTTGTTGTCGCGCACTATGCGGCGCACCAGGCGGTTGTCGGTGCCGTGTATGATGTTCTGGTCGTCAATCGAGAGTTGTGTCAATGCGCTGACGTACACCTTGAATATCAGTGCCTCGTCAATCTGTGCAGTAAGCTTTGGGTTAAGGGCGTGAATACCTTCCACTACGAGGATGCTGCGGGGCCCTAATTTGAGGGTTTTTCCGCTGTAGTATGGCTCGCCTTTGATAAAGTCGAAGGTTGGTATCTTCACCTCTTCGCCTCGGAAGAGAGCAAGCAGTTGTTCGTTCAATAGCGGAATGTCAAGGGCATCGATGCTCTCGAAGTCATATTCACCGTTTGGTAGCTTAGGAGTGCGTTCGCGTTCCATAAAGTAGTCGTCAAGCGACAGCTGGCATACGTCGTAGCCCAGCACGCTCAGTTGTACGCTCAAACGGCGGCACGATGTGGTTTTGCCGGAACTGGAGGGCCCAGCAAGCAACACCATGCGTGCGCCGCTTTGGCGTACTTGGTCGGCTATTTCGGCGTATTTCTTCTCATGCAGTGCTTCGGCAAGCAGTATCAGTTGCTGCCCACCGCCATTGTAGACTATTCGGTTGTAGTCGGCGATGGTCGACATGTGCATCAAGTCAACCCATTGGTGGTGCTCGCGGAAGATGGAGAAGAGCTTCGGTGTGTCGGAGTAGAGCGACAGTTTGTCGGGGTGTTCGGGGTCGGCGCACTGCAGCATGTAGCCTTCCTCAAAGATCCTGAAGTCCCAGCACTGTATGCAACCTGTCGAAGGCGCCAGTTTGCCGCTTATCTTATGCACGGTGCCGTCAAGGAAGTTCATCTCAATATACAGCTGCCTCAAGTGCTCCAGAAGATAGAGTGTCTTTGGTATACGTTCGTTACGGACAAGCTCGATGGCATCGCTTAGCAGCATAGTGCGGCATACAAAGGGAATATCGGCCTCTTGTATGGCTATCATGCGCTCGCGCACGGTGCTGCACACTTCCATCTGGTTCGGCAGGTTCTCGCCCTCGATACGGCAGTAAAAGCCGTTCTGCAGCGAGTGGTCTATGTGAAGCTCTGCCTCCGGATAACAGTCTCTCACTGCTTTGTAAAGCATGAAGTGCAGCGAGTTGCGGTAAAGGCGGAAACCCTGCCTGTCGGTGATGTTGAGCAGGCGTATCGTCTTGGGGTTGTATATGCGGTACTGCAGCGGCTCAACTTTGTTGTTGACCAATGCGCCCAGTATCGGCCACGGCGCCTTGCCATCCTTGGCCATAACGGCTTTGGTGTATTCCTCGGCTAGTTCTGCCACCTTTGTGCCTTGTGGCACCATCTTGCGCTCGCCGGTGTTGACAAGCACTATCTCTACTTCTGTCATGATGCCATCGTTTCTTCAATCTCTTTGACGGTCTTGGGTATCGGCTTGCCAAGCACGCGTGAGCCGGTCTCGGTAACAAGTATGTCGTCTTCTATGCGTATGCCGCCAAAGTCTTTCCATTTTTCAAGCTCGTCGAAGTTCACGAAGTCCTTGCATGTGCCTTCGGCGTTCCATTTGTCTATCAGCGCCGGTATGAAGTAGCATCCGGGCTCGTCGGTGATGACGAAGCCGGGCTGCAGCTTGCGGCCGCAGCGCAGGCTGCCGAGGCCGAACTGCTCGCTGGGGCGGGTCTCCTCGTCGTAGCCCACGTTTATCTGGCCGTAGTTCTCCATGTCGTGCACGTCGAGACCCATCATGTGGCCCAGGCCGTGGGGCATCAGCAGGCTGTGTGCGCCGTTGGCCACGATGTCGTCTACCGAGCCTTTCAGTATGCCGAGACCCTTGTAGCCTTCGGCAAGCACGCGGCTGGCGGCTTGGTGCACCTCCTTGTAGGTGATGCCGGGACGGGTGACACGCTGAGCCTCAAGGTTGGCGTTGAGCACTATCTCGTAGATGGTCTTCTGCCGCTCGTCGAACTTGCCTCCCACCGGCACCGACCGAGTGATGTCGGAGCAGTAGTTCATCGGAGTCTCGCATCCGGCGTCCATAACCAGCATGCGGCCCACTTCCAGCTTGTTGTTGTGGCCGTGGTTGTGCAGGGTCTCGCCGTGCACGGTCATGATGATGGGGAAACTCACGGGACCGTTGCCTTTCCATGCCTCGCCTTCCATAAAGCCAGCCAGCTCGTACTCGTAGCGGCCCGGCATAGCCAGCTTCATGGCTCCCACATGCATGTTGTAGGCTGTGGCTATGGCTTTCTCGATCTCTTCTATCTCTTCGGCGCTCTTGATGCTGCGCTGCTTGACGCATGCCAGTATCAGCTCTAGCGACGCGTGGCGGTCAACCGACGAGTTGCCCATGCCCAGCCAGTCGCCAAGGTCGGCACGTATGTCGGCACGGTACGGCGGCAAATACAGCGGCATTGGCGAACCCGTGGTGGGCGACTTCATTGCGGAAATCATTTCGCGCAGCTTCTTCAGCGGTGCGGTGTTCTCCACGCCCACGCTGGCGGCTAGCTCTGCTACACTGGGCAGTGGGCCGGTCCATATTATGTCGTCTATGTCGTAGTCGTCGGCGAAGATATAGTCTTTGCCGTTGTCACAGTCAATCACTCCAACCAGATCTTCCCTCTGCAACCCGAAGAAGTAGAGGAAAGTGCTGTCCTGGCGGAACCAATAGGTGTTGTCTTTGTAGTTGCAGGGGGCCTCATGGTTGCCCGGAATAATGATGAAGCCGTGCCCTACGTCTTTGCGCAGTTGTTCGCGGCGTGCGATATAGGTTTCTTTCTTGAACATAGTTGTTGTTGTTTTTCTTTATTAACGTCTTCAATTGGTTTTTATTGTTGCGCCCTCTCAAAAATGCAATATATTCTTCTTTGAAGAATATATAATACAATGGTTGTCATATTCGGCAAGTCAATATCAACGCTATACCAAGTCTATACCAAGTCTATACTAACGCTATGGTGTTCCCTGAGTGCAACCATGGTGTTCCCATGGTGCTTTATTGCTGATTGGCTGTCAGTCGGTGGTAGTGGCAGGTGAGCAGCTCGCCGTTGTCGTCGTAGAGGTGCAGGCCGTTGCCTTCACAGTAGCGCCACACTTTACAGCTCTTGCATTGCCCTTTGTGCGCCCATGAGCGGTCGCGCATGTTTTGGAAGCGGTTCTGCCACACATTCCACAGGTCGTCGGTGTATATGCTGCCTTGGTCCATGTTGCTGCGCACCGATGTGCAACCGCTAATGGCACCGTTGCAACGTATCGAGGCAACCTCCACACCGCTCCGGCAGTAGAAGAAGTGGTCGCGCACCTTATGCTCATAATCCCCCAGGAAGCCCTCGCAGGCATAGCTTACATGAATGCGACTGTCGTTCTCACGGCATGCCATAATGAAGTCCAATAATCCGCAGTATTGCTTATCTGTGAGCTGCAGGTCAGGGTCATGCGCTGCACGGCCCATGGGGAAGATGCTGAAGAGGCGCCATGAGCGGACACCGAGTCCTGCAAGGTAGTCCTTGAACACAGCCAGCTGTCCTATGTTGTGCGGGTTGACACATGTCACCACGTCCCATAGTACCTCGTTCTGTGCAGCCAACAGGCGTATGGCCTCGGTGGCTTTGCCAAACGAACCGTCGTGCTGCCTCAGCCAGTTGTGCTCATCCTGCAGCCCGTCGAGGCTCACAGTGATGGAGTGCATTCCCGCCTCCATCAGGCTCTCCAGCCGCCGTGCGTCGAGCAGGTAGCCGTTGGTGACTACCCCCCAGGGGTAACCTCTGCGGTATAGTTCAAGCCCCACCACCTCGAGGTCGTTGCGCAGCAGTGCCTCGCCGCCGGTGATGATGATGAATGTCTTGTGCGGGTCAATATGTGGCGTCAGGCTGTCTATGGCTTTCAGAAAGTCCTCCGCCGGCATGTCGGGTACCTCGGGCTGCACTCTGCAGTCGCTGCCGCAGTGGCGGCAATGCATGTTGCAGCGCAGCGTGCACTCCCAGAAGAGGCTACGCAACGGATGTAGCCGCTCGCGGTTCTTGCGCAGCCCACGCTGCAGCTCTAATCCAACACGTTGCCTGAAATCAAACACTTCACCCACGTAACCAGTAATCCGTAACCTGTAACCTTTACCGCTCTTCCAACTCAATCTCCATCACTTTGATGAAGGAGCCTTGGTACATTCCGTTGGCTTTACTCCTGTCGACATTGTCTACCGGCACCTCAAGCAGCTGGTTCTTATACTCGCCGTTGGCTTTGCCGTCGGTGTCTCTGACTAACACGCGCACGCTCTCTCGCGGAAGGTCTTGCGCATTCACCACGAAGCGTCCTTGGCTGTCGGTCCTCACCTCGTTTTTCTTCAGATAGCGGCGTATATTGTCCTGGTCGCCATAGATGGTGTCGGCAGTGGCGTTGAGGCCGCGTTCCAGCATGTTTATGGCCACCCCTTCCACAGGTTTGCCTTTGGCGTCTTTCACTCGGCCGCTGATATGGTAGTCCATGGTGGGCACACCATACATCAGCCTTATCTCCTCTCGAGGTTTGGGGGTGGGCTTGGGCTCCGGCTCTGGGGCTGTCAACTCCTTGGTACTGTGGCATGACGAGAATCCCATAAGGCCCATCAGCGACAGTATCAGCCAGTCTTTCAATTTCAGAATCTTTATCTTCATGCAAAAATAACGTTGCTATTTGGAAAATATTGTGTATCTTTGCACCTTGTTTAATGACAGCATTATGATAAAGACTGTAATAGCAGGGCCTTGCAGCGTCGAGAGCCGCGAGCAGTTGCGGCAGGTCACAGCCGCACTCGCCGCCATGCCGCAGGTCAAACTCATCCGTGCAGGTGTGTGGAAGCCGCGCACCCGTCCCGGAGGCTTTGAAGGGCTCGGCGAACCCGCCCTGCAGTGGATGCAGGAGCTGGCGCAGGAGTTCGGCGTGCAGTATTGCTGTGAAGTGGCCAAGCCCAAGCATGTGGAGCTATGCATCCGCTACGGCATCGGCACGGTGTGGATAGGGGCTCGCACCTCCGGCAACCCTTTCATGGTGGAGGAACTATGCTCAGCCCTCGCCGGCAGCGGCATGACGGTGATGGTGAAGAACCCCACAAGCCCTGACGTAAGCTTGTGGCTCGGGGCCATCGAGCGTGTTCTCCAGGCCGGTGTGGCGGGTGTCGGCGCTGTCCACCGCGGCTTCGCCATGTACCACAATCAGGGCTATCGCAACGCTCCGCTATGGGAAGTGCCTATGACCTTGCGGCGCGAGATGCCTGAGATACCGCTTCTGTGTGACCCCAGCCACATCGGCGGTCGTCGCGACCTGGTTGCCCAGCTCGCAAACACGGCGGCACAGTTCGACTATGACGGCCTCATGGTCGAGGTGCATCCCGACCCAGAGTCAGCCCTCACCGACGCCCCGCAGCAGCTCACCCCCGCTGCCTTCACCGACCTGCTCTCTTCACTTTCACCTGTCGCCTCTCATCTCTCACCGGTTACCTCCCAGCAGCTCATCCCTCTGCGTCGCCAGATAGACGAGATTGACCACGAGCTGCTGTCGCTCCTTGCACGTCGCATGGAGATGTCGCGCCAGATTTCCTTTATCAAACGCGATCTCCAGATGCCTGTATACCAGTCCGGACGCTGGGCCGACGTGGTGGCCGACCGCATGGAGCAGGCTGCTGCCCTGGGCCTCGACGCCGACTTTACACGTGCCTTGCTGGAGAAGATCCACGGCGAGAGTATCCGCGTCCAGCTTGCCGACGAGGCATAAAACAACAACCTCCGCCCTTGTGGGTGGAGGCTGTCGCACTTTAGACTATTATGAAAAAAACTTTTCCCTTGTTTATTCAGCGGGAACAACGCTGACATAGCTGCGGTCCTCGCGGCCTTTGTGGAATTTCACCACGCCGTCGATGAGGGCGTACAGCGTGTGGTCCTTGCCCATGCCGACGTTCTGGCCGGGGTTGTGGGCGGTGCCGCGCTGGCGGACGATGATGTTACCGGCGACGCATTTCTGACCGCCAAAAATCTTAACGCCTAAGCGTTTGCTTTCGGATTCACGACCGTTGCTGGAACTACCAACACCTTTTTTGTGTGCCATATTGTTTCTTGTTTTTAACGGTTAGACATTAGTTGATGCTGTCAATCTTGATCTGGGTCAAGTAGTCGCGGTGACCGTTCATCTTCTGATAGCCTTTGCGACGGATTTTCTTGAACACCAAAACTTTATCGCCCTTGAGATGGCGGATGACAGTGGCCTTGACGTTTGCGCCTGCAATGTAAGGTTTGCCAACCTCGATTTTGCCATCATTGTCTTTAAGCATCACGGTGTCAAAAGAGACTTCGCTACCCTCGTCGTTGTGGAGGCGGTTGACGAAGATCTTCTGATCTTGGGCGACCTTGAATTGCTTGCCTGCGATTTCTACGATTGCGTACATTTTCTTTTATTTGTTTGTTTTTTAATTGTTTCCAACGGTTTGTGGACTCTTTTTACCCCACAAATCGGATTGCAAAGATACGAACATTTTTTTAACTGGCAAAAATATTTTTCTTTTTTTCGTCTTTTCCCCTCTCTGCACCCCCTCCGTATCCGGTCCGACTCCTCTCCGACAAAAAACCGTTAAACAACCGTAGAACAGTCGGAGCGACTACGGAGCGGGTACGGGGCGGGTACGTGGAAGCTTGGATGGCATAGGTATGGGGATATCCGGGGTGTTGAATTGGATCAGGGTGTCGGTCATGAAGGTATGGCTCCACTTGGCGCTGCCGGCAAAGATGCCCACGGCTCCCGTGACGTTGCTGTAGGCCTGCGACTGCTCGGCGAAGTAGGAGCCAATGCTGTTGGCACGCGCGACGCTGATGAGGTATTTCATGCGGGCCGGCGTGATGCTTTCCAAGGTGATGGTGTACCAGTGCTTGAAGTCCTGTGTGTCGTTGACCACCTCGTTGGTGTCTTTGTAGATGGGTATGAAGAGGTTGATGGGGTAGTCTGTGCGGCCGTCAATCTGGCGGTCGGTGAACATGAGGCTTGAGTAGAGGTAGCCGCCGAGGGGCAGGTTGGGCGACACGTCGTTGGAGGTTATGTCGTTGTTGTCGTTGAGTATGAAGTATGTATGGCTTACGGTGTCGATGGTGCGGTAGCGTTGGCTGTACACTTCGTGGCGCATGCCGCTGTCGCGTACGGTGACGGTGAGCTGGTAGTATTCGGCGAAGCCGGCGTTGTCGCTGAGCTGCGGTGTGGCGGTGATGAAGTTGAATGTCGGGCTGGCCCAGGCAACGAGGAAGTTGAGCTTCACCTTGGGCACTGGCGGCACATAGGTCTCGGCAGTGACCTCGCCCTTGGGGGTGCTGATGACGGCCCTCAGCTGGTCGCCGGAGCGCAGCGTGTCGGGGAAGAAGTAGTTGCAGCGCCCCACGCTGTCGGGGTAGAGGGGCACGCCGTTGCGCCACAGAGTGACGGTGGCACCGGCTACGGGGTGTGTGGCTACGGTGTCGAGGAAAAAGGCCGTGCTGCTGAAGTTGAGGAAAGCACGCTTGCCTGCCTGTGGCACGCCGTTGAGCACCATCAGCCCGTTGCCGTCGCTGTCGTCGATGTCAAGCACCTTCTCGCACCCGCCGAGCAGCAGCGCCGCAGCTATCATGATGATGGTGTATGTCGTATGTTTCATTTGTCTTATCTCCTTATCTTCTTATCTTCTTACTACTAAAAATACAACGTATACGCAGCCGACGGTATGATGGGGAAGAGCGACAGCTGCACGAGGGCCGTGGGGTAGCCGTGGTAGGTGTAGTCGGCGCTGCGGTATATCATGTAGGGGTTCTGGCGGTTGTAGACGTTGTAGATGCTCACGCTGATGGTGCGGTGCGGCGCGGCGATGCGGCCCCAGGGCTTGAACTGGCGGTGGAAGTTGACGCCGAGGTCAAGCCTGTGGTAGTTGGGCAGGCGGTAGTTGTTGCGCCCGTCTATGTACGAGATTTGCGGGTACTGTCGTGTGCTGCGGTCGTAGTCGTCGGGGTCGTCGCTGGCCACGGGGTAGCGCTTGGTGGCCAGTGTTGCGGTGTTGCCGGTCGAGAAGACCCACGTGACGCTGGCGTCGATGGTGGGGCTTATCTTGTAGCTGAGCACTATCGACAGGTCGTGGCGCCTGTCGTACTTTGCGGGGAACTCTTTGCCGCCGTTGAGCCTCTGCCCCTCGCGGTCGAAGTGGCGCATGGTGCGGCTCCAGGTATAGGCCACCCAGCCTGTGAGCTTGCCGAAGTCGCGCTGCGCCATCACCTCTATGCCGTAGCTGTAGCCTTCGCCGGCAACCACGAGGTTTTCCCACTCCTCGCTGCTGCCGAAGAAGGTTGCGCCGTCTTTGTACTCTATCAGGTTGTTCATCTTCTTGTAGTAGGCCTCTAACGAGAAGTCGGCTATGGCCCCAATGCTGTAGAACACACCCGCGGCCACCTGGTGGCTCTCCATGGGCTTCACCTTGGCGGTGACGGGCACCCACAGGTCTGTGGGCATGCTGATGCCCGTGGTGGAGAGCAGGTGCACATATTGTTTCATCCAGGCGTAGCCTGCCTTGATGGAGAAGCCTTCGGCCAGCATTACGCGGCCGCTGACGCGCGGCTGCAGCGACGGGTAGAAGACGTCGTCGACCTGGAAGCCGCTGGCATGAAGGCCTATGTTGAGCTTCACGACGTCGCTCACCGCCCAGTCATCCTCCACATAGGCCACCATCTCGTTGGCCATCACCTTGGCGCTGGCTATGCTGCTGTCCATCCTGAAGGCTCCGTTCATCTGTATCGAGTCGTAGTAGTCGACGCTGGCGTTGGCCACCTCGGGGCTGAACCAGTGGCGTGTCAGCGAGGCACCGTACTTGATGGCGTGCGACGGATGCGGCGAGTAGTCGAAGTCGAGCCTGGCCGTGAGGTCTTGTATGCCCGAGCGGTAGTCGCCTGTGATGGTCGATGGGCTGCCGCCTTCGCTTACGGCACTCTTCTCGATGCTGCCTATGATGTTGTTGTTATACTGTGTGTATGACAGCTGTGCGTTGAGGAAGGTCTTGGGGGTGAGCTCGTAGTTCCAGCGTATCGCACCCACCAGGTTGCCCCACTGGTTCCCCATTCCCATGCGCATGTCTTCGTTGAGCGAGGTGACGGTGTTTATCTTGCCGTGCACCTTGTCCTTGCCCCAGTAGAAGCTGCCGTAGAGGCGCGAGCGGTCGCTGAACTTGTGCGTCACCTTGGCGTTTAGGTCGTAGAAGTAGTATCCGGCGTCTATCTTGGCGTTGTCGGCCTCGGTGCTGCCGGAGCTTTCCTTGGTGGCGTTGTTGATGGCCATGATGGTGGGTATCATGATGAGCTCGGCGTAGGTGCGGCGCGCCGAAAAGCAGAAGGTGGTCTTCTCCTTGACGATAGGCCCCTCGAGGTTTATCTTGGCAGAGATAAGGCCTATCGAGGCGTTGCCGTGCAGCTCCTGGTCGTTGCCGTTGTTCTGCGTGATGTCCACCACCGAGCTCAGTCTGCCGCCGAAGCGGGCGGGGAAGGAGCCTTTGTAGAGGGTGACGTTCTTGATGGCGTCGGTGTTGAAGGCCGAAAAGAAACCGCCGAGGTGGCTCACGTTGTACAGCGGCACGCCGTCGAGCAGGAAGAGGTTCTCGTCCGGACCGCCGCCACGCACATACATGCCGCTGTTGCCCTCGCTGCCGCTCTGCACGCCGGGCATCAGCTGCAGCGCCTTGATGATGTCGGCCTCGCCGAACATCACGGGCACCGACTTGATTTTCTCCACGGTCATCTCCGTGGCGCTCATCTGCGACGAGCGGCTGTCGCCCACGCGTTCGGCGGTGATGGTCACCTCGTCGAGCTGCAGGCTCGGCACCAGGCGCACGTTGAGCTGCCGGTTGCGGTCGTGCGTGAAGGCAAAGTACTGGGGCTCGTAGCCCACGTACTGCACCTTGAGTTCCACTTCGCCGCGAGGCAGCGTCAGCGAGAAGCGTCCGTAGGGGTTGGTCACGGTGCCCTTGCCGCTGTTCTGGTCTACCACGGTGGCCCCGATGAGTGTCTCACCGCTCTTGGCGTCGCTCACGGTCCCGCTGATGGTGTACCTCTGCCCAGCCGCCACCACCGGCAGCAGCAACAGCAGCATAACCCCGATAATCCCTTTCTTTATAACAATATCTATCATATCTATCCCATCTATCCCATCTATCCCATCTATCCCATCTATCTCTTCTATACCCTCTCCAACATCTCCTCTACCGTCAGCCCCAGCACTGGATGCCTGTAGTCCGGCATGATCTCCGCCAGGGGCTCCAGCACGAACCGGCGCAGGTGCATGCGTGGGTGGGGGATGGTCAGGTCGGGGCTCTCGATGACCTCGTCGTTGTAGAAGATGAGGTCTATGTCCATCGGTCGGCTGCTGTACAGTTTGCTGCCCTCTTTGCGCACCCTCCCCATCTCGGCCTCTATGGCGAGGGCTTCGTGCAGCACTTCGTGGGCGTTCAACGTGGTCTCCACCAGCAGTCCACGGTTGAGGAAGTCTTGCTGCGGGGTGTCGAACTCGC
The DNA here is from genome assembly GCA_902777005.1 of uncultured Bacteroidota bacterium. Taxonomy (GTDB): domain Bacteria; phylum Bacteroidota; class Bacteroidia; order Bacteroidales; family P3; genus Colimorpha. The sequence goes on from CACYSB010000011.1 coordinate 47,795, forward strand.
CCCACGGCTCTGTCTCATACACCTTGGAGAAGGCAACGACCGGACCGATACGTTGCCGTATCAGTTCGGTCGCCTGGGCTATCAAGGCACTCCTGTCGCCCTGATTGCCGCCTATGAGTAGTGCCACTCTATTCATCTCGTGCTTCTCTTTCCCGCCTGCGGCGTAATCTATAAATCCAGCCTTTGGGATCTATGGATTTCCGCGAAGCGGGGAGATATAATCATCCGCAATGTATGAAGCTCTCGACGAGCTCGAGGGTCTTCTGCGAGTCCTTGCCAATCTCGGCGCGTAGTGTACGGTCGTTGAAGGAGCGCAGCTCTTTGAGTATGCCGTCGATGAGCTGCGGGGCGAAGATGCCGTCCTGCTCATACACCGCACGGTCTTTCTCCAGCAGGTCGGCGCTGGCGGCGCAACTGTCGGGCAGCACGTCCAGCTTGGCCAGCACATCCTCGTGCTCGAATATGTTGACGCTCACGTAGCGGTCCTTGGCATACTGCACGGCGTCCTGCATCTCGAAGCCGTGACGTGCCGCCACTGCCATGCCGGCGAGCAGCAGGTACACGTTGGCCGAGCCGTCGGGCGTGCGCAGCTCGATGGTCTGTTTGCGGCTGAAGTCCACCTTGTCTTTCGCCTCCAGCGGGTTGGCATGGGCCATCATGTTGCCTGCCGACTTGCTCCAGCCCAGCGGCACACGCACCATGGCGCTGCGGTTGCGGTCGCCCCAGCAGATGTTCGTGGGGGCCTCTTGGTGCGGCACCAGACGGAAGTAGCTTGTGGGGTTGGTGTTGCCGAAGGCCGTGAGGGAACCGGCGAGGGAGAGGATTCCCGCCATGGTCTTCATGGCCGTCTCGCTCAGGCCGTTCTCGCCCACGTACATGTTCTTGCCGTCTTTGCTGACGCGGGTGTGCACGTGCATGCCGCTGCCGGCCTTGCCGACGGTGATCTTGGGGGCGAAGGTGACGGTGATGCCGTACTTGTAGCCCAGCTCGCGCATCATCCATTTGGCTATCACCAGCTGGTCGGCGGCGCGTTCGAGCTGCGTCGGCAGGAACTCAATCTCGTTCTGCTCGTACATCAGGTCGCCGTGGGTGAAGTTGCCCACCTCGCTGTGGCCGTACTTTATCTCGCCACCGGCGGCAGCGATGATGCGCATGGCCTCGGTGCGGAACTCCTCGAACTTGCAGAAGGGCATGCTCACGTGGTAGCCGTGCTGGTCTTCCGGCATATACTGGTCGTCCTTGGGGGCTATGGCGTAGTATTCCAACTCTCCCATCACCTCGAACTCCATGCCGCCTGTGGCCTCGCGGAAGGCGCGTCCGGCTTTCTGCAGCGTGTATTCCGGTGCCATGGCGAAGGGCTCGCCGTCCTTGGTGTAGAACGAGCACAGCAGGTCGAGCGTGGGCACGTCGGTGAAGGGGTCGAGGAATGCCGTGCGGAAGCGCGGGATGACGTAGAGGTCCGAGTTGCCGGCCTCGATGTAGGGGAACAGCGAGCTGCCGTCCACGCGCTCGCCGCTGGTCAGCACCTCGTCGGCGTGCTCCAGGCTCTGGATGACGAAATTGAGCGTGTGCAGGCGCCCGTCGTCGGCCATGTAGCGGAAGTTGATCATCTCTATCTGGAATTCCTCGATGACCTTGAGGATATCTTGTTTGGTGAACTCGGCCTGCGGTTTCTGCAGGAAAGTCACCAGCGGGTTGGGGTTGAACTTCAGTTGTTCTTGTGTCATGATATATATAGAGTTTAAAAAATATTGTCCGTATATAACGATAAAACAACAAATATATTGTGTGTGATATTTATGGATTTCCGGATCACTGGATTTCTGGATTACTGGATTTCTGGATCACGCCGCAGGCGGGAGATAAGACAGCCCCCAGCCACTCCGTATCCTCTCCGTACCCTCTCCGACTCCGCTCCGACTGTTCTACGGTTGTTCTACGGTTTTTGTCGGAGGGGAGTCGGAGGGGGGGCGGACCGACGTCGGTCCGACTCCCCCTCCACGCCCCAATCCCCGGCATCTGTCTTACCTCCTTATCTCCTTACCTCCTGTCTCCTAAAAAGGAAGGGGCCCCGATTTCGGGGCCCCTTCCGGCAATGAGTGTTACTCTATCGCTTAGCGCATCAACATGACGCGTTTGGCGGCGGCGTTGCCGACGCGCACCAGGTAGACACCGGTCTCGTCCATGGGTATTGCCATGGTCTCGGCGGCGTTGGTCTTGGTGACGACGGTGCGGCCGTTGAGGTCGTAGATGTGGATGGTCTGGCCTTCGGCACCCTTCACGTAGATGGTGCTGTTGGCACTGTAGATGCTCACGTTGCTCATGTCAACATCGTTGATACCGATGGTGGAGACGAAGACGGCGCTGATGGTCACATCGCTCTGGATATCCTCGATGGTGTAGGTGGCCTCGTGGCTCACAGTGTCCTCGCCAATCAACCAGCCGACGAAGCGGTAGTTGGTCTTGGCGGTAGCAGTCAGGGTGACGTCGCTGCCAGCTTCAACAGCTTCGGTCGGGATGCCTTCCACAGTACCCATGGTCTCGTCGTAGTTGACGGTCACAGTGTAGTAGGTCGGCGGGACAACCACAGCCTGGAAGTTGGCGATGATGGTCAGGTCAGCGTTCACAGTGGTGGTGTAGGTAGCACCTTCAACAGTCTGGCCGTTGACAGTCCAGTTGACGAACTCGTAGCCCTCGAGAGCGGTGGCGGTGAGGGTCAGCTGAGTGCCTTCCGCAACAGTCTGAGTGGTCGGGATGCCTTCCACAGTACCCATGGTGGCGTCGTAGTTGACGTTCACAGTGTAGTAGGTCGGCGGGACAATCGAATTCTCGAAGTTGGCGACGATGGTCATGTCAGCGTTGACAACGGTGTCTAAGGTAGCACCCTCGACAGTCGTGTTGTTGACAGTCCAGTTGACGAACACATAGCCGTTGTTGGCGGGTATGGCGGTGAGGTGGAGCTCGGTGCCAGCCACAACAGAGCTGCTGCTGGGCACGCCGTTCACGATACCGGCCTCGGCGGGGTTCACGCTGATGTTGACGGTGTAGTAGGTCTGCGGGACAGTGGCCTCGAAGTTGGCAACGATGGTCATGTCAGCGTTGACGACGGTGTCTAAGGTAGCACCCTCGACAGTCGTGTTGTTGACAGTCCAGTTGACGAACACGTAGCCGTTGTTGGCGGGTACGGCGGTCAGGTGGAGCTCGGTGCCAGCCACAACAGCGTTGCTGTCGGGCATACCGTTCACGATACCAGCCTCAGCGGGGTTAACGCTGATGTTGACAGTGTAGTAGGTCGGCGGGACAACCACAGCCTGGAAGTTGGCGTTGATGGTCACGTTCTCGGTCACGGTGAAGGTGTATGGGTTGGTAGCATTCAGAGCGGTGCCAGTGGCATCGGTCCAGTTGGTGAACTCATAGCCTTCGAGAGCGGTGGCGGTGAGGGTTACCTCGGTGCCAGCAGCAAGACCGGTGAGAGTCTCAGGTACGCTGGTCACAGTACCCATGGTGGCGTCGTAGTTGACGGTCACAGTGTAGGTGGTCGGCGGGACCTGTGCGGCCTGGAAGACGGCCTCTACGTTGATGGTCATACCCTGCATCATGGGAAGCAACTCGTAGGTCACGGTAGCTTCGCGCGACACAGTGTCACTGATTATGCCCATGCTCGCAACCCAGCCGACGAACTCGTAGCCTTCGTTGGCGGTGGCAGTGGCAGTGACCACGTCACCAGCGGAGAATACATAGGTGCCGGCCACCGGGTTGGTGGTACCCATGGTGGCGTCATTGACTGTGAGGATCACAACAATGTCGGTGTTATGGGTGATGGTCAGGTGGAGGGTCACAATGCTATCGCAGCCGTTGACTGTGGTACCAGTGTAGACATAGGTAGTATCCTCGGTGAAGACAATACCATTGAAGGTATAGCTATCCATGGCGGTGATGTCGAGTGTCTCGCTGACAGAATTGTTGATGGTCAGGTTCAGGGTGACAACGCTGTCGCAACCGGCGGCGTTGGTCAGAGTGAAGGTAGCCTCGTTGTTGCTGGCAGTGTAGGTCTCACCGTTGATCCAAGTGTAGCTGTCGCAAGCGGTCTGCACATCAACGCCAGTGTTGCTGTTGTTGATGGTCAGGTTCAGAGTAATCACGCTGTCGCAACCGGCGGCGTTCTCCATAGTGAAGGTGGCCTCGTTGTTGCTGGCGGTGTACTCGATACCGTCGATCCAAGTGTAAGTATCGCAGGCGGTCTGCACGTCAACACCAATGGTGCTGTTCTTGATGGTCAGGTTCAGAGTAGAGTCGCTGGCGCAACCGTCGACATTAGTGTAATCATATACATAAGTGTCGCTTTCGGTATACGTCTCACCGCGCCAGATGTACTCGTTGCAGGCAACGACGGTCTCGGTGGTATGAGTGCCGTAGTTGACAGTCAGGTACATGTTGACAACGCTGTCGGCACCATAGATGTCTTCGAGTGTTACAGACTGCATACCAGCCTCGGTAAACTCGACGTCATTCCAGGTGTAAGGCAGCTCATTGTCGCAGATGGTGCGGAAGTCGTTGATCTGACCATTCATGTTGACAATCAGAGTGAAGATGACAGTGCTGTCGCAGCCATCAACATTGAGACCAGCCTCGATAGCCTCGCTCACAACAGGAGCTACATAATCGTTGTTCATGAAGGTGTAAGGCAGATCGTTCTCGTTGATGGTCTCAACGACATTCTCACTGTTGCTGTAGTTGACAGTCAGGTTCAGGGTAACCACGCTGTCGCAACCGGCGGCGTTGGTCAGAGTGTACTGAGCCTCGTTGTTGCTCTCGGTGTAGACGTTGCCGTCGATCCACTCGAACTCGTCGCAGGCGGTCTGCACGTCAACACCAGTGTTGCTGTAGTTGATGGTGAGGTTCAGGGTTTCAATCAGGACACAGCCTTCGACGTTGACGGTTTCGGCGGTGTAGGTGTCAGAGGTGGTGTAGATCTCACCGTTCCATTCGTAACTATCGCAAGCGGTAATATCGATGGGCTCGGCGTAGTTCTCGACGGCCACGAAGGTAGCCTCGAGGTTCACATCCTCATTCACGGTGAAGGTGTAGTTGGCTTCTTCGCTGACGGTCTGGCCGTTCACCTTCCAATCCACGAAGTTGTAGCAGGTGGCGGGAGAAGCCATGAGTGTCACAGAGGTGCCTTCCTCGACAGCCTCATCGGGAATACCGATAATGGTACCCATGACGGCGTCGTAGGTGACGGTCACAGTGTAGTAGTTCTCAAGAGGAGTCTCGGTGAATACGGCCACGATGTCCATATCAGCGGTCACTGCCTCGATGTTGAGCGGGTTGTCGGTGATGACCTCGTTGCCAATCTGCCACTCGAAGAACTCATAGCCTTCAGCAGCGGTGGCGGAGAGAGTCAGGGGCTCGCCGTCGGCAATCGTCATGGGCGATACGACGGGCTCGCCATCAATACCGTTGACGGTACCACCGTCGGCCGGCATAGCGGTGACAGTGACGGTGTGGGTCTCAGGAGCCTCGAGAGCCGTGATGGCCACACTGTCAATACCGAGGCCGTAACCATATTTATCAGTGTGCTCGAAGGCAATCTGGTAGACATTATCCTCAATGTCGATGCTCTCGAGAGTCCACGATGCGACGGCAGAGGTGTACTGGGCAACGTTCTGCCAGGCACCGTCGGCCGAAGAGCGATAGTAAACCTTCAGGTAGTCATAGTCACCGGCCCATGAACGCTGGATGTGGGCGAACTGGAGGTTGACACCGTACTCGCCACCGTTGATGACGGGCGTGATGATCTTGGTGACAGTGTTGGTGGTGCCATGCTTGATAAGGAGGTTGGCATCACCACTGTAGCTACCGGTGGCGGCGGCGTAGTCACCAACGCCGACCTGCCAAGTGCCGTTACCCTGTTTGGTCCAGCAGCTGAAGTCCTCGAAGTCGTCGTTGACATACGGCAGTTCGATGACACTGCACAGGGTGGTGAAGTTGAATTCGTTGATGAGAGATACACCGTCATTGCTGATGGAGCAGTCGGCGGAAATACCGTAGGTGTAGGTGGTCTGGGCGTCAAGGCCGGTGAAGGTATATGTCGTGGCGGTAATGCCAGTTTCTAATACCTCGGGCTCGCCGTCTTCACTGTAGCTGTAGATGGTGTAGGTGACACCTTCGCCGATAGCAGACCATTCCACGATGGCATTGTCAACACCAGGAGTGATGGTGGCAATTGTCGGGGCCGGGCAGGCTATCAGAGTGGTGAAGTAGACAGCACCGCTCCATTCGCTCACGCCGTCCTCTGCGCCGCAGTTGGCACGCACCTGCACGAACTGGGTGCTGTCGGCGGCAAGACCGGTGAGTACGAAGGGATTCGTGGTGGCGTCAACGATGAACTCCTCGTCGCCGTTGACCATAATCTGCCAAGCGGTGGCTTCGCCCTGCTCAATCCAGCTCAGCTCGACGCTGTGGTTCTCCACATTGTCGTAGGTGAGGGCGTAGGGAGCCATACAGGCGGGCTTCTCTATGACAATGACGCTGTCGATGAAGCTGGCACCGTTACCGATGCTCCGGATAGCCATGCGGCTGCCTTCGGGGGCACCGGTGAAGAGGAATGTCGGGGTCTCCATGTAATCGTTGTAGGTATCGTAGTCGGCCATGACGACGCTGTCAACGGCCACGAACGATGCGGTGTCGCCGTCGGCATTGACATAACCAACATAGAGGATACCTGCGTTGTAGTTGATGTTGTAGTTGGCAGTGGAGAAGCTAAGGGCAAGGTCACTGATGTTGGCCTCCATGACGGGCAGGATGGCATACATGCTGTCGCCGGGATTGGCGTAGATGCAAGCGGAACCGTCGATACCATAGCCGCTGATTTGGAAAATGTTAGTAAGGCTCCAGCAGTTGATGCCGTCACCACCAAAGTTCTCAACATACGGAAGCTCGCTGATGGGAGCGCAGCTGGTTCTGGTGCGGACGCTTACTGCGGCGGACGAGTCTTCGTCGGAGCAGAAGAGCCTCACGTGGAATGTGTAGGCGGTGTTGGCTTCAAGGCCGGTGATGGTGCAGCCGGTCTCGGTCTCAGTGGTGGTGAGCACATTGCCATCTTGGTCGGTGACAACGATAGTGCCCTCACCCTCGTTGGGGTTCACCCAGCTCAGCGTGACGCTGCTGCTGGTGGTCATCTCTTCGACAACCTCAAGCTCTTCAAGAGCCAAGCAAGAGGGGATGGTGGTGAAGTGCAAGGTCTCACTCCAGTTCTCCTCGTCGCAAGAGGCCTGCACCTGCACCTCATAGGTGGTGGCGCTGTTCAGGCCGCTGAGAGTGATATTGGTAGTCTCGGCAGTGGCAGGAATCCAAGGCTCCTCGGGAGCTTCGGTGTTGGGCTCAACAATGGTGATGTCGTCGATGTTCAGGATGAACATGTCGGTGCAGTTGAAGTGGCGGATGGCTACATAACCGGTCTGACCGGCATAGTCGCTCAGGTCAGCGGTGAGCTGCACCCATGTGCCCTGGTCTTTGGCACCGGGAGTAGCACCGGTGGCGCTCATCGTCCATTCCTGGATGGTGGTGAATGCGGTGGCATCGGTATTGCTCGTGGTCGACACGGCAACGCCAAGGTGCTCAGCGGCATAGCTGGAATCCTGTGCCTGGGCCCAGAAGCTGATGCTGCCGCCGAGGTTCACCATCGGGGAGATAAGGTAGTTGTCGGGAGTCAGGGCTGAATTAGTTGCATTGGAGTAGGATCCGGAGACTATCATGTCGGAGCCGGTATGTCCATTTGTGAGGGAACCACCATCAGCGAGATAGATACCGCCGCATGCAGAACCAAGCACCCAGTCATAGCCGTCGCCGTCGGCGTCTATAGTGGTCCAGTCTCCCATGCCGTTCTCGAAGCTCTCGTTGATGCCTTCGCCGCTAGGTGCGGCAGGACGGTAACGAACATTGTAGCCTTCGCTGAAGCCAGTCCACTCGATGGTGGCCTCGCTGGCGGTGATGCTCTCCTCGTCAGCAGTCAGGCCGTAAGGAGTCGGGCAGTTGACATCAGTGGTGAATTCGACGAAGACGGTGTCGGCTTCGCCTTCAGTGCAGACAGCCTGTACACCAAAGACGTACGGGGTCTCGGGCTCAAGGCCTTCAACAGTGTAGGGCAGGGCGGCAAGGGTCAGACCCTCGGCAGCAATTGTGGGCAGGCCATCCTCCATCATATATATATTGTAGAGGGTACCTTCCTCGCTGCTGGCATCGCTCCAGTTGAAGATAGCCACAGTGGGGCCGGGGATAACCTCGACGTTGGTGACGGCCGGGCAGGCGATGTCGGTGGTGAAGCTGATGGCATTGCTCCATTCGCTCTGATCCTCTTCGTCGCAGTAGGCGCGCACCTCAACGGTGTATTCGGTCTCGATCTCGAGGCCTTCGAGGGTGAAGGGGTTCTCGGGGGCGTCAACAATCCACTCGTCGTCGCCGTTGACACGGATCTGCCACATTTCGGCTTCGCCCTTCTCGGTCCAGCTCAGCGTGGCGGAGTGTTTGCCAATAGTCTCGGCCGCGAGGTCTTTCGGCTTCGGGCAGGTGGGAGGCTCGCCGGGGACATAGATGAAGGTGGTCTTGGGCAGGAAGTTCTGCTGGTTTATGCTGGTGCCATAGCCGCCGATAGAGGCGCCGGTGGCGGTCACGCCGTACCAGCTGCAGGTGACATAACTGCCAGAGGCAGTCTGGTTGAAAGCTATCATCAGGTTGCCGTCGTTGTACTCGAACGGAGTGTCAAATTCAACAGCCATCTGGTTGCCTGCAATGCTGAGGCTGCCGCTGTACACCTGATTCATGCCGTCGATGTTAAAGCTCGATACGGTGGTCTCGTCGGTCTCGGACATGTAGACCTTGAAGCTGGCGTTACCCCAGTTTACGTTGGCGTTGCTGGCGTAGAAGATAAGCTTGTAGATGGTGCCATACTGAACCTCTTCCAAGGAGGTAGCCGGAATAATGAACTGGCTCTTTGTGCTGTTGTCGCACCAGTAGCCGTAAATAGGCACGACGCCATTGGTATTGGTGCCGTCGTTCACAGTGTAGGGAATCGAGTTGGTGGGACGGAAGGTTGCATCCTTGTATCCGCTGTAGTCGTTATTGTCGGCATCGCAGATGTAGCGCACACCAACGGTGTAGTACTGCTCGGGAGTGAGTCCCTCGAAGAGGTGGGTGCCAGTGGCTTCTACCTCGGAACTTTCGACAATTACTTCGCCGAGGAGCAGGACAAGCTGCAGGGGCGCTCCGGCCGTTTCAGCGTTAGTGATGTTCCAAGCAACGGTGGCTACGCTGCCGTCGCCCTCGGTGAGGGTGACTTCAATGGTACCGGTGGGATCCACGCAGGTCATCTCCGTGGTGAAGGTGACGGTATTGCTGAAGTATTCGTCCACCTCGTTGCAGATAAGTTTCACGCGAGCGTTATAGGTGGTGTTCTGGTCGAGGCCTTCAAGGGTGAAGGGCATGTCGTCAACTGCCACTTCTGTCCAGTCGCTGGCGGTGGCCTTCTTATACATGATGAAGGTGTTGTCGACATCGCCTTCCCACGAGAGGTTGACCTCGTGGCCAGTGAGATCGGAGAATTCGAGGTTGGTGGGCAGTTCGCACTCAGGAGCCTCGCCGGGAGTGTAGGCGATGGTCATCTTGGGCAGGAAGTTCTGCTGGTTCACGCTGGTGCCGTAGCCGCCCATAGAGGCGCCGGTGGCGGTCACGCCGAACCAAGAGCAGCTTGAGTATGAACCACTGGTGGGCTGCTCGAAGGCAATCATCAGGTTGCCGCCCATATAGTTGAAGGGCTGGTCCATCGTGACAACCATCTCGTAGTTTTCGATACTGAGGTGGCCAGTATAAACCTGAGTCATAGTTTCTACATCGGAGAGCGACGACACGGTGGTGGCTTCGGTCTCGGTCATGTAGACCTCGAAGGAGGCTCCGTTCCAGGGTTTATTATCGTTGCTGGAGTAGAAGGTCAGCTCGGTGATGTTGCCGAACTGAACATCCGTCAGGCTTTCAGCGGGGATGATAAACTGACTCTTGATATGGTTGTCGACATAGAAGCCGTATATAGGCACATAACTGTTGGTGGTGGTGCCGTCGTTGATGGTGATGCTGTAGGCGTTGGTCGGGACGAAGGTCACCCACTCGCTCCAGCGGCTCACATAATCTTCGCAGTTGCTGCGCACGCGGACGCTGTAGGCCGTCTCTGCTTCGAGGTTGTCGAATGCGTAGGAGGAGTCAGGGTTCTCATCGTTGGTAGAGTAGTATTCGCTCTCCTCTTCGCCGTGCTTCAGCTCAATATCCCATTGGTAGCCGAGGCTGTCGCCCCATGTTACGGTGGCAACGCTGCCGTTGCCGGGAGTGAGGATCACGTTGACGTTGTAGACTTCGTGGCAGGCCACGTCGGTGTGGAGGACGTAGACAGGAGTCCAGTCACTGAATCCCTGATCCTCGCAGTCGGTACGCACCTGCACGTAGTAGATGCTGTCGGGCTCAAGTCCCTCGATTTCGAGGATGCTGTCGTATACTATATCAGATTCGGCGGCAAGAGTGTCCTCCCAGGAGCCCCAGTAGCGGTACTCCCAGGCGCTTGCGACATTGCCGTCCCATTTCATGGTGACAAAGGAGAAGTCTTCCTCGTCTTTTTCTGCTCTCAGGTCGGTGGGTACCAAGCAGGCGGGAGGAGTGGTGAATTCCAGCACACTGCTCCAGTCGCTCTCATCTTCGTCGCCGCAGATGGCTTTCACGCGCACCTGATATGTGGTCTGGGGGTCAAGGTCGAAAATGTTGGCGAAGGTTTCATTGGTCGGCTCATTCATGACCGGTTCCCATTCTTCATCGGTGGCTCCCTTGTATTCCACCATGTAGAGACCGGCCTCGGTGGCGTCCCAGCTGACGGTGGCCTCATAGGCATTCACCTCGGTGGTGGTCAGGCCTCTGACGGGGAAGCAGGAGGGCATCTCGGTCTTCAGCAGGCGTATGAAGTTCTTGCTGGTTGTCACGCCGCCGTTTGATATTTTGACCGGTGCGGTGACGCTGTAGGGGCTGTTGTCGTTGTAGCTATAGATGGCCTGGTTGACACCGGTGGTAGTGAAGGTGTTGCACGAAAGGCCACTGCTGTAGCTGCCAGTTATGTCTTCAACAATAATGGCAATGTTGCTCTCGCCTAAGTAGTAGAACGGATTGTCGAACTCGATGGTCGTCCAGGCGTTGGCGGTGAAGGTCACGCTGCCGCCGAACACCTTGTCGGCTTCCGATGCTTCAATCCAGTCTCCGTCGTTGGCAAAGCTGTTCTTGTCGGTGTTCACCACGTAGACATTGATGTTACGGGTCTTGGCAGATCCAGCGTTTCTGAAGTCGACTGCCGAAATCATACCGGCTTCGTTGAGTTCTGTGGCAGTGTATATCTGCTGCGTTAGGCTGTATCTCCAGTTCGAGTGTGTGGGTAAGCTTGCGTTGGTGCCCGCGGCCGTGCCGATGACGGTCTTGGCCGAGGGGGCGAAGGTCAGTGTGGCCCACTGGCTTATGTCATTCTCGCCCTCGCCGCAGATGGCACGCACCTTGACGGTGTACGACTGTTCCTCGGTGAGGCCGTCGAAGAAGTAGCTGTGCTCACCGTCGGTGTCGAGTGTGTCGGTGACATTCATCAGGACTATCTCCCACTGGCTGGCGAGGGTGTCCACCCAGGTGATGGTGGCCACGGTGCCGTCGCCCATGGTGCCGACATAGCGCAGGTCGATGGGAGGCTGGCAGGTGGCAGGAGTGGTGAAGGACTTCTCTGACGACCATACGCTCTCGCCGTCGTCGCCGCCGCAGACGGTGCGTACGCACACTTTGTACTGCGTCTCAGGCTCTAGGCCTTCAAGGAAGAAGGTGGTGTCGGAGATTTCTTCAAAGATGACAGTGTCCTCAGGACTGGGGTTTTGGTTGGGGGTTATGAGTTTGAGCTCCCAGGCTGCAGCCGCGGGGTCGTGCCAGGTGACGGTGGCCTCCGTGGCAAGGGCTGTGACTTTCAGGCTGGTGGGAGCCGGGCAGGCTACCGCGGTGGTGAAGGTTGCCGTGCGTGAGGGATAGCTGTATTCCTCGCCGCAGACGGCTACGATTTGTACCGTGTAGCCCGTGGTGGGACGGAGCTCGGTGAGGGTGAACGTGGTGTCGTCGGCTTCGGCCGTGAACCATTCCGTACCGTTGGTTTTGCGGTATTCTACAACGTAGCTGTCAGCCTCGCCGCTCCAGTTGAGTTCGGCGGTGTGACCAGCGACATTGCTAACGGCAAGGTTGGTCGGCTTCTGGCAGTTGCGCATGGCCTTCACGGAGAAGTTGTCCATGTAGGTGGATGTGCAGTACTGGCTTTCGCCGCGCAGAATGATGTAGCAGTTGCCATGGATTCCCAGGGGAATTTCATAGCTGTACCATGCATTGGCAGTTTCCTCGGCAGGAGCTAATTCACTTGCGGAGTTATATTGGCGCGAAATGAAACCAAGCTCAGTGGCACCATCAAGATTGCCGTCAGTGCTGACGTAGATTCTGATGCCCTCCAGAGGTGAATTGGAATTATATGTACTGTTGCTACGATATATATCGAGGGTGAACATATAGTTGGAATCCTCGGGAAGAAGCATGTACGGCAGGACCAGTTTGGTCAGTGTGCCACCGGTTTGGTCGGGCAGTTGCAGCATGTGGGTGCTGTTGCCGCCAGTGCTTGAGGTGTAGATTTTGAAAAGCTGTGAGCCCCCGCCCTCGATGTGCTCGTTCACCCAGCAGGGGATGGCGGAAATGCCGGAAGCATAGGTCTCAAAGTCTTCTGTCCAGGGGAATTCGGTGATGGCGCCGCAGGCGGTGCGGCCTATGACGGTGCGCATCGCAGTAACGTCGCCGTTACCGCAATCAGCTTTCACGCCGAAAGTGTAGTGGGTGTTGGCGTTGAGGCCGGTGATGACGGCTGTTGTGCCGGTAATGTTGATATTGGCGGCATCCACCTCGGTGGTGTCGGTGCCGGCGATGGTGTAGACAATGTAGGTGGCACCGGTGTTGTTGGTGTCAATCCAGGTGAGGGTAAGACTTTCTGTGGTGGTCAGAGAGTCAACAATGGCGAGGTTCTTCACAGGATAGCAGCTGACTTCGCCGGCGGGTTCAATGTCAAGCTGGATGTTGGCGCGGTTGGGGCTCGTATAACCGTTGCCGCTGTAGGAACCCAGGTTGTACGGGTCGGGGTTTGCGCTGTCGCTGTGGAACGTGATAACGCGGTCGGCCGCTGCTGTGTAGTTGAAGTAGAGTGTAGAATAGCCGGGGGTGTACTCGTGCATGGCGACCAGCAGATTGCTGGAGCCATCATACTCGAAGGGTTGGTCTAACAGGATCTCCACCCATCCTGAGGCGAAGGTCACTGAACCGGTGAACACGATGTCCGAAGCGGATACGGGCTCATAGTCCGTGGAGGATGAGAATGTCGACCTTGTCACGTTTTTCATGTACAACGTGATGTCGTTGGTCTGCGTTCCCGAGGAGAGATAGAATCTGACAGCGGTGATGTTGCCGTCCGTTCCGATTTCGCTGGCAAGGTAGATCTGCTCCACAAATGAGTAGCCCCACAAAGAGTTGAATGGGGTAACATACGTGGTTTCAGTTCCCTCGCCAATCGTCACAGTCTCCTGTGCGCTCGTGACCCATGGCACGCATAGCATTGCCAACAAGGTCAAAGTTCGTAGAAACTTTTGCATGATGTTTTGATTTTTGGTTAATAAAAAAGGTTATTTAAACGTTGTTTTTTCTCTTGTTGTTATTGCTCTTTCACCATCGCCGCTATCGTATCTATCATCTCCTTTGCTTGCGGCATGCTTTCTCTCACATCCTCGGCACTCACATCGAAGAAGCAATCATATTCACTTCGTTCCCGCAATATTTCCATCTTTCGATAAAAGTCGCCAAATCTTTTTTGTATCTTGCCTGTGTTTACATAGTGTTGGCATAACATTGTGTATGCCCCTTTGTGCGACTTGACTTGTATGTGGTTCTGAATCAGCAGTGCGCTTACGGCGTGGAATATTGCATAGTATATTCTACCTGCGGCTTCGTTCCATTCTTCGTCGTCCATCAATCGTGAGGCTACTTGGAGGGTATGGAGCGCCCTCTCAATCTCCCGGTTGACCATGATGTCCCTGCTTTGTTCACTCAAACTCATTGTAATACAATCTTATCCTCTTCTACATTCTCGTTAAACGGTGCTCCTTGCCACTTCTTCCAATCTCTTCTTGTGTATATGTGGGCTCGCACATCCTCTCCTACACTTACACCTAAATCCGACAATGGAATCATATAGTGGTCATAATCAGTCATGTTAATGCGGTCTTTGTCCAGCAGTATCAGCAGGTCGTAGTCGCTGTCGGGACGCGCGTCGCCTCGGGCGCGCGAACCATATAACCACAGCGAGGCCCCTTCGGGCAGTATCTGCCGCCCAAGTTCAGTGATGCGCTGTATGACCTGCGTCTGCTCCATTGTCAACGCTCTTACAATCTGTATGTTATATAATAATCCCTTTACCCATTGCGGGTTTTATCCATTTGCAAAGGTAGTAATTTTTTTCATACCGTGGTAACTTTTTTTATTTTTTAACACTCGGTTGTTAATTAAAAGTTTCAACACCAGCATAAACCGTTTTTGCCACTGTCTCTCCGACGCCGCTCCGTACCCGCTCCGACCTCGCTCCGACCAAAAACCGTTAAACAACCGGTGAACAGTCGGAGCGGGTACGGAGCGGGTACGGAGCGGCTCCATGATTTCCAAGATTTCGCACCGCGGTGAACCTCCCCGGCCCATGGGCTGAAATCCATAAAGCCAAGGTGTCAAATGGATTTATAGATTACGCCTGAGGCGTGAGAATAATCCTGCTCGCTGCGCTCGCGAAATCCATAGATCCAGAGGATGAATTGGATTTATAGATTACGCCTGAGGCGTGAGAATAATCCTGCTCGCGTTGCTTGCGAGATCCATAGATCCAGAGAAAGAATGGATTTATAGATTACGCCGGAGGCGGGGGAATAATCCTGCTCGCGTTGCTCGCGAGATCCATAGATCCAGAGAAGGACAGGTTTTATAGATTACGCCGCAGGCGGGAGAATAAAATCTTTTGCTGCCATATTGTTTTTTTTCGTATCTTTGCAGCCGAAAATGTGGATAGATTTGTAATGATTGCAACCACTTGAAAAAATGCTAAAGCGTTGTTCAACTGCGACTTCATTCCAAAATCTGTTACATTTAAAATGATGTTTAACAACAAAAAAATGTAACAAAATGAGCTATTTCTTCACTTCAGAATCAGTTTCCGAGGGCCATCCCGACAAGGTGGCCGACCAGATCAGCGACGCGCTCCTCGACGAGTTCCTCCGCCGCGACCCCGAGAGCCATGTGGCCTGCGAGACACTGGTGACCACCGGCTTGGCCGTCGTCAGCGGCGAGGTGACCACCGGCGGCTGGGTCGACGTGCAGGGCACCGTGCGCGATGTCATCAAGGGCATCGGCTACACCAAGGGCGAGTACAAGTTCGAGGCCGAGAGCTGCGGCGTCCTCAGCGCCATCCACGAGCAGAGCGCCGACATCAACCAGGGCGTCAGCCGCAAAGCCAAGCGCGACCAGGGCGCCGGCGACCAGGGCATGATGTTCGGCTACGCCTGCCGCGAGACCGACGAGCTGATGCCGCTGCCCATCTGTCTGGCCCACATCATCCTCATCGAGCTCGGCAAGATACGCCGCGAGGGCAAGCAGATGAAGTACTTACGCCCCGACGCCAAGAGCCAGGTGACGGTGCAGTACAGCGACGCCGGCAAGCCCGAGCGCATAGACACCATCGTCGTCAGCACCCAGCACGACCCCGACGTGGAGCAGGAGCAGATACGCGCCGACGTGGAGCGCATACTGATGCCGCGCGTTGTCAAACGCCTCCCGAAAGAGACACAGAAATTGTTTTCTGTAGAGCCGTTTCATGAAACGGCTCCTCGTAGGCAAAAGGTATCCAAGGAGACGTTTCATGAAACGTCTCTACCATACACCCTTCACGTCAACCCGACTGGCAAGTTCGTCATCGGCGGCCCCCACGGCGACACGGGCCTCACGGGCCGCAAGATTATCGTAGACACCTACGGCGGCCGCGGCGCCCACGGCGGCGGCGCCTTCAGCGGCAAGGATGCCAGCAAGGTGGACCGCTCGGCGGCCTACGCCACGCGCCATATAGCCAAGAACCTCGTGGCCGCGGGCCTCTGCGACGAAGCCCTCGTGCAGGTGGCCTACGCCATCGGCGTGGCAGAGCCCGTGGGCCTCTATGTCAACACCTACGGCACCGCGCATGTCGGCCTCAGCGACGGCGAGATTGCCGCCCGCGTGAAGCGCCTCTTCGACCTGCGCCCCTATGCCATAGTGGAGCGCTTCGGCCTGAAGAACCCCATCTTCCGTCCCACGGCCGCCTACGGCCACATGGGCCGCGACCCCTACGAGGCCGAGGTCACCGTCTATGACGCCGCCGGCCGCAAGCGCAAGAAGAAGGTGCAGTTCTTCGGCTGGGAGAAGCTCGACATGGTCGACGCCATAAAGAAGGAGTTCAAGTTAAAATAATGACTGAACTCTTTGATGGCAAATATCGCGTGCCTACGGTGCGGGCGAAATGGAACGGATACAATAATGGTGTCTATTTCGTGACGATATGTACTCAGGGTAAACGTCATTGGTTTGGCGAGATACGCGATGGCGCCATGCAATATACGGATATTGGGCGTGCTGCATTGGAATCTATGTCGTCGATACCTTCACATTGCCCATACGCGGACGTCGCCGCATGCGTGGTGATGCCCAACCATGTACACATGATTGTATCTATTGACGGCAACAAAACACCACAACCTGTAGAGCCGTTTCATGAAACGGCTCATGACGACGGTGCCATCTATAGTGAGAGACAGATACCACCTAAAGGTATCAAAACACCACAACCTGTAGAGCCGTTTCATGAAACGGCTCATGACGACGGTGCCATCTATAGTGAGAGACAGATACCACCTAAAGGTATCCGTATTGTTGACAAAGAGACGTTTCATGAAACGTCTCTACAGGAGCGGCAGACGTGGCTTTCTGTTGTGGTTAGGCAGTATAAGTCTTCCGTCACGCGTTTAGCAAAAAAACAGGGTATCCCTTTTGCATGGCAAACGCGCTATTACGACCATATCATCAGAGACCAGCAGTCATATGAAACCATAACCAATTATATCAGCGATAACGTGTCCACATGGACTATAGACAAGATGTACACATGAAGAAGAATATTGTAGTATTGTTGTTTGTTTTGTTGTATGCTGTAGAGCCGTTTCATGAAACGGCTCATGCGCAAGGAAAAGAACAGATCAACCTCGGCCTGATACCCACGCCGCAGCTTGTAGAGCCGTTTCATGAAACGGCTCATGACGACGGTGCTATCTACAAAGAGCCGTTTCATGAAACGGCTCTACAGTATCGTGTGAAAAAGTTGAAGGTCAAGGAGCTCCGCGTCGACACTCTGCCGGTGGAGGCCAACCTGGACCAGGCCTACCAGCTGGTGATAGAGCCGCGGCGGGTGACGCTGCGCTATGTGGGCGAGGAGGGCCTGAGGAACGCACACTTGACGCTGGCACAGCTGCAGGCGCTCTACGGCGAGAGCATACCCTGTTGCACCATCACTGACTGGCCCGCCTACCGCTGGCGCGGATGGATGGACGACCAGAGCCGCGGGCCGGTGCCGCACCAGGCCTATCGCCAGAAGCAGTGGCAGCGGCTTCACGCGCTGAAATACAACTTCTGCAACTACTACACCGAGCACACGCTCTACCAGCCGGAGTTCCCCGACCTGGCGCCGGCCTACCTCGCCGACTGCACGCCGCACCCCGACGAGGTCATCAACCTGCAGCTCTTCGCCCATGCCGAGAAGACGCTCCGCGTGCCGTTCTACCAATACTTGATGGACAGCAAGGCCAACTTCAATCCCAACAATGAGGCTACCTATGATTTCTTGCGCAAGCGCATCGCCGCCGCCTACCAACGCTATAATGTCAGCCTGGACACCAGGCCGCCCTTCTTCATCATCAACTGCGACGAGACCGAGCAGCTGGGCACCGGCCGCGCCAAGAAGCTGGTAGACAGGCTCGGTTCCGACCAGGTGTATGTCGACCACATCAACCGTTGTTATGGAATAATTAAAGAAGTGGGTAGTGGGCAGTGGGTAGTGGATAGCAATCGCGAACAAGTGCTACCCACTAACAACTACCCACTACCCACTCGTATAGTCATGTGGGGCGACATCGTGGCCAAGAACCCCGAGATGATGAAGCAGTTGCCAAAGGACATGGTGTACATCATGTGGGCCTACGAGCCACTGGACAGTTTCAAGCACCTGATAAAACCCTTCAAGGAGCAGGGCAACCCCTTCTGGGTGGCCGCCTCGACGGGTCACAGCGCCACCATGACCTCCACGCCGCAACGTTACTTCAAGAACATCGCCAACCTCTTCCGCGACGGCTACCGCGACGGCGCCGAGGGAGCCATGCTGACCTGCTGGGACGACAACGGCGAGGCCCTCTTCGACAACAGCTGGCACGCCCAGTACTGGGCCGCCGAGATGGCCTGGAATCCGCTGAAGACCGACGACCCCGAGGAGCTCCGCCGGCGCGAGGCCCAGTTCAACGAGAACTTCGAGCGGCTGTTCTATGGTGTTGTCAATAACCCAGCGTTGCCCATCAGCCTCATTCAACCCATTGCCCCCAGGACACAGCAGCTATACAAGGTCGGCGCCTTGATGTATGACCCAGACGTGGCTGACTGGTATACTTCGGCGGCGCTGATGGAGCCTCTGCTGAACTTCAACCCCGACAATATATCGGACGCCATGAGCGACCGCTGCGACAGGGTTATCAAGAGGGTGATGGCGCTGGACAAGGAGATTGACTCCGCCGTCAACCCCCACGCCCACTATGCGCTGATGCGTATAAGGCTCACGGCAGAGAAGGCCCTGATGCGGAAAGCCATCTACGACCGCCTGAATAACCATGCTGTAGAGTCGTTTCATGAAACGGCTCATGACGACGGTGCTATCTACAAGGAGCCGTTTCATGAAACGGCTCTACATAATCTCAAATGCGAGTACCTACGCCTCTGGGACCAGGAGAATGGCGACTACGAGCGTTATATTGTCCTCAACCGCTACGACGACCTCGCCCGTGAGGTGCTGGAACTGGACCGCCATGTGTTCATCACTGTAGAGCCGTTTCATGAAACGGCTCATGACGACGGTGCTATCTACAAGGATCCGTCTAATGAAACGGCTCTACCGATGGTGACAATGAGAACCTTGTATGGCGACAAGGAGATCTACTACACCCTCGACGGCTCAGAGCCAACCAAGGGCTCGGCACTCTACACAGGCCCCTTCCCGCTGGAGCGCTCGGCAACCATCAAGGCCACATGCTACAACAAATACGGCGAGGGCGTCGTGAGCGAGCAGTACCTCCTCTCGCACCAAGGCATGGGCGCCAAGATAAAGCTCAACACCAAGTACAGCGATTACAAAGCAATATACTCGGGTGGGGGAGAGGAAGCCCTCGTCGACGGCCAGCTTGGCAGCAACAGCACCTACGCCGACGGCCACTGGCAGGGCTACTGGGGCGACAGCATCGACGCTACTATCGACTTCGGCAAGCCGACGGAAATACACGAGGTCTTAATGCGCTTTATGCAAAATACCTTCGACTGGATACTCGCGCCAACGGAGATAATGGTCTATGCTTCGCAGGACGGCGAGAGCTGGACCCTTGTGGCCGACAAGCATTTCGATATGGACCCCCGCGAGACCGGCATGCGCCTGAAGAACTACACGGTTCCATTAAATTCTCAATTCTCAATTCTCAATTCTCAATTCTTAAGAGTGGTGGTCCCCAACCCCGGCCCCTTGCCCGCATGGCATCCTGCCCCTGGCCAGCCGAGCTACCTCTTCTCCGACGAAATTATCGTCCGATAATGGGCTACACCCGTAGTAACCTGTAACCCGTAACCTGTAACCCGTAACCTGTAACCCGTAACCCGTAACCTGTAACCCGTAACCTTTAACCTTTACCTCAGCACCTCTATCACGCCGTTGTGCTTCGTCACACCCCAGCGCCCCTTGCCGCTGAAGCGGAAATAGTAGGTGCCGTCGGGGCTGTTGGTGGCGTTGGGGTCCCAGCACTGCTCGTGGCTGTTGATGTTCTTGGCGTGGAAGACGAGGGCTCCCCATTGGTTGTATATCCACACTTCGTTGGTCTGGTATTGCCCCATCTCAACGAGGTTGACAACTTCCCAGGTGTCGTTGTTGCCGTCGCCGTTGGGTGTGACGAGCGACGGGAACTGCAGATAGGTGTTGACAATATGCACGTCGTGGTGCGCCGTGTCGGTGCAGGAGACCGTAAGCGTCAGTGTGTCGTACAGCGTCAGGGTGTGCTTCCAGTAGGAGACGAGCGACACGTCGTAGTTGCCCGTGTCGGTGAGAGGCTCCCAGGAGTAGTGCCACAGGCCGTCCTCCTGCTGCTCGTCGTGCTGCAGGGTGTCGTGTTCGCTGCCTTCGGTGGTGCGCGCTATGAGCCAGCGGTAGGTGAGGCTGTCGGCTGGCGTCGCCTGCGGCTTGAGGGCGAGCTTCGGGTCGTGGAACGGCACTATGTTGGGCCCCCACTGGAACTCCGACTCCGGCCGCTGGAAGATATGTATAGCGCTGTCGCGCTGCACGGTGTCGTAGCAGCCGTTGCTGTCGACGGCGATAAGCAGGAACGAGTAAATGTCGACCAAGGAGAGCGTGTCGGCGAAGAGGGTATCTGTGCTACTTACTGTGTCGGGAGTGCCAACGATGTTCCACAGCCACCAGGTGCGTGATACCGATGCCGAGGTGTCGTTAAGCTCCGCCAACGCCGGACGGCAGCCGAGGAGCACGGTGTCGTAGGGTTGCCACTCCGAGTTGTCTAACCGCATCCGCGGGGTGAGGCGGAAAGCGCTGTCGCGCGGCATCAGGCACACATGCACCATACTGTCGCAACCGTGTATGGAGAGGTGCGGGCTGTCGAAGGATGCAGGACCGCCGTAGTCGACCTCTTCATACAAGTATGGCCGGTAGGGGCAGATGATTATGGTGTCGTTGACGTCGTAGGTTGGATTGACGGTGAACACCATTGTGACAACAGAGTCGACGCCGTTGTTGCCGGTGAGGGCCACGGTGACACTCGTGTCGGACGAATAGGCGCCGCCTTGCCAGAGGTACGGTAGGTCGTTGTCGCAGCGGCCAACGTTGTCGGTGATGTGATAGTTACGGTAGAGGTACAATTTATAGTAAACGGTGCTATCGCAACCGACAATATTGGGGAAGACAAGGACGGTATCTATTACTTTCACCAGAGCAGGGTCGGAGGCCCGTTCGTTGTATCTGATGGTAACTGGGACAGGCGGTGTGAAGGTGGCTATGTCGTTGTAGGTGATGGTGTCTTGGAGATAGGTCGTTGAGACGTTCTTGATTTTCAAGTGCATCATCACAAGACTGTCGCCGCATGCCGATGCCATGGTGATAAGGTGGGTACCGGTGTCGCTGACGGTGATGCCGTTCCATGCAAATGGCATATCGTTGGTGCATACCAATGAGTCGTATTCATGGCCGCAGAGGGCGGTGATGGTGATGGAGTCGGAGATGCTGCACTCGTTGTGGCTGCCGACGCTGTAGGCACGGACATAATAGGTAGTGGTGGTGTCGGGAGATACGACTATACAGCAGGTGTCGGCAATGATGCTGCCGTCGGCGGATGTCCACTGGATGCTGCTGGTGCTGGAGGCATTGAGGTGTAGCGTGGCGCCGGAGATGACTGTGGTGTCGTTGGGCACCGTAAGTTGCGGCTGCGGCACGACGATGAAGTGTGTGTAAGTGGTGCTGTCGCAGCCAAGGTACGACGGCATAGTGGCCTGCTGGTTGAAATGCACGGTGTCCGTCAGCGGCAGGGTGGCTCCGTCAAGAGTCAGCAGGGTGTCGTTCCACATCAGTGGGAAACTCTTCTCGCACAGCATAAGGGTGTCGTGTGTGAATATCTGTGCAACAGCTCTCAGCGAGTGCTGTATCAGGGTGTCGCACCCATTGCTGCCTCGGGCCAGGACGGTGGTGATTATGGGTGCTGCGGTGTCGGCCATGGTGGTGGTGATGATGCGCGTGTTGCCGGACCACAGTGGGTCGGCGGTGCTGCCGTCAGCAATGGTAAGTGTGGCACTGCTGCCTGCACAGATGTATTCGGGACCTGTTATTGTTGGTGGGCGGAGGGCTAAGGGATATACCAGTGTGTCGTAGCAGCCTCCCGTGATGCCGACAATGAGGGTGACGTTGTAGTTGCCATAGTGGTTGTAAGTTGTAGATGCATGGTAGTTGGAAGAGGTCTCACCGTTGCCTAAATCCCAATAGGCTGTGTTGCACTGCTCACCGGTGCCTACAGGGTTCACGCCATCGGCACTTATGGTGCTGAGATTGGTGAAGTTGATGTCCATCTGGCAATCGTGCGCGTGGAGGGTGGTGTCAAGTTGCGCCAAGGGGTGGCGGGTGCCGCCGAAAGCCGTCAGCGTAAAGTGGCAGGCACTGTTGCCGATAAACGACAGTTCACACTGGTAGGTCTTATGCGTAGCGGTGGGCACTGTAAGATGCTGCTCGGTGCCTATAGTGGTGTTCGATTCGGTGGTGTGCCACCGGTAGGCGAAGCCCGCAGGAGCCGTGAAGCGATTGCTGTCGACATCGCCACAGGTCTCGGCCTGGATAACTTTCTTCATGCATTCCAGCGTGAAGTAGGCATAGCCGTAGTGGGAGCCTTCATTGCAGTCGTAGGTGGTGAGACGCACATATACTTGCTGTCCGGCATAGTCGCCGAGGTCAATGCCTACGGCCGTCCAGTCTTTCCACAACACGTTGTCGGCAGCTTCGTTCCAGCCAAGGTTGCGGTTGGCAATGAAGTCGGCCGATGCACACAGCGGGTCTATGGGGTTGAACAGCGAGTCGAGTATCTCCATGCGGAAGCGCGGCTGGTCGATGGGATCGTGCAGTGGGTCCTGCAGGACAGCGGCATAGCGCATCATGAGCATGTCGAAGTTCAGGCTGTCGGGCATCAGGCTGTAGATGACTCCTTCGGCTTCCGGGGCTTCGAGGTTGGTGCTCCAGTTGCCCAAGCGCACACTGGAGATATAGCCTTCAGGGATGGTGCGCAGCATACCGCCGGTGCGCGGGTCGCGATAGGAGGTGTCATAGCAGACGGTGTGGCGGCTGTCGGCACTCAGAGAGCCATGGTCTATGGCTCCGGCGTCGGAATAGGGGTTGTTGTAGGTGCCGGAATAGAATACTGCCTGGGGCGACTGAAGGTCTGTGGGGTTCACACACCCAACGCCTTCCGACGGACCCACGATGTGCACGGTGTCGTCGTAGGGTACAGCACAGCTGCTTTTCGCTGAGCATTCGGAGTGGACATAGAAGGTGTATTCGTGACCCGGAGTCACCGGCAGCGTCAAATGGCCACCGGCGATGCCCATGGTGGTGTCATTGCCGTTGTCAATCACGGTGAGCGTCATGTCGGGAGTCCCCAGCTCGTACCACTGGAAGTTGATGTAGTTGTTGTCGACATGCGCGATACGGAAGTCGAAGGCTCCACAGTCGCTGATGTGTATGTTGTCGACCATCAGCGTGGGCTTGTTGCCGCTGGAGTTGCGCAGGGCCACAAAATGGGCGTTGCTGGGCGAATTGGCGAAGCTTACGAAGTGATGCTCCCACACCCCCGCCTGTTTGGGGGCGATGGTCTTGGCTTTGTGGAACGATGCTTCGTCGGCAGGGTTCGTCATGGTGCCTACCATCAGGCGCGAGTCGCTCGACGTGGCCATCACCCACAGGGACATCACGGCCTCCTGCAGCGAATCGACAAGGATGTCTGGCGTGGCGATGATGCCAGCCACAGTCATGGCACTCGTGCCGGAATAACTGATGCTGTCGCTCACTTGCGACGGCCCCTTCACGACAGTCCAACTGCGCGGTATGCTGCCGGCGACGCAGGTGTCGAAGTCGACGCACGACGGTACAGGCAAGGGCTCACCGAGGGTGGTCACCTTATGTGCCGTAGCACAGCTCGCTCCCACGGGGGAGCAGTAGAAGTAGAAGTCGTAGGTGGTCTCAGGTTCAAGGGTGACTTGGTACGGCACCGTCTCTACATGTAGTAGTGTGCCGCTGCCTCGTGTGAAGCCTTCCGGCCCGTATTCTACGTAGAAGTCGTTGCTGTCTACCTGGTTGTCTATCTTCACTATGTTGTGGCGTACCAGAGAGACATCACCGAAGATGGCCGCCGAGCACGGCTCTATGCGTACATCGTCGATATAGTTGTAGGATATGCCGTATGCATCGCTCTTTATTGCCACCCATCGGCCCGTGCCGTTATATGAGGCAAGGCTGAATGAGGCTTCGTGCCACTCGTTGTCGGCACGTGTGGCAATAGTGTCTACCGGCGTGAAGGTCTCCGGGTCGAGGGCATCGGTCATAACGCCGACAATGGTGTTGCACTGGCCGTTGTTGTTGTCCCACATGTAATGGCGGTAGCGGTATGAGCAGTTCAGCTGGTTGACGGCAGCATTGCTGATATATGGGAAGATTAGCAAATCGCTTGGATAGAAGTATATCACGCGGTCGTTGTCTATTGTGTTGTTGTATGCCGAATGGGTATAGTAACTCTGCTCGATCGTGAAGAAACTGTTATTCGAATAATAGAAATCATAGCAGTGCGGCACCGTGTCTTTCGTATGTCGGGGGAAGTTAATCGGATATATGCAGATTTGCGGCAGGCTGTCCGACATGGCTTGCACGTACATGTAGTTGGTACTGCCGTATGGTATGTTCACAGCACCGGAGTCTATGTGCTTGAAATATGCCAGCTCTCCATTGCCAGATGAATAATAGCTCGTCTGGTAGTTGAGCCAGTATTCTCCCATGCTCTCAGGCTCGGCGGTGAGGTTGTCGGCACTGTAGAGGCGGTAGTTTATTGCCGGTATCGGATTTAGTGTGATGGTGTTTATAGAGAGTTGGCAGTTATACATGTGTATGGCGGCGCGCCCTCCATGTGGCAGCGCACTGAGGTCTGCAATAATCCTGTCGGATTCGTTGTGTATATGTGTTTGTGCCGCAGTGAAAGTTGATGTGTCGGCGGGATTGGTCAGGATGCCGAACTCTATATTACTACCGAACGATCCGATAATCTCCATGGACAGGTTGTTGTAGCTTTCTGTCTCGGGGAGGATGATGTACACATTATTGTTCCAGGTATAGGTGTTGAAGTAGTATTGTGTGGACCAGCTTAAGTGGTGTTCGCAGTAGTCCGTGGATACCACCTCCCATCCTTCCGGCAGAGATGTATAATTACCCGACTGGAAATCGATACAGTAGGGGAGGGCAATGGGGTTTGTGCGCACCGTTACGGCTGGCATACACTCGCTGTCCTCGTACAGACAGCTCCATCGTGCTGTGTATGTTGTCGACGGCCGCAGGTTCTCTATCAAGAAGCCGTCACTGGTGATGTGGAAGATCTGCTCTTCGCCCTCTGGGTCGGTAAGCGTCAATACGTATTCGTGCAGTGCGCCGTTGCGGGTATTGCAGCGCAGAGCGTTGCCTTCGGGCACAAGGTCAATAATCTGGCAGTTGGTGAAGCCTACATTGTCGAGCCGGCAGCCGTCACCGACGATGCGCAGGGTGATGTGGCCGCTTTCTGGCGGCACACAGAGGTGGTATCGCCATGCAGCACTGTCAAGCACAACGGTGTCGTTCCCTACAAATAGGGTGTCGTGGTCATCGACTCCCTTGGCGGCGAGGTAGAACGCTTCGTAATGGAGCTCAGGAAGTACAACGCTGGTGGCCGGTATCGTCGCATCAAGGTCGGCACGCAAGGCGTCGCTGCCGTTAAGGCCTTCGCCGTTAACCACAGACCATACCGTAGAGTCGCTGAATGTCCACCCATCCGGAAGCTCCGTGCTCAGCAGATCGTCCATGGTATTGCAAATCGGAATACTGCTGCCTCCTGCTGTGTAGCGTGGGGTGAGGAACCACCCTGCATAGCCAAAGCACATGGTATCGGTGCCGTCGATGGGTGCAACATAGCATTCGTAGGATGTGTTCGAGTCTAACCCGTCGAAATGGACGGTATCGCTTTCGCTGTAGACGTAGAAGGTGCTGTCGCCTCCTACGAGCTTGACGCCGATGGCTGTCGCATGCACGCGTTGCGCCACCACATCTACGGAGTGTGAGCTAATGTTGGCAAACGTGAAGTTGCCGTAGCCCGCTTTGCCCAGCTGCACGTCGTCAAGCCACAGATAGAATAGACCCTCGATGCCCGTCAACTGGTAAGCCATGGACAGCCGTAGACTTAGCGTGTCGGGCAGCACCACACAGTAGTGCTTCCAGACGCTGTTTCTTGTGATGGGCATGGAATCAAAGATGTGAAAGTCGTTGTATTTGTCATACGACCTACCGTTCTCGTCAAAGCTCATCATCAACAGTCGCGATGCTGGCGCCATAGAAAATCCCCAGAATGACAATACCTTTCCGCCTATACCAGGGATGTCAGGAAGTATAAACTCTGCTCTTGATGACTCGGATGTCGCCCGTAGCTTTATACTGTAATTATCGGTATGCGAGTAGGTCTCCGAAAGGGACGGGTCGTTGTATTCCATGTGATAATACCACCAGTCGTGTTCACGCTGCCAATAGTAAGAGAAGTTGTTGTCAAAGTCTTCGCAGAGCGGCATCTCGTAGTCTTTTCTCGCCGTCGTTATCGACAGCATCATCTCTTCGCACCGTCCTCCGCATGGACGGTAGAACAGGAAATTGTAGCCGTTGCCAGGATAAAGACCCCGTATCGTATCCACTGTTCCAGAAGTCACGGTGTCGTACATCCGCTCGTAACTGTATCTGTAGTATTCCACGATGACAGTGTCATCGACAGGACTGTCCCATTTCACGACGGCACTTGTGCCATACACATGCTCAAACCGTGGGTTGCTAACCTCGCAGTTGTCTAACGACACTGAATGTACCACTATGCAGGATGCTTCAGGTTTCACTGCTACATACCGGTCGGTGCATCCGTCGGGGATGGTGACGGCAAGCTGTCTGTTTCCGCAACCTTTGGCATTTATTTTTGTGATAGGCGTAAAGCTCGATGTGTCGTCGCCGTAGGCCAAGGTCCCTACGACAAGAGAGTCGTCAGTCATGTAATAACAGTCTGTGTTGTAGTATTTAAGCAACACCTGTTTCCCCCCAAGGTTCGCCATGGGAGGCATGATGAGAAAGCCGTCGCGATAGATATAGACTCTGTCGGAGATACTCGTGTTTATACTGCTCCATCCGTCATACAAGACGTATTGTTGCCCGTTATAATATGTTATATTGCCGCAGTATGTCTCGGCGAGTCCTTCGGTGCTCTCTGTCCTCATCTTCAACACATGCGGTGCTTGCTGCCGCCCGTTGCAGTAAGGCCTCAGCGTGATGATATAGTCTGTGCCAGGGGTGAGCCCTGTGATTGCCATTGGAGACATGGCGGCAGTGTATGTCGTCTCGTCTATGGATACGCCTTTCCGACGCACACATACGTCGACCGATGGCGAGCCGTAGGTGCTCCACTCTACTATCGTCGACGTGGTGTCGGTATGATATACCCGTGCCGTCTCTATGCCGCACGTCGTCACCGCCAAGCTGTCGATGTACACCATGCGCGTTGACCCTCCCTGCATCGACTGATCCATTCTCAACGCCAGCCTCGCGGCACCGGTGGGCACTGTCCCACGCCAATGGTAGCTGAACCATAGATTGTTATAATTCGACGTGTAAAAGCCTTCAAGGGGGGTGAATCCATAGTATTCGTGCTCGGGGCTTATGCTGTCGCACACACCTAATGTGACATAGACGTTCTCGTGGCTTGAGCGATGCACAAATTTAACGTCCCATTCCGTAGCACCGGTCTCTATTATTGGTGAAATCACCATGCCGTAATGCCCCGCCGTGTTGTTGCCGCCACAGCTTAGCATCAGCGACTTGTTGCCGTTGCCCATATCCATCACTCGCGGCAGCATGGCGGTGTCGTCAAAGTTCACACTCCTTGTCCAGCAGCTCGGCATAACACCTGTCGGTAGGTCGTCGAAATCTTCCAGCAGCGGTATGCCGGTCGTGCCGCATAGGGTACGCAGATTCAGCACTCCGTGAGCGCATCGGTTCGCCTGTAGCCCTTCGGAATAGACGGCCATGTCATATCTCTGCGAGGCCTGCAGCCCGCTCAGGTTGTATGTCGTAGATGACGTGCTGCCTATCTCTACACCGTCCTGTACCACATGGAACGGCCCTGCTGCGGTACTGCTCCAGCTCAGTGTGGCTGAGGTCTGTGTGATGTCTGTTGCCGTTAGGGATTCCACTCTTTCCACGATATTCTCCACATCTGCGGTATAGGTCAGTGCAAATCCGCTGTAAGTGATACTGCCGTCCGTGTGGAAATATATGGTCATTATACCACTAGTGGCGGTCAGGTTTACATTCCCCGAGCCTGCTAACTGGTTGGCAAGTAATGTTCCAGTTTGTTCGTCGCCATCCCATACTCTCAGATAGTCGCAGCATCCTTCGGTCTCGTAGTCTCCATTCAGGGTTATGGGTACACCCAGACTGGTACGGATGACCACATATCCGTCGAAACTGTTGCGGTAGTCACCAGTCTCTCCGCCATCGTCAACAATGTTGCCTTGTAACACAGTGCATGCGTCAATCTCCAGGGTCTGCCGGTTCACCATCCGCGTAACCGTGTTTTGCGCCTTCGCAGACGGCATTATGGCCATTGTCAATATGGTGAGGAATACTGCGAGTATCCTTGTATTCAGTATTTTGTGTAGTTTACGTCTTCTCATAGTCGGCTGCAAATATAATAAATAATTTCGTATGCGTGCCCATAATCAATTAAAAAGTCTTAAAATGGCCATTTCTCGTCCAGCCCATCCATAGGTCTTCAAAAGGCCTTCAATAGGTCTTCAAAAGGTCTTCAAGACCCCTTCCGCTCCTCCCCGAGTGTGCCGGACGATTCGCTCTCAGGGTAACCCTGTCCCGAAGCCCCCTCTCCGCAGCCTCTCCGACCCCCCTCCGACCCCTCTCCGACCGAAAACCGTAGAACAACCGTAGAACAGTCGGAGCGGAGTCGGAGCGACTACGGAGTGGCTGCGGTGCAACCCATGGCGCCATATTATGCACTTGTTTTTCATCTATATTACGGATATACAGAAAATTACAGCGATATTTGCCGCTTTTGGGCTATTTTTGCATGAAAGGTGCCTATTTTTGTTTTTTTTTCATGGGTATTTCAGTTGGTTTGCATAGCCTTCCTGTATGATGATGAAATTTTTTTTCGACATGCAAAACGCTGTAATTCATCGGAAATATCGATGTTATTGAAACTTTTTTGAAAAAATATTTGGTCGGTTTGAAAAATGATTGTACTTTTGCACCCGTTTTCGACGAAACGAGGACAAGAGAGATTTGACATGATGAGAAGAAAGAGATAGCGTGTGTCGACATACATATAAAGATATGTGTGAGACACGAAGACGAGTCATAACCGTTTCGGAAGTCGAGAGGAGAGCAAGTTTACTTACTATCCCGAGATGAAGAAACGCGTTGAACGAAAGTTCAAAAGGTAAAAGAACAATTCTTACAATGAAGAGTTTGATCCTGGCTCAGGATGAACGCTAGCGGCAGGCTTAACACATGCAAGTCGAGGGGTAACAGGCGGTAGCAATACTGT
>CACYSB010000012.1 GCA_902777005.1 uncultured Bacteroidota bacterium
TGCACGAAAGATATCAACAACCCGTCCACTCCGCACCCTCTCCGTACCCGCTCCGACTGTTCTACGGTTGTTTAACGGTTTTCCGTCGGAGAGGGGTCGTAGAGGATACGGAGCAGGGCCGGAGAACTGTAAGATTTTTTTCAATGTAATATAATAATACAAGGGCGTATGCGTTACATATAACGATTGAAGAAAGTGCTGAAAATAGCCGGACGCGTGTTGCTTGGGCTTCTGTTGACAGTGTATGTGGCTGTCGCAGTGGTCAATTATTCTATTGTACAATCTTACGTTGGAACGATTGTCGGCAACCATTTCAGCAAGGAGTGGGGCGGCACGGTGCGCGTTGGGTCGCTGGCGGTGATGCCGTGGAACCATGCAATCCTGCATGAGGTGCTGCTTGTACACCCCGACGGCGACACTATCTTAGATTGCGGAACGCTACGGCTTGGCTTCAAAAGTTTTCCTTTCATCAAGGGCGACCTGAATGAGGGTGGACACGACGCAGGCACACTGCGCTTCAAAAGTGTCTATCTTGGCAATACATACTATCACCTTGACATTCGTGACAGCGACGAGAAGGGAAGGCGCAATGTCATTAACCTCCAGTATATTATCGACTATTTCAGCAGTAACGACACAACCCCGCCAAGTGGCGGCCGCTTCACCGTGGACGTGGAGACGCTGATATTGAACCATGTGCACTACAAGATGGATTTGCCTGACCATCGCCATATAGTATTTGAGCACGGCGTCGAGATACCGCACATGGAGTTTTATGATATCTGCGCACGATTCAAGAACCTGCTTGTGGTGAACGAAGAGGTTAAGGTGCGCATGGTCCGGTTCCACACCGAGGAGCGCAGCGGCTTCACGGTGAAGGACATAAGCGGCGACGTGCACACCGGCCGCACTGGCATCCACGCGCACAATATGGAGATTGAGACGGCGAACAGCCGTATACTGCTTGACGCCGACCTTGACTATGATGACTGGATGGGCGACTATGTACACTGTGTCCAGCACCGCGTCGTGCTGCGCGAGGGGACGACTGTAGCCATGAGCGATATAGCCTATTGGGCGCCTGTGCTTTGGGACTACAACGCACAGATTGATGTCTGCGGCATAATAACCGGACCTGTTGACAACTTGAATATCGACGACCTGCGGCTGAACTTCGGGCGAGATTCTAAGGTGGAGATTGACGGAAGTGTTAGCGGATTACCCGACGTGATGATTGCACGCGGGGACCTGTGTCAGCTCGATGTACGCATAGCCGAAGGCGATGCCGAGCGTCTGCTGGCAGACATGCCCGTGAGCCTCACCCCCACCCTGCGGAATCTGATAGGCGAGGTGAAGCATGTTGACTTGGCAGCGGAGATACACTGCGGAGTGGCCGACGGTGGAAGCGTAAACATTAACATGGCCAGCGGCATAGGAAACCTGCGCGCTGATTTGAAAGCCAATCCAAGACCTCACCTCGGCAAGGATGCTTGGCACGTGAACATAGACGCCAACAGCGATGGGCTGGGTATGAGCCTACTGGGCAGCGACTGGCTAACACACACCGGTTTGGCAATGAGCGTCGATGCCGACGTGCACAACTTGAAGAGCGGGATGAAAGGCATAGACGGCAACGCCGACGTGGAGTTGACAAATCCCGTGGTACGTGGACACAAACTCAATCCGATAACTGCGCGCTGCCGCATTAAGGACGGCGAGGCCGATTTGGAGGCTCTTTCCGCCGACACACTGCTGCACTTCGAGCTAAAGGCTCACGGCGACATGGCAGCAAACGAGCACAAATACGACGCCGACCTGCGACTCGACCGACTTGACGGTGCCGCTTTCCGTCTGCTGCCGGAACGCTTCGCCAAGCTGGCGACAACGATGCAACTGCATGCCAGGGGCAACACTTTGGACAGCCTGTCGGGCGAAGTTGTGCTGACGAACACCACTATGGGTCCTGTGCGTGTGAGGGATGTGCGCCTTGACGTGGAAAGCAACGGCGAACGCAAGCAGATAGAACTGCGCAGCGATCCGCTGGACGGCAATCTGAGCGGCAATTTCAACTACGCCGACCTACCGGTTATGGTCAGACACATGCTGCACGAGATAGTGCCCGAAGACCTTGGCGTCACGCCGCAGGTGAGCGACGCCGAGATGGAAGACTTGGCCGACAACAATATGCATTTCAACCTTGTGTGGAACGACGACGGCAGGTTGCTCAAAGCATTTGGCGGCAAGGCCACCGTGGCCACTGGCACCCGGATGAGTGGAAGCTACAACAGCCGCGAACTGGTGAAGATGGCACTGCGGAGCGACTCGGTACGCATAGGCGGTATTCTGCTCGACGACCTCGGCCTCGGCGGGCGGCCGTCGGCCGGAGCCTACGTACTTACCGCCGAAGCTCAGGAGTTGAAGATGGGCACGATAACGGTTCTGGAGCGGCCATCGCTGACTCTTAACAGCAACCAGTGGCGCATGTTGGCTGAACTATACTGGGGGGATAAAGACGCTCCCCGTAGCGGCGACCTGATGATGAAACTTGAGAGAGGTCTGGTGAGTGTCATGCGCCCCTACTTCTATGTCGGCAGCACACGCTGGGCTCTTGACATCGACAGTCTGGCAATAGCTGTGGCAAATGGTTTCGAAGCCGTCGGCAAAGGCATCAGCGCAGCAAGCGACGAGCAACGCATCGAGGCTGCACTCAAACTCCGCGGTCGCGAAGACGACAACATAAGCCTTAACATAGACAACTTCGACCTCAAGTTGCCATGCGAACTGCTGCTGCAAGGCACACAGGTGGATGTTGGAGGACACATTGGCGGCCGCTTCGACATGTACGGTCTTACGGCAACACCTTATTTCAACGCTAACCTCACTATCGACAGTTGCACTGTGAACAACCAGCCACTGGGCGAGGTAGCGGTACGTAGCAACTGGAATGCCGAACTCAATATACTGAACCTGCAGCTTGCCGGAGACCGTGTGGCTGCACACGGATGGATAGGCCTAGGCAAAAAAGAACAGGATTTGGACTTCAGGGTGGACTTCAACAGCATGGAACTGGCTCTAATGGCCCCACTGATGAAATCTTTCACGTCGCGCTTTGAAGGACAACTGCACGGCACCCTGGACGTTACTGGAACTACAACAAAGCCCGACCTGATTGGCGAGGCCTTTGTCGACAACGGTGCACTTAAAGTGGATATCACCGGTGTAACCTATTATTTTAACGACACCATAACATTCAAGAACAAGCAGATACACCTCAATGATTTCATAGTGCGCGACCCGCGTGGCGACACTGCCTTAGTAACCGGAGACATACGATACAATAGTCTGGAAGACATCATTCTCGACTTAGCATTGCACACAGACAATCTACTGCTGCTTGAGCAGAAACGTGGCGAGCAGTTCTACGGCACCATACTGGCGGCAGCCGATGCCACGGTACGCGGCAGGATAGACGACATGGCCATAGACGTCAGCGCCCGCACCAACCGCGGCTGCACATTGACAGTACCGGTGAGCGGCCAGCGCCAAGTCAAGGAGCACAATTACATCACATTCGTAAGTGATGACGACGAGACAGACAACGAGACGGTGGAAAAAAGACAGCACACTATGCCCTTTAAACTGAGTGTCGATTTGGCCATCACACCAGACATGAGGCTCAACCTTCCGATGGATTTCTCTGAAGTGAAGGTCAACGTCGGTGCCACAGGAAGCGGAGATTTGCATATGGACCTCGATGAGAAGATACAGCCACAGGTGGTTGGTAGCTACGAAATAGCCAACGGTAACATGAAGCTTGGCATGATGTCTGTGTTTGAAAAAAACTTTACGCTGGAGAACGGAAGCAACATGAATTTCCAAGGCAGCTTGCCTGACGCACGTTTCGACCTAAAGGCAGTGTATTCGCAGCGCGCCAACCTGAGTACCCTTACCGGTAGCCTGTCAGCTCTTGATAACACCCAGAAATACATACAAGTGGAAAACGTCATTGCCGTAGCTGGCACACTTCGCGACCCCACCATAGGCTTCGATATAAGATTACCGGGAGCAGACGCCAGCGTTGAGGACGAAGTGTTCGCCTACATTGACCGCAACAACGAGCGCGACATGATAAACCAGACAATGTCACTACTGCTGATGGGGCAGTTCTACAATGTCTCGGGCAATGATGTCGACAACGGTAGCACGGTAAACTACGGCTTCTCAAGCGGATATGCCATGATGGCCACTTCGGTGGGAAACATTGTGAGCGACATGGTGCAGTTCGTAAACGTCGACTTCAACTACAAGGCGGCCACAGATGTAACCAACGAGCAGGTGGACGTAAACATCAGCAAAGACTGGGGACGGTGGTATCTGGAGAGTACTCTCGGCTATGGTGGCGAAAGGCGCGAACTTGAATCATCGGCAAAAGGCACAACAGTGCTGGATGCTCTGCTCGGATACCGTATTACACCCATGGTACACATCTATGCCTACAACCGCACCAACACAAATGACTACACTCGTATGGACCTGCCCTACAAACAGGGCGTGGGACTTAAACTCACCAAGGACTTCGACCGTTGGGACGAGATGCTGGGCCTAAGAAAAAAACGGGAAAAGAAGAAGGGCAAATGAGAAAGACACTTGCGCTGATATTTGTGGTCGTCATGTGGCTACCAGTAGCCGCACAGATAAACTACAGTGTGGACTCCATGCGCGTGGCGAATGCAGAATGGAGCGTAGACACCATGGAAGGCTTCTACCTCAAGCGTTACCACTTCGGCGAAGGGGCGCTTTTCTGCTCCGCACAACACCTATTCGTAATAGAGATACCTGCGCGGTCGCACCGGCGTCTGGCCTTCATCAGTGACACAGCTCTCACCTCAGTGTCGGCGCTGGCGGAGCGATGCGGTGCATATGCCGCGGTTAACGGCAGCTACTTCGACATGGATGCAGGCAATCCAGTGTGCTACCTGCGCATCGACGGCAAACCTGTAGGCGAAAACACTCCCGCAAAAACTGACTCGGTGAACCGGAAATATTATCAATATGCCACGCTGGCGCTACGCGGCGGCAGACCACGTCTGGCAGTGCCTGACAGCAACCGCCTGTGGGAAGAAAGTCTGGCAGACAGCAACATCATGACTGCCGGTCCGATGCTGCTACGCAAAGGGGAGATGGTTCCTCAGCGCGACGACCGCACATTTGTCACCCATCGCCACAATCGCACAGCTCTCGGCCTCCGCCCTGACGGCACCACTCTACTCGTGGTGGCCGACGGTCGTTTCAAACACACGGCCGAAGGACTCACACTGCCAGAACTGGAGATGGTGATGCGCTGGCTGGGCTGCACCGATGCCATCAATCTCGACGGTGGCGGCAGCAGCACCATGTATGTGCATGGCAAACCCCACGGTGGAGTTGTCAACTATCCATCCGACAACAAGCAGCACGACCACGAGGGTCAGAGGCCTGTTTCAAACGCCATCCTAGTGCTTTAGCGTTTCTTGTACTCCTGACCTATCTCACTGGGGTTCATGCGCTCGTTTGCCTCTACGCAACCGCGGCGTCCCGAACTGTAGGCTGTGCACTTGACATCGGGGTTCACATACAAGATCTCCTCGCGACCATTGTCGTAGCAATAGCACGTCTTACTGTCGCAAGCGGCCATTGCAAGAGCCGCCACAGCGGCGAATGCCGCCAACAATATCTTCTTCTTCATCTTATTACAATTTCATCAATAAACAACCATGCCTGCTCGCCGGCACTAATGTGCCAGTCGGGCAACTTGCCGTAATTCTCAACAGTTACTTTGAAGTACTTGGCACGGACCTTTTTAATCACAGCGAAGAGTTGTGTAGTGCTATCCTCCTGACGCTGCCGGGCACTCTCGCTCCCAAGCGCCTCTAACAACTCAGGTACCATGCCATATAACTGCCAGTTCTCGCCATCGGCGCTGTACTCTATCTTCACTCTCTTGGGGTAGAATATCCAACTGCGCATATTCTCCAAACAGTTCACGCCAACCATCTGCACCGTCTGCTCTTCGTCAAGTTCTACCACTGCCTTCATATCACCTTGCCAGCCTTGCCAGCCACCTATGCGGTAGTTGGTAGTACCGTAGATATTGTCCACCATGCCCTCGGGACCGTTCTCTGTATACTGCGGAGCAGGCTGCGTGAGGTATGTGACATGCTTGTCGGTAGAGACCCTCACCTCTTTGTGGCTCACCTTCTGAGAAGGCAACCTGCCTTCCCACTGGGCAACGGTGTCGCTCACTTTGTCGCGGTCGCTCTGCATACGCCAGTCGTCAAAGACTGGGCAGGGGGTAATGCGGTACTCTTTGGGGCAATCGTACAACGTAACTGACAGGGGAGCACGCTCGAAGTCCTCCACCTTGAAGATAGGCTTTGTCTCCACCCAAATATCACTACCAGGGCACACCTCATACATACCAAGGGAGGCCAGAACATACCAGGCACTCATTTGGCCGCAGTCCTCGTTGCCACACAGGCCGTCGGGTTTGGAGGTATAGAGTTCGTCGATAATCTTATGCACATACTTCTCCGTCTTCTTAGGCTGGCCGAGTATGGAATACAGCCAAGCTGCATGATGGCTCGGCTCGTTGCCGTGGGCGTACATACCTATCAAGCCTGTCACGTCGACCTGGTCGCGGCCACTCATGCTGTTTCTACCCTCAAAGAGGCTGTCGAGGAAGGCTATGGCCACGTCCTTACCGCCCAGATGCGAAACCCAAGCGTCAATGTCGTGCGGCACATAGGTGCTGTACTGCCACGAGTTGGCCTCGGTGAAGTGGTTGTTCACCTCCGTAGGTTCGAAGGGCGTCACCCATCCACCGTTACGCTTTGCGTGGGCAAAGCCATTGCTGTCTATGACGTTCTGCCAGCTCTGGCTGCGTATCCAGTATGTGCGGGCCGTCTCTTTGTCACCTGCCATCTCGGCCATCTGCGCAATGCACCAGTCGTCATAGGCATATTCCAGTGTCTTACTTACACTTTCATTATCAAGCTCAGAAGAGAGGTAGCCCTGTTCACCGTAGGCACGGTGCGCCTCGGTGCGGTTGCTGGTAGCCACCATGGCGTCGAGCAGCTGCTTGGGGGTATACCCGGCAAGTGTACCGTCAGGCTCTGCCAAATGGATGTATGCCTCGAGCATCATGGGCACCGCGTGGTAGCCTATCATACAGTGTGTCTCGTAGCCTGCCAGCTCCCACATAGGCAACTCCCCACCCTGCTCGTAATTCTTCATGGCCGTGTAGACAAAATCCACCGTGCGCTCGGGCTCTATCTGCGTCAGCAGTGGGTGCAGCGCGCGATACGTGTCCCACAGCGAGAACACCGTATACACTTCCCTACCCTCGTCGGCAACATGAATCTTGTTGTCGATGCCGCGGTAGCGGCCATCGGCATCGCTCCACAGGTAGGGCGACGTCATACAGTGGTAGAGGGCTGTGTAGAAACAGCGGCGCTGTTCCTTGCTGCCACCCTTCACCTTCAGCTTGCCGAGGGCGGCCTCCCAGGTGCTGTCGGCACCCTTTCGCGCAGCGTCGAAGTCTTTGTACTCGGCGGTATTGAGGTTATTGACAGCTCCCTCGATGTCAACACCGCTGATGGCAACCTGAAGCTCCAGCTGCCCGGCGTTGCCTATCATGACACGTGCCTGCGTGGAGTCGGCGTTGTAGACCACCTCCTTGAAAGGCACATTGCCGCGTATGGCGTAGAACAGGTGCTGGTCGGGGTTCCACGCGCTACTCTCGCGCCAGCCGACAATGAGGCCGTCGCGCTCCATTATCTTGCCGCTGAGCAGCACATCACGGTGGTGCAAATCCAGCACAAATCCGTTATTCTTCCTCTGCGCATAGCTATAGCGGTGGTATGCCACGCGGCGGTCGGCGGTGAGCTCCACGGTGGTGCCGTTTTCGTCCAGCAGCACCCTGTAGTAGCCAGCCTTTGCCACCTCGCTCCTGTGGCTGAAGTAACTCTTGTATTGGTCCCTGTCCAACGGGCACTTCCCCACAACCGGCATCAGCAGCACGTCGCCGTAGTCGGAGCAGCCGGTGCCGCTGAGGTGGGTGTGGCTGAAGCCGTAGATGGTGTCGTCGCTGTAGTGGTAGCCGCTGCAACCGTCCCAGCCGTCAAGCCGCGTGTCGGGCGAAGGCTGTATCTGCCCGAAGGGCACAATGGCACCGGGGAACGTGTGCCCGTGGCCGTCGGTACCCACCATAGGGTTCACATACGATGTGAGCGATTTATCGCCGCAAGCGGCAAACAACAAGGCAATGCCCAGCAGACAAACTATTCTTTTCATAATCATTTCGGCATCTTGATGAGTGCAGCGGCACCAAGTATGGCCACCTCGTTGGCCTTCAACTCGCTCATGCGGATATGGCAGCTGCCTACATAAATATTGAGCAGATACTTGTCGAACGCGGCGCGCAACGGCTTCAGCAACGGCTCGCCCACCTGAGCGGGACCTCCCATGAGGAATATGGCCTCCGGAGCCGAGAAGGTCACACTGTTGGCCATTGCCAGACCCAGCCAGTCGCCCACCTTCTCCCACGTCCTGAGGGCCACGGGGTCGCCCTGATGCGCCGCCTCGCCGATAAGCTTGCTCGTAATCTCGGCGTCGGGCACCTCCTTGAGCATACGCTCCTGGTCGGGGTTCTCGCGGCGCAGCTCTATGTATGTCTGCACTATGCCGCGTGCCGACGTGTAGGTCTCAAGGCAGCCTTCCCTGCCGCACGAGCACTTGCGCCCGTGAGGGATGAGGATGTTGTGCCCCAGCTCGCCAGCGCCGCCGGTGCTGCCATGCACCAGCTTGCCGTCGACCACTATGCCGCTGCCCACGCCGGTGCCAAGGGTAAACATAATAAAGTGCTTCATGCCTTTGGCGCCGCCGTAGACATACTCGCCGTAGGCCGCCGCATTGGCGTCGTTGCTGAGCACCACCGGCACCGCCATGTATTTCTTAATCTCCTTGCCGAAGTCAAGCACGCCCTTGATGGTGAGGTTCGGTGCATTGTCCACGCAGCCAGTGTAGAAGTTGCCGTTCGGCGCTCCGATACCTATGCCCTCCAGCTCCACGGCCTCGCCGTCTTTGCCCTGCTGCTCCTCCACCATGTCCTTTATCTCGCGCATCATGTCGCGCACATATGGCTCAAGCTCCGTATAGGCATTGGTCGGAATGTTCCGGCGCTGGATTATATTACCGTTCTCGGTCACCATACCCATGTCGGTGTTGGTGCCGCCCATGTCAACTCCAATAGTGTATTTCATAACCTTGCAGAATTAGAAGCAATAACGCACACCTGCCGCAACACCAAGGTCGAAGAGCGAGCGCGAATCGGACAGGTGCAGGAAATCAAGCATCGGGCGCACGTCAAGCGACACCTGCAGGGGGAAGTCGAACTTGTACTCCACACCGCCCTGTGCGCCGGCGGCCAGACGCATATAGAAGTCGCCATCATGGTTGGAGCCCAGACCAAGCTGCGCGGCGGGACCCACAAACCAACCGAAACCCTTGACGATGTTGAACGTCCACTGGTAAGAGCCCGTGGCTGTGACCACATAGTAGGAGGGATAGCCTGTGCTGGAATAGCTGACGCCGGGCGCTACATGGGTCGAATAGGTCTTTGTCATCACGCCAAAGCTGGCGCCGAAGTCAGCCTCGATGCGGTTGTTGCCGCCCATGCCGTAGAGGAGCGAAGCCTCAATGCCACTGGTCAGACCGCTGTAGAAACGGCCGCCGAGGCTAACCTGCGAAAAAGCCATGCCGCCAAACACGACGACGGCCACAAAAGTAAGCACGATTTTCTTCATGATTGCACTGTTTCTTATAATTATTGTGTATTGATTCCTATCTTTAATCAAATGCAAAAATACACTTTTTTTTCAACCCGACAAAATATTTTCGTTTGCACCTTGACACCGAAGCGCC
Source organism: uncultured Bacteroidota bacterium (assembly GCA_902777005.1). Taxonomy (GTDB): domain Bacteria; phylum Bacteroidota; class Bacteroidia; order Bacteroidales; family P3; genus Colimorpha. The sequence goes on from CACYSB010000012.1 coordinate 9,961, forward strand.
GTTGTCGCTCCGTATCTTCTCCGACTCCCCTCCGACTGTTCTACGGTTGTTCACCGGTTGTTGGCCGGTTTAATATCGTTAAACAACCGTAGAACAACCGTAAAACAGACGAAGTGGATACGGGGCGGTTCCGTCGAGGAGCAATAAAAATTGGAAACATACTACAATATAAAAAAGGTGCATAAACTTTTTTTTTGTAATTTTGCACTATAAAAACAAAGACAAACAATAGCATGAGAATCAAACAAGTCATTGTCGCAGTGGCAGCTACGGTGTTGGCCGTTGCGGCCAACGGTCAGGGTATCATGGGTGGACACGTTACAGGCAACGTTCAGATGGACGCCCAGATGAGCCGTGCCGACAGCACCATAGGTGCAATGGACGTGCCTGAGAAGCTACTGATGAACGCGCGAGCCGACATTCTGTACACAAACGGCGACTTCAGCGCAGGCCTGCGCTTCGAGGCCTACCAGAACCCCCTGCTGGGATTCGACCCGCAATGGCAGGGCCAGGGGCTGGCGCACTACTTCGTGGGCTACAACAGCAAGCTGCTTAGCGTGACCCTGGGCCACTTCTACGAGCAGTTCGGCTCGGGCCTGATACTGCGTACATACGAGGACCGCTACCTGGGGCTTGACAACGCCCTGTTCGGCATCAACGTGGCACTGCGTCCCGTGGAGGGCGTGACCATCAAGGCGCTGGCCGGAAAGCAGCGCTACTATTGGGAGTTGGGCGACGGCTTGGTGCGCGGCATCGACGCCGAAGCCAACATCGTGCAACTGGTGCCCTCGCTGCGCGACAGCAAGCTGCGCGCTATTGTCGGTGCGGGCTTCGTGAGCAAATACGAGGACGAGGAAATCATCGGTTCCTCGACACCAGGCTATCGCCTGAAGCTGCCGCTCAACTCGGGGGCAGCATCGGTGAGGGCCGAGCTGGGCTGGGGCGGATGGAGCCTGCAGGGCGAATATGCCCGCAAGGGGCAGGACCCGACGGTGATGAACGGGTTCACGTACAAGGAAGGCCAGGTGATGACGGCCACGCTGGGCTACTCGCAGCGCGGCTTCAGCGCAAGCCTGCAGGGACGCAGGGTTGAGAACATGTCGTTCAAGTCGATGCGCACCGTTGCCGGCCAGCAGCTGTACATCAACTACCTGCCGGCCATCACACGACAGCACACCTACGCCTTCATGACCATATACCCCTACGCCACAAACGACATGGGCGAGCAGGGGCTGCAGGGCGACGTGATGTGGAAGGTAAAGAAAGACACCTGGCTTGGCGGCAAGTACGGCATGGACATACATGTTAACAGCGCCATAGTGTGCGGGCTCGACACCACCAGCATTGGCGGCGCAGGCACCGACGGATACCGCGTGAACGGCGGCTTCGGACCGCTGCTCTTCGGCGAGGCTACCGTGGAACTGGCACGCAAGCTCAGCAAGGAAGTGAAGCTGACGCTGGTATATTCTTACCAAGCCTTCAACCCGGCGGTGGAGGGCGAACCGTCCGACCTGTTCCACAACAACATCGTGGTGGCCGACGTGGCGTGGAAAGTGAGCAAGAAACACTCGCTGCGCTTCGAGGCCGAGTGGATGGGCAGCGACAGCCACCGCGACGTGGCAGCCGGGCATACAGACCCGAGACTTGGCGACTGGGTGATGGGATTGGTGGAGTGGAACATCGGCAGCAAGTGGTTTGTCTCCGTGAGCGACCAGCTGGCCTACAACGACGGCAAGGGCAACTACTACAACGTGAGCGTGGGCTACACCAGCGGTGCCACACGCCTGCAGGCAGGCTACGGCAAGCAGCGACGCGGCATGCTCTGCATCGGCGGTGTCTGCCGCGAGGTACCCGCCAGCAATGGCCTGACACTTAGTCTTACAACAAGCTTCTAAGGAGGATAAAATATGAAAAAGATATTGATAGGTTTAATGGGTCTGATGGGCATCATGGGAATGGTGTGCTGCGACAAGATAGAAAACGAGGAGCGCCTGATAATCATGGGCGACAGGCAGGACCAGTGGGCCGAAGGTAGCTTCGCCTACGTGGAGAAATACACTGGGCCGCTGTGCAGCAACTGCCCGATGGCCGACCGCACGATAGAGAACCTGCACCACACCTACGGCGATAGGATGATTGTGGTGAGCGTTACCTCTATAACCAACAGCCAGGGCAACCCCTACGGCGATGAGCCCAGCATGCAGCTGGAGGCCTCACGGGTGTGGGAACAGCGCTACGGCGCGCTTGCACTGCCCACAGCCTACATAAACCGCGGAGACAAGGCCTACACCAGTTCGATGAACGACCTGGGCGGCGGCATCGAGGAAACCCTGACAATGGAGCCGGCGGTGAAGTTGACCGTGGAAGCCACATGCAACGGCTCGACTGTCGACATCAACACGAGCGCCGAGCTGGCCTTCGACTACGCCGACCCTATGACACTGACGCTGCTCATCACCGAGGACTCACTGGCATACACACAGTGCGACGGCACAAACGTGGTCTCGGACTACGTACACAACCACATGCTGCGCGCCGTGGTCACCGACTCGTGGGGTAAGAGCTTCGGCATAGGCACAACCGAAGGCTCTCGGAAGAATGACCACACGAACTACGACCTCGGAACACTCACTATAGTGCCGGAGAACAGCCACGTTGTGGCGCTGGTTTGTGACGCTGCCACGCACCGCGTGCTGGGTTGTGCCCAATGCGACATACGAGTCGGAACGAAATGAACAAACGCATACTCGGGCTGGCATTGCCCAACATAGTGACCAACATCACCGTGCCGCTGCTCGGCATGGTGGATATGGCCATTGTGGGGCACCTCTCGGGCGACCATATAGGTGCCATAGCCATTGGCACACAGATATTCAACCTCATCTACTGGAACTTCGGCTTCCTGCGCATGGGCACCAGCGGCTTCACGGCGCAGGCCTTCGGCGCCGAGCGCTGGGACGAGACAGTGAAGATACTGATAAGAGCCTGTGCCATAGCCCTCGGCATAGCGCTAACGCTGATAGTGCTGCAATGGCCCATATCGCTGGCGGTGCCGTTGATTTTCGAAGGCAGCAACCATGTGCTCGGCCTGGCGCTTACCTACTTCTTCGTGCGCATCTGGGCGGCACCGGCCACACTGGGCATGTACGCCATAAAGGGATGGTTCATCGGCATGCAGGACTCGAAGACGCCAATGTGGATTGCCATATTCCTCAACTGCGTGAACATTGCGGCTTCGCTTGTATTCGTGATGGTGCTGCACTGGGACATCGCCGGTGTGGCGCTGGGCACGGTGATAGCCAATTATTCGGGGCTTGCGCTTGGTATCATATTCCTGCGCAAGAAGCTGCGACTGCTTGGCAAAGAGCCGTTCCAAGGAACAGCACTACAGATGATAAAAGAGGCGTTGAAATGGAAAGACATGAAGCGCTTCTTCAAGGTCAACGGCGACATATTCCTGCGCACACTGTGCCTGTCCGGGGTCTTCACCTTCATCACAGCAGCCTCGTCGCACATAAGCGACCAGATACTGGCCGTCGATGCTCTGTTGCTACAGTTCTTCACCCTCTTCAGCTATATTATGGACGGCTTCGCCTATGCCGGAGAGAGCCTGGTGGGCCGCCATATTGGTGCCAAGCAACAACGCCACCTGAAGCTTGCCGTGCGCCTGCTCATCATGTGGGGAATGGCTCTGACGGTGGTGTTCACAGGCCTCTACGCCGCCTTCGGCAATCAGTTCCTGCACATCTTCACCGACCAGCAGGACGTCATTGCCGCTGCCCACGACTACATGTCATGGGTGCTTGTGATACCGGTGTGCGGCTTTGCGGCGTTCCTCTTCGACGGCATCTTCATAGGCGCCACGGCGACACGCACCATGCGCAACGCCATGTTCTTGGCTACGGCCGCCTTCTTTGCCGTCTACTACGGTCTCAAGCACCATTACGGCACCGGCGATGAGCACATCTGGAACAATATACTCTGGACCGCATTCATGGTGTACCTAACCTTGCGCGGACTGCTACAGGCTGTGCGAGTCAGAAAAGATATATACAGCCAAGCGGAATGAAACGAATACTAACAATACTGATAGCAATAACGCTGGCTATAGGCTGTTGGGCTCAAGAGCGTCCCACGGTGGCCGTGGTGCTTAGCGGCGGTGGCGCAAAGGGCATGGCACACATCAGTGCACTGCGCGCCATAGAGGATGCAGGAATACCTATCGATATCGTATGCGGCACCAGTATTGGCTCGCTGATTGGCGCACTCTATTGCGTGGGGTATTCTACCGACCAGATTGAAACATTGGTGCGCACACAAGACTGGACCTTCCTGCTCAGCGACCGCAGCGATCCATCGGTGCTCTCGCTGACGCAACGGCAAGAGCAGAACACCTATGCCTTGATACGGGGCTTCAGCAGCAGCCGACCTGAACAAGGTGGCCTGATACGTGGACGCAACCTCAACCGCCTCTTCCGACAGCTCTGTGCAGGCTATCTGGACAGCATAAGTTTCGACAGCCTGCCTATACGCTTCGCATGCGTTGCAACGGATATTGTGACCAACACCGAGGTGGACTTCCGCGACGGCTACTTGATACGCGCCATGCGCGCCTCAATGGCTATACCAGGTGTGTTCACCCCAGTGCGAATGGGTGATAAAGTGCTCATAGACGGCGGCCTGCGCAACAACTACCCTGCCGACCTGGCGCGCGACATGGGAGCCGACATCATCATCGGCGTCACAGTGCAGAACGCCCCGCTGACAGCCGACGACATTGGCGACGCCGCATCTGTGCTCAACCAGATAATAGACGTCAACTGCAAGAACAAATATGATGAGAACGTGGCCATGAGCGACGTGGTGATACACGTTGATGTGAGCGGATATTCCGCCGCCAGCTTCAGCTCCACCGCAATAGACACCCTGATACGGCGTGGCGCAGAAGAGGCAGCCCGTAACCGTGACGACCTGCTCGCCGTGAAGGCCCGCATAGATGGCTCCAGCAAAGTGGCCACACCCGCACACCACACAGAAAACCTGCGACCTACACCTTGGCAAGATCGCATAACAAGTGTTGACGAAAACACCGTACAACCTATACAGACCAGACAAAGCGCACGGCCCAAGATTAGCCAGCCCACCACACCAATAGTCAGCGCCGGATTCCGCTTCGACAGCGAAGAGATGGGCGCCATACAGCTTGGCGCCAAACTGCCGATAAACACAAGCATACCCATGAAACTGCAGGCCACATTGCGCCTCGGACGCCGCATCATGGGACGTCTGGAATACTCAGCATTCACGCGCCGAGTGTTCAGCCCCACCCTGGCCTATACATTCCGCCATAACGACGTGGACATCTATACCCTATGCGTACGCACTCACAACATCAAGTACCGCCACCATCAGGGCGACTTCACTCCCGTGGACTTCCAGTTTCATGACTTCTCCATACGGGCCGGTATGCGGTGGGACTACTTTAACTACTATGGCAATGTCCTATCGAGCAGCGGTGAGCCCCTCGACGTGGTGAACGCGCACTATCTCTCCTACCGCGCCTCAGCCGAGTTGAACACCGAAGACCAGTGGTACTTCCCTCAGCACGGCATGCGCTTCCATGCCTCATATTTTTACCGTACCGACAACTTCATCGGTATGGGCAACGAGATAGGCCTCAATGACCTGTCGGTACACTGGCGCACAAATATCACTCCTCTGCCGGGCTTGACAATACAACCCATGATCTATTCACGACTGCTACTTGGTACGGACATACCTTTGGTCTACCGCAATGCCGTGGGCAGCGAATGGTTTGGCCAACAGGTGGAGCAGCAGATGCCATTCGCCGGCATTGGACATCTGGAATATATGGAGCGCTACTTCGCAGCGGCACAGCTGCAGTTGCACTACCGTGTGCAGCGCAACCATTATGTAATCATGCGTGTCTCAGCAGCACAACATAGCGACAATGCAAAGGATCTGTTTGTGCTACCCACACTGTTCGGCGCACAAATAGGCTACTGCTACACCACACTCTTCGGCCCGATAGACCTGCGCATCGGATACAGCAACCGCACAGAAACTATAAATGTATTCCTCAACATAGGCCACCGCTTCTGATGACAACTATACGCCATACCACCGACTACGACATCGAGACTGTGATGCGGATGTACGACCACTCGCGCAGCGTGATGCGTGCCAACGGCAACTTCACCCAATGGGTGGGCTATCCTACTCGCCACTATGTGGAGGAAGACATCGCCTGTGGTGCCTCGCGTATAGTAGAGAAGCACGGCATCCCTATCGGCACCTTCGCCGTGGTACCGGGCATAGAACCCACCTACGGCGTGATAGCGCACGGACGTTGGATTGACGACACTACGCCTTACGCTACAGTGCACCGCATGGCTGCAATGCCTAACACCCACGGCATCGCCGACGCCGCATTTGCTTACTCCAAAGAACACCACGACCACCTGCGCGTGGACACCCATGCCGACAACCACGCCATGCGGCATATCATGGACAAGGAGGGCTTTGTATACTGTGGCATAGTATTCATGGACGATGGCAGCCCACGCGTGGCATACGAATGGTGGCGTTACGACACCGTGCCTGCAAGCCTAAAGGCCTGGGTTGATGATTACATTTTACCCCAATATGACGCCTTCGACGCCGCACACCGGCGCGACCACGCCCGCCGCGTCATTGCACGTGCCATGCAGATGCAGCCCACAGCCATGACTTATACTGCCGCCGCCATGCACGACATAGGCCTTAGCGAAGGCCGCGAAACTCACCATCTTGCCTCGGGCCGCATGATTCGTGACTGCAAGGAGCTGCGGCAATGGTTTACCGACAAAGAGATTGAGACGATAGCCCAGGCGGCCGAAGACCACCGCGCCTCGGCTACCACGCCGCCGCGCTCCACCCTCGGTGCCATCGTGGCTGAAGCCGACCGCGATGTGGAGCCAGAGACCATTGTGCGCCGCACCATCGAATACAGCCTGTCGCATTACCCCGCCTACAACCGCGAGCAGCACTGGCAGCGCTGCCTCGACCATCTGCACGAGAAATATGCCGACGGCGGTTACATAAAGCTATGGCTGCCGGACAGCCCCAATGCCGCCCCGCTGGCAGAGCTGCGCACCCTTATAGCCGACGAACAACAACTGAGAAACCTGTTCAATACACTTTGTCCATGAATACATTGCTTATCATCCTTGCCTTCCTATGCCTTGCCATCGGCATCGCCGGTGCCGTCGTTCCTGGCCTGCCCGGGCCTCCCATCAGCTGGGCCGGACTTCTGATAGCATCGCTCAGCTCTTTGATGACAGCAAACGCCACAATGCTCATCGTCACCGCCATAATAGCGGCAATAATCACCGTACTCGACTACGTGGTGCCGTCGCTAACCACCAAACTCCGCGGCGGCAGCAAATATGGTATATGGGGGTGCAACATAGGCCTTATACTGTCAATCTTCGGCCTTCCTTTCGGCCCGCAAGGACTGCTGGGAGTCATCTTCTGGCCTTTTGCCGGTGCACTGATAGGTGAATATATCAACCAGCGCGAATGGCAACCCGCCCTGCGCGCCGCCTCGGGAGCATTCATAGGCTTCCTCACCGGCACCCTGCTCAAACTGGTCTACTGCGTGGCACTCCTTATAATAGTCATCGCAGGACTCTTCTAAAGCCCCTACTCCACCCCTTCAAGGCTCACCAGCGAACGCACGGGGGCCATGGTCTCCAATATTTTGCGGCCGCCAAGAGCTGGCAACTCCACAAGGAAGACAAACTCCTTGATCACCACGCGGCGACCGTCGATCACCTCGCCGTTCAGCGACTTTGCAATGCCTGCGGCAGTACCACCCGTAGCCAGCAGGTCGTCAAGCAGCGTCACCTCTATGGTGTCGCCGTTCACTGTACATGCAGCCAAGTCGCTGCGGCGGTAGAACACCTCGTCGCTTCCATATTCCTTCTCTATGCACACCCGCACTAAGTCGCCCTCGGCATGCGGCAGCTTGCCCTTCTTGCGTATAGGCACTATGGTGTCTATCTTCTGCGAGCAGCAGAGCAGCGGCGCCGCAAACAAGAAGCCGCGGGCTTCCACGGTGGCCACGTTGGGGGCCGTGCAGAAGCTGTCTATCTGGGCCACAGCCTCGGAGAATGCCTGCTTGTTTTGCAACGACGGCAGCACATCTATGAAATCTATTCCCGCCTTGGGGAAATCCGGATAGTGTTTTAATGTATCTTCAAACATAATTATCAATTATCATTTTTCACCTTTCTCACAACGCCCAAACCACCAGCCCTCCGGCAATGATGACGCCGGTTATCAGCAGGTCTATCAGACAGTAGCCCATGATGTCCTTGGCGTCCAGCTTGGCTATAGCCAGCGCCGGCAGCGCCCAGAAGGGCTGTATGAGGTTGGTCCACGCGTCGCCCCAGGCTATGGCGGTGCCCGTCAGACCGGGGTCCACACCCAGCTCGGCGCCTGCGGTGAACATGATTGGCGCCTGTATGGCCCAATGGCCGCCACCGCTTGGCACAAAGAGGTTGAGCAACGCGGCACAAAGGAAGGTCAGCAGCGGGTAGGTCACCGGATTGCTTATCCTTATGCAGCCCTCGGCCAGCACGTTACCTAAGCTTATGCCGCTTACGCCCACACCAGTGATGATGCCCATGATGCCCGCATAGAACGGGAACTGCAGTATTATGCCCGCAGCCCCTGTGGCAGCCTTGCCGAAAGCTCGCACATAGGCCACCGGTGTGCCATGTAGCAGCAGACCGAGGGCCAGGAAGAGCATGATGACCGCCCCGAGGTCTACCGTGCCACCACGGAAGCCAAGCCGCAGCACCAGATAGCCTATCAGCAGCAGTCCGGTGATCCACGCCAGCACGGGGCTCTGTTCCATCCGTTGCGCCGGCGTGCGCTTCTGTAGAGACGTTTCATGAAACGTCTCTACGGCATCGTCCTTAAGGAGATTCACATCCACGGTCACGGCGCCCTGCTTAGGGTGCATCAGGGTGTTGGCAACGGTTATGCCTACAATGACCAGCAGCACCATCACCAGGTTGTGCGGGTCCAGTATGGTCTGGCTTACAGGCACCGGTGCTGTCAGCGCCCCGTTGGTGGCTTTCACCAATGCTTCGCCAGGAGTGGCCATGGTGAGGGGTATCGAGCCCGAAAGGCCTGCATGCCATACCACGAAGCCGCTGTAGGCCGACGCTATCAGCAGGCGGTAGTCTACGCCCTGCATCTGTCGTGCTATGGCTTTGGCGAAGACCACACCCACTATGAGGCCGAAGCCCCAGTTGAGCCAGCAGGCCAGTGCCGACACCACCGTAACGAGTGCTATGGCCGCCGCGTGGCTCTTGGGCAGTCGCGCCAGCGCGTCGATGCCGCGCTTCACCGCCGGCGCCGCCGCAAGTGCGCTGCCGCACACCAGCACCAAGGCCATCTGCATGGCAAAGGCCAGCAGGTTCCACACTCCCCCGCCCCAGTGCTCAAGCACCTCCACGGGGCTCTGGCTGCACACCATCATGGCCACCACCGCCGCCACCACGGTCAGCAGTATGGCGAAGATGAAGGGCTCGGGCAGCCAGCGCTGCACCAGTCTGACACAGAACTTAATCATTCCATCCCATTATTTCACGTATCTTGCGCGGTATGTCGGTATTCTGCTGTATGCCGCTGAAGCGCTCGGCACCGGGCCCGTAGGCGAACACCGGCACCATGCAGCCCGTATGGCTGCCCCAGTGGAAGCGGTAGTCGTTGAGACCCTCCTCGATGTCGCCGCTGGGCAGCGTCAGGCCGCCGGTCTCGTGGTCGGCAGTGACCACCACCAGCGTGTGGCCGTCCTTCTCGGCCCAGTCGAGCACGGCATGCAGCATCAGCTCGAAATCCGCCAGCTCGGCACGCAGATAGGCCGAGTCGTTGTTGTGGCACGCCCAGTCAATCTGCGAGCCCTCAATCATCATGCAGAACCCTCTCGTGTTGCGGCTAAGCATCTCGATGGCTTTAATCGAGGCCGGGCGCAGCACATCGCCGCGCTCGGGCTCCGTCAGCGGGTCGCCGTCGTATAGGAGGCCCACCAGGCGGTCGCCTTCAAAGCCCAACACTTCATCCAGCGTACGCACCACCGTGTAGCCGCGCGCCGCCAGCGTGTCAAGCGGTGCCAGGCTGTCCTTGCGGTTCTCCGGCAGGAAGTACTTGTAGCCGCCACCCACCATCACACTGTGCTGGCACTGCGCCAACTGCACCGTCAGCGTGTCGTACATCTTGCGGTACGGCACATGCCCGTAGGTCGAGGCCGGCGTGGCATCCATGCAGTCGCTCGTCACCACGAAGCCCGTCAGCAAGCCGTGGGCCACAGCGTCGTCGAATATGGTGCGGTGACGCGACGAATCGGGCGCCCAGTTCACGTGGTAGTTCTCCACCTTCTCGCCCGTGGTCAGGGCCGTGCCGCCGGCCGACGAGTCGGTGCGGTACTTGTTGAGCGAATAGGTGCGCGAGAAGCCCGTGAAGGGGAAGCGCAGAAAAGCACTGTTGTCGCCCTTCTCAGCCACCACCGAGCTGTATACCTGTGCCACACCCATGCCGTCGCCCACAATGAGGATGACGTTGCGCGGCGCCTCTTCATGCTTCTGGCAGCAACCCGCCAGCAGCACAGCCGCCGAAAGTAAAACCAAAATACGCCTCATATCGCTGTTTTTATGTTATTTATTACTCCTGCATCATAAAAATTCAACCTGCAAATATACTAAAAAATTGTTTTTTGGAGCCTCTTTATTACCCCATAGGTTGCATTTTCTACTTGAACTAACAATAATTCATGATAATTCATGGTCAATTACGGTAATTCGCGTTGAAGAAAACGACCACGAATCTTACAAATCCGACGAATTATTCGTGCTATTCGTGCCATTCGTGTTCAGAAAAAAGATGGTGTGGATATCCCTGTCTCGCCAGCCCCGCAATAGGCCTTCAATAGGTCTTCAAAAGGCCCTAAGCGCCTCTCCACTGGAGTGCCATTGGAACACCGGTGTTGCTACGTAGCCCCTCCGTACCCGCTCCGACTGTTCACCGGTTGTTTAACGGTTTTTTGTCGGAGGGGAGTCGGACCGGATACGAAGGGGCTACGGTGAAGGTGGCTACAACCCTTATACAATTATAAAAAATAAGGCCGCCGTATGTTTTTTTTTCGTATCTTTGCACCGTGGTTTCGCGCGAGCGAACAACCTTTATAGTTGTAATACAATGAAAAGAACGATATTCACGGGCCGCATGAAGATGGCCGACATGGTGGCGTCGAACTACGACCTGATACTTATGCTGCCGCGTTTCGGCATACCGCTGGGCTTCGGCGACAGGAGCGTCAAGGAGGTGTGCCGCGAGCATGGCGTGGACGAGAATTTCTTCCTGACGGTGTGCAACATCTATTCGTTCGACGACTACACGCCTGACGACGAGGAGGTGGCACGCATAGACAACCGCATAGTGGTGGAGCACCTGCAGGCTTCGCACCGCTACTACATCGAGGAGCGCCTGCCGCACCTGCAGCACCATCTGGACCACATCGCAGAGCACTCGGGAGAGAAGTCGGCCACCCTGCTGAAGAAATACTTCGCCGACTACTGCCGCGAGGTGAAGGAGCATGTGCGCCGCGAGGAGAAGAACCTCGACGCCATGCTGGAGAGCCTGCGCAACGGCGAGCGGCAGAGCGACCACTACCAGCGCAGCCACGACAACATCAAGGACAAGCTGACCGACCTGACGCAGATTATATACAAGTACATACCCGGCGAGCGCCTGAACGAGGAGATGGTGGAGCTGGTGTTCGACATACTGCAGCTGAGCCGCGACCTGGAAAAGCACGCCGCGATAGAAGAGATGCTGCTGCTGCCGCCGGAGGACTACCAGCTGAGCGACCGCGAGCAGGAGGTGCTGGAGCTGGTGGCGCAGGGCTTGAGCAGCAAGGAGATAGCCGAACGGCTGAAGATTGCGGTGAACACGGTGAACACCCACCGCAAGAGCATCACCAAGAAGACGGGCATCAAGAGCGTGGCCGGTCTGGCGGTGTTCTGGAAGTTGAAAGTTGAAAATTGACAATAGAGATATGAAGGCATTGAAGTATATTCGCATTGTGCTGGCAGCGTTGATGCTGCTCGGCATCACGGCACTGCTGCTCGACACCACCGGCGTGTTGCGCCACTGGCTCGGCTGGATGCCGAAAATACAGTTGCTGCCGGCCATACTGGCGCTCAACGTGGCGGTGGTTGTGGCCATACTGGCAGTGACAGCCCTGATAGGCCGCTTCTACTGCGCCGTGGTGTGTCCTATGGGCATCTTCCAAGACATCTTCGTATGGTTCCACAAGCTGATATTCGGCAAGAAGCGCCCCTACCGTTACCGCAAACCGCTGAACTGGCTGCGCTACACGGTGCTGGCGCTCTTCGTGCTGGCCATGCTGGTGGGGCTGAACAGCATAGCGGTGCTGATAGCGCCCTACAGCGCTTATGCGCGCATGGTCACGGGGCTGCATGCCACAGGTGTGGCGCAGTGGGTGGCCATCGTCACGCTGGCGGTGATAGGCCTTATGAGCTTCATGGGTGGACGCCTGTGGTGTAACACCTTCTGCCCCGTGGGCACGCTGCTGGGCCTGATAAGCAGACACTCGCTCTTCGGCATCAAGATAGATGCTGACAAGTGCGTGGGTTGCCACAAGTGCGAACACCGCTGCAAGAGCATGTGCATAGACATCGACGGCGGAAAGACCGTGGACAGCAGCCGCTGCGTCAACTGCTTCACCTGCATAGGTGAATGCAAGCAGGGGGCTGTCACGTTCGGCCCCAAGGGCAGAGAGGCCAAGAGCCAGAGCGTGGACGGCAGCCGCCGCAAGTTCGTGGCTGGCACCGTGGCCGTGGGAGCCGCCATGGCCGTTCAGGCGCAGGACAAGAAAGTGGACGGCGGCCTGGCAGCCTTGACGGACAAGCAGGTGCCCCTGCGCAAGACGCCGCTGAAGCCCTTCGGCGCCAAGAGCCTCAAGAACTTCAGCACACGCTGCACCGCCTGCCAGCTCTGCGTGAGCCAGTGCCCGGAGAAGGTGCTGCGCCCGTCGACCAAGCTGGAGAGCCTGATGCAGCCGGAGATGAACTACCACGACGGCTACTGCCGTATGGCTTGCACACGCTGCAGCGAGGTGTGCCCGGCGGGAGCCATACAGCCCTTGACGAAAGAGGAGAAGACGGCCATCAGCATCGGCGTTGCCGTGGTGCTGAAAGACAACTGCATAGGCTGCGGCACCTGCGAGCGCCACTGTCCGTCGGGAGCCATACAGATGGTCGACGGCCGCCCGGCAGTGAACGAGGCGCGCTGCCTCGGCTGCGGCGCCTGCGAGTACTACTGCCCCGCACGCCCCATGACGGCCATCTATGTCGAAGGCCGTGAAGTGCACGCAGAGGTGTGACAAAGGGGTTACAGGTTACGAAATATAACAATATAACAACAATAACAACATGAGCTTAAACATCAAACAAACGTTGACTGATTTCGTCAAGTACACTGGTACTTGGAAATTCTGGAAAGAACTGATCATCATGACGCTGGGCATGGCCGTCACGGCTGCCGCCGTCTACTACTTCCTCGTACCGAGCAAGCTTATCATCGGCACCATCAGCGGTCTCTCCATTGTGCTGACCAAGATATTCGAGGGCATGGGCATATACATCTCGCTCGGCACCCTCATCATGGTCATCAACATTGTGTTGCTGATACTGGCGTTCCTGCTTATCAACAAGGAGTTCGGCGCCAAGACCGTCTACACAGCCCTTATCCTCGGCCCCTTGGCCGACCTGTGGGCCAAGATACTGCCGTGGGATGCCAAGAACGCTGCCGGCGAGTACATTCTGGCCAACCCCAACCCCATCACCGGCTCGGCATCCATCATGGGCGACCCGTGGCTCGACCTCTGCTGCTTCGTGCTGCTGCTCAGCGCCGCCCAGGCACTGATGTTCAGCATCAACGCCTCGACCGGCGGCCTTGACATCCTGGCCAAGATTGTGAACAAGTACCTGCACTTCGACATCGGCGCATCGGTGTCTATCGCCGGCGCCGTCATTTGCTGCACGGCTTTCGCCATCAACCCCTTCCGCATGGTCATAATCGGTCTCATAGGTACATGGATCAACGGTCTGGTTGTGGACTACTTCACCGCCACACTCAACAATCACAAGCGTCTCTGCATCGTCAGCAAAGACTACGAGCGCATACGCCAGTACATCATCAACGAGCTGCACCGCGGCTGCACCCTCTACGAGGTCACAGGCGGCTACAGCGGCGAGAAGAGCATAGAGCTCGAGGTGCTGCTCAACAAGGACGAATTCAGCAAGATACTGGCCTGGATGAAGGACGAGAAAATCGATGCCTTCTCCACTGCAGGCAACGTCAGCGAGGTGTACGGCTTCTGGGCCAGCGGCAAGAGACGCAAACAGCTTAAAGAACAGATCGACAAGAGATAAAGGTTACAGGTTACAGATTAAAGGTTACTATGGACAGACGATCATTTTTGAAAGGTATGGCTGGCGCTGCAATGGCGGGCGCCGCTATGGCCGTTGGATGCGACCATCCCAATGCCGCAAAGAGCGAAGGCTACGCCGTCGGCGAGGTGCCGACAGGCAGCATGACCTACCGCAAAGACGCCCACGGACAGGATGTCAGCCTGCTGGGCTTCGGGATGATGCGCCTGCCCATAGAGGGCGGCGGCAGCCTGCGCGACAACCCCAATGCCAAGCTCGACCAGGAGCTGATAAACCGCATGGTAGACTACGCCATGGAACACGGCGTCAACTACTACGACACCGCACCTGTGTACCTGCGCGGCATGTCTGAGAAAGCCACCGGCATAGCCCTCAACAGGCATCCGAGGGAGAAGTGGCTCGTGGCCACCAAGCTGAGCAACTTCCGCAACTGGAGCCGCGAAGAGAGCATCAAGATGTACGAGCAGAGCTTCGTGGAGCTTGGCGTGGACTACATAGACTACTACCTGCTGCACTCGTTCGGCGGCGTGAGCGACGACGGCGTGAGCGACTTCGAGAAGCGCTTCGTGGACAACGGCATGCTGGACTTCCTGATGGAAGAGCGCGAGAAAGGGCGCATCAGGAACCTGGGATGGTCGTTCCACGGGCTGCAGTCGGAGTTCGACAAAGTGGTGGCGCTGCACGACAAGTACCACTGGGACTTTGCGCAGATACAGATGAACTATGTTGACTGGCACTATGCCCACGAGATTGAACCGGAGAACGTCAACGCCGAGTACCTGTACACTGAGCTCGACAAAAAGGAGATACCGATAGTCATCATGGAGCCCGTGCTCGGTGGCCGCTTGGCGACCCTCAACGAAGCGCTGGCCAACCAGCTGAAGACCAGTGAGCCCGACCGCAGCCTTGCCTCGTGGGCTTTCCGCCACTTGGGCATGTATCCGCGCATCATGACCTCGCTGAGCGGCATGAGCGCCATGGAGCACGTGGAGGACAATGTGCGCACCCACTGCCCGATGACGCCGCTGAGCGACGAACAGATGAGGCTGCTGGAGCGCGTGGCTGACGAATTCGCCCACTACCCTGCCATACCGTGCACCGCATGCCAGTACTGCATGCCGTGTCCCTACGGCTTGGACATACCGGGCATCTTCAGCTTCTACAACAAAAGCCTGATGGAAGGCAACATAGCCACCGAAGGCACTGTAGAGCAACGGGAGTTCCGCCGCGCACGCAAGGCATTCCTCACCACCTATGACAAGAGCATCGAGCGGCTGCGTCAGGCCGACCACTGCATAAACTGCGGCGAGTGCCTCACGCATTGCCCCCAAGGTATCAAAATACCCGACAAGATGCACATGATAGATGATTACACAAACAAACTTAAAGATTCACTGGTATGAAGTTATTGTTTTTAGGCACCTGGGAAATAATCCTCATTGTCATCGTGGTGCTGCTACTCTTCGGCGGCAAAAAGATACCCGAGCTTATGAAGGGCTTAGGCAAAGGCGTCAAGAGCTTCAAGGACGGCGTCAACGGAATTGAAGAGCAGAAGGACGAGGAAAAGAAGTGACCTTCTGGGAACACCTCGATGAGCTGCGCCGCCGCATTTGGTACGTGCTGCTTGCGGCATTGGTGGCGGCGGTGGTGTGCTTCTGTTTCAAGGAGCAGCTCTTCGCTGTGGTGATGTATCCCAAGCCAGAGAGCATGAAGCTCATCAACGTGGAGCTGACGCAGCAATTCCTGACACACATGCGCGTGGCGCTGTGGGGCGGTTTGTTGGTGGTATCGCCATACATTCTATATCAACTGTTTTCCTTTGTGGCCCCCGGGCTATACTGCACTGAGCGGAGGCTGGCGTTGCGGGCTGTGATTGGCGGATATATGCTCTTCTTATTGGGAGTTGCACTCAACTACTTCGTCATCTTCCCCTTCACGGTGCGTTTCCTCGGCGGATACCAAGTGAGCGAAGAGGTGGCCAACACCATCACACTGAGCAGCTACATAGCGGTGCTGGGGGTGATGAGCCTCGTGATGGGCGTAGTGTTCGAACTGCCGGTACTCTGCTGGCTGCTGGCAAAGATTGGGGTGCTGAAAGCCGACTTCATGAAAAGATACCGGCGGCATGCCATTGTGGTGATACTAATTATCGGAGCCATAATAACCCCTACAGGCGACCCCTTCACCCTGTCGCTCGTCGCGGTACCGATATACCTGCTATGGGAAGTGAGCATACTGATAGTAAAACATACAGAACGATGAAACACAGTATTTGGTTATTGGTTTTAGGTTATGGGATATGGGCACTATGCTCATGCCAAAGACCGGTCAAGTCAGACGATGTCTGCAACAACTGTGCAAAGGCTCTTATTGCCTATGCCGAGCAATATCCCGAAGCAGAGCCCACGGATATGTACAAACTGGTATTCCAAGACATGTACGGCCCGGGGCACCTGTTGACCGACTCCACCGCAGCACTGCGCTATATCAACGTCGAACTGGAGGCCATGACAGACAGCACAAAGTTCCCGCTATATGAGTACACACTGTGCGACAGCAACTTCGTACGAGTCAACCTCACGCTGGTGCAGGATGGCATACTCTCAGCCGAACAGCTGGCTGACGCCATGGTGCGCAGCGCCGAAGGTCTGCCGACACCAGACCACAAGTATGTCGTAAGCCATAGCGACGCCTTCAAAGCAGCCTACAACCCACACTACCGCATTGTGCGCCGAGACATCTTTGAACAGGAAA
The DNA here is from genome assembly GCA_902777005.1 of uncultured Bacteroidota bacterium. Classification (GTDB taxonomy): domain Bacteria; phylum Bacteroidota; class Bacteroidia; order Bacteroidales; family P3; genus Colimorpha. Next base: position 27,261 of record CACYSB010000012.1, read on the forward strand.
TATTACCGTTAATACCATGATAGAGAAATTATACAAAGCATATCTTGACAGCCGCCGAGTGACTACCGACTCACGTGCCATCACGCCTGGCTGCCTTTTCTTTGCCTTCAAGGGTGCCACTTTTGATGGCAACGCATTTGCCCCACAGGCATTGGAACAAGGCGCGGCACTATGCGTCATCAGCGACCCGCAGTACAAGGTAGACGAGCGCTGCTTTGTTGTGCCCGATGTGCTCACCACACTGCAGGAGCTGGCGCGTGAACACCGCAGGCACCTGACAATACCGGTAATAGGCATTACCGGCACCAACGGCAAGACCACCACCAAGGAGCTCGTGCATGCAGTGCTCGCAAAGCGATACAAAACCTCTGCTACAGCTGGTAATTTCAACAACCACCTTGGTGTGCCGCTCACGCTGCTTTCCATACCCGCCGACGCGCAGATAGCCATCGTTGAGATGGGGGCCAATCATCCAGGCGAGATAGCAGACCTATGCGGCATTGCCGACCCAGACTGCGGCCTTATCACCAACGTTGGACGAGCGCACCTTGAGGGCTTTGGCTCTTTTGAGGGAGTGGTGAAGACAAAGACGGAGCTCTATCGCCATCTGGCAAGCAAAGAAGGACTCGTATTCGTTAATGCCGACAACGAACGGCTAACGCAAGAAGCCAAAGGAATGAAGACATGCACCTACGGCCGCAGCGAAAGCGCCGACATGCGTGGCACATATGTTGGCAGCGACCCGTACCTACACTTCTACTTCGAGGTGGGCGACAATATCTACAACGTGCGGACACACCTGCTTGGTGCATATAATTTCGACAATTGCATGGCCGCAGTGGCTATGGGCTTACGCTTCGGCGTCGAGCCCTTCGACATCAAAGAAGCCATAGAAGAATACAGACCTGCCAACCAACGCTCGCAGTGGAAAGAAACCGACAACAACAAGCTCTACCTCGACTGCTACAACGCAAATCCGTCGTCCATGGCCGCAGCAATAGCGTCGTTCGCGGAGATGAATACCGGAACACCAAAGGTGGCCATTATCGGTGCCATGCGTGAACTAGGTGACGCCTCCGTAGAGGAGCACTGCAAACTCGTACAAGCCCTCAACAATTGTCACCTTGAACACTGCCTGCTCATAGGGCATGAATTTGATGGCATCACCTTAGGCCCAAATATGACGCTTATGCACTCCACTGAGGAGGCTGCGGAGTGGCTAAAAAAGGCAAAAATACAAGGAAAAACAATACTAGTCAAAGGGTCGAATTCTAATAAATTATGGACCCTTGAGCAGCTTCTTTAGACACATGAATACGGGAGATACGCAAAAATATCAAACTGTGGTGCAAAGAGATACAAAAAAAATACAAGAATTATTTTGTCATATAGAAAAAAAATAGTACTTTTGCACCCGATTTCAAAAGGAAATCACCGACGAAAGATGCCGGTTAAAAGTTCGGGGTGTGGCGCAGTTGGCTAGCGCACTTGCATGGGGTGCAAGGGGTCGAAAGTTCGAGTCTTTTCACCCCGACTTTTTTTATTCAGCGGACGGGTCATTAAGTATGACAACAAAACGTGAGACACCAGTAGCTCCCGCGCAACCGTCAACACCAGAGCACATATTCTCAATCTTAATATTTACCGTAGGTGGCAGAACACTATAGAGATAGTTCTCAAGTGTCTGGATACGATGCGCCGTAAGGTATTCATTGAATTTGGCATCATCGGTGATATCATTAGATAGTGAAGCCTTTACCTGTATTTCTGGATTATCTGACAGAAAGCGCACAAGAGGCTCTAGTTGTGTCTTGCCGTACTCACTGAGTTCCAAATCTACATTATGTCCAAACAGGTCAGTATAATAGATGCGCTGGTCAAGGAGCAACTTATCTAAAGCCACATCAAGACGTTGCTCTGCAATAAGAAACTCGTCATCGGCCTTTGCCGTGTTAACCTGCTCATAGGTGACAAAATAGCCATGTATTGAAAATGATAATTCATAATACTGGTCACTCTGCAAATAGAGTCGATAGAAACCATCCTCGTCTGTAACAGCGTTGCATATAGGATGTCCGTTCTGCGAAGCAACCACACGAACCATGGCAAGAGGGTTGTCATATTTGTCGAGGGCGCGTCCCCAGAGAAGCAATCCGTCGAGAGAGCCAGAGAAAGAATAAAGCTGCGAATCGCTATCGCTCTCGACACGCTTAGACACCCAATAGCCATAATTCCGGACGGTATCTATAGCCATATCGAAATCATCGGCGTCAGGACTATTAAGTGGCGATGGGAGTTTTTGGACTCGGCAGCGTCCTATCTTTAGCATACCCACTGTATCACCATGGACGCGGTCGGATATAAGACGTGTAGAGTAAACGTCAAGATATGCATGATCATCTTCGTGCCCATTGGAAGAAAAGAGAAGACAGTCTCGGTATATGGACGGAGTGACCTCATCATATTCGGTATTGATACGGTTACCCAAATTGATAGGCCGACTCCACTTGCCGTCGGCGTAAAGTGAATACCAAAGATCATAACCGCCGTAACTGCGACGTCGTTCTTGCGAAGAAAAAACCATAATGGATCCATCCGCGGTAAAAGTTGGATGCTCAACCGTCATACCACCCATACGCACTTTTTTAACCTTAAGCTTCCCATTCTTTCCTTCATTAGCACAGAATAGATACGATTGACCTTGGCGGTCAAGCTGCGTAAAATACAAATCACCCGTAGATGGATGACGTATCACATATTGTACATCTTCTGCAATCTTGACGAACGTAGTGTCAGCCCAGAAACCGAGGAGCTGTTCTCCACTGCGTTGCGCAAGGAGGAGCACGCCCGAAGCGTAACAATAAAGATCCCCGTCAACAATAGATACATTATTAACTTCTCCAGGAAGGAGAGCCATCTTCTGATGATTGGCACTAAAGGCAGATTCCTGTGCCGGCACACTAAAAGACAACAGGAGCAACAGGGATAACATTATTTTATTTCTCTTCATTTATTGTTTTGTTGTTTACCAAAGCCAGCGATAATGCCTCACTGATACTGGTTATATAGTGGAATTTGAGCCCTGTGAGATAGTCTGGTTTTATATCCTCAACATCACGACGATTTTCATGACACATAATAATGTCGGTGATGCCAGCACGCTTGGCAGCAAGGATTTTTTCCTTGATTCCTCCAACCGGGGTAACGTCGCCCCTAAGCGTTATTTCCCCTGTCATAGCAACATTGGATCTTACCTTACGGTGAGAGAGTGCAGATACCATCGCCACAAATATTGTAATACCCGCTGAGGGTCCATCCTTGGGCGTAGCACCCTCCGGAACATGAATGTGGATATTACTCTTGGCAATGCTATCATTGGTAATACCAAAAGATTTAGCATTTGACTTAAGATACTCGTATGCCAACGTGGTAGACTCCTTCATAACTGAGCCCAAATTACCTGTCATTGTGAGTGTACCTTTACCCTTACTGAGAGAGCTCTCAATAAAAAGAATCTCTCCACCAACCGGGGTCCATGCAAGACCGGTAACAACACCTTCTCGTGGTTCACGTTGTGCACGTTCATTATTATGAATTGGCAAGCCGAGCACCTGCGTCAGTTCATCATCAGTAACAGAGATTTTTGTCTTGACACCCTGTTCAAGTTCTACAACACGATGCCTGACTATTTTGGACAACTGCTTATCCAACTGACGCACACCACCCTCGCGAGTATATTCGTTAACGACACGCTCAATGATATCAACTGGAATGCGAAGATTCTTGCCGTTAATGGCATTCTCCTTCATAATGCGTGGCAATAGGTGATTCTGGGCAATCTGAACCTTTTCCTCAAGAACATAGCCACTGAACGGAATAATCTCCATACGATCAAGTAGTGCCGGTTGTATGTCTGCAATACTGTTGGCTGTAGCAATAAAGAAAACATGAGACAGGTCGTAGTCGATACCCAAATAGTTGTCATGGAAGCGGCAGTTCTGCTCTGGATCTAAAACCTCCAGGAGAGCTGAGGAAGGGTCTCCTGTAAAATTGTTACGCTGAACCTTGTCTATCTCGTCGAGTACAAAAACAGGGTTTGAAGCCTCGGCTTTAGCCAGTTCCTGAATAATACGACCTGGCATAGCGCCAATATAGGTACGGCGGTGGCCTCTTATTTCCGCCTCGTCATGTAGTCCACCAAGAGCCACCCGGCGATACGGGCGACCCATTGCCGTGGCAATACTGCGGCATACAGATGTCTTGCCTGTACCCGGAGGTCCAACGAGACAAAGCACCTGCGCCTTACGTTCGATTCCCTTCTCATGCTGACGCTTCATTACAGCAAGATATTCTATTATGCGGTCTTTAACCTTCTCAATGCCATAATGGTCGGCATCCATGATACGCCGAGCTTCGCCCAGATCGAACTTCTCCGGAACAACATTATCCCATGGTAAATCAAGTAAAGTCTCAAGATATGCAAACTGCACAGTATAGTCTGGTGACATCGGAGATAGGCGGTTCATCTTACTCAACTCCTTATTGAATAGCTCAGACACACGTGTACCCCATTTTTTTTCTTTGGCACGTTTAGCCAACTCTTCAAGTTCTGGAGATGAAAAAAAATCGCCGGACTGTCCACCTAACTCCTCCTGAATAACATCCATCTGATGGCGAAGGTAGTATTCTCGTTGTTGCTTTCCAATAACGTCGCGTGTCTTGTCATCAATCTCCTTACGGAGTTCTTCAAGCCCCTTAAGAGTTCCCATCTGAGACAGCATCTTGTCGACACGGTCAGGGTAGTTGTCGCACGCGAGGAATTCATATTTCACCTTTGCCTCAAGTTCCATGTGTGCAGCAGCAAAGTTTACAAATATCTTGTCGCTGCCAATGCCACTTAGCATCGAACCAATTTCATTGTCAGGCATTCGAATACGCATCAACTCACCATACTGTGTACGCAAACGTTTTATCTTACGCTTGAATGCAGGCAATGCCATACCTTCATCGCGTTCTGGTGCCATGGCGACACTTCCAATCATATATGGTATGTGGCGACTGACAACAAGGGAATGACAACGCATAACACCCTGAAGCACTGCTATGGTAACATCATTTCTAAAATCAAACACCTTAAGAACCTTGGCCACGACACCCACTGGGTACAAGTCGTACTCTACGGGATCATCAGCCGTATTCATCTGTGTAAAAACGAGTATATGGCGACCTAAACCCTTGACATCATCAAGCAGCTTGCGCGACTTTGACCTACTTGCTGCTATTGGAAGTATTACCCCTGGAAGCAATACCTGATCCATTACTGGCAACACTGGCATTTCATCCTCTATAGAGCCGTCCGTGAGAAGGAGATCCTCATCATTCTCATCTATAACCGGTACAATGTCGGCCTTAATATTTAATCCTGCGGCAAAAAGTTCGCCGAGGTCTTCAATAGCTATCTTCTTCATATAACAGTACGATAAACGTAAAAACAAGACAAAATGTTTCGTTTTTCCGGCATTTATTCTTCGTGATAGTATATTCTTTTAACACGAGGTGAAACGGCAGTAAGGAGTTCATACGGGATAGTTCCCGCTGCTTTAGCGTTTCGCTGAAGCAAGTCCCCGTCACCAAATATCACAACACGATCACCCTCAACACAATCAATATCGGTAACATCTATAAAACACATATCCATACAAACGCTGCCAATAATGAATGCCTCTCGGCCGTTGATAATTACACTACCCCTACAATATCCAAGACGCCTATGAAGACCATCGGCATAGCCAATAGTAATAATGGCTATACGCGAGGGACGTTCTGCACGCCAACGGCAATTGTAACCCACAGTGTCGCCCATCTGGATATCTTTTATTTGCGAAATCCGTGTTACCAGACGACTCACCTGAACCAATTCCTTCTGCACCCCTGGCTCCGGACTTATACCATACAAACCTATTCCGAGCCTAACCATATCCATTTGATATTCAGGGAAACGCGTTATACCTGAGGAGTTTAAAACATGCTTAATACCCGGCAATCTTTTGCTCCACTCCTTGAACCGTGATATTTGATTCCTTGTAAACTCATCCATCTCAGGGTCGTCTGCACATGCCAAATGAGTGAAGACGCTCTGCACCTGCAACACATCATCATGTCCCTCTATCCTGCTAATCAATGCTTCTATATCTGAGCCGCTAAAACCAAGTCGGTGCATACCGGTATCAAACTCCACATGCACAGGGTACTTGAACCCGAGCGAAAGCAGCTTGAGTCGCTCAGCAAATAGTTCAAGTATACGGAAAGAATAAATATCTGGTTCTAATCGGTAATGTATCATGTCGTCGAAGGCCGCCTCTTCAGGATTCATAACCATTATTGGCAATGTAATGCCTCCTCTCCTCAATTCTACGCCCTCGTCAGCATAGGCAACGGTAAGATAATCAACACCACTGAACTGTAAAGCCGACGCAACCTCTACTTTTCCTGCCCCATAACTTGAGGCCTTAACCATTGCCATCAACTTTGTAGTAGGACGCAGTCTTGCCCTATAGTAATTTAAATTATGTATAAGCGCACCAATATTCACCTCCATCACCGTCTCATGATTCTTCTTCTGCAGCAACTTGGCGATACGCTCGAACTCAAACACTCGTGCACCCTTTAGCAAAATCGTGCTGTTCTGCAATTGTTCTATACGATAGTTGTCAATAAAATCTTGCGTAGATGAAAAGAATGCAGAATCTATATCTCTAAACAGTTCTTTGCAATGGCAAAAAGCCTCTCCTATACCAATTAAACGTGTGATACCACGCTGCTTTACAATGGTCGACACATGCGAGTACAGCTCTCTGTCCGGCAAACCCGTCTGCAAGATATCACTAATAATCAAGACCTTATTATCATGCTGATTTATATGACTAATGTAATCCAGTGCTATATTGAGAGAATTTAGGTCAAGCGAATAACTATCATTTATTAGCAAACTGTTTCCTGCAGCCTCATCCATCTCAAGACGCATTTCCACGGGCATAAGTTTCGCACAACGCTCCTCAATAGTTTGTACCGGATATCCCAAATATAACATCAAGGCGACACAATGCATTGCGTTTTCCTGAGAAGCACGATCTGCAAAAGGTATCACTACGCTGAAACGATTCTCATGATATTCCAATTCCATGACCGAACAACCCCCTTGTATATCTACTTGCAGCAAATGCACATCACTATCGTCACCACGTCCCCACGTAAACATCCTAGCACTGTGAAAACTCTCAATACTGCTTACTGCTGAATGTATATCCTTGTGGTCAATGCAATATATCAAAGTATCGCAATGCGTGAAGAGCTGTAGTTTCTCTGCTATTTTCTGTTCTCTCGTAAGGAAATTCTCATCATGTGCGCAACCAACATTGGTAAAAATTCCAACTGTAGGCATAATAATCTTTTGAAGATTATGCATTTCTCCTACTTCAGATATGCCAGCCTCAAAAATTCCCATCTTGTCTGCATCAGACATCTGCCACACTGACAACGGTACGCCTATCTGTGAATTATAGCTTTTGGGACTTGAAGCAACATGTCCTTCCGGCGAGAGCAACTGTACTAACCAGTCCTTAACGATAGTCTTTCCATTACTTCCCGTGATACCAACCACAGGAATCGTGTATTTCGCTCTATGGTTGGCTGCCATCAATTGCAATGCACGCACCACATCATCAACACGCCATATATTAGTATCTGGATATTCTATTGCGCAATCATTTGGCACAACGAATGACCTTACGCCACGCTTATATAGTCCTTCTATATACTTGACTCCACTATTGCGCTTTGTGGCAATAGCAAAAAAAACTGTCCCCTGTACCTCTGAGAGCCTACGACTATCTGTAAGCAGATGCAACACCTCATCTTCTGGTTGGTACACCTGTGCCCAACTAGGCATTATTATCTCGCTTATTTCTGCTATTTTCATTTATGTTTCAATATTTGGAAACCTATACCACATTCCAGACATCGGCGTCCGACACAGTATTTATTATAAAGCTGCAACAGAGCTTGACTCTCCGCAGCATTCGATGGTTCTATTCCTGCCCGTTTCCAACGTCGCATTACTGCATTATCTTCTGCAGGCAACTGCTCAAGCAAATCTATTGCTTGGTCTTTGTATTTATCCTGATCATGCTCTATTCCGTAAATGAAAAGTAACGGTACCCATGCGTTTATTATCAGCATCTGGGACTGCATTCTACCTATTCGCTTCACCAATGATTTATCTGTCGGTTTATCGAATTTATAGTGACTATCCCAATATTCGGATGCATGTTGGTCAAACAGTTTCTCTAATTCTTTAGCATTTGTTGCATTCAGCAATGTGGCAAATAAGTTAGACGTCGTCGACAAAAGCTGCGCAAATTGACTTATGCGAATTGTAGGAAAACTTGATGGTCTAAGACAGTAAAACTTCCACAAATACCCACCAATAGGGTTCAACGCAGCAGCTCCTCCAATAGCATTGTAGTCAGCTTGCAGTATCCGAGGATAGTCGTCTTCAAAGTAACCTTCAAGCAACCCAGCCTGTCCCATAAGCAAGGCCTCAACTCGCTGTGGATCATCTTTCCATCTATATAGCAACCTTTGATCTGTAGCTTTGGCGAGGAGTTCGAACGGCAAGGCATTTACCTTACCGCCAAAATAACGCGCCATAAGCCAGTAGCAAGTCTGCTCCCATCCACCTCGACTCTCATCAAGCAACCTTTTAACCACTTCTGTTTTTGCCGATATACGTTCTATGGTCAATCGTTCCATAAAAGACTTCAGCACAAACTCCGATACTTCGCCCAACATTCCGCTGCAAGGTACTTCATCGTCGCCAGCGGGTCGTACCAAGGCATCATAATTTGCAATCAGTGATGGATGGAGATATTTTTTTAGTTCTAACGTTGGCGGCACACGTCCGTTCTGCAAAGTAATCTCACAATCTTGTTCATACACCACATGCAGAACAATGTTGTTATAAGCCTTATCCTCCATGTGGTGGTGAGCTTTCCAGTCTGACGTTCGCACATGAACCTCCACGTTTCCAACCCATTCCATATCACCAATACGCACTCTTGCATTGAAGAAGTCAGGTCCGGCATCATGATTATAATCACCTGCAAACAATACGACAACAGGCTGGCCATCAATGGTGGTCAGCCCGTGGTCGAGCAACTGATGCTGCCACACGTACTGTAGGAAGTCTTCTGTCATTAGTTGAACATCTCTTTCATCTTGTCAAAGAAGCCACGTTCCTGTTTCGTCGGGTTAGGCTGGAAATTTGGATGCCCGTTTAACTCATCAAGCATCTTCTTTTCCTCCTTAGTCAACGACTTGGGCACCCACACATTTAGGCACACAAGCAAGTCACCACGCCCATATCCATTGAGTACCGGCAATCCTTTACCACGCAGACGAACCACCCTACCCGATGGTGTACCAGCATCTATCTTTATCTTAACCTTGCCGCTGAGTGTCGGTATCTCCACCGTCGCACCCTGTGCAGCCTCGCTAAAGGTGATAAATGCATTGTAATAAAGGTTGGCATCCTGACGCTCAAAGACATCATGATCCAACTCCTCAACAAGCACAATCAAATCACCTGCTATGCCACCTCGAGGCGCAGCGTTACCCTGACCCTGCATGGCCAGTTGCATGCCATCCTGAACACCAGCCGGAATGTTTATAGTGATTATCTCGTCGCTCTTTACTATACCATCACCATGACAATCATGACACTTGTCCTTCACAACCTTGCCTTCACCTCCACAGTGCGGGCATGCGCTCTGCGTCTGCATCATGCCCAGCATGGTACGCTTGGTCTCGGTCACCACACCAGCACCATGGCAGTGTGGACAAGTCTCCAATTTGCCGTCCTTTGACCCAGTACCGTTGCAGGTCTTGCATGGCACGTATTTACTTACCTTTATCTTTTTCTCGCAACCACGGTCTATTTCCTCAAGAGTCAACTTGACCTTGATGCGTAGATTAGTGCCCCGCAGCACACGTCGTGCGGCACCACCGCCGCCAAAACCCGTGAAACCGGTACGAAAACCACCGCCGAACAGATCACCGAAAATGCTGCCAAACTGCGAGAATATGTCATTCATATCCATGCCGCCCTGACCATACGCTCCATCCACTCCCGCATGACCGTACTGGTCGTAACGAGCCTTCTTGTCAGGATTGCTAAGCACATCATATGCCTCGGCGGCCTCCTTGAACTTTTCTTCAGCCTCTTTGTCACCGGGGTTGCGATCAGGATGATACTGCAAGGCCAGCTTGCGGTATGCCTTCTTCAACTCATCCGGTGTAGCGTTTTTGTTGACGCCAAGCACTTCATAGTAGTCTCTCTTTGCTGCCATAACACATGTCTCCTATTAGAATGCCACCACTACTTTTGCGTAGCGCAGTACTTTGTCGTTCAAATAATAGCCTTTCTCTACAACGTCGACCACCATACCCTTCTGCCCCTCTTCGACGGCAGGTATGCGGGTTATTGCCTCGTGAAGATTCTCGTCAAACTTTTCACCTTTGACTTCCATGGCTTTCAACCCTTTTTGCTCGAGGATCTTCATCATTTTGTTGTAGATAAGCAACACACCCTCGTCGTTGGCAGTGGCCGAAAGGGCACGCTCAAAGTCGTCGATGACAGGCAATATCGCCTTCATCATCTCCTTGCTGCCGTTAATTAGCAGGTCTGCTTTTTCCTGATTGGTGCGCTTGCGATAGTTCTCATATTCTGAATACAGACGCAGGTACTTGTCGTTCAATGCAGCCAGCTTTTCCCCCATCTCCTGCACTTTTTCGGCATCAGAGGGCTCTGTTTCAGGCTCTGTGGTCGTTTCGGCATCCTGCCCCTCAACCTGTTCTTCCACAGGCTGCTCTTCTTGCTTCAATTTCTCTTCCGCTTCTGCGGTATGGTGTTCTTTTTTACTCATGTCCTTGATTTATTTTCCAGCCTTTATAATAGCAAAAAGGCTGCCAATGGCAGTCTGACTGACATTTTGTCACCACTCACCACTTGAATATATCCTTTGGCGAGCGCGGCCTGCGCGCTGTCAACCACCGGAAATCTGGCAACCGCTTCATATCATCGGGCAATTCCATGACAGGGTATGTCTGCATGTCGGGCTTATCGTATGTAACAACCCTCGATGCGGCATGCGTGGTATCAAAATAGATACGCATATCGGTACCCACCCCCACATTGGCTCCGACCAGCTGCAATGTACTGTCTGCACCCTCATCGGTGATGTAATAAACCATCTGGGCATTGCTCAGAATGTCTACATAAAGGGGATTGCCGTCACTGAAATATACCACACCTTGGCGTCCTTTGAGCTGGTTGAACTTTTCCCTGTCAACCTGCTCGACAGCAAAGCAGTCAGTGCGCAAATATACTATCTTTACACCGGACGTGTCATGATGCAGTTCAATGGTATCCGCCGTGCACTGATAATGTTCGTACCACACCACCGGGTCACGGTATAGCGTCAGCGTGGAGTCCTGGGCATTATAAAACGCGGAGTCACACATTGCCTGTACATCGCGACGAAACACCTTCACCTTGTAGTTTGCCCTAACCGTGGCAAGATGGTTAGCGGTATCCGTGGTAAGGTAAACCGTGTCTCCGTGCAGGTAAAGTGAGTCGCCATTATCCACAAACAGCACCTGCGCACTGTCTGTGACAAACGAGAAGTGCAACTTCCTATGTGTTTCGCCATAACGCCCCGAGCAGGTGATATCGTTGTCGGTATCCTTTATCTTCACATTGCCGTATGCGCGTCCATATTCAGCTATCTCATCGTAATACAGCGTGTCGCTGTCTATCATATGACCTTGGTTTTCCACATGCGAAGCATGGTACGAACTAGCGAAACGGGTATCTGTGTTGTATTCGCCCAGTTCGCTGTATATCGTCGACGAGTCGCTGTAGATATGTGTGGCGCTTCTGAAATGGGCGACCTTGTCGTCAGTGGTATAGACCAGTGTGTCTGTATACAGGGTCATGGTGGAGTCGGCGAGCTTCACATCATTGTAGATGTCGAAAATCTTTCTGTCTGAATTGTATTGTCCCTGACGGCTGTCGAGCGTACGGTCCTCACTGGTGCCATGTCCCCACTCGTTGTAAAATGCCGTAGAAGTATTGCGTTCGTATGTAAGATGATTGGCCTTGAGCATATTGCCGCCGTCTATAAGCACCACAGTATCTGCCCAGATATCAATGACACGTGTATTGCCGTCATAATATAGCCTATCGCCATAGATTGTGGTCGTGTCGCTGAGGGTGATAACTATGTTGCGGAAAGCCGTAAAACTGTTCTGCTCGGTATCGTAATGAGCCGAGTCGGCATCCAGCCGCATGCCTTCATGAGTGGCAACAACATCTTGGTATAGTATCCACACTTCGGGACGCATGGGGTCGCGCGACCCCATGCCCGAGGTGTACTCTATCAACTTCTGAGCCTCGGCAATGACGCCGAGGCTCAGAAATATCAATATTATCAATGTCTTTCTCAACGGTCGATTATTTGGTACGGGAACCGAGACGGTCCATCGCGCAGCGGAAACCAATCCATGCGGTACCCTTATCCTGGTCGTAGTAACGACGAGTGCTTGACTGCAGGTAGTAGGCACGGTCTTTCCAGCTGCCACCCTTGACAACGCGAACCTTATTGTTCACCATCGACGAACTGGGAGATTCCTTCTGGTTGTCCGACTTGCGGTGATACATGTTGTTCGTCCACATATCATCCTCGCTTTCCCTGACGCCTTCCTCATACTCATCCTCACCCTCTTCCTCGTAGGCCACATCGCCGCCCTCTTCGCCTTCTTCATCGCTTTCCACCTCAGCGGGCTGCCAGCCGTCGGTACCGAGGTTGGATGCACGGTCACCATCGAGGTAGTTGACATTGTTGGCCTGGCGGTAGTTGCGACGGTTGTAGTCAGGGTCAACCTCCTTGTAGGCAATCATACCATCTTCTCCGATAAGGACTTCACCATCCTCGTCGACATCATAGGTCTTATAGATATTACCACGGAAGGGATCGATATCGTCGGAACCACGGGGGTTGACAACCTTACGATATACATCCATGCACCACTCGCTGACATTGCCAGCCATGTTGTACAGGCCATAGTCGTTGGGGAAATACCACTTCACGGGGCAGGTGTAGTCCCAGCCGTCGTTCAGGTTGCCGGCCACGCCCATGGCGTCACCGCGCGAACGTTTGAAGTTGGCCAGGAACTGACCGTAGTATTTCTTGTTGGCAGAACGCAGGCTCTGGCCAGCCCAAGGATAGGTCTTATGCTCCACGACGCGCTCGTCGTAGGTGTTGCCAATCATACCCAGAGCGGCAAACTCCCACTCAGCCTCTGTTGGTAGGCGATAATAGGGATAGAGAATACCGTCAGTACGACGCACACCGCGCTCTTCGCCACCAGCACTGGGGTTAAGATCCTCAAGGCCACGGCGGACTTCACCCTCATAACGGCCAGCAAGGTACACGTCGGTCTGGAAAGCATTGGAACCCAAGTTCTCCTGATCGAGCATCAATATGCCGCGGTCAACAAGGATTTTCTCGTTCAGGCGGTCGGTACGCCAGGTGCAGAACTTCATGGCCTGATCCCAACTGACACCCACCACGGGGTACTCGTCGTATGACGGGCTCTGGAAGTAATGCTCCACAAAACTCTCGCGCCAAGCCAGCTTATCGCGCCAGGCTGCGGTATCGGGGTATATCGCACGAACCTTCTCGGCATACTCTTCTCCGTACGCACGGTTCATCCAATAGACAAACTCACGATATTGGCGGTTGTTCACCTCGCACTCGTCAATGTAGAACGACGACACGGTGACAGTGTGCGCCACATTGTCCCATTTATAGCGGGTGTCCTCGGTAACATGGCCCATGACGAATGAGCCGCCTTCTATGAACACCAATCCCGGAGCAGTACCCTGCTCACTCTCACTGGAGACCTCAAAGCCACCCCATTCAGGGTTGTTGTAGTCCCATCCGGTTGTGGTCGACCTGCCGGACTTGCCGCAGGAGGCCAGCAGCGCTATCGCCGCAACGGCCATCAATGAAAATTTGACAATCTTCATATTTACTACTTTTGTATTATTCGTTTCTGTCTCAGTAACGCAACAATCGCGTTTTTGTTTCAACATTATAATTATTTAACAAACGTTCCCAACTTTACGTTAGAACGCCGGGCACTTGATGGAGCGCACCTTCTTCTTCTGCTCCGGCACGGGCAGAACGACGCCCACCGTAAACTCGTGCGCACCGGCGGTGCTATTGGCCAACTTGCTGACAGTCACGTCGTAGCTGTAGCCAACTTTGAAGTATTCCTGCTGCACACCGACTTGAAAAATAAAGGCGTCGGCGTTCTCAATGCCATTGCGGAACCATACGCCAACAATGAACGGCATCCAGTCCAGATACACGCCGTAGTTAAAGTAGTGCATGTTACCCTGATACTGGTACACAATGTTCGGCGAAATAATCGGGGTGCCAAGTCCGAGCGACGACTGGCGACGCTCTTCCTCAGACACGTTTATAAGTCCACCTGCATGGAACGTAAGTTTCATGGGCAGAGGGGCTTCCGAGTAGAATGCAACATTGGGTTGCGTCAGGTGCGAGGCGGCGACACCAGCGTACCACTTGTTGGCATAAACCACAGCACCGGCATTGAAGTCCACAGCATACTTGCTGGTCTTGTCGGGAGCCTGTGCACCAGTCTGGTAGGTGAAACCATACTGGGGATTTATCTGGTCGGGGAAACGCAGATTATCATCCCAGCGCAAGTTGGTGTTCAACAACGACACCTGCAGACCGGCGCTGACGTTGATGCTGCGCGACACACGGAAGTTGAAAGCATACATTGCTCCAACCATGTTGGATGTGAGTGCTCCGTGGTCACCCACACGGTCAGTCATCACCAACACACCGACACCACCATGCAAATCGTTAACATACTGGTCGTATGAAGCTGACACCGAGGTAAATGCACTCACCAATCCAGGCCATTGGCCACGATAGACAAGCGATATGCGCGGTGCCACGGCTGTTCCAGCAAAAGCAGGGTTCAAATAAAGGGGGTTGGCGTAGAATTGCGAGAAGCCTACATCCTGTGCGCCAGCTGTAGCCGATGCCAGCAGCATCATACCCAGCAACGCCTGTTTTAGCTTCCTTTTCATCAGCATTTTAATCATATTTCATGCCTATAATCGAATTGCAATATTACGAATTATTTTTTAATAATAGGCTTTTTTTGTGAAAATATTTTACAACTATCATGGAATCAGACATATATTTTTTAACAATTGCTTATAGCAAACTCACCAAAACGGCATTTGGAGATTGTCATTATTATATTTTTCGCACTTTTGCACAACTGTTTTTTCCAACATTTTTCCTCGCACCCGCTCCGTACCCGCTCCGTATCCGCTCCGACTGTTCTACGGTTTTTTGTCGGAGAAACATCGGAGATACTACGGCCCA
Organism: uncultured Bacteroidota bacterium; assembly: GCA_902777005.1. GTDB lineage: Bacteria > Bacteroidota > Bacteroidia > Bacteroidales > P3 > Colimorpha. The sequence continues at coordinate 42,812 of CACYSB010000012.1, forward strand.
ATGTCGGGGAAGATTTGGTGTAACAAAGTTTTTTTTTCTCAATTGAAACATTTTGTGTATCTTTGCACTTGGAAAAAGTGGCTCAAAAAGGCGTAAAATTCTATGTTTGGCTACATTATAGTGTTTTTTGTGCTTCTGGTGCTCTTTGTCGGAGTGCCGTTGGGCATACTGTTGGCACTCACTTCGCTCATTTACAACCGTCGTGAGCGCTCGCTGCGCAATGAAGCCGAAGCCCATCGCAAGATACTGGAGAGCACTTACGACCACATCTGGAAGGAGATAAAGCAGCATTGCGGCCTCAAGGAAGAGGACCGGCGCTCGTTCAACAACATCTACCCCAACATTATCGACAACGACATGGACGACGACACCATGCTCAACTGGATTCTTGACTGCAATATCAACTTCGACCCTACTGAATACATGGTTGTTATGGACAATATCGCCGACGACCGCAAGCGTTTCGTGACACACCAGCGCCGTATGTTGACCATCCTGCGCGAGCACCGCAAACTGACAGAGAAGGGGTGGCCGGTAAAATGGGTCCTCAAAAACAAGTCGGCCATACACTATGTGCCGATAGCCACAAACTACGAACGATGGGGCAAAAGCATCTGATTCCAAGCCCCATGCCAACAATCCGCTTAACATTATTCATAACCGTGGCGGCGCTAATTGCAACAGCGTGCTCGTCACCGGAGCCCAAACCATACGGACCTGTGCCCACAGAGACACAGCTTGCATGGCAGCGCATGGAAATCAACATGTTCTGCCATTTTGGCCCCAACACATTCACAGGGGCCGAATGGGGTTCTGGGCAAGAAAACAAGGAGGTATTTGCCCCCACAGCTATGGACTGCCGCCAGTGGGCCGATGTGGCCCGCCAAGCCGGCATGGGCGGCATCATCCTCACCGCCAAGCACCACGACGGCTTCTGCCTGTGGCCCAGTGCCTTCAGCAGCCATACCGTCTCTCCGCAGCAAGATGTACTGCGTGAATTCGTCGACGCATGCCACAATGAAGGCATCAAGCCCGGTGTGTACATATCGCCCTGGGACCGCAACCATCCAAGCTACGGCACCCCAGAATACAACTCAGTGTTTGCCAACATGCTACGTGAAGTCCACAATAACTATGGCCCATTCTTCGAGCAGTGGTTCGACGGCGCCTGCGGCGAAGGTCCCAACGGCAAACGTCAGGAATACGACTGGACTTTATTTAACAGCACCGTGCTGAATATCAACCCTAACACAATTATCTTCAGTGACTGGGGCCCCGGATGCCGATGGGTTGGCAACGAGGATGGGTGCGCCGACGAAACATGCTGGAGCACTGTGGGCGACAGCAGCTGGGTGCCGGTGGAGGCCGACGTAAGCATCCGCCCGGGATGGTTCTGGCACGCAAACGAGCACCCCAAGACGGTAGAGGAATTGATGGAGATATACTACAACAGCGTGGGTCGCAACGGTTTGCTGCTGCTAAACGTCCCTCCTGACAATCGTGGTCGTATCCCCGCCGAAGACAGCGCCGTGCTGGTTGCCTTCCGCGCCGAACGCGACCGCATCTTCAGCCACGATTTAACTGAGGGTGCTGTCATCGAAGCCTATGTAGGAGATGGAATTATGACTGCCGCCAAAAGCCGCTACCCGACAAGCAACCTGTCCGACACCGCCTACCACACCTACTGGATGCTCAAAGACAATGACACCAGCAACATTGACTTAAAGATTACACTGCCTGAGGAACGTGAATTCGACTTAGTGATGCTTCAGGAATATATCCCGTTGGGGCAGCGTGTCACACGGTTCCACATATCTTATTCTTTCGGCGAAGACATGGGTGGCGCTTGGGTAGCGTCGGGCACAACCATAGGATACAAACGCATCATCCGCCTACCTCACCCAATACGCACACGCACCCTTTATATCACCATCGATCACTCCCTCGCACCACCAATATTAAATCGTATAGCACTCTATAACACACAAGCACAATGAAGCGTCTATTACCACTTCTAATCTTTTTCACCTTTCCCCCTCTCACCTTGCTGGCGCAGGAGTTGCCTCAAGGCTACTTCGCCAGCCCACTGAAGGGTGACATTGGCCTTAGCGCCACCTTTGCCGAATGCCGCATAGGCCACTTCCACGGTGGTCTTGACATGCGCACCGGCGGCGCCGTCGACAGGCCTGTCTATGCCGTTGCAGACGGCTACATCAGTCGCGTGAGTGTCTCCCCATGGGGCGGCGGCAAAATACTGTACATCAGGCACCCCAACGGCTACACAAGCGTATATATGCACCTCAATGGCTTTGCCGGCGAGACCGGTCGGCTAGTGCGCGAGGAGCAGTACCGCAAGCAGTCGTTCTCCATCGTCAAGGACTTCACCGAAAGCCAATTACCGGTGCGCAAAGGCCAACTGGTAGCATATAGCGGCAACACCGGTGGCAGTGGTGGGCCCCACCTGCATTTCGAGCTACGAAAAACCAATACAGGACATACTATCAACCCCTTACGCTTTGGACTACCCTACCACGATAGCATGAAGCCTACAATACGTGGGTTAAGAATCTACACCATAAATGATAAACAAGCCATTGACGTCACCGATAATAATACACTGACAGTCAACAGTCCCTTCTACATCGGCATATATGCAACCGATGTAGCCGAAGGCTCAACACCAAAGAATGGCACAGACCACATCGAGGTGTTGCTCGACGGGGACCTATTCTTTCTTTACACAACAGAAAGCTTCAACCTCGACAGTAGCCGCGTTGTCAATGCGTTAGTGGATTATCCGCTATTCGCCGCCAGGCGCCAGGCCTACATCCTCACCCGCGCCCTGCCGGGAGCTGAAGGTGACTGGATACCTGTGCGACAAGGTGATGGAATATTCCGCCTTGCTCCCGGAACCACACATAAAATACAGATTCGCGCATACGATATCAAAGACAACTATACTGAGCGCACCCTGACCGTTACCATGTCCAACAACAGTATTGCTGCCAGTGACTTCAACACCATGGAATCAGGCGATTATGTAGACTATACACATGCTGCCACCATACGCCGTCCCGCCTTTAGTGCCGAGATGCCTGCATACACCCTGTATGCCAACGACTTAATGCATTGTGCCTTCAAGGAGGACAGCCGTTATTATTCCCCTCTATGTACCATAGAACCAAGTATTAACGCCATTCCGCCGCACCAACACTACAAACTAAACCTTCGTGGCAAGATACCCACCGGCATTCCCACCGGGAATGTGACTCTGGTGCGCATCGACGGCAAGCGCGTTGTAGCCTACAAGACCACCTATAGCGACGGCACCTTCAGTGCATCGGTGCGCGATTTCGGCACCTTCGCACTCACCTGCGACACTGTTCCGCCCAAAGTCAGCCTAACCAACTACAAGGAAGGTAAACCCCTCAAAGCAAGAGTTCTGAAGATAAAAATAAGTGACGATCTGGCAGGCATAGAGACCTACAACTGCTACCTCAACGGCAGCTGGGTACTGGCCGAATACGACGGCAAGAGCTCAACCCTCACCATCGACACCCATGGCAAACTACACGCCGGACAAAACGACCTGCGCGTCGAAGTTGCCGACGGGTGCGGCAACCTGACGCGCAGGTCGTTCACAATCAGCCGTTAGGCCTCTTCTTTCTTAGCTTTCAGCTCCTTGTAGAACTGGGCGTGCGAAGCCTCGATATAGGGCTGCAGCCAGAGGAGACCGATACCCAGCGTGAAGATGCAGAGTATCGCCCAACCTATGAAGCTCAGGTCCAAGCAGAAGAGTTTCCACTTGTAACCTTTCATCATCATACGGCTCTCGTGGATGCAGTCGTCGGCATCCAACTCGGGGTGGTCGTTCATCACATAGGGGGTCATCGCATAGGCATAGCCCTTAACGATACCCGGGATAATGAACAGCAGCATCCAAAGGATGGTGTACAGAGCCACCAGCAGCGAACCGCCGAGGTAACGGCCGTAGCGGTTGAACACGCCGAACTGGTCACCCACCATCTCGCTGCTGTCTTCGCCGCGCACCAAGCGCAGGAAGCACAGCGAGAAGCCGAATGCCAGCGGGCACACCACCAGCAGTCCGGCAAACGGGATGGAGCCTGCAGCGGCACCGACTAAAGTGTAGACCAGCGTGGCAAGCACAGCCTGTGTCCAGTTGCCCTTCAAGGCATAGCGGGCGGAGCGGCGTATCTCCTTGTTACGCGGCATCTCCGGCTTGTTGGGGTTGAAAGTCTCTTCCATCTTTTTTATTCAAATGATTTAATAGCTTCCTTGATAAGCTCCATAGCCTCGCGTAGCTGGGCCTCGGTGATGCACAGCGGGGGAGCGAAGCGGATGATGTGCTGATGGGTCGGCTTGGCGAGGACGCCGAGGTCGCGCATCTTCAGGCACACATCCCATGCCTCCTTGCCATTGTGGGGCTTGATAATGATGGCGTTGAGGAGGCCCTTGCCGCGCACCTTCTCAATCATCGGGCTCTTGAAGTTGCTCATCTCCTCGCGGAAAATCTTACCGAGACGCTCGGCGTTCTCCATGAGGTGCTCCTCCTTGATGACCTGCAGGGCGGCGATGGAGACCTTGGCGGCGATGGGGTTGCCACCGAAGGTGGAGCCGTGCTCGCCGGGCTTGATGTTCAGCATGATGTCGTCGTCGGCCAGAACGGCGCTGACGGGCATCACGCCACCACCGAGGGCCTTGCCGAGGATGAGAATGTCGGGACGCACGTTCTCGTGGTCGCAAGCCAGCATCTTACCCGTGCGGGCGATACCGCTCTGCACCTCGTCGGCCATGAACAACACATTGTATTTCTTGCAGATATCGTAGCATTTCTTCAGATATCCCTCATCGGGCACATAGACACCGGCCTCGCCCTGTATGGGCTCCAGCAGGAAGCCTGCCACCTCCTTGCCATGCTCAGCCAGACACTTCTCCAGCGCGTCGGCATCGTTGTAGGGGATGCGCAGGAAACCGGGGGTCATGGGGCCGTAGTTGGCGTAGCTCTCGGGGTCGTTGCTCATGGTGATGATGGTGATGGTACGGCCGTGGAAGTTGCCCTCGCAGCAGACAATCTTCACCTTGTCGTTGGGGATACCTTTCTTGACAACACCCCAGCGACGGGCCAGCTTCAAGCCGGTCTCGTCGGCCTCGGCGCCGGTGTTCATCGGCAGCACCTTATCGTAGCCAAAATACTCGGTGACATATTTCTCCCACTCGCCGAGGCAGTCATTGTAGAAAGCACGGCTGCTGAGGGTCAGCATGTGGGCCTGGTCGCACATAGCCTTGACAATCTTCGGGTGGCAGTGGCCTTGGTTCACAGCAGAGTAGGCCGAGAGGAAGTCGAAGTACTTCTTACCCTCGCAATCCCACACAAAAGCGCCCTCACCTTTGGCGAGAACGACGGGCAGCGGATGATAGTTATGGGCGCCATACTTGGCTTCCATCTCCATGAATTGTTCTGATTTTGTCATAGTTACAGTATATTTAATTGATGATATTAAGTGCACAATTGCGACTGCAAATATACAAATATTTTTTAATTGGCACAATTTTTTTCATAATGATGCCACCCCAAAGCCCCATTCCCACCATACCCGCTCCGCAGCCTCTCCGACTTTTCTACCACTGTTCACCGGTTGTTTAACGGTTTAAACCGTAGAACAATCGGCGAACAGTGGTAGAACTGACGGAGCGGATTCGATGAGGGGACGCCGTGGGGGAGCACAATATTTTTGGCTGGGCAGCGTTATTGGAGCATGGAAAAGACAGATGAATTATTGCGCGTACGCGACCTGAGCGTGGCCTTCGACGGACGCACGGTGGTGGAGGGTGTCAACTTCAGCCTGCAGCGTGGCACGACGCTGGGCATCGTGGGCGAGAGCGGCTCGGGCAAGAGCGTGAGCACGCTGGCACTCATGGGGTTGCTGCCCAGGAACGCAACCGTTGGCGGCAGCGCAATGCTGGAAGGCAGCGAGCTGCTGACCCTGGACGAGGAGGGCTTCCGCGGCATTCGCGGCAAGCGCATAAGCATGATTTTCCAGGAACCCATGACGAGCCTCAACCCGGTGCAGAAATGTGGTGCACAGGTGGTGGAGATGCTGCGCCAGCACGAAGAGGTGACGGCACAGGATGCCCGCGAGCGGGTGACAGAGCTGTTCCGCGAGGTGCTCCTCCCCCGCCCCGAGAAGATCTTCGACAGCTACCCACACGAGATCAGCGGCGGACAGAAGCAGCGTGTGATGATAGCCATGGCGCTGGTGAACAATCCAGACATACTTATAGCCGACGAGCCGACGACAGCCCTCGACGTGACGGTGCAGAAGACAATACTTGAGCTGCTCAAGAAGCTGCAGAAGAAGCACGGCACCAGCATCATATTCATCACACACGACTTGGGGGTCATAGCCCAGGTGGCCGACGAGATAATGGTCATGTACCGCGGAAAGGTGATGGAGCATGGACCGGCCGACGAGATACTGCACAACCCCAAGGAGCCCTACACCAAGGGGCTGCTGGCCTGCCGTCCGCCGTTGGAGGACAAGCCACGGCGACTGCCCACGGTAGAGCAGTATATGTCATCGGTAGAGCCGTTTCATGAAACGGCACAAGAAGATAGTACCGTCCACTCGGAGCCGTTTCATGAAACGGCTCTACTGTCGGTAAAAGACCTGTCGGTGACCTACACCCTCAAGAGCAACTTATTCGGCAAACCCATAGAGACACTCAAGGGTGTCGACGGTGTGAGTTTCGACATCATGGAGGGCGAGACGCTGGGCTTGGTCGGCGAGAGCGGCTGCGGCAAGAGCACACTGGGGCGTGCACTGCTGCGCCTGATAGAACACTCGTCGGGCAGCGTGAGTTACCGCGGCACTCCGCTGGACAAGCTGAGCAGCAAAGACATGCGCGCCCTGCGCCCGAAACTCCAGATAATATTCCAGGACCCGTACTCATCGCTCAACCCACGCCTAACCGTAGGGGAAGCCATTGCAGAACCCCTACGTGTTCATAAAGGGTCAGTGGATACAGTTGAGGGCTTACCGATTAAGGAGCGGGTGCTGGAGCTGATGGAGCAGGTGGGCTTGCGGCCCGAGTGGTACGGGCGCTACCCCCATGAGTTCAGCGGCGGACAACGGCAGCGCGTGTGCATAGCACGTGCACTGATACTGCAGCCGGAGCTGGTCATCTGCGACGAGAGCGTATCGGCCCTCGACGTCAGCGTGCAGGCCCAGGTGCTCAATCTCCTCAACGACCTCAAGGAGAAATACCATTACACCTACCTCTTCATCACCCACGACCTGAGTGTGGTGCACTACATGGCCGACCGCATCATGGTGATGCAAAAGGGAAAGGTCGTCGAGAGCGGCACTCCCGACGACCTCTTCCATAATCCGCAGACCGACTACACGCGGACGCTTATAGAGGCGATACCGCGCGTGTGACGGCCTGAAGGCTATCTCAATACGACCTTTCTTGTCAGCACAGCCTTGCCGTTGGCGATACGGACGAAGTATACGCCCTTGGCGAAGCCGTCGACCTTAACGTCGAGGCTCTTGGTGGCTGCGATGGTGTGCATCACCTCGCGGCCGCAGGCGTCGATGAGGCTAACGGTGCTGCCCTCCTCGAGGCCGGCGATGGTGAACATGTGGCTGGCGGGGTTGGGGGCCAGCGTGATAGCTGCCATGGCATCGGCCACAGCTATAGCCACGTTGGTGTCGGGGCCGGGGCCGGGAGTAGTAGTATCCGAGCAGATATTGGCGAGCGACAGGAACTGGTTGTTCATAAAGTAGACTATAGGTGCATTGTAGAGCGTGTCGTCGTTGGGGCCGAGAATCATGAACGAGCAGTAGCTATCGTCGTTGCCGGAGTACCAGGTGAACTTCACAGAGTCGCTGTTGCATACGAGGTAGTTCTCCAGGGCATCGCTGCCGCGCAGCATGGTGAAGTCGTAGCGCTGCTGGCCGGCCTGTGCCACCAGGTGGGCGCCATACCAGCCGCCATCCTCAGCCGACGAATGGGCGACGATGGTGAAGTTGCACGACTCGCCGGTGCAGTCGGTCTGGAAGCGGCCTTCCAGTGGTATGCTGCCCTCTTCGCCGCAGAGCGAACGGACCTCAACGTCATAAATAGTATAGGGTGTAAGGTCGTCGGCGGCATAGTGGGGCTCATAGGTAGTGCCGTGTTCCACTCCGTTGAGATATACGCTCCACTCCGAGGCTTCGCCCATGGGTGTCCAGCTCATGTGGACGGCGGTGGACGACACCGAGTCAATCACAAGGTCAATCGGCGGACGGCAGCCCTCGATAGGCTCCACATGGAAGTCAAAGAAGTACATGAAGTGGTAGTTGTTGTTAACTATTGGGCTCACCACGACGCGGTTGCCTGTGCCGTCATACTTGTCGAGATAGACGACATACTCGTCGTGCGAAGTGTTGGGGTTGCCGGCAGGCACCTCCACGGTGTCCACCCAAACCACGTCGGAGCAGTTGCTCTGGCTGGCGACGCCAACCTTGAACCAGCCCTGGTCAGACGAGGCGGCCCAGGTGCGGAGGCGTGCGCCCTGCAGGGGCTCGGCTATGGCGGGCAGCATGAACCACTCGCCGTTGCCCGAGTTGTAGACACAACCCCTATGGCTATCGGTGAGGCGGTGGCGGAAGAAGTACTGTGACCAGTTCCAGCAGGGGGTGAAGCCGTTGTCCACGGCGGCGCACATGTCGTTCTGCGTGAAGTGGAACGGCAGGTGCAATATGGCGCAGTCGGTGACAACCGTCAATATGTTAGAGTAGCGAGTCTCGTCGGTACAGACGGCGCCTACACGCACCTCGTAGTAGGTGCTGGGCGTGAGGCCCTCGATGACGTAGCTTTCCCAGGGGGTAGTGCCTGCCACCGTCCAAGTGGCAGCACCCGCGGTGCGGTATTCTATCACCCAATTGGAGGCCAAGCCGTTCATCCACTCAAGGGCTATCGTCGTCTCGCTCACCGATGTGGTAGCCACGATAGGTGCCATGCAGTCGCTGGCGTGGCATATACCCACGAAACGCATGTCAGGGCATCTCTGTGATTGAGTATAGCCAGTCGTTGAAGCCGGGTCGGGATTGCTGTCGTCGCTTTCCTTATATAAAGTCTTCCAGTACTGACTGTGCCACATCCATTGAGCAGCGCCGGTACCTTGGCTGCTGCCGGTGTTATCGTCGATAGTCACGATGACGTTGGAGCCACGGGTGTAGACAAAGGGAGTGGTGAAGTAGATGGTATCCCACTCCTGCACGGGGAATGTGAAGTTCTCGTTGGTGGCTACTTGTGTCATGTTGGTCACAGCCACATAGCTGTTGTGCGAAGTATCGGTGGTGTTGCCGACCCAGATGCTGAGGGTGCGGCTCACGGAGACGGGGTTGCTGCCCAGCATATAACGGTGCAGTGCTATGCCGCGTATGGTGTCCATATCGAGGAACACGTCGGCGGGAAACATCATCTGGGTGATGCCGTAGTTCCAACCAGCAAAGGCAGGATGCATGTCGTAGTTGTGGGCAAGTGATGCCAGCTGGCTCTCGCCGCACACCTTGAAGACGATAGGCTTGGTGACGGCCTCCGAAGTGTCGTTGCCGCAGATGGTGTAGAAGTCAATCTCGTAGCTGTGCTCGTTGTTGAGGCCACTGACGAAGTGGCTTGTCTCGCCGGAGCTCGTCTCCTCTATGGTGCCCTCGGGGTCGTTGAGGTCGCGCAGCACCGTCCACACCTCGGTGGGGCTGTTGCCGCGGTTGTCGAACTCCCAGCCGAAGGTGACGCCATCAAAGCCAGCGCTCGTCTGCACCAGGTTCACCAGCGTGTAGCAGCTCAGCTGAGTGGTGAAGGTGGCGGTGCGGCCGTCGCTAACGAGGGTCTCGCTGCAGAGGCTCTGCACCCACACATAATAGAGCGTGTTGGGGTCGAGGTCCTGAAGGGTCACGGTGGTGCCGGTGACGTCGCTCGGCGTAGCCGTAGCCAGATCGTTGACAGTGTTGTAGCTCACGCGGTACTGAGAGACACCTTCCACGGCATCCCAGCTCACCACAGCGCTGTTGGGGCCTATCTGCTCCACAGTGACGGTGGCAGGCTTGTCGCAGCCGCTGAGGGCGCTGATGCTCACGTTATCGAGGTAGGCGGTAGCATAGCCGCTGCTGCCATAGTCGCCGGCGAAGACGACAAAGCCCGGAGTCGATGGGGCACCTGCAACGACATCAGTGTGCACCTCATATGTCCTCCACACGTATCCGGGGCTGTAGGTGCCAACCAGTACAAACGTGCTAAAATCGGAGGTGTCCGTGGCCAAATAGACTTTCAGGCCGTTCTTATAGACATCGAAACTTAACTCAATGGCATTGAGGGGTACAGGGATCAGCGGTGTAGCAATCATCATGGTGCCGCTGCCGGAGCCTTGCCCCATGAAATCGAGCACGGTGCCATGCGTGCTATAAGTATTAAAGTTGGGTCTCAGGGCGGTGTTGCTGCCGGGATTCACCTGAAATGCTACGAGACGGGTCCAGCAGTCGGGCTTTGTCACACCGCCGGTAGCGGTGTAGCTATCGAAGTTGTCGCTGTAAGGCAGCTGCAGCTGGTCGCAGTCGTTCTGTGCGCCGGCGAAGGTCGGCAGCAGCATAGCCGCCAGCAGCAAAAGGTTAGTAACGATTTTCTTCATGTCTTTGATTGTGTTTATTATTATCATACGTATTGTTTTATCATAACGACCGTGGGGGTGTTTTATTGTTCGCCCCCACGGTTTAAATGTTGTTAAATTTGCGACATACCTGTCACAAACAACTTTTTAATTCTCCGTCACATTTGCGCCATCCTCAATGGTTACAGTGCCGCAAGTGCTATCGGCATTACCCTTGCCGATGCTTTCTGTGGCCCCAGATCCGCCCTTTGTAGCGGTAACACTGGTAACGGTGTTTTTGATTGTAATATCGCCACATACATTATTTGCATTACTGCCTGTACCAATACCTGCCGCACCAGTGCCACCTGTGGCGTTAATGGTGCCACCTTCAATAACAATATTGCCACATTCAGCATATCCATTGCCACTAGGACCACAACCTATGCCAGCAGAACTACCACCACCTGTTGCCGAAAGGCTGCCAGAGCCTTGTATTGTAAGAGTATTGCCACTTGCCACAAAGATGGCAGGTCTACCATAAGCTGCAGTGACACTATTTGTTCCCTCAAGATTGATTTTAGAATCACCCTCAACCTTAACAGTTGTACTACTAAGTGTCAATCCTCTAAAAGTCACAGTTGCGCCATCAGGAATGATACACACCATATTGTAGCCGCTTTTAGTTCCATATAGAGTATCTCCATCCTGAGCAGTAAATGGATATGTCGCTGTAGCCATATTAACCGAACGATAGGTCGGAGCCACTATTTCTGTCATATGTCCACCATTTTCAGTGAGTTTGAGGTCCACCATAGCGGTGAGCATCATATTACGAGCAAGCTGGGGAACAGCAGCATCAGGTCTGTAGTTGTATTGGTATCTTTTTGCATCACCATGGCAATAGACATCAATGGTAAAGTAGTCACTGCCACCAGTGGGGCGAATAGGCACTTGGATTTCCTTGTCGGATGAGCCTGCAGCTACCAAAAAGTCATCTGTCAACGTGAGCTTAACCTTACGGTTGCCTGAATATGAGCCAACCAAATTACCCAAGTTTTCTGCAGTCAAATCAATCGTAACACCAGAAGGGGTGCACAACTGGTAGTTTTCAGAAGTAATTGTGATGGAGTCGACATACAGGTCACTGCCAAGACTGTTCTTCAGCTTGACATTGACGGCGGCGGTGAGGTGCTTGAACTTGATGGTTGTGGCACCGGCATCGGCCTTGCCTACCATAGGCAGGGCAATCACCTGACGGCCACCGCTGACGGAGCACGTATATTCGGCCGGCAGTTTCACACGCGGATTATCTGTTGTCTGGTTCTCTGTGGCAAGACCCGCCGGATAGTAGCCGCGGATAACGCCATCGCCGGTGAGGGCCGAGGCTATGTATGCATTGCCTTCCGACACCACAACGTCGCGGGTTTGCTTTGAGCCTGTTCCGACGTAGAAGTCTATCTGGTCGCCGTTGACCCACTGCACGGAGGTGCCGCTGACGGAGGTCTTGGCGTTGACGTCTGAGAAGTTCTCGGTAGAGAGCAGGATGGCATCGTCGGGGATACCGAGCATCTGGTTGCGGGTCTCGGGACGGCAACCGCTCATCACTAAAGCAGCAAATATGCTAACTGCAAATATAATCTTTTTCATTTCTGGCTTCCTCCTATTATTAGTTCCAATCATTGCCTCCCCAGAAGTAATGGTTGTCGTCATTACGCGATTCCAGGCTCTCGCTGCCTTCATCGCTTTCAAATGTCAGACCAAGGAAGCCATCGCGCACGGCTCCGCTGCCCAAGTACCCACGCTCGGCCTTGAAGGCCACCACGGTGAGTTCGGGGGTCATGTAGAGTTTCTTTTTCATTTCCATTTTTTTTCGTATCGTTTATGTTTTATTATGACTAATGACAAAAAAAACACCCGTCAGGCTGAGATGCACCTGACAGTATTGTTAAAATTCCCTAAACAACGACGGGACATTACCGCTCGAAACAAGCGGTAATAATCTAAAACACAGGGAGTTACCCCCCCCATTCGATTAATCAAAACGCTGTAATTCACGTTGCAAAAATATAACAATTACATCACATGGGCCGTTTTTTAAACGTTAAATATCGTTAATTAACATTTGGCTTCCTGGGGGCCACAAGCGACACATTCAGACACGAATAGAGTCACGCGGTCATTCGACGCCGAAGCAAGTGCGCAGCCGGTACGGAGCCGCTCCGTATCCGCTCCGACTGTTCACCGGTTGTTTAACGGTTTTCGGTCAGAGAGGGTACGGAGCGGATACGCTGGGGCTGCGAAGGGCCTATTGAAGACCTATTGAAGGCCTTTTGAAGGCCTATTGACAGGCCTTGGATGATCAGAGCATGCCCTTGCGCTTGAGCAAGGCCTTGGGGCTGGGGTCTTTGCCGCGGAACTGGCGGTAGAGGTCCATGGGCTCGACGGTGTTGCCGCTCTCGAGGAGGTGGCGGAACTTGGCTGCCAGCTCGGGGTTGAAGAGGTCGCCGCTCTCGGCGAAGGCCTCGAAGGCGTCGGCGTCGAGGATGGCGGTCCAGGTATAGCTGTAGTAGCCGGCGTCATAGCCGGTGGTGAATACGTGCTGGAAGTAGGGGCTGCGGTAGCGGCTGATGATTTCGGGTATGAGGCCTATCTTGTCCATGGCTTCCTCTTCGAACTGCAGCGGGTCGATGTACTGCTGCTCGCGGATGGTGTAGTAGTCCATGTCGAGCAGTGAGGCGGCGAGGAGTTCGGTGGTGGCGAAGCCCTGGCCGTAGGTCTGCGCGGCGGCGATCTTCTTGATGAGTTCGTCGGGGATGGGGGCGCCGGTCTGGTAGTGGTGGGCGTAGAGCTTCATCACCTGCGGGTGGCGGCACCAGTTCTCCATGACCTGCGAGGGCAGCTCGACGAAGTCGCGGGGCACGTTGGTGCCGGCCAGCGAAGGATAGGTGCACTTGCTGAGGAGGCCGTGGAGGGCGTGGCCGAACTCGTGGAAGAGGGTCTCGCTCTCGTCGAAGTTAAGGAGCGACGGCTTGTCGGCCGTGGGTTTGGTGAAGTTGCAGACGACCTGGATGATAGGTATGACATTCTCACCCTCGATGGTGCGCTTCTGGCCGCGGAACTCGGTCATCCAGGCGCCGCTGCGCTTGCTGGCGCGGGGGTGGAAGTCCATGTAGAGGATGCCGATGACGTTGTCACCGTCCTTGACCTCGAAGGTGCGAGCCTCGGGGTTGTAGGTCGGCAGGTCGGTGCGCTCGTTGAAGGTGAGGCCGTAGAGGCGGTTGGCCACCATGAAGGCGCCTTCGCGGACGCTGTCGAGGGCGAAATAGGGGCGCACGAGGCTGTCCTCGAGGGCGTATTTCTCGATGCGATACTTCTCGGCATAGTAGCGCCAGTCCCAAGGCTGCAGCTTGGCGCCGGGCTCGTCTTTCTCGAGCATGCGCTGATAGATGTCGCGCTCGGCTTTGGCCACCTTGAGGGCGGGTGTCCAGATGTCGAGGAGGCATTTGTACACGTTGGCGGGGTTCTTGGCCAGGCAGTCGTCGAGCACATAGTCGGCATGGGTGGGGAAGCCGAGGATGTTGGCGCGCTCGCGGCGCTTGTTGACCATCTCCTCGATGATGGCGGTGTTGTCGTACTCGCCATCCTTGCAGCGGTCGGTGAAGGCGTGCCACACCTCCTCGCGCAGGGCGCGGTCGGGGCAAGTCATCATGAACGGCTCCCAAGTGGGCATGTCGAGGGTCACCTTGCTGCCGTCGGGAAGCTCCTTGCTGTAGGCGTTGGTGGCTTTGAGCACGTTCTGTGCGAAGCGCATGGAGAGATTGGCGATATCCTCGTTGAGCTGGCGGAAGTGCTCCTGATACTCCTCAGGCACGTTGGCGCCAGCGCGGACGAAGCCCTTGTAGGTCTCCTCGAGCAGACGGCGCTGCTCGGGGTTGAGACCGAGGCTGTCGCGCTGCTCATAGACGGCCTTGATGCGGGCGAAGAGCTTGGCGTTGAGGGCGATGTCGTCGCCGTGGGCGGAGAGCAGAGGCGTCACCTCCTCCTCGATAGCATCCATCTCGGGGCTGTTCTCGCAGGAAGAGAGGTTGAAGAACACGCTGCTGACCTCGCTCAGGAGCTGACCGCTGTACTCATAGGCGAGGATAGTGTTCTCGAAGGTAGGCTCTTCGGGGTTGTTGACGATGGCGTCGATTTCGGCTTTCTGGCGTTCCATACCCTCGACGAAGGCAGGCATGTAGTGTTCGGTCTTGATGCGGCCGAAGTCGGGGATTTCGTAAGGCGTGTTCCACGCCGAGAAGAAGGGATTGTCCATCTCTTTTTTGTTTTTGCAGCCGGCAAGCAGCAAGAGGGCTGCGGCGGCCATGATTAGTGTACGTTTCATATTGGGGTGATTTTTTTTTGTTTATTTCATGGGAATTATGGGAGCGATGGGAGTGATGGGAACTATAGGTTCTGGAGGATTTTGCGTAGGAGGTCGGCGTTGAGCTTCTTGGCGAGGAAGCGGTGCTCCTTGTTGCCGATGAGGTAAATCTGCGGGGTGGTCTCTATGTCGTAGACCTCGCGCCAGTCGACGTTGGCTTCGCCGCCGTTGAGGTTGATCCAGCGCGGGTTGGTCATGTGGTGCTCGGCAAGAAACTTTTTCCACTTGTCCGTGGTGTGTTCGTCGGGCTCGGTAAGGATAGCGAAAGCTGTGATATCCAGCGAGTCGGCCATCTGATTAAAGACATCATAGACGTCGGGTATGACCTCGCGGCAGTGACCGCAGGTGGGGCTCCAGAAGAGGAGCAGCGTGTACTTGCCGGGCATATGGTGCAGCGAGTAGGCGCGGCGCATGGTGTCGAAGAGGATGAGCTCGGGTGCTTCGTGGCCCACGAGGAGGCGTTCCCACTTGTTGGCGCGTTCCACGTTCATGTCGATGGCCGATGGGGAGAGCCAAGTCACCTTGCCGGTGGTGAAGTAGCGCTGGACGAGGTGCACATAGACCTCGTCATAGACCATGATATTGCTCTGGAGGTACTTCTCGGTGAGGGTGTTGATGAGCCACTGGTAGACCTGCGGGGCGGGTTCGGCGCGGTCGATGATGGCGTCGAGCAGGGGGCAAATCTCCTCGGGTGGCATGCCACGCATGTACTTGTCGGTGTAGTCGGAGAAGCGGCGGTAGAATATCTCCTTGGGGGTGCGGATGATGAAGTCGTCGTCAAGTGGGATGTAGTCGAAGTAGTGGGCCATGAGGTAGTCGT
This sequence comes from uncultured Bacteroidota bacterium, assembly GCA_902777005.1. Taxonomy (GTDB): domain Bacteria; phylum Bacteroidota; class Bacteroidia; order Bacteroidales; family P3; genus Colimorpha. The sequence goes on from CACYSB010000012.1 coordinate 58,706, forward strand.
AGCGCTGGCGCTGGGTGAGCTGAGTGCCGTCGGGCTGGTACTGCGGCACCTGGTCTTCCACCGACGTGGTGGCGCGCATCATCCTGGATATCATCGCCTCTGGGTGCTCGCTGATGATGGCGTCGCGGAGGCTGTCCATGCGCTTTATCATGCCGTTGCGGTATTCGATGAAGGCGGCGGAGTCGAGGGTGCCGTGGGCGTCGACCATCTCGTGGTAGAGACGGTCGGAGGCGCGCTGGTAGTTGAAGAAGACCTCGTTCTGCGGCGAGCCCTTGACGCGCATGTTGGTGGTCCAGTTGCGGTTGTCGGTCTGCAGGGTGAAGGTGGGCTTCTCGTGGTAGATGACGAAGTCGACAAAGCGGTCGCTGTTGTTGGTGAAGAAATAGAGACCTGGGTAGAGCTCCTTGTCACCCTTGAAGACGAACTTGCCTCGGCCGTTGTTGTAGGCGGTGTCTACCACATAGCGTTCCTGTGCCAGGTAGTATCCGAGGAGGATGGCGCTGTCGGTGCAGCCGTCGACCTGGAGTGTGAGCTTGTAGCCTGGCTTGGCAGCTGCCAAGAGCGGCAGCAAGAAGAGGGATATGATGATTATGCGTTTCATGGTTACGATGCTTTATTTACCGATGCAGAAGCGGGAGAATATGTTATCGAGGATATCGTTGGAGACCACCTCGCCGGTGATGGTGCCGAGGTGGTAGAGGGCGTCGCGAAGGTCGACAGCGAGGAGGTCGGCCGTTAGGCCTGCGTCGAGGCCTTCGGCAGCATGGGTCACCGCCTGCAGGACCTGCTGGAGGGCGGCATGGTGGCGGCTATTGCTGAGGAGTACCTCCTGAGCAGCCTGTGGCTCCACCGCAGCAAGCATAGCCTGCTTGAGGGCGTCGATGCCGTCGCCGGTCTTTGAGGAGATGCTGACTGATGAATGACGGGTGATGAGTGATGAGTGTTGTGGTAAGTCGGACTTGTTGAGGACAACAATAACATTCTTGCCGGAGAGGTCGAGGTCGGGGTCCTGCCAGGGCGTGGTGGCGTCGTGGACGAGGAGTACAATCTGGGCATCGGCGACGGCCTTGAGACTGCGTTCTATGCCGAGGGCCTCGACGGTGTCGGTGCTATGGCGCAGACCGGCGGTGTCGATGAAGCGGAAAGTGAGGCTGCCGATGGTTATGGACTCCTCGACGGTGTCGCGTGTGGTGCCGGGTATGTCGCTCACGATGGCGCGCTCGTCGCCGAGGAGTGCGTTGAGGAGCGACGACTTGCCGGCGTTGGGTTTGCCGACGATAGCCACGGGGATGCCGCGCTTGAGGGCGTTGCCCATCTTGAAAGAAGCGATGAGGGATGAGAGTTGTGAACTGAGCGTTGAGAGCAGCTGGCGCAGCTGTGTGCGGTCGGCGAACTCCACATCCTCCTGACTGAAGTCGAGCTCAAGCTCCATAAGGCTGGTGAGGTCGAGCAACTGCTGCCTCAGCCCCTTGAGCTTCTGGGCGTAGCCGCCACGCAGCTGGCTGACGGCGAGGCGGTGCTGCGCCGGAGTGGCGGCGTCGATGAGGTCGGCCACCGCCTCAGCCTGCGAGAGGTTGAGGCGCCCGTTGCGGAACGCCCGCATGGTGAACTCTCCCGGCTCGGCCAAGCGCGCGCCGTTGGTCACGAGGGCCTCCAACATGGCCTGCTGTATGTAGAGCGAGCCGTGGCACGAGAGCTCCACGATGGCCTCGCCGGTGTAGCCCTTGGGGTAGTAGATGGCAACGACGTCGTCAAGGTCGTCAAAGCGGCAGTAGGTGGCGTGCCTTGCGTTAAGAGTTAAGTGTTGAGAGTCAAGAGTCAGGTGGCGCGAAGCAATGGGCAGCGCGTCGGGACCGCTGAGGCGCACCACGGCGATGCCGCCGACACCGGCGGGGGTAGAGATTGCCACAATCGTATCAGACAGCGTCATTGTCGTCCTTTGTGTCCGGTATATAACGGTCGCCGAAGAGGCTCTTCATCTCCTCGTCGGAGAGGCCCAGCTCCACCTTCATGCGGTAGATGTTGGGATAGGCCAGGAAGAGCATCAGCGTGGCCACCATGGCAAGCATGAGCAGCACGTTCTGTGCCGAGAGCACCATGAAGACGCATATAAGCGTCACCACCGCAAACATGGAGAGGTAAAGCGAGCGGATGTGCTGTGCATAGCCGCTTAGCTTGGCCTCCAGCGTGTCGGCCTGCCGGAGTGCCGGTATCTGCTTGCGGATGACCAGCAGCGCCATGCTCATGGCCAGCACCGCCAGCACGCTGCCGGCGACGAGCATCCAGCGTACCGTGTGCTGCGACGCATAGAAGCGCCACGGGCTCACCAGCTGGAAGAAAGCGGCGACGATGACGACGCCCACCGAACCCCAGAGGCCGATGTTGGCCGACCGCCGTATTGTCTGTGTGTATTTGTTCATAACTTAAGATATTTCGCAGTATATGACTCCTTGCATTTGAGCAGTTTCTCCGGTGTACCGGCGAAGACCACACGGCCGCCGGCGTCGCCGCCCTCGGGGCCGAGGTCTATCACCCAGTCGGCACATTTGATGATGTCGTGGTGGTGCTCTATCACCAATATGCTGTGGCCGCGCTCTATGAGGCTGTCGAAGGCGGCCAGCAGCTTGCGTATGTCGTGGAAATGCAGACCTGTGGAAGGCTCGTCGAAGATGAAGAGCATGGGCTTGTCGTCGGCCTCGCCCTTGACGAGATATGAAGCCAGCTTGATACGCTGTGCCTCGCCGCCGCTGAGAGAGCTGGAGGATTGGCCCAGCTTCAGGTAGCCGAGGCCTACATCCTGGAGTGGCTTGAGGCGGTTGTAGATGCCCTTGGTCTCAGGGGCGCTAAAGAAGTCTATTGCCTGGTCGACGGTCATCTCCAGCACATCGCTTATGGTCTTGTCCTTGTAGAGCACCTCCAGCGCCTCGTCCTTGTAGCGGGAGCCGTGGCACTCTTCGCAGAGCAGGTGTATGTCGCTCATGAACTGCATGCTCACAGTGACGTAGCCCTCGCCCTCGCAGGCGTCGCAGCGGCCACCCTCCACGTTGAAAGAGAAGAAGCCGCTCTTGTAGCCACGAGCCTTAGCCAGCGGCTGTGCGGCATATAGTGCACGCACCTCGTCGAAGACCTTCATGTAGGTAGCAGGATTGCTGCGGGACGAGCGCCCTATGGGGTTCTGGTCGACAAGTTCCACAGCCGAGACACGGTTCACGTCGCCGTCGAGCTCCACACAAGAGCCCACATAGTCACTGTTTCCCTCCATACGGCGCTGCATGACATCGTATAGTACCCGGCGTATCAGGGTGCTCTTGCCGCTGCCGCTGACGCCGGTGACCACGGTGAACACACCGAGGGGTATGTCGACGTCGATATGCTTTAGATTGTTGGCGTAGGCGCCGTGTATGCTTATGCGGTCGCGCCATTTGCGCCGTTCTTTGGGCACAGGTATCACCTCGCGGCCAAGCAGATAGTCAGCAGTGAGCGAGTTCTTGGCCTTATCGAGGCCCGACGGCTCACCGGAATAGACCACTTCGCCCCCCAGACGGCCTGCTCCGGGTCCTATATCAATGAGGTAGTCGGCAGCGCGTATGATGTCTTCGTCGTGTTCCACCACCACCACGGTGTTGCCGAGGTCGCGCAGCTGCTTGAGGACACCTATCAGACGCTCGGTGTCGCGGCTGTGCAGGCCTATAGAAGGTTCGTCGAGAATATACATAGAGCCCACCAGCGACGAACCAAGCGAGGTGGCCAGATTGATGCGCTGGCTCTCACCGCCGCTGAGGCTACGGCTCTCGCGCCCGAGGGTGAGGTAGCCGAGGCCCACGTCGAGCAGGTAGCCCACACGGTTTCGCAGCTCGGTGCGCAGACGCTCAGTGGCCTTGAGTTCAGTATCGTTAAACTGACTGTCGAGGCTCTCCACCCATTCCGCCACCTGTGTGACAGGCATGGCCACCACCTCGCTGATGCTCTTGCCGCCCACTTTCACGTAGTCGGCGTCCTTGCGCAGACGGCGTCCCCTGCATTCGGGGCATACGGTGCGGCCGCGGTAGCGCGACAACATCACGCGGTATTGTATCTTGTATGCCTGGCTCTCCACCCAACGGAAGAAGCCGTCGATGCCATCCCACGTGCCGTCGCCGTGCCACAGGATATCTTTCTGTTCCTCGGTGAGCTCGTAGTAAGGCCTATGTATGGGGAAGTCTATCACCGCAGCATGGCGTATAAACTCGCGCTTCACGTCTTGCATCTTGTCTCCATTCCAGCACACTATGGCGTTGTCATATATACTGCGGCTCTTGTTTGGCACCACAAGGTTCTCGTCGATACCTATCACGCTACCGTATCCCTGGCATACAGGACAGGCCCCGTAAGGATTGTTGAATGAGAAGAAATTGGGGTTGGGCTTCTCAAAGGTTATGCCGTCGGCCTCAAAGCGGTTGGAGAACACCACTGCCTCGCCGCCGTCGGGCTGTACCACACACTCTCCCCTACCCTCGAAGAAAGCGCTCTGCACGCTCTCGGCGACACGCGCCGCCTGGCCGTCGTCGTCGCGGCGTATCTCCAGGCGGTCTATAACCAGCCGTACGTCATCCTCAAGCTTCACCGTATCCAAGTCTTCGATACGCACCACTGTGCCCTTGACCATCACGCGCTGATAGCCCTCTTGGTGTAATATCTTTATCTGGCTCTCCAGAGGCCGTTCCTTAGAGTCGGCGAGGGGTGCCAATATCATCACACGCGTTCCTTCGGGAATGGCAGAGATATAATCCACCACATCACTCACAGTGTGGCGCTTCACCTCCACGCCGCTAATAGGCGAGAAAGTACGTCCAACGCGGGCGTACATGAGCTTTAGGTACTCGTAAATCTCGGTCTGCGTGCCCACCGTCGAACGGGGATTGCCGGTGTTCACCTTCTGCTCTATGGCCACTGCCGGCGCCAGCCCGTGGATATAGTCCACATCGGGCTTCGTCATGCGACCAAGGAACTGGCGGGCGTAGGAGCTCATGCTCTCCACATAGCGGCGCTGTCCCTCGGCGAAAAGGGTGTCAAAAGCCAGCGATGACTTGCCGCTACCGCTCAAGCCAGTGACCACCACCAGCTTGCCCTGCGGCAACGTCACGTCGATGTTCTTAAGGTTGTTGGCCCTTGCGCCCTTAATTACAATATCCATCACTAATCACCAATCACAATGCCTTCAGCTCAACAATGCGCGAACGGCTACCGTCCTGGGTGAAGAGTGCCATCTTGCCGTCGGCACGCAGCACTCCGCGCACCAAGCCGTGGGGCGTCTTCTTGTACACCACGGTCTTCTCCACATCTCCATCTTCGTTGAAGGCGTACACCACCAGGTTGCCTTTGCTACCGGCCTTGTACTCCTTGACGTCCTTTGAGATATCGTATATGTTAGGCAGCTTGGAATGCTCCGATTTGATGAGGTAAGTGTGGCCGTCTTTGTGCAGCATGCAGACGTTGAGCATACCGTCGTCGCCAACCTGATGGTCGTTGCGCCTCACGTTGCGCACCCAGCTGACACGTCCCAGCGTATCGATGGCCACCACATGGAGGCCCATACGGTAGAAGTGGTGCGTCACGGTGCCGTTGTTCTCCACCACATCCTTGCCGTAGTTGCGGCCCAGAGCGACCACCGCGCCGTTCTCCGTCAGCACGGTGCCCACCAGCGACACGAGATCCGTGTACTGGTTACGCTGCACCTTCTTGGTCTTCTTGTTGAGCAGGATATTCATATCCTCGTTCATGAACGGCCTCATAGTGAAGCCGGTGATGAGAGCCGAATCCATATCGAACGATATGCCAACAACGCCGCCGCACAGGTTGTCCTTATCACGTGCTCCCTGCGGGGTGAAGAGACCAACGGCCATCACGTGGTTGCCCACTACGCCGGCCAGCCGCAGCTCGCGTATCGGGTCGCACTTAACAATAGCGGCATAGGTATCTGTACGCTTCTCGTTTACGATGTTATAGACGAAACGTGTTTCCTCACCCTCGGGCTCATAGCCGAGGGAGACCACCGTGCCGTCGTTGGTGACGCACAGGTTTTCCATCGAACCAATCGCATATTCCTTGCTCCACAGCTTGTGCATCATGCCGTCGAAGAGTGTCACTTTGGCGGTATACTGGAGCTTGTCTTTAAACTCGAGCACCTGCACCATGGCGTTATAGCGTCCGTTTTCCGATGTTGCAGCCCACATCATGAAGTTGTCCTTGCGGCCATAGCCTATGGAGTCAAGCAGCAGCAAACCTGCAGTATTGTCTGCAGGGCGCATGCTGTCCAGGTCCATAGTCGAGGTGTATATCTGTGCCACATGATGACGCTCGTCGTTGTCGACGAACAGCAGACCTGCGTTGTTGCCCGCGATGCTGCCTGCCTTGAAGTCGCAGTTCACGGTACTTTCCGGCAGCGTCATGCTGCGCAGCGGCACCATGTTATGGTCCAGCAACATCAGCACCTTGCCGTTTTTGCGGCCTTCGCCGACGAAACAATAGAGGCCCTCGTACTGGCCTATATATTTTGCCTCGCGTACAAACTCATCGTCAATCTTCTTGTTCTCCTTGTTGGCCATCACCTCGAAACGAGCCTCCTGCGCAACAACTCCGATGGCGACCATACAGGATGCCACAACAAGCAATAATCTCTTTTTCATATCCCAAAAACGTATTATATAATAATATTTGAAATGCAAAGATACACTTTTTTTTCAAAACAGCCGCGACAAAAACACTTTTTCAAAAAAATTTTACCAGTTTCGGAAAATGTTGTATCTTTGCAGTCTGTTAACAAAACAATTTTTATAAACAAACAACTTAAAACCAATCAATTATGCCAGCAAGAATTAGACTGCAGCGTCATGGTAAGAAGAACCAACCCTTCTACCACATCGTTGTTGCGGATGGTCGTGCACCTCGCGATGGAAGATTTATCGAGAAGCTGGGCACTTACAATCCGCTGACCAACCCCGCCACTATCGACCTCAACTTCGACCGTGCTGTCGAATGGGTCAAGAACGGCGCTCAACCGAGCGACACCGTGCGTCGCATCCTCTCCTACAAGGGCGTCCTGCTCCGCCGCCACCTCCAGATTGGCGTCGAGAAGGGTGCTATCAGCCAGGAACAGGCCGATGTGCGTTTCAACGAGTGGCTCCAGGCCAAAGAGGCCAAAATAAACAGCAAGCGCAGCGACGTTGAGAACGACGCCCGCAACACCCGCAAGGCTCGTCTCGAGGCCGAGAAGAAGGCCAACGAGACCAAGGCTGCCGCTGTCGCCGCCAAGCGTCAGGCTGCCGCCGAGGCTGAAGCTGCCGCCAAGGCCGCTGCCGAAGCCGCCGAGAACGCCGAGGGCGAAGCTCCCGCCGAGGAGACCCCCGCAGAGGCATAAGGCTCGCTTTTATCTAAACATTAAGGCTTCCTGTACTCCACAGGAAGCCTTTTTTTATTGGCATTTCACATCGGTAAGACAATATAACAGCCACTTCAGCGTTACCAAAGTATGAATATTAGTGATTGCTATTGCCTCGGCCGCATCACCAAACCCTGGGGCGTAAAAGGACAGCTGGTGCTCTTTCTCGACGTGGACACCCCGGAGGACTATCTTGAGCTCGACTCTGCCTTTGTGGAGGTCAAAGGGCAGCTGGTGCCACACTTCTTCCATATCGACCAGCTCAACGGCAACAAAGCCGTGGCCACCTTCGAGGAACTCACCCCCGAACAAGCCAACGCCCTTGTGGGCCACGAACTATACCTGCCGTTGTCGTTGCTGCCCAAGCTCGACGGCAATCGCTTCTACTTCCATGAAGTCAAAGGCTTCCACGTCATCGACAGCCAGTACGGCGACATCGGCATACTTGAGCAGGTCATCGAATACCCCGCCCAGCCACTCTTCCAGATAATGAAAAACGGCACCGAAGTGCTTGTGCCGGTCATCGACGAGGTTATCGACAAGGTTGACCGCACGAACAAAACGCTCCACATCACAGCCCCTAACGGCCTGATAGAGTTATATCTTGGTGATATAAACAACCAATGTTAATACATTTACACCCCCTAATTCGGAAAATATATATACTTTTGCATCATAAAGAAAGGATATACCATGGTTAAAAAAGTAGCCCCCAAAGTAGAGAAGAACAAGTACTCCCCCGAGGAGCTTCAAGAGTTCAAGGAACTGATACTTGAGAAAATAGCCAAAGCCGAGAAAGACCTTGAGATGCTACAGCAGGCCGTTGCGGGCAACGAGAACGAAGCCAGCGACACCGCCCCCACGTTCAAGACCCTCGAAGAGGGAAGCAATGTGTTGCTGAAAGAGGAGAACCAGAAGCTTGCCGCACGCCAGCAGAAGTTCATCCGCGACCTCCGCGCCGCCCTCATCCGCATCGAGAACGGCACCTACGGCATCTGCCAGGCCACAGGCAAGCTCATTCCCAAGGAGCGCCTGATGATTGTGCCCCACGCCACCATGACCGTCGAGGCCAAGGAGGCAAGCAAACGCCGCTAAGCGTACCTTCACATCACCATTATATGACAAGGGGAGCTGCAATGCAGCTCCCCTTAATCGTTTATATCAGTCCATTTATATCTGCGCCATCACCTGCTGCGCCAGCTCGTTGGCACGGCCTTCGGTGGCAGCCTCGCTGTAGATGCGGATGATAGGCTCGGTATTGCTCTTGCGCAGATGCACCCAGCCGTCGGCAAAATCGATCTTCACGCCGTCGATGGTGGTTACCTTCTCCACACCGGCCATGCCGTTGTACAGCTTGGCCACCTTGGCCAGCAGGGCGTCGACGTCCATGTCGGGCGTCAAGTCCTTGCGGTTCTTGCTGATGATATACTCGGGGTAGGTCTTGCGCAACTCGCTCACCTTCATACCCTTCTTGGCCAGCAGTGTGAGGAATACAGCCACACCCACGAGGGCGTCGCGACCGTAGTGCAACGCGGGATATATGACACCTCCGTTGCCCTCGCCGCCGATGACGGCACCAGTCTCACGCATCAGCGTGGTGACGTTCACCTCGCCCACTGCGGCGGCGTTGTACTCGCAGCCGGCGTAGCGGCGTGTGACATCGCGCAGAGCACGGCTGCTGCTGAGGTTGCTCACGGTGTTGCCGGGCGTGTACTGCAGGATATAGTCGGCCACACTGACCAGCGTGTACTCTTCGCCGAACATCTCGCCGGTCTCGCACACCAGCGCCAAACGGTCCACATCGGGGTCTACCACGATGCCGAGGTCACAGTGGTTCTCACGCACACAGTCGCTTATCTGCGTCAGGTTCTGCGGTATAGGCTCGGGATTGTGGGCGAAATGGCCCGTTGGCTCGCAGTTGAGCTCCACCACCTCCTTGACGCCCAGACGGCGCAGCAGGCGCGGGATGGCCAATCCGCCGGTGGAGTTGACAGCATCGACGGCAACCTTGAAGCCAGCCTTCTTGATAGCCTCTACGTCAACCAGTTCCAGTCCAAGCACGCGCTCTATATGACGGTCAATCCAGTCCTCCTCGACGGTAACCTGGCCCAAGTTGTCGACCTCGGCGTAGTTCACCTCACCGCTGTCGGCAAGGCGCAATACCTCTTTGCCCTCGGCGTCGTTGATGAATTCACCCTTGGCGTTGAGCAGCTTGAGGGCGTTCCAATGCTTGGGGTTGTGCGAAGCCGTGATGATGATGCCGCCGTCGCAGTGTGCGTCGATGACGGTCATCTCGGTAGTCGGCGTGGTGCTCAGACCGGTCTCCAGCACGTCGATACCCATACCCTGGAGGGTACCCACCACGAGACGGTCAACCATAGCGCCGCTCAGGCGTGCGTCGCGGCCCACGGCCAGACGCAGGCGCTTGCCGCCGTTCTGCTTCTGCAGGAAGGTGGCGAAAGCCGATGTGAACTTCACTACATCAATGGGGGTAAGTCCCTCGCCGGCAGGGCCGCCGATGGTGCCACGGATGCCGGAAATGCTTTTAATAAGGCTCATATTGTTATTGTTTATTGATTTTTCGGACGCATGACGATAAACGGCACGAGGGTCTCCTCCATCGAGACACCGCCGTGCTGGAACGTTGACGTATAATATTTTACGTATTCATTGTAATTGTTCGGGTAGGCAAAGAAGTCGTTCTCGCGGCAGAAGATGTACGGCGAGGTGACATGGCGGCGCGGCAGGAATATCGCGGCGGGGTCTTTCACCTCGAAGACATCCTTGGGGTTGTAGTCGAGCAGGCGTCCCTGCTTGTAGCGCAGGTTGACGCTCACGCCGCGGTCGCCCTTCACGCGCACAGGCCTGTCGATGCGCACCGAGCCGTGGTCGGTGGTGATTATGACATTGACATCCTTTTCTGCCAGTGCCTGCAGCATCTCCATCAGCGGCGAATGCTCCATCCACGAGAGCGTCAGCGAGCGGTAGGCCTTCTCGTCCTCGGCCAGTTCACGCACTATGTCGCTGTCGGTGCGTGCATGGCTCAGCATGTCTATGAAGTTGTAAATAATCACATTCAGCGGCGACTGCATCATTTCCGGAAGGCGGTCCACCAACCGTTTGCCGTACTGCGCGTTGAGCACTTTGTTATATGTGTGCTTGATATTGAATCCGTGGCGCCGCAGGTTCTCGTCGAGCAGCTCGTTCTCGTACTGGTTCTTGTAGCCTTCCTCATCCTCGTTCACCCAATACTGGGGGTATTTCTTCTCTATCTCGCTGGGCATCAGGCCCGCGAACATAGCGTTGCGCGCAAACTGCGTAGTGGTGGGCAGTATGGTGTAGTACATGTCGTCGCGCTCCACGCGGAAATGCTGCTCCACCAGCGGCTGCACGAACTTCCACTGGTCGTAGCGGAAATTGTCGATAACAATAAGGAATGTCGGCTTGTCGCCCTTGAGCATAGGGAACATCCTCTCCTTCAGCACAGTGGTGCTCATGGTCGGCTTCTCCACAGCTCCAGTGAGCCAGTCGGTGTAGTGCTCCTCGTAGAAGCGGCAGTACTGGCGGTTGGCATCCTTCTTTTGGGAGAGGAATATGTCATGTATCGACGGGTCGTCGGTAGCGGCAAGCTCCAACTCCCAGTACACAAGCTTCTTGTACATCTCCACCCACTCCTCGTGACTCATCCTGCCGCCCAACTGCATGCCTATCTCGCGGAACTGCTGCTGGTAGTTCATCGTCGAGTGCTCGCTCTGCAGGCGGCGTCCCTCGGTGTGCTTCTTCACTGTGAGGAGTATCTGACTGGGGTTCACCGGCTTGATTAGGTAGTCCGAAATCTTGCCGCCGAGGGCGTCCTCCATGATGTGCTCCTCCTCGCTCTTGGTGATCATCACCACCGGCAGCTGCGGCCAGCGCTCCTTGATAATCTTCAGAGTGTCGATACCGCTGAGGCCCGGCATCTGCTCGTCGAGGAACACCAGGTCCGGCACCGCCGTCTCCAGCTCGTCCAGCGCGTCGCGCCCTGAACAGACGGGCACCACGTCGTAGCCCTTCTCTTTAAGAAACAGAATGTGAGGTTTCAGCAGTTCAATCTCGTCGTCGGCCCAAAGAATGGTGATGTTCATAGTTGGCAAGTTTTTTCCGCTTAATAACGCCGCAACCGCAATAATATTGTGTCGCCCTGCAAAAGTGTTTCCTCCGTCGCCACACCGTCCCCTCTCCGTACCCCCTCCGACAAAAACCGTTAAACAACCGGTGAACAGTCGGAGCGGATACGGAGGGGCTACGGAGAGGATGCGGATGGGTTTTAGCTTGAAAATTATGTGAAATGACATTTTTTGTGTATATTTGCAGCGGAAACGAACAGGCGTCAACAAGCGTTGTCGCCTGATTATACGTGCGTTATTATGATACTGAACGAACTGTACGCCGACAGTGCGCTGGTAGCCAGCCTCGCCGAGAAGCTTCGCGGACGCGGAGCGCGCCTGCATGTCGACGGCATGACGGGGTCGCTCCCCGCCGTTATTGCGGCCGCCGTAGCCACACGGCTGTCAACTGTCAACCAGCTGGTTATAGCACCCTCCAAGGACGATGCCTTCTATCTGCAGAACGACCTCGAGGCCCTGCTGACCGATGGCCGGCAGGTGATGCTCTTCCCCACCTCCTACCGCAAGGCCTACAGCTACGATATGGAGCAGACGGACAACGCCAACGTGCTGATGCGCAGCGAGGTACTCAAGTCCATCACCGGCGGCGAGCCGGTGGTGGTGGTGAGCTACCCCGAGGCGCTGAGCGAGAAGGTGGTGGCCGGCAGCACCCTGATAGCAAACACCTTGCGGCTTAATCGCGGCGAGCAGAAGGACATGTGGGACGTGGTGGAGCGACTGCAGGACATGGGCTTTGAGCGCGAGGACTTCGTGGTGGAGCCCGGACAGTACGCCGTGCGCGGCGGCATAGTGGATGTGTTCTCCTTTGCCTCCGACCTGCCCTACCGCATAGAGTTCTTCGACGACAGCGTGGACTCATTGCGCACCTACGACGCCGCCACACAGCTGTCGGTCAAGCATCTGGACCGTATCGACATTGTGCCGCGCATGGACAACATGAGCGAGACGCAGAAAGGGCCGGAGCGCCGAGTGACGCTGCTGGAATACTTCAGCGGCAGCGACACCGTGTGGTGCCAGAGCCTGATGCAGGTGGCGCAGCGGCTCGACGCGCTGCACGATGACACGCGCAAGGCCTACGAGGCACGCCTGGCCGACACTGCGCACCCCGTCGTCGGCACCCTGCCGAAGCCTGACGAGATGAGCGCAACGGCCAACGAATTCCTCCACAGACTGCTGGAGATGAACATCGTGGAGTACGGCAATAGCCACTACTTCAGCAATGCCGAGACGCTGACAACCAGCAGCGAGCCGCAGCCGGTGTTCAACAAGCAGTTCGACATGCTGCAGGAAAACCTGCGCCAACGCGCCGAAGAGGGCTACACACTGATAGTGACCGTAGCGGGCGAAAGCCAGCAGAAGCGACTGGAGAAGGTGCTGGAGGAGAAGACCAACCACCTGACACTGATAACATTCAACCTCTCGCACGGCTTCGTGGACCACGACATGCGGGTGCTCTGCTATACCGACCACGAGATATTCGAGCGCTACCACAAGTACACCGTCAAGAACCTTGCGGCGGCCCACGAGGCGATGACGCTCAAGGAGTTGTTCGAGCTGAAGCCGGGCGACTACGTGACGCACATAGACTACGGCGTGGGGCGCTTCAGCGGGCTCGAGAAGGTGACCACCGACGGCAAGAGCCAGGAGCTTATCCGCTTGGTGTACAAGAACAACGACGTGCTGTACATAAGCATCCATGGCCTGCACAAGATAAGCCGCTACGTGGGGCGCGAGGGCGAGTCGCCCACGCTCAACCGCCTGGGCAGCAACACCTGGCAGGTGCTCAAGCAGAAGACAAAGCGGCAGGTGAAGGACATCGCCAAGGACCTCATAGCCCTCTACGCCAAGCGCAAGGCCAGCCGCGGCTTCGCCTTCAGCGCCGACGGATACCTCCAAGAACAGTTGGAAGCCAGCTTCCTCTACGAAGACACGCCGGACCAGCTCAAGGCCACGGTGGCCGTGAAGCACGACATGGAGGAGACGGCCCCCATGGACCGCTTGGTGTGCGGCGACGTGGGCTTCGGCAAGACCGAGGTGGCCATCCGCGCCGCCTTCAAGGCCTGCTGCGACTCGAAGCAGGTGGCCGTGCTCGTGCCCTCGACGGTGCTGGCATTCCAGCACTACAACACCTTCAGCCAGCGCCTCAAGGACATGCCGGTGAGGGTGGACTATCTGAACCGCTTCCGCACCACGAAGGAGAAGAACCAGATATACAAAGACGTCGCCGACGGAAAGGTGGACATACTCATAGGCACCCACGCCATACTGAACAAGGAGCTGAAGTTCAAGGACCTCGGGCTCTTCATCATCGACGAGGAGCAGAAGTTCGGCGTCAGCGCCAAGGAGAAGCTGAAGCAGATGAAGGTGGGCGTCGACTGCCTGACACTGACGGCCACGCCGATACCGCGCACGCTGCAGTTCTCGCTGATGGGTGCGCGCGACCTGAGCGTCATACAGACGCCGCCGCCCAACCGCCAACCCATAGAGACTGAGCTGTCGGACTTCAGCGAAGAGCTGATACGCGACGCCATCATGTACGAGATGAACCGCGGCGGACAGACCTTCTTCATCAGCAACCGCGTGGAGAACCTGCCGGAGATGGCCGGTCTGGTGCAGAGGCTGGTGCCCGACGCTCGCGTGGCCATGGCCCACGGGCGCATGGACGGCAAGGAGGCCGAGGAGACGCTGATGCAGTTCCTCGAAGGCGACATCGACGTGCTGGTGGCCACCAGCATCGTGGAGAACGGCCTCGACATACCGAACGCCAACACCATGATTATCAACAACGCCCACCAATTCGGCCTTAGCGACCTGCACCAGATGCGCGGCCGCGTGGGACGCTCGAACCGCAAGGCTTTCTGCTACCTGCTGATACCGTCGTACCTCACCCTCACACCCGACGCACAGCGCCGCCTGAAGGCCATCGAGGAGTTCTCCACCATAGGCTCGGGCTTCAACATAGCCATGCGCGACCTCGACATACGCGGTGCCGGCAACATCCTCGGCGCCGAGCAATCAGGCTTCATCAGCGAGGTGGGCTACGACATGTACCACAAGATACTCAACGAGGCCATCGAAGAGCTGAAGGAGAGCGACTTCCGCGAACTCTTCGCCGCCGAGGCCGAAGAGAAGCAGGAGTACGTGCGCGAGTGCACCATAGAGACCGACCTCGAGGTGCTGTTGCCGGACGACTACGTCACCTCGGGCACCGAGCGACTGGTGCTATATAAGGAGCTAAATGAGTTGCAGACGGAAGATGAACTGGCCGCCTACCGCAGCCGGTTGGAGGACCGCTTCGGGCCCGTGCCGCCGTGTGTGGACGAGCTGATAAGCACCATCACGCTGCGCCGCATGGCCAAGGCCTTCGGCATCGAGAAGCTGATACTCAAGCAGGGGCGCATGGTGTGCCACCTGGTGAGCAACCAGCAGAGCCCCTTCTACCAGAGCGGCAACTTCATGAAGCTGATACAGTACGTGCAGGCCTACCCGCGCCGCGCCACGTTGAAAGAGACCCCTGAGCGCCTGAGCCTCAGCATCGCCAACGTCAAGAGCATCGCCACCGCCCTGGAGCAGCTGCGGCTGCTGACAGCGTGACACGAATTGCAGCCTTATTTCTGACCACGAATGACACGAATTGCACGAATTATTCGTATGATTCGTGGTTGTTTTCTTTAAACGCAAATTACCGTAAATGGCCGCGAATTATCATGAATTATTCTTGACGATTCGTGGCTTGTCTTTAAAATAAGACCCCTGCGGGGCATCCGCAGGGGTCTTATCCTGTAGGGGTTATCGTTCAATAGCGCATCATCTTATCACCACCACCTTGCGTGCGGGATAGGCGCCAATCTTAATCATATAGGTACCACTGACGGGTGCATCGAAGCGCAATGGGGTAAAGTCGTCCTGCTTGGTGGCGAGGACACGACCGTTAACGTCATAGAGCGTCACCATGTTGCCTTCGGCGCCCTCAACGACCACCTGACCGTTGCTGGAGTAAACCTTGGCATTTATGCCATCCACGTCACCAATACCCTGCTCGGTGATATAAATGGTATCGTAGTGATGAGAGGTGATATAGACGGTGTCGTAGTAATGGTTGTTGACAATCAGCGTGTCGAAGTGGTAGGTATTGTAGATAGCGGTGTCGAAATGATAGACATTCACAATTGTGGTGTCGAACATCTGCGTGGTCATCCTGACGGTGTCGTGGATGTAGTTGTTGATATAGGTAGTATCGTGTACGTACTGGTTCATATACAGTATCGTTGTGTCGTGCACGTAGTTGTTGATATAGGTAGTATCGTGGACGTACTGGTTCATATACTGTATCGTCGTGTCGTGCACGTAGTTATTGATATAGGTGGTGTCGTGGATGTACTGATTCACATACTGTATCGTTGTGTCGTGCACATAATTGTTGATATAGATTGTGTCGTGGATATACTGGTTTACATATTGTATAGTCGTGTCGTGCACATAGTTGTTGATGAAGGTGGTGTCGTGGATATAGTGGTTGATGGTGTCGCGGAAGATAAGGGTGTCCGGCAGAGTGAAGTAGGCCTGCAGCGTGGTGTCGGTGGTGACAGTGAGGGTATAGGGATTGTCCGTCACGCCGTTGCTCCAAGTGAGGAAGACGTTGCTGCCCGAGGGAATGGCGGTCAGCGTCGTCGTGCTGTTGAGTGGAACCACGCCGCCGCCCATTACTGCACCCTTAAGGGGATTGGCGGGAGTAGCTCTGACCAATACACTATCAATGGCGAAGATAGCTGTGAGGGTAGTATTACCGGTCAGCACAAGTGTGTAAGGATTCTGCGTGCTGCCGTCGCTCCAGCCGACAAAGTGATAACGCTCTTCTTCAGTAGTTGCACTGACGGTAGCTGTGTCGTTGCCACAAGAGGGATAAGCATCCACAGTTGCAGCTCCATGTTCGGCGTTTACCGTAATCTGTGGCACATTTGGCTCGCTAATATTAATAAAGCTACTCCAAACATCAGCCGTACGATAGGCTGCCCCCACACCGCAGGGTACTATAATGGGCATATTGACATCTATTCCATTAGACAATATCAATATTGGGGGCGTTTCGCTAAGCATAATAAATGTGCCGATTGTTTCAACTGGCCAAAAGTCTATTCTAAATACTTGAGAAGTGCCTACAACCAACGTGTCAATCCTATTCCAACTATTCCCAAAATTAAGGACGGAACCAGGCAAAATAAGCTTAGACACATGGTGCCCTTCAAAAGCCTCGCCCCCAATAACATATACACCATCTGGAACGATTGTATTCATACATCCTTGTAAAAGTTCTCCCGAGGAGTTTATAATAGCATTACAATTATTTTGACTATTGAAATATGGGTTATCAGGATCAACTACAATAGAGGATAGTAACGGACAATCTGACGCGATTGGACCCATTGTAATAGGATAATTCGGATCTCCATTGTGCCCAATCACAGAAACAGAAGATGGAATATACAAAGATGTAATTTGATTATCAGCTAGGGCACCCCTATAAATTGCCTGAAGAGAATCATTTAGCGTGATGTTGGTTATATGAGAACTAGACAAGGCTGCGACGCCAAGTACTCTCATTGACACAGGCAGAACCACCTCTCCCAAATAGCATCCATGTAAAGCTTCAAAACATATTTCTCGGAGAGTGTTAGAAAATGTAACAGATGATAGATACGAGCAACCCGAAAAAGCATGCTCTTCCAATTTTTCTATCGAGTTGGGCATAATTACGGTAGTAAGATATGAGCATTGCCTAAAAGCATATGCTCCCACAATCTTAACAATGTATGTTATCTCGTCGTATGTTACAGTTTCAGGTATTGTTAGAGCCATAGCGGGCATCGAATTAGGATACCATAGTTCTTGACCAGAATGTTCCCCTGCAGATTCCTCTGAAATTTGGCCATCGTTAGGATACGTAACCTTGACATAATGGTTGACAGAATCGATAATCTTGTAATACAGCGTCTGTCCCGACGGAGCTACTGCCGAGAAGTCATAGGCAAAGGAGTTTTGCCCTATCGCCATTAATGCGGCGACCAAAAGAAGTAGTTTTTTCTTCATGTTGTTTATTGTTTAAAAGGTTAAAACTTCAGTTCAATAAACACATAAAAAAGAAGCGCGGACATCTAACTTTCGTTACTTATCGGATAAGCAACATCGAGGCCCACGCTAACGATATATACAGAAACATGTATATACGCAACAATGGACGTTGGATGCTGCCTTACCGTGCGGATGATATAGAATTTGCGAGATTCCCATGAGCCGCAGATAAAACGTCTACAACGTCTTATTTATATGTCTGTCATCTCTATCGAATGACGGTGCAAAGATACGAATAGTTTTTAAACTGACAAAATAATTAACGGTAATTCACGGTCATTTACGGTAATTCACGTTAAAGAAAGAAGTGTCGAAACGTTAAAGTTTAGTTAAAAAAGGCTCTTCCGCTCGGAAGGGCCTTATATTATATAGTGCGTCCGGTCATCCACGGGGGGAGGACCGGACGCAAGAGGTCTTTGAAATATTGAGAATGTAGGTTAACTACTGCACGTCGCGCTCGTCGAGGGGCTGAGCAATGAGGCCGGTGAACTTGCCGCTGCTGTCGAACTCCATGCGTGTGTACTTCTTGCCTACGCCACGCTCTTTCTGGCTTACGACGACATAGGTGTAGGGCTTCGGCTTCTTGTTGTCGGCAGGGTCACGATACTTGGAGTTGTACTCGTAGACGACCATCTTGACAATCTTGTAGCTCTCGCCATTGAACTTCTCGTTGATGAACTTCTTGATGGTGCTGTTGTAGCGGTCCCTGGGGAGTGTCTTACCGGTCATGATGGGCTGCTCGCTGTTGATGCTGTAGACAGCCTCCATCTCAACCTTCTGCGAGTTGGTGAAGTAGGCAACAGCGTACTCGTCGTTGCGGAGCACCCAGTCGGGTCCCCACTTGATGCGCTTGCCATAGGCTTTGTTGAAGTGCTCGGCAATCTTGGCACTGGGGGCGAACTGCTCCACCTTGGGTTCGTCGACCTTGGGGGCGGGACGATTGCGATCGCGGCTGCCTTCGGTACCGGTCTTTTTGCTGATCTTCTCATCGTCGGCATCGGGGTTGTTGTGGGTGTAGTAGTCGCGCTTCACGGCCTCGGGGTCGGGGGCGTTGCTCTTCATGAGCTTGCCACGGGTGTCGAAGACCATCTCGCAGTCATTCTCGGCGATGCCCTTCTTGATGATTATCATACGGTAGTAGTTGTCGCCGTTCATCTCCTCAACGTATTCGATGTTCTTGATACGATAGCCCGGATAGTTGTTGACAAAGTATGTGTTCATCATCGTGGGGCACTCCTCGACCTTGACGGGGAAAGTGCTGTACTGCCAGTCGCCGCCGGCGGTGAAGTATGCGCGGCCGTTCTGGCCGTCGATAACGAGCTCGGCAATGTATTGACCGGGGGCCTGATACCAGGTGCGCACCTTGTAGGAGTCGTAGGTCTTTTCCAAGGCCAGCAACACGCTGCGCGGCACGGCGGTCTCCTTGATTTTGGTCTGCGCTCCGGCAAGCAGAGGCAGCACCATGAGTGCGAGCAAAACTAACTTCTTCATATCAATGTGTTTTTCTATTTTGTATCTCTTTCTTTCTTTTTATTGCAGTATCCTCTATTTGAACAGTACGTCCTTGCGGTCAGGGCTGATGCTGACAGCGGCGATGGGCACGCCGGTCTGCTCCTCGATGGCGGCGAGGAAGTCTTTGAGGTTCTGCGGCAAAGCGTTGTATTCGGTGATGCCCTGCAGGCTCTGCTGCCAACCCGGAAAGGGGGTAAGGACGGGGGTGATATGCACAGTGTTATACTCGAAGGGTATCTCGTCGGTGCGTTTCCCCTCAATGTCATAACTTGTACACATATTGACGGTCTCGAAGTCGTTCATCACGTCGGGCTTGGTGACGTAGAGCTCGGTGACGCCGTTGATCATGCAGGCATAGCGGAGTGCCGGCAGGTCAATCCAACCGCAGCGGCGGGGGCGGCCTGTGGTGGCGCCATATTCGTGGCCGAGCTCGCAGAGCTTGGCGCCTATGGCATCGAAGAGCTCCGTGGGGAAGGGACCGGCACCAACACGGGTGCAGTAGGCCTTGGTGATACCCATCACGCGGCCGATGGCCGTGGGGGCAACGCCGAGACCGGTGCAGACGCCGGCGGTGATGGTGTTGCTGCTGGTGACGAAAGGATAGGTGCCGAAGTCGACGTCGAGCATCATGGCCTGAGCGCCCTCGGCAAGGACCTTCTTGTTGTCCTTGAGGCACTGGTTGATGAGGTACTCGCTATTGACGAAGCGGAAGCGCTTGAGGGTGTCGAGGCTTGCCATCCACTGCTGCTCATATTCGTCGAGGCTCATGCCGTCGATGCGGAAGGCGTCAACGTCGAAGCCCAAGGTCTTGGCCATACGCAGGTGCTGGGCCTTGAGCATCTCATAGCGCTCGCGGAAATCAAAAGAGAGGGTATCGCCCACACGAAGACCGGTACGGGCAATCTTGTCGGTGTAGGCTGGGCCTATGCCTTTGAGAGTGGAGCCAATCTTCATGTTGCCCTTGGCCTGCTCGTTGGCGGCGTCCATCATGCGATGGCTTGGCAGTATGAGATGGGCTTTCTTGCTGACGTAGAGGTTCTGTGTGGCGTCAACACCTTTGGCGGCCAGCTCCTCAATCTCCTGGCGGAAGATACGCGGTTCGATGAGCACACCGTTGCCGATAAGGTTCAGCTTGTCTTTATGGAAGATACCTGAGGGGATGATATGCAGCACATGCTTCATGCCGTTGAACTCCAACGTATGGCCTGCATTGGGGCCACCCTGGAAACGGGCTATCACATCATAGTTTGGGGTCAGCACGTCGACGATTTTACCCTTGCCTTCGTCGCCCCACTGTAACCCAAGAAGTACATCTATCTTTGTCATTGTCTTTTATTTGTCTTTATCGGTTAGTCTTTCCACACAACTCCATTCCCACAATTATCGCGATGCAAAGATACAACTTTTTTTACAATAATCGCATGAATTATTTATTCGTCGCGTTTTGCCTTGAACCAGTCCACAAACTTGGGCAGGTCATCGAGCGGCTGGAAGCCAGACTTGAAAGGCTCGTCGGGAACAGGCACAGTCTCCATGTAGCCTATCAGCGTGGCACAGTCGAACTCCCCTATCAAAGCCTCCAATGTTACATAGACGCCCACTTGAAAATCCTCGTCGTCAGGTTTGCTGTCTTCTACCGCAATACGCAGACCCAACATCTCGGGTTCTTCTTCGCACTCCAGCTGCTGGAAATACATCTTGCGCGTATCGAACAGGTGTTTGTCGAACCGCACCTTAAGCTCCGTGCCCATAGGCTGCTTGAATGCCACAAACTCCCACCAGTAGAGGTCGGGAGCGTTGTCGACGAGGTCTATGACATAGCGGAAGAGGTCGGTGTCGCCTTCGGCTGTGAAGGTCAGCGTTCGTCCGTTGGCTGTGGCATCACCAATCTCGTATGTCAGGCCATCACAGTATTTTGTCAGCTGATACTGGAGGGCGTTCTCCAACTGCTCGCGCTCCATATTATCGAGGTCACCAAGTGACACCAATTGCTCATTGTGATCAATAAACCAAGTCCAGAATTTCTTTACTTTTTCCATATATTTTAGATTATTATCGCTTCTGGTTGTAGCGTAACGCCAAACTTGTCAGTCACATCATCTTGTATCGCTTTGGCAAGAGCCATGACTTCTTCGCCGGTGCATCCACCGGTATTGTACAGTACCAGCGCGTTCTTAGGCCAGACCCCCACCCTACCCTTAATCATGCCCTTCCATCCGGCACGGTCTATGAGCCAGCCTGCGGAGAGTTTATATGTGACCGTAGTGTCAATTGGCTGAGTGATGGGGTGTGCTTCGGGCATATCCGGATACTCCATCCTAAGGCGCTGATATGTGACCTCGTCGACAACAGGGTTCTTGAAAAAGCTGCCTGCCGACCCATACTCCTCGGGACGTGGGAGTTTCTGCCAGCGGAGGTCGGTGATAGCTTCACGAAGCTCTTGTGCAGTGGAGTGAGGAAGTCCCTCAAGGGCTTTATAACCCAAGTTGGGGACATACTCTTTATTCAAGGCAAAAGTAACCCAAACGACAAGTTCGTCGCCATTGTCCGGCTCCTTGAAGCGGGACATACGGTAGGCAAAATGGCACTCATCGCCTGTGTACCTGTGGCGTTTGCAACTACCCAGACTGATAGTCTCAACACTAACTATGCTATCTTTTGCCTCGACACCATAGGCCCCCACATTCTGAACCGCCGCCGCCCCGACAGTACCCGGTATGGCAGAAAGATTCTCGAGACCATTGAGGCCATTGTTTAGAGTCCACTGCACAAGGTCATCCATGCGCATACCAGCCCACGCTCGAACATTACAGCCGTCGACTGTAACAAGTGTCTTCTGTTCAAGCATGATAACCATGCCATTGTAGTCATGAGTGAAGACCGTATCGCTGCCGGCGCCCAAAATCAACAATGGATGATTGGCGGCAAAAGGCGACAAAGCGAGGTCTATATCATCCTCGATAACAACGAGCCTACGAGCTCTGGCTGCAATGCCGAAAGTGTTAAATTCCTTCAGCGGAACATTACGGTATACCCTCATATGATAGATAACGTCGTACGCAGCAAAAAATTATGCTCCACATCAACTATTTTACGGCCAAAGTCAATCCTTTGGGCCAGCCTCTTTGCGTGGTTTGCGGAGAGGGGGCACATATCCTGGATGGAAGACCCTAAGTTGTGTGAGCAACAAACCCGCTGCCAATATGGCACCCAACACATCGCACACCATACAGGTAACCCACACCCCGGTGAGTCCATCGCCACCCATTGACACGCGGATGGCAGGAATGACAAACATCAAAGGAATGAGGAATAGAACTTGACGAGAGAGAGATGTAGTGATGGCTATCCATGGCTTGTCGATACTCTGGAAGAACTGCGAGTTGGTGATGGTAAAAGCAATTAGCGGCATCATGACATTAAGGTACCGTAGCGCCGGCACACCAATGTCGAGCAATGGGTCGCTGTCGGTGAAGGCACGCAGGATAATACGTGGCATAAGCATAGCCAACAGCGCGCCGATGATACCAACAGACACCGAAACCTTCATGGTAAGGGTAAAGACGTGCTTGAGACGGTTATTATGGCCCGCGCCATAGTTATAGCCCGCAATGGGTTGCATACCCTGACAGATGCCAAGGATGAACATGACAAGGAACATGGCATACGTGTTCACTATGCCATAGGCACCAACGGCAAGGTCGCCGCCATAACGTATGAGCTGACGGTTGAGGAGAGCGACGACGAACGAAGCGGCGAAGTTCATCAAGAACGGGCTCATGCCGATAAGCAACACATTACGAAATATATAGAGTTTTGGGGCCCAAGCATGGCGTTTGAAGCGTATGAAGCTCTTGGGGTTGACAAAGTGTAGCACAGCAACAACAGCAGTGCTGAACATGGAGATTGTGGTAGCCCATGCGGCACCGGCGATACCCCAATCAAAAGCACTGATGAAGAGAGCGTCGAGGAAAATATTAAGCACCGCACCTCCGGCCATAATCCACATACTTTTTGTTGGGTAGCCGCTGGCGCGTATGAGGCCGGTGAGGTTGAAAGTCACAGTGGTAAAGAACATGCCAGGAAGAACAATCTGCATGTACTCGCGAGCATAGCCTATGGTGTCAAGTGATGCGCCGAACATCTGCAGTATGTGGTCCATGAAAAGATAGCCACCGGTGACGAAAAGAAAGCCAAAGAAGAAAGTGAGGAGCATACTGTTGCCCAGTATCTTCTCGGCCCAACGCACATCCTTGCGGCCCAGCACAATACTCATGCGTGACGAGGCTCCGACACCCACCAGCGAACCGAGAGCGTGGATGATATTCATGATAGGCAAGGTGATGGCAAGGCCCGCGATGGCAAGTGCACCAACATACTGACCAAGGAAAACGCGGTCGACAATATTATATATAGATGCCACCACCTGGGTTATGACTGCCGGCAATGCATACTGCAGCAGCAGTGCACCTATAGGCTTGGTCTCAAGTTCCCTGATGCTGTCCATTGCTTAGAAGAAGTAGCCAATATTGAGGTAACCGCCGAAGCGCTTGGTGACGTCGTTCCACATTAAATCGAAGGAGATGGGTCCAATCATAGACTTATAGGCCACCTCGAGACCAAGGCCACGAATCCAGAATTCGGTGTTGGGTTTTATGGTCTCACCAGACTCATAACTTAATTCCCAGGCTGGGTCATCGTCGGAAGGCCATGACTCCATGAGATTGCTTTCATGTTCGCCTATGGATTTTGTGTAGAGGACATTAACTATGGCCGAAAGATAGAGGTTTTTTCCAAAGCGGTAGCGAAGATCGATACGGCCAATGGCCATGAGGTCGTTGGCAAGCATCGGGCCTGTGGTGCCTATGAAGGCGAACTGATGGTCAACATAACGACGGTCAAAGACGCCACCAAAAATATTATCATGATATGGCATATTGCCGTTATAATCCTGGTCGAAGAAGACACGTCCGCCTACAGACGGCAAAACAGCAAAACGGGAGCCTATGCCGATAGTAGGTTTGATGTAGGCACGCAACGACTTGGACGCTGGGTATTGGACCTTGTAAGGGTATTCCCTCTCCTCAATTAGGATATCATTCTCATCATATATTTTTTCTGATGGCGGTTTCACGTAAAAATATCGAAGTTCGCCCTCAATGCCCATAGCAATACCTCTAGTAGGGAAGTACGCATCGTCGCGGTTGTCGTATAACAACGATGCAAACAAACCGAAACTGTTGATGCGCGAGAAACTGTTATCAAGGGCAAAAAGATTACGGTATCGAACATAGTCTGCATCTACAACAGTTTGAGCCATACCGCCGAGATTGAAGGTGAAGCCTTGGAGGTTATTATAGCTATAGTAGAGGCGCACTCGCTGCTGCACAGCGCTATAGCTTGCAGCAGTACTATTGCGCACTGCAAACTTGGCCTGAGAGAGATTATAGTCGAAATTAAAGTCGCCCCACAAGCCCGTTGACCACAAGAGGCGCAGGTCAAGGGCGAAATTATAGGTCAAGTCAATATCGAATAAAGCCTTGAAACCATTTAGGCGAAGTTCGTTGTATCCAAAATGAAAAAGTATAGAGGCACTCTCTTCGGTATCGAAGCGGAAGCCCACACCTAAACGATGGGGCTTTGATGGTGTGAGGTATACATCAAGGTCGTAGACATCCTCGGCACCAGTAGGACGCATTGTGTAGAGGACATTATTGTAATAACCGGTTCCACGCATGGAACTGACGAAGGTTTCTATGTCGTCAACGGTGCTAATGCCTTTGCGAACAAAGTTATTTGTCGAGCGAAGCAGCTGCATTTCTCCCTCTATAACACCATGGTAATTAACATGGCGCAGTTGGATGGAGTCTCCCTCAAGGAGTTTAATGGCATGTGGTGCCTGCAGACTCTTTCCTGTATGGCCGTACTGTGCCAGACGGTCGTGGATTGCCTGCAGTGCATCGTGATGCACAGCTGCCTCGCGGTAACCGCGAGAGACAAGCGAGTCAATGCTCTCGGCACTAAAACTAAGCATATTGTATCCTGTCACATCGGGATGTATGTAGACATCGCACATCTTGCGGTGCTCGAAGCGGTCGCCCTTTGTACCTAGGGCCATATACTGAGAAAGCATCTGAGGCAAGGAACGTAGCTCGTCTGCACTGGAGGCGAGGTCGCTAGCCAACTCGACGCCAATGATTATGTCGGCACCCATGTTTTTGCAGACATCAACAGGGAAATTATTGACCAAGCCGCCGTCGGCAAGCAGATATTTACCCCACTTGACTGGCGAAAAGATGCCTGGTATAGCCATGCTTGAACGGATGGCAAGCGGGAAGGAGCCACTGTGGAGAACCACAGAGTCACCGGTGATAATGTCAATGGCTACGCAGGCGAAAGGTATAGGCAGTTGATTGAAGTCCATGGAGTCAGTATAGCCGACGCTGAGACGACTGAAGAGGTTCTGTATGTTGCTACTGTTGATTATAGCGGCGGGGAGCGAGTTCATGATGTTCTGGCGTGCATAACTCATGTCGCCGAAGCCAAATGGCACACTGAGCAACTCACGATCGGAATAAAAGCGCTGCTCATTGGAATGGCATCGGCGCTCGATACTATTGGACATCAGGCGCGTCCAGTCTGCGCTGGCTATGATGTCAGCCAGTTCCGTGGGCTCGTAGCCGAGGGCGTAGAGTCCGCCAATGATGGAGCCCATACTGGTACCGGTGACGTAGCTCACAGGAATGCCCATCTCCTCGATGTATTTGAGCACACCGATATGCGCGGCACCTTTGGCGCCACCGCCGGCAAGCACTATACCCACACGCGGGCCATGATAGGTCTGCATGCTGTCGGCCTGCCGCTTGACAAAGGTCTGCGTCTGCGCGGAAAGCGAGCACGCCACGAGGAAAGCAATTACGATTGTGATATATTTTTTCATAATATTAAGGTATAATATTCTCAGAAATTGAAGACAGCCATAGCCATGAGCTTCCAGTTCATTATAAGGGTGGAGAAGTCAAGGTCGCGGAGATTGTCGCCCTGCTTCAGGTCGGCAGCCGTGAGACCGCTATCGCTGCGGAAATAGTAGAGAATGTGTGAATACTGAAGGCTGAAGTACCAACGGCTCAAGGAATAGGCCAATGCGAGACTGCCGCTGGCGTTGGGGGATATGGGGCAGCTCAGCACTATGTTGTTGCTTCCGGCCTGAACGGGGGTGGCTATAAAAGTGTTATTGACAGAAAGCAAGGCGAATATTGTGGCATTGAGGGTGAGGTTGCTGAGGCCTTTGTCTTTGGGTCCTGTGGGGTCGCGGTGGAAGAAGACGAAGTTGTGGGAGTAGCCGACGCCAGCACTGGTCTGCAGGAACATATAACTGCGGATACCGGAGTTGTTGAATATCTCATCATCCTCGGCACACGTCATGCCTGTGAGATGCACGTTGCCGCTAATCAGCATCGAGCCCGCCGACCGGCGCTGCACCATGCTACACTTGTAGGCCGAAGTGTATGCGAATTTGCTGCGGTTGAGTGACCAATAGGCGTCGAGGCCAACACGGTAGATATTGCATGGGCTGTTTGACAGACGGAGATAATTGCTGTAGTAGCGGCTGGTGTCATCGGCTATGGTGACCTCATTGTAGGCATAACTATTGAGGCCATAGTAACTGATGCCGATGCCCCACTTGTGGGCTCTGATGGCAAAGTTGAAGGTACGGCTGGCCTTGTCGTCGGCACCAAGGTTGATGCCGTAGCCCAAGCCAAGATTGCCATAACCAATTCCAAAACCTATACCGTTGCGCACTTTGCCGTCGAACTCCATTACCGACTTGCCACGCACCCATACACTATCGGCATAGCCGAGCGACTTTGTGTTTATGTCATAGTTCATGCTCATGGTGGTGGAGTAGCTCTGCCTGTTAAAGTTGCCGTCTACTGAGAAGCAGGCTGGGCGCTGATAGATATAACTGCTGTCAACAACAGAGCGGGATTTAAGCCATACCATCAAGGATTCCCATAAGTTCTGCGAAGGGGCAGAAAACGACAAAGCACAGAGAATAAGTATCACAGGGAGTCTTTTCATTGCTGTTTGATGCGATTTTGTAGCGCCATCAGCGCGTTGTAGGCAATGAGTCCGTTGGCGAGTTCGAGGCTACGCTCGTCGACCATAAGGTTGGGACGGTGGAGGTTACTGAAGGGTGTACCGGGCTCGTGGATGCCGATGCGAAAGTAGCAGGCCGGTATCTTCTGCGCGAAGAAGGCGAAGTCCTCGGCCGTCATGCGGAGGTCGAGCCACTCAACATTCTCTTCGCCAAGGAAGGCACAGGCATTGTCGTGCACCTGCTGCGTGCAGGCGTCATCGTTGAAGACGTAGGGATAGCCGTAGTCGATGAAGAGATCACACTCAGCGCCCATGGCCTCAGCCACGCCGGTACTTATCTTGCGAATCTTCTCGTGAGCTTCGAGGCGCCACTTCTCATCGAAGGTGCGTATGATGCCCTCCATTTTCACCGTGTCGGGGATGATGTTGGTGCGGCCGCCCACCTCCTGGATCTTGCCGATGGTGAGCACCGTAGGCATCATGGGAGCGGCATTACGGCTGACCACCTGCTGCAAGGCGATGACAATATGGCTGGCCACCACTATAGGGTCGACACTCAGATGCGGCGTAGCACCATGTCCACCGAGGCCCTTGACGGTCCAGTAGAGCTCATCGGTTGAGGCCATGTACTTGCCCTTGCGCATGCCCACCTTGCCATAATCCATCTCCGGCAGGCAGTGGAAGGAGTAAATCTCGTTAGGCGTCACCTCGTCGAAGAGGCCATCCTCCATCATCATGCGGGCGCCACCGGGGTATTTCTCCTCACTGGGCTCAAAGATGAACATCAGGGTGCCGCTGAACTGGTCTTTCAGTTGCGTTATGATTTTGATTGCACCGAGGAGCGAGCAGGTGTGCATATCGTGACCGCAAGCATGCATCACGCCGGGCTTTTCGCTGGCGAACGGCAAGCCAGTGCATTCTGTGATAGGTAGCGCGTCATAGTCTGACCGGAGCGCAACGCAATAGCTATCAGGCTCTTTGCCGCATAGCATAGCCATGACGCCAGTCTTTCCTATCCCCGTTCTAGGCTCCAGACCCATCTCGCGCAGCCGTTCGGCCACAAACTCCATGGTGCCGTACTCCTCCTGCGAGAGGTCGGGGTGCTGGTGCATCCAACGTCTCCACTCGATTATTTGCTCCCGCTGCGCGTGAGCCAACCCTTTGATTCTATCTATCAAGTTCTCCATTAGGCCTTTTTAATACTGACAACAGTATTCTGTCCGTCGAGGAGTTCGATGGGGGTGCCGTCCTTCAACTCGGGGACGAGGGTTAGGCTGGTGCATAGTGTCTCGGTGCAGATATAGTCGCAATGGGTGTTGATGGCGCTGTCCCACTCGCCACTCTGCAACTCGACGACGATACGGTCGGTGACATCGAACTGCTCTTTGCGGATATTCTGGATGCGGTTGACCAACTCGCGGGCAATACCTTCATCTATGAGTTCCTGCGTGAGCTGTATGTCGAGTGCTACGGTGAGGTTGCCGTCGTTTGCAACCACCCAGCCCGGGATGTCCTGCGTGGCAATTTCCACGTCGCTCAGTAGCACTTCGCAGTCCTGTCCATCGACGCTAACAACGCAATACCCTTCAGACTCGAGCGCGTTGATCTGCTGCTGACTGAAGACCATGATGGCGGCGCCGAGGGCTTTCATCACCTTGCCGTAGCGCGGACCTAGGGTCTTGAAATTGGGCTTAATCTTCTTGACGAGCAGGTCGTTGTCAGCGGCAAGGAACTCTACCTCCTTGACGTTAAGCTCGGAGCAGATGAGGTGCTGCACCTTCTCAATCTGGGCACGCATGTTCTCATCGCGCACCGGAATAACAATCTTCTGCAGCGGCTGACGCACGCGGAGATTGCTCTTCTTGCGCAGGCCGAGGACCATAGAACAAACCTTCTGGGCCAGCTGCATACGCTCCTCGAGGGCCTTGTCGACCATCTCGGCGTGGTATTCGGGGAAACCGAGATGATGCACAGACTCCACTGCGAAACGGTGGGTCACACTGTTAAGGTCGAGGAACATGCGCTCGCTGAAGAAGGGAGCGATGGGGGCCATCAGGCGGCTGAGGGTCTCGAGGCAGGTGTATAGCGTCTGGTAGGCAGATACCTTATCGGCCGTCATCTCACCCTTCCAGAAGCGGCGGCGGCATAGACGGACGTACCAGTTGCTTAGGAAGGCATCCACGAAGGTACCGATGGCACGGCCTGCGCGGGTAGGCTCATAGTCCTCCATGGCATCGCCCACGGTCTTCACCAGCGTATTAAGCTCGGAGAGTATCCAGCGGTCAATCTCCGGACGATCCTTAATGTCGATATCCTTCTGGCTGTAGTCGAAGCCGTCGAGGTTAGCGTAGAGTGCAAAGAAACTGTATGTATTGTACAGCGTGCCGAAGAGTTTGCGGCGCACTTCGTCCACGCCCTCGACGTCGAACTTCAGGTTGTCCCACGGCTGGCTGTTGGTAATCATATACCAGCGGGTGGCGTCGGGACCATACTTGCCGAGGGTTTCAAAGGGGTCTACGGCGTTGCCGAGGCGCTTCGACATCTTGTTGCCGTTCTTGTCGAGCACGAGGCCGTTGCTGATAACGTTCTTGAAGGCCACGCTGTCGAAGCACATGGTGCCGATAGCATGGAGCGTGTAGAACCAGCCACGGGTCTGGTCAACGCCTTCGGCTATGAAGTCGGCCGGGAACTCGGTGGGCTTCAGCTCGCCGCCCATGTAATGAACTTGGGCGTAAGGCATGGCGCCACTGTCGAACCACACGTCAATCAGGTCCGGCTCACGGCGCATAGGCTTGCCGCTATCGCTAACCAAAATGACGTTATCGATATAGGGGCGGTGCAAATCAAAGTCCTTGTAGTCGCCAGCGTAGGGATTTGAGGCCATGAGACCGGCCTTTACGGCCTTCTCAATCTCGGCGCTCAGCTCCTTGACGCTGCCGATGCACTTCTCCTCCTTGCCGTCCTCGGTGCGCCAGATGGGCAGCGGAGTGCCCCAGTAGCGGCTACGGCTGAGGTTCCAGTCTACGATGTTCTCCAGCCAGTTGCCGAAGCGGCCACTACCGGTGGCTTCGGGCTTCCAGTTGATAGTCTTGTTGAGTTCTATCATGCGGTCTTTGAGGGCCGTAGTGCGGATGAACCAGCTATCGAGGGGATAGTATAGCACGGGCTTGTCGGTACGCCAGCAGTGAGGATAGCTGTGCGTGTGCTTCTCACTCTTGAAGAGCTTGCCCTGCTCCTTGAGCATAATGACCAGCTCCACGTCGAGACTCATGTCCTTCTCGCCCTTGGTGGGGTCGTAAGCGTTCTTGACGAACTTGCCGGCATACTGGCCGTAGAGCTCGGTATTCATGTTTGCCTTCACCCACTCAGGGTCGAGGTTCTCAATAGGGGCGAAGCGGCCCTGCTTGTCGACCATGGGCAGTTGCTTGCCGTCGCGATCAAAGAGCAGCAGATCGCCGATACCGGCCTTCTTGGCTACGCGGGCGTCGTCGGCACCGAAGGTAGGTGCAATATGCACGATGCCGGTACCGTCCTCGGTGGTGACATAATCGCCAAGGATGATGCGGAAGCTGCCCTTGTCGCTTACCTCGGTAGGCTTCACCCAGGGAATAAGCTGCTCATAGCGCAGACCTTCCAGCGCGGTACCCTTGCACTCGGAGACAATCTTGTATTCAGGACACTTGCCCTCAGGGAACATCGAACCCACCAAAGCCTTGGCCATGATGATACGGCAGGGAGTCTCCTTGTATGGGTGGGTGGTCTCAATGGTGACATAATCAATATTGGGCCCGACGCAAAGGGCTGTGTTCGAAGGCAGGGTCCACGGCGTAGTAGTCCAGGCGATGGCATAGGTGTCGATCTGGCCGCAAATCTTGAACATGGCCACGCAGGTGGTGTCCTTCACATCACGGTAGCAACCGGGCATGTTCAACTCATGGCTTGAGAGACCCGTGCCGGCGGCCGGCGAATAGGGCTGGATGGTATAGCCCTTGTATAGCAGCCCCTTGTCGTATAGCTTTTTTAGCAAGAACCACAGAGTCTCGATATACTCGTTGTTGAAGGTGATATAGGGATTCTTGAGGTCGACCCAATAGCCCATCACGCGTGTCAACTCATCCCACAGCTCCTTGTACTTCATCACCTCCTCGCGGCAGGCGCGGTTGTAGTCATCGACGCTAATCTTCTTGCCGATGTCTTCCTTGGTGATGCCGAGGTTCTTTTCCACACCCAGCTCAACAGGCAGACCATGGGTATCCCAGCCGGCCTTGCGATCTACGAAGTAACCCTTCTGGGCCTTATAGCGACAGAAGACATCCTTGATGGTACGAGCCATCACGTGGTGTATGCCGGGCTTGCCGTTGGCACTCGGGGGACCGTCGTAGAACACATATGCGGGATGCCCCTCGGCCAACTTCTGGCCCTTCTCAAATGTTTCATTCTCTTCCCAGTAGCGGCGCACATCCTGGCCAATCTGGGTCAAATTAAGTTGCTTATACTCGTTGTATTTCATATACTATATTATTACACAACCACTTGTCGGCATTTTCCGACAAGATTATAGAAAGCAAAAATACAAAAATATTACGATATATAAAAAAGAAAGTGCAACATATAAAAAAACTCAACCGCAGAAAACTGCGGTTGAGGCCAAAACAAAAGCGTATGAAAAAAAAATTACTTCTTTGCTTTTTTATTTCTTGCTCAAGTATTCCTTCACGTTATCGGAAGCAACAATCTCCTCTTTGAACATGTAGGCGCCGGTCTTCTCGGAGCGGACCATGCGGATAACCTTTGCAAAACTCTTACCGGTAGAGGTTTTAAGGGTAGCAACAACTTTTTTTGCCATAGTCTAATTCTCCTATTTTACTTGATTTCTTTGTGAACGGTGACCTTCTTCAAGAAGGGGTTGTACTTCTTAAGCTCCAGACGCTCCGGAGTATTCTTCTTGTTCTTGGTGGTGATGTAACGGCTCATGCCGGGAACACCGCTGTTCTTCTGCTCGGTGCATTCGAGGATAACCTGCACACGTGCGTCTTTATTTTTCTTTGCCATGACTGATATTGTTTTTCTTCGTTACTTGATTGATATCCAAAACGAAAAGAGCATCAACAATTCACTTTTGGGTACTCAAATCGGCTGCAAAGATACAACCTTTTTTCATACTGGCAAAATTTTTTTCATTTTCACCATAAAATATTTCATGCTCATCTCATCAGGCAAAAAGGGCGCGGAAGGCTTCCTCGATGACGCTGACTGGCACTATCTCGATGCCATAGCGTTTGGTGTCTATGGAGCGAACGTTGTATTTAGAGATGAATATCTTCTCAAAGCCCAGCCTGTCGGCCTCGGCTATGCGCTGCTCCACACGGCTCACAGGCCGCACTTCACCGCTCAAGCCCAACTCGGCGGCAAAGCAGTAACGCGGCGACACCGGTATGTCGACGTTGGACGACAGCACCGAGCAGGCCACAGCCAAGTCTATCGCCGGGTCGTTTACCTTAATGCCGCCGGCGATATTGAGGAACACATCCTTGGCGCCGAGCTTGAAGCCACAACGCTTCTCCAGCACCGCCAGCAACATACTCAGCCTACGCATGTCGAAGCCGTTGGCATTGCGCTGCGGTGTGCCGTAGACGGCACTGCTCACGAGACTCTGCACCTCGATGAACATAGGCCTGGCGCCCTCCAGCGTAGCGGCAACGGCGGCGCCGCTCAACGTCTCGTCGCGCTGGCTCAGCAGGAACTCGCTGGGGTTTGGCACCTCGCGCAACCCGTTGCCCTGCATCTCGAAGATACCTATCTCGGCAGTGCTGCCGAAACGGTTCTTCAACGCACGCAGTATGCGGTAGCCGTAGTTACGGTCGCCCTCGAACTGCAGCACGGCGTCCACGATATGCTCCATCACCTTGGGGCCGGCCAGCGTGCCGTCCTTAGTGATATGGCCTATCAGCAGCACCGGAACACCGGTCTGCTTAGCATAGTGCTGGAACTCAGACGTGCACTGCCTAATCTGGCTTACACTTCCGGCCGGAGAGTCAATATCTTCGGTCGTGATTGTCTGTATCGAGTCCACTATCAGCAATTCAGGCTTCACAGCATCCACATGCTCGAATATCCGTTGCGTAACCGTCTCGCTTACCACATACAGCTCGCACTGGCTCTCGCCTATACGGTCGGCGCGCATCTTTATCTGCTGCTCGCTTTCCTCGCCGCTCACATACAGCAGCCTGCGGTCGTTGACAGCCAGAGCCATCTGCAACAGCAGTGTACTCTTGCCTATGCCGGGCTCGCCGCCGAGCAACAGCAGGCTGCCTGGCACTATTCCACCACCGAGCACGCGGTCAAACTCGCCGCAGTGCGTCGGTATGCGCTTCGTATCGCTGTAGCTCACCTCCTGTATCCTCTTCGGCACCGACAGCCCCGACAACTTCTCTTTTCCAATACCTGATTTCTCATTTTTCACCACCTCCTCGGCGAAGGTACCGAATTTGCCACACTCCGGGCAACGCCCCAGCCATGAGCTGCTCTGGTAGCCGCACTCCTGGCAAAAATAGTATGTCCTTGCTTTAGCCATAATCAAAACTCGTCAATCACTTTATCCACACGGTAGACCTTGTCGCCGCGGTGCAGTGTCTCGCTGGCCTTGATGCTGAAGCAGTCGCCCTGATGCACCTCCGGCACGGGGTCGCGGTCGGTGCGCAGTTCCTCCACCGTGGCGCGGTAGACGCCGGTGGTCTCTCCGGTAACCATCACCTCGTCGCCCACCCGCAGCGTCTCGGCGGTCTGCAGCTGCACCTCGGCGACGCCGATCCGGCCAAACCAGTTCTTCACAGGCCCCAGGTACACCTTGTTCTCGGTGGCCTGGCTGCCGTAGCGCTCACTCCATTCGCCCAGCCTGCGGCCCAGGTAATATCCATCCCAGAAGCCACGGTTGAACACTGTGGCCAGCCGCTGCATCCAGCCCTCAATCTTCTCTTTCGAATAGCTGCCGTCGGCAATGGCCTCCACAGCCTCGCGGTAACACTCGGTGACCGTCCGCACATAGTCGGCACTCCTCCCCCGCCCTTCTATCTTGAGCACGCGCACCCCGGCTTTTACCACCTTGTCCAGGAAGCCTATGGTGCATAGGTCCTTGGGCGACATGATGTATTCGTTGTCTATCTCCAGCTCCAGGTCACTCTCCTTGTCCTTGACGATGTAGCCGCGGCGGCACAGCTGGAGACAGGCACCGCGGTTGGCAGAGTAGTTGTAGTTGTCGAGCGAGAGGTAGCATTTGCCGCTGACACTCATGCAGAGGGCGCCGTGGGCGAACACCTCCACCTGCACCAGATCCCCTTTGGGGCCGCGCAGGTCGTTGTCCTTGATAAACTGCGTAATCTCCGCCACCTGCCGCAACGGCAGCTCGCGGGCAGTGACTATCACGTCGGCAAACTGTGCGTAGTAGCGCACAGCCTCCACGTTGCTCACATTGCACTGCGTCGATATATGCACCTCCACGCCCACGCTGTTGGCGTAGGTAATGACAGCCATATCACTGGCTATCACGGCGCTCACGCCGGCCTCTTTGGCGGCATCCACCAAGGCGTGCATCTCCTCTATTTCATTATTATATATTATAGTATTTACCGTAAGGTAGGTGCGCACCCCTGCCGCGTGGGCAATCTCACATATGCGCCCGAGATCCTCGACGGTAAAGTTGGCCGCCGAACGCGACCGCATGTTGAGCTTGCCAACACCGAAATACACTGCATTGGCACCGCCCTGTATGGCCGCCTGCAGACTCTCGTAAGAGCCCACCGGCGACATTATCTCAATCTTCTGCATACCTTGTCTTTGTTACCTCCCCTGTCCGTAAAGCTCCATCACAGTCATATTCGTCGACTTGGTGGGCACCAGCTTGCTGTCGGTCATGGTGGCATCTAGCGAGGACACACGCCCCGCCAGCACCTGGTCGACGAAGGCGCAGAAGAGGTCCACACTCCCCGGCAGCCAGCTGGCCACCTCGTGGCCTATGCCCTCGAAGCGCACTATCCAGCAGGGGTAGCCCGCCTTGGTCATCTGCTTGGCCACAACGTCGCCACCGTAAAGGGCGTGACTCAGCACCTTGGGAAACTTCTTGTAGTTCACTATCCGGTCCTCGGTGCCATGCATGATCATCGTCGGCGCCGGCGCGGTGTTCCATTCCGGCTTTCCCTTGCACATCAGGCCGCCGGCATAGGGCACCACGGCCACAGGCTTCCACCCTTCGGGAAGGGCCGCCGCCTGCGGCATGCCGTTGGCGCGGCAGTAGTCGGTCTGCAGCACCGTAATGGAGCCCGCCGAACTGCCGGTAAGCACCACGCGCTGCGGGCTGACGCCTATCTCAGCGGCATGCTCCACCACCCACGCGCACACAGCAGCGCAGTCCTCGACGGCTATGTCGATGCACCACTGGAAGAGCGTCTGGAAGCCCGAGAGCTTGGCATACTTGGCAATCATGGCGCTGTCTTTCAAGCCCAGACGGTAGTCGGGGCTCACCACGGTGAAACCGCGTTCGGTGAGCACCTGGGCCACCCTGCGCTGGTATTCGTTGTCGCGCTCGCCAATGGCGAAGCCGCCCCCGAAGAGGGCCACCACGCAAGCCGAGTCGGGCCGCGGCGTGGCCGGACGCCACACGTCGAGCCTCAGCGCCGAGTCGCGCTCAGCGAACACATAAGTCCTCTTATTGTCCTGCGCCTGCGCGGCAACAGATGCCAGCAGCAGTAGTATAAATAGCCTTTTCATAATCAGAATGTCAGTTGAATACCGGTACCGACAGTGAACCAGTCGTTGATAAAGGTGTCCGACTCGCTCTTGCCGTCATCCAGATCGCTCATCCACGAAAAGCCAACCCGGGTGACCCACTTCACATGCTCACTGCCGAGGGTCAACTGCATCTGCGGCTCAAGCAGCAGGTTGGTGGTGCGATAGGCATCGTAACGATAGGTGATGTTATCACCTCTTGTGGTAACATTCTTCGACTCGAAGTCAGGCATATAGCCGCCCACCTTCAGGCCAAAAGCTGCGCCGAAGTGGACAGCCCCGATGTCGTGCCAGCCGATGTTCACCTGGCCATAGGGCAGCATGAAGTGTCCCGAGTAGGAATGACTGGTGTTGCTGCTGGAGCCTTCCTCTTTTTCCTTGTCGGGCTTACTGTTACGCCAGATGGCGCCGTAGCCGAAACCGGCATAGCCCTCGACGACGAAATGGTCGCTCAGCGGGAAATAGACGCCCGGGGCGGCATGCACGTATGCGTTGTCGCCGCCGTAGTTGGCGTGCACCTGCCCTGACAGCCAGTCGGTGATGCCCACCGTTCCGGTAGCATTCATGTTCATGGCATCGGGCAGAAGCCATGCCGACAGGCTCATGTCGGCTGACACGCGGACGTCGCCCTTGTGGTTGATCAACGGCACGTCGACCGACTGGGCATGATAAATCGGGCTCACGCAGGAAGCGAGAAGCGGCAGCGCAGCCAAAAGAATAATGACCTTCTTCATTTATATTATATATTTTACAATGTTATAACGCAGAGGGTCCTTCATTATTGTGCAGAGGATAACAATTCCCGGTGGGAGAAAACCTCTACGGGGTATCCACCCAATAGCCTCCTCCACGTACCCTCTCCGACTCCGCCCCGTCTGTTCTACGGTTGTTCACCGGTTGTTTAACGGTTATAAACCGTTAAACAACCGGTGAACAACCGTTAAAAATACGGAGAGGATACGGAGGAGAGGCAGAGAGGAGACGAAAAAAATTTGGCCGGATTGGGGAAAAGTCATATCTTTGCAACACAAAATGAATACGATTGTCACCATAATATACCTTCTCGGCGTCCCTTTGCTGGTGATGCAACTCGCCAAACGCTGGACATGGATTGACAAGGTGAGCCCTATGTCGGTGCTGTATGTCATTGGTCTGGCCACGGCCAACCTCATACCGGCCGACAACGGCGTGTTCAACATCGACGCCGACATCAACACTCTCTTTGGCAATATCGCCGTGCCGCTCGCCATCCCGCTGATGCTCATGGGCTGCGACACAAAAGGCTGGCAAGTTGGCAAGGCGCTCAAGGTCTTCCTCACGGGGCTTGCCTCGGTGCTGATAGTCACGGTCATTGGCTTCTTCCTCTTCATGCCTGCCAACCATTCACCCGAGAGCTACCGGGGCTTTGCGCAGGTGTGCGCTGTGGCCACGGGCATCTACACCGGCGGCATCCCCAACATGGGGGCCATCAAGCAGGCTGTCGGCATGCCGGCAGAGACCTACCTCTACCTCTCCAGCTACGACCTTATAGTCACCGGCATCTATCTGGTATTCATCATACTGTTCGGCAAGACGGTGTTCCGCCGACTGCTGCCCGCCAGCATCGAACACGACGCCGTGCAAGGCGAGGCCACGAAGGAGGGTAAGGCAAACCCATTCGACCGCAGCCACCGCAAGGCCACGCTGCTGGCCATAGCCATCACGCTGCTGATAGCTGCCGTCTCGTATGGCGTGTCGCTGCTGGCCTCGGCCGACGGAAGCCCCAACATGACAGTGCTGATACTTCTGCTCACCACGCTGGCCATCGCCGCCTCATTCCTGCCGCCGATGAAACGCCAGCAACACTCGTTCGACCTGGGGCTATACTGTGTCTACGTCTTCTGCCTGTCGATAGCCACCGCCTGCGATGTGCGCGAGATGGACCTTGCTGGCAGCCTGCCGATACTCTACTATCTGGGCTTCATCATCTTCGGCTCGCTGGTGCTGCAGGTGCTATTCGCACGCCTGCTGAAGATAGACGGTGACTCGGTGATGGTCTGCTCGGTGGCGCTCATCAATTCGCCACCCTTCGTGCCGCTCGCGGCCGCGCTGCTGAACAACAAAAACATTGTCATACTGGGTATCACCGTCGGACTGCTGGGCTACATGCTGGGCAATTACCTCGGCATAGGCCTTTATCACCTGTTGCTCGCGTTGGTATGAGAAAGAAATACAAATATTTTTTTGCCAGAATGAAAAAAGTTCGTATCTTTGCAGCACGAAAAAAGTAAACGGAATATAAACAATCGTCTGACAATCAACGGGTCAGACGGCAAAAAGTAAAGAAATGAAAAAAGGAATCCATCCCGAAAACTACCGCCTCGTGGTGTTCAAAGACATGTCGAACGACAACATGATCCTCACGAAGAGCTGCGCCAACACCAAAGAGACCGTGGTCTATACCGACGGCAAAGAGTACCCCGTGGTGAAACTTGAGATTTCGAACACGTCGCACCCCTTCTTCACTGGCAAGCTGAAGCTCGTCGATACCGCCGGACGCGTCGACAAGTTCATGAACAAGTACAAAAAGTACGCCAAGAAGGCCGAGTAAAATCCCCCCGCCTGCGGCGGAAATCTATAAATCCAACAAAATTTAGATTTATGGATTATGCCCGAAGGGCAGGAGAAAAGAAAACAGAAAAAGGTAATTTGTTTTAGATTTTATGATCTAGAAACCCCGCCCTGAAAAGGACGGGGTTTTCTACATTTTGATGTGCAGTAGGCATCAGAGCAGCTGCTTGAGGGCTGCCTCGACGGGGACATAGCCCTCGTAGGGCTCGAAGCGGCGCACCACATTGCCGTCGCGGTCGATGAGGAACTTGGTGAAGTTCCACTTGATGTCGGGTGTACGGTCGAAGAGGCTGTCCTGCGAGCGGAACATCT
This sequence comes from uncultured Bacteroidota bacterium, assembly GCA_902777005.1. Lineage (GTDB taxonomy): Bacteria > Bacteroidota > Bacteroidia > Bacteroidales > P3 > Colimorpha. The sequence goes on from CACYSB010000012.1 coordinate 97,733, forward strand.
GGTCGAGACGGGCACCGATGGGGTTGGTGGTGTCGAAGCCCGCGAAGGGGGCCTTGGCTATGAGCCATGCATAAAGGGGGCTTTGCTCCTCGTCGGCGCCATTGACGTCGATCTTAGCCATCTGCGGGAAGGTGATGTTGTAGTTGCCGGTGCAGAACTCATGTATCTCTTCGTTGGTGCCGGGGGCCTGCTGGCCGAACTGGTTGCATGGGAAGTCGAGAATCTCGAAGCCCTTGTCGCGGTAGAGGTCATAGAGCCTCTGAAGCTCCTCATACTGTGGCGTGAAGCCACAATGGGTGGCGGTGTTGACCACCAGCAGCACCTTGCCTTGATAGACGGACAGGTCTACAGTGTCGCCAGTACCGCCTAAGACGCTGAACTGATAGATGTTGTCGGTATCCTGCTCCACAGGAGCCTCCACCTTCTGCTTGCAGGCGCCGAAGAGCATCATGCAGGCGGCCGCAAATAACAATACTTTCTTCATATCGATATGTTATTAAGTGTTTTCGGATGCAAAAATACACATATTTTCCAATATGTCGGAAATTATTTGTATCTTTGCACCGCAAAACATAGAAAAAACACTACATTATGACAAAGAGATATTTTGCATTAGCGCTGTCCTCACTGCTGGTTTTCAGTGCCGCGACGGCTCAGAACAAGAAGAAAGCACAGCCTGAGTACAACGGGGGCATCACCACGGAGATGATGCAGCAGATGAAACAGGGATTCGGTGGCTCGGCTTCGGACAAGGCCCTCCGCAACGTGCTGGTGACAAACAGCCCTGCCAAGCTGGCTATGAACTATGAAAATGCCACCAAGTTCGACTCGCACTTCTCGAACCGCGTCATCAGCAAGGCCGTCACCGATCAGAAGAGCAGCGGCCGCTGCTGGATGTTCACCGGCATGAACGTGCTGCGTAACCAAGCCATCCGCAAGCACAACCTGCCCGCCGACTTCCAGTTCTCGCAGGCCTACCTCTTCTTCTACGACCAGCTGGAGAAGAGCAACCTCTTCCTGCAGGCCATGATCGACACCTACCAAAAGCCTATCGACGACCAGGAGGTGCAGTGGCTCTTCAAGAACCCCATCGGTGACGGTGGCCAGTTCACCGGCGTAGCCAACCTCATCGACAAGTACGGCCTGGTGCCTGCCGACGTGATGCCCGAGACCTACAACACCAACAACACCTCGAGCATCAGCAACCTCATCGCCCTCAAGCTCCGCGAGGACGGCCTCGAGTTGCGCCGATTGGCTACCAATAAGTATGCTCTTCCCGCCGATTTGCAGAAGGCAAAAACCAGAATGTTGACTGAAATCTATCGCATGCTGGCCCTCACCATGGGCGAGCCCCCGGCACAGTTCACCTGGCAGCAGAAGGACGCCAAAGGCGAGATTGTGGAGACCGCCACCTACACCCCCAAGGAGTTCTACGAGAAGTTTGCGAAGACCGACTTCTCCAAGTACTACATGGTGATGAACGACCCCACCCGCGAGTATTACAAGGTGTATGAAATTCAGTACGACCGCCATGTCTACGACGGCCAGAACTGGCGCTACCTCAACCTACCCATGGAGGACATCGCCCCCATGTGCATCGCCAGCATCAAGGACAGCACCATGATGTACTTCAGCTGCGATGTGGGTAAGTTCCTCAACCGCGACAACGGCTTGATGGACATGAACAACTACGACTATGAGAGCCTGATGGGCACCACCTTCGGCATGGACAAGAAGCAGCGCGTGGCCACCTTCGCCAGTGGCTCGAGCCATGCCATGACCCTCTGCGCCGTCGACCTCGACAAGGACGGTAAGCCCATCAAATGGATGGTTGAGAACAGCTGGGGCCCCAACTACGGCTGGCAGGGCAACCTCATCATGACCAACGACTGGTTCAACGAGTACATGTTCCGCGTGGTGCTTGAGGAGAAATACATCCCCGCCAACATCCGCGCCATGATGGACCAGAAGCCCATCATGCTCCCCGCCTGGGACCCGATGTTCGCGCCGGAAGAATAGCCTAATGTGCGGAGGCACTTTTATAAACAACCCCACACTACGCCTATTAGCTTAGTGTGGGGTTGTTTATAAAAGTGCTTCTAATACGAGCACATATCCACTATATTTTACATACCAGTAAACGCTATAACCGCTGCAATTCCAGCCAAAACACCTACAAATACAACTGCCGCCCATGGACTGCCTTGCGAAGCCGACATAACGTAAGCTTGATGTTCGTAGTCATACTCATAGTTCTTATATTTTTTCTCGTACAGTTTCTTTGCAGTCGAGACATCGTATGTGTTATAGAAAGAACTGGACATATCACAGATATTATCTTTGATCATTTTATCGTACAATGTACGCGAGGAAGCGACATAGTCCGGGCCTCTCATGTTCTCACAAAGCTCCTCCCTTTCTTTCATTACAATGACTTCTGGTTCAGCATAGTTCGTGACAGACGACACATAGAAATCGCCGTTCACTGTAATGGGATGTTTGCTTTCGCCGATTGTATATGTAATGACATCCGAGAAACGGTAAGGTGAATTGTCGGCCGAGAAGTCCATTCTTGCGCTGGTGGACGGATAACGATGCAAGTCACACGACAGATAGGGTACTAGCGCTATATTGTGTGTTCTTATGTATTTTTTAGTGTGAGGTGGCACAGCCACAATCTGTTTTTCCTTTGTGGTAATGGTTGATGATTCCATATTTGCCACAGTACTTCCTGTAGAGAGACTTGCCGAGCGGCCTGCCGCTTTAGTTGCTTTGGCCTTAACGGATCCGTTATGGACAAGACTCGGCACAATAGCACCAACAGTAATGGCCGCAGCAACAGATTCTCCATAAGTATATGAAACTGACGAAGCATTGCCAACAGATTTGCTCTGGCTCCACTCTCTTGCTCCATATATATCGTAGGCAAAACCGTTTGAGACATAGAACGATTTTGCGAGGTCAATATATATTATTTCATCGGTCTTATTGTAGAAATAGAAATCTGCGGAACCACCGTTCGACCAAAAGTTATAATCAATGACACATTGCTCATTTTCGTAGCGCAGAGTGCCTCCTTCGTTCCTTATGTCGCCATCCTGCTTGACCGGTTTCGTTTCATATATTTGGCAAAATTGGTAACTGCTTTTACACGATGACAACAATACCGCCGCCACAGTAATAATAATGATATAATTCTTCTTCATAATTGTTTTTTTTTCTTGCCTACTCTATTATGCAGTTTTCGGCGACCCTGCTATATGAAATAAGGCGTAAAACTTTCACTTATTTCTTAATGTCGGTGTCTGGTAATACCTTTGGAATAAATAAGTGGGAAAGAATCACGCCCAAGCGTGAACTTCAGCATTCCCATTTCCATTCCAAATGCCAGTTTACCAGACTCTACATTAAGGGAAACAAGAGCGTCAGCTCATTTTATTAACTACGATATGCATTCTAAACTATGCGATATACTTCATTGGCATTTGTATTCGTTGATATTCTGATTGAAATCGACTGCAAAAGTACGACATTTTTTCCGTACCGCCAAATTTATTTTCTCCATGTCCCAAAATATTCGTATTTTTGCACCGCATTTCATGCGTAAAAACAATAATAAATTTACAATAAAACAATGAAAAAAGCATTCCTATTCCTTGGCGCCATTGCCATCTGCGCCAGCTCTGTGTTCGCACAGGAAGAGAAGAAAGAGGATGAGGGCTACAAATTTGACACCGTCAAGATTATCCCCGTCACCTCAGTGAAAGACCAGAACAACGCCGGTACCTGCTGGAGCTACAGCGGTATCGCTTTCCTCGAGGCCGAGTTGCTCCGCATGGGCAAGGGCGAATATGACCTCAGCGAGATGTACGTTGTCGAGAAGACCTACAACGACCGCGCCTATGCCGCCGTGCGTACCCACGGCGACGTCAGCTTCAGCCAGGGTGGTGCCTTCAACGATGTCATCTACTGCCTGCGCAACTACGGTATGGTGCCCGATGCAGAGATGCCTGCCGGCGCCATGTACGGTGACACCCTCAGCAACCATACAGAGCTCAGCGCTCTCACTGACGTTATGGTGGAAGCCATTGCCAAGGGTAAACTGAAGAAGCTCCAGATGAGCCCCGACGGCCAGCCCCTGTGGCAGAAAGCCATTGCCGCTGTCCATGAGACCTACCTTGGTCCTATTCCCGAGAAGTTCAACTACAAGGGCGTACAGTATACCCCCAAGAGCTTTGGTGAGAGCCTCGGCCTCAACCCCGACGATTACGTGAGCATCACCAGCTTCACCCACCACCCCTTCTACGAGCAGTTTGTCATCGAGATCCAGGACAACTGGCGCTGGGGCCTGAGCTGGAACCTGCCCCTCGACGAGATGATGGAGGTCTTCGATTACGCCATTGAGAACGGCTACACCATCGCATGGGGTGCCGACGTCAGTGAACAGGGCTTCCGCTATACCCGCAAGGGCTTCGCCGTGCTGCCCGCCACTGACGGCAAGGCTGCCGCCAAGGTTGGTAGCGACCAGGCCAAGTGGAGCGGCATGAGCGCCGCAGATATCGCCGACGAGGCTGCTAAGCACCCCACGCCGCAGCGCTGGGTGACACAGGAGGAGCGCCAGCAGGCTTATGACAACTGGGAGACCACCGATGACCACGGCATGCTGATTTACGGCAGCGCCAAAGACCAGATGGGTAATGAATACTACATCGTCAAGAACAGTTGGGGTAAATACAACGGCGAGTTCGGCGGCAACTTCTTCTGCAGCAAGGCCTTCGTCCGCTACAAAACCATGAACATCGTGGTCCACAAGGATGCCATCCCCGCCCACATCAAGGCCAAACTCGGCATGACCGACAGCAAGGCTCCTGCCAAGAAAGGCAAAAAGAAATAAGTAGTGAGAATACTTCTCATCACCCCTCCGCTGACGCAGCTCAACACCCCCTACCCCGCAACAGCATACTTGAAAGGGTTCTATGCGGGACAAGGCAACGAAGTGCGCCAAGTGGACCTTGGGATAGAGGTGGTCGACAGAGTACTGTCGGCCACCTTTTTGTCTTCCATTGGTCTTTCTGAGCAAGCGCGGCTGATTGAACCCGTCAAGCGCTTCCTGCGAGGACAGGACGACACACTTGGGCCGCGCATCGCCAATCGCAGCCTTCTGCCCGAGGGCAAGCGCTTCGAACAACTGGACGAGGACAACCTTGAGTGGTCATTCGGCATCAGCGGCACTACAGACAAGGCCATGCATCTGGCGACCCTCTTCATCGAGGACATCGCCGACTATATCCGCGAGAATGTCGACCCTCACTTCGACCTTGTACGCTACGCCGAATACCTCAGCAACGACGCCCCCACGTTTGACCCTCTTTACGACGAACTGCAGAATGAGCCTTCTGCCATTGACGCCATCATGCTGCAGCTCATGGAGGCCATAGTCAATGACTTTCATCCCGACAAGGTGTGCCTCACCGTGCCCTTCCCCGGCTGCCTCTACGGCGCCCTACGCTGCGGCCAATGGCTGAAAGCCAACACCCAGGCCACCATCGAGATAGGCGGCGGCTTCCCCAACACGGAATGGCGTCAGTTGAGCGACCGGCGCATCTATGAGTTCTGCCACGAGGTGAAGATTGACGGCTGCAAGGATGCCGACAGCTACTGCCCCGACTTCAGCGACCTGCCGTTAGACAAGTACCTCTCGCTTACCGAGATAACTAACCCCATGCACCGCCTCTGGAGCCAAGGACGATGGAACAAGATGGTGATGGCCCACGGATGCTACTGGCACCGCTGCGCCTTCTGCGACACCTCGCTCGACTATATCGGCAACTATCGCGCCCCCAAGGCCTCCACCGTGGTAGACCACATGGAGCACATCATGGAGCAGACACGACGCACAGGCTTCCACTTCGTCGACGAAGCACTGCCGCCAAAGCTCCTCAAAGAAGTCGCCGAGGAGATACTGCGGCGCGACATGGCCGTCAGTTTCTGGGGCAACATACGCTTCGAGAAGGCCTATACCGCCGAGCTTTGCGACCTGCTGGCCGAGGCCGGCATGGTGGCTGTGAGCGGTGGCCTCGAGGTGGCAAGCGACCGTCTGCTCAAACTGATAGACAAGGGTGTCACCATACACCAGACCGTCGAGGCCTGCCGCCACCTGCGCAACGCAGGCATCATGGTCCACACCTACCTCATGTACGGCTTCCCCACCGAGACGCTGCAGGAGAGCGTCGACGCCCTCGAGACCGTGCGGCGCATGTTCGACGAAGGCATCGTGCAGAGTGCTTTCTGGCACCGCTACGCCATGACATGCCACTCGCCAAGCGGCCTCAACCCCGAACGCTACGGCGCAAGCCGCACCACGCTGGAGCCGAACCCGTTCTGCAATAACGAAGTAGACTGGGAACCACAGTTCCCTTATGACATTGAGGCCGTCGGCGCAGCACTGCGTCTGGCCACCTACAACTACATGAACGGCCTCGGCCTCGACCAGCCCGTACGCTCGTGGTTCCCCATCAAAGTACCCAAGCCCTCAACATCTATTCAATACTGATACGCAAGCCCGCCAACACGGTGGCGCCCGGCTGTGGCACACCGCCGTGGTCGCGGTAGTGGCGGTCGGTGAGGTTGTAGCCGCGCACATATACCGTCGCTCTGCGCCACATATATTCCGCCCCGGCACCCACAAGCAGCACACCCCCGTATGCGCACACATTGCCGTCATTGTCGGTATAGCGACCTTCGCGGTAGCGGTAGGTGGCGTCGGCTTTCAGCACCAGACCTTTCACAGGCTCTACGGATACCAGCAGCGTGCCCTTATGGCGCAAATACTCCAGCGCCGACCCGCTGATCCACTCACCAGCATCTTGCATGACACGGCACCACGAGTAGGTAGCGTTCAGCGTCATCATGCCAACTCTCGCTGCAGCCGTAGCATCCACGCCTACAGCGTCCACCTGGGTGTGGTTCATCGAATACCACACCTCTTCGTCGGGCTTGCGCACCCAGTCGATGATGTCGCTGCCACTGCGGTAATAGGCCGTCAGCCCGGCCGACACAGCCTTGCCTCGCGCCACGACGCCTGCCTCGGCGTTGAGGCTGCTCTCGGCCCCGAGGTCGGCATTGGCACGCTGGTTGACACTCTGGTAGTACAAGTCGGTGAACGACGGCACCCTGAAGGTACGCGACAGCGATGCGCGCCACGTCATCCGCTCGATGCAGTAAGATGCGTCGGCAGCGAAGCCGTAGTTGAAGCCGAAGCGTGTGTTGTATAGTCCCAGCGCCACAGCCTGCGCATCCCAGCGGCCGGCCGCCAAGTGGTAGCCGCCGAACAACGACAGACCCGTGCGCGACGCAGCCTTGGTGTATGGCGCCGCCAGCGTGCTGTCGGGCTCGCCGAGCACATTGCTCCTGATGCCTTCGCGGCGCACAGCCACGCCGCCGAGCAGCTCTCCTCTGCCCCACTGCACTGTCGCACGGCTGCGCACACCCGCCGTCGAGCCTATATGGTGGTTGTGCCCTGTATACCAAGCCGGAACATCGTCTATACCGTCACGAAACAGCTCGAAGCGGTCGCCATGCAGACGCCCATAGAGCGCTGTTTCCAAGCGTGCCGTGCGCCATCGGTGCACGTTGAAAGCCGACGCCACCAGTGTGTGTGTGGCCTCGTACTGGTCGGGGTATGTGGTGCTGTAGAAGCCCGCACCGCCGAAACCTTTCATCTGGCCACCCACCTGCAGCTGCCAGTCGTCGCGCTCGGCGTGGCGGTGGGCCTGCAGGAAGAGGCTCCCATGCCGGTAGTCGGTATTGTGAATATATCCATCACTGCGGTGGTACGAGCCCGCCGCCGTCAGCGCCCATTGGCCGGCACACCAGGTGGCCAGCAGCGCGGCATTGGCTGTGCCGTAGCTGCCGCCGCTGACCTCGGCCAGCAGCCGCTCGCGGTACTCCTCGCACACCACGATGTTCACGCCGCCGCTGAAAGCCACCACGCCGCGAACCATCATCTGCGACGGCGTCAGCAGTTCCACGCGCTCCACCATCGACACGTCGACAGGCAGGTCCATGTTGTGGTGACCCGTCTGCGCATCGCTGATGTTGATGCCGTTGAGCATGACGACCATCTGGTCGAAGGTGCCTCCATGCACCGACAGGTCGGCCTGCACGTCGCCCACGCCGCGTGTGCGCACATCGACGGCAGGCAGCAGGGCAAGGATGTCGCCCACAGTACGGACAGAAGAATGTTGTAAATCCTCGGCGGTGAGCACCGCCGCAGGCTCGGGCGTGCCGAACAGACTGTCGGCAGCCAACACCTGCACCTCAGGCAGGGTTCGCGTCTCTCGCTCCTCGTCGGCCTGCGCCAAAGCGGTGCCATGCGCCAGCACAACGGCAACGGCGGCCACAGCCACCGACTTGCGCAGCTGACGGTCGGCAATATACGTGGCCACACGCCCTATCGTCACCTCGCGGTGCATCGAGTTGAAGGCGGCGTAGGCAGCACGGCAATAGCGCCGGAAGCGGAACGCGTTGTTTGTTTGTCTTTGTTTGTAGTACATATTGCTTTTAGTAAAAGAGTCATCTGTTGTAGGGGCAGGCCAGCTGGCAGAGGTCGCAGCCTTGCGTGTAGCCGTGGGCGTCGACGTCGGGCGGCAGCTCACGCTGGTGATGGGTGGTGTAGTAGGCGGTGCAGCGGCGCACGTCAATCATTTTATCGCCGATGGCGTGGTTAGGACAGGCCTCGACGCAGAGGTTGCAGTCGGTGCAGCCCGATGCCAGCGGCGTGTCGTATGTGTCGCACTCCTCGGTGGTGACTATCTCGCCGAGGTTGACCCAGGAGCCCCATCGCTCAGTGACGAGTAGCGTGTGGCGCCCTATCCAGCCCAGACCGGCGCGCGCCGCCCAGTGCTTGTCGCTTATGGGCACCGTGTCGCAGCATACCTTGCCGTCGATGCCGAGCTTCTGCCTCAACGCGAAGAGCATGTCCTTGACAACCTTATGGTATTCGCGTGTACGTGCGTAGGCCGCCACGCCTCCAGCCGTCTCTGGCGGCGGATAGGCACTCACACAGCATATAACACTCTGGGCCCCGGGCAGCAGCTGCCGCGGGTCCATACGTTTGTCAACGTTGCGTTCCATGTAATCGAGCCCACCGTGCCAACCCTTGGCCAGCCACTGACGCAGCGGGTATTCCTCGTCGGTAAGCGCCCCGGCAGGCGCCACACCGCAGGCGTCAAAGCCTACAGCCAATGCCGCCTCTTTAATTTCTGCACTACTCAGCATCCTGCTGGTACTTGCCCTTCTTCGAACCGTCGTAGAGCTCGAAGTGCAAAAAGCGGCAGTCGAGGGCACCGTTCTGAACCGGTATCTTGCGCGAGGGGTGCAGCCCTATGTGCTTCATGGCCTCGAAGTCACTGGTGATGAGCCACACATCGCAGTCCTTGCCGTACTTCTGCTTGAAGGTGTCGCCCAACTTCTCGTACATGGCGTTGAGGTCCTCCACCTTGATGCGCTCGCCGTAGGGCGGGTTGGTGACGATGAGCGTCTTGCCCTCCGGCGGCTCCTGGTCGGCAAAGTCGCCTATGTGCAGCATCACGTCGTGGTGCAGCTTCGTGTACTCAAGGTTCTTCTCGCACTGCTGGATGACCTGCTCGTCGATGTCGTTGCCCCATATCTCGCAATCGAAGTCGAGAGCGCCTATCTTGCGGTCCTCCTCGTTCTTGACGCTCTTCCATTCGCCGAGGTTGAACTCTTTCCAGCGCATGAAGCCGAACTTGTTGCCGCGGTAGTACTGCGCCGGTATGTTGTTGGCCATCATGGCGGCCTCTATCAGCATGGTGCCCGAGCCGCACATGGGGTCGTAGAAGTTGCAGTCGCATTTCCATCCGGCAAGCTTCAGCAGTCCGGCGGCAAGCACTTCGTTGATGGGGGCCACGCCCACGCCCTGACGGTAGCCGCGCTTGTGCAGCGAGTCGCCGCTGGCGTTCATCAGCAGCGTGACGTGGCTGTCGCGTATGTGCAGGTTGAACTTGTAGTCAGGCATCTCGGTGTCGATGCTCGGGCGCTTGCCGAAGTTGCGGCGGAAGCGGTCCACTATGGCATCCTTTGTCTTCAGGGCTGCATAGTAGCTGTGCGTGAACACCTCGCCGCTGGTCGTCGAGTCAATCATGAAGGTGCAGTCGCAGTCCAGTATCTTCTCCCAGCGTATCTTGTACACCTGGTCGTAGAGCTCCTGGTCGTTGTTGGCGTCGAACTCGGCGAAGGGCTTGAGGATGGCCAGAGCCGTGCGGCAGCAGTAGTTGGCACGGTAGAGCATGCGCATGTCGCCCACAAACTCCACAGCGCGGTTACCCACGGTAACCTCCTCTGCACCAAGCTCGCGCAACTCGTCGGCAAGCACCTCTTCGAGGCTCACCATCGTCTTGGCCACCATTCTAAATTTCTCGCGCGGCGCCGTGTTGCCGGACACCACCTTTCCACGTTCTTTCTGTATTATCATTGCGTAGGTTTTGTATTCTATGTATGAACTCGCGTCGTGAGTCGCGGTTTTTCTTGACGATAGTGCCGTTGTATATGCTGATGTTCAGCTCATAGCCTACCAGTAGTACGATGCAGTTGAAGTAAATCCAGAACATCACCATTAGCAGGGTGCCGATAGAACCGTAGAGCAGGTTGTATCGGCTGAAGTTGTTCAGGTAGAGTCCCAGTCCCCAGCTGATGACGAGGAACATGCCGGTGGCCAGCACCGAGCCGGCCGAGAAAAAGCCGACACGCTGCTTCTTGACGGGCGCCCAGTAGTAGACGATTGACACCACCGTCAGGATGGCCAAAATAATGAGTAGCCAGCGCCCCAGGTTGAAGAGCAGCGTGTTGGTGCTGGTGTAAGTTAGCCATCCTTGTGCATAAATGAGCTGTAGCAGGAGTTTGTGCCCCATGAGGAGTGCTACCGTTAGCACAATCAGAATGTAGAGTATGAACACCAGCATGATACTAAGCAGGTAGCGCTGCACGAAAGGGCGTTTCTCGATGCTACGGTTGGCAAAGTTGAGGCTCGAGATGACACCCATCAGTCCGTTGGCCGCCAGTAGGACAGATAATACGAATCCGATACTCAGCAATGTGCTGTGCCTATGTCCCATGACATCGTTGACGGTGTTCGACAAAGGACCCATGACTTTGGCGGGGACAATGTTGCTCAACTCGCCCAGCAGTTCGTCCTGTATGCCGTCGACGGGGAAGTAGGCCACCAGCGTGAAGAAGAAGATGAGTAGCGGCGGGATTGCCGTCATAAAGCTGTATGCCAGTCCCTTGGCGCGGTGGTTGATATCGCCGTTAAAGATGCTTCTCAGGAAGAATCGCAGCACGTCGTAAAGGGGCACCCCTTTGCTGCCTGCCAGCGAGAAATGTTGCAGGAAGTAGAGCGTCGACCGCACGGGACGCCAATAAAGCCATTTGCGGCTCAGCCGTTTCAGCTTGCCGACATAAAGACGTTTATATGCCTTGGCATTAATCACTTTTTAACCAGCGAAATGTCAAGACTCTTGATATGGTGTGTCAGGGCTCCCACAGATATGAAGTCCACGCCTGTCTCGGCATAGCGGCGCAGCGTCGCCTCGGTTATGCCGCCGCTGGCCTCTGTCTCGTAGCGGCCGCCTATGCGCTTCACGGCCTCGGCCAGCAGCTCCGGAGTGAAGTTGTCGAGCATGATGCGGTGCACACCGCCGTGGTCGAGCACGCGCTGCAACTCGTCCAGGTCGCGCACCTCAACCTCAATGCGCAGGTCCTTGCCCTTCTCTTTCAGGTACTTGTTGGTGCGGTCGATAGCCGCCTCGATGCCGCCGGCGAAGTCGATGTGGTTGTCCTTGAGCATCACCATGTCGTACAGGCCTATGCGGTGGTTGGTGCCGCCGCCGCACTTGACGGCGTATTTCTCCAACAGGCGCATGTTCGGCGTCGTCTTGCGGGTGTCGAGGAGCTTGGTGTTCAAGCCTTCCAGCATCTTCACCATGCGGTTAGTTTCGGTTGCGATGCCCGACAGGCGCTGCATGAAGTTCAGCGCCGTACGCTCGGCGGTGAGTATGGAGCCGCTGTGGCCCTCGATGGTCATCACCACGTCGCCCACCTGCACAGCGTCGCCGTCGTGCTTCAGCAGGCTCACTTTCAGGGTGCTGTCCACTATTTCGAACACCCTGCGGCCCACTTCTGCGCCACAGAGGATGCCCGACTGTTTCATCACCATCTTGGCCGTGCCCATGGCGTCGGGCGGGATGCATGCCAGCGTCGAGTGGTCGCCGTCGCCCACATCCTCGCGCAAGGCCGAAACAATGATTTCATCGAGGTTGTCTATCTTCTGCATAACAATATGTTTTACAATACAATCACAGCACTCCGGCAGGCTTTCCACGCCACCGTGCGCCGATGCAAAAATACGAAAAAAATAGAAATTAGGAATTAGAAATTAGTAATTTGTCCGCAAAACATACTGAGCCGGTAGCCCTTCCCCACCATGCCTCTCCGTAGTCTCTCCGACTGTTCTACGGTTGTTCACCGGTTGTTTTACTATATAAAAGCGTTAAACAATGGTAGAACAAACGGAGAACTGTCGGAGAAGTGTCGGAGAGGATACGCTGGGGAGAGGCATTTTTTTCGGCAGAAAAGTGCAAAAAACAATAATAGATTAAAAAATATTCGTATATTTGCCGTTTAGAATAAACGGATGTAAAACTGCCAAGAAACTCTTTTTCAGCCGGAAGAGCGTTGCTTGGCGTGAAGGAAAGTATATGCAGATAGCAATTTCGGGCAATATCGGAGCAGGAAAGACGGAGCTGACAAAGCTGCTGTCGAAGCACTACGGATACAGGGCCATCTCGGGCTCGTCGGAGGAGAACCCCTACCTCAACAGTTTCTACGAGGACATGCGGCGCTGGTCGTTCAACATGATGGTCTATTCGCTCTACGCCAACATCAAACAGCTCAGCGAGCTGAACCGCAGCGGCGAGAACTTCATACGCGACCGGTCGCTTTTCGACGATGCCTACATCTTCGCCCCCAACCTGCAGAGCATGGGCCTGATGACGTCGCGCGACCTGGCCACCTACACCGATATGTTCGAGATGACATACTCGCTGCTGCCGCAGCCCGACCTGCTGATTTACCTCAAGAGCGACGTGCCGACACTGATACGCCACATCCAGAAGCGCGGACGCGAGCTGGAGACGGGCATCCGCCTCGACTACCTCACCAACCTCAACAACCGCTACGAGAACTGGGCCGAGAACTACGAGGGCAAAATGTTGGTAGTGGACATGGAGGAGTGCGACTTCGTGGAGAACCGCGAGGACCTGGGACACATCATCAACCGCATAGACGCCGAGTTCAACAGCCTGTTCAGAGGATGAAGACACTGATAGTCATACCCGCGAGATATGCGTCGACACGCTTCCCCGGCAAGCCGCTGGCCATGCTGGGGGGCGAGAGCATCGTGTCGCGTGTGTGGCGCAAGGCCGACGGCATGAGCGGCGTTGACCGCGCCGTGGTGGCCACGGACGACGAGCGCATCCTGAGCCACATGCAGGCCATCGGTGGCCAGCAGGCGACCATGATGACCTCGACGGAACACCGCAGCGGCACCGACCGCTGTGGCGAGGTGCTAAGGCGCCTCAAGGAGCAGGGCGAGCACTACGACGTGGTGGTCAACATACAGGGCGACGAGCCCTTCGTGGAGGAAAGCCAAATCGAGGCCCTCACGGCTTGCTTCCGTGGCGAAGGCACCGACATAGCCACGCTGCGCACACCCATACGCACCGTGGACGAGCTGCTGTCGCCCAACAACGTGAAGGTGGTGTGCGACTGCAGCGGCCGAGCCCTCTACTTCAGCCGCCAGCCTATCCCCTACCGCCGCGACGTGGAGCAGGACAGATGGCTTGACGGCATGGCCTACTACAAGCACGTGGGCGTTTACGCCTTCCGCGCCGAGGTGCTCGAACGGCTCTGCACGCTGGCACCGGCTCCGCTCGAGGAGTGCGAGAAACTGGAGCAGCTGCGCTGGATGTCCAACGGCTACACCATAGCCGTGCGCGACACCGAGCATGCCAACATAGGCATAGACACGCCCGCCGACCTTGCCGAAGCCGAGGCGTGGCTGGCCAGACACAAATAGACAGACGAAAACAAAGAACAAACGATATGAACATAACTGACTTAATCGTCGAATTACTTGAGAAAGGGCAGAAAGTAGTGATGCCCGGCATTGGAACCATGGACACCGTGCAGCGCGCCGCACACCACGACCCCGCCACTCATACCTACTATCCCGCTGGCCGCGCCATAGCCTTCAGCGAGGAGAGCAACGGTGAGTGCGACATCGTCAAGGTGCTCGCCGAACGCGAGTGCATCAACGAGGAAGTAGCCAAGCAGATGTGGCTCAACTATATCGACGCCCTCACCGACAAGGTGAAGCGCAGCGGGCGCCACACTTTCGGGCGCCTCGGTACCCTCACCTGCGACGACAAGCGCACCTTCGGCTTCACGATGACCGAGGGGCTGGTGCTCGACTCCGACAACAAGTGCGAGATGCCAATACAGGATGTGAAGACCTACGACCACGAAGGCGAGGAAGACCCCTTCGCACGCTTCGACGATGAGGAGACCCTCGCAAAGGAAACACCGGAGCCTGAACTTGAACCTGAGCCTGAACCGGAACCTGTACAGGAGCCCGTTGCGGAGCCTGTGGCAGCACCCGTCAAGGAGGAAAGCCACTGGGACGAGAGCCTGAAGAAGCTGGAAGACATGGACAAGAAGCTGCCCGCCAGCGACCCGAAGGCCGACGAGCGCGCAGAGAAGGAGCGTCTGAAAGCCGAGAAGAAAGCCGAGGTCGAACGCCTGAAGTTGGAGAAAAAAGCCGCCGAGCAGCAGCGCTACGAGGAGGAGATGCTCGAGAAGCAGCGCAAGGAGGCCGAGAAACGCGAGGCCGAGGAGAAGCGCAAAGCCGCCGAGGAGCTGCGCAAAGCCGAACAGCGTGCCGAGAAGGAGCGCATCAAAGCCGAGAAAGAGGCCGAAGCCAGCCGCAAGAAAGCAGAGAAGGAAGCCGCCAAAGCCGATGCCAAGAGCGAGAAGGAGCGCATCAAGGCCGAGAAGAAAGCCGCTGCTCTGGCAGCAATAGCCGCTCGCGAGAATGCCAAAGCCGAAGCTTCTGCACAAAGCGAGGCCGACAAAGAAGCCGCCAAGCAAGAGAAGGCTCTCCGCAAGGCTGAAGCCGAGAAGGCCAAAGCCGAAGCCAAGGAGGCAAAAGAACGTGAACGCGCCGAGAAGAAGGCCGCAAAAAACAATAAGCAGAACGAGGACGACAACAAGAAACGCCGCGTGTGGCCGATAATACTGATAATATTGCTCCTGTTGCTGCTCTGCGGCGGTGCCGCCTACTACCTGCTGACGCGCAACAACGGCGCCAAGCCCGACACCACGACAAGCACCACGCACATCGACGCTCCGCGGGTGACACCGTTCACATATAACCCCGACATGATCGACTACTCGGACCGCGAGATAGCAGAGAATGGCGACATGGTGTGCCTCTTCATGCGCGACTACATCAACACCTACCTGGCCGACCGTGGCTTCAGCAGCGCCCGCGTGCCGATGATGGACCGCATACGCCAGTATGCCAACGAGCGCCTCGAGCAGATGCTCGGCGAGCGCTTCGCGGTGCAGCGCCTGCTGTCGTACGACGACTATATCTACAATTACAATGAGCCGTTCATGAAGAACCGCCACGCACGCAGTTGCCGCGGAAAGGTGCAGAGTGAGCTGATGAATTACCGCGTACTTGACGACATACTCTACCGTCTGGCCGACGAGCTCGGCTTGCAGCCCGGCAACGGCGGACAGAAGACCGCCGCCGAGGTGCAGCAGGTGAAGGCTGACGAGCAGAAAGAAATAGAGCGCCGCAAACAAACAGCTCCGCCAACGGATTCGCCGGTGTACGTGTACGTTGAGAAGGGCAGCAAACAGGGCTTCGACCTCATTGCAGGCTTCTACCTCAACAAGAACACCGCTGCCAAGATGACCGCCAAGCTGCACGACATGGGCTGCGACGCCTACATCATAGAGTTCAACGACCTCTACTACGTGAGCATGGGTAGCGCCAGCAGCCAGACGGCGGCAGAGGCTCTCTATAAGCACGTAAAGAGCTGGTACGACGGTGACCTGGTAATCAAGAAGTGGTAAGTGTGAAGTGATAAGTTAATGGGTCACCACAAGCTGCAGCGATTCGCCGAGAACCTCACGTTCCCCAACCTGTTCCAGGTAGGCTTCGAGCAACTGGAACAGGAGGGGTTTGCCCTCAAGGGCAAGTGGCACGAGCATTTCGACAACGGCAACCCCATCACACTGGAGCTGGGTTGCGGCAAGGGCGACTACACGCTGGCGCTGGCACGCATTCATCCGGAGCGCAACTACATAGGTGTCGACATCAAGGGCGCACGCCTATGGCGCGGAGCCAAGACCGCCGTCGAGGAACCGTTGCCCAACGTGGCCTTCATACGCACACGCATAGAGCTGATAGACCGCTTCTTCGCCCCCGGCGAGGTGAGCGAGATATGGATCACCTTCTGCGACCCACAGCTGAAGAAGCCAAACAAGCGCCTCACCGCGCCCCGCTTTCTCGACACATACAGCCGCTTCCTGGCACCGCAGAGCGTCATGCACCTCAAGACCGACAGCCAGGAGCTCTACGACTACACCCTCAATGAGGTGCTACCCACACGCAACGTGGAGATACTCGCCAGCACGGACAATCTATACAACAGCGGCTATGAGGGTGAGGCCAAGCTCACACAGACCTTCTACGAGCGCATGTTCCTCGCCGAAGGCAAGCCCATCACATACATCAAGTGGAGAAACAATTAACATAAAACAATAACAAACAAATAAAACATCAATCATTATGTCAGGACACAACAAATGGTCAAAGATTAAGAGAGCCAAAGGAGCAGCCGATGCCAAGCGCTCGAAACAGTGGAGCAACATTCTGAAGCAGGTCACCATCGCCGTTCGCGAAGGTGGTGCCGACCCCGACAGCAACCCCCGCCTGCGTCTGCTCATCCAGAACGCCCGTGGCTGCAACATGCCCAAGGACACCCTGCAGCGTTCCATCAACAAGGCCAACGACAAGGACGCCGCCCAGATGATGGAGCTTACCTTCGAGTGCCACGTCAATCACGGCATCGCCCTCTTCATCGAGGCCCTCTCGGACAACAACAACCGCACCGTCGCCAACGTGAAGAGCATCATGAACAAGAACGGCGGCACGCTGGAGACCAACGGCAGCCTCGCCTTCCTCTTCACCCGCAAGGGCGTCTTTGTGGTGCCCCGCAAGCCCGAGATGGACGTTGAAGAACTCGAGATGGAGCTCATCGACGGCGGACTGGAAGAGATGGAGGTCGACGACGAATACCTGACCCTCTACACCGCCTACGAGGACTTCGGCAACATGGTGAAGATGCTTGAGCAGAAGGGTATCGAGTGCGAGAGCGCCGAACTGCAGCGCATCCCCAACACCCTGCGCCAGGTCGACACCGAGACCATCCGCAAGGTCATGAAGATCATCGGCATCCTCGAGGAAGACGAAGACGTCACCAACGTCTACCACGACATGGAAATCCCCGACGACTTCGAGGAGGAATAATCATTAGTTTGTAGTGGATAGTGGGTAGTGTGTAGCACTTGTCCACATATGCTACCCACTATCAACTACCCACTACCCACTGAAAAACAATGAAATTGTTTTTAGTACCGACACCTGTTGGGAACCTCGGCGACATGACTTATCGTGGAGTCGAGGTTCTCCGCTCTGTCGACCTCATACTGGCCGAAGACACCCGCACCAGCCGCGTGCTGATGCAGCACTACGGCATCGAGACACCGCTGCAGAGCTACCACATCTTCAACGAGCACCAGACGGTGGCAGGCATCGTCGAGCGCCTGAAGGCCGGCACCACTATCGCCGTTATCACCGACGCCGGCACTCCCGGCATCAGCGACCCGGGATTCCTGCTGGTGCGCGAAGCCGTGAAGGAGGGCATCGAAGTGGAGTGTCTGCCAGGCGCAACAGCCTTCGTACCAGCACTCATCGACAGTGGCCTGCCGTGCGACCGTTTCGTCTTCCTCGGCTTCCTGCCACACAAGAAAGGGCGCCAGACGGCCATCAAAGCCCTCCCCGACGAGCAGCGCACCATGATTATCTACGAGAGCCCCTACCGCCTCGTAAAGCTGCTGGAGGAGCTGCAGGAAGTGCTTGGTGCAGAACGTCAGGTCAGCGTCAGCCGCGAAATCAGCAAACTCCACGCCGAGACAGCACGCGGCACCATAGCAGAAGTTCTCGCCCACTTCGGCGCCAAAGAAGTCAAAGGCGAAATCGTCGTCATCCTCGCCGGCAAAACTGCGTAGCTTCGAGTAATTCGCTTTAAATTATAACCAGCGTAGCAATTCGTTTAATTAGTTCAATTCGCCGTTTAAGGAAAAACCTCAAACTGTAACCTGTAAACCGTAACCTGTAACCTTTACCCATGCCAATAAAAGTCTTCGTCTTCCGCCTCGCCTGCGCACTCCTCGCCGGCATCATCATTGGCACCCAGCGTGAACTCAAACAGCGTCAGGCCGGCCTGACCACCAATTCGCTCGTCGCCGTCGGAGCCTGTCTGTTCATCCTACTTAGCGAGAGCGTCATAATGCACGCCATAGCCAGTGGCGGCCCTGTCAACAACGATAACCTGCGCGTGCTGTCGCAGGTGGTGACGGGCATCGGATTCCTCGGCGCCGGTGTAATCATGAAAGACGGACTCACCATCCACGGCCTCTCCTCGGCAGCCACCATCTGGTGCTCCGCAGCAGTGGGATGCATCTGCGGCTACGGCCTATGGCGCGAAGCCGGCATCGCTGTCTGCGTCATCATCCTCATCAACTGGGGCCTCAAGAGCATCGAGCCCTTCATAAAGAAATTATTCGGCAAAGGCGACGAATAAAGCTGCCGCCTTATCTTTAGCCGGCAAGGCACCTCACCCAGCCGAAGGCCATAGCCTTCCTGGTGAGCCCCTCACGCTGTTCCAACAGGTAGGCCGACCGCTCAAATGGTATCTCGCGGTAGGCGCGGTCACTATCCCTGTACCGCAGCAACCCCACAAGCCTGAACAGTAGATACAGCACATAGAAAGGCACCACCAGCAGCGTGGCCTGCTGCCACAGGTGCACCGTTTCGTGCCTCACCTCCCGCGGCGTCAGACGCCCGTCCCTATAGAAAATCACGGGGAACAGCGTGATGGCATGAAACCCCTTGGCTGGAAAGCATCTGGTATGTATCGTGATGGGCTTCATCTCTTCGAGTCACCGGCAATAAGAAGTATTATCCACGTCAGCAACGGCGAGACGAGCAGCGACAGCAGTATCCACCCCAGCGGGTCGCGGTGCCGCCGCTTCGCCATCCTGCGGGTGATACCTATATATATCCAATAGACGAAGAACAATATCGCTGCAACAAGCAATATCCACAATGGCAACTGCCACACCAGCGGGTCGACCACTATTTCAACAATATTCATCATCACTCGTTATTTCATTTTGCAAGACCTTTCGCACATATCATCCAACGTATCTTTAAATCATTTGTTTTTTTCTTCCGAAACGGCCAAAAGTTTTTTTGATTGCTCTTGTACCTACCTGCCCTCGGCGGCCATAGGCAGCTGGCCCTCCTCTTCTATAGCGTAAGGTATTGGTTTGTGGCGGTAGAGCGACAGCATGTTCTCTTCGAGCAACAGTGCCACCTCTCGCATCGTGTGTTCCAGCTTCTTCGGCGTCAGCTGGCATTCCCACACCACAATCACCTGCCATCCGTTCTCCTGCAGCACGCGGTAGTTCTCCCTGTCGCGCTCCTGGTTGCGACGGATTTTGGCGACCCAGAACTCCCTGTTCGTCGTCGGAATCTTGCAGCAACTGGAGCTCTGTATATCTCTTTCGTTGTACTCCTGCTCGAGTCCTTCTCTCGCAAAATCTCGTAAATTATTTCCGCTTTGCGGTTCTTCTAACTTCTTACCTCTTACATCATACATCTGCGCAAAGCGCAGCTGGTGTCCATGCCAAAAACAGCCGTTGACAAATATCGCCGTCCTGTACGGCCGCAACACGATATCCGGCTTCCCCGGCACACTCTTCACGTTCAGCCGATACCGATACCCATGCGCCCACAGCCACCGCCGCACCTTCAGCTCCGGTTTCGTTCCCGAGCCCTTGATATGCGACATGCACCTATGCCGCTGCTCCGGTGTCATCGTGTCGGTCATGGAACTACTTTTTGTCTCCGAGTTGTTGCCGCACAGCTTTGTCAAAGTCGGAGTCTATCTTTTGTGTACGGTTGAAGATATCGTACTCGGCGGAAGCTTTTTCTTCGGCCATGGTTTTAGAAACAGAGCCTTTGTTAGGGAGTATTTTGAAACGACGGAAATTCAGGAATTCGTTGACGCTGGCGGCGAACTGCTCCATGGTGAAAATGTTCTCGGTTTCCACCAGGTCCTCAATGTAATCGAAGAAACCCGTTACGGCACGCTCCAAACGACGTATCTGTTGTTCGTCGAGGTAGTTCTTGGCTATGGTGACATCCGATTTCAGGATGCGTCCGTCGGGTGAGTTTTTCCAAGTCGTCAGGCCCATATGTTCCTTGGTGCGATCGGCAGAGGTATAGATGATTTCCGCTGCTGTCCTACCGGTGATAGCGTAGTGGAACTTGTTCTGCACCATAGCGTAGAAGTCCTGTGTGACAGGTGATGACTTGTCATAGTCGATACTGCATTCGGCAAAGATATCGGTGATTTGCTGCCAGATGCGTCGTTCGCTGGCGCGGATGGAGCGAATACGTTCCAGCAACTCGCGGAAGTAGTCCTTGCCAAACACCGCCTCTCCTTGTTTCAGCCTATTGTCGTCCAAGACAAACCCCTTGCGGATATATTCATTCAACACCTTCGTCGCCCACTGACGGAAGTGCGTGGCTTTGGCGGAGTTTACACGATAGCCGACAGAGATGATGGCATCGAGGTTGTAGAAATCTACATTTTCTTTCACCTCTCCGCGGAAACCCCTATTCACGACTGTTTCCATTTTGGAAATAGTCGCATTTTTATTGAGTTCTCCGCTGTCGTAGATGTTTTGCAGGTGCTTGCTGATGGCAGGCACATTTACCCCGAACAGCTGTGCCATTGCCTTTTGTGTCAGCCAGATAGTCTCATCTCGCACTACTCCCTGCACACTCCCCTCATTATCAGGAAGATTATATAAGATGAATTGTATTTCGTTAGTCATTTCAAAATTGATTTCAGTATAGATATTTCATCAGATGTATTAACTATCATATTTTTCCATACTCGTGTCGCAACTTGTGAGTCATTGTTTCAGTCATGTGTCACTTATTGTTTTGCTGCCCGTTTATGAGAGTCAAGCAGTTGCTGGAATTCGTAGTCGGTGCGTATTTTGTCAAGGATTCTTTGAACAGTGATATGTATCTCTTTCCCTTCAGCATAGTCAGCCTTGCATACGAAATTCACACGGTCTTCGTGGATGAGTTTCATTGCCGTTGCTTTCTTGCGTGGGGTTCCGTAGACGGCGATGGAGTGACCTCCGTGTTCTTTCACTACCTTCATGCAGGGGATATCCGTCTCGCCGTCGCCGAAATATATCATTCTCTCAAATGGGATTGGGCGTTCCTCCTTGGCCAGGTATTCGTTGATTTTCTTGTTGTCTCGTATTTCTTTGATGCCTTTGTTTATTTTGAAAAGGAACTGGGTCTTGGTGGTATAGTCGACAGCGACGGCAGGCCAGTAGGCTATACCGTCCACGTCGTAAAGGAACGAGCAGGCGTAGATATTCTCGAACCTTTTGGCAATCTTTGTCCCCTCAATCATCTCCCTTAATCCTGAGGAGTTGATATAGTGTTTGATGTTCAGCCCTTTTGATTTGCCATACTCGTTAATCAGCGCAAACCATTCCTCGACGCCTTTGAATAGCTCTATCTGAGCGCCAAACTTTTTGAATGATTTCCGTTTCAAGGAGATGTTGTTGGCCTTAGCCTCTTGCAGCATTAGATACATATAGCACAGAATCTCGTTGGCGTCGTTTTGCTCGGCCAATGCGCGGTTCTTCCTCCAAAACTCCTTAGAATCCTTGCCAATAGCCTGCACGAATCCAAACTCCTGCATGTTCCCCGGCGACAGTGTCCCGTCGAAATCATATACCAGCGCCACATCGATAGTTTTCTTTCTTGCCATATGTCTCAAATTGTTATTGTGAGTTCTTTTTTGTTTTTATTATGCTGTGTATTTTTGTGTCTCATGCGACATGCACCTATGCCGCTGCTCCGGTGTCATCGTGTCGGTCATCGGAGTTATACCTCCCCGTTATACATCTTCATCGTATACTCGAACGATATCAGCTCACCGGGTTGCATCTTGGAACGGTAAATATCCACCACCGATTCACCAATAGGTATATAACGTCCCAAACGCAACCTCAATGCAGGATTTCCCTCGACGGTTGTGAAACCAATCCTCACGACCTCATAATAGCCATCGATACCACCCGCCACCATCGGCAGGAAGTAACGAATATCCATCAAATTCACAGCAGGTATACGCTCCATCACATACGATTTGGCTTCGTGATCTACAAACTGTTTGAAGTTGCTGTCTGTACGACGCACCAAACCCGTAAGGATATTCTTTTCTTCTGGCTTCTCTTTGATGAGAGCTGGCGTTTCCACGATTGCACGTTCTATCACCTCTCGCGGATTCTCACCCAAAGTACAATCCACTACATAGAAATGCTTGCGGAGTTCTTCCAACAGTTTCTCGTTGTTCTCTTCATCTTGCTTGTCCAAAGCCAACGAGTAGTAGCTGGTGTCGGCGTAAGGTGTGTACATCTTACCCAACACTTCTTGGAAGTGGGTCTTTATATAGTGCTTCCCATCCTCATTGGGGAGGGCTCTCATCGCATAGAATTGGTAGTTTGTCTGAAGCATCTTCTGTATCTCTTCGCGGAAAATACCCCTTACCTTCTTCTTCCAGCTGGCTTTCTTGAACTTGTTGTTCAATGCATAGAGCGACACCACAAACAGGAAGTTGACGTCATAGTGGCATACCAACAGCGTATCTCTGTCGAACAATCGGTTGCTGAACTGGTCTGTTGTGAAATATTTGTTCTTTTTCTCCGTCAGCCGGATGGTGTCGCGATAGCTCAGGTCTTCCTCCATTGTGGCGCTGATAAAGAAATTCGGGATGATATTGTAGCCCTCCGTCACATCGTCGCGCAACTTCGGCACCTCTCTGAATTGGTTCCAATCCTGTTTCCAGTCTTCGTCGTTCTCGTCGCCCCTCATAAATAGGTTCAGATTCCATTGAATCACGTTGCGGGCATAAGTGAATTGCTTGGCCACTGACTCGCGTCCCACTTGATTGTTGCGTTTGTAGTATTTCGAGTCACCTATATAGTAGATGGGCTTGTCTTCGTGGGTGGTCAACCCTTTGTAGGTGTAGATATGGTCGACCATCTTGCCGTCTTCCTGCTTCTTCAATCCGGCAGGCACCTCTCCCGTCTCGCCAATCAGTTCATCGATGATGGCCTCAAACACGATGTTGAAGTTCTTCACCAGCAGGTAGTCCTTCTGCCCCATGTCGATGGCAACATTCTTGGCTCTGTCGAAGAAAGCATAGCAGAGGTTCCACAGTTGGAGGGCCTTGTCCGAGAAGTATTTATACTTGATCTGCTGTAAACGAATCTTGCCAAATCCGTTCAAGTAGTTTTGGAACTTGCGTCCTGTGATGAGCTCGTAATTGCAGTTCATCTTGACGGGGAATCCATAATGCTCGTTGATGTAGTTCAATATGGAAAAGAAAATGACCAACAGCTCTTCGTCGAAGTTGATCTGCCGCTTCTTGTTGACAGGGTTCACATAGATGACATTGTTGTCCTGCACAACGGCATTAGTCCGAGCTATCGTCCTTGTCCAGTTGATTTTGTTGAACCCCGAGTGCATGTTCTTGATGATGAACATGAAGAACTGCTGGTTGTCGTCGTTGAACTGTATCAGCGACAGCAGGATGTCGAGGAAGGTGTTGTTGCGTTGGCGACGGCCTTTGTTCACCTGCGCCATCTTGCGGTGGTAGACAATCGAGGTGTCGTTGCGCTTGTCATTGTAGAACACCACCACTGCGCGGTAGATCCAGACGGAGAAGTCGTAGATGAAGTTCTTCTGCTCCTTGGTCAGTGGTAAGTCCTCGTTGACACAGATGATGTCCTCAGGGCGGTACTGTCCGAACACCAGTTCTTGACCCTCTTTTACCTCCAACAGAACCTTTGGAAGAACAAAGACACAGTCATAAACGTCGGGGTGACTGTTGAAATAGTAACCCACGTAGTTCACCGAGACGAAGCCTTCGATATCCTCCAGCGCATCAATGCCGTGGATAGTCTGCCTGACATCGTCGGCCCTGTATCTATATTCTTCTATCAGTATTCTCATTGGTTAATTACGAATAATCATTCCTAATTGTAATATACTATTCAAATCCTCAAGGATTCTTACATATGTATATGTATTTGCCCCTCTGAGAAAATAGTAGTCACCCATCATATAATATGAATAGCCATAGTCTGTTTCCAATTCAGGATATTTCTCTTTTGATATTAGGGGCTTACCGCGTCTGCGATATTTTAACCTGTCAGCCACAGAACATACTGTATCTATACCGATTTTCTCAATAGCATGCATGTATGCATCAAAAATACCAGATGTGGAATCTATAATTGTGCCATCAGGGAACTCTATTTCTTTCAAAGTTGTTTTCGAGTTGGTGGAGGTATTATTATTTTCCAAATCCTCAATCTCTATAGTTCCATCATCAGTATTTGAAAGTAGATAACCCACTCCCAGGTTCTTCAAGAAGAGCTCCACTTTGTCTTCTCTGACGATGGCTTTCCCGTTGGCATCCACATCGTAGAATTTATTGAAGGTCAGTTCCTCATCGCCGTCTTGGAAGATGTCGCTGGCGAAAGCTTGGTCTTTAAACACGTCGTTCCAAAGGTAGAACACCACCTTGCCAACGAATGTCTCAGCAGTTATCATGCCGTCCTCAGCCTTGCAGAAGAAATAGCCCAGTTTCTTATCTTCCGACTTGGTTTGCTCGTTGATTTCGTTATTAATTTTCTCTACGAACTGCCACCAGTCGTAAAGGTTCTCTTTCACTTTGATTTTCCAACCGAGCGACACACCGTTTTCCCTTCCTTCGCAGATGGGCATGTATTTCCAATCCCAGCGGCGTTTGAAGGCGCTGTCAATGGGGAAGAGGCTTTGGTCGCTGGTGTTCATGGTGGCCCAGATGTAGAGGTTGTCGGGCAGCAGCAGCACCTCGCCCTTCAGTACCTGGCTCAGGATGTCCTTCTTGTAGATACTGTTGATGTAGTCGGCATTGGAGATGGTCTTGTCCTTGAAGGCCTTTGACAGTTGTTTCTTTATGTCCTTGTCGGCAGTGATGGGGTAGTCGGAAAATCCCTGTGCGTTGCGGTCGAGCAGTTGGAACAAGTCACCGAATATTTGTGCACAATTGCCACGGTTTATCTCCTCGATGATGAGGTATTGTTCCTTTGCCTTCTCGCCTTCGGCTGTGTCAGCGTATGCGTTCCATGCCTTGATATAGGCTTGAAGGAATGCTTGTTCCACAAAATCATAGACGATGCGGTTTTCCGTCACCTGTGCACCGTTTTCGATGATAATCTTGCCAGTCACGTCGCGCACGGGGATTTCAATAGAGGTGGGTTTATAGGCTCCCACAAATGTTGAGTAGTCGCTGTCGGGGTGGAACGTGGTGCGGATGACCTCTTTCCCTTCTGTGAGACGGTTTATCTCGAAGGATTTGCCTGTGCCTGGGGCACCGTAGTATATCTGCTGGAGAGTTTTTGAATCCAGGCAAATATTGTCTTGGTCTTTTTCTTTCCCATTATCAAATGGTTCAAGTACGTTTGTCACCCACACATCAAAAACACCGCCGTCGGCCTTCTTTATATGTAAATCGGAGTAGCCCCCAGCAAAGTAATTTCTGATAGTGAATTTTGCAGTCTTTGATTCACCACCAAAGCTTTTATAAGTGACATCTTCCAAGAGACCATTGAAATAGAACCTATTATCAATTTCTCCATTCTTTTTTTCCACATCTTTCCTTGCATTCCAAACTTGCGTTCTAGCCTCAACCTTTTTCCCATCAATAGTGAAAAAGGCATCAAGGAATGCTAATTGGTCTAAAACAAAAGCCGATGAGAATGGAATTGTTTTATGAGTCGATGAATTGTCGTACTTTCTAGGTAATATAGAAGCGATGAATAGAATTGCCTTTTGTAAGTTTTCCTTATTAAACCTAACAGTTATCTGCTCACCTGCATCTTTGAACAACTCGTAATGTTCATTGTCCAAAAACAGATCTGTGTTCTTTGCATCACCCGCATTCAACGCCCTATAACTGGCATTGGTATCATTGATGTGTTTAACAATTTCTTCCATATTATTCACGTATTATTCTGTTTGTAATCAAATAATAAAGTACAGCATAAATTGTATTCACGCTTACCGCATTACCAGCTTGCTTATACATTGCACCGTCAGCAACTTTTGCATTTGTTGCCTTAGCGGCAAAATCATCTGGAAAACCTTGAAGCATAAAAGCTTCTTTTGGCGTTAGTTTTCGTATAGGGATTCTAGCAAGTTGGTCCTTAGTCATCCTTTCTGAAGGTCTGTCTGCACCGTTCGACCGTATAAACAGGTCGCTATAATAATTATCTTGGCAAGCTCTGTGCATTTTGTGCATTGTTGCTGTTAGTGGCCTTGCAACCATCTGGTCTATTTCTGATTTTGACACAAATCCAGCGCTTCCATTACTCAATAAGGTCGGCTTTATTCTTTCTGATAGGTAATACTTGGCATCAGCGTTTTTATCTAGAACGTCAATGATGGAGTCGTAAGAGTTCAAAGAAGAAGCATTCCAATCCATCTCTTCAAAAGATTGCCTCACCAGCTCTGAAGAGAATTCAAAATTGCCCAAATGATGCCGCCTTGCAAAAATGATTACTCGATTCCGCTTCTGCGGTAATCCGTAATCATTCGAGTTAAAAACATCCATTTTGACGATATATCCTGCGTTTTCCAGTTCTCTCCTTATGACAGCAATGGTGTTTCCTCCATCATGATTCATCAAGTTTTTCACATTCTCTAGTAAAACATAACGAGGATGCCTGCTGTTTATCATATCCATGATTCTAAAGAACATCTGTCCCCTTTCCTCTCCAAATCCTTCTTGTTTCCCCATCATACTAAATGTTTGACATGGAAAACCACCAGAGAGTAGTTGATAGCGAGGAAGGCTCCTCATGGCGCGTTTATCATTTACAAAGGTAACAATATCACCCATTGCCAATTCTCCTGTAGTATCAAAATTGGCATTGTATGTATCTATGGCTTTTCTGTCAATTTCAGAATATGCAACAGTATAAATATTCAAGCCCAGATCTTGTGAGATGAGATCCATTGCTCGTCTAAAGCCTCCTATTCCTGCAAATAACTCTACGTGGTTCATAAGAATTTCATTATGCCGTCTCCTATGGCCTTTGCAAGTTTAACAGGTACAGCGTTGCCGATTTGTGCATACCACAAATTCTGAGCACCAGTAAATACAAAATCATCAGGGAAAGTTTGAATACGAGCAGATTCTCTAGGGCTTAGCCCTCTGGCTTCCCATGGATGAATGTACATATTACAATCGAACTTCATGTGCGAAGTGATTGTCTTACAGATTTGATTCTCGTCCAGTTTAAAATATTTGTCTTTGAAAATGTCGTTGCGCCGTTTATATGGCATTATATCCGCAATTGACTCGTGCAATGAGTTCGCCCCCTGCGGTAGTCGCCTATAAATCTCAATATCGCGTTCGTTATTGTATCGGTTCTTGTGATTGTAGAGCTTGGTAATGACCCTATTACCATTGATAAACCTGTAGAAGTCTGTCTGCGGGTATTCGAAATCTCTTTCCGTCAAACCAGAGCGAACATCTTCAACCCCACTCTGACCTTTCCCCTTTTTCGCTTCTAAATGTGGAAGTCCATAAAGAGCATCTCGCAGTATAAAGGCATCTCTTTTATTCTTATTGATTTCTTCAAAGATTTCATTTGGAGATATCCCCACACGATTTCCTATCATGATAAAACGTTCTCTATTCTGAGGAACTCCAAAATCCTGTGCTTTAAGCACAGCATAATCATACAAGTAGTCATCTCCAAGATACTCTTTGAAGTTCTGTATGATTTCATCTTTCTTGTTCATCATACCCTTCACGTTCTCCATAATGAAAAACTTGGGGCGAACATGGCTTAGAAAAATCAGATATTGTTTGTAGAGGTTATTTCTTGGATCATCAAGTATTCTTTGCCGATTGGCCATTGAGAAACCTTGACATGGTGGACCTCCACAAACAATGGTTATTCCATCAAACAAATTATCATACCTATGAATAGTCTCATTTAGCTCGGCAATATCACCGATGTAGTAATGTTCATCTGGGAGATTGTGGTTATATTTATAGGTATTGGCAAATTGCTCAATTATTTCATTTACAAACCAGGGAGTAAAGCCCGATTGTTCCATTCCTAAGCTCAAACCTCCGCATCCAGCGAAGAGATCTATCATCTTGTATAAAGCCTTCTTTGCCATTATTTCACAATCTCAAATTTCCATCCTAATGTTTGAGCAATACCAAGCACGTTGACAATGTTATTCCGATCCCATTCAACGCACACAACAAACTGCACTCCATCGCCACTTACTAAAACATCTTTGTCTTCGATGAAATAATGCACATGGTCATCCCCATATTTCTTCCAATTCTTTGCTTTCTCTATATCCTGCTGAAGAAATTCGTTCGAAGCAAATCTTTGAAGATAATCACGATTGAAAATAGCCCTCAATTCTTCAAAGGTAGTGTCCGGGAATTGATGCACGTACTCTTTTACGATTTGGAGAACCATTTCACGCTTGGAATAAGCACCTTCTCCATTCAAAGACAATTTGATACTTCCTTTTAAATCATCACTTGTCAAATTGATAGGAGATGGCAGCACTTTTGGTGTAGGTGAAGCCAATGATGTTTTCAATATTACGTTTGGCCGTTTCTCAAAAATATCGCACCCCACAAATTTGGCCAAGAATTGAACATACTTAAAGAACTTGTCTGTTTTTCCTTTCTGCATCACATTCATGTGAGGGATTTTCCCACTCTGCGTATTCTCAGACAAATCGTAAGATTTGACTTGTTTCGCCTTTTCTAGAGCCAAATATTCTAAGTATTGGACTTCCGTCTTGCTTAGAGTGTCCTCGTTTGTTCCCCAAAAAACCATAACCTCAGACCAAAACTCTTTCTTAATGCTATGCTGTGGTATTCTTTTGATAAAATCATCAGTCTCACCTATATAAGCCTTGGATTCTTCTTTGTTGATAAGAATATACAAGGCGGGAGATTGTAGATCTTTTTCAAAATCCTTCATAAACTCCGAATCATTACGCATGATGTTGTAGAGTTTGCACATGCAATCGTCCATACTTACGATTCGAGAGCCATTCAAATCGTCATTGTGGAGGTATGTATAAATAGTAGTTGCCATAATCGTTTATTACATTGGCATTGCCTGAAGGATTTTTCCATCAAGCATTTTGCCGTTTTTGTGTTTGCTACGTTTGACGCCATCGCTGCCCCAAGTGCCCCACTGTTTGAAGAAGAACAAGCCGCCTCTGATGTTCCCTATTTTGTCTGTCAGTTCTGTTTTTGTAGTCTTCATGGTTTTGAAGGAGAGTTAAGGGATTATTTCAAATCAGTAAATACCAGATTATTATCACTGTCAAATACCAACGACTCTTTATTGTGAACAAGAAACTTGGCTTCCCATGAATCTTCATCCAATGCAGCTATCTGCGCATCATACTCATCAAGCATTTTTTCTTTTGCTGTTTTAGCATCGTCGCCCGAAAGAAAGCTTTTCAGTCCTGCCATAGCACTATTGACAAAAGGTTCTGTATCGCCCTTCACCCTAAAAGTGTCATTATAGCCAACGAAAAACAATAATCCGAGAGATTTCAGATGAGGATAAAGATTCTGCGCACATGAACAAGCCACACTATAGAAGCCCTTGCCATTGAAATTGTAATTGGTCGTGCCACAAGACACAACAGATTTTCCAAGCTCGTTGTAAATACCATCGGAATCACCATGTCCTGCAATGACACAGATTTGATGGGCGGACATTGCATCACAAACAATCTGCTCATTCATGTTGGGGGGACAGGCTGCGGTATAATCCACTTTGTTGTCAAGGCAGATTTGTTTTGCTTCGTCGGCACAAGATTCAAAGAAATCATGCAACACTATGCCGGAATCGTTGTTATATGCAATCAACGCCTTTCTCATGGTCATTTCTTGGAATGGGTAAGTTGATAGATATAGTATTCGTTGAGCATTTTCTCAAAAGACTTTCCGACAGGCGTTTGAAGACGCAATTCTACAAGGATGTCGGCCCAAGTGTAGGATTTCCCTGTAGAAGCTTCGCTGAAAGCCTCCTTATTGTTGTCTTCAGGGTGACGTAGAAGCCATTGCTCAAGGACACAGTCAAATTTCGTGTCCCATTGTGTGCGGATTTTGTCGATAATGGCAATGACAGATTCAAAATCATTATTACTTCTGTCAAGATAGAAGAAATTCTCTTCGTTCATCATTTCAACGATGGAATCAAGCGGAATGTCAGTTCGCAGCTGGTTGGCCGACATCATCACAATATAGAGCAAGGATGTTTTTTTGCGGATTTCTTTCAACAAGTCAATGCCTTTTTTATGATGACCGCTGAAGTTCCAGTCAATGAAAACTATCATCTTATTGTTCAGGTTTTCCAACACATATTCCAACCCTTTGTCAGGATCTTGAAATACATGGTTATAGTCAGCATCTTTATAATTCATTCTAATGTTTTGAACGAATGGCTCTTTTTCTGACAGATTGTCGTCAATAATGACTATTTTGAAATCCATAATCGTTTACTTTTTAAAGGGTATTGTAATCTTTATTGTTGTTCCAATTTTGCCGAATTCGCTGTCAACAACTTCAACCGACCCACCAAGAGACTGCACGCGTGTTTTTACTATATACAGTCCTACACCTGCACCTCCTTGTAGTTCAGTTGTCGTATAGTACAGGGCAAACACTTGCTCTCTGTCTTCAGGAGGAATGCCTACACCTGTGTCGGAAACGAGGATTTCCAACATGTCGTTTCGCACCTCGTATGAGCAACGTATCACCTTCTGTTCTGATTCAGACATTGCTTTCACGGAATTGTCTATCAGATTCTGTAGGATATCCCTAAAGAATTGTCGGTTTGCATTCAGGACCAACTTGTCAGGGAAATCAGCCTGCAAAACGATTCCCTCACGAGAGAATACATCATCATAGTCGCCCAAGATTTCCTCGAAGGTGGTTTTCAAGTCAACCTCCTCTGGAGTCAAGTTGGACTGTGAATAGCTGAGCATATAGTTGATTACTCGATTGAGCACCTTGAAACGCTCAAACATCTCTTTAGAATAGAGTGAGAACCATTCCTCTTCCTCGGGATTCGGATAATACCGATAAAAAAACTCTACCCTGTCGCGTATTTGGTTAAGCGTTGTGCGGACAGCATGTGTGATATTGATTGCAAACTGTTGCAGCGACATAATGCTCATGTAGATGTTTTCCTTGCGGGTGAAATCTTCCAAAGCCTTCTTCTGTTCGTTGATTGCCGTCTTCACACTGCGACCGGTCTTGCGTACTTGCTTGATAAGAGGTTCTACGGTTGGCTTCAGTTCAGGCTTTTGGGCTACCATTTCATTAAAAGCATCTACCAGGGAATTGATGTCATCGGAGGCTGCTTGCAAACCTTCCTGGGCATTGTCGCGTTTTGCCAATCGCATTTCAACCTTGTAATCTTGAAGAGCATTGAGTTGAGTAATGATGAATTTCTTCATTTCACGATACTCTTCATTGTCCACAAAGTCTTGTCGGTTGGTTGCATCTATTATTTGAGGATTTCCTTCCTTAGTGATGTCAATAACTCCCAAAAACTCACGTGTGCCAACTCTATTGAATATATCTTGGTGTACTCGTTTATCAATTCCCAAAATATCACGTTTTTGGTCGGGATTTTCATTGGTTTCTGCAAAAGGGGTGGCAATGATACCATCACGATACACTTTGAATCCATCTATGGGGTCATTAGGGAAGGTTTTTCGGTATTCTCTACGAGCAGCTTCGTCGAAGAAAAAAATCCTCATCTTAATTCCTCCAAATGATTTTAACGGAATGGTATGGTGTCCAAAGGTGTTCTTCCCTTTGTCGTAGAATAAGCTTTGTTGTAGTCTCTTTTCTTCGTCAAAATCTATGCTCAAATAAAGGGTTGCATCATTAAAGTCTTCCAAAGTTCTAACAGACTCCTTTTCTATTTCAAATTCGGGTGCAATCACTCGAACTTTAAATGGATAACTCAAGTTTGCAACAGGAGAAACAATCTTTGAGATTTCACGCATCAAATGCTCGATTTCTTTTTTTGTCCAAGGCTCACGGATGGCGGATATCACTAGTTTAGTTCCCGATGTATTGGGGTCTTCTGCATCAATATACGAGTAGGCATTCTCTACATCAGTAAACAAATGGATGTCATCTCCCTTCACGGATTCAGAGAAATAAGAAGACCAGTCAATATCAACCTTAAGCCATTTCCCTGCACCCTCTTTTTTTGTGATAATGGAGACTTTGTTACCCAATTTATCAACTGCAAATCGGCCAATACCTTTTTCTCCTACACATTTCCTTTTATAAGGTTCAGGGGAATAGGGGTGAGTCCGCTTGCTGGATGTGCCAATAACCATCCACTTGTCTCGAATATCTTCAAACGACATCCCATATCCATCATCTTCTACCCGAATAACAGACTGTTTCTCTCCTGCTCCAACATTCTCAAAAATCACACTTACATTTTGGGCATTGGCATCGTAACAGTTTTTTACCAACTCAAACAATGCCGTAACGCGATCTGTTATCAAATCACGTCCGATTAGCCGAAATGTGCTAACGTCAAATCTCCATTTTAGTGTTTGGGTATCATCCATATTATTTGTTGTTTCTAATATGCTGTTTAATACTCTCTGCTATCACTTCTCCTAATCTTGGCGGCACAGCATTCCCAATATATCTTGAGGCTTTGGAGAGAGAAACTGCTTGTTCATCGGGGAAGAACTTGTAGGTCATAGGGAACGTCTGGAACAAAGCAGCTTCACGAGCAGAGATAGCTCGATTCTGCTCAGGATGTCCAAAACGTCCATTGCCAATTCCTGTACACAGGGTGGTCATCGTGGGTGCCGGCTCATCCCATACCATTCGGCCATAGACACTTCCAAAGCTTTTGCCACCTTCTTTCTTGTGGCAATCCAACAACAACTCCTCTGGCCAGTCTTTCCAACTTCCGCCGTATGGGGTAGACAACATTCTTTGCATATTCATTGGCGACAATGCACGACATCTATGCAACGCATCCGTTGAACATTCTTCGCCAGCCTTCAAAGGAGGAAGAGCTTCTATGGTGTCCCTTACAGTAACGTAATTGGCTTTATCGTGAGTTGGAGGTATAAGCTCAATCTCACCTAATCGTGAGGCTAACAAGACAAGTCTTTTGCGAGTCTGTGGAATACCATAGTCCGGGCAATAGACGACTTGGTACTTGACATGATAGTTTTCCTCTTGCAATACTTTTACGAAATCTGCCAAAACCGATCTCAGTTTAAAGGAGACTATCGCAGGAACATTCTCCATGGTCACAATGTCGGGGTGAACTTCCTTAACCAGCCGACCAAACTCGTCTAAAAGGCTGTATTTCTTCTCGTCTTTGTTTTTGTTCTTAAAAGCGTACGAAGAGAATGGCTGGCATGGTGCACATCCGGCCAAGACTTTGATGGATTTTTTCGAATACAGAGGAGATATGTCTTCTTTTGTTACTTTTCTGATGTCTTTGTATACAAACTTTGCGTTGTTGTTAGTCTCGTAAGCATATTGGCAAGTCGCATCGACATCAAAGCCTTCAAGAATGTTGAATCCCTTTGACTTCATGCCATAACTAAGGCCTCCTATTCCGCAGAATAGGTCAACCACCTCAATGGATGGAAGCCGGCCTCGTCTTTTATGTATATCGTTCTTTGGCATAAACAATCACTATTCTTTTATTTCCACTTCCATCGCAAGGAATTATCCTTCAAATCCTTGCTCTTTGGCCTTCTCCACTATCTTCAATGCAAAGAGAGCCTGTTTCAATGAGGTTATTCCACGATTGCGGGACTTCATGGTGCCGAAATTGAACGCTGCCTTGCGCTCAATGGGGGTGAGCAGGTTCTGACTCTTGGCCCACTTGGCCAACTCAAACCAGTAATTGGGTTCAATGGCCTCGGCCTCCTGGATGCGGCTTTGCTGCGTCTCGTTCAGATAGGATCCGTCATCATTGGTATCGGGCTGCAACAACTCGTCACCGAACTTCTCTATGTCACCCAATTTCAACTTCAGTTTGTTCCAGCAATCGGGACGCTTACTCCACTCACCTACATTCGACGACTGGTTTCCACCCGAAGCTCCACCCGTCAGATGCTCCCACACAAGGGGTATCAGGCTTTCAACCTTGCTGACCACCTCTGGCTGCACCGACTGATGCTCCCAGATATAGGTCAAATCGAGGTTACCACCCGAAAGGAAAGAGATGGAGGACATCAGATAGGCATTCATGTTGGCCTTGTAGCCACCTAGGTTTTTCGACTTCACTATCTCATCAATTTTATTAAACAAGATGCCTTTGGCAATCACATTCTTGAAATAGACGGAAGAGATAGTGGGCTTCTCACGCTTGATGTCAGCCACAAACATCTGATAGTTTTTCTCGGCACCACGGCACAGCTCGTTGGGACGCTGACGCCAGGCTACTTCGTATTTGGCAATATCGGTCTTGGTGACTTTCTGCTTCTTGGGGTACTCTATCTTGAAACTACGCTCGTTGAAGCCATCCAGCTGCGCCAACTGGTCGAGATACTGGCCACGGGTACGCTCGAAGTACCACTTGCAGACAGGTTTGTTGTTGCCATTGGGCACCCACTCGGTACGGCTGAACTTTTCAAGGTTCACAAGGTAGGGGTCGTTGGCAGAGAAGTCGGAATTCTTGATGGCCGTCTGGCTGTTGGCCGAGACGGATATCTGTTTGATGAGTTCGTCGTTGTGGTCGGCATCGTGAATAACGCTGATCTTCATAGGCACAAACACACGGCTGAGGTCCACACTCTTGTCGGACAGGGATGCTGCGATTGAGGCAGTCGTCTGGCCACCATTCACTATCTGCCAATCGTACAGGCGGGTGATATACAGCATTCCGTCCTTCTCCTTGGTTTCTATCTCGCTGGCGGTGGTGGAGATTCCGTTGTTGAACGAAAAGAACATATCAGGCTTCTCGCGCAACGTACGACGGATTTCTTTGTTCACCTTGCCTTTGAACTGGAGGAAGGTGCGCACGTTCTTCTCCAACAGCACCTGCTGGTATTGGCGATAAATCTTGGCCAACGTGATGCCGGGAATGATGGCAAGATAGGCGTCAACGAAAAGGTTCTGCTCGGTCATCTTCAGGCATTGCAGCTCGGTGTTGTAGGTTGTCGGAAAGTCAATCTCCACCTTCTCTTTGCCTGTACGGATGTTGTGCTGCTGATACACACGTTGCATATCCCATACGTTGAATTCGATTACGAATTCATCATTCTCGCTTTCCACTGCCGGAGGCACAACCGAGGGGTCTGTCAATCCGTCGGTGATGACATAGATGCGCAGCTGGTTGATAAGACCTTTGGTGCTTTGCACAAGTTTGGCAACCTCGACAATCTCATCGCTGGGTGCTACATCTTGGTTCTTGAACAGTTGGCCGTTCATGGCCTCGCGGTAGAAAGCGCTCAGATAATTGAACCCCTGCTCCACTTTGCCGTTGTTCACCTTTCCAAGGAGAGTGTCGGCTTTGATAAGATAGAAGAGGTCGAGCGATTCAGCCTCATCGTTGTAGTCATAGGCGGTGATACGGGCACGCGTCTTTTGGAACGTGCAGATCTCGGGGGCGTTCACTTCGCCGTTATCCTCAATGTACTCCAAGATGCTTGTGGCCAGTTCCTGGTCGTAGTCATTGCCCGTCATTTCGGCCGACATCTTAACATTGTCGATAAATTCCTGTGCAAATTCTTTTATATCCATCCTTGCAACTATTTTCAGATGGGCACAAAAAAGCCCTCTTCGTTTCTTAAAAGAGGGCGTGGATGCGATTGGGATACCTTGGTTTAGCACGACCAATCAGACAACAATCACAGTTCACGCCCTATATTTTTAGCGCGAACATCCGTGTATCGCCTGATTGCTGAAAGTGTATGAGGTGCTAATTCGGTATCCTCAGCTTAATCAAGGATGTTCAACTTTACTATTTCTCTGTTTTTCTTATTTATACGTTTCTATTTCTGCCATATTTACACCTGCAAATATACAAAATAATCTCCATACCGCCAAACTACAATATATAATAATGTAGAATAAACATACAGAAGCAAAGATATTATAGAATTGCAGGTTTGCACAAACACAATTTTTCCGGATATCTCACGTTAGAATGACAAAAAGCAATTATGTCACGCGCAGATGGCAGTATATTAGGATTGGAGCACGGGAAGATCGGCGACCGCATCGCGGTGGTGCTGAACGGGAAGCAGATCTACAAAAAGCTGTACAAGCCCACAAATCCGCAGACGCCCAAGCAACAGCAGCACCGAGCCAAGATAGCTTTCGTCAACCGCCTCGCGGCGGTGTTTGCGGATGCCGTCAAACTCGGCTTTGCCTTGGTGCCAAAACCCGGCAGCATGCAGTCGCCACGCAACGCGTTCGTGAAGACGAACTGGGACAATGGCTCCTTCCTCTGGAACGAGGACAAATGCGAATGGGCACTCTGCCCGGAGCGGCTGCTGGTGGCATACGGTCCTCGCCACATCGACGGAAGAATAAAAGCGTCGGTCGACAACGGGAAGCTGCATATATCATGCACCAACCCAAGACTGAAAGAGCGCAATGCGGTGGACGACGACCAGCTGATGGTGGCGGTATATCGGCCTGCGATACCCACCATGAACCTTTACGAAGGACCTCTGCGTAAGGAGTGCGGCGAATGTGATTTCATGCTGCCGACAGACACCTCCGGCGAAGACGACGTCATGCATGTATATGTCTGGTTCCAAGCCACCCAATACCACCGTGCCGGTGGTGGCAAGGATACCGTCCGTCCAAACCAAGCAAGTCCCAGCATCTACCTCGGCGGTTTCCACCTATAGCACATCCGATACCACTAAACATTTTGAGGCTTGTTGGAGCCTTATTACCCCCTACTTACAGTGGAGTTACCCACTACTTACCCTATAGTTACCATAGAATTACTATAGCATTACCTTAGAGTTACCTTAGAATTTTATTCACGACATAGAGGTCTGATCAAGAACCACTTATTATTATATCAAAGATATAATAATAGTTTGGGGAGTTGTTTAACCCAGAGAGGTGACGAGTGGGTTCCTCCCCGACTGCCATTTTGTCAGCCATCTGCCACTTGGCACGGATGTTGTCTTATCTCAATCAGAACTATCAGAACAATCAGAATTCTTTTAGTTCTTTTCGTTTTGATTGAAACAAAAAAATAGATATTATGCAAGGCAAACTTAACGTACAGACCGAGAACATCTTTCCGGTAATCAAGAAGTTCCTTTATTCGGACCACGAGATTTTCCTGCGCGAGCTCATCAGCAACGCCGTCGATGCCACGCAGAAACTCAAAACCCTTTCTACAAGGGGTGACTTCAAGGGCGAGTTGGGCGACCTGACCATCGACGTGAAGATCGACAGCAAGAAGAAGACTCTCACCGTCAGCGACCGCGGCATCGGCATGACCGCCGACGAGGTGGAGAAGTACATCAACCAGATAGCCTTCAGCGGCGTGACCGACTTCATGGAGAAGTACAAGGACAGCCACGAACCGCTCATCGGCCACTTCGGCCTTGGCTTCTACAGCGCCTTCATGGTCAGCGACAAAGTGGAGATATTCACCAAGAGCTGGAAGGACGAGCCCGCACAGCACTGGAGCTGCGAGGGCAACCCCGAGTTCAGCATGGAGGAGGACAAGAAGCACACCGACCGCGGCACCGACATCGTGCTGCACATCGCCGACGACTGCAAGGAGTTTCTCGAGGAGGGCACCATCCTGCAGCTGTTGAAGAAATACTGCCGCTTCATGCCGGTGGCCATCCGATTCGGCGAAGAGAGCGTGTGGGTCGATAGCGAGACCGACTGTGACAAAGATGGTAAGCCTAAGAGAGTCGAGAAGAAGCAGCCCCGCATCATCAACGACCCCGAGCCCGCTTGGAAGAAATCGCCGTCGTCGCTGACCGACGAGGATTATAAGAAGTTCTACCACGAGCTGTTCCCCATGAATTTCGAGGAGCCCCTGTTCCAGATACACCTCAACGTCGACTACCCCTTCAACCTCACCGGCATCCTCTACTTCCCGAAGGTGCGCAAGACCATCGACCCCAACCGCAACAAGATACAGCTCTACTGCAACCAGGTCTTCGTCACCGACCAGGTGGAGGGCGTGGTGCCCGACTACCTGATGCTGCTGCACGGCGTGCTCGACTCGCCGGACATCCCTCTGAACGTCAGCCGCAGCTACCTCCAGAGCGACGGCAACGTGAAAAAGATTTCGCAGCATATCAGCAAGAAGGTGGCCGACAAGCTGGAAGAAATGAGCAAGAGCAAAATTGAAAATGGAGAATTGAAAATTGAAAATTCGGCTGCCGCAGCAACCCCGAACCCGGATAATTCTCAACTCTCAACTTTCAATTCTCAATTGGAGTCGAAGTGGGATGATATCAAAATCTTCGTGCAGTATGGCATGCTGACCGACGAGAAGTTCTGCGAGCGCGCCATGAAGTTCTACCTGCTCAAAGGCGTGGACGGCAGTTACTACACCCTCGACAGCTACCGTGAGAAAATCAAAGCCCTGCAGACGGACAAGGACAAGACCGTCTGTTACCTCTACGCAAGCGACGCCGAGGAAGAGCACACCTACATCGAGAAAGCCAAGGCCAAGGGCTACGATGTGCTGCTGATGGATTCGCCCCTCGAGAGCCATTTCATCAACCTGCTTGAGCAGAAAATTGAGAAGACCCGCTTCGTCCGTGTGGACAGCGACACCGTGGAGAAACTCATCCCCCACGACGACAGCATTCCCGAGAAGCTCAGCAAGGAGGAGAAGGAGAAACTGCAGCCCATCATCGAGGGCGAGATAGACAAGCAGAAGTTCACCGTGCAGCTCGAAAGCCTCGAGGAGAACGACGCCCCCATGCAGGTAACACAGAGCGAGTTCATGCGCCGCTACCGCGAGATGGCGCAAACCTCGGGCGGCGGTATGGGCTTCTACGGAGAATTGCCGGAGAGCTACAACCTCGTGGTCAACATCAACCACCCGCTCATCAGCCGCGTGCTCAACGAGACCGACGCCGAGAAGCAGAAAGAGCTCGTCCACCAGCTCACCGACCTGGCCCTGCTGGGCAACGGCCTACTGAAAGGCGAAGCACTGAGCAAGTTCCTAAAGAGAAGTGTGGAAATGATCTAAGCTAACAAGAAAGGGCTGACACTGATGTGCCAGCCCTTTTACTATACCCTCTCGAGGAGGAAGCTGACCGGCCGGAAGCCGTCGTTGCAACTTATCATCGCACTATTGGGATTACGCATCCAGCCATCATAGAAGTTGCCGCGTCCGGCTGCGAGTTCAGCGACAAACCACCGCATGCTTTCCCATGCGCTGTCGCACATGCCGCCGGGCTTTTTTGCATCCTTGCTTACCCACACCTGCCCTTCTCTCACGTCACAGGTATGCTCTATGGGGTTCTCATACTTTGTCTGCAAGTCCTTGTAGTCGGCCTTGCGTATGGCAGTAATGCGGACGTCGTACATCTCAGTCAATGGTTACTTTATGGGTTTTGCCGTCGTACTTGATGACGCATGTCTTGTCGCCGCAACGATAACGGACGGTGAAGGAATCCCATTCCGACGGCACGCGAGGCTCGACAACAATATTGTCGCCCTCCTTGCGGATGCCGAGGATATTCTCGATACCGGTCTTGTAAGCCCAAGAGGCGGAGCCTGTGTACCATGTCCAACCGCCACGGCCTGGGTGCTGCGGGTTGCTGTAGATATCGGCAGCCATGCAGTAAGGCTCGACCTTGTACTTGAGCACGTCGGCCAACGTCTGTGTGCGGTGTACGGGGTTGATGATAGAATAGAGATAATAAGCTATGTCATTGCGATTCTCCTTGAGCTGCGCCATGATGTACCACATAGCACCATGTGTGTACTGACCGCCATTCTCGCGGACGCCGACGGGGTAGTTCATGATGTAGCCAGGCGAAGGCTTGGAGTCCTTGAAGGCAGGCGTGAGGAGCTGTATAATCTCGTGCTCGCGGTTGACGAGGCGGTTGTCCGTCTCGCGCATAACGGAGGCCTTCTGCTCCGGTGTTGCCACATCGGTGAGTATGCTCCACGCCTGCGATATGAGGTCAATCTGGCACTCGATATTGTTGCGGCTGCCCATGGCGTCGCCATTGTCGTAGTAGGCGCGGAGGAACCAGTTGCCGTCCCAGGCGTGGTGCTGTATGGCATCGACAATGCGACGTTTGGCGGCAGACAGCTCTTCGCAGTAGGTGAGGTCGGCATCCGGCATCAGCTGCGTCAGTTGCTCCATCTTGGGCAACAGGTCGGCCAGGAAGAACGCCACCCAGACGCTCTCGCCCTTGCCCTCGACACCCACAGCCGACATACCGTCGTTCCAGTCGCCACAACCCATCAGCGGCAATCCGTGACTGCCAATGCGACTGAGGCTCCGGTTGACTGAGCGGCGCAGATGTTCGTAGAGAGTGGCCGTTTCGTTGCTTGAGCAATAGTTCAGGCAGCGCTCGTTCTCACCTTGCAGCAGCTGGTCGGAGATACAAAAGGGCACCTGTTCGGAGAGGATGGAAATATCGCCGGTGACATGCACATACTGGTGTGTAACGAAGACAAGCCAGAGGTAGTCGTCGCTGAAGGTAGTACGAGCACCCATCTTCATGCTTTCGTGCCACCAGTGCAGCACGTCGCCCTCGGCGAACTGGTGCGCCGCATGGTCGAGAATTTGGCGCCGTGCATAAGCCGGGTCGGAGTAGAGCACCGACATGACATCCTGCAGCTGGTCGCGGAAGCCCGTGGCACCGCCCACCTGATAGAAGCCGGCACGCGCAAAGAGTCGCGATGAATAGACCTGATAGAGATACCAGCGGTTGAGCATATAGTTGAAGCTACGGTCGGGTGTCTCCACCTGTATGTGTGATAGCTTTTCGTCCCAGTAGGCGACGACACGGCCAAACTCGGCGTTGATACCCTCCACGGAATATCCGGACACGCCGGATCCTCCGCCAACGGCAATAACAAAGGCCAGCTGTTTCTCGCCGCCAGCGGGGACGTTGACAGTGAGACCGAGGCGCTTGCGATTAGGATAGTTGAGGCTGACATCTGTCAAAGGCTCGGTGGCTGTAAGCTGCAGCACCTGGTCGTGATAGATGGGGTGGTATACGTTGCGGACACGCAGCGTGTTGGCTGTGGCATCCCACTCGGAATGCAGGTAACGCGCCGTCTGCTCCTCACTCATACCGAGGACGAGCTTGTACACCATATCAAGCTGCACGTCCATAGGCGCATCTGTCTTGTTGGCAACCTTAATCTGGTAGTATTTCTCCTGCTTGTCGCATGCCACGAAGAGGCGCACGGCGACGCTGAGGTCATCGTAGTCGGCATCAAAGGCCGACCAGCCCTGACTGTGGCGCGCGGTGGCGGGGACAAACTGTCGTTTGTTGATGAGGAGCATCTCGCTCGCATTGTCACGCACAATGTCGTTGCTCCAGCCGGTGAGCTTGAACTGCTGAGCGTTGTGGGCGAAGGTGAAGCCCGCCATCGTAGAGCTGGCGATGCAGCCGAAATGCTGCTCGTTGGCAATCACATTGACCCACGGCATCGGCGTGTTGGTGTTGGTGACCACGTAGTCGCGGCCGTCGTTGTCGAAGCCGCCGTACTGGTTGTAGAACTCGAGGTTGCTCCACACGCGGAACTCCTTGCGGGGCTTCAGCACCGGATACTCAATCTTGTCCTGGTAGTGCTGGTTGGCCACCTCGAGGCGCCGCAACTGCTGTGCTATGGTGATGCCCTCGCTGGTGTTGAAGGTGAGGCGCGCCACGGTATGAAGCAGTATGCGCTCGGCCTCGCTGAGCTCGTTGCCGTTGAGCACGAACACCTTGCCAGCGTCGCTGTGCTCGGCCCAGAGGTGCTCGGTGTTGGCCATACCATTGATGAAATGGTAGAGGCCGTCGCGCTCTTGTTCCGGAGCATCGTTGATGAACACCAGGTCGAGACGTAGGCCGTGAATCTTGTAGTACTCGAAAGCCCGCAGCATCTCCTTGGCGAAGCCGGAGCTCTCCATGCTGTCGATCTCCATGAGGAGTATGGCGAGGTCGCCACTGATACCGAAGCGCCAGAGGCCGCTCTGCGAGAGCGTGTTCTTGGCCAGCAGGTCGTTGCGGTCGTTGCCGAGGGTGGCCGTCTGGGCCATATACTTGGCAATGCTGTTGTATAGGCGCATCTGCGAACCCTTTAGCAGCGTCATGCTGGTGCGCATATTGTTGAAGACGCTGGCGGTCTTGAAAGCATGCTCCACATCCATGGGGCTCTGGTACTGCTCGGTGAGCTGCAGCAGGTGCTCCTTGGCCTTCGAGAAGCCCGTAAGCATGTAAGCCTCGATGCTCTTGCCCGCCGGTATGTGGATGCGGCGGCGCATGGAGAAGACCGGGTCGAGTGTTGTGCCCACGGTGCCCGTCAGCGTGCGGCGGCTCTCGATGATGTCGGCGTGACGGAGACTGTTGCCGCGACCGAGGAACTTGAGGCGCGAGGTCTCGTACTCCACGAGACGCGACTCGGTATCGTCCGTCCACAGACGGTGCAACATGTAGTTGTGTGTGCCGTGGTTGCTTGGGCGGTTGAAGAGCAGAGCCTCGTGTTCGGCGTCGTACTCGGAGAGAACCTTCATGCCATTGAAGACGCGGTGGTTCTCATCCTCGGCGCCCTCGGCGAGCACCACTTCACCATATGAGGTCAGCTCGAGGTCGACCGGCTGGCCACTGTTGTTGGTGAAGGTCATGCGGCGTATCTCGGCGCTACGGTCCTTGAGTACGGTGATTTCGGTCTTCGTCTCAATGCCTTCGTCGACACGCAGGTAGCTTATCTTGTCGCTGGCAAAGCTCACGTGGTAGCTCTCGGGCATCACGTCGAGCGGAGCGTAGGTGTTGCACCACAGCTTGTCGTCACGCAGGTTGCGTATGTAGAGGAACGAGCCGTAGTGGTCGGCACTTATCTTGCGGTAGCGGTTGAGCATGATGTTGCGGAAGCGCGAGAAGCCGCTGCCGCGGTCGTTCATCAGCACCGTATACTGTCCGTTGCTGATCACACCAATCTCAGGCACGTTGGCTATGGTGTCGAAGTCGCGCGCATCGCTCTCCGTCTGCACCTTGCTGTAGCGGTAGCGCTTGTACTGCGTCACCTTGAGGTCTATGTAGGGCTTCACCTGGGCTTTCTCCTTGAGCAGCGTTTCCATGCTCTTCATGGCAGGTTCCTGCATGAAGCAACGCTGCAGGCAATGGTCGCCGAGGTAGTTGGCAAGCGAGGCCAGTATCATACCCTGGTGGTGGGCATAGTGAGCCTTCACCGGCACATGGTCCTCGTCGTCGTAGCTCTCGTAGAAGCCGAACTCGTCGTACATGCCCAGCTTCTTGAAGCGTTGCATGTTGTCGTAGACGGCGCGGTCGTCGATGCCTATGGTCATCAGCGAACTGTAGGGCGAGATGACGATACGGTCGGGCGTGGTGTTCTGGAACTTCAGGTACGGCACACCGAACGCGTGGTACTTGTAATTCTGGGCGTCGTCGAGCTCGTTGTAGGCCGTTTCGGAGATGCCCCACGGCATATCGCCGTCGCCACTGTTGCGCATAAAGGCGCGCTGGGCGCGGATGGCGAAGCTGTAGGTCTCATCCATCAGCGTGTGTTTGTAGGTGGGCAGGAAGATAAGCGGCATGAAATATTCGAACAGCGTGCCATACCACGATGCCACACCCTTATAGCCCTTGTACTGCACCAGCGTCTTGTCGAGGCAGAACCAGTGCTTGTATGGAGCGTCGCCCTGCGCTATGGTCAGGAAGCTCGTCAGGCGCGCCTCGCTGGCGAAGTTGTTGTAGTGATAGGGCAAAAGCGTATAGTTGGAGGTATCGTAGCCGATACTGAACACATCCAGCTCGGGGTTGTAGAGCTTCATGAAGTCCGTCTCGTCGATAAGACGCTGCACCTGTGCGAGGAGCGACTGTGTGGCCAAGGAGCCCGTTTCTCCTGCCAGCCAACCCTTCACCACATATAGGCACGCCACGAAGTTGCCGCTGTCGCAGGTGCTGATGAAGTAGTTGGGCAGTGCCTTGAGGTTGGCAATGCCGTACCAGTTGTAGAGGTGGCCGTTCCACTTCTGCAGGCGGCACACGGTGTCTATGATATGGCCAAGCCGTTTCAC
The DNA here is from genome assembly GCA_902777005.1 of uncultured Bacteroidota bacterium. Lineage (GTDB taxonomy): Bacteria > Bacteroidota > Bacteroidia > Bacteroidales > P3 > Colimorpha. The sequence goes on from CACYSB010000012.1 coordinate 142,604, forward strand.
AGCCTCGTCGCGGGTAATGAAGCCCAGCTCGGCGGCACTGATGACGGCGGTCATCGAGTAGCCGATGTTCGTCGGCGAGGTCTTGTAGTCAGTACGGTTCTCGCGGTTCAGCTGGTAGTTGTCGGGTATCAGCCAGTTGTTCTCCTCGGTGATGAGGCTGTCGAAGAAGTGCCATGTGTCCTTGGCCAGCTGGCGCACCTCGTCGGTCTCCTTGTCGGTCAGGTGCTTCTTGTCCTGTGGGAACTTCTTGCCAAGCCAGTACATCAAATCCGGCGCACCGCACCATGCAAGAACGCAGAACACTATGCCGACCCAACCAAGCACTCCCACTTCGCCAAACACACCCAATGCCACCAGCGCTCCGCTGGCCACATAGTTGAACCAGAACTTGCCGATGTAGTCGCCCAGTGTCCCCTTGGTGCTTTTGGCAGCCTCGTCGCTGGTTATCCACGCCAGCAGGTCGTGGTGGCTCACCCACATGCGCCAGCAGGCGCGCACCGCCGCGTCGGTGTACATCCACGCCTCCTTCGGCAGCAGGGCGAACTGCACCAGCGAACGGTAGATGATAACGCGGAAGCCGCGCATGAGCGTCATATAGTAGCGGTAGCGCTTTCCGAAACGCGGCAGCGTGGTTATCTGGCCGATGATAAAGAACACTATGGGGCTTGCCACTGCCAGCAGGGCGCCAAGCAGGAACCACAGGCCGTCGATATCGTTGGTGCCGTCGATGCCGTTGGCAGCGTCGATGGCGTAACCCACGAAGATAAGCACCACCAGCGCCAGGCTCAGCATCGACCGGCGCAGGTTGTCGAATATCTTCCAGCGGCCTATCGTGTTCACCTGGTTCTTCACACGCTCGCCTTTCTCGTTGCGCACCCTGTTCTTCAGCCAGCCTATAATCTGCCAGTCGCCGCGCGTCCAGCGGTGGTGGCGCTTGGCGTCGTCTATGTAGTTGCTGGGGTTGTCGTCGAAAAGCTCCACGTCGTTGATAAGGCCGCAGCGTATGTGGCACCCCTCTATCAGGTCGTGGCTCAATATCAGGTTCTCTGGGAAAGTACCCTTCAGCACCTGCTGGAACACGCGCAGGTCGTAGATGCCCTTGCCGCAGAACGAACCCTCGTTGAAGATGTCCTGGTACAGCTCGAACGAGGCGGTAGTGTATACATCCAGGCCGCCCAGACCGGCAAAGAGCTGTGCGTAGCGGCTCTTGTTGGTAACCTCGACGTCGACGTTGACGCGCGGCTGCATAATGCCGTAGCCGCTGTCCACACGGCGGCCGTCGGTGCTGAGCTTGGCGCGGTTGAGCGGGTGCGCCATAGCGCCGATGAGCTTCTGTGCCGAGTAGAGCACCAGCTCGGTGTCGGTGTCGAGTGTGATGATGAACTGTATGGGGCATTTGGCGCCCTTCAGCCAGTCGCTGACGGTCTCGCAGCGGAAGCGCTTGGCCTTTTCCTCGTCGGATGTCTGGCCAAGCACCAGGTCGTTGAAGTGGAGTATGGCGCCACGCTTGCGCTCGTGGCCGAGGAAAGTCTGCTCGCCATCGCTCCATGCACGGCGGCGGTAGACGAAATTGAAGATGGGGGCACCGTACTTCTCGTTGAGCTCCTTGACCTTGGCCAAACCCGCCTGCACCACCTCGTCGTCCCACGGCGCATCCTCCTCCTTGTACGAAGCCGCGTCGCCCACAAGCGTATAGTACAGGTTCTGCCTGCGGCTCTCGAAGCGCTGGCCCTCGGAGGCGCGGTTGATGTTGCTCAGGTAGTACACCTCGAGCACACCCAGCAGCTCCTCTACCTTGGCACGGTTCTTCAAGATGGTGGGCATGATCACCATTGTCGCGTATTCGTCGGGTATGAGGCCGTCCTTGAACTTGAGCTTGAACGTACCTCTGGGCTTGTGCAACTTGCCCAGCAGCCAGTTGAAAAGGTCTATCACTATCTGGCTCATCGGCAGCCATATCAGCAGCGTCAGCACCACGCTCAGCCAGCCGAATCCCCTCATGCCGCCGGAGCCATAGGCAAACAACGCCGACAGCACCAAGCTCCCAAGCGTCACTATCCATATATAGCCGTGTGCACGGGCATTCCACCTCTTCGGCGGGAACAGCTGCCAGCCCACATGCTCGCCACCCTCGTCGGCTTTGGCCACAAGCTCCTTCACCAACTCGTACTCCTTCACCTTGCGCCTCCTCGCCATCTGCACCACCTTGCCGCGGTAGTCGTCCTTCGTCTTGTCCTGCATCTGGTCGTACATGCCTGCCTTCTCGCCCTTGAGAGCCTTCTCCGAGAAGCTCACGGCGTCGATAAGCTCGGCCATGGGCAGCTTGGTCATCTTCTTCAGCGAGTTGAAGATGTTCATCATCTCCAGGTTCTGCCGCGCCGCCTCGTCCAGGTGCGCCATGTCAGCCTGACTCTTGTCGGTGGGCTTGTAGTGGTAGGCCTTCTGCGCCTCCAACTGGCGGCACAACTCGGCCAGCTCGCTTATCAGAATCGTCTTCACCAACGGCAGCAGCGCACACACCTCCGGGTAGCTCATATAATCCTTCTGGCGCTGCTGCACCTGCGTCAGATAGCGGAAAAACAGAGCCTTGTCAATCTGATGGTGGCTCTTGCGCAGGTAGCCCTCCAGCAGGCCCCACAGCACCTCCACACGCCCCTTCTCCACCTTCCACTTGCCTTTCACCACACCCTTCAACTCCACCTTCAGCACCTTCTCCTGCTCGCTGATCATGTAGTAGTTGTCCAACACCCACTCGTTAGTGCTGCCCACCAGACGTTCGCTGCGCGTCTCCTCAACCAGCAGCATGTAGTAGTGCGTTATTTCTTTGACACTCTGTTTGAATATATTGTAAACGCTCTTCATAGTCCGATAAAATAAAATGCAAAAATACTAACAATCCACGATATATGCAAATTATTTTTTCCACGCCTCCCCCACCCCGCTCCACTGTAGCGCCAGTGACGCTACGCCACCCCTCCGTATCCGCTCCGACTGTTCTACGGTTGTTTAACGGTTGTTTAACGTTTAAGTCCGTCGAACAGTCGGTAAACAACCGTCGAAATGACGGAGAGGGTACGGAGTAACGACGAATATATTTGCTGCATTAGATTATTTTGCGTACTTTTGCATTTCGTTTAAAACCAATTTAATCTATGAGTGCTAAGAACTTACTGAAGAAATACACTGATACAAGCCTGATGCTGAGGATACTCATCGGCCTGGTCATCGGCGCCGTGCTGGGCCTTGCGCTGCCCGGCTGGACAGGCATCGGCATCCTGGGGCGCATCTTCGTGAGCGCCCTGAAGGGCATTGCGCCGGTGCTGGTGGCCGTGCTGGTCATCTCGTCCATCGCCAAGGCCGACAAGGGACTGGGGCGCCGCTTCACGTCGCTGGTGGCCATCTACGTGCTTTCCACCTTCATCGCCGCCGTTTGTGCGGTGGTCGGCAGCTTCCTGTTCCCCGTGACGCTGCCGCTGGGCGAGGTGGCGTCGAACGTACAGGTGGAGGCCGGCGCTGGCTCGCTTGACGACGTGTTCGCCACAATGCTCACCAACATGGTGGGCAACCCCGTGGCGGCGGTGGCCAACGCCAACTACATAGCCATACTCTTCTGGAGCATCATCCTCGGCGTGGCGCTGAAGACCATGGCCTCCAAGGCCACGGTGCAGGTGGTGCACGACCTGAGCGACGTGGTGTCGCGGGTGGTGAAGTGGGTCATCCAGTTCGCCCCCTTCGGCATCCTGGGCTTGGTGTTCAGCACCGTCAGCGAGAACGGCCTCGCGGTCTTCACCACCTACGGCCACCTGCTGCTGCTTCTGGTGGGCTGCATGCTGGTCAACACGTTTGTCTTCAACCCCCTGATATCGTTCGTGATGCTGCGCAAGAACCCCTACCCGCTCCTCTTCACCTGCCTCAAGGAGAGCGGCCTGCAGGCCTTCTTCACCCGCTCGTCGGCGGCCAACATCCCCATCAATATGGCGCTGTGCAAGAAGCTGGGGCTCGACGAGAAGTTCTACTCCGTCAGCATACCGCTGGGCGCCACCATCAACATGGACGGTGCGGCGGTGACCATCACCGTCTTCTCGCTGGCGGTGGCCCACACGGTGGGTCTGGATGTCACGTTTGCGTCGGCCCTGTTCCTGGGTGTGATAGCCACCCTCGGCGCCTGCGGCGCCTCGGGCGTGGCCGGCGGCAGCCTGCTGCTCATCCCCATGGCATGCTCCTTCTTCGGCATCGGCAACGACGTGGCCATGCAGGCCGTAGCCATAGGCTTCATCATCGGCGTGGTGCAGGACTCGGTCGAGACGGCCCTCAACAGCAGCGGCGACGCCTTCTTCACCGCCACGGCCGAACACTACGACCGCAAACAAAGCCAGAAGTACGGGATATAAGACCAACGGTTGCTTTTAATATATTTGGTCAATTAAAATAATAGTTGTATCTTTGCAGCGTGAAATTGATAAAATGGTGATGACATAAAACGCAGGAATAAACAAAGACGACATAATAGAATAACGCAGCTCATTCTCTGTCTATAGATCTGGAAAATTAAAAAATGGTGAGAATAAACTCACAAATAATTCATGCGTTGGCGTGAATTATTTATCACGTACTAAGTACTAGTTTTTTTTCAGAGTCCGATGTGATTAATGCCTTTACAGGACTCTTTGTGTAAAATAATACTAGCCTTAAAATTTTTTTATGTGTTCGACAGCGATTTTAATATAATCTACATTATCAAACAATCTTTGCTTTCGGCTATTCCATAATCCAATTTGTTCTTGAACCATTCTAATGAGTTCATCTTCCTTAGTACATTCTGTGTCATCCAACATATTAGATAGTATGTAATCTACCGATGCAAGTAATTCCAAAGAGAAGTCAGAATAAAAACCGGAGAGAAATGATTTTGTCCGTTCACAAATCTGTAAATATGATTTATTTTCATTTTTTTCTAAAAAATCACGGGAAACAATGGATGCGTCTTTTGTGATCCATATATCATCAAAGGGTTTATTGTTCAACGAACCCATTCCCATTACATAACTTCCATTCAATGAATGAAGAATATATCGTATTTTCCCAGAATATGGGCCATATGGAGCTTTATTATATTTTAACTTTAGTATATTTGAAGCTCCAAATTTCTGTAGAAAATATGCGATTTTTTCAGCGGCAAATTCTGATGCAAATTCACCTTGTGAAACCATATCACAAATGACATCCAAAATCATGGCCCTTGTGGGAGTCATTTTCACTTTCTCAGTTTTCATTCTCTCGACAATAATATCTGATGGTTCATATATTCGAATATCACAATCCAAATCAGATAAGGTCGTTATAATCATTGTTTTTACACGATTCCACTCTAATCCACCATTATTTGTTCCTAGTGGAGGAATTGCAATAGATGAGATTTGTCTGCTTACAATCTCTTTTTTTAATGCGTTTAAGCCAGATTCAATATATTCATATTCTGATGGTTTTCGCCATGTTGTTTTGGTAGGGAAGTTTATAATAAATCTACTGTTTCCCAACAAGTCAGAAAATGGTGTTACCAAAACCATCCCAATTGAAAAAGATTTGTCATCACATGCTTTTTTATAGTTGCGGAAATTATCCGGATACTTTTCTTTAAACTGTAGGGCAATACCTTTACCCATTATGCCTACAGTATTAACGGTATTCACTAACGCTTGAGCATCACTTTCAAGCAAATTGCCTTTAATATATGTGATCATTATCTAGAAATAAAAATTGGGTTTAACAGATATTCTTGTAGAATCAACACCACAATCAATCAATTTGGTTTTAGCATAATCATCATAAACAACAAAACCGGCAATATATTGGAATGGTAAATTGTTTTTTATCAAAAGTTCTGCCTCTTTTCTTCTTTTTAAATCCAAATCGTCTTCACTTTTCCAATATTTAGCATAAACATCATTATAACAAACAATCTCATTGAGTTTCGGTAAATAATATTTATCGTAGAACTTTGTGATTCTGGAGAATGCATGACCATCCGTAAAAAAACAATCAATATTTCCTTTGATTATTGCTTGAATGGAAACTACAACATAAACAATTTCGCTAGGTGCACGTTGTTTAACATTATTAAAACCATGTTGAATTTCATACAACATTGGTGACCTTGGGCCAAAGTAGAAAGGAATATAATCACCTAAAACAATACCATCGCTATTAATATTGAGTCTTCTCTTTTCTATGATAGATTCGTCTCCAATTGAAGTATATTCTTGAGAATGAGATGAATTTGCATGCTCTATTCCATATTGTACTATGTCTGCCATATTACTAATATGGACAATCCTAAACGCATATTTTATTTCATTAGACATTTAGACTAAAAATGTTTATAAATCGAATTGCAAAAATACATTTTTTTTATATAGTGACAAAATATATTTTATAGAATGAGAAATAACTCGTATCTTTGCAGCGTGAAATTGATAAAATGATGATGACATAAAACGTAGAAATAGACAAAGACATATTGAGCTTGATGCTCTTGTTTCCTTAGTGTAAACGTCTGGAAAACTTTTACTGAGAAACGGAAATAAGACAGCGGATAGTTCACGCTTTGGCGTGGATTCTTTCCCACTTATTTGTTTCAAGGTATTCCAGACACCTACACTAAGAATAAGTGAAAACATAAACGAAAGGATTTGCGCCTTTCTTTATGCCCCTTATTCGAACATCGGCTTCCGGCTCTACGGCCGGAAGCCGAAATACATTAACCATAAAATAATACATTATGACAATTGAATCAATTATTGGAATTGCTGCAGGTCTGATTGCAATAGGAGGAGCTGTGGTATCACTGTACAAGAAACTTAAAAAGCGTTCTCTGACCGAACTGATGAATCAACTTGTGGACAAGACTTTGTCCAACAAACAACACCATAGGATTTTACGAAAAATGAACAGACAGTTAGGATTCAAGATAAAAGAAGAATATATACAAAAGTTCGTGTTGAACGACAGAGGCAAAGAGACGGTTTTTATGGACATTTGTGACAGTAACGACATTGAGCCCAAAGAAGATGTTTGCAAAAGGTTTCTGAACGTGGATATGAAAAAGTTCAGGGCAAATTACTACAGCAAAAGAAATAATCCCCGTCTATCCAAAGAGAAAGATTCACCACTAGTGGACCCGCCATCTTTTTCACCAACTTTGACCAATAAGGGACAAACTGTCTATATGTCAGAGCAACTGATGAGCAAGTTCCCCGAAACATGCAAGAACCTAATCAAAATTCTTGAAAGACATCATGTGAACTACTCGTTCATTAAAGGCACAAAGGATATATGGTGCCGCGATTATATGCCGGTACAAACAGAATCTGGCAGACTTATTCAATTCAAATACGATCCAAGCTACTTGAAAGGAAAAAAAGAATGGGAGGAATCACGTTCCGATGTGAAAGAAATATGCCGGCTGAACAATATTGATGCAATATTTTCGGACATCAATTTAGATGGCGGAAATGTGCTCATCTGCGATGGACGGGCGATAATATCAGACAGGATTTTTACTGAAAATCCGACTTATGATAAAGACTCTTTGGTAAACGAATTGTCGAGGTTGCTGGAATGTGAGATTATAATTATTCCTGCAGAAAAGGGCGACTATACTGGCCACGCAGACGGTATGGTTAGATTTGTGAATGGGAGTACCATTCTTGGAAACAGAATGACCGACGAATACAAATATTGGCAGAAAGGTATGCAGAAGGTCTTGGAAAAATATAAACTCACCTATATTGATGTTCCTTTCCTGACAAATATTAAAGACAACAAACATCCTGAAAGTGCAATTGGGATATATGTGAATTATTTAGAGGTCAATAATTTGGTTGTATTGCCGATATTTAATAGAGAAGAAGATAAACAGGTCATAGAAATACTCAAAAATGCGTTCCCGAACAAAATAATAGAAACTATCAATTATAACGATGTTGCCCAAGAAGGAGGTTTGTTGAATTGCACGACTTGGGTGGTTGATGAAAACTAATCAAACAAATTTATTATGAAGAAGATTATTCTATTTTTTGTTTTTGCGACATTATTGTCTTCCTGTCACAAAAGCAAATCAGATATAGTAGAAGATTATGTTAATGCAAAAAATAGTTATGTTTCAGGGAGAATAAGCAATTTCTTAACGGAAGACTTTGAATATTACGATGGTACCGACACATTAAACAAATCGGATTGTTTAAAAAATGACACTATAAAATATCTGGAAGTCAAGTCGAAAATATTAAAGATTCAAGATTTAGACAGCATAGTTAAAACTGAGGAAAAAGTAACTACGATTGTTGACTCTCTTTTAAATGTGACTCCCAGTATTGTCCTTAAAAGAACATATAGGTTTTCACATGATAAATTGAAGTCAATCTCAGTCGACTCAATCATGAACCTGGAGGAATATTCAAAGAATTATGCTGAAAAATGGAATCAGTTTTCTTTTTATATTAATGACCAGTACGACATAGAAGATGACGAAGAGTTGATAATTAACATAAAGAAATACCTTGCTGAATACAGGAATCTACCTGTATCAACCAAAAAGAAATATAAAACCTATGCTAATCTTCAAGGGACATATGTTGGGGATAACACTTTTTATAGGAAATTAATTTTTAGAGGCAAAAATACTGTGACAATTATTGATGCAATTTTTGGTCTTCCTTTTTCAACAAGTTATGAGGTGGATGAGAATTACATAAGAATAAGGACTGATAAGAGCGATCTATTGTTTGAGATAAAAGATGGTAAAACACTTATTGGCGAAGGCTTTGCAACTGGTAAATTCACGAAAATTAATTAGCTTAACTGCGACCATATTATTTTTCTTAAGTATGACATAAATACAACATCAGAGTGTTGTTGGAAGATGGTATATAGAAGATAACGACGAAATAAGGATTATAATCCACATAGAACCCACCAAGAAGGCATAAAGAAGGGAGCGTCAATTTTGGCGCTCCCTTTGCTGTTGGATGAGTAAAGAATATCTTTACTTCACTTCCTCGTAGTCGACGTCGGTGACGTTGTCGTTGGGGTTGCTGCCCTGCTGGCCGGCACCTGCGTTGGGGTTACCGCCCATGTTGTTGGGGTCGAAGCCGGCACCGGGGTTGGCACCACCGGCCTGCTGCTGGGCTTTGTACATGTCCTCGCTGGCGGCCTGCCAGGCGGCGTTGATCTTGGCCATGGCGGCGTCGATCTGCTGGACGTTGCGGGCG
>CACYSB010000013.1 GCA_902777005.1 uncultured Bacteroidota bacterium
CACCAACACCAACCCCGAGCTTATCGACTTCCCGATTCCCGCTAACGATGATGCGTCGAAGTCGATTGCCGCCATCCTCAAGCACATGTGCGAGGCCATCCAGGAAGGTCTGAACGAGCGCGCCCTCGACAAGGACGCCCAGGCCGAGGAAGAGGCTCCCGTGGAGGCCGCCGAGGAGAAGCCCGTCGAGAAGAAGACCCGCGCCCGCCGTCCCCGCAAGAGCGAGGAGGCCCCCAAGGCCGAGGCCGAGGAAGCTCCCAAAGCTGAGTAAATAATCTCCTGCTCGCTGCGCTCGCGAAATCTGGTAAATCTGGTAAATATTGCCAGTACAGACTGCAAGCGAAGCGAGCAGGAAATTTACAAGATTTACAAGATTTCTGCCCGCAGGGCAAGGAGAATTTAATTAAAGATTAACAAAAAAAGATTTACAGATATGGCAATTACCGCTTCACAGGTTAACGAGCTCCGCAAACTCACCGGCGTCGGCATGATGGACTGCAAGAAAGCCCTCGTCGAGACCGACGGCGACATGCAGAAAGCTATCGAGCTGCTTCGCCAGAAAGGTCAGAAGATGGCCGCCAAGCGCGCCGACCGCGACGCCAACGAAGGCTGCGTCCTCGCCAAGAGCACCGGCAACTTCGGCGCCATCATCATGGTGAGCTGCGAGACCGACTTCGTCGCCACCAACGCAGGCTTTGTCGACTTCACCAACAGCATTATCGACACCGCCATGGCCCAGCACATCACCACCAAGGAAGAGGTGCTCAACATGGACCTCAACGGTGCCAAGGTCGCTGACGCCATCACCGACCAGATCGCCAAGATCGGCGAGAAGATCGAGCTGGCCCACTACGAGGTCATCGAGGCCGAGAAGGTCTATGCTTACGTTCACCCGGGCAACCGCATGGCTTCCATCGTCGGACTGAACAAGGCCGGTTACGACCAGGTCGGTCACGACATCGCCATGCAGGTCGTCGCCATGCGTCCCGTCGCCCTCGACGCCGAGAGCGTGCCCCAGGAAATCAAGGACCAGGAGTTCCGCGTGGCCGTCGAGAAGACCAAGGAAGAGCTCATCGGCAAGGCCGTCGACGCCGCCCTCAAGAAAGCCGGTATCAACCCCGCCCACGTCGATAGCGAGGAGCACATGGCCTCCAACATGGGCAAAGGCTGGATCACCGAGGAGCAGGTCAACCAGGCCCGCCAGATCAAAGAGCAGGTCGCTGCCGAGAAGGCCGCCCAGCTCAGCGAGCAGCAGATCAACCAGATTGCCAACGGCCGTCTGAACAAGTACTTCCAGGAGAACACCCTCATGGAGCAGGAGTACATCATGGAAGCGACAACATCAAATAGAAAGCGCGACCCATCCGGGCCGCGCTTCTGTTGTATAAATGTGTTGGTATGAAGTGTGTTATTTTAGTTTCGTTAGCATAATGTCGATACGTAGTTTGATATCAGCAAGAAGTTGTACTATTGCGCAAATAATAGACACCATGATGAACTCACCTAGTCCAATCAAGAAAAACATAGAGTTCTTTTCACTAATGCTGACAATGCCAAGAATAATTAGACCGATTGCCGAGAGAATAATTATTGTGGTTGCAAATGCATGCCAACCACTTCTTTCTGGTTTTTTACATTGTTCCAGTGTTGCTTTTTCCTTATTTGGATGTTCTTCGTTTCCCTCGTCGGTATCTGTTCGCCAAGATGTTCCACAAAATGGACATTTGTCATGACTCATTGCATTGTATGATTTGCCGCAATTAGAACAAAAAATAAATTTACCCATATTTCTATTATTTATTTTATGCTCATCCGCGCCTCGTTGAGCAAATAATAACAGGAAGCGTGGCGCCGCATGCCACTTCTTGTATGGAGGTCCTAGGAAAACCCTAATCTGAGAAGATGCAATAAGCCCACGCTAAAACGCGAAGAGCCATTACACTAATTCTACAGATTATTGGAAGTTTCCTAGGTTTCCACTACCAGAATTCGCATAACGCTTCATGATTTCCTATGAAATCGACTGCAAAGATACGACATTTTCTCTATGTGGCAAAATTTTTGTATCTTTGCACGCGGAAAACTATGGCGAAGAAGCAGAAATACTACGTGGTGTGGCAGGGCAAAAAGCCGGGCATCTACAGCGACTGGGACGCGTGCAAGGAGCAGGTCGTGGGCGTGCAGGGGGCGCAGTACAAGGGCTTCGACAGCATGGCCGAGGCCGAGGCAGCGATAAGTTTGCCGTACAGCAGCGTGGTGCAGTCGAATGTGCCGAATGTGCATAATGGGTCTAATGGGCAGAGTGGGTGTCTCGTCATCGACGAGAACGGCATGACCGCCGTGAAGCCCGGCACCGCCAACCCGCCCATCCTCGACGCGCTGGCCGTCGATGCTGCCTGCAGCGGCAACCCCGGCGTGATGGAGTACCAGGGCATCTACATCCCCACGCGCACCCGCGTCTTCCACTACCGCGCCGAGAAGGGCACCAACAATATCGGCGAGTTCCTAGCCATAGTGCACGGCCTCAGCTACCTCAAGAAGCACCGCCTGAACCAGATTATCTACTCCGACTCGGTCAACGCCATCGGCTGGGTAAGGCAGAAACAGTGCAAGAGCAAGCTGGTGGAGGACGCCTCGACCGCCGAGCTGTGGGACTACATCCACCGCGCCGAGAACTGGCTCCGCACCAACAGCTACACCACCGAGATACGCAAGTGGGACACCGACAGCTGGGGCGAGATACCGGCGGACTTTGGGAGAAAATAGGGCTAATGGGTTTAATGGGCAGAATGGGCATGAATACTCGAAACCTTCGCTTCCGCAGTAACCGTGTGCGCGACATCTTGAGCCTCTTCCATGAGGAGTTGGACGGCATGTACGGCAGCGGCGAGGTGGGCGTGTTCCTCGACATGCTCTTCGAGGTCTTCCTCGGGTGGGACAAGGTGCGGCTGCTGACATCGCGCGAGCAAACCATCGACCAGAGCGACCTGCTGCGCTTCCATTGGGCGCTCGAAGACCTCAAACAATACCGCCCCATACAACATATCATAGGATACACTGACTTCTGCGACTGCCGGATAGAGGTGAGCCCCGACGTGCTTATCCCCCGCCCCGAAACCGAAGAAATAGTCAATTGGACAATCAATAAATTTTCAATTCTCAATTCTCAATTTTCAATTCTCGATTTGTGTACCGGCAGCGGCTGCATCGCCATTGCGCTAAAAAAGGCCTTTCCCACGGCCGACGTGACGGCGGTGGATGTCTCGCCCAAGGCCTTGGAGATGGCCCGTCAGAACGCCAAAAACAACGGCGTAGAGGTGCGGTTCATGGAAAGGGATGTGCTTAATGGGGTTGATGGGGTGAATGGGCAGTATGGGTTAATCGTCAGCAATCCGCCATACGTCCGCGACAGTGAGCGGGCGCAGATGGCTGCCAACGTGCTCGACTACGACCCGGCGCTGGCCCTCTTCGTGCCCGACGACGACCCGTTGCGGTTCTACCGTGCCATCGCCACCATTGCCAAAGATCACCTGGCCGAGAACGGCCAGGTGGTGGTAGAAATCAACGAGGCTTTGGCCGAGGAGACTTGCGCCGTATTCAAGGCACAAGGCTTCAAACCCAAGATGCATGAAGACTTCCGCGGCAAGGCGCGCTGGATAAGCGCCACGCGCTAAAACCTCTCCCTCTGGTGGGAGTCCATGATGATGGTTACCGGGCCGTCGTTAATCAACGACACCTGCATGTCGGCGCCGAACTCGCCGGTCTGTATCTCATGGCCGAAGAGCGACTGCATCTTGGCCACGAACTTCTCGTACATCGGCACGGCGAACTCCGGCCGCGAGGCGTGTATGTAGCTGGGGCGGTTGCCCTTCTTGGTGGAGGCCATCAGGGTGAACTGGCTTACCACAAGGATACCGCTGCCGGCGACCTCTGTTATCGGCAGGTTCATCACTCCCTCGCTGTCGTCGAAGATGCGCAGCTTCACCACCTTCTGGCACAGGTACTCTATGTCCTCGTCGGTATCCTCGTCGCAGATGCCCACAAGAATCATCATGCCCTGGGCGATGCGTGATTTCAAAGCTCCGCCAATGCTGACGGAGGCTTCCTGTACTCGTTGTATTACTATCCTCATGGGTTGTTCCTTTTATAGCACTACCCAGCGTAGTGGTATGCTTGTATTGCCGACATGTATTAGATACACTCCACGTGGCAGTGTGGGCAGAACAAGGCAGCTCTGGCCGTTGCTGTTTATCGTGCCTGCGGTGTGGCCGTAGATGTCATATATGCCTATCGTTATGTCGCCTGTCGCAGTGCCCAAATATAGCATTGCCTGACCTTTCGTCGGGTTGGGGAATATTCTGGTGAAGGGTTGTTCCGTGGAGTTAATCCCGACGTGGTCGGCAAAGTCAGTCGGCATAGAAATGGCTTTCTGCTCCAGGTAATTGTATATGTAGTCTATCCGGGTGCGCCAGATTTCCAGGGTAATTCCGTTGTCGAAGCGTGCCTGCTGGTGCGGAACCTCGGCTTCCACCAGGTCTATGATAGTGTCCAGAAGGCTGCGAGTGCGCTCATAGGCGAAGGCAGTGCTTGCCAGATGATGGAAGCGTTCTATGGCTTTGTTGCGAAATTCCGCGTTGCTGAGCAGCTGGCGGAACAGCAGTGTGGCGTATGGCGACGAGGGGTAGGTCATTGTGCTGTCGTCGCAGGTGAGGTACCCAAGTATTTCGGAGTTCGGGCGGTAGAGGGAAAGTGCCGCGTCGGCGTCGTAGAATATCCACCGCCATTTGGTCTCGGGAGTGGACCAGAAGCGTAAGTTGTTTCCCGGCCAGTCGACGTTGGAGACAAATACTTCGGCTATGATATAGTCGATGATGGCGTCCATGTCTATCTTGTCGGCCAGATATCGGTAGTTGTCGTCTGTAGTGAGGTCGGCGTCGGCAAACCATTCCCACAGGGACTGCCATCTGTCGGCGCTGCCGCTCTCTACGGTGCCGTCCCACCACGACAGCAGGTCCACGTCGTCATGGTCAACCCCATGGTGCTCCTCAATGTAGTGCTCGTCGGCTTTTTCCGAGAGGAAGTATATGCCCCAGTATTCACCGTTTATGAATAACGCCACGGGTCTTGAGGCCAGGTTGTCGCACAGCAGTGAGTCTGCAATCTTCTGGCAGAGCCAGTCGTTCACGCCGGTGTCGTCCCACCCATAAGTGGCATCCCATCCGCGCAGAGCCAAGCGCTTGTAGCTTGTTTGACTGCGGTTTACAAAGAAGTGGTAGTTGAACTTTTTTGCGCCGTATTCCGCCCGACTGTACAGCGAGAAACTCTTTTGCCGTTTGAGGCGTTGGCTGGCACCTCTGATTCTCAAGCCGCAGGTTTGGGAAATGCTTGTGCTGTCGTGGTTGTAGAATGTGAACGAAGCCCATCGCTCCCATTCGCGACCATGCTGACAATAGTTGCCGGTGATTTCCCAGTTGAGGCTGTCGTAGAGTGCGCCAGGGACGTATATGCCGGTGTCATGGTCGAACAGCGCCGCTGAGTCGACACATAGCGATACCACAGGCAGGCTGATATGTCGACCCAGCAGAGTATCGATAAAGTATGTGGCTGTTGTTACCTTCGAGCAGCGTTGCCCTTGGCTGTCGAACAATGCGGCGCGCACAACTATTGCATGCTCCACACTGTCGGGAGAGTGCCATATATGTCGCGGACTTGCCACGATCCGGTAAAGTTCCGAACGAGAGTACAATTCAGTCGACATTGGTAATGGCTCGGTGTATTGTGGGTCGTCGGCCGTGGGCACACAGCCGTTGAGGGTGTAGTGTATGGTGCATGTCGGCTCTGCCATCGTCATGCTTAGGCTGAAAGTGTCGGTGTAGAAGCCTCCAGGGTGCGAGAATGTCACCTGTCCCTGTGCTACTATGGGGAGGAGCGCGACAGTCAGTATGTATATAATTCTTTTCATACTGTCAGCCTTCTATTATTGTCAGTTTGGCGAACTTGAGCATCAGTTGCTTGTTACCCACGCCGCCCTCGAAGAACACCGTGGCCTTGCGCGAGTCGGCGGTGCCCTCTATGGCCAGTACTTTGCCAATGCCGAACTTCTCGTGCTGTACCTTCATGCCGGGCATGATAGCGCTTATCTGTGCTGGGTTGTTGGGCACTGCGGGGCCGCGCTGCACGAATGTCGGCTGTGGCTTCTTCTTCACCGTTGGCTGCGGTTTACCGATGTACCATAGGCCGCTCGGCATGGTGGGCTGACGGCGAGGAGACTCTATGTATTTCTCGTCGATCTCCTCCACGAAGCGGCTCACCTCGCCACCGGTACGCTGTCCGTTGTTGAAGCGCGTCTGTGCGTAGGAGAGCGTCACCTGCTTCTCGGCACGCGTCACCGCCACGTAGAACAGCCTGCGCTCCTCCTCCATTTCCGCCCTCGACGACGCCAGGAACGACGGGAACAGTTGCTCTTCCATGCCCACCACGAATACATATGGGAACTCCAGGCCTTTGGCGGCATGGATGGTCATCAGGCTCACCTTGTCGGCATCCTTGTCCTTGTCTTTGTCCTCGCTGGTGTAGAGCAGCACCTGCTGCAGGAACTCGTCTAACCGGCGGAATTCTCTAACCGAACCATCCGAATCATTCCGAATCTCCGTTGGCTCGCTTTCTTCGGTTAAAGCCTCTTCATCTTCGCAGAACTCCTGCACGCCATTGAGCAGCTCGTCGATGTTGTCGATGCGCTCCGCCATGTCGGGCTCGTCGGCCTCGCGCAGCGCCTTGATGATGCCGCTGGCGTAGACAATCTGCTTGGCCAGCGTGAAGGCGTCCACCGTCGGCACCTGCGCCTCGAAGCGCTTAATCATGAACACGAAGTCCACGATTTTCTGCATCAGGCCGCTGTTGAGCCCAAGGCCGAAGTCCTGTATGTTCTCCAGAACCGTCCAGATGCTTATGTCGTTGTCCGATGCCGCCACGCGTATCTTGTCCATCGTCGTCTGGCCGATGCCGCGTGCGGGGAAGTTGATGATGCGCACCAGACTCTCGTCGTCGTGCGGGTTCACCGCCAGGCGCATGTAGCTCAGTGCATCCTTCACCTCCTTGCGGCCGTAGAACGAGATGCCCTGGTAGATGCGGTACGGTATGTTGCTGCGGCGCAGCGAATCCTCCACGGCGCGCGACAGCGAGTTCTGGCGGTAGAGTATGGCGAAATCGCGGTATTCGGCATCCTGACCTATACGTGTGTCCTGTATAGCGTCGGCCACACGGTTGCCCTCGTCGCGCTCGTCGGCGCAGCGCATCAGACGTATGCGGTTACCCTCGGCGTTGTCGCTCCACAGCTCCTTCTGTATCTGGTCGCGGTTGTGGCCTATGATACTGTTGGCGGCGTTCACGATGGTCTTCGTCGAGCGGTAGTTCTGCTCCAGCTTGAAGAGCTTCATCTGCGGGTAGTCGCGCTTAAAGTTGAAGATGTTCTGTATGTTGGCCCCACGGAAGGCGTAGATGCTCTGTGCGTCGTCGCCTACCACGCAGATGTTCTGGTGGCGTGCCGCCAACTTCTTGACGATGAGGTACTGTGCGTAGTTAGTGTCCTGGTACTCGTCCACCATGATGTAGTTGAACCTCTGCTGGTACTTCAGCAGTACGTCGGGGAAGTCGCGCAGCAGTATGTTCATGTTGAACAGCAGGTCGTCGAAGTCCATGGCGTTGCTGTTGTGCAGGCGCTGGTCGTACATCTGGTATATCTGCCCCACGGCGGGGCGTTTGGCGTCCTGGTCGGTCTGGTATATCTCGGGGTTCTCCATGTAGTCCTTGGGTCCTATGAGGTTGCTCTTGGCCATGGAGATGCGCCCCAGCACATAGGAGGGCTTGTAGGCTTTTGGGTCGAGGTTCAGCTGCTTCACTATCTGCTTGATGGCCGCCTTCTGGTCGTCGGTGTCGTAGATGGTGAAGCTGTTGGTGTAGCCCAGCTTGTCGCCGTCGGCGCGCAGCACACGTGCGAACACCGAGTGGAAGGTGCCCATCCATATATTGCGGGCCTCTGAGCCCACCAATTTGATGATACGCTCCTTCATCTCGCCGGCGGCCTTGTTGGTGAAGGTCAGCGCCAATATGCGGTAGGGGTCCACGCCCTTCTCTATCAGGTGTGCTATGCGGTAGGTCAGCGTGCGCGTCTTGCCGCTTCCGGCGCCGGCGATAATCATCACCGGCCCTTCCGTGCACTGCGCCGCCTCGCGCTGCGGTTCGTTCAGTTGTCCCAGTAGTTCGCTCATTTCTTGTCTCTTTAATCAAAAGGGGAGCCTGGTGCGACTCCCCTTCTGGGTGATATGTGCTTGCTAAGAAAAAGATTTGCTTGTTTAACTGCACTTGCTCCATCCGCACTGCGGGCAGCTCTTGCATCCGCCGGTGTAGACCAGCTTGCTGCCGCAGTCGGGGCACACCTCGCCGGTCTCGGTGCCGTCCTTGATGTAGCGCTTCAGTGCGCGTGCCACGCCGTTGGACCATGTGGTGATGCTGTCGGTGTCGAAGGTCAGCTTGCCGATGAGTTCCACCACGTTGGGTATGGGCATGCCGTGGCGCAGGATGCCGGAGATGAGCTTGGCGTAGTTCCAGTACTCCTTGCGGAACATGCGCGAGAGGCCCTCGATGGTGATATGGTAGCCGTCCGGGTCGGTGAACTGGAAGTCATAGCGTGCGTGCTCCTGGCCTTTCTCCTTGACACGGATTACCCAGCCCCGCTCCACATTCTTAGGCAGCAGGAAGTTCTCGGCGCGACCGGTGAATATCTCGTAGGGGCGGCCTTCGTACATGCCGACCACGGCAATCCAGTCCTCCTTCTCGTTCTTGAAGCGCACCACCTCGGCCTCCAGTTTCTTGGGGCGCTTGGGGGCTTTGCTCTCGCCGAAACAAGGGTTCTCCTTCTTGTTCTCGTTGTTGCTCACCAGCACGCCGGTGCGTGAGCCGTCGCGGTAGATGGTGCATCCCTTGCAGCCGCTCTCCCATGCCGTCTCGTATATCTTGCTCACCACCTCCTTGGTGGTCTCCTTCGGTATGTTGACGGTCACCGAGATGCTGTGATCCACCCACTTCTGTATGGCGCCCTGCATCTTCACCTTGGCCACCCAGTCGATGTCGGCGCTGGTGGCATGGAAGTAGGGGCTCTGCTCAATGAGCTTCTGCAGTGTGGCGTCGTCCATGTTCTTCACCTCCTCCACATCGTAGCCGTTGATGCGGGCCCAGTCGAGGAACTTGGGGTGGAATACGTTGTACTCCTCGAAGTAGTCGCCGTTCTCGTCCTTGATGATGTTGTGGTTGCCCGAAGCCTGGTTGACCTGCTCGCCGGAGTCGGGGCGGTTGATCTTCTTGCGACGCTTGTAGCTGACGAGGAACACCGGCTCTATGCCGCTGGTGGTCTGTGTGCAGATGCTCACGGTGCCCGTGGGGGCTATGGTCAGCAGGGCAATGTTGCGGCGTCCGTGCTTGGTCATCTCCTCGTACAGCTTCGGGTCGGCCTCGCGTATGCGCTTGATGAGGGGGTTGTTCTCCTCGCGTTTGGCGTTGTAGATAGGGAACGAGCCACGCTCCTTGGCCATCTCCACGCTCGAGCCATAGGCTGCACAGCAGAGGGTTTGCTGCACCTTGACGGCAAAGGCCGTGGCCTCGTCGGAGCCATACTGGAGGCCCAAGGCAGCCAGCATGTCGCCCTCGGCGGTGATGCCGAAGCCGCTGCGGCGCCCTTCGAGGCACTTCATCTTGATGTTGAGCCACAGGTTGTGCTCCACGCTCTTGATTTCCTCGCTCTCGGGGTCGGCCTCGATCTTCTTCAGTATCTGCTCCACCTTCTCCAGCTCCAGGTCGATGAGGTCGTCCATCAGGCGCTGTCCTTTGCGCACATGCTCCTTGAAGAGGTCGAAGTTGAAGTAGGCCTCCTTGGTGAAGGGCTTCTCCACGTAGGAGTAGAGGTTGATGGCCTGCAGGCGGCAGCTGTCGTATGGGCACAACGGTATCTCGCCGCAGGGGTTGGTCGACACCGTGCGGTAGCCGAAGTCGGCGTAGCAGTCGGGCACGCTCTCGCGCAGTATGGTGTCCCAGAAGAGCACGCCGGGCTCGGCGCTCTGCCATGCGTTGGCTATAATCTTGTTCCACAGGGCGCGGGCGTCGATGGTCTTGGTGTAGGTGGGGTTGGGCGAATCAATGGGGTACTGCTGCACGAAAGACTTGCCCTCCATGGCGCAGCGCATGAACTCATCGGTGATCTTCACACTCACGTTGGCGCCGGTCACCTTGCCCTGTTCCATCTTGGCGTCGATGAAATTCTCCGAGTCGGGATGCTTGATGCTGATGCTGAGCATCAAGGCGCCGCGACGGCCGCCCTGCGCCACCTCGCGCGTGGTGTTGCTGTAGCGCTCCATGAACGGCACGATGCCGGTCGAGGTGAGGGCCGCGTTCTTCACGGGGCTGCCGCCGGGGCGTATGTGGCTCAGGTCGTGGCCTACGCCGCCGCGGCGCTTCATCAGCTGCACCTGCTCCTGGTCTATCTTCATGATACCGCCGTAGCTGTCGCTGTTGCCCTGGTTGCCGATGACGAAGCAGTTGCTGAGGCTCACCACCTGGAAGTTGTTGCCGATGCCGCTCATCGGGCTTCCCTGCGGCACTATATATTTGAAATCCTTTAGTAATTGGTATATCTCCTCCTCGCCCAGCGGGTTGGGGTACTTGTTCTCTATGCGTGCATACTCGCGAGCCAGACGGCGGTGCATCATGTCGGGGTTGAGCTCGTAGACGCCGTCGTCGTTGCGCAAAGCGTACTTGTTCATCCACACGTTCGCGGCCAGCTCGTCGCCGTGGAAATACTCCACCGACGAACGCATAATCTCCTCCGGAGTGTAGGTCTTCATCGTCTTCTCCTCTTTCTTTTTCTCAACGGGTTCAATTCCCGAAAACAAGTCGCCCTGCATGGCTCAATAATTGTTATAAGTTATACATTATCTGTTTGATACCCCAAATATGGGGGCTCAAAATTCTTTTGCTAAATTAGACAGAAAAACCGAACTGTTGCGTGCAAGTTTTCAACAAAAAATCAACCTCCGTGCCTAATGCTTTGACCGTGCCTGCGGTTGACCCGTTGATAAGTTGTAGCCACCGCGCCATGCCCACCGCATCCATAAGTCTCCTGTCCGTATCTCCTCCGTCTGTCTACCGTCTGTTCTACGGTTGTTTTACGCTTCAAAACAGTTAAACAACCGTAGAACAACCGTAGAACAGTCGGAGAAAGGACGGAGAGGGGACGGTGCTGTTGGGCGGTAATCCCTATGGTGTTTCTGTGTAAATAGATAAAAATAGTAGGGCTGCACAATAAAACTGTGACGGTAGCGTTAGGAGGTAGGTTATGTCGGACAAGTATTCGGATCGCAAGCGTGTGGTGAAGCTTATCTTCATCATTGTCGGCGCCCTGTTCATAGGGCGGCTGGCTATGCTGCAGCTGTTCGACCCCAAGTACCGCGACCTGGCCCGCCGCCAGTCGCTGCGCGACGTGACGCAGTATCCGGCGCGCGGCTTTATCTACGACCGTCATGGAAAGCTGCTGGTGCACAACGAGGCGGTATACGACCTGATGGTCATCCCGCGCATGGTGAAAGACCTCGACACCGCCTACTTCTGCCGCAGTCTCGGCATCGACCTCGAGGACTTCGAGCAGCGCATGCAGAAGGCGCGCAAGTATTCGCCCTATTCGGCATCGATATTCATGAAGCAAATCTCGAAGGAGGAGTATGCCAAGTTCGAGAACAAGATGTTCCGCTTCAAGGGCTTCTACATCTCGCAGCGCACGCTGCGTATCTACGACCGCCCGATAGCGGCGCAGGTGCTGGGCTATGTGGGCGAAGTGGACCAAGGCGACCTGGACCGCGACCCCTACTACAAGAGGGGCGACTATATAGGCAAAAGCGGCTTGGAGAAGAGCTATGAGGAGGTGCTGCGCGGCGTCAAGGGTAAGCGCCTCATGCACGTCGACGTGCACAACCGCGAGATAGGCCCCTATGCCAACGGCATGTACGACACGCTGCCCGTGGAGGGATGGAACCTGCACACCACCATCGACGCCGACCTGCAGCAGTATGCAGAGGAGCTGATGGCCAACAAGCGCGGCTGTGTGGTGGCTCTGGAGCCGAGCACCGGCGAGGTGCTGGCAATGGTCAGCGCGCCGTGCTACGACCCCAACCTGCTGGTGGGCCGCATACGCGGCGAAAACTACAAGAAGCTCAACGCCGACATCGCCAAGCCGATGCTCAACCGCGCCCTGATGGGACAATACCCGCCGGGCTCCATCTTCAAGGTGGCGCAGAGCATGGTGGCGCTGGACCTCGGCGTCATCTCGCCGAGCAGCGGCTTCGCCTGCGACAAGAGCCTCGTGGGCTGCCATAACCACCCGTCGGCGACCTGCGTGCGCGAGGCTATCAAGATGAGCTGCAACCCCTATTTCTATCAAGTATACCGCCGCGTGATACAGCAGGGCAAGTACAAGAGCATCTACAAGGACGCGCAGTACGGTCTGACGGTGTGGCGCGAGTATATGCTGCGCTTCGGATTCGGCCAGAAGCTGCCGATAGACCTGCCGATGAGCGGCGTGCAGAAGGGCAACATACCGGACACGGCCTACTACAACCGCTGGTACGGCAAGGAGCGGTGGGCCTTCTCGACGATATACTCCAACAGTATCGGCCAGGGCGAGGTCACCGTGGTGCCGATACAGATGGCCAACCTGGCAGCCATAGTGGCCAACCATGGCTGGTACATCACGCCGCACATGGTGCGTTTCTACGGTCCCGACTCGCTGCGCAACGAGGAGTACACGGTGCACCACGAGACGGGTGTCAAACGCGAGTATTTCGACATAGCGGCCGACGGCATGTATGATGTGGTGCATGTGGCCGGCGGTACGGCGCGTCGTGCGCGCGTAGACGGGCTCGACGTGTGCGGCAAGACCGGCACGGCGGAGAACTACGGCAACGACCATTCGGTGTTTATTTGCTTCGCGCCGAAGAACGACCCCAAGATAGCCATGGCTGTGTATGTGGAGAATGCACAGGGCGGTGGCGGCACATGGGCGGCCCCCATAGCGGGCCTGCTGGTGGAGAAGTACCTCAACGGTGAGGTGAAGCGCAAGGACGTGGAGAAGATGTATCGTGAGGTGGAGCCCTGCCAGAAGCTGCCGTTGACACGCAGGGTGAAGAAGAAGAAAAAATGATTTTTTTAGTAGTTCAGTAGTTCGGTAGTTCAGTAGTTCAGACAATAGTTTTTGAGGGTAGTTCAGTAGATCGGACAATATTATTTTTGTGTTGTTCTAAATAATAGAAAATGCAGCAAGTAATGACATATAGGTTTGAGGATGTAAAAGCATGGCAGTTAGCACATGGTTTTGTGTTGAAGGTCTATAGATTTACCAAAGCTTTTCCTGACGAAGAGAAGTTTGGACTTACATCTCAGCTTAGAAGGGCGGCAGTGTCTATTGAGGCTAACATTGCTGAGGGGTATAAAAAGCTTAGCAAGGCTGATAAATTGAGGTTTTACAATATTTCGCAAGGCAGTATTGAAGAATGCAGAGATTACATTATTCTTGGACGTGATCTGGGGTATATTGACGACAATGCATTTGCTGAGCTGTACACAAGCCTTGAAAGTGCAAGTAAATGCCTGGTATCATATTGTGATGGTATTCTTAAGAATGTCGCAATGCAGGCTACGGATGGCATTGTCTGAACTACCGAACTACTGAACTACCGAACTACAGATATGATATGTACCAAGAACGACTTAAAATAGACTGGTGGACGGTGGCGATATGGGGCTTCCTGGTGGTTTTCGGGTGGCTCAACATCTATGCGGCCACCTACAACGGTGAGCACGCCGGTGTGTTCGACCTGACCACTTTCCACGGCAAGCAGTTGCTCTGGATTGGCGGAGCGGCGCTGATAGCCGTGGTGGTGATGTTCACCGAGCCGCGAGTCTTCTCCAATACAGCATATATCATCTATGGCGTCGTGTTGGCGCTGCTGGTGGTGACGCTCTTCATAGCGGTCACTTCACACGGCGGCAAGTCGTGGATAGACCTGGGCTTCTTCCGCCTACAGCCATCGGAGTTCGCCAAGTTTGCCACGGCGCTGGCGCTGGCAAAATACATGAGCGCCATCGACGTGAAGTGGTCGGATATGCACACCAAGGTGGTGTCGGCGTTCATCGTGCTGGTGCCCATGGCGCTGGTGTTCCTGCAGCACGACACGGGCTCGGCGCTGGTGTTCCTGGCTTTTGTGCTGCCGCTCTTCCGCGAGGGGCTCTCGGGAGCCATACTCATCATAGGACTGGCGGCCATAGCGCTCTTTGTGCTGGCACTGCTGGTGAACAAATACTTACTCATAGGTATTTTGGCTGTGCTGGCGGCGGGTTACCTGTTTGTGTGGCTCAACAAGCGCACCTCGCGCGACTGGTGGCGCACACTGGCGGTGCTGGCCTGCTGCGCGGCCTTCATCTTCTCGGTAGACTTTGTCTTCAACCACGTGCTTGAAGCCCACCAGAGCGAGCGCATCAACGTGCTTCTCGGCAAGAGCGAGGACCTTCAAGGGGCTGGATACAACGTGCACCAGTCGAAGATAGCCATCGGCAGCGGCGGCTTCTTCGGCAAGGGTTTCCTGAGGGGCACTGTCACCAAGGCCGACTTTGTGCCGGAGCAGCATACCGACTTCATCTTCTGCACCGTGGGTGAGGAGTGGGGCTGGCTTGGCAGCAGCATACTGGTGGCGGCTTACGTGTGGCTGCTGGTGAGGCTGGTGAATATGGCCGAGCGGCAGCGCAGCCGTTTCGCACGGTTCTACGGCTATTCGGTAGCCAGTATACTGTTCATACATCTGTTTGTCAATGTGGGCATGGTGCTCGGGCTGGTGCCCGTGATAGGCATACCGCTGCCCTTCTTCAGCTATGGAGGCTCGTCGCTGATAGCCTTCACCATACTGCTGTTCATATTCATACGCCAAGATGCGTCTAAAAACCAACTGTTGTAAATGTCAAAGAAACCGACTAACGAAGAGTTCTGCTCGTTCTGCGGGCGTCCGGCCTCGCAGGCCGGTGTGCTGCTGAGTGGCCTGCATGGGCTGATATGCCACGACTGCGCCGAGCAGGCACTGAAGATATTCAAGGAACAAGTCAAGGAATCTCCCCGTAAGGGCTATGACCCAGAGGCGCCGATACCGACACCCACGGAGATAAAGACCTTCCTGGACCAGTACGTCATTGGGCAGGATGCTGCCAAGAAAGTGCTGGCGGTGGCTGTGTACAACCACTACAAACGCCTGCGCTACAATGCGCTCAGCGGTGACAAGAACGATGTGGAGATAGAGAAAAGCAATATTGTCATGGTGGGTGAGACGGGTACCGGCAAGACGCTGCTGGCACGCACCATAGCCCGACTGCTGAAGGTTCCTTTCTGCATAGCCGACGCCACCACGCTGACCGAGGCGGGATATGTGGGCGACGACGTGGAGAACGTGCTGGTGCGCCTGTTGCAGGCCGCCGACTACGATGTGGAGGCTTGTGAGCGCGGCATCGTGTTTATCGATGAGATTGACAAGATAGCCCGCAAGAGCGAGAACACCAGCATTACGCGCGACGTCAGCGGCGAGGGTGTGCAGCAGGCGTTGTTGAAGCTCCTCGAGGGCGCTGACGTCAATGTGCCGCCCGAGGGTGGCCGCAAGCACCCTGAGCAGAAGCTCATCAAAATCAATACGCGCAACATACTGTTTATCTGCGGCGGTGCTTTCGACGGCATAGAGCGGGCCATTGCTGCCCGTCTTAACAGCAATGTCATAGGCTTCAAGGGCGACGAGAAACGTCAGGAACTGGACCGTGACAACATGTTGCAGTATGTGCAGCCAATGGACCTCAAGAAGTTTGGCTTGATACCTGAGCTTGTAGGACGCTTCCCGGTGCTCACCTATCTGGAACCCCTCGACCGCGAGGCTCTGCGGCGCATACTCACCGAGCCTAAGAATGCCTTGGTAAAGCAGTATGTGGAGCTGTTCAAGATGGACGGCGTGGACCTGGACTTTGAACCTGCGGCGTTGGACATGGTGGTTGACCGTGCGGTGGAGTACAAACTCGGTGCCCGCGGACTGCGCGGCATAATGGAGGGCATTATGACCGACATTATGTTCGACTTGCCCCAGATGAAGGCTGATGCCAGCTATACGCTTACCGCCGAAGAGGTCAAGAAGAGGCTGCGGTGAAAACTTTTTTTTGCCAGTATCAAAAAAAGTAGTAATTTAGCACATTGAACAGACGCATTGGTACGGTGGCGAAAAGCCGTGCAATGAGTTGATTGTGATATTGATACACTGTAAGAATAAATAGAGATATATATATGAAAACGTTCAAAAAAGGTCTTTTGTTGCTCATTTCAGCATTGTTTGTGGCCTCCGGCGCGTATGCCCAGAAGAGTATCGCCAAGAAGGCTGACGACCTGTTTGACCAGTACCGTTTCTACGATGCCGCCAAAGAGTACGAGAAGGCCTACGAGAAGATTAAGGACAACAAGGCCGAGAAGAACCGCGTGTACTTCCAGTTGGCCGAGTGCTATCGTCTGATGTACGACTACCCCCGTGCCGAGCGCATCTACAAGCGTCTGGCCAACGACGGCTACCAGAACAGCGAGCGCAAGCTGTACTTCAACCTAGCTGAGATGTGCCGCTTCGAGGAGAAGTTCGACGAGGCTGATGACTACTACCAGAAGTACTTGGAGATGGAGCCCAACGACAGCTACGCCGCCAAGCGCAAGCAGTCGCTGATATACGCCAACCAGCTCTCCAACGACCGTACACGCCACGAGATAACCAAGATGAGCGATTGGTGCACAGACTACAATGATTGGGCTCCGCGTTTCATCGGCAACGATACTACGAAACTGCTGTTCACTTCTTCACGATTCGGCGAATTTGCCTACGACAGCGACCCCTGGACCAACCAGGCTTACTCCGAGCTTTACTATGTCTTCCAGGACCGTAACGGCAACTGGAACTCCACCCCAGAGCTTTGGGACGTGAGTGGTAAGATAAATACCGATGTCAATGAGGGTGAGGCGGTCTTCTCGCCCGATGGCAACACGATATATTTCTCGCGTTGCGACATCTATGACAACGAAACACAGGGGTGCCGCATCTATATGTCGTCGCGCACTCCCGCCACCATCGACAAGAAGGGCAAGGGCAAGAAGAGTACTCCCGCCAAAGGCAAGAAGAAAACCAAGAAAGGCAAGAAGGGTAATGAGGCAGCTGAGGAGCAGGAAGCCGAAGAACCACAACCTAAGGAGACCGCCCCGGGCGAATGGAGCGACCCCATACCGCTTATACTTGGCGACACCACATACAACTACCTCTACCCCGCCATCAGCAGTGATGGACTGACTCTCTACTTTTCCAGCGATATGCCGGGCGGCTTTGGTGACTATGACCTATGGAAAGCTACCCGCAAAAGCACCGCCGACGACTTTGGGCGTCCGGTGAACCTTACCTCCATCATCAACACGCGTGGTCGCGAGGTGTTCCCCACACTGCGTAACGACTCGCTGCTTTACTTCTCCTCCGATGGACATCCCGGTGTTGGCGGCTACGACCTCTTCAAGAGCCGCATGCAGCGCAATGGCAAGTGGAGCCAGCCCGAGAACCTCGGCATACCACTCAACTCATCGTATGATGAGATGTCGATAGTTTTCTATCCCGAGGAAGTGACGCCTTCCACCATTGTGGAGCGAGGCTACTTCTCTTCTAACCGCCCCTTCGCCGACCCGCACAACCGTAAACTGGCCAACCAAGCCAAACAGCAGACGCCCCCCATCAACAACAACATCTTTTACTTTGTGCTGCCAGGCCTCAACTACGCCATCGAGGGCACTGTGCGCAGCGAAAAGTCTATGCAGTTACTTGAGGGAGTGCGCATCAAGGCTGTGGGTTCCGACGGTAGCGAGTTTGAGACTCGCACCGACAAGAAGGGCCACTACAAGTTCGACAGCACACTGGTGCGCCGTGATGTAGTCTACAAGATGTACCTCTCCAAGAAAGACTATTTCAGCATAGAAGGCTCGGAAAGCACCAAGGGTTACACCACCGACAAGACGCTGGTGCATGACTTCCGTATGGAACCAGTACCTATGCGCCCCGTCATCCTGCCTGAAATACGCTTTGATCTGGCCAAGACTGAGCTGAAGGGCGAGTTCATGGACTCCCTCATGGACCTCTATATCGTTATGGAGAACAACCCCAATATCGTGGTTGAGATCCGCTCGCATACCGACTGCCAGCCATATATCGGCCTTACCAATGACACCCTCAGCCAGCGCCGTGCACAGACTGTGGTCGACTACCTCGTAAGCCGTGGCATTGAGCGCGACCGCCTCGTTGCCAAGGGCTATGCCGACCGAGTGCCGCGTACCCTAGACGAGGATGTGGTGGTTACCTACAACGGCAAGAAATATACCTTCTCCGCCGGTAGTGTTATGGATTGCGACTACATAGCCACCCTCGACCCCGAGCGCCAGCAAGCCGCCCACTCTCTCAACCGACGCCTTGAGTTCCTCGTGTTGCGCACCGATTACGTGTCGCGCCGCCTTGTGGAAAATATCGCCGCAGCCACTCCTGTGGCCCAACAGACCGAGGACGGCAAGGTCATAGACCTTGTGAACCGTCCTGTGGACGACGATCTTGACGAGGTGAAGCCAACCATCGTGCATGACGAGAGCGTCGTCAATGTCACCATGGTCAACTCCACACGCGGAGAGATACCCTGCATCGTCAATGGCTCGCAGATACCCATGCTCATTGACGAGCGCTTCATCGAGCCTGTGGCTATCTCCTGGGAGGAAGCCATGAACCTTATCTACCAGGGCCGCATCAGCAAGGATGACTTCCCGCGTCGCGACCTCTCCTTCGACGCCGAGGGCAACATTATCGACAAGGAGATTGTCATCTTCAAAGAGATGCAGATAGGCGAACAGCGTCGCCAGAACGTGGAGGTTGTCGTGGTTAAGAACGTGGACTACAAGTTCATCATCAACCGCACAGGCCTGCGTCAGTTTGGCGAATACGAGTTTGACAAGCAGCGCTCCAAGCTCATCTTCTTTGATGAGTAACCTACTCATTACCATACTGGGTCCCACCGCCACCGGCAAGACGGCCCTCGCCGCCGAGGTGGCCTATCGCAGTGGGGGAGAAGTCATCAGTGCCGACTCGCGCCAAGTGTTCCGTGGCATGGACCTCGGAACCGGCAAGGACCTCGCCGACTACGATATCCACGGCACTCATATCCCTTACCACCTCATCGACATCTGCTCGCCGCGCGAGGAGTACAACGCCTATCGTTTCATGGGTGACTTCAAGGCAGCCTTCAACGACATAGTGGCTCGCAGCCGCCAACCTATCCTATGTGGCGGCACTGGCCTCTACATCGACGCTGTCATTCGTGGCTACCACCTGCCCGACGCCCCTGTCGACCCTGTGTACCGTGCTACCCTTGAGCCCTTCTCCGATGAGGAACTCACCGAACGCCTGGCGTCATATATCAGCCTGCACAACCACACCGATACCGAGACGCGTGAGCGCCTTGTACGCGCCCTCGAGATACAGGAGTTCGCCCAGCGTCACCCCGATGCCTACATGCAGTTGCCGCCGATGGAGCACCGCATCTTTGGCATCAGCTTTCCTCGTCAGGTTATCATCGACCGTATCGAGGCTCGCCTCAGGCAAAGGCTGGCCGAAGGCATGACCGCCGAGGTGCAGCGCTTGCTTGACGACGATGTTCCGCCGGAACGCCTCATGCGCTTCGGCCTCGAGTATCGCCATGTCACGCGTTATCTCCTCGGCCAATGCTCACAGGAGGAGATGTTCCGTGACCTTTTCACCGACATACGGCGCTTCGCCAAGCGACAGATGACGTGGTTCCGCCGCATGGAGCGCAACGGCGTCCCCATACGGTGGATTGACGGCAGCCTACCTATGGAGGCCAAAGCCGAAATAATTACCGCTTCTTTCTGAAGAATTCCTTCACCAAATCCCCGCACTCGTCGGCCAGCACGCCGGCGGTCACTTCGGTCTTGGGGTGCAGCACTGGGCCTGTCAGCAGACTGTAGCCCCGCTTGGGGTCGGCGGCGCCGTATACGATGCGCCCCACCTGTGTCCATCCTGCGGCTCCGGCGCACATGGGGCAGGGCTCAACGGTGACATATAGTGTGCATTCCTGCAGGTACTTGCCGCCAAGGTGCTCCGCCGCTGCCGTGAAGGCCAGCATCTCGGCGTGCGCTGTGGCGTCGCCCAGCCGTTCGGTCTGGTTGTGGGCACGAGCTATCACGCTGTCGCCCATCACCACCACGGCACCTATTGGGACCTCGCCCTCTGCCTCGGCTGCGCGGGCTTCGCGCAACGCCTGCTGCATGTAGAACTCGTCGTCGTTGTCGAAGATGCTCATCACTCGTCAGTCTTTGTTGAACAACAGCGTCTGCTTGGGCTCAAGCTTGGCCTCTGTACGCAGTATCGTGAGCACGCCGTCGCGCAGGAAACTCTCCTCCTTGGGCAGAATGCTGGCCGGTCCCACCTGCATGTACTCGTGCTCTATCTTCCACTGCGTGTGCGGCTCGCCGTTGTATTTGTATTCTGTGGTGTCCATCTCGTCGGTCTCTATGATTACAGACAGCAGCCCCGTTGGCTCGAACATATAGTGCCGCGTGAATATTCTTGGTCCCTCCACAATCACTGTCTGCAGCTCGTGGTCGCCCTTGGCGAGGGTGATGCCCTTGTAGCGCAGCGTCAACCCTCTTGCGCGCCAGTTGTGCAGCGGCCCGCGGAAGTCGTAGGGGTCCATGTCCTCGTAGAATGCGTAGTCGTATTTGTCCTCCCAGTAGCCCAGCTTCGGGCGGTACACGCGGAAGCGGTCCTTGCCGTTGGTGCATAGGCCAGTCTGCAGCTCCTTGCCGTGCCATACCTCCACGCGCATCATCCTCGGCGCTATGTACCAGCGTTTCATGATAAAGGTATCCTGCGAGCCAGGATAGGTGATTGTGGTCACCAGTGTGAGCATGCTGTCCTGCGGTATCCGGTCGATGCCCAGCAGCTCCTGGTAGCGGTCCACTATGGCCGCCGCCGTGTCGGTCTTCTGCGCTGCGACGGCCATGGGCAGCAGTGCCAGCAGCAGGGTGATTATGGCTGTGCGTTTCATATCGTTATGGTTTGTCATTTCTTGAAGGGGAAAGCGAGTTTGTTCACCTTCCTGCGTCCGGTGACATACACCGTGGCGTTGAGGCCGAGGCTTGCCGCCAGTTGGCTTATCTGCTCGCCGGCATCGTCGGCCATGGCCATGGCCTGCATCTCGTCGAAGGTGATGCGGCGCTTCGTCAGCCGTTGCAGGTCGTCGTAGCTCCCTGCGAAGCTGTGGTCGCCAAAGGTTGTGGTGACCCACACAGAGTCTGGTGTGGCCATGGCGCGCCCCAGCTCCACAAGCTTGTTGACACTCACCCACAGCACGCTGTCCTCGGCCACACGCATCTGGCCCGAGGCGCTGAAGCCGTTGACGATGGCTGAGAATGTAATCACCGTCAGCTGGCGTTGCGGAGCCGCAGGCGCCGCAACAGTAGCCGGTGCTGTCGTCGTCGCCGCCTGCCGCGTGCTTCGGCATCCCACTGCCAGCAGCGCCAACAACATTACCATCAAAAGATACCGGTATTGTTTCATTTCTCCATCTCTTTCAGGTGCCTTTGTAATGTCTCGCTCTTCGGGTCGAGCTCCACGGCTTTGCGCATGTAGGGCAGCCCTTCGGCGTCGCGCCCCAGCAGGTGCAGCAGCCACGCATAAGTGTCCAGGCTGTTGGCATTGTCAGGCTCCGCCTCTATGGTGCGGCGACTCATGGCCAGGGCCTTTTCGAGGTCCTTGCCCTGCTCCGACAGGTAGTAGGCGTAGTTGTTCAACGTACCCCAGTCGTCGGGACGCAGTTCCAGACAGCGCTCGAAGCATCGCCAAGCTTTGTCGTACTGCTCCGTGCGGTAGTAGGCCTCGGCCATCAGGCCGTAGCTCTCGGCCTCGAGGTATCCTTTGGTGAAGCCCCATTTCTCGGCCTTCTGCAGATGAGGCAGCGCTTCGGCGTAGCGTTCGTGTTTCACTTCGTAGAGGGCCTGCAGATAGAGCGGCAGCGTGTGCATCGGGAACAGGCGTGTCGCCCTTGCCGCCAAGGCCGCCATGTCGTCCTCGCGCTCCGGCACCTCCGTAAGGCATATCAGCAGCCCCTCCCACACCTCGTAGCGGCTCGAATCCTTCTTCAGGCTCAGCTCCAGCCACCGCGCCGCCTCGGCGTACTTGCGCTGGCGCATCAGCACGTCGCCGTAGAGCAGCGCGTACTCTGCCGTGTCGCCGCAGGTGGCCATCACCTTGTCAAGCAGGCCGAATGTCGTCGCGCTGCGTGTGCCGTAGAACTCCTCGGCGCTGTAGAACGACGTCAGCAGCTGCACCTTGGTGCGGCAGTCGAGCCTCGGGTTGTCGAATGCCGCCGCCAGTTCGCGGTCGGCTTCGGCGGGCTTGCCCACAGCCTTCCAGTATTCCGCCAGTTGGATGTGTATGTACTCGTCGTCAGGGTCGGCGGCGAGCACGCGGTCATAGTATTGTTTGGCCTTGCCGTAGCGTTTGCGGTTCATGTTCATCTCGGCCAGTATGGCCTGGTAGCGCTTCTCCTGCGGCATGGCCTCGGCCAGAGCTTCTATTTCCTTCTCGGCCTTGTCGGCCTTGCCAGCGGCGTTCCACAGGCGCTGTTTCTGCAGAGAAATCTCCTCGGTGACGCCGATGCGCTTCTCCACGCGGTTCAGCGTCGCCACTGCGCCATCGATGTCGCCGGCGTCGATGTGGGCGTTGCTCAACTCATAGTAGTATTCCAGTCTCTCGGGTTGCAGCTGCACCAGTCGTTCCCAGGTGGCAATCTGCCCCTTGGCGTCGCCGCGGCGCTTCTGCACCTCGGCCTGCAGCAACAGGTACCAGCGGTTGGTGTCGGCCGTGGCCACGGCACGTTCGATACATGCCTGTGCGCTGTCAGTCCAGCCGCGTCGCAGCAGCAGGCGGCTCATGCCGTACCATGCCGCGCCGCACCCCGGCTCCCTGGACGCCAGTGCTGCATAGGCTTCCAACGCCTCGTCCATGCGGCCGCTCTCCTGCAGTGCCACGGCGTCAATCAGCGCCGCGTCGGTCCGCAGGGCACTCTCGCTCACCTCGCGCAGCGGTGCCCGCCGGTAGCGGTTGTCGCCCTCTGTCCCCGTCTTGCGGCTACCAGTGCATCCGCACAGGACCGCGCCAACCGCTATGTATACTATATATTTATATCCTTTCATAACATCCCAATAACGCTGCTTTTTCCTTTTTATTGTATCGTGAGATGCACGCAGGCCCCTCATTGCAGCGCCGGTGGCGCTCCATACCCGCTCCGTACCCGCTCCGACTGTTCTACGGTTGTTTAACGGTTTTTTGTCGGAGGGGAGTCGGAGGGGGTACGGGGGGACTGCGGAGGGGTGAAATCAAAAAAAAACCTAAAATAGTTGCGGTATGGAAAAAAATACCTATATTTGCATTTGAATTGGATAGTGAAAAACCACCCAAACATCGCTGCAATACTTTGTGTATGTGGTGTTTGGATAAAAAATGAAGATAGAAATAATTAATCACCTAAATTCAAACAACAATGAAAAAAACATTAATGGTTCTTGGTCTGGCCCTGTTCGCCACCGTGGCGTTCGCCCAGACTAATGTGAGCTCCTGCAAAGCTGACAAGGGGCTCAACAAGAGTTATTCGTTGGAGGTTGTCAAGACCCCCAGCGTTGACTACAAGGCCTCCATCTTCACCAAGGCTCCCGCTACCAAGAGCTTTGGCACAGAAGTGGGCGACACTCTCACCGAAGGTTTCTGGAACTTCGACGACACCACAGGTATGGTCTTTGGCGATAGAGGTAAGGTTACCGGCCGCGCTCCCTACGTGATGATGATGAACCCCGACAGCAACTACCGCTGGGTCAGAGTCGACATGCAGCCCCAGAGCCTCAGTGCCTACTCCAACTATTTCCAGTTCATTGCTGACTCCAACGACCTGAGATCTCACGCTGATGATTACACCAGCAGCCGTGGTTGGTCTATCGACGGTCTTATCCGTAGCATCCTGGATCGCATGGAGGAAAACTACATGATGATCTACCCCATCGCAACCACCGTCAACCCCCTGAAGCGCCACAACGCCTATGTGCAGTTCCCCGCTATCGATAACCCCGAGGTTGGCAACATGTACGAGATTCGTTTCAACCAGAACTATCGTAAGTTCTACGACCGCACCTACATCGACTTCAAGGTTGGTACCGAGTGGTACGCCCGCGAAATCAATATTGACGGTATCGATGCCGACATCAACGCCTGGGCCGATGGCTACAAAGCTTATGTTATGCCCACCGAGTTCGGCCAGCAGGAGCAGCTCGAAATCCGCTTCCGCCTTTACAATCCTCCCACCGACGGTAACAGCGGTGTCCGCAGTAACTCCTACGGTTATCTCTGGGCCTTCGACGATGTCGCCATCGTCCGCATCCCGACCAACGGCTGGAGCCATGCCGAACAGCGCTACCTCGATGGTGGCTACGGCACCCTTCCTTTCGGTTTCAATGTCCCCCTGGCCTGGTACGGCTATATCTTCAACGAAGGTAGCGACACCATCCGCGACGCCAAGGCCACTGCTTACCACATCTCCGAAAGCGGCGATGCCACCATGCTTGCCGAGAAGATGAGCGACTCCGTGCTGCTGCCTCTCGCTACCAACGTCAACCTGCTCACCCTCAACGAGCGCGGTTTCTATGACAGCATTTGGAGCCCGGGTTGGTTCGGCTATGCCACCGCTTGGCACAACTATTTTGAGAATGGCGAGAATATCCCCGCGCGTTACGGCAGGGTTGGTCTCCCCACCGAGGAGCCTGACCTCAACATGGTCACCGTCACCGTCACTGCCGGTGAGGACATGGACACCATCGAGTTCGACACTATTGGCTACAATGTCGTAAGTGAAATTGGCGGTGTTGAAGGTCTTTCCGTCAAAGGTTACCGCTGGGCTCACGATAACGGAGTCATTGCTTCGAG
The DNA here is from genome assembly GCA_902777005.1 of uncultured Bacteroidota bacterium. Classification (GTDB taxonomy): domain Bacteria; phylum Bacteroidota; class Bacteroidia; order Bacteroidales; family P3; genus Colimorpha. Next base: position 25,167 of record CACYSB010000013.1, read on the forward strand.
CTCTGCTTTCACCTATGGTTACATCGTTGACGAAGGCGAGACCTATATCAACGAGGTCGGTAGCTACGATCAGGGCGACTACACTGTGACTGTCCGCTTCACCACTCCCGACAGTATTCCCGTCGACGAGAACGGCAAACCTTGGGTCATCAAGGGTATTGAAATCGTTCCCCAGACCTCTGTCGCTGACACCGCTCTCCGTGGTTCGCAGATAGTTCCTCTTATCCAGAAGCTTATGTACTTCGACTCCACCGACGGCAACCAGTACACCTATGTCGAGACCATGAGCCCGGATAGTACCGGTATCTCCCCCTATGAGCCCTATGAGGTTAAGGTTAGCGATGCCAACCATAACATCAACAACAGCGGTATGGGCTACATCCCCTACCGTAGCGGTATGAACAACTACCATGCTGTCAACATCCGCGTCCCCGGCCAGCCCGAGCTCGAGCCCAACACCGCTCTGCACATTGGCTATCGTATGGCTCAGGACGGTAACTTCGCCGCCGCCGTGCAGCAGAGCGCCTACATCGGTGGTCGAACCGCCGATGGCCAGCGCGACTCTGTCTATTACTTCTCCAGAACTGATGAGTTGAAGCCTTATGCCAGACAGTTCCAGCCCTACTACTGGGATGTCCGCGTCGTTGATCCTATCCGTCCGAACCAATCGCTCTATACCGGCAGTTATCACCCCTACTGGCCTATGATTCGTCTCATCGTCGGTGAGTACGAAGATGTTCCCACCCATGCAATCAATGCCACCTGCCCGGATACCAATGCCGCTGCTATCTACAACTCCAATGGTGAGGGTATCTGCGGTGCTTCTGCAATAGGTTATGAGGGTGGTGCTGTCACCGTTCTCGTCTGGGGTGCTGGCGACAGCTCCTGGTTACACCCGGGTATCGTCGACGCTATCGTCATCGATGGTGTTACCATCTCTGTTGACGACGAGGATGCTTTCGATGGTGACGACTACTCCATCACTGAGGGTCTCGAGAGCCTGAAGAACGCCTCCGGCGAGGTCCTTCTCCGTCGCCCCTACTACTATGTCACCTTCAGCAACCTCAACAGAGATCACGACATCAGTGTTATTGGTCATGCTTATCCCTTCAACCTCGGTATCGAGGGTGAGGCCGTCAATGTCAGCCTTGGCATGAGCCCCAACCCCGCCAGCCACAATGTGACCCTGAACATGACTGGTGTCACCGGTATGGTCAACTGCAGCATTATCGACATGAGCGGCCGCGTTGTCTACAACCGTGTCATCAATGCTGAGAACAGCCACACCATCGACCTGAGCAACGTCGCTGCCGGCGCCTACTTTGTGCGCGTCACCAACGACAGCTTCAGCAAGGTTGAGAAACTCATCGTCCGCTAAATCTTAGCGACACGATAAAACAAAAAGAACTCCCCAAGCGGGGAGTTCTTTTTGTTTGTTTGTGTTTTCTTTCAATTACAACACGTTGCCCAGCTGCTCCTTTATCTTCTCCAATTCGTCCTTCATGGCAACCACGATGCGCTGTATCTCCACGTGGTTGGCCTTGCTGCCGGTGGTGTTGATCTCGCGCCCCATCTCCTGGGCCACGAAGCCCAGCTTCTTGCCACAGGAGGGTTCGTCGGCCATGGTCTGGCGGAAATAGTCTATGTGTTTCTGCAGGCGCACCTTCTCCTCGGTGATATCAAGTTTCTCGAGGTAGTATATGAGCTCCTGCTCAAAGCGGTTATGATCCACTTCCTTGACTGCGGCCTCGGCCATATAGTGGCGTATGCGCTCCTTGGCGGTCTCTATGCGTTCCGCCTCGTATGGCGGTATCTGGCCGAGGAGTCTCTCGATGAGGTCTACGTGCAGATGGAAGTCGCGCTCAAGCACGGTGCCTTCGTGGGCACGGAACTGGTCGGTGAGTTCCACGGCGCGTCGTATATCGGCCTCCAACACGCCCCACTCGGCCTCGCTTAATTCCTTGTCGTCAGCAGTGTTCCAGATGTCGGGCATGGAGGCTACGGTATTGAAAAGCATCATGTGGCTCTCTGGTGTTGAGGCGATGGGCCCTGCCGTCTCGCATAGGGCATTGAAGCGTGCCGTAAGGAGTTCGCGATTGAAACATGAGGCGGTAGCATTGTTGCTCTCTTCGCTCATGGTAAACTCCACCTTGCCGCGCTCCAGCGGTGCCAGTAGGGTGCGTATCTCAAGTTCTCGGCTTCGGTAGGCTGCAGGTAGTTTTACGATAAGGTCGAGTTGCTTGCTGTTGAGGGTCTTGATCTCAATGTTTAGTTTCTTGTCGCCGACAGTGCTCTGCACCTTGGCGTATCCGGTCATTGACTTCATAAGACTATTGTTTTATTATTTGTTCAAAGGATGGTGTGGCATATGTGCAGAGTGTACCGCAGGAATCATAGATGAAGAAGACTTCTGTCGTGCCGGGTCCTCCGGGATGGTCTGCTATGAACTGGCGGGAACGGCCGAGCCCCATGACCATATAGGCGGTGGCCATGGCGTCGGCGCGCCAGCAGAGGCTGTCGACGACCGAGACACTGAGGAGCGAATGCTGCACGGGGCGTCCGGTGGCTGGGTCGATGGTATGTGAGTAGCGCATGCCGTCGCGCTCATAGTATTTGCGATAGCTGCCAGAGGTGACAATGGCTGCGTCGTGCAGGGCTACGGCAGTCTCTACGATGGGGGCGCTGATACTATCGGCGGCGGGACGTTCAATGCCCACTCGCCATGGACTGCCGTCGGGCTTAGAACCACGGGCTATTACTTCTCCCCCTACGTCGATGAGGTAGTTGGTGATGCCGTATTGCTTCAGCATGTGGGCGAGGAGGTCTACGGCATAGCCTTGCGCGATAGCGTTGAAGTCGAGTTCTGTGGCAGGACACTCCTTAACGAGATGACCGTTTTTTATGGCCACGTTGCCGCGGGCGGCAATGAGCATGGCTGCCAGTTCGGCACTGTCAGGCTCTTGTTGTTGGCGGAAACTGAAGCCCCAGGCCTGAACAATACGTCCTATGCGAGGGTCGAAAGCTCCGTCGGTATACTCGTTTACGGCGAGAGAGTGCTCCAGCAGGGCGGTGATGATATCGTCTACGGTGTCGGTGTTGCCTGCGTTGAGACGTCGCAATAGCGAGCTGTCTACCCATAGTGAAGCAGAGAGGTCGAAGTCATGGAGTAGGGAGTCCACTTGCGGCTGTAGGTCACGGCCACTGTGGTCATAGTACTGGACGCTGTAATATGTACCCTGTGCTTCCCCAAAGAGGCGTACGGGCTGTTGGTTGCACCCTGAGGCAATGAGTGCTGCAAGGTATAAAAAAAAGCGTCCGGCACGGCGGTGCCGAACGCTTGTAGTGTTTCCGTAGAGAGCCATTTATTTATTGACAATGAATTTACGGGTTGCCACACGACCGTCGTTAGTGACGATGCGCATGGTGTAATGACCATTGGCAAGACCGTAAAGGTCGAGTTGCATGGAGTTGCCGTTGCCCTCGCGGAGCATCACCTGCTGGCCGATGGCGTTGTAGACAATGACACTGCCGATGGCCTCGGCGGTGCGCAGGTTGACGATACGGCTGGCGGGGTTGGGGAATATATTCACATCAAAACCCTCGGCATCCTCAATGCCGATATTGGTGAATGTCACAGTGATGTAGTTGCTGTCGGGACAGCCGTTGCCGTTGGAGGCAGTCATCATAATATCTATGTTCTCGTGGGTGCCGTTGTCGTTGATGTCAAAGGTCTCCGGATGACCGTCCTGCATGACACCGTTCTTGTACCAGGTGTAAATGAGACCACTCACGGTGCTGGTAGCGGTAAGGGTGGTGCTACCATTGGGTTGGAGCATCCATTCACCGTTTATGTGCGCCTCGGGAGTCTTGTTGATGGTGAGGTTCAGTGTATTATATGTTCTGCAACCGTGACTGTTGGTTTCGTTAGTTCTGCGCGAGATGTTAACATTGGTGGTGTATGTGGTGTCGTTGCGCCATGTGTAACGGTCGCATGCGATTATGTTATCGTAGTTGGTATCGCTATTGTGGATAGTGAGGTGGAGGTTGTATTCTTGCTTGTAACAGTTGCTGGGCTTATGGGCGTTATTGTTGGGATAGCTTGCAGGACCAGGTACCATATAACTGTCTTCGCCTGCAAAAGTGTAGTCGTCGCTGTGGGTGAGTTCTGTGTTATTGTATTTAATAAATATGTATTTATTGCAAGCCACGGCGGTGTCGTAGGAGCTACGGTCGGAGATGGGGAAGATGTTAAGTGTAAGCCTATAGTAGGTTGAGCACTGTGTGGTTGCATTGTATTCGTAGACATTGTCCATGTCAGCATCGGTGATGGTTGGACGGGAAGTGTTGCCAGTAAATCTCTTGACAATGGTATCGCCCTCGTCGTTGATGCGGAAGGAGTAGCGGACACGGTTGCTACTCGGACCATAATACACAGAATCATAGATGCAGCGTGCAGGGCGCACAACGTTTACGATGCTGTCGCCGAACTGGAGGTCAAGGCTGTAGTAGGTGGTGCAGCCGTCGGCGATAAGAGTGTCATAGCAGATGGTGTCTTTGTCGAGAGTGTGCACTCTGGTAAGAGGTTTCCAGTTGTACGGTTTGGCACAGGGTGTGACGGCGGTGTCGACGTTCTCAACATTTGTGAGGCCGGTGACGGAAATGCCGGCGATACTGTCGCAGGTGTTAATGTCTTTAAGTGTGGCAAGAACAGTATCAACGGTAGCAGCACGGATAATGGTGTCACCCCATACTATATAGCAGCCAATAGTGGTTACCAGGGGATTGTCGTGAGCCCAAGTGGTGTCTTTGAAGCTGTTGTTGACAGTTAGGTTTACAGTGTCCGTGTAGACGCATTTCTGGGCGTTGGTGTCATGATGCACAACGATGCTTGTTGCAGTGTAAGTGGAGTCCCAAGGGGCAGTCCATTTGTCGCAAACCACTATGTCGTATGTGGTGTCAATGTGGAATGTCAGATTTACCTTGATGCTAACGACACTGTCGCATTTCGCCCCCTTGGTTTTCAAAGTGTCTATGTGCACGAGGGTGTCAGTGATAACCATGTGCTGGTTTTGGCCGTATGTCCAATTGTAGCTGCATAGCCCGTTAGCTGTAGCGGGGGCAATGTCATAATAAACAGGATTCACAGTAAGTATCAAACTGTCGCGGCGGTCGCAAGTACGTACCAAGGTCTCGTCAACGAAAACACTGTCGACGTATGCGGTATCAATGATAGTGTCTTGTGTGAACAGGGTGCCCCACGGGCTCATGTATTTACCGCAGACAGTCTTTTTTCCTATCATAGCGCTGTCGTGGTCGCTGAGAAGCGTCAGCTTGATGGTGAACACACTGTCGCAGCCATCCGGGTTGGTGATGGTGGCGGTGTGCGTACCTTCGGTCTTCCATACAAGACTGTCGTGCCATACATAGACGCAGTTGGCCGATACGCTGTCGCTTACTCTCACTATGTTGTTGGAGTCAACAACGAGATTCAGCACATAGACGGTGTCGGGGTGATAGTCGGTGACCATGATTACGGTGTCGTGATCATAGGTCTCACCGGTGATGTTCCATGTGTAAGGGGTGCATCGTACCAGGTCTATTGGCTTAATGATTCGTGCGGCAGCATCAATCTGGGCGAATGCGGGCAGGCATGTAAGGGCCAAAAACAGACTGAATAATACTTTTTTCATTTGTTAGTTTGTATTTATTATTATTATTATCTTTGCTTATTGCGTTGTCGTATAGGGTATTGGAGCTAACGCAAGCGTGTTGCCCCTATATACGAACAACATGCAAAGATAACACTTTTTTTTATAATGGTAAACTTTTTTTGTTTTTTAACACTTGCGTACCAGTTCGGCCACGTTCTCGACATGCTGTGTGTGGGGGAACATGTCGACGGGTTGTATGCGCCGTACTTCGTAGCGTGAGGCGAGCATTTGCAGGTCGCGCGCCTGTGTGGCAGGGTTGCAACTGACATATACAATTTTGCGTGGAGCCGCTTCGAGCAACTGCTCTACCACCTTTTCGTGCATGCCGGCCCGTGGCGGGTCTGTCACCACTACGTCTGGCCTGCAGTTGGCCGCAATGAAGTCGGCGGTTAGTACCTTGGCCATGTCTCCAGCGTAGAATACGGTATTGCCAAAGCCGTTGCGTGCGGCGTTGAGGCGAGCATCGGCAATGGCTTCCTCCACATATTCGATTCCCACGACTTTCTTAACCTGTGAGGCAAGGAACAGCGCTATGGTGCCGGTGCCGGTGTATAGATCGTAGAGGGTGTCCGTAGGCTTCAGTTCCGCCATCTCGGCCACGAAACTGTAGAGCCGTTGCGCCTGTGCCGAATTGGTCTGATAGAATGATTTTGGGTTGATGATATAATGCAGCGGTTTGCTCCCATTCCATCCGGCCATCTCCTCCTCGATGTGGTTTTCTCCGGCATAGGTAATAACTTCAAGGTCACTGTAGGAGTCGTTGAACTTTGTGTTCACAATGTATTGCAGCGACGTTATCTGCGGGAACCGTTCGCGCAGCATTTCAAGCAGAGGGAATAGGCGAGAGGTGTCGCTGTCGGCTATGACCACAATAACCATCCAGTGCCCCAGCGACGTATTGCGTATTATCAAGTTGCGCAGATATCCTGTATGGTTGCGTATGTCGTAGCATTCCAGACTGTGCTCCATGGCGTAGTCACGCACGGCTGTGCGTATGGCGTTGCTCGGGTCGGCCTGTAGGGCGCATTGCTCTATGGGCAGCACCTTGTCGAACAGTTGTGGTATGTGGAAGCCCAAAGCACCCCATTCGCCTTCCTGCCGCTCGGCGGGGCTGGTGTGCCATGCTCGTGTAGAGAATGTGAACTCCAGTTTGTTGCGGTAGTGGTAAATATTTTCTGAGCCACAGATTGGTCTCATACCCGAGCAGTCTACATTGCCCAGCCGTTCCAGATTGTCGCGCACCTGACGCTGTTTGGCTTCCAGCTGTGCGGCATAGCTCATTGTCTGCCACTTGCAGCCGCCACAAACACCAAAATGGGGGCATGCTGCCTCAACGCGTTTGTCCGACAGGCTGTGGAATTTCACAGCACGCCCCTCGGCGTAGCTTTTCTTTTTCTTGTAGACCTGTATGTCGACCACGTCGCCGGGTACCACGAACGGCACGAACACAACCAGGCCGTCAACCTTGGCTACAGCCATACCTTCGGCGCCGGCATCGGTTATTGTCACGCGCTCCAGCAGCGGCAACTCTTTGTTCCTTCTTCCCATAGTTGTTTCCTTTGTATAACATAAAAGGAGTATCTGCGCGATACTCCTTTTAATACTTTGGCTAATGCCTCTTTTCGCGCCCTGCGGGCGTGGCTCACCGCTTATCTCTCGTCGGAGACAGTCAGTCTTTTTCTGCCTTTGCGGCGGCGTGCGGCCAACACTTTTCTACCGTTGGCGGTAGACATTCTCTTGCGGAAACCGTGCTTGTTGGCTCTTTTTCTCAGCGAGGGTTGAAATGTTCTCTTCATATCATCAATTTTATTTTGTTCTTTTTATGCCGTTTCAAGGGGTCTTTACCCTTGAATTTTGAGTTTGCAAAAGTACGAATATTTTTTGAATTGTGAACAAAAAATGTTTTGCGTAAAAACTTTTTTTGATGTAATATATTGAAAAATAGCCTATAATGATGGCAAAATAAATTCGTGTTTTGCTGTTTAAAAAATAATTTGTACATTTGCATTTCCAATTTTGAGAGTGAAAAAGTGTTAATTGGAAATAAATTGGAACGTAAAAAAACGGATAATAAAATAGCTTTTTAACCACAAAGATTACACCTATGGACAAGAAGCAGTTTGTCGAGATGCTGGGCAACCCCGCCAAGTTCACTTCGCAGGACCGTGGCTGGCTGCGCGCCATACAGGACCGTTACCCGCATTCCTCTGTCATCAATGTGCTTGCGCTGCTGGCCGACCATGCACATGGTTTCGACACACCTGAACAGCGCCGTGCCGCCATGTTGGCCATGTGTGACAGTTCGATGCTTGACGCTTTGCTTAACCGTGTGACCAGTGCCAACGAAGCTCCTTCGTCAGATATATTCAACGAGATAAATACTTTCCAAGAGGTCTCTTTCAAGACTGCCCCCAAGAGTGTCATCCTCTCCAATTTCCTCAATGCAGGTCCCGCCGAGGAGGTGCAAAAGGCCCAGGAAGCACCACGGCTGGAAGTGCACGACGATAAAAAAAGTATACAGCCGGACGAGACGTTAGGTACTGAAACTCTTGCCGTTATCCTTGAGGACCAAGGCTATTATGAGCAGGCTCGGGCTATTTATGAAAATTTATTGGTCCACAATCCCGAAAAAAGTAGTAATTTTGCAGCCCGAATTTCCCATTTGGAAACGTTAATAAAAGGTAAATAAACATATATCTAAAAGAAGTAAAATGTACACGTTTATCGTAATCCTCATTCTCATCGTCTGCGTGCTTCTCGCACTCGTCGTGTTGGTACAGAATTCCAAAGGCGGCGGTCTTGCTGCCAACTTCTCGGCTCCTACGCAGGTACTCGGTGCTCGCCAGTCGGCCGACTTCATAGAGAAAGCCACTTGGTGGCTCGCCGGTATCCTGGTTGCCCTCTGTCTGGCCGCCACAATCTCCATCTCCATGTCGCACAGCGGTGCTGCCGACCCCATGAAGACAGAGGTTACCAATACTTCGGACTACAGCCCCGTACAGCAGAACGAGGCCCCCGCGGCAGCTCCTGTCGCTGAATAACGCTGTGGCTCTCCGCGACGTAGAGCAGTCAGTTACAAAGCTCATACTATCCCGCTTCCCGCACAATCCTACCGACGGGCAGCGGGTTGCTTGTGCCCTTATGTCGCGCTTCCTCTACGACTCCGACCCTCGCTCGGCAATGCTCCTGCGCGGCTATGCCGGCACGGGCAAGACTTCACTTGTATCCGCCCTCATCCAGACGCTGCCTCAACTCGGCGTCAATTGCGTCCTTCTGGCGCCTACCGGTCGTGCCGCCAAGGTGCTTTCGGGCTATTCCGGACGCCAGGCGTTCACCATCCACAAGAAAATCTACATGACGGCCACCGATGCTTCGGGGGCCGTGCGCACCGTCCGCGCCGTCAACAAGCACAGCCACACACTGTTCATCGTCGATGAGGCGTCGATGATCGGCGTCGAGCCCGTGGCGCGCGGACACAGTCTGCTGGAGGACTTGGTGGACTATGTCTACGACGGCAACCATTGCCGCCTGATGCTTATAGGCGACACCGCACAGCTACCGCCGGTCGGCCAGAGCGAAAGCCCCGCCCTCGACGAGCGCTACCTCTCCTCGGCTTTCGCCCTCAGCGTGACGCCCCATGAGCTCACCGAAGTGGTGCGCCAGCAAAGCCTATCCGGCATCCTTGCCAATGCCACGTCCATCCGCGAGCAGATTGCCGTAATGTCGGGGGCAGATGAGGTTAAAATGCCATTATTCACGGAGGCCGACGATGTCGTCAACCTCGCCGGCACCGCCCTGATGGATACCCTCTATCGCGAGTATGGCGACCACCGGCAGGAGGAGGTCGTCATTGTCACGCGCAGCAACAAGCGCGCCAACCTCTTCAACCAGGGTGTGCGCAACAGTGTCCTCTTCCGTGAGCAGGAGGTCAATGCCGGCGACTACCTGATGGTGGTGAAAAACAACTACTTCTGGCTCGACAGCGACAGCAGCATAGGTTTCATCGCCAACGGCGACATCGTGGAGGTGCTTGGCGTGCGCAATGTACAGGAGCTCTACGGTTTCCGTTTCGCTGACGCCACGCTGCGTTTCGTGGACTATCCCGACGAGCAGGAGCGCGACTGCAAGTTGCTGCTCTCGACGCTTTACAGTGAGTCGCCGTCGCTCACTGCCGAGGAGCAGGAGCGCCTATACAGCGCCGTCATGGAGGACTATGCCGACCTTCCGCACAAGGCCGACCGTGTGCGTGAGCTTCGCCGCAACCCTTTCTTTAATGCCTTGCAGGTCAAGTTCTCGTACGCCCTCACCTGCCATAAGACGCAGGGCGGCCAATGGGACACGGTAATCATCGACCAGGGCTTCCTGCCGCCCGACCAGCCGCTGGGGCGCGACTACCTGCGCTGGCTCTACACAGCCTTCACCCGCGCCACGGGCAGGGTCTACCTGCTCGGCTTCGACGAGCGTTTCTTTGCATAATTTCCTCGGTGTCGCTCCGACTCCGCTCCGTATTCCCTCCGACCAAAAACCGTAGAACAACCGGTGAACAGTCGGAGCGGGTACGGAGCGGGTACGGAGCGGGTACGGTGAGGATGCAGAAAAGTGCTGGAAATTAGCGCCTATCGCCGTACGGCCATTACGGGATTGGCGTAGGCTTCGAGCAGAAGGCGCTGAGCCTCAGGCTGAAGGCCTGATGTGCGCGCCTTGAGCCGGTCGAGGGTGCGCTGCGTGTAGTGTGCCGGCAGGCGACGACCCGTGACAAGGGTGTAGGCGGCGAAGTTGGTGGGCATCAGTTTGTAGCCGTGCTGTATGCGTCGGTCGAGCAGCGCGGCCACATGGTCGGCAAGGTCCACGCCTGACGGCGGCTGCAGTTCGCGAGGCTTCAGCGGAGCCCCTATGGTGAGGTGCACATGTCCCTTGGGGCCTATGATGCCGCTGACCACCGAACGAAGATCCTCGTCAGGGGCTTTGGTGTAGCTGCCGTGCTGGCTCTGCATCAGCTCGTTGGCTTTCATCACGTCGCAGGGGTCCCACTCGTAGCTTATCGACAGCGGCACTATGTGCAGGTCGGCGAGGGTCTGCATCGGGTCGCCTTTGCCGCCGAGGGTGAGCATCTTTATCATAGCGGGCGCCGTGGTGTCGCAGCCGTCCTTGGCGCGGCCGTTCTTCTGGGCTATCCATACCGACTGGCGCTCGTCGGCGACGAGGTGGTTGAGATAGTCAGACAGGTGGTGCAGGCTGTTGTAGAAAGCCCTCGGGGTGCCGCCGCGTTCCATGCGGATGAGCTTGTTGCTGCGGAAGAGCACTTCCATGATGGGGATTGAAAGCAGGTTCTGTCCGAAGACTATGTGCGAGGTGGTGCCGCGGTGCTCCATGAGCAGGTGCTGCAGCAGGAAGGCGTCGAGGGTAATGTCGCGGTGGTTGGAGACAAAGAGGTATGGCACGCCGCGCCGCAGGTGGTGCAGGCCGCTGAAGGTGAAGCCGTCGGTGGTCTCCTTGACGATGCGGCGTATGGCGTCGTTCATGAAGGTGGCCTGGAACTGGTGCACGCTGCGTGTGGCCAGCAGGCGGCGGCGTGCTTCGTCGATGGCGATGTCTGGGTAGATGAAGCGCATGATCTGCGGGAAGAGTTCCCAGTCGGCAATGCGCTGCAGGGCGCTGGGCAGTTCGGTGTCGGTGTAGGGGCGTATGTCGTCGAAGGAGTCCATCAGAAGACAGTGTCGATTAGTTGTTTGACAGTGCTGTCGGGGTTGGCGCCGTTGTAGAGGATGTTGTACACGGCCTCGGCAATCGGGACCACATGCTGCAGGCTGTATTCGCAGGCTATCTGGTGCAGGTTTTTCACCGAGTAGTAGCCTTCGGCCACGGAGCCTGTGCGGGCAAAGACGTCGGCGGGGCGTTCGCCGCGTGCCACCGCTTCGCCGAGGGCGCGGTTGCGGCTGTGGCGTGACCAGCAGGTGACGACGAGGTCGCCCATATAGTAGTTGTCGTAGATATTGCGGTCGGGGCACGGCAGGCTGTGGTCGAGCAGGTTGTGCATCTCGCGCATGGCGGCGGCGGTGAGCACGGCGTTCAGGTTGTCGCCGTAGTCGAGGCCTTGGCAAAGGCCGGCGGCAATGGCGTAAATGTTCTTGCACAGGCCGCAGCGTTCCACGCCGTCGATGTCAGTGGTAGTGGCAGTGTGCAGGTAGCTGCAGCGCAGCATGCAGGCCATCTCGTCGGCGAGGACGATGTTAGACGAGGCAAAGGTGAGGAATGTGGGCATCTCGTGGCATACCTCTTCGGCGTGCGAGGGGCCGCTGACCACGCAGATGGCGTTGCGGCTGACGCCGAAGCATTCTCTTAGATATGAGGATACGCTGAGGCAGCAGTCGGGGATAGTGCCTTTGATGGCAGAAACTATTTTTTTGCCATGAAAAACATCGCGCGGCAGCGTTTTGAGCACCTCGTGCAGGTAGGCCGAAGGAACGGCCAACAGCAGATATGTGCTGTTGGCAATCACAGCCTGTAGGTCAGTGCTTACGTGCATACGCGTCGCGTCAAGACGGGCATCCGGCAGGTGGCGCGGATTGTAGCCTTCGGCGATGATTTTTTCACGTGTTACGTTGCTTCGTACCCACCAGTTTACCTCACGGCCCTCCCGCTCGAGCAGTATTTTGACTATTGCAGTGGCCCAGCTGCCGCTGCCTATCATTCCTATCCTATTCTTTTTCATTGCATAAACTATCTATATCACGCCATAGGCTGGTGTGAAAAGATTTGCAAAGATAGTCATATTATTTCACACTTTATAACATAATTACGTTAAAAACTCTTAACGCCACCGTTGCCACACTTGTATGGAGAGTAAAAAAAGAGAGGGTGTCCTGTTGGGGACACCCTCATCTCTTTAGTAATTAGAAAGCCTTATTTTTTCTTAGCGACTTTCTTAGCGGCCTTCTTGACGAGCAGGTTGCTGCCAGCTTTGAACTTGGCGACCTTCTTGGCGGGCACTTTCACTTTCGCGCCGGTCTGCGGGTTCTTGGCGATGCGGGCTTTGCGCTCGACAACGCTGAAGGTTCCGAAGCCGATGAGGCTAACCTTCTGGCCTTTGCACAACTGCTCCTGGATGCTGGTGAAGCAGGCGTTCATGGCGGCCTTGGCGGCGACTTTGGTCATGCCGGTCTTCTCGGCCATTGCATTGATAAGTTCGGTTTTGTTCATAATGTTTTGTGTTAAAATGTTAATAATGATTGGTTTTTATTTTCGCTGCAAATGTATGAATATTTTTTTGATTTGTGCAAATTTTTTTTTGATTATTTTTAACTTTTTTTGCACCGTAAAGAAAACTATGCTGATTTCCAGTCTGTTAGCGGATTGCCTCTAAGGAAGTCTTCAACGCTATTTTTCTTTTTTCCAGCCATTTGCAGCTCGCAAATTTGCACAAATCCGTTCGCTGTCGCCGTTTTTAGTACCCTTTTTCCGTCACAAATCAGTGTGCCACAGGGGTTGCTGTGGCTTTCTACAAGGGGTTGCACGGAGTATATCTTAAAGGGCACTTCCTCGCCTTTCGGATTGATTAGCGTCATGGTTGCTGCAGGGTAGGGAGACAGGCCGCGCACGAAGCGGTCAACTTCCTCTGAGGTGCGGCTGAAATCAATGCGGCAGTCTTCCTTGAATATCTTTGGGGCGGGGCAGGGGATACCTTTTTGTGGCGTAGGGGTGATTGTGCCTGCCGCCATGCCGTCAAGGGTACGTGCCACGAGTGTGCGCCCCATTTCCGCCAGACGGTCATGGAGGCTTTCAGCTGTCTCGTTGTCGGCTATGGGGGTGCTCTCTTGCATGAGGATGGCGCCCTCGTCAATGTTGTGGTTGAGGAGGAAGGTGGTGACGCCGGTCTCACGCTCGCCGTTGATGATGGCCCAGTTGATGGGGGCTGCACCACGGTAGCGAGGCAACAGTGAGGCATGCAGGTTGAATGTGCCATGCGGAGGCATGTTCCATACCGCTTCGGGCAGCATGCGGAAAGCCACCACTACAAATACATCGGCGTGGTACTCTGTCAACGCCGCAAGGAAGTTGGGGTCGCGAAGTTTCTCTGGCTGCAGCAGGGGTAGCTGGTGTGCCATGGCATATTCCTTCACGGCGCTGTATATCACCTTCTGGCCGCGGCCGGCTTGCCGGTCAGGCACAGTGACCACGGCGGCTACTTCGTGGCTCGACTGCATGATTGCATCCAGGCTCTCAACTGCAAAGTCGGGAGTGCCGAAGAATATTACGCGCATTCGTCTGAATATTGGCACATCTTGATTGCTGTCACGGCGCCCTCCACGCCTTTGTTGCCGTGTTTGCCGCCGGCACGGTCGAGGGCCTGCTCCATGGTGTTGGTGGTGAGCACGCTGAAGATGACGGGACGACCATGTTTGAGCGATACATTGACGAGCCCCTGGGACACTGCCTGGCAGATGAACTCAAAGTGGCGCGTCTCGCCCTGTATCACACAGCCGATGCATATTACGGCGTCAAGCATCTTGTTGTTGGCCAACATGCATTCCGCCGCATAGGGCAGTTCGTATGTGCCCGGCACACGCTTTACTATGAGGTTGTCTTCCTTGATGCCGTTTTCTCGCAGGGTGTCCACGGCACCCTTGAGCATGGCGTCGGTAACGCTGGGGTTCCATTCGGCGGCAATCACGCCGATGCTGTATTTGCTGGCGTCGGGCACAGCCTTGGGGTCGTAGTCCGACAGGTTGGTCTTCTTTCCAATCATGTCTAAAAGTCTTTGTGGTTTATTGTTGTGGCCTGCGATTTGCGGTTTTTCTTGCTTTCACGTATCTTGCTTTCGTCGGCTTTGTATTCCAGGTCTTCGCCTTTTCGGGGCTGGCGTATGCCGAAGTAGCTCTTGTCGAGGTGGAGGCGGCGTGTACGCAACGTGTAGTTGTTGAAGTCGAGTATCCATTCCGGGTCGAAAGGCTGGTATAGGAAGCGACACTCGAAGTGTAGGTGCGGCCCTGTGCTGTTGCCAGTGCTGCCGCCGAGCCCTATCACCTCGCCTGCCGCCACATGTTGGCCGTGCCTGACGTTTATCTTCGACAGGTGTCCATATAGTGTCTCCAGCCCGTTGGGATGACGCACCACAACGCAGTTGCCGTAGCCGCCCATACGTCCGGCTATGCGCACAGTGCCGCCGAATGCTACATGTATGGGATCTCCAGTTCTCAGCCGTATGTCTACACCGTGGTGTCCACGTTTCCAGCGCCACCCGTAAGGGCTCGTTTTGGCGTCTTTAACAGGGAAACAGAACTCCGAGGTGTCTGTTATGAGCATTATGTTTATCTCGTCAGGCAGCATGTCTACCTTGGTACGTCCGTGAGGATTCACACGGGAGCTCGGGAAAGCATCGTACCATAGTGGCACCATGTATGCTGCTCCTGCGACCGCAGGTACTGGCTCAATTGTCTTTGGACTCTGCTGCGATTCCACTTTGTCCTTTTTCGGTTTGGCCTTGTCTTCCGTTTTCTTGGCCGTATTCTTGGCATGTGTAGGTGTAGCCGTTTGCTCTAGCTTTGCTGCCTTTGCCAGACGTGCGGCTATGATACTGTCGTAATATGACATCTGTGCCGAAGCGCTGCCGGCGCCGAGCACTATCAGCAACAATATCACTATGCGTCGCAGTCGCGCCACCGGTATGCCCAACTGTTCGCGATATTTTGCTACCGTGCGGCGTGCTATCGGCAGCCCTCGCTCGTTGAAGAGCTTGGCCAGAGCGTCGTCCGACAGTGGTGCGTGCTTATCCTCTTTTTCGATGGCGTCGGAGAGGCACTGCTTGATGGTGTCAACAGCAACTTCCTCTCCGTCGTCAGTGGACATACCCTTCGAGAAGCATTCCTTGAGTGGTATGGTGCCGAAATCGGTCTGCAGGTACTTGCTGTTGGCCATACGACTCACAGTGCTTATGTCAAGTCCCGTGGCTTCGGCCACTTCGCGTTGGCGCAGTGGCACCATCAGGTCGCTGTTGCCGGTGAGCAGGAACTTCCGTTGGTGCTTCACGATATATCGCATCACGCGTGTTATAGTGTCGTGCCTCTGTTGCAGTAGGTCTATGAAGCCTTGGGCATCGCTCTGTTTGGTGCGCAGGAAGCGCAGTGTCTCCTTGTCGCCGCCCTCTTTCTCCATGGCCGCCAGCATGTCGGTGTAGTAGGTGTTGAGGCTCAGTTTTGGCAGGTGGTTGTCGTTGAGGTAGAAGTTCAGCTGTCCGTCATGTTGCGTGAGCACGATGTCCGGTGTCACGTATGCCGCAGTGTCGTCGTCCTCGTTGTCCGAGCCTAACGGTTTGGGGTTGAGGCTGCGTATTGTCTCCGCCGCCTCGTCAAGCTCTTTGTCGCTGATGCCTAAGTTCTGGCGTATGTGTTCATAGCGGTGGTTGGCGAAGTCGTCGAAATGATCGCGCACTATTGTTGTGGCTATGTCGTTGCCGCCGTCGCGCTCCAACTGTAGCAGCAGGCATTCGCGCAGGTTGCGCGCCCCAATGCCTGCCGGGTCGAGGCTCTGCACGATATGCAGCACCTCCTCCACCTCCTCTTGCGAGGCCTCAATGCCTTGCCGGAAAGCCAGGTCGTTGGTCACCAGTGCCAAGTCGCGCCCAAGGTAGCCTGCATCGTCAAGCGTGCCTACCAGTTCGGCGGCAATCTTCTGTTGACGTTCAGTAAGCGGCCGCAGCGAGAGTTGCTGCATCAGACGCTCTGTCGACGAGTAGCTGTCTCTGACCACGAACTCGCGTCGCGCCTCGTTGGGGTCGTTCTCCAGATGCTCGCGGTAGTCGTAGTCGAACCCCTCGTCCTCGTCCGAGTCCCAGTCCGAGCGGTTGTCGGCCTGCGGCAACGGCAGTTCGTCCTGCACCTCGGCGTCGAGCAGAGGGTTCTTCTCTATCTCTTCTTTTATAGCTTGCTCCAGTTCAGTGACAGGCAACTGCAGCAGTCGCATCAGCTGAATCTGCTGAGGCGATAGTTTCTGCTGCAGTTGCTGTCGCTGTACCTGTTTCATTATCTCACAATATCCATTTCCTCAATGAGGTTCTTGGCGCCGGCATAGATGTCGATGACCCAGAGCATGTAGCGGCTGTCGAGGCAGATGCAGCGCTGCAGGTTCTCCTCGAAGTCGATGTCGCCGCTCATGGCTTCACTGTTGCCGTCGAAGGCCAGTCCGATGAGCACGCCCTTGCCGTTGATGACCGGCGAGCCACTGTTGCCGCCTGTGATGTCGTTGTTGGTGATGAAGCAGGTAGGCATCTCACCATTCTTGTTGGCGTAGGGGCCGAACTCCTTGGCATAATAGAGTTTCTTGAGGCGCTCCGGCACGTTGAACTCGCTGTTCTCGGGGTCCTCTTTCTCGATTATGCCCTTCATGGTGGTGTAGTAGCGGTAGTCCACGCCGTCCTTGGGCTCATAGCTCTTGACGTTGCCGTAGGTAAGTCTTATGGTCGAGTTGGCGTCCGGCGACATGAGCTTCTTGCCCTTGTTCATCTGCAGCACACCGTCGGTGAAGTCGCGTATGCCGCGCTGCAAGCCGTCCCTGCTCTCCTGCGATACGTTTTCGTCAAGGTTGAAGTACAGTTCCCAGACTTCATTGCCGGCAGCCATCATGGGGTCTTTCTGCAGCTGCTTGAGATTGGGCTTGTGCATGAACTGGCCCACCTTCTCTTCGTTGGCGAAGATGCTCTTGTCGTAGAGGTCGTTGGCGTAGCGCTCCCAGTCGCCTTTGTATTTCTTCTGTGCTGCCTTGAGAAAATCGGGGCACACGTCGGGGTTGATGTGGGCGTAGACGTATCCGAAGAGGGCTGCCGTGAGGCGGCGGTCCACCTGCTCGTCATAGTCCTTGAAGAAGCCTGCAGCGTAGTTCTCATAGCGGCTCAGGTCGGCGTTCTTGTCGTTTTCCAGGTCTCTCTTGAGGCTGTTGCCCAGGCGTACGGCCAACATCAAAGCCTCGGAGCCGGTGATCAGGCCTTCCGTCACATACATGAAGGTCTCCTCGCTCTTGGCACGGTCGGCATAACCCTTTTCGATAAGGTCGAGGGCCTTGCCGTACTTCGGGGCGTGGTGGCGGGCCCACTCGCTGTACTCTTTCTCGAGCTCCTTCTTCAGGCCCATGGTGTTCAGGGCCTTCAGGGCCTTGTTCTGCTCGTTGCTGTACTTCCAGTAGTTCGAGCAGCTGGCGTACTTCGAGGCGTATTTGATGCGCGTGGCCTGTGAAGCGGCCATCTCTTCGCGCAGGATGTTGATCTTCACAGTGCGAATCTCATAGCGCAGCTTGTTGGTAATGTTCATGGTCTCCTCCAGGCCGTAGCTGGTGAGGAAGTGGTCGGTGGTGCCGGGGAAGCCCATTACCATGGCAAAGTCGCCGTCCTTCAGTTCGCCGGCGCTCACTTTCAGGTGGCGCTTCGGGCTGAGGGGGATGTTGTCCTTGCTGTACTCGGCGGGGTTGCCCTCCTTGTCGGTGTAGATGCGGAACAGGCTGAAGTCGCAAGTGTGGCGGGGCCACGACCAGTTGTCGGTGTCGCCGCCGAACTTGCCCATCGACGAAGGGGGAGCGCCTACAAGGCGGACGTCCTTGTAGATGATGTGGACGAAGAGGAAGAACTGATTGCCGTTGAACATGGGTTTCACCTTGGCGGCGTATTTGGTGTCCTTCACTGCCTCCTCCTCAATCTCGGCGCACACCTTCTTGATGGCCTCGGCACGGTCACCTTCGCTCATGTCGTCGCTCAAGGCTTCCTGCACCTTCTTGGTGACATCCTCCATGCGCACCAGTATCGAGGCCGTCAGGCCGGGGTTGGGCAGCTCTTCCTCCAGCGAGTAGGCCCAGAAGCCGTCGCGCAGGTAGTCGTGCTCCACGGTCGAGTGCTCCTGCAGCTTGCCGTAGCCGCAGTGGTGGTTGGTGCTCACCAGGCCCTTGCCGCTGATGATCTCACCAGTGCAGAAATGCCAGAACGGGGAGCCGGCGTTGCCGAGGCCCACGATGGCATCCTTCAGGCAGCTCTGGTTGACACTGTAGATGTCCTCGGGCGTCAGCTTGAAGCCCTGCTTCTGCATGTCGTTGTAGTTCTTTCCAATCAGTGACAGGAGCCACATTCCCTCGTCGGCGCGGGCTGCCGTGGGCAACATCAGCGCGAGGGCCATTGTTACGATTAAAGTGCGAATTTTCATTGTATTATTTGTTTTTATTAATTGTTTTCGCGTGTAATACCAATGTGCAAAGATACAACTTTTCCTTGATATGGCAAAGAAAAAGTGTCGCAATTGGCAACTTTTTCCGCCGTTTCGTCGCCCCCTCTCCGTCTCCCCTCCGCTATATCGCCGGTTGATTACCGATTGTTCTACGGTTAATATCGTAAAACAACCGGTGAACAAGCGGCGAACAGTCGGAGAGGGTACGGAGAGGAGTCGGAGAGGGTGCGTAGGGGCGGTGCGCCGGTTTTTTATCAACAATGGACTGGGGGGAGGGAGGCTGTGGCAGGAGGGCGGAGCCGGTGGGTTGGTGTGTCTGATTATCAGTGGTGTATAAAAATATTTCCGCCGAAATGAAACTTTTTTGCAGAAGTTGCGTTAAGGGTTATGAACAACATAAATTGGTTAAAAAAAACAAAAAAAGGATTTTTTTGGCAGTATTTGGGATTTTCTTCGTAATTTTACAACCTGAAATATTGTAGGTAAAAATGGCCTTAATACTTGGAAAAGAATACTGTAAGGTGGACTCGAACGGTCGCTTCAAGTTCCCAATTGCCTTGAAGAGGCAGTTGGAGGCGGGTGCTCCCGCTGAGCGTATGGACGGACGTTTCGTGATACGCCAGAGTGTCTATGCCGAGTGTTTGGAGCTGTGGACTTACGCCAGTTTTAGGGAGGAAGTGGAGAAACTCCAGGCAATGCTTAATCCTTACCGCCGCGAGGACCGCGACCTGCTGCGCAAGCTGACTGAGGGCAATATCATCGAGTTGGACACCAATGACCGGCTCTTGATACCCGCCGAGCAGAAGGCTGTGGTGGCCGAGGCCAAGGAGGTGGTGCTGCAATCGACTGGCAAGTTCATCGAGCTCTGGGACCGTAAGGCCTACGACCGTATGAACGAGGCCGGCGGCGACTATGCACAGCGTGCAGAGGAGCTGCTTGGCGCAAAGCCGGTTGATGCAGATGCCAAATGAATACCATAGACCCGTGATGCTAAGCGAGGCGGTGGACGGCCTGAACGTCCGCCCCGACGGCACGTATGTGGACGTGACCTTCGGGGGCGGCGGCCATTCGCGTGCCATCATGGAGCGTCTCGGTGCCGACGGGCGTCTCTATGCATTCGACCAGGACGAGGAGGCGCGGCAGAATGCTATCGACGACCCGCGCTTCATGCTCATCGGCGAGAACTTCCGCTACCTGAAGAATTACCTGCGGCTGTACGGTGTGCGCCGCATCGACGGCTTGCTGGCCGACCTCGGCGTCAGCAGCCATCAGTTTGACGTGGCCGAGCGCGGCTTCTCGACGCGCTTCGAAGGCGAGCTGGATCTGCGCATGGACAGGCGCGGCGACACCACGGCTCGCGACTTGGTGAACGGCCTCGACGAGGAGAGCCTGGCACGCATACTGAAGCTCTACGGCGAGCTGCCCAACGCGCGCCAGATGGCCAAGGCCATAGTGAGAGCCCGCGGCGAGAAGGAGATAGTTACCACTGGCGACCTTAAGGAGGCCGTGAGCCATCACCTGCCGCATAAGATGGAGAACAAGTACTTGGCTATGCTGTTCCAAGCCTTGCGCATAGAGGTGAACGGCGAGCTTGACGCTCTGCGCGAGATGCTCGTGCAGGCCGCGGAGCTGCTGCCCGTTGGCGGACGGCTGGCGGTGATAAGCTACCACTCGCTCGAAGACCGTCTGGTGAAGAACTTTATGCGTGCCGGCAACTTCGAGGGTGTGGTGGAGAAGGATTTCTACGGCAACCCGCTGGCGCCCCTGCACCAGCGGGTGAGCACCGCCGCCACGGCCGAGGAAGTGGCAGCGAACAGCCGCGCTCGCAGTGCACGGCTGCGGGTGGCGGAGAAGGTGGAGGTTAATGGATAAAGGATAAAGATTAAGATGGGTAATAAATTCAGAGAGAGCAAAGAAAAGGTCGTGGAAGAGGGTCTTGAGGCTCCGCGCGAGGAAGCCGTCGTCGAGGATGTGACGACGGAGGCCACCGCTGCCGAGACCAAGAAGCCCCGCCACAGCGGCCGCGGCGACAAGGCGGCGCGCGGCATAGGACGTGTGCTTGGCGGCGACCTGCTGGCCGACAAGTTGGTGTTGCGCCAGATACCGCTGCTGCTACTCTGCCTCTTCTATCTGTTGCTCATAATCGGCAACCGTTACCGCATAGAGAATATGAGCCGCGACAAGGCGGCCACCGAGGAGCGTATCAACTACCTGCGCGAACAGCGTATACAGATGCAGAAGCAGTACCAGCAGAACGTGAAGATGTCGCAGATTGCTGAGGATTTGAAGGAGACTGGTGTGGGTATCACTGCCGGACCGCCGTATGAGTTGTGAACTTAATAGTTTAGATATAGTACATATTATTATATAGTGCAGAATAAGGAAGATAATAACGACAAGTGCATGACGCGCGGGCCCATGGTGCTCTATCTGCTGCTCACACTGGGTGTTGGGGCGGCCATAGTGTGGGGCATGGTGGACATACAGATTGTGCACGGCGATGAGTGGCGCGCTCTCGGAGTTCGCCGTGAGGCGGGCCTGCGCAGCGACCCCGCGCGACGTGGCAATATATACTCCAGCGACGGCAAAATACTGGCTACCACGGTGACCGAGTGCGACCTGTACCTGGACTTGCACAATAGGTTGGAAGTTGATGAACGTGGCAATGTGAAGTACGACAAGAAGGGCAACCCTGTGGAGAGTGGCCCTGTGGTAGACAGCAATTTCAACCTTTACCTCGACACGCTGTGCCTGATGCTCGCCGACGCCATGCCGGGCCGTACGGCCTCTTACTACCGCGAGCGCATCGCCGTGGAGCGCGCCAAGGAGCGACCCCGCCGCTGCTTCCTGGTGCAAAGGGATGTGCCCTACTCGGTGTGGCTGCAGATTACACGTCTGCCGGGCTGGAGCCGCGCCGTGGTGCGTCAGGTCGACGGCCAGAGTGTGGTGCATCAGGTGCGTGCCCACATCTACGGCAACATGGCCGGCAACACAATAGGTTTCCGCAACCGCAAGGAGAGTGGTTCATACACAGGCCTGGAAGGCTACTATGACAGCATACTGCGCGGACAGGACGGTCTGCTCAACTGCCGCCGCCTCACCAAAGGTATATGGCTCCCCGACGAGCCTTACGCACGCAAGGAGGTGGCCCAGCGCACCGATACCACCACGATTGACACCATAGTGCTGCAGCGCCGTATAGACGGCAGCAGCATTGTGTCGACAATAGACACCCGCTACCAGGACATCGCCGAGGCATCGCTGCGCAAAGCCCTTAATATGTATGGCGGCACTGCCGGATGCGCCATGCTCATGGAGATGAGCACTGGCTATATGCTGGCATGCGTCAACCTGGCAGTGGACACCGCCGCCCATGAGTACTTGGAAGTACGCGACCGCAACATCGCTGTGAGCGATGTCTATGAGCCAGGCTCCACCTTTAAGACCGTCATCCTCACCGCCATCCTTGGTGACCCCGAGGTGCAGATAGACACCACCATGCGCCTGCCGGCACGATACAAGAACTTTGGTGGAGTGAACGGTGAGATCAAGGATGATCACGGCGGATGGGATTCGCTGACACTGAAGCAAGTGATGGAGCAGTCGTCGAACGTGGGTATGAGTGACCTCGGCTGGCGCTACTATAATCATCGTCGCGATACCTTGCGCCACCGTGTGGAGCGTATGTTCCCCTACGGCAAAATAAACCCCGACGTTAATGCGCCGGAGTACAAGACTTATGTCAACGACCTGCACCGCTCGAACCGTGACTTCTTGAACTTCTGCTATGGCTACTCAACACGCGTGTCGGCGTTACAGTTGTTGACCTTCTATAATGGTTTGGGTGCAGGCGGCCGTATGGTGAAGCCATTGTTCTGCAAGGCCATAATCGACAAAGAGGGTAAAACGACAGAGATAAAGCCCGTGGTGCTCAATGCCAACATGTGCGACAAGCGTGCAGCGGCGCTGATGCATGACATGCTGGAAGGCGTTGTGGAGAACGGTACCGGCAACAATATCAAGAACACTACCTATGGTATCGCCGGTAAGACTGGCACGGCGGTGCACAGCTACTCGAACATGAGGCGTTACAATGCTTCGTTCGCTGGCTTCTTCCCCTCAGAAAACCCGCGCTACACATGTCTGGTGATGCTTGAGAACATACCCGTCTACGGACGTCAGGCAGCCGTTGTCTTCAAGACCATCAGTGACTGTGTTGTGGCTGTGGACAAGGGCCTGAGCAACGGCGGCGTGAAGAGCGTGTGGCCACGTTTGGAGGATGACAGTGCCATGACGCAGCAGCGTCCCGCGCTGACCAAGGGCAGGGAACGTGACATAAAAGCACTGTACAAGAAGCTCAGGCTGCCGTATGAGGAGACTGACAGTGCAACCACCTGGGTCAGCTACGTGGCAGCTACCGACTCTACAAAAGGGCATTATGTGCCATACAAGCCAATCAGCGGTAGGGTACCTAACTGTTACGGCATGACAGCCAAGGACGCCATAGCCCTGCTGCACGAGGAAGGATATAAGGTGAAGGTGAACGGTTATGGCAAGGTGCGCTCGCAAAGCCCCCAGGCCAACCAAGCGGCGAATAGTGGGATGACAGTGGTGTTGGAGTTGAGATAGACATGATAGAAAAGATAGATATAATAGATGATATTAAAGGATATAATAAAAGGGATTGAGGCCGAGGTGCTGGGCGCGAAGGATGTAGATGTTAAGGACATCCAGTTTGACTCGCGCAAGGTCGGCACAGGCACCCTCTTCGTTGCACAGCGTGGTACCAAGGTTGACGGTCACAGCTACATTGCCGGTGCTGTTGAGAAAGGTGCTGTGGCGGTGGTGTGCGAGGAGTTGCCGGAGAGTATGGCGGAAGGTGTTGTCTACGTAAAGGTGGCTGACAGCAGCAAGGCACTGGGTCTGATGGCCGCCAACTGGTACGGTCATCCATCCGAGCAGTTGAAGCTAGTAGGTATCACAGGCACCAACGGCAAAACCACCACGGTGACCCTGCTGCACAGGATGTTCCGTCAGCTGGGCTACCATGTGGGACTGGTCTCCACTATAGTGAACAAGATTGACGAAGAGGAACTGCCCACAGGCCACACCACCCCCGACGCGCTGGAACTGAACCAGCTGCTGCGCCGCATGGTGGATGCCGGATGCGGCTACGCCTTCATGGAAGTGAGCAGTCACGCCGTGGTGCAGCATCGCATAGCCGGCGTACGTTTTGCAGGAGCCATCTTCAGTAATATCACACACGATCATTTGGACTTCCACAAGACTATGGCCAACTACATAGCTGCCAAGAAAGGCTTCTTCGACGGTCTCGACAAGGAAGCATGGGCGCTGGTGAATGTGGACGACAAGAACGGGCGCGTCATGGTTCAGAACACCAAGGCCGAAGTTCACACCTATGGCTTGCAGCATGATGCCGACTACCGTTGCAAGATATTGGAGAACACTTTCGAGGGTATGCACCTCGTGGTTGACGGCAGCGAGATGTGGTGCCGTCTTGTAGGCAAGTTTAATGCCTACAACCTAATGGCTATCTATGGCGCCGCTGTGCTTTGCGGTGTGGAGAAAGGTGAGGCGTTGCGTATACTGAGTGCGCTGGAGGCTGCTCCGGGGCGCTTCCAGTATGTCAACGGACGTGGTATCACGGGCATTGTGGACTATGCTCATACGCCCGATGCTCTGCAGAATGTCATCTCGACCATCGATGGCATTCGCCGACAGTCGCAGTTGCTCATCACTGTGGTAGGCTGTGGTGGTGACCGCGACCGTACCAAGCGGCCGGAGATGGCGCAGATAGCCGCCGAAGGCAGCGACAAGGTTGTCCTGACAAGCGACAATCCGCGCACGGAGAACCCCGATGTCATATTGGATGAGATGGAGTCGGGCCTCACGCCCCAGCAATTGTGCCACACGGTGCGCATCACCGACCGCCGGCAGGCCATACGCACAGCCTGCATGATGGCCAAAGAGGGTGACATAGTGCTGGTGGCAGGCAAGGGACATGAGACCTACCAGGAGGTGAACGGTGTGCGTAGCCACTTCGATGATGTTGAGGAACTGGAGAAAGAATTAGGAATTAGAAAATAGGATTAAGAAATATGCTATACTATCTGTTTCACTGGTTGCATGAAAGCCTGCACGTCCCCGGAACGGGTGTTTTTGAGTACATCTCATTTCGGTCTGGTGCGAGCATTGTGACGGCTTTGTTTATCATGCTTGTACTCGGCAAGCCTTTCATTAAATGGCTGAAGAACAAGCTGGGGATGATGGATGAGGTGCGTGCAGAATTGGGTCTTGAGGGTGCCGAGCAGAAAGCCAAGACCCCGACGATGGGAGGATTGTTGATTCTGGCCGCAATCATAGTGCCCACGCTGCTGTTTGCCAAGCTTGACAACGTGTATGTTCAAATAATGCTCGGCACCACGCTGTGGATGGGCATGGTGGGTTTCTTGGACGACTACCTGAAGAAGACCCGCGGCAAAGCCGGTCTGCCGGGCAAGTACAAAGTGATAGGACAGGTGCTGCTGGGACTTGCCGTAGGCCTGCTGATAACCTTCCACCCCGACATCAAGGAGCCGCTGAAGACCACTATTCCGTTTGTCAAGAACAATGAATTTGACTACACATGGTTGGTGTCGTGGATGGGCGACTGGGCTGAGAACTACGCATGGATAATATATGTTACAATAGTGATACTGATAGTTACCGCTGTGAGTAATGCGTCGAACCTCACCGACGGTATCGATGGCATAGCCACGGGTGTGGCTGCCGTCAACGGCGGCGCATTGGCACTGCTGGCATGGGTGAGCGGTAACATCATCATGTCGTCGTACCTCAACATAATGTACCTGCCCAATATCGGTGAGCTGGCAATATTCAGTACCGCCTTTGTAGGAGCCACGCTGGGCTTTCTGTGGTTCAACACCCATCCGGCCGAGATATTCATGGGTGACACTGGCTCGCTGGCCATTGGAGGCATCATAGCCGTTTTTGCCATACTCATCCGCAAGGAGCTGTTGCTGCCGGTGCTGTGTGGCATTTACTTAGTGGAAGACTTGTCGGTAATAATACAGACCACAGGTTGCAAGATGTACCGCCGCAAGCATAAGTTGCCCGCTGGTGTGCCGGTGCCTGTGGAGAAACGCCCCTTCCTGATGTCGCCGTTGCACCACCACTACCAGAAAAAAGGTATTGCGGAGGAGAAAGTGGTGATGAGATTTATAATCATTGCCATATTGCTGGCTATTTTTACACTGTCAACGCTGAAACTTAGATAAAACATGACTATAGAGACACTCGCCAAACAAGGCATCACTCACACCGGATTGGCCGGGATAGACACCGCACGGCTCAAAGCCATGCGTAACACTACGCTGCGTACATGCTTTAATAGGCTTGAAGACACACGCTACAGGCAGGAGTTTGTGGCGCGAATATTGGATCGAGAATATATCAACGACGCTGGTGCTCGCAGTGTCAATGCCACGTGGTATGCTCTTGAAAGTATACAAGGCGGAGTGGTATGGATTGTCTGTGGCACGGATGCTGAGACAGACTACAGCCGATTGATTCCTGTGGCGTTACGCAAGGTGAGGATGATGTTAGTGTTGGGTCCATCAGGCCAGTTGAAACAGTCCTTCAATGGTGCAGTCCCTGCGATAGAAGAATGCCACTCCATGAGGGATGCGCTGCACAGAGCATACTTGTATGACGCTTCCGACGTCAAGGTGCTCTTCTCGCCGGCCTGTAACGATGGCACACCCACGAATGCGCTGGGCGAGGCTTTCCGTAGCGAGGTGAATGAACTATAAAGGATTAAAGAAATGAGACTGGCAAAGATATTCAAAGGCGACAAAACTATTTGGGTGGTGTTTTTCCTGCTCAGCATAGTGTCGTTGTTAGCGGTATACAGCTCGATAGGGCTTTATGCCTACTCTGCTTTTGCCAGCAAGACGCCGACATCGCTGTTCCTGCGCCACATGCTTATAGTGGCGGTGACATACGTTGTTGTTGCTGCGTTGTCGCATGTCAACTACCGCTATTTTTCGCGCTTTGCCGTGCTTGGCTACTGGGCAGCGATAGTGTTGTTGGTTGTGATGTTGGCGTTGAACCAGGGCCGTTGGGTGCGCATACCGGTGATAGGCCAGTTCCAGCCATCGGAGATAGCAAAGGTTGTTTTGATAATCTTTTTGGCACGTATATTGGCACTGAAAAAAGACCATGCCGGAGAGCTCGGCCAGTTCCTGATGATGCTGATATATATTGCGGCTGTGGTGGTGCTGGTGTTGCCTGAGAATTTCTCCACGGCGGCACTGATATTCCTGGCGGCATACTTGGTGATGTATTTCGGAGGAGTCAACAAGAAATACTGGTGGCGATTGTTTCTTGTAGGTGTCGTACTTGTGATAGGTTTTCTAGCGGTGAGCTACTACAAATATGAGAAGTCGTTGAATGCCGGTGTTGACACGGAGATGATGATAGAGCGACAGGAAACATGGGGCCACCGTGTGTATTCCTGGATTAATCCCAAGACTGACGAGTTGACGCAGGAGAATATGGCCAGGATGGCCATTGCACGTGGCGGTGTTGCCCGCCTGGGTATAGGCTCCACGGTGCATGCGCGACTTATGACGCAGGCGCATAACGACTTCATATATGCTATCATTATTGAAGAGACAGGAATGGTGGGAGGTCTGTTCGTTTTTGCGCTATACAGTATCTTCTACTTCAGGTGTGTGAAGCTAACGAGACGCTGCAAGGGTCGCTTCGGTGCGCTTACTGTGGCAGGACTTGGCACAGTGATATACTTGCAGGCATTGGTGAATATGTGCGTGGCCGTAGGTGTGCTACCTGTTACCGGACAGACGTTGCCATTCATCAGTTACGGTGGTACAGCGTATCTGTTTCTTGGATGTGCATTGGGTGTGATACAGTCGGTGGCAGCCGACGTTGAGGTACAGGATAAAGCAGAAGTGACTACGGTGGCGAGTGTAGAGGCTGAGGCTGAAGAGGGTGAAAAAGAAAACGATAATAAATAAAACAAGAGATATGAAAGCAATAATCAGTGGAGGAGGAAGTGGCGGACATATATTTCCCGCAGTGGCTATAGCTGGGGCCCTCAAGCAGCGTCATCCCGACGTGGAAATATTGTTTGTAGGTGCTGAAGGACGTATGGAGATGGAGAAGGTGCCGGCGGCAGGATACCGCATAGAGGGCTTGCCTATAGCCGGACTGCAGCGCAAGCTTACGCCAGAGAATATCATAAAGAACCTCCAGTTACCTATCAAGATGGCCAAGAGCCGTCGTAAGGTGAAAAACATTCTGAAAGAGTTTCAGCCAGACATAGTGATCGGTGTTGGTGGTTTCGCCAGTGAGCCTACGCTGAAGGCTGCCGCCGATATGGGGTTCCCGACGCTCCTGCAGGAGCAGAACTCCTACGCTGGCCTGACCAACAAGATGCTAGCCAGAAAGGCAAAGAAGATATGTGTGGCATACGAAGGAATGGACCGTTTCTTCCCTAAGGAGAAGATTGTCTTCACGGGTAACCCGGTAAGAGGAGATATCGAGAATATGAACGTCACACGTGAAGAAGGCTGTGCCCATTTCGGCATTAACGCCCAAGGTCGTGTGATGCTGTCCGTAGGAGGAAGCCTTGGTGCCCGTAGCATCAATCAGATGATTATAGACCACCTGCACTTCTTCAAGGAGAACCGCATACAGTTACTTTGGCAGACAGGCCGCTGGATGTATGACGAAGCCGTGGCCGCTGTGAAGAAAGCCAAAGTGGAGGAGTGGGTGAAGGTGCACCAGTTCATTAGCAGGATGGATATGGCCTATGCCGCCGCTGATATTGTCATATCGCGTGCTGGCGCAATTGCCATATCTGAGCTCTGCATCGTGGGCAAGCCTGTGGTGCTGATACCGTCGCCCAATGTTGCCGAGGACCACCAGACCAAGAATGCTTTGGCACTAGTGGACAGGGGCGCTGCGGTGATGGTGCGTGACGCCGAATGTAATGCGCTGTGTCTGCCGCAGGTGCAGGAGCTGTTTGAGAATGCCGCCCATCGCGAAGAGATGAGCGCCGCTATCAAGAAGATGGCAGTATTTGGTGCAGCGAACAAAATAGTAGACCAGATAGACAAGATTGTAGGATGAACTACTACTTTTTGGGTATAGGAGGCATAGGCATGAGTGCTTTGGCGCGCTTCTTCAAGAAGAGGGGCGACACGGTGAGCGGGTATGACCGTACACAGTCACCGCTGACAGAAGAGCTGGAGTCCGAAGGCATCGCTGTGCACTATGACGACAATCCCATGCAGATCCCTGCGGATGTGGATATGGTAGTGTATACGCCGGCAGTGCCACAGGACTTGCATGAGTTTGTGGCGTTGCGTGAACGTGGAGTGAAGATAGAGAAGCGTTCTCAGGTGCTCGGCGAGCTCACCCGTGGGAAGAAATGCATAGCTGTAGCGGGTAGTCACGGTAAGACCACAACAACCACGCTGATAGCCCATCTGCTGAGTAATGCCAACTGTGGATGCAGTGCTTTCCTCGGCGGTGTGAGCAAGAACTTTGGAAGCAACCTGCTTGTGAATAACGATAGTGAATATGTGGTGGTAGAAGCCGATGAATATGACCGCTCGTTCTTGCAGCTGCATCCGTACATGGCCGTTATTACGGCAACTGATCCCGATCATTTGGATATCTATGGCACCCATGAAGCCATGCTTGATGCTTATGCCCAGTTTGCCAGCCAGACCGAGCCGGAGGGCCATCTCTTTTTAAAAGAAGGTATCTTCCGCACTGCCTCTGGAGAGGAATATGTAGAGTATGGCCATGAGCATCATCACGAACATCACCACGAAGAGCACGAGCATTCGGCCACGAAAACACTCGGCCACGCTAATATCTCCACTTATACTGCACATGGGATTGATGCCGACTACTATGCAGTAAATGTGCGTACATATAATGGCAACCTCTTCTACGATATGAGGACACCCGACGGTGTACTCTATGATCTTGAGCTTGATGGAACAGCACTGTTTAATGTTGAGAATGCCGTCGTTGCCTCGGCAGTGGCGCTTGCCTGCGGCCTCGACCAGTATCAGCTGCGCAGCGGCCTCAAGTCGTTCGCCGGTGTACGCCGTCGTTTTGACTACCGTATAAGAGAGAAAGAGTTGGTGTATATAGACGACTATGCCCATCATCCGCAGGAGATAGCCTCGACTATAGAGTCCGTGCGTTATCTGTATCCCGGCAAGCGTGTTGTGGGCATATTTCAGCCCCACCTATATACACGTACACGTGATTTCGCGGACGAATTCGCCAAGGTGTTGCAGAACCTTGACGAGATAATTATGATGCCCATCTATCCTGCAAGGGAGAAACCCATACTGGGAGTAACCTCCAGTATGGTGCTACGCAAAATAGAAAGCATGTCGAAATACCTGTGTACGGCAGACCAAGTGCTCGAACTTGTGCCAGCTTTATGCCCCGATGTAGTGCTCACGTTAGGTGCCGGTGATATTGACCGCCTTGTGCCACGCCTTGAAGCAACATTAAGAGAACAGATGCTATGAAACGGCCATACAAAATAATGCTCATACTCCTCGGTGCCATTGTGGTGGCCGTGCTGGTTATTGTGGCCAACGTTAGCCGCTCGCACTCACAAGTACGAGATGTAGAGGTGAGTATTCGTTATGGCAAAACACCAGCACTTGTCGATGAGCAGACGGTAGTAGACAGTATTTTGAAGATTGTGCCGCGTCTGCAATCCATGTTGGTAAAGGATGTTGACTGTGGTGTGATAACCGAAGCTGCGGCGCATGTGCCCTATCTCAAGGATGTGTCAACGTCGGTAAGTGTCAGCGGCAAGGTGGTAGTAAGAGCCACACAGCGCAGGCCTATAGCGCGTCTGTTCTATGGAGGCAAAGAACTATACTTCGATGCCGACGGCGGCATAATGCCTGTCAGTCAACATGGCGATTGTGACGTCCTGGTTGCAGGTGGAGCGTTCACAGAACCGTTGCAGGCAGATAGCCTCAATAGTCAGATGACAGCCCTGTTGACACTCGCTACGTTCTTGGATGACGAGAGAAAATATGGTGGTCTCATTGACCAGATTTTTATCGGCAGCGATGGCGATATAATGATGGTGCCGAAGCTCGGTGACCAGGTTATTGAACTTGGTGATGCGGAGGATCTTGATGAAAAGTTCTCCAATCTGATGACATTCTATCGCAAAGGTATGCCGCGTGCTGGGTGGGAGACATATTCAAAGATAAGCCTGAGATTCCGCCATCAGGTGGTATGTACAAAAGAAAAGAAATAAACAAATAATAGCAGAGATTATGGCAAACGAAATCATTGTCGGCCTCGACATCGGTACTACGAAGATAGCCTGCTTCGTCGGTATGCGGGGCGAAAACGGAAAGGTCAAGATTCTTGGCTTCGGCAAAACGGAGTCGATAGGCGTGGAGCACGGTGTTGTGAAAGGCATCACGCAGACAGCCGACTCCATTACCAAGGCTGTTAATGAGGCAGCCGACCAGGCTAATGTCGACATTGACGAAGTGTGGGTCGGCATCGCGGGTCAGCATATCAAATCAAACCCCAGTCACGGTAGCATCATGATTCCTCAGGACCACACCCTTATCGAACAGGAAGACGTGGAGCGCCTCATTGAGGAACAGTACAACATACAGCTGCCACCGGGTGAGGAGATAATACATGTCTTTCCGCAGCAGTTTATCGTCGACCGAGAGCCGCTCAGTCGCGACATACCTCCCGTAGGTGTTGCCGGAAAGAACCTCGAAGCAGACTTCCATATGGTTACGGCCAATGTACAAAACCTTCAGTATATCAAATATGCCGTTGAGCGAGCCGGTCTAAAGATAAAGGGCGTTGTGTTGGAGCCTGTTGCTTCTGCCAAGGCTGTCCTCGACGACAGTGACCGCGATGCCGGAGTGGCAATGGTCGATATTGGTGGCGGCACCACCGATGTGGCAGTCTTCCATGACGGCATCATACGCCATACATCCGTGCTTCCATTGGCTGGCAATGCTATTACCAACGACATACGTGAGGGCTGTAACATTCTTAAGAAACAGGCCGAAAGTCTTAAGGTTAAGTTCGGCTCATGTCTTGTGCAGGCTGTGAGCGAGAATGATGTCATCTCTATACCAGGTATCCGCAGTCAGGCTCCGCGTGAGATTTATGTAAAGACTCTAGCTGGCATCATCAACGCCCGCGCCAAGATGATTATGGAGCAGGTGGATTATGAAATCCAGCTCTCCGGTTATCATAAGAAGCTTATTGCCGGTGTTGTACTCACTGGTGGTGGTGCCCAGCTGAAGAATATCAAGGACCTCTGCGAACTCATCACCACTACAGATACCCGTATAGGTATTCCAAACGAGCATCTTGACCCCGAGAGTATCTCGTTCGCCGACCTCGCACATCCGATGTATGCCACAGGTATCGGTCTGGTCCTCTATGGACTTGAGAAAGCGGAGGAATCATACGACGGAACAAAAGAGGAGGAGAAGTCTGCCTTTGACAATGATATCTTCAAGAATATGGATGACGAGCAGGTCAATGAGGTAGAGAAGGCCGAAGAGCAGTCTGTCGACCGTAAAAAGGCATCAAAGACAAAAGAAAAAGGCCCCAAGTTCGACCATGTTCTCGAACGCTTCCTTAATAAGGTTTTTAACGAAGGCATAGACGAGTAAAAAAAGTTATTGTGTACAAGTTGTTGAAAACTAATATGTAGTTGGTTGTCACGTTTATATTGTTTTTAGTAATTTTATACTGCCAAAGGTATAGGCTATAATTAAATAAAGACGTCTTTATCAATAAGATAGAAATATACAAGCACATGGAAGATAACACAAATTCTGCTCTGTTTACCTTTGATTCGCCCAAAGGTCAGTCGTCGTACATCAAGGTTATTGGTGTTGGCGGTGGTGGCGGCAACGCAGTCAACCATATGTTCGACCGTGGTATTGAGGGTGTGGACTTCATTGTCTGCAACACCGATATGAAGGCTCTCAATGCGAGCCCCGTGCCCAACAAGATACCTCTGGGTGATCTCGGTCTCGGAGCTGGCAACAAGCCCGAGCGTGCCAAAAAAGCCGCTGAGGCGAAGGCTGACGACATACGCGAAGCTCTGGCTCACAACACGCAGATGCTCTTCATCACCGCTGGTATGGGTGGTGGTACAGGCACCGGTGCTGCTCCTGTCATTGCCGAGATAGCCAAGAGCATAGACTTGGATAATGACGAAAACAAGAAGATCCTCGTCGTGGCTATCGTCACACGTCCCTTCAGTTTTGAGGGTGCCCGCCGTCGTGCCCAAGCCGAGGCCGGCATCGAGGAGCTCCGCAAACATGTCGACTCCATCATCGTCATCAACAACGACAAGCTGCGTTCAAAGGGTAACTTCGGCCTCTCAACAGCCTTCGGCATGGCCGACGACGTGCTGCTCACCGCAGCCAAGGGTATTGCCGAAATTATCACCGAGAGTGCATACGTTAACCGCGACTTCCAGGATGTCAACACCGTCATGGAGCACAGTGGCACTGCCCTGATGGGTACCGGTAGCGGTCACGGTGAGAACCGTGCCCACGACGCCATCGAGGCTGCCACCACCAGTGAGCTGCTCGACGATAGCGACATCAACGGCGCCAAAAATGTCCTGCTCTACTTCTCCTACTCCAACGAGCATGAGCTCACCATGGACGAGATGTCGGAAATCACCGACTATGTGCTCGACAAGACCAACGGTACCGCCGATATCATCTGGGGCGCCGGCCCTGATGAGAGTCTTGGCGACGAGCTTAAAGTCATACTTATCGCCACCGGCTTTGAGAAAGGCACCAAGCCAGAGCCTCAGCAGCAGCGTCGCTTCGAACTGGATCCGGTTATCGAGGCTCCCGTGATAGAGCCTATCGCCGTGGAGAATACCA
Organism: uncultured Bacteroidota bacterium; assembly: GCA_902777005.1. GTDB lineage: Bacteria > Bacteroidota > Bacteroidia > Bacteroidales > P3 > Colimorpha. Next base: position 59,067 of record CACYSB010000013.1, read on the forward strand.
TAGATGATGAGGGAATGTCCATCATCCACCGTGCTGTCGACGAGGTTGGTGAGGTAGCCCCTGCCTCCGTCTTTGTGCCCGAGAATATCGTAATCCCTGAGCCTGTGGTGGCACCCGAGCCCGAACCTGAACCGGTTGCTACGGTCCCAGAGAAGCGTGTCTTCGTGCTTGAAGAAGAGACGGAAGAGCCACTCACTATACACGAACCTCTTAACGCGTCACACTCCACTTCCGAGGAGTTCAGGACTGAGATAGACACCATGGTTGACAATATTCATATTGTCCAGCCGGAGGCTGAAGTTGCTGTTGCTCCCGAACCTGAGCCTGATCCCGCCGCCGTCTTTGCGCCCATTTCGCAGCCCAAGCAGGAGACTGGTCGTTCGGCTTTCGAGAACGACAACGATGTCGCCACCGCTGCCGACCGTATCCGCCGCATCCACGAGCTATTGCGCAGCAACCCCAACGGTGCCGACATCGTGCAGCATATGTCCACCAACCAGTTCAGCGCAGAACCCCTCTACGAAGGTCAGCACTCCGCCACACGCGAGGCATCGGCCTACTCCATGCGTGCCGACGGTACAGTGGCCAAGAACGCCTATCTCTACGGCAACCAGCCTGATTGATGGGCCGCTCCAGAAAACTCATAGGCATACTCTGTGCCATAGGCGCTGCGGTATGCTACGGTACCAACCCACTTGGTGCGTTGAACCTATACGCCGAGGGCATGAACACGCCCTCGGTTCTTTTCTATCGCTTCGGCCTGGCGTGGATTATCATTGCCGTCGTCATGCTCTTCCGCAAGGAAAGCCTAAAGGTCGACCGCCGCGAGTTCCGCACCCTCACCGCCCTCGGTTTTCTCTTCATCGGCTCGTCATTGACGCTCTACCTAAGCTTCCACCTTATGCCCGCCGGTGTGGCCTCCACCATATTGTTCACCTATCCTGTGATGACTGCCGCCATCATCGCGCTCTTCTTCCGCGAGAAGATAAAGTTCGCCACCGTGGCGAGCATAGTCCTCAGCCTCGTTGGTGTCGTCCTGCTCTATTGGGGCGACAGCGGCGGCACCTTGCACCTCGGCGGTGTCATCCTTGTGCTTGTCTCGGCGCTCACGTACGCGCTATATATTATTGTAGTAGACAAGTCGCCGCTGGCCATGTCTTCCTTCAAGATTAACTTCTACGTGCTCTTCTATTGTGCCGCCGGCATGGCGCTCTTCGCCTTGCTCAGCGGCCAGCCCCTCATGCTGCCGCCCACGCCGCGTGCATGGCTGTGGGTATCGTGGCTCGCCGTGGTGCCTGCCATCATGGCCTTGGTGATGATGGTATATGCCGCAAAGTATATAGGCTCCACCCCCACCGCCATCCTTGGTGCCCTTGAGCCTACTACGGCGGTGCTTATAGGTGTTTTCGTCTTTGACGAGCCCTTTTCCGTGCGCCTGCTGATGGGCATTATCCTCATCCTCGCCGCCGTCACCATCGTCGTGCTTGGCAAGGCGCGCCGTACACAGTCGGTGTAGACATACCATTATAGGAAAGAAAGGAGAAGCTGCCGTCAGGCAGGCTTCTCCTTTCGCCGTTAAGAAAGGACAAAAACTATGAGGAAAACGATCCTATGTACTGAGAGTGCATCCAAACGTAAGCTCCAGCAGAGCACCTCAACGGGCTCCGCTTATTTATTTTTGGCAGTTCCGGAAAAAATCCGTATCTTTGCACCTTGAAAACAAAATAGTAGTTATTAACCAAACACACAACGACATAGACAGATAGAACAATTGTAAATACATAATTTAAAGCGTTTTTGCTTTTCATGTAAAGTCGAAATCTGGACAATTTCAACTATGCTACACAGAAAGCGGAACGCTCGCGGGTATCCGTGAGCTTTCTTGTTTGTAGCATAGGTACGTCCAGAACCTCGACTTTAGACAGAAGTTCACGGACCTTTTTTATACACCTATGAATACAAATCTGGACAGAAAACAAGTAGAGTACCACGCAAATCCAACACAAGCGGATATCGTCTTCGGATATGGTACTACAAAATACAAGTGCTTCCCTTTTGATCAGGTGATGCGGGAAGATGGCTCTTTGAAGCGTTGGGTGGCTGATGAGAAAGGTCGTAGATGGTATCGTTGAAAGTAGAATATCATGAACGACAAGAGAAATATGAGTGACATGAACGTTGCAATGAGCCTTTGCAACGAAGGAAAATATGAAGCCGCCCTTCCGTATTTCGACAAGGTACTCGCTGTCGACAAGAAGAACGACGAGGCATACAGAATGAAGGGACAGGCGCTAATGATGCTTGGTCGGCTTCAAGAAGCCACCAACCTTTTGATTGATGCCCTGAATATCAATCCCGAAAATGTGTGGACATTGATTCTGATGGGTAATATTTTCATAAAGCAGAATGATGTCCAAGGGGCAATGCGTTATTACGAGGAGGCTATCAAGTTCCATCCAAACGACCCCATTGCCATCAATAACGTGGGTGGTGCATATTTGCAGCAGGGAATGTATGAGAAAGCATTGGAGACTTTCGACCGCGCCCTGAAAATTGACGATACATATCCTAACACCTATTATGGAAAGGCAATGGTGTTAAGGAAACTTGGCATGGATAGAGAAGCGTGGGACATCCTGCTCAAAGCAGGTACTGCCTCAATGCCACGAAGTGAGAACCCAAATGTGATTGAGGAGATGAACAAGTTGAAGATGAGTATTGCTCTAGGGCTCGCAAATGGTGGTGATGGCTATCGCGCTATCGGAAAGACTATTGAGGAATTGCAGAATTTGGGCGGCACAGAAATCAAGACCGAGTCGGTCGAAAATATGTCGCTCGCAGCAAAACTTGAATATGCAAAGATTCATGGGCGTAAGTACCATCGGATAATCTATAACGAAAGCAAGAAGTATCATGAGCATCTGATACTACATGAGCTAACGCATCTGCGGATGGCCATAAATGCTTCAAAGGTAGGTAAAAACGAAGTACCCGTTACCGATATTGAACAGGTAAATGCCTTCCATCAGCGTTTCGCCTATTTCTTCAACAAACTCATTACGAGAATTGGAGATGACGGTGCCAAGAAAGTGGAAAAAGATATGAGGAGCGGATTGGCGCTTCAGTTATTTAACTGTCCACTCGACCTCCTGGTTGAAGATTATATCTTTGAGCATTATCCCGAAGTTCGCCCTCTTCAGATGCTTTCGTTATTCTCGCAAGAAGAAGAGAACATCAACTCCGTTCAATCGGCAGAGAAGGCCAAGATTTTCCCTCCCGCTGTGGTAAAGGCTAACAAGCTGATGAATATGGTCACCTCTATTCATATGGAGGATTTGTACGGAATCAATCTGCTGAACTATTACAAACCGACGAAAGCCGAATACGAGAGCGCAAAAGACCTGTACGAAGAGTATAAAGCCTATCGTGACGACTACGAACCCGGTGAGGAGTACGACCTTTGCAGATACTTTATTGAAACGCTCGATTTTGAAGATTTGATTGTGTGGGTCAACGAAGATGTGGCGCATTTGGACGATTCGATGATTATTCAAGCGAAAGAGGCCATGCAGAATGTGAGCACCGAAGAGATAGAGGAACGCAACAAAGAGTTCTCAGAGAACCACAAGGATGGTGCCGATGCAGCAGAAACCATGATGATGGCTATGTATATGCTCGGCGCTATGCAGAAATTCGACACGATGCAGCACCTTGAAGTGCGCAAAATAGCTATGGAGATAGCCACAATAGGAATGACCGGTATCAGCCCAGAAAAGAAGAGTGGCTATAAAGTGCCGTCATTGGGTGATGAGGATTTTGGAGGTTACCGTTTGTTGGCTTACTACTATGTGAGTTTCGCCAGAGAGATACCCGAGATACTCCCCAAATTGGGACTTCCATTCAAGAGCGCTTACGAAACAGCTCTTCAAATGTATAATGCGAAAGGAGGAAAGAAATGAGCGATTTGACAGAACTCCGGGAAGCAGTTGTGCAATTTACGCACGATAGAGATTGGGATCAATTTCATAACGGCAAAGATTTGGCATTGGCTCTTTCTATTGAAGCAGCCGAATTGAATGAAGCATTCTTATGGAAAGATGCGAAAGATGTGAACGTAGAGAAGGTGAAAGAAGAATTGGCCGATATCTTCAACTATGCACTATTGATTGCTGACAAGTACAACCTCGATGTCAAACAAATTGTAATGGATAAAATTGCACTCAACGCGAAGAAATACCCCGTGGAGAAAGCCTATGGGAGTGCGAAGAAGTACAATGAACTATAAGGAGGGATAATTATGCTTAACCGAGTCCTTTATAAAGAAACTCAACAGCAGTTCGCTCGCGATGTGGAGAGAAATATCGTTTATCAGAAGATGCTTCATTGTGCGGAAGAATCCGGCATTCATTCAAGTGAGAATGAGATTGCATCTTGGACAAACAACGCTCCCCACATTTCCAAAATTCTGTATGATGCAGGAGTAAGCGACAGCTATGTTACTTTTGAGTTTCTGGTTCCATTCAGCAGAAAACGAATTGACTGCGTAATATATGGAACAGGGACAGACGGTAGCCAAAATGTTATTCATATAGAACTGAAACAATGGAGTAACAACGGAGTTAAACTTGCCGAAAGCGAAGGGAATTTCAATGCTAAAGAAAGGAACGATGACGTCATCTTCAATGTTACCGCATATACAGGGCACGCAAATAGAATAGTGGCACATCCCTCTCAGCAGGTAAAGGGCTATCAAGGATATTTATCTAACTTCATTGAAGTAATCAGTAACCAAGAATTGCATTTAACGGGATTGGCTTATTGTTACAATTACCTTAAGAACGACCCCAAGCATCCGTCATACCTTTTCGACGAGCAGTACTCATCTCTTTTGGACAAATATCCGACATACGCAAAAGATCAAAAACCCGAATTGGTAGAGAAACTCAAGCAGTTGTTGAAGAATGGGGATGGTCTTTCTGTGTTCAACAAAATGATGGCAAGTCCTGTTCGTCCATCCAAGAAATTGCTAAACGAGGTGGTAACGATGGTGCAGGAGGGAGATACTTCTGCATTCTCGCTGATTGAAGACCAGATTGTAGCTCGTAATATTATCCTTGACAAGATTCGTTCTATGCGTAAGACCGTTGGAAGTGACGACTTCCAAAAGAGTGTCATTATTGTCAAAGGAGGTCCCGGAACTGGTAAAACGGTGATTGCGCTTCATATTCTTGCAGAATTGGCTAAATTGACAAAGAATGGACATGGGCTCAATGTTCAATATGCTACAAAGTCAAAACCGTTACTTGAAGGAGTGAGACATCAAGTACGACCCAATACACGAATACTTTTCCAAAACGTAACCAGCTATATTCCTGCTTCAGTTGAAGAAAATATGATTGATGTGTTGCTGGTAGATGAGGCGCATCGTATCCAAAAAAACGCAAACAACCAGTATACTAAAGCAGAGAAGCGAACGAACCTGCCACAAATTGACACTATTGTACGTTCGGCAAAAATTACTGTTTTTTTTATTGATGACAAGCAGGCAATTCGTGGTGTCGAAATAGGTTCTTCAAAACTTATCAAAGAAGCCGCTGAGAGATGGAATGCCAAAGTGGAAGAATGCGAACTGACTTCACAGTTTCGCTGCAATGGTTCAGACAACTACATGGATTGGTTGGAGCAGGTACTTTACAACAAGCCGGTCACGTCAGTATTCCATAAAGAAGATTTTGACTTTAAGATTTTCGACAACCCACAGAAAATGTACGACCAGCTTGTTATTCAGAATAACAAGGAAGGTCAAACGGCAAGAATTATGGCAGGTTTCTGCTGGCCGTGGTCAAATGATGTTGTAGATGGTGACTTGGTGAAGGATGTGAGGATTGGAGATTTTGCAATGCCCTGGGAAACGAAGGACACCGTTCCATACAATCAACTTACACGTAGATATCCCAAATGGTATGAATGGGCATATAAGCCTATGGGCATTGAGCAAGTAGGGTGTATCTATACGGCTCAAGGTTTTGAATTTGACTATGCGGGAGTGATTATCGGGGAGGATTTGAAATATGATAAGAACCTGAAAGAGATTATTACTGATAGAAACGCCACAAGAGACCCAGTATTAAGACAGAATCTTGCAGTAGCCACTATGACTTTTGACGACTATGTGAGAAATATCTATCGAGTGTTGATGTCTCGAGGAATGAAAGGATGCTATCTCTATATTGTAGATGTACCTCTTCGTGAATACTTCAAAGATCTTTTAAAGGAGATGGGATATGAGTTTTTTTGAAGATTATAAAGGAGGTCTTCTGGCTTATCTCTATACTGAACAAAGTTTCGAAAAGAGAGATATTGAGCGTTTTCGTCAGATGACGCGTGAAGAGAAAATTGCGTCCGATATGCTGATTCCTGATATCGCTATTGCGAAAAGTGAGAATCATGTATACGTTCTCGACGCACCTAACAACTACTCTAAACTCCGCTCAGGCGATAGGGTTATTCTTAAAAAAGAGGGTGGTAAATCGGGGGTAAAAGCACTTGTTATTGACACAAACACCGATACAATAACGGTATATGTAGATGACCTTTTGATTAGTGGTGAGGTTTATGATATGGAGATGGACAGCCCTGATTTATTGTCTTCTCTCATTGGTTGTCTCGAAGGTATTCTTCCAGCAACTCCAGGAGCGTCATTCTTGCGTATGCTTTCGGGTGAAGAAGATGTAGTAGCAGAAGACTTTCTAAAGCTCAATCCTGAAGAGATCCATGGATTTAATAATGTCTTTGCTAGATTGAATGATCAACAACAGGCGGCGGTAAGGTCGATGTTGAAATTCTATCCCATTCATGTACTTCAAGGACCTCCAGGCACGGGTAAGACGCAGGTTCTTGCAGCAACGGCAATAGCATCATCTTTGGTGAACCGAGAGGTTGTAATAATTGCCAGCACCCACCAAGCAGTTAATAATGCTCTTTTAAAGATACGACAATTGGATAAAAATGTCCCATTGTTCAAGATTGGAGAATTATTGAAGGCAGAAGAATTGGGAGATGATGTCTTTAAGTTCCAAAAGTTTGCAGAATACAACGATTATAGCAGAGAAAACAGACGAAAGAAGAAATACGGATACATTATTGGAATGACCATTTGGGGAGCAATCTCCAATTTGGGGTTACGTACTCATAGTCATTTTCGGCCCTATATGGCATTGGTGGATGAAGCTTCGTTGATGCCGCTTACCTATGCTTCTATTTTGGGCAAATGCTCTTCGACGATATGTTTCTTTGGAGATAGTCGGCAGATGCCTCCTATTTTCCATCCCGAGATGGAATCGAACTACTTCTCCGAATCTATCTTGGATTGTGCATCGAAAGTCGTAGGTACTCCGGTTTGTGTACTACCTGAGACGCACAGAATGAATGATGAGATAACAAAGGTCGTAAGCCATTCTTTTTATGAGCCCCATGGTATCCATCTCTATAGTGCTACAGGAATTGCTGGGAATAGGTATCCTTCCTCATATTTCGATCAACTGGGGTTGAAAGACTCTGTTGTATTTGTGGATGCGGAAACTTCCACACCAATGTGTAAAGAGGAAAATGAAGGAGAAGCCAATGCTGCGGTAGGAATGTTGAAGGCTCTGATGGAAGAAGGTCACCAACCAAACGATATCGCGATTATCACTCCGTTCCGCAAACAGGTGCGATTGTTGAGGTCAAAAGTTCACGAAGTACTATCTCCTGAACAAATTCCTCTCATTGATACTGTAGAGCGATTGCAAGGGCAAGACGTGGATTGTATCATACTATCTTTTGCAGCAAGCGACGAAGAGTATGTCAAAGAGATGCAAGATTTCCTTTTCAATCATAACCGTCTAAATGTTATGATATCAAGAGCAAAAACCAAAGTGGTAATCTTTGGAAGTGAGGTAGTACAACAATATTTAAAACTAATACTATCAATACATTGAAACATAAGCATCTCATATTCCCTCTCGCGGCTGTAGCGCTGTTCATCGTCTCCTGCGACAAAGATTCCGACCGGCAGGCGGTGGAACCCTATGACCAACACCCCACATGGACGAGCGACAGCGCGAACAACTTTTGGGACAAACAGCCGAGCGACACAACGATAAACTTATAACACCATGAAACGACTCATCCTACCCCTTGCGCTTCTTGCGCTGTTCTTCTCTTCCTGCGACAACAATATCGTTCCTCGCGCCGAATACGAAGCGCTGATGAAAGAGAGGGACGCACTGGAGGCAGAGAACGACTCGCTGCATTTCGAGCTGTCGAACCTGCAGACATACGTCGAATGCCTTGAAGAGGATAACGCCGAACTCGAAGACGAGCTCAGACACACACCGTGCAACTAACCCCAAAGGTTTTTCATAAAACCCTATTTTTAATGTGAAGCGGGGCGGCCATGCGTGGCTGCCCCAATTTTTGTGGCACAATATTTTGCGCCTTTTTGCGTTATATCTATCAAGAAATATGGAGAATAGAACTGAAATATGTAACATTTTCGATTATTTCATACTATTATATTGAGGGCTGAGAACATTTATGGTTCAAGGTTCAAGAATAAGCGAAGAATAATGACGTTATAATAATAATCAGATATGACCAAGAAACAAACGATACAGTTGTTCGAGGAGAAGAAGGTCCGTACGGTATGGGACGATGAACAGGAGAAGTGGTTCTTCTGCGTGGTGGATGTGGTCGAGGTTTTGACTGAAAGCAAAGATCCCAAAGGATACATCAAAAAAATGAAGCAACGCGACCCGGAGCTCTCCAAAGGGTGGGGACAAATTGTCACCCCCCTTTCTGTCCAGACGGCAGGCGGCCCCCAAAGGCGGGCCAAGGGACAGGCATCTGTCACATAACTGATTCGAGGGATTATTCTGTTATCAACGCCCATCACCTGTCCCACCTCATTTCGCGGAGATTATAGACCTGTCTCCCCCGGCTTCAATCAACCACTCTGTCGTTCGTAGTTGATAATCAACTTATTTCCACAAATTGGCTGTCAGCCTCCGTTGCAGTGTTGCAGTGTTGCAGTGTTGCAGTTAGAAATATGATATACCAAAACCCTAAAACTAATCTTTATATTTATATATTTATATATATAAATATATAAATATAAAAGTATAATTTGGACTAATCATAGTCATAAAACGAACTGCAACACTGCAACACTGCAACAACTAACAACCACCAACCTCCCCGCCTCTTCTCTCGTCTTTCTCCTATCTTTCTCATACTCTTCTCATACCCTTACGCTGCTCCCCTAAGTTAGGGGAGCTGTCACGCAGTGACTGAGGAGTGTGTCCCACCTCCATA
>CACYSB010000014.1 GCA_902777005.1 uncultured Bacteroidota bacterium
AGAACAACTGGGCTACCATGGCGACTGACACCGTGGTCCTCAAGAACCAATACGACTGCGACTCCGTCATACAGCTCTTCTTCACCATCTATCCTCTCAGGGCCCAGATTGACTGCGACGTGGAGAAGTTCACTTTCGACAACCTCGACGCTGTCCTCAACGACGTCTCTGTTGGCCTCCAGGCTTCACGCCTGTGGCAGTTGCCAGCCCTCGACGCCAACGGCGACTCCACCTCGTTCACCACTCAGGACCCCACGGTGTATTTCAACCTCCCGGCCAAGCTCGACGGCGCCACCATAAAACTCACCGCCACCAGCCCCTACGGCTGCCAGGACAGCACCAAGATTTACATTCCTCTGGAGAAGGAGACAATGTGGATTCCGACGGCCTTCATGCCCGACGACCAGTCCGGCAACAACATCTTCAGCTCGCGCAGCACCGCCACCAAGCTCCAGCGCATACGTCTACGTCATCAAGTACACGACTATATTCCAGCCTAAACAGACTATCACGAAACACGGCTCTGTGACGCTGATACGTTAATTGACAGGTATTTCCGATGAAGATTGCAGTAGTTGGAGCCACGGGGCTGGTTGGCCGAGAGATGCTCACGGTGCTAGCTGAGCGTGGTTTTGATAAAGAAGAGATAATAGCCAGCGCCTCGCCCAAGAGCGTAGGCAAAAAGATAGAGTTTGGTTCCTCCACGTTGACAGTGTGCAGCGTGGAGGACGCCATTAAAGCCCGTCCGCAGTACGCCATATTCTCGGCAGGGGCAGCAGCCTCACGGCAGTACGCACCGCAGTTCGCCGAAGTGGGCACCACAGTGATAGACAACAGTTCGGCTTGGCGCAAAGACGCCAACAAGCCGCTGGTAGTACCTGAAATAAACATTGACACCGTGAAGGCCGGAGACCGCATCATCGCCAATCCAAATTGCTCGACAATACAGATGGTGCTGGCTCTCTCTGCGCTGCAGCGCGAATACGGCATACGCCGTCTGGTGATAGCCACATACCAGAGCATCACAGGCACCGGCATCAAGGCTGTGCGCCAGCTGGAAGCCGAAGAACGCGGCGAAAAGCCATTGGAGATGGCCTACCACTATGGTATCCACCGCAACCTCTTCCCCCACGGGGGCGACTTCCAAGAGGACGGCTACACCACCGAGGAGCAGAAGCTGGTGGACGAGACGCGCAAGATATTTGGAGACCCGTCGATACAGATTACCGCCACAGTGGTGCGCGTACCTGTGGTGGGGGGCCACAGCGAGGCCGTGAATGTGGAGCTTTGCAAAGACTATGACCTTGACGAGGTGCGGCGCCTGATTGCCGCCACGCCGGGGGTGATACTCTATGACAATCCCGCCGAAAACAAATACCCCATGCCCATATTGTCGCACCACCGCGACGAGGTGTGGGTGGGCCGCCTGCGACGCGACTTCTCGCAGCCAAACAGCCTCAACATGTGGGTGGTGGCCGACAACATACGCAAAGGCGCAGCAACCAACGCAGTGCAGATTATGGAGGCACTGATTAAAAGGAGAAAAGACAAATGAGAAGACTGGTTATTGCCGTATTGGGGGTGCTTTTATTCATTTCCTGTGGCAAGAAGAACATCATAGACGAAGAACGGACTTTCAAGGGCGGCGTGTGGAACCATTTCTCGCCGGTGGTATTTGATGTTAACGTAAGCAACACCGAGGACTACTACAACATAGACATGACAGCCACGGTGGATACCAGCATATTCCGATACCAGATACTGCCGTTAACGGTGAACATATACTCGCCCAACGGCGAACGGCGCATGTTCTACGCTTCTATACCAACGAAGGAGAACGGACGCTGGAAAGGCGAAATGAAGGACGGCAAGCGTGAAATCACCGCACGCGTACGCACCTTCTTCAGTTTCAACTGCACTGGCGCGCACCGCATGGAGATAGCCCAGGCCACCAGCCAGTACGATTTGGAGGGCTTAGCGAGCTTCAGGCTTACCATCGAGAACACCGATATTGACTACGGCGACCTTTGATTGACGCTTCCATAAATCCGAACATTGAGCACATCGCGCTGCGACTGAAGACCATTCCGGAAAGTCCAGGGGTTTATCAACATATCGACAGCGAAGGCAAGGTCATATATGTCGGCAAGGCACGCAACCTGCAGCGCAGGGTGAGCAGTTATTTCTCGCACTACGACGACAAGAGCGCCAAGATAAAGATGCTCGTGCGCTCTGTGTGCGACATACGCGTCACCGTGGTGGCTACCGAGGTGGATGCCCTGTTGCTGGAGAACAGCCTGATAAAGCGCTACCAGCCGCGCTACAACTCAATGCTCAAGGACGACAAAAGCTACCCATACCTCTGCATCACCGACGAAGAATATCCGCGTCTGTTATATACACGGCGACACAACATACGCGGACAGTACTACGGTCCATACCCCAACGGACGCATACTGCGCGAACTGCAGGACATCATTCGACAGCTGTTCACCTACCGCACATGCAACGTTATGGGCAACCGCCCTTGCATGAAGTACCAGATTGGGCTCTGCGGTGCCCCATGCGCGGAGAAACAAAGCAAGGAAGAGTACCAGGCTACATTCGAGAGTATCAAACGCCTGCTGAAAGGCGACTTCGGCGACATTCTGAACGAGATGAAACAACAGATGTATGCAGCTGCCGAGAAGTTGCAATTCGAGAAAGCCGAGGCAATAAAGGGGAAAATACGCCTGCTGGAAGAATATCAAGGGCGTAGCACGGTGGTTGACACAAACGTGAAGGATGTGGACGTGGTGAGCATAGTGAGCGACGAGCGTTACGCTTATGTGAACTTCATGCGCATCAAGCACGGCGCCATCATATACAGCATCAGCAACGAGGCAAAGAAGCAACTGGATGAGAGCGACGCCGACATTCTCGCCACTGTGGTACCTGCACTGCACGAGCAGTCCAAAAGCACCGCAGCGGAGGTGATACTGCCCTTTGCCGTGCCCGACCTGCCGGAAGAATACCTGAAACAGACGACGGAGCCACGCGGCGACAGGCGCAAATTGCTTGAGCTGTCACAGAGAAACGTGGAGAGCTACCAGAAACAATGCCGACACCAACGAGCACTGACGCAGGGCGACGCCGCACCGCAGGCGGTAAAACTACTGGAACGGCTGCAGAAAGCACTCGGATTGCCAACACTGCCCATGGAGATAGAATGCTTCGACAATTCGAACATACAAGGCGCCTATCCCGTAGCCGGCATGGTGCGCTTCACTGCCGGAAAGCCCAACCGCAACGAGTACCGCAAGTTCAATATAAAGAGTGTCGAGGGGCCTGACGACTACGCCTCGATGGCCGAGGTTATCGAACGCCGCTACCGTCGGTTGCACGAAGATGGCTCTCCCCTGCCCAACCTGCTCATTGTCGACGGCGGCGAGGGGCAGATGCACATGGCACAGGGGGTGATGCATGAGCTGGGGTTGAGCATACCGATAGCCGGCCTAGCCAAAGACGACAGGCACCGCACTAATGAACTGCTGCGTTTCGACAATCACGGCGAGATCGCTGTGGTAGGGCTAAAGCCTACCGACGCTGTATTCCATCTGCTGGAACAAATCCAGAACGAGGTGCACCGCTTTGCGATAACCTTCCACAAGGATAAGCGGAGTAAAGGGACATTCCGCACGGCGCTGACTGACATACCAGGCATCGGCGAGAAGACAGCACATGAGCTACTGCTACGCTTCGGCAGCGTGAAACAGGTGCAACTACAGACTCTTGATGACCTGACGACAGCCATAGGTCCTGCAAAAGCCGCATTAGTTTACAACCACTATCATCAATAAAGGAAATTGTTGTAAGGATAACGCACGGCATGTATGCGTTTCACCTCATCGTATAGCATGTCGCGAAGAACGTCGATGTTGCGCTTGGCGGCGGCAGAGATGAATATAGTTTTGCCCTGCTTGGACATCCAGCTCTCCTGCAGCATCTCGAGACTCCAGTTGGCGCGCGTCATAGGGCTCAAATCGTCCTCCTCCTTCTCCACGTATGTGTAGGCATCTATCTTGTTGAAGACAATGATTGTAGGCTTATCAGCAGCGCCGATTTCCTCAAGGGTCTTGTTGACAGAAGCCATCTGTGCTTCATGGTCGGGATGCGAGATGTCGACCACATGCAGCAGCAAGTCGGCCTCGACTACCTCGTCGAGAGTACTCTTGAAGCTTTCCACTAACTGTGTGGGTAACTTGCGGATGAAGCCGACGGTGTCAGTAAGCAGGAACGGCAGGTTGCCGATGACCACCTTGCGTACCGTGGTGTCAAGGGTAGCGAAGAGCTTGTTCTCTGCCAGCACATCGCTCTTACTGAGCAGGTTCATCAGGGTGCTCTTACCAACATTGGTGTACCCCACCAACGCCACACGTACAAGCGACTCGCGGTTCTTGCGCTGAAGAGTTTTCTGCTTGTCGATGGAGGCGAGCTGTTCCTTGAGCAGGCTTATCTTCTCCTTTATGAGACGGCGGTCAGTCTCTATCTGTGTCTCACCAGGGCCACGCATACCGATACCGCCACGCTGGCGCTCGAGGTGTGTCCACATGCGGGTGAGACGCGGCAGCATGTACTGTAGTTGCGCTAATTCTACCTGTGTCTTGGCTGTCGAAGTGCGGGCACGCTTGGCGAAGATATCCAAGATAAGTGTAGTACGGTCGAGTATGCGGCACTCAAGCTCCTTCTCAAGGTTACGGAGCTGTGCTGGCGAGAGTTCGTCGTCGAAGACCACAAAGTCAACCTCAAGAGCATTCTTGTACTCCTTTATTTCTTCAAGCTTACCACTACCAATGTATGTTCTGGTATCGGGGCGCTCGAGTTTCTGTATCACGCGCTTCATGGTCACACCACCGGCTGTCTCGAGCAGGAAAGCCAACTCGTCAAGGTATTCCTCGGTGCGATCCATCGTCTGCCCGTTGGGGCATACGGCTACGAGCAAAGCCTTCTCAGGTACCACGTCAGTAGAGAAGGTGTTGGGCTCCTGCGGCGTAGGCCTCTTCTGCCCATCCAATATTGGGGATGATCCATCGAGGCTGTTACGGAACTTACCATGCTTATTTGGCGACCACTGCATTGAGAAGTTCTTCTAATGGTTTTACTGCAGCAGGCCATGAATAATGTTCCTGCACGAAAGCAAAGCCTGAGGCAGCGATGCGTGTGCTCAGTTCATTATTATCGAGCAAAGAGACAATTTGCTCCGCCAGCGTTTCGGCATCGTCACCGACGAGCAATTGGTCACCACTCGTGCCACCGAGCGGGATGTTGGCCAACGATGTGGTGACACACGGCATCTGCATAGCCATAGCCTCCAGCAACTTGTTCTGCAAGCCCGAACCTATGAGCATTGGGGCCACGAAGACACGAGACGAAGAGTAGGCAGTGCGGATGTCGTCCACCCAGCCGCTTACGGTGACACGGTCTTCCATGCCCAGACGCCAAATACTATGCTTAGGCGAAGCACCAGCCAGCAGCAGAGTGGTGGCGGGACGTTTAGCCCACACCAGCGGCATCACCTTCTCCACCAGATATCGCGCGGCGCTGACATTGGGCGCATACGACATATTTCCACAGAAGACGATGTCGTGCTCTTTAGGCACCTTTACAGCATCAGGACGGAAGTAGTCAAAATCCACACCGTTGGACACAATCTTTATCTCGCCGTTCTTCTTGTGTGGTATGGCTTCACTGTCGGCCTCGCTGATGATGGTGAGGGCGTCAAAGAACGAGAACGCATTGTACTCGGACGAACGCAGCATCTTGAATTCATAGTGCAGAACATAGTGCCATAAGCCACGCGAACTATCCATGCGGCGCTCAGTGTTCATCGAGAGAGCGTCCTGGAAATCCATTACTTTGGGGAAATTAGAGCGTGCCACTAACGGCATGGTGCGCACCATCTGGTTGTACACCACATCGGGCTGCACCTCGCGCTCGTAGACCTTGTAGCAACGCTTGGAGCTGTTGGTGTTCCAGTAGCCCATCTGGAGCGATTTGGAGGCAAACCAGTTGCGCACGACATTGATTGCACACACAGCCTTGTTCAGCCGCACCACGCGTATATCCTTGCAGTATGGGCGCAAAGCTTCGATAGATTCCGGTGCAACCTTTATATGGCTTACGCAAAACAGGTATATCTCATGCCGCTTCGAGAGCTCCACAATCTGGTTGTAAGCACGGAGCTTGTCACCCTTCTCTAGCGGATAAGGGAAACGCGGCAGAACTACAAGTATTTTCATAATCAGAACAGTTGTGTTTGTGTACCTTCGGCAAATCCCTGACGCTCGTCAGGCTCTGCCATATCTATTTCTTCCGGTTCGGCTGTCGGCTCAGGGTCGGGCTTCAACGGTGCGAGCCAGGTAAACTTCTCCACTGCAAAAGTGGTGATGCGCTTGCCTTTGGCCTTGTTACTCTTTACGCCAATGAAGTCCTCCACCTCAATAATCTCACTCTGTATCTTCTTGCCGCTGTCTTCGGCATAGGTCACCTCAAGGCGTGGATAGTAATCCATGCAGAGCTCCATGAGCACCGAGCCATCGTCATCGAGGAACGGCGTCTTGCGGTCAGTGGGTTCTGGTGAGAAACGCTTGAGGTATGGATAGCCGTCGGCGGAGCGGTAGATCACTGTGACAATGCCCTCTGGATTGAACTTGCGCAGCTCGATGAGGTCGTCGTCATAGTGGTTGGCCAAGTCAAAGGTTGTTGTGCGATAGGTGCCGCTCTGCATCACCGCCAGTATCTTGTCGCTTCCCTTGAATTCGCCAAGGTAGCGTCCGGCTTCGGTGACGTTGAGGCGCTTGACACTCTCGTCGAACCATATCTTGCGCGCACTAAGGGTGCTGACGCCCTCGTCTTTGAGGTTTATGCTACGCACGGCGTTGCGTGTAAGTATGTTGCCCATGCTCTGACGGCCCTTGATAGCGAGGGTCTTGAAGTCGAAGTCGAAGCTCACTTTCTTGATTTTGGGGCTGCTCACATGGTGCACCGTCACCACCTCTGCCTCACCATTGGGGTTGGCAGTGAAGTAGATTACCTTGCTGCCCTTGGTACCCTTGGTCAATGGATAATCGCGGTCGCGAGTGATGGCGGTGACATTGAAGCGCTTCACCATTGCGTAACCACTGGGACCATCGCGATATATCATGTTGTAAACGGTACGTTCATCGCGCTTGCGGAACACGCTGATGAAGAGTATCTCCTTGCAATCCTGCGTACCCACAAAAACCTTCTCCTGCACCTTAGTGACCATAAAAGTACCGTCCTTACGGAACACAATGATGTCGTCCATTTTCGAACACTCACATGCCACCTCAACGCCTTCTTCACGCTTGAGACCCCAACCGGCGAAACCAGTCTGGTAGTTGACATACAGCTTCTCGTTGGCCAAAGCCACAGTAGTCGACTCAATGTCCTCGAAACTGCGTATCTCCGTCTTACGCTCACGACCTTTGCCGTATTTCTTCAGGATGTCCTGGAAGTAGCGTATAGCATAGTCTGTCAGGTGCGCCAAGTGGTTCTTCACCTCATCTATTGTCATCTCTATGCTCTCTATCTCTTCGGCGGCCTTCTTAATGTCAAACTTACTAATCTTGCGCACTGGCTTCTCGGTGAGTTTGAGCACATCATCGCGGGTTATCTCGCGCTTGAAACGTTTCTTGTATGGGCCGAAAGCATGCAGCATCTCGTCCACCTGCTCATCCCAAGTGCTGCTGTCTTTCTTCTCCATCTTCTTGTAGATGCCTTTCTCGAAGAATATCTTTTCAAGGCTCACCCAATGCCAGCGGTCTTCAAGTTCGCCAAGTTGTATCTCCAGTTCCTGTCGCAGCAGGTCTTTGGTGCGCATAGTGTTGTGACGAAGTATATCGCTGGCGGTCATAAAGACGGGCTTTTCATCCACGATTACACACGTCTGCGGCGAGAAGCTTATCTGGCAGTTGGTAAAGGCATACAACGCGTCTATCGTCTGGTCGGGGCTCACGCCTGTAGGCAGATAGACAACTATCTCCACCTCGGCAGCAGTGTTGTCGTCGACCTTTTTGATTTTTATCTTGCCTTTCTCATTGGCCTTAACGATACTGTCAATAAGCACGTCGGTAGTGACGCTGTACGGCAGCTCGGTGATAACTATAGCTTTGCGCTTCTCGTCGTAATGCATCTTAGCGCGTATGCGCAGACGCCCGCCGAGGGCAGCATCGTTGTACTTGCTGACATCTATTAGCCCTCCCGTGGGAAAGTCTGGATATATTTCGAACGGCTCGTCCCTAAGTATGCTCACACTGGCTTCCAGCAGCTCGCAGAAGTTGTATGGCAGTATGACACTGGTGAGCGTCACAGCAATACCCTTGGTACCTTGCGCCAGCAACAACGGGAACTTTATCGGTAGACTCACAGGTTCCTGCTTTCGACCGTCATAGCTGGGCTTCCACTGCGTGGTCTTGGGGTTGAATACCACCTCCTTGGCGAACTTCGACAGGCGCGCTTCTATGTATCGGCCGGCAGCAGCGTCATCACCCGTCAGAATGTTGCCCCAGTTACCCTGGCAGTCAATCAGCAGTTCCTTCTGTCCAAGGTTCACAAGAGCGTCCTTTATGCTCATGTCACCGTGGGGGTGGTACTGCATGGTGTTACCCACAATGTTAGCCACCTTGGTGAAGCGTCCGTCGTCAGTCTCTTTCATGGCGTGCAGTATGCGGCGCTGCACCGGTTTCAAACCGTCATCGATGTCGGGCACAGAACGGTCCAGTATCAC
Source organism: uncultured Bacteroidota bacterium (assembly GCA_902777005.1). Taxonomy (GTDB): domain Bacteria; phylum Bacteroidota; class Bacteroidia; order Bacteroidales; family P3; genus Colimorpha. Next base: position 8,789 of record CACYSB010000014.1, read on the forward strand.
ATCGGAGGCATAGTCTATCCAGTAGTCCTTGAACATACCGTCCAGCGACATCGTGCCGCCTTCCATCTGCTCAATATTCTCTTGTGTTATATCTTCGTTTTCTTCCATCATTCATTAGTTTGTCGGTGGCGCAGCCTTTAGGTCGCGCTGTTAATAGGCACACGCGTTTAAGAACCAACGTCCTTTGCGGAACTTGCCACGGTCTTTGTCTTTACTGAAGAGCACCCACTTGGCCTTGCCAACGATGTGGTCTTCAGGCACGAAGCCCCAGAAGCGGCTGTCCTGGCTGTGGTGGCGGTTGTCACCCATCATCCAGTAGTAGTTCTGCTTCACGGTATAACTATCCGTCGGCTCGCCGTTGATATATATCTTTCCGTCGCGCAACTCAAGGGTATTATGCTCGTATACAGTTATCAGACGCCGGTAGTAGGGCAGAGTACTGTCGTTCAGTTCCAGCACCTCACCCTTGGCTGGTATGTGCACAGGTCCAAAGTTGTCCACACTCTGCACCTGTTTCTTCTTGTGCGGGTAGAGGCTAATGTCCTCAGTTGCTGGAACCGTATCGGCCACCACGTTCAGCTGGCGGCCCAAAGCAGAGTTCACCAACCCGTAAAGCTGCCTCTTGTTCAGTGGCACATCATATGCAAGCAGTACTCCTGTGGAATCCACAAGATAAGGGCCGGCATTCTCGATATCTTGATAGCTAAGTCCCAGCCTGTCAAGTTCCTGCTGCACCATCTGTGGTGGTATACCTCTGGCGTTGGTTAAAAAGCCGTAGGTCGTCTGAGCATCCTTTGGCGTGGCTATCGGCTTGCCGTCTATGAAGACCTGCTGATTCTCTATCTGCAGCGTCTCACCGGGCATACCAATGCATCGCTTGATATAGTTTGTTTTTCTGTCAAGCGGACGCACAAACCAGCCGTCGCGCAGCAACTCTTGGTTGTTGGTACGCACGGCGTCATAGTATGTATACTGGTTTCCAGGGCTCGCCTTCAGCGTGGTGTCACCCTCGGGGAAGTTAAACACTACGGCATCATAGCGTTTCACGTGTGTATAGCCGGGGTAGCGGTGATATGGCAGCTTAATCCAGCTAAGGTAACTCTCCACCTTGTCGCCAGTACCAGGTATGGTGTTGTGCATCAACGGCAACGCCAGTGGCGTCATCGTAGCACGTGGGCCATAGGCCAATTTGCTAACCAGCAGGTAGTCACCAGTCATCAGGCTGCCTTCCATCGAGCTCGACGGTATGTTGTACAACTCGAAGGTGAAGCCACGGATTATCACCGCCGCCACTATAGCAAAGACTATGGCATCTGCCCAGTCACGCACTTCACCCACCTTCTGTGGAGGGTCGACCGTCGGGTCGTGGTACTCCATCTTCGGCGACAAGCCAAGTATCGGCAAATACACCCACGGGAACACAACGGCGGCAAACTGCTCCCAGAAGCCGTAGCGACGAAACACTTTGGCCGTCTCTACCACCAGCAGCAGATAGGTGAATATGTTTAATGCCGGTATCAGGAAGTAGATGTACCACTTCCAGCTCTTGCCACACATCTTAATCCACACCACGATGTTATACACCGGCACCACAGCTTTCCACGGTGCCACGCCGGCCTTCTTGAAGATAAACCACAAGCCCACTATCGGGCCTACGAAATAGAGCACTAACAGCAAATCGTATAGCATATATCAATCAGTTTTTGTTTCTCTTTGTTCCAATCCATATCTTCGCGCGCAGCGGCGAAGTCCTCATCCTTCCACTCCCGTGCCAGCACGGCTTTGACTGCATCGACAAGTCCCAGAGTTCCCTGCCGTTCCATTACCGCGCCAACGCCAAAGGTTCTCACCACACGCGCCATCTCGGGCAAATCGCTCACCACCATCGGCACACCAGCCTGCACGAAGGTACCAACCCTGTTGGGCAACGCAAAGTGGTAACTCAAACCCTTATCCTCCAACATCACTAGCCCAACATCGGCCTTTGCAGCCAGTGCCGTCATTGCCTCCGGCAGCAGTCGGCCTGTGAACTCCACACGGTCACTCCACGCCTTCTGCGCAGCATACGCCTTCATTTCTTCCAACAGGTCGCCATCTCCGGCAACTATAAGGCGACATTCAGGCAGCCACTCCAAAGCATCTATCGCCCAATCTACTCCCCTACCCACATTCACCTTCCCAGCATACAGCAAGAGCATCTCGTTCTCACACTTCGCGTAATCCATATTCTGGATTTCTGGATTTCCGCCGCAGGCGGGGAGATTCCTTACCACAGTCATCTGCACGCCATATTGGGTTTTATAGTAGTCGGCAATGCTCTCACACACTGTAATCAGCGCGTCACACTTCGGCATCAGCCACCGTTCTATCGTCCTCCACACCCACTTCACCAGCGGTTTCTCCTGTATCTCTGGCACCTCCGGAAACAGCTCGTGCGCATCCATCACCAGCTTGCATCTACCATGCGCCGCCAGCCAGCACCCGAGCAACGTGTCCGCGTCATTTGCCCACACAATACCATATTTACCACTATTCACCTCACTTTTAATCCTACGCCACAGCCGCCAGTTGAACGCCGCATAGAACCGCCACCCTTTTTTCCATCTCACTGGCAAATCCGTCTTGCACACCGTCTCAACCTCATATCCAGCCTCACGCAACGCCTCCACATGACGCATAACCCTCTGGTCGGTAAGCATATCATTGCTCACCGCCATCACTATCCGCGTTCCTTTTCCAACGTTCACCCTTTGGCTACTTTTTAATTTAATTACATAATAACGGAGATAAAAAGATTATCGTATTATGTCCCCATAAAAAAGTTATCAACCGTTTCAACCTTCTCTTACCCTTCTCTCGCCTTTCTCTCGTCCTTCCCTTACCCTTTTAACATTTAATTAACACAGCCTCTTTCCAATCGCACAATATAAAGAATAATATCACGTTAGTATGTTCATGATTTTTTCCATAGCATGAAAGCATCTATTGCAACATATATCACACTGATTGTTTGCCTGTTGCTGGTCGCTTGCGGGAACAGCAAACCGGCCGCCAAAGACACCGCACAGCAAATCACCCTCGCCCCTGAAAAGGGTCAAGTATGGCAACTGGTGGCTATGCGCGGCAAGGCCGTGAGCCGCACGTCTGACATCATCACGCTGACGTTCAACCCCGAGGCTGGCACCGTCAGCGGCAAAGCTACATGCAACAGTTACTACGGCAACTACCGCCTACGGCTCGATTCCAAGACGCCGGAAGGGGACAACTACACACTAAAGCTAAGCGACATTGGCAGCACAAAGGTATACTGTAACGAAGCCGACATGAACGCGGAGTCGCGCTACATAAGTCTCCTACCAAAAGCCGATGCACTCCGTATCGATGCCTACACGCTGACGCTATACCAGAAAGGCAAAGAGATACTGAAATACGAACTACAATAATGAAACTCTCATACAAATACCACACCTGGAACGTGCCCATCTGGCTGCTGCGCCTGCTGAAGCGCCGCATGCGGTGGATTCGCGCCGCCGGCGGCATTGTGACACGCGACGACGGCAAGATGCTGCTCATCCTCCGCAACAACCGCTGGGACCTGCCCAAGGGCAAGGTGGAAGCCGGCGAGACACTCCTGCAAGCCGCCCTCCGCGAGACACTCGAGGAGACGGGCGTGAAAGCCAACTTCTCACCTCTCACCTCTATCCTTTCTCCTATAAAGACCTACCATATCTTCAACCTCTACGGTGGCTGGCATCTGAAGCAGACATCGTGGTTCCCAATGGCTGTGGCCGACAGTACCGCCGTCGGCAATCCACAGCAGGAGGAGGGCATCACGGCCGTCGAGTGGGTCTCGCCCGACGAGTGGCACCGCCGACTCAAAGGCAGCTACGGCACCCTCCGCACATTATCGGAAACATTCAAAGCAATTAAATAACATGAAAAAGCATAACTTTTCACTCCTCGTATCATTCGCGGCGCTATTGGCTTTTTGCGCCGCCTGCACCACCAAGACCCAAGAGTACGCCGCCGCTGACGGTAGCGTAAAAGCCACTCTCAATGAACGAACCGGCGAGTGGCATATCACAGGTCCCGACGGCCGCGAGGTGGTACCCGAATACGACTCCATGCGCGTCACCGAGGTGAGCGCCGACGGCCACCCCATGACCATTGTCTACTACAGTGGCGCCGTGCAGCACTGGCTGCAGTACTACAGCACCATGCGCCTGCGTAGCCAAGGCGACATCATAGCCGGCGTGCGCGAAGGCCACTGGGTATTCTACCACCCCGCTGGCAACATCCAAGCCGAAGCCACCTATATAGGCGGCCGCGAAGAGGGTGCCTACCGCGTCTACCGCGAAAACGGTGTACCCTACTACATAGGCCAGTACCATGACGGCGAGCGCACCGGCACCTGGGAGATATACGACGAAAGCGGCCAACTCGTTGCCACACAGAACTACGACACGCCCAACTCATAACCCCTAACCTGTAACCCGTAACCCGTAACCTGTAACCCCTAACCTGTAACCTGTAACCCGTAACCTGTAACCCCTAACCTGTAACCTGTAACCCGTAACCCGTAACCTGTAACCTTTACCAATGATAGACCTCGGGCTCGACCTCTACCGCACCATCGGCCAGTGCGCCGACAGGCTGGGTATCGCTGCCTATGCTGTGGGCGGCGTGGTGCGCGACTACTTCCTACAGCGCCCCTGCACCGACATCGACGTTGTCTGCATCGGCAATACCGAAGGCGGCGAGGTGCATATAGGCATTGAACTTGCCCATGCAGCATCTCAAGCCCTCGGCGGCAGCAAGGTATCGGTCTTCAAAACCTTTGGCACCGCCAGCTTTCGCTACACCGTCGACGGGCATGAATACGAGCTGGAGTTCGTCGGTGCACGTCGCGAGAGCTACTCCCACGACAGCCGCAAGCCCATAGTGGAGAACGGCACCCTCGAGGACGACCAACGGCGGCGCGACTTCACCGTCAACGCCCTTGCCGTATGCCTCAACGCCGACCACTACGGCGAGCTCATGGATCCCTTCGGCGGCATCGCCGACCTCGACGCCGGCACCCTCCGCACACCCCTCGACCCCGATATCACTTTCAGCGACGACCCTCTCCGCATGATGCGCGCCGTACGATTTGCCTCGCAGCTGGGCTTCCGCATAGCCGACGACACCTTCGAGGCCATCACCCGCAACGCCAAGCGCATCGAGATAGTCAGTGCCGAGCGCGTCATGGTAGAGCTCAACAAGATAATGCTCTCCCCCACCCCATCCGTGGGGCTCAAGCTGATGCAGAAATGCGGCCTCATGCAGCTCATCCTGCCCGAAATCAGCGCCCTCCACGGCGTCGAGACAGTAGACGGCCGCGGCCACAAGGACATCTTCTACCACACCATGCAAGTGTTAGATAACTTAGTTGGTAGTGGACAGTGTGTAGTGTGTAGCACAGAGGACGATATGCTACCCACTACCCACTACCCACTACCCACTCAGAATCTATGGCTCCGCTGGGCGGCTCTGCTGCACGACGTCGGCAAACCCGCCGTTAAGCACTACGACCCCAAGCAGGGCTGGTCGTTCCACGGCCACGAGGCCCGCGGCGCCCACATGGTCAAGCGCATCTTCAAGCGCCTGCGCCTGCCGCTGGGCGAAGAGATGCGCTACGTCGAGAAGCTCGTCATGCTCCACATGCGCCCCATCATCCTTGCCGAGGACGTCGTCACCGACAGCGCCGTGCGCCGCCTCCTCTTCGAGGCTGGCGACGACATCGACGACCTCATGCTCCTCTGCAACGCCGACATCACCACACGCAACGAGGAGAAGCAGCGCCGCCACCGCGCCAACTTCGAGCTGGTGAAGCGCAAACTCGTCGAACTCGAGGAGCGCGACCGCATACGCAACTTCCAGCCCCCGGTGAGCGGCGAAGACATCATGACCACCTTCGGCATAGGCCCCTGCCGCGAGATAGGCACCATCAAGGACGCCATCAAGGACGCCATCCTCGACGGCCAGATACCCAACGAGCGCGACGCCGCCTGGCAGATGATGCTCGACCTCGCCAAAGGCCTCGGCCTCACACCCGTCGCTGGACAATAAACCAATATTCTAAATACGTCAAAGAACCCTCGCGCCGCCTTTCCTCCCCACAGGAAAAGCGGCGCATATATAATATAAGGCCCTTCCGACCGGAAGAGCCTTTTTTAACTAAACTTTAACATCAGTCAGCACACAACACACTCACCTTACACGAATTGCCGCAACTCTTTTTTCAACGCGAATTACCGCAAATTATCGCGAATTATCGTGAATTTCTTTTCTCAATCAGATTGAAAAAGATTGTAAAAGAAATACCCCGTAGGGGTTCCTTCTCAATAGCATCAACGGACAACAACAACCTTCCTTGCTGGATAGTTGCCTATCTTAATCATGTATGTGCCCGTCACAGGAATCTCAAAGGTTAGCGGCATATCGTGGTCCTGCTTCGTCGCCAGCATACGTCCGTTGACATCATAGAGAGTCACCGTGTTGCCATCGGCGCCCTCGACAACCACCTGACCGTTACACTGGTATATTTTAGCGTTGATTGTCTCAATATTATCAATGCCCACAACTATTGTGTCGTGAATAATTATAGTATCGTGAAATGAGATGGTATCATACAATATTAGAGTGTCAAAAATTACATTGTTAATGGTGTCATACAATGTAACAGTATCTGTTATTGTAATATACAAGGTATCATGCACAGGATAAGATACATACGTGGTATCATAAACATACACATTTATGTACGTAGTATCTGGCACATACGTAGTATCATGTACAAGAATTGTTACATCTACAAATATTGTATCATTAACTGTAATTGTATCGTGTATATATATAGTATCTAATTGTGGCGCGCATCCAACCTCAAAGAAAGCAATAAGTGATGTATCACAAGTAACATTAAATGTATAAGGATTGGCTGTTGCACCATCACTCCAACGAGTAAAACGATATCCTGAATTTGCAGTTGCTAACAAGGAAGCAGTCGGGTTTTGACATGTCGGCTCTGTTTGTACTACTACATTTCCCATTATATTATCAATACAAGAAACATCTATAGAAAAATCAAATACTTCTACGAAATTGGTAAAACAACTCCAATTGGACAAATACGAATTTAATGTACCACATTTTATATACACCGGAATTGCGGTTGATACATTTTCAAACGCATAACTACTTAACTGAGGGGCGACCAATCCTAAGGCTGTTATTTCTGTAAGGTTACCACATCCTGAAAAAGCACTATTACCAATATTAGACACAGAATTACCAATAGTAATAGATCTTAAATTGCTACACTCAGCAAAGGCACTCCGTTCAATATTATTGACCGAGTTTGGAATGATTATAGATTGTAAATTACTGCACCCATAGAATGAGTGTTCCCCTATGGTGGAAACTGTATTGCCCAATATCACCCAGGATAACCCGCTACACCCTCTAAATGCACTATTTCCAATAACATTAACAGAATCCCCTATTATAACCGATGCCATTCCACGGCAATCGCGGAAAGCCTCATTTGAGATATTTACAACCATACTGGGAACTTCTATTGACGTAAGATTTGTACAACCATAGAAAGCTCTATATCCAATATTATTTAAAGAATCACCAAGGCTTACTGTGGTTAACCCACTGCAATCTTGAAAAGCATACATTCCTATAGTTCTTACAGATGTAGGAATTAGCACAATATTAAGATTCCTGCAATTAGAGAATGTGCCATCCGCAATATTTGTAATCGAATTAGGTAAAGAAACAGAAGAAAGATTAACACAATAATCAAAAGCGTAACTTCCAATATTTGATACAGAATCACCCATAATTACCGATATTAGGCCACTGCAACTAAAAAAAGCATATTCACCAATGCTATTAACCGAATTCGGAATGTTAACAGAGGACAAACCATTACAATAATGGAATGCACTATTTCCTATACTTCTAACAGATTCCGGAATAATTAGAGAAGACAGATTATAACAACTATAAAATGCCAAATCCCCTATTGAATCAACTGTAGATGGTATTGTGACGCTTCCACCACCCCCAATATATGCAGATAAAAAATGTTTTGTATTATCTGAGAAAACAAAATCACCATCAACTGTTCCATTCATTGATATAGCTTTCCATGGGCTTCCTATTGCATTACCATAATACTCTATATGCCGCACATTTTTGAATGCGTTGTTTCCAATGCTTGTAACAGTATTAGGGACAAACAATGAGTGTATTCCCAAACAATCTTGGAATGCATAACTGCCAATGTTATTGACTGTGACCGGTATTGTAACTGATGACAATTCTCCACATTTGCTGAATGCATATTCAGCAATTCCAATAACTGTATAAGATGTACCTAAATTGGTAACACTACCCGGGATGATTAAATCACCTGTGGGTTTAGCGTACATTGACCAACTTGTACCTCCAGGAGATGTGACCACAACATTGTTATTGCTAATATTGTAGTATAACGTTTGTCCATTTGGTGCTACGGCAGAAAAGTCATATGCGTTTACAGACTTGAAAATTGAGATTGCCGTAACAAAGATGACAAATAATGCAACATTCTGTTTCATAAAAAAGGCGTTGAATTATTCTTTTGTGTTGTTTATCCTCGCCAAGGCTCTGGACTGCCTGAATGTAGATAAGCAACGAATAACTCACGCCCATGCGTGAACTACCCTTAACTTATTCTCACATTCAATAGAATTGTCCAGATTCTTGGCGAGAGAATAATGGGCGGTTAGCTCATTGTATTATGTCAATGTTTTTATCTCATACTTTAATCAATAATCATTTTCGCAACTAATATCTTGTCCACAATCACCGTATCACCCTCTATGTGGAATATAATATTCAGTTTTTTGTTTCTGGTTCGCAACTGCTTTGCATGAGGATGATATCGCTTTATCGTCTTGTATCTGCTTTCGGGAATAATGTCAGCAAGATACCTCAACGACATTATCTCTGCTCCTAACTCTTGTGCATACTTGGCTGCATGTTCGGCCGTGCTAACTCTGATGATAAAGTCTGCAATATCATCAATATCAGCGAACACAGTATCAAGTACCTTGACAGAGTATTCCCTCATAATCTCTCCTGTATTGCTTGCTCCAACTGCTCGACAAACTCCTCAACAGTATGTAACCTGTCTTTGGAGATTGGTTGCACCTGCATCTCTTTGCGTTCCGTCGCATGATGCAAATCACGCAAGGTATGCCTTTTCTGTAAAGTAACGCTTTCCATACTGTTTTACATTTTTCAAAATGCAAAAGTACGAAATGTTTTCCAACCGACAAAATTATTCATGAAAATCGCGGTCATTTACGGTAATTCATGTTGAAGAAAACGACCACGAATCTTACGAATACGACGAATGATTCGTGTCATTTGCGCCATTCGTATTCAAAAAGAAGCTATTAACGATAAATCAACTGTCAATTGACGGCAATCAACGTCAAGAAAAAAGAGCAGTTTCGTGTCCCGTACCCCCTCCGTACCCTCTCCGTACCCGGTCCGACTGTTCACCGGTTGTTTAACGGTTTTTTGTCGGAGGGAGGTCGGAGAGGGGTCGGAGGGATGTCGTAGTGCCCCCGGCACTCCAGTGGAGAGGCGCCGGCGCTCCACCGGAAAGGGCGGGGCATCAACGGGGCGTTGAAAAATATTTTTGCCGTATAAATATTATTTCGTAATTTTGCAGTCTCAAAAAAGATACATCATGTACGAACATCTAAAGATTGAAGAACGCGACCTTACGGGAGCGAACGCCCCCCTGGGACGCGGCAATGTGGCCATACTGACCATCAGCGCACCAAAGAGCCTCAATGCTCTCAACAGCAAAATACTGAACGAGATGGGCGACTATCTCGACCATTTCGACAGCCAGAAGTACCGTTGCCTTATCATCACCGGCGACGGCGAGAAGAGTTTTGTGGCGGGGGCCGACATCAGCGAGATGGCTGGCCTCGACGCCGGGCAGGGCGAGGCTTTCGGCAAGCGCGGCGCCGCGGTGTTCCGCAAGCTGGAGACCCTGCCGGTGCCGGTGATTGCCGCCGTCAACGGCTTCGCCCTCGGCGGTGGCTGCGAGCTGGCAATGGCCTGCGACATACGCATCTGCTCTGACAACGCCAAGTTCGGCCAGCCCGAGGTGGGTCTGGGCATCATCCCCGGCTTCAGCGGCACGGTGCGCCTGGCACGCCTGGTGGGCATGGGCATGGCCAAGCAGCTGATATACACCGGCAAGGCCATACGCGCCGACGAGGCTCTGCGCATCGGCTTGGTGAATGCCGTTATGCCTCAGGCCGAGCTGATGGAGAAGGTCATCGAGATGGCCACCCAGATTGCCGCACAGGCACCGCTGGCAGTGCGCGCCGCCAAGGAGTGCATCAACGCCGAGTACGACATGGCGGCCGACGAGGCCATAGCCTACGAGAACCGCGCTTTCGGCCGCTGCTTCGCCACCGAGGACCAGAAGGGCGGCATGAAGGCCTTCCTCGAGAAGGGGAAGTACGAATTCCAAGGAAAGTAATTATCGTTTAACAATTTAATAATCAACAATCATGAAAATCTGTGTTATTGGAACCGGCACGATGGCCAAAGGCATTGTGAAGGCCTTCGCCGCCAAGATGCCCGTCACTATGAAGAGCCGCACGCAGGCCAGCCTCGACAAGGCTATGGCTTCCATCGCCAAAGGCTACGGCAAACTGGTTGAGAAAGGCAAGATGACCCAGGAACAGGTCGACGCCCTGCTCAAGAACATCACCACGACCACCGACTACGCCACCTTCGCCGATGCCGACCTCGTCATCGAGGCCGCCGTGGAGGAGATGCAGCTGAAGAAGGATGTCTTCACCGAGCTCGACGGCATCTGCAAGCCCGAGACCATCTTCGCCACCAACAGCTCGAGCCTGAGCATCACTGAGATTGCCGCCTGCACCAAGCGTCCGGCCCAGTTCATCGGCATGCACTTCTTCAACCCCGCCGACCGCATGGCCCTGGTGGAGGTGATCCGCGGCCAGCTGACCAGCGACGAGGTGACCAAGTGCGTCATCGACCTCAGCACCGAGATCGGCAAGCAGCCCGTCGAGGTTAAGGAAGCCCCCGGCTTTGTGGTCAACCGCATCCTCATCCCGATGATCAACGAGGCTGTCGGCATCCTGGCCGACGGTATCGCCAGCGCAGAGGACATCGACAAGTGCATGATGCTCGGCGCCAACCACCCCATGGGCCCGCTGGCTCTGGCCGACCTCATCGGCAACGATGTGAACCTGGCCATCATGGAAGTGCTCTACAAGGAGTTCGGCGACCCGAAGTATCGTCCGCACCCCCTGCTCCGCAAGATGGTCCGTGCAGGCCTGCTCGGCCGCAAGACCGGCGAGGGCTTCTACAAGTATTGATAACGGCGGCACCACGTCAGCTGCTTGCGGGCGTAGTGCCAAGTGTTGAGCTTAATCATGGCAACGGCATCCTCGAGGGTGCCGTTGCCTTCTATTACCGGGAAGAGCTCGCGGTAGCCGACGGTATTGAGGGTGTTGAGGTGACGGTAGGACATCAGCGAGCGCACCTCGTCGAGGAGGCCGTCGGCCACCATCTGGTCGACACGGCGGTCTATGCGCTCGCGCAAGGCGGCGGGCTCCATCTGCAGCACGCGCACCTCAACGCTGAAGGGACGCGGCTTGGACTCCTGCTCGGCGATGATGTCGCTGTAAGGGCGCCCGGCGGTGAGACACACCTCGAGCGCACGCTGCAGGCGTACAGGGTTGCGAAGGTCGACACGGGCGTAATATTCGGGGTCGAGCAACCGCAGCTGCGAGCGCTTCTCCTCGATGGGCATCTGCTGCAGCATGGCGCGCAGCTCGTCGCTGGGCGACGGCAGCACGGCGGGCTTGGCGCGCAAGGCGTCGATATACAGGCCGCTGCCGCCAACGGCGACAACGGTATCGTGTGTCTCAAACAAATGCTCAATGACGGCCATAGCGTCGTGCTCGTAGTCGTAGATGTTGTACGGCTCGGTGACCGAACGGCAGGCGATGAAGTGGTGATTGGCGGCGGCAAGTTCGTCGTCGGTGGGACGTGCCACGCCGATTCTCATCTCGCGGTAGAACTGGCGCGAGTCGCATGATATAATCTCTGTGCCCAGCTCACGAGCGAGTTTTACGGCATAGGCAGTCTTGCCGACAGCTGTAGGCCCTGCTATAATGCAGAGCCGCTTCATGAAACGGCTTTATTGTTAAGCACTTTGCCAAACTCCTCCCAAAACTCCGGGAACGACTTGTCGACCACCTCCTGCGCTTCAATCTGCATATCCGGGAAGAGGATGCGCAGCGGCGCAAAGGCCATTGCAATGCGGTGGTCGCCGTATGTATGCACAGGCTCTTTGGGGTTGAGGGCAGCAGGCATAATGGTCATTTCCTCACCATTGGCATTGACATTGCCCCCCATGCGGCGCAACTCTGTGGTGATAGCCATCATCCGGTCACTCTCCTTGAGGGCGATGTTGCTCACGCCCTTTAGCGTAGTACGTACCCCTGCAGCTGCCGCTGCAACAGCAAAGGTAGGCACCAGGTCCGGACAATCAAGGCAGTTAAACTGCAACGACTTGCCATGTTCAAAGCCCCCTTGCAGGGTCACGCTACGACCGGCGGCACGGTATGGCGAGCGCACCTCAGTACTATGAACGCCAAGCTGACGGAAGAAAGCATCAACGGCACTGTCACCCTGACAAGAGTCAAGCTGCAAGCCTAACAGCCGTATCCGCAACTCCGGCTTCAGCATTGCCATAGTATAGAAATACGAAGCGGCCGACCAATCTCGCTCTATGGTGATAGCCGTGGGCTTGGGTTTCTTTGACAACGGCTGCACATAATATGTGCGGCCATTGGACGAGCGGCGCACATCAACACCAGCCTGACGCAGCACGTCGGCAGTCATCTCTATGTATGGACGCGAAGTTGGGCGTGATGTCATCGTGAGCGATATACCATCGGGCATAATGGGCGCTATAAGCAACAATGCACTCACAAACTGACTGCTGAGTAGCGGATCCACCTGCACGGTGCGCTTGGTGGGGATGCCGCCTTGTATGTGTACCGGCAAAAAGCCTTCCTGTTCCGTACACTCCACACGCAGGCCCATCTGGCGCAGCGAGTCTATGATGGGGGCCATGGGGCGCTGGCACAGGCGTGCGTCACCGGTGAGCACATGGTGCCCCGGCGTTATGGCCAACAGGGGCATCAGGAAACGTGCCACCGAGCCGGCGTTGTTGCAGTAGAACAGGTCGGAAGAGCCCTCTTCGAGTTGGCTGAGCAACTGCCGCAGCAGACGTGTATCGCCCGACGTGGAGAGCTTGCTGATGCGGAAGCGGCTGCCGGTGAGATGGTTTATCATCATCCAGCGGTTGCTCAAGCTCTTCGATGCAGGCAGGTTTATGCGTATGTCATTAGTGTTCATTCAATGTTATACTCTTTCAGTTTGCGGTAAAGTGTACGCTCAGATATATGGAGGTCGGCTGCAGCAAGTTTGCGGCTGCCCTTATGTTTTTCCAATGCACGTATTATGGCTACCCGTTCCCTGTCTTCGAGAGCAACCGACTCATCCTCTATTATCTCAGGCGTAAGGAATTCCTCTTCATTTTGAGGTGAGATGTGAGTGGTGAGCGGTGAAAGATGATTTGCTGGCAGATATGAAGGAGCCTGCTTCTGCTCCACCTGCATTTGCGTTCCTTGCGCCATGTGGCCTACCATCTGGCGCAGATCATTGATTTCCTGGCGCATCTCGCTTATCATCTGCCCCATACTGAGTGCCTTGAGCAGCAACTCCCGATCCGTAATAGTGTTGCCCGCCGGAGCTGCATTGTCTATCACCGCCGGCATACGCTCCGTAGGCACATAAGATAAGTAGTTCTGCAATATGGCCGAGGTGATGGTGCGCTCGGTCTCCACCACGGCAATCTGCTCGGTGATGTTCTTCAACTCGCGCACATTGCCGTACCACGGATAGTCCATCATCATGTGCTTGGCGTCGTCGGTGAGCACTATCGGCGGCATGTGGTACTTCTCCGCAACATCGCTCGAGAACTTGCGGAACAGCAGCGGTATGTCGTCCTTGCGTTCGCGCAGCGGCGGCAGGTATATGCTTATCTGGTTCAGGCGGTAGTATAGGTCCTCGCGGAAGCGTCCGCTGCGCACAGCCTCCACAATGTCCACGTTAGTGGCGGCCACCACGCGCACGTTAATCTTCTGCGCCGTACTGCTACCCACGGGTATTATCTCACCGTTCTCGAGCACACGCAACAGCTTCACCTGCATGGCCAGCGGCAGCTCTCCTATCTCGTCGAGGAATATGGTGCCACCATCGGCTTCCTCGAAGTAGCCCTTGCGACTGCGGTCGGCACCAGTAAAGGCTCCCTTAACATGGCCGAACAGTTCACTCTCTATGGTGCCCTCGGGGATGGCGCCACAGTTCACTGAGATGAGACCCCTGCCCTGCCGCACATGTTTGCGGAGACTGTTCTCATGAATAATGCGTGAGAAAACATCCTTACCCACACCGCTCTCGCCGGTGATAAGTATACTCAAATCCGTCGGCGCAACCTGTATAGCCTTGTTGAGAGCCAGCAACAACCTCGGGTCATTGCCTATTATGTCGTATCTTTGCTTTAGTGTCTGTATGTCCATTTCTCAATGTTTCGGTGTTATCACAAAGCCTAGTGCACGGCCTATCTGCCGCGATATGTCGGTATATTGTTTTATTTCCGCCAGCAACTGCATCTGTTCCTCTTCCGACGCTCCTATCAGCCGCTCACGGCGTTCCTCTATCATCTGCGCAAGTCGTATGGACTTGAAGGTGTTGAGACTGTCGGTGACGTCCTTCAGCAGATTGTCCTCCACCTTCGGCGGATAGATGTTCTTCTTGCGCCACGACTCCTCACAGAGGCTGTAGGTATCCATCATTACCGTAGCGCAGAAGGTGCGCAGAGCGTCGTCGTTTGAGTCTATGAAGTACTGCGTGTCAACCTTACCCGTCATATCCACCATCAAGCCGCACTGCTCCAACACACGCTGGCATAGCGGGTGCGAGAACGATAGCTGCTCGCCCCTTATCTCGCTCACCACAATCTGCGCCACGCTGTAGTTGGTCTCCTGTTGGCTGCCATCCTCGGCGGTGAAAGTCTGGCAGAGAGTCTCGTTGCCGTAGTTGAGCAGCAGTTGCACCAAATGGCGTTCCACTTCCGGCGGTACGGAAAGCGGCCTCGCCGGCTCCACTGCCTGTTGCTTCGGCGCTTCCTCCTGCTGCGAAGGCTGAGCTTCAGGCTCAGCACCCTTCTCAGCGGCCTTCTGCCGTGCCGCACCCATGGCACGGGCCACAGCCGTCGACAGCACCTCCTCGCTAACCTTAAGCATGTGCGAACACTGCCTTATGTATTCGCTGCGCTCCAGCATGTCGGTCACCAGCGCTATGCTGCGCGCCGTCTCGCTGACCAGCTCGGCCTTGCGTATTGGATCGTCCTTGACGTCATCGAGCAGCACGCGCGTTTTGTACATGATGAAGTTGTCCTCGTGCATGGCAAGGAACTCCTGCAGTTTGGTGCTGCCATACTTCTGGGCGTAGCTGTCGGGGTCTTCGTCGTCGGGGAAGAGCACCAGCCTCACATGCATGCCTTCGGCAAAGAGCAGGTCTATGGCCCTCAACGCCGCCTTAACGCCCGCCTTGTCGCCATCGTACAACACAGTTACATTCGACGTATAGCGCTTGATGAGTCTTATCTGCTCCACCGTCAGCGATGTTCCGCAACTGGCCACGGTGTTCTCCACGCCGCTCTGGTGCATCGATATCACGTCCACGTTGCCTTCCACCAGATAGCACTTGTCAGTCTTCGCTATGGCGGCACGCGCCTGGTACAGGCCATAAAGTATGCGGCTCTTGTTGTAGATGTCCGAGTCGGGCGAGTTGACATACTTGGCCGCCTGCTTCTCCTTCGTAAGCACGCGTCCGCTGAAACCCAGCACACGTCCGCTGATGCTATAGATGGGGAACATCACGCGTCCGCGGAAGCGGTCGTATTTCTTACCGGTGTCCTCCTTGTAAACTGTCAGGCCCGTCTTCTCAAGCACCGTATCACTGTAGCCCGCCTTCAGCGCATGGTCGGTGAAGTTGCTCCACTCGTCCAAACAATAGCCGAGGCCAAAGCGCTTGATAATCTCGTCGCTCAGACCGCGTTCATGGAAGTAGCTCAAGCCCACGGCACGCCCCATATCGTCATTGTACAACAAGTCCGCAAAGTATTTCTGGGCGAACTCGCTCACGTGGAAAAGGCCGTCCCTCTCTGTCTGCCGCTGCTTCTCCTCCTCGGTCTGCTCCTCCTCCTTGATCTCAATGTGGTATTTGTCTGCCAGCCACCTCAGCGCCTCGGGATAGGTGTAGTGCTCATGCTTCATCAGGAACTTCACCACATCACCCGCCTCGCCGCAGCCGAAGCACTTGAAAATGCCCTTCGACGGCGACACATAGAACGAGGGCGTCTTCTCGTTGTGGAACGGGCAGCAGCCTATATGGTTGGCGCCACGCTTCTTCAACGATACAAAGTCACCTATCACCTCCTCAATGCGGGCGGCGTCCGTGATGCGCTGTATGGTCTCCTGGTCAATCATTCACGCTGCAAAGATACACAAAATCCCCAATACAGCCAAAATTATTTGTAATCTCCCCTATCCATAGGCACTTCCATGCCTATGGCCGCCATCCTCAGCCTTATGTCGGCGGCACTCTCTGCGGCCTCGCTGCCGGTCGAGAGCTTGTTGTTGTAGATGCTGTACAGCGCCCTCGTGTCCTGAGGACTGAGGTTGGGCATCACCACGTTGGCACCGGCGGCAATGGCACGCTCGCGTCCCTGCGGGTGCATGGTGCCGAGGGCCGACGTGGCGGGCAGCAGCACGTGGGGATGCATCACGCGTATCATGGCCAGCAGTCGCAACGTTATCTCCACGCTCCCTGCCCTCTCCCCCTCGAAAGGCGTTCCGGCCGCCGGTATGAATGGGCCTATGCCCACCATCTCAGGCTTGAACTCTTCTATAAACTCCAGATCCTTCTTCAACGTCTCCACAGTCTGCCCCGGACTCCCCACCATGAAGCCCGCGCCCACCTGGTAGCCCAGGTCGCGCAGGTCCTGCAAGCACTGCATACGGTGCTCAAGCGTCATCTCGGCGGGGTGCAGCTTGCCGTAGTGGTCTGCGTCGGCGGTCTCGTGGCGCAGCAGGTAGCGGTCGGCACCGGCGTCGCGCAGCCGCCGAAAACTCTCGCGCCCCCTTTCGCCAAGAGACAGCGTCACAGCGCAGTCGGAGAACTCCCTCTTCACGGCCTCCACGATGTCGCACATCACCTTGTCGGTGAACCACGCGTCCTCGCCGCCCTGCATCACGAAGGTGCGGAATCCGAGCCCGTGCCCCGTACGGCAGCAGTCCAGTATCTGTTCCTTGCTCAGGCGGTAGCGGCGGCACTTGGCATCGCGCCTGATACCGCAATACAGGCAGTTGTTCCTGCAATGGTTGCTTATCTCTATCAGGCCACGCATGAACACGCGCCGCCCGTACACCTCGTCCCTCACGCGGCATGCCTCCTCCTTCAGCCTGTCTATGGCCATCGGGTCGCTCGTCGTCAGCAGATATTCAATGTCCATACTCATTTAATCACAAATTCATATACCGAATCGCGCTCCTCGCCCTTGTACACGGGCAGTATCTTTATGTGGGTGCCGCGCGTCATGTTCACCGGACCTATGTACACCGAGCTCGCCCGCGTTGGAGTGCTGCTGTCGGTGGTGAAGAAGATGTAGGTGTTGGGCACCTCGGTGGTAATCTCTATGTTCATGGTGGCGTCATCCACACGGCGAGCCGTGAAGATGGGCGTGAACGACCCCTCACAGTAGCTGTAGCCTCTGGCCGACAGGCGTTCCTTCTGCTGCTCAATCTTGCGGCGGAAACTTCCCCATTCGCGGCGCTCCACGGGCGACCACAGCACCTCGGCCAGCGCCAGCGTGCGCGGCAGCAGCATGTACTCGGCACGGCGTGTGTCGCTGCCCTTTGGGACAGCATAGCGGCCGCAGCCACCCACTATGGCCTCTGCAAGGTGCGCCGATGTACCGTCGGGCACAGGATCGAAGGCGTAGGTACGCGCCAGCGTCACCACCCCTGCGCTGGCTTTGGGCTGATAGCGCGGGTCGGCCTGGTAGCGGTCAAACGAGCAGTAGTCGGCGGGGCACATCACCACGCTGCAGCCCTCGCGGGCGCGCTCCAGCCCCTCGTAGAAGCCGCGGCGGCAGAGCACCGTGTCGGTCTCGAAATCCAAGCCACAGCTGTCGAGGAACTGCAGATACACGTTGCGCGCGCTGGCATACTCGCACAGCTCCGACAGCTCATCGGTATCCATGGCGCAAGACGACGCAAACTGCAGGCGGTTGAGCTTGTACTGCAACATCACGTCGACAAGCCGCTTCACAAACTTCTTGTCGAGCACGCACACGCTGTCCTCCACCGCCAGCCCGCGCCATTCGAAGCGCGGATAGTCCAGTATGGTGCACTCGGGCAACGTCACCGACGAGTAGGAGACCTTCATCACGTCCGGAGGCAGCATCAGCATCAGCGTCTGCACACCGTAGAGCAGCCCCGCCTCGGTGTTGGCCGAAAGGCTTATGCCGTCGCCACGCACTTCGAGCAGGTAGCCCTCCTCGCCCAGCTCTGTATTTGCCGTGTCGTTGAGCACCAGCTCGATGTCGCTGGCCGACGACGACGGCACAAGCGAAGGATGCAGATGCGCTGAACGCAGCGTCTTCATCACGCACTTCATAGCCGGCGAGTTCTGCCCCACACCCGTGATGCTCATCTTCAGCGTCGAGTGCAGCGTGAAGACCCCCTCCTTCTGCACCATGAAGACCGGCTCGGGCACAATGTCCAGCTTCGTCACCGTCGCCTTGCGCCCGCAGGCCGCCAGCGTCAACACACACATCGCTGCCAATATCCATCTTTTCATAACAAGTATCTTTTTACTATATAACGCCTGCCCGCATGGATTATTGCACCGCCGACGATAAAATTGCTGCGCAGTGGCGCACGGCAAAGAGGAGGCTCCCGCCGTGGAAACTTTCAAAGAGATTTCCTTTAAGTTTTGCCATAGTTGTTTGGGTTTTAGAGAGTTAATAATTGAGTGATTTTATATCTTTGCCTCGATATTCCTGAAAATCAGTGATATATAATTTAAATATTAAAAAGTAAGACCTGCGCAACACCCGAGCAAGACCTGAGGATGGGGTGATAAAAGGCTGCAGCAGCCTTTTCGGGGTCATTGACGATGTCTTTGATTTGTCCGGTTGTGAGTTTGATTTTCATAGCGGTAGGAGTTTTGTCTGTTTCTGGGTGCAAAGATATACGAAAAAAGCCAACAAAATGGCTGGCTTGTGAAAAATAAACGTTAATTCGCTCAAATGCAGTCACCTGCGATGTATATTATAATATATATAGTCGCGGAGGTCGAAGATGGACTTAGCGCCGTTGTGTTTTTAGAGAACAGGTTTGTGGTGAGTGTGAAAATTGACCGGTAACCGGTAACCGGTAAATTTTCATCAAAAATTGGAGGTTTCAATTAAATTTTTATATTAAATAATAAATAATTATTCATTAATTATAAATTAGGGGCAAAATCGCTGTGAATTTACCAGTTACCGGTTACCAGTTACCAGTCATTTTTCAGAATGCCGGGAAGGCTGGCGGCGGTAAATCTCAATCAGAATTAAAAGAACTATCAGAAAGCTCTAACCGAAAAAGCCGAAGGAAACCGAATTTTTCTAAGGTATCGCTGCGGAGCGCGATGGACTGGTAATTGGTAACTGGTAACCGGTAAATGGTATACGGTAAAATATGGGGCGGGACACAATTTTTTTCGCATACGCGCGTTAGGAATATGTTATGGCTTCACTGAAGAAACTTCTCTCGGATTCGGTCGTCTACGGACTGAGCAGCATCGTGGGCAGGTTCCTGAACTATCTGCTCGTGCCGGTGTACACATACCACATCTCGGCCGCCTCGGGCGGATACGGCGTGGTGACCAACGTCTATGCCTACACGGCTCTGCTGCTGGTGATACTGACCTTCGGCATGGAGACGACCTACTTCTACTTCGCCAACAAAAGCGACAGCGACGAGCGGCAGGTGTTCAGCACTGCGCTGACAGCAGTGGGCACTGTGGCGCTGGCGTTTGTGGCGCTGGTGATGACATTCATAGGCCCCATAAGCGGCGTCATGGGCTACGCCGACCACCCGGAGTACATCCGCGTGATGGCCTGCGTGGTGGCACTGGACGCTTTCCAGGCCATACTCTTCGCCCGTCTGCGCCAGAAGGGCAAGGCGTGGCACTTCGCCGGGCTGAAGCTGGGATTCATTGTCGCCAGCCTCGCGCTGAACTTGTTTGTCTTTGTCGTGGCACCGCACTGGTCGGGCCACTCGTGGATGGGGTGGTACGACGCGGCCGACAACGTGGGCTATATCTTCTATATCAACCTGCTGTGCACGGCTCTTGTCACCTTCGGCTTCATCAGCGAGCTGCGCGACTTCAAGCCGTCGGCATTCAGCCTACAACTGCTCAAGCCCATGCTGAAGTACGCCTGGCCGCTGCTGCTGTTCGGCATCGTGGGTATCTTCAACCAGGTGGCCGACAAGATACTGCTGCCCAAGCTGCTGCCCGGCGACGAAGGACGCGTGCAGCTGGGCCTCTACGGTGCCTGCGTGAAGATTGCGATGATTATGGCTATCATAACACAGGCATTCAGGTATGCATACGAGCCGTTTGTCTTTGGCGGGCAGCGCGACAAGCAGAGCAAGGAGACGCAGGCGCAGGCGACAAAGTATTTCGTCATGTTCACGCTGCTGGCGTTCCTGGCGGTGATGTGCTATATGGATGTGTTCCGTTATCTGGTGAGCCCCGACTACTGGGAGGCGCTGCCGGCGGTGCCCATAGTGATGATGGCCGAGATACTGATGGGCATCTACTTCAACCTGAGCTTCTGGTACAAGCTGACCGGACAGACCTGGTGGGGCGCCGTGATGAGCGCCATAGGCTGTGCGGCGCTGGTGGCGGTTAACGTCATCTTCGTGCCTAAGATAGGCTACATGGCCTGCGCATGGGGCGGCTTGGTGGGCTACGGCATCTGCGTGCTGCTGAGCTACTTCATAGGTCAGAAGAAGAATCCTGTGCCCTACCCCGTGTGGACCATCCTCGGCTACACGGCGCTGGCGCTGGGGCTCTACGCCCTCACGGTGGCGGTGCACCCGGAGGCCCTGTGGCTGCGACTGGCGTGGAACACCGTGCTGATACTCGTCTACCTCGCCGTGGTAGCTTACGGCGAACGCAAACTGGTGGCACAAGTAGTAAACCGATTAAAACACCGCAAACAATGAAACGCCGTACAATCATATTATTGTCAATGTTGTCGCTGCTGTCGTTGACAATGACGGGGTGCAGGAAGACCTGCACATGCATCAAGAACAACGGCACGAGCCATACGTTCACCGCCGAGGAGGTGAAGGCCCAGAACGGCACCTGCCAGAACATGAAGTACATGTACAGCGAAGGCACTATCGACCCGACGGTAAGCTACTACTCTACATGCCAATGGGATTAGAAAGCACATGCCATCTGTGTCCGCGCAACTGCGGTGTGCGGCGCGCCGAGGTGCCTGGCTTCTGCGGCGCCACCGATGCGCTGGAGGTAAGCAGTGTGTGCGTGCACCGCGGCGAGGAGCCCCCACTCAACCCCATAGTCAACGTCTTCTTCACTCACTGCAACCTTCAGTGCATCTACTGCCAGAACTGGCAAATCAGTAAAGGTTACGGGTTACAGGTTGCGGGTTACAGATATACTGTCGCAGAACTGGCCGACAGGATATGCCGTCTGCTGCCGGAGACGGCCGGCATGCTGGGTTTGGTGACGGCGGCGCACTATGCCGACCGCATACCGGAACTGATAGAGACGCTTCACAGGCGTGGACATGAGCCCACGGTGGTGTACAACAGTGGCGGCTACGAAAGCGTGGAGACGCTGCGCAGCCTCGAAGGGCTGGTGGACGTATACCTGCCCGACCTCAAATACATGGACGCTGTCATCGCGGACAGTTACAGCCACGCACCGGACTACCCAGAGGTGGCGGCGGCAGCGCTGAAAGAGATGAAGAGGCAGGTGGGCGGCGGACTGATGACCGACGCGGACGGCAAAGCCTACCGCGGCATCATCGTTCGCCATCTGGTGCTCCCCGGGCATGTGGACAACTCTCTACGCTGCCTGGAATGGCTGGCGGACAACTTCAACCCCTTCAACTTGCACCTCTCGCTCATGGCGCAGTATTTCCCTCCGCAAGAAGGGCTGCCGGCGCCGCTGGACCGCACATTGACAGCGGAGGAGTACGCCATCGTCACCGACCGCGCGGCGGAGCTGGGCTTCACCGAAGGATGGGTGCAGGAGATGGAGGCCAAAGACAACTACCGCCCAGATTTCACACAAGACAAGAACCCCTTTGAGACTGTATAGCCGTTTCGTTGAACGGCTCATTATAAAGATTATGAAAAAGAAAAATATAATCACATTAGACGTAGAGGATGACGGTATGCAGGATGATGTGGCCCATCTGTTCTTCCGTTCGCCGCAGCCGGGCTACCTCTTCACCGACAACATGAACAGGCTCTATGGCTTCGGGCTGCACCGCATAGACGACATGGAGCTCGACGGCACCATGTGGCCGTTCTACACGTACACCGACAGCATAGACCACCTGAAATACTACCTGATAGAGAAGCCACGCACGGCGACACCGGGGTCTGCATGGGGCATAGGCGACAAACTGCTTATAATAAAAGGCGAAGGAGCGAAGGACATGGCAGACTACATCTGTGAGGAATTCAGCGACCCGCTGCCCGCTGAGAGCGGCGACCTGCTTGCCGAAGAGCATGCACGTCTGCGCGACGAGATGCTGGCGGACTTCACCGTGGTCACCCTGCTCGATATCGGCGCCACACCTCCGGCGCCGAAAAAGCGCGGCGCACAGGAGCGCATGACGCTGGAACAGATGTGCGCGGCCATACACGCATACATTGAAATACAGCGTCTTGACATAGTGGAAGAAGAATAATTTTGCTAATTACAATATTATTTGTATATTTGCAAACTTCTTTTTGCATAGACAACAACAACTAAAAACAAATACATTATGACAATCAAAGACCTTGAACCCAAAGAGTTGTGGGAGAACTTCTACTCCCTCACCCGTCAGCCCCGTCCCTCTAAGCACGAAGAGAAAGTGCGCAAATTCCTTGTCGACTGGGCCAAAAAGAACAAGATAGCCTGCCGCGTAGACGGTGTCGGTAACGTAATCCTGAGCAAGCCCGCCACCAAGGGCATGGAGAAAGTGCACCCGGTGGTGCTGCAGGCCCACATGGACATGGTGCCCCAGGCCCGCGCCGGCAAAAAGCATGATTTTGAGAAAGACCCGATAGAAACAAAGATCGTGGGCGACTGGGTGTACGCCTGCGACACCACGCTGGGTGCCGACGACGGCATGGGCGTGGCCGCCATCATGGCTGTCTTCGCCAGCAAGACCGCAAAGCACGGTCCGCTGGAGGCCCTCATCACCACCGACGAGGAGACCGGCATGACCGGTGCCTTCGGTCTGAAGAAAGGCGAGTTGCACGGCGACTACCTGCTGAACCTCGACAGCGAGACCGAGGGTGAACTCTATGTGGGCTGCGCCGGCGGTATCGACGCTGCCATCAGCATCCCCTACAAGACCGAGAAAGCCCCCAAAGGTATGGTGGCCTACAAGCTCACCATCGGCGGCCTGAAGGGCGGTCACAGCGGCATGGAAATCAACACTGGCCGCGCCAACGCCAACAAACTGCTGTTCCGTCACCTGCGCTGGGTTGCCGAATGCGGTATCCGCCTCATCAGCCTCGAGGGCGGCAACATGCGCAACGCCATACCGCGTGATGCCGAAGCCGTCATCGCAATGCCCAAGGAGCACGAGGAGTGCATCCTCAAGGAATTCGACAAAGTGGCCGGATGGGTTAAGAAAGAGCTCGCCAACGTGGAGCCCGACTTCTTCATGAAATATGAGAAGGTCCGCATGAACCCCACCGTCATTGATGAGAAGGGCACCCAGACTATCATCAACCTGATGATGGTTGCCCCGAACGGAGTCATCCGCATGAGCAAGGACATGGAAGGCTTGGTGGAGACTTCGCTGAACCTGGCCATAGCCAAGACCACCGCCAGCAAGAAGTTCGTCGTGTACGCTCTGCTGCGCAGCAGCGTGGACACCGCCAAGGAGGCTCTTGCCGAGCGTCTGGTATGCCTGGCCGAACTGGCCGGTGGCAAATGCCAGCTCAGCGGCGCTTATCCCGGATGGAAGCCCAACATGGAGAGCCAGCTGCTGAAGACCATGAAGGCCACCTACAAGAAACTCTACAAGAAAGAGCCCGCCGTCGTGGCCATCCACGCCGGTCTTGAGTGCGGTCTGCTCGGTGGCAAATACCCCGACATGGAAATGATCAGCTTCGGCCCGACGCTGCAGAGTCCTCACAGTCCAGACGAGCGCTGCTACATTCCGAGCACCAAGAAGTTCTACGAGTACCTGCTTGCCACACTGGAAGCAATACCTGTAAAGAAATAAACAATAAACAACGGAAAAGAAAAGCCGGCCAATATGGCCGGTTTTTTTATGAGAGCCGCACACGCGGGTCGAGGACGGCGTAGAGGATATCTGTGAGGATGTTGATAACCACCAGCAGGATGCAGATAAAGAGGATAGTGCCCATAACAACGGGGAAGTCGTACTTTTCCAGACCATCGACAATGACGACACCCATGCCCTTCCAGTCGAAGACATACTCCACGAAGACAGCACCTGCCAGCAGGCCGGCGAGCCATCCGCTGGCAGATGTCACCACCGGGTTGAGAGCGTTGCGCAATGCATGTTTTACCACAACGCGGCGATAGCTCAACCCTTTGGCACGCGCGGTACGTATATAATCCTGCGAGAGGGCCTCGAGCATGGAGTTCTTGGTGAGCTGCGTAAGCGTTGCCAAAGGACGTATGCCAAGTGTGAGAGCCGGAAGGATGAGGTTCTTGAGGTCAAGGTATTCGCCACAGCCGTAATCGTCTACCGAATAGAGGTTGCCGAACATGTTGAGGTGCGTCCAGCCTGCCATAACATAGGCAAAGAGCCACGCAATGAGGATGGCGGCAAAGAACGACGGCAGCGACATGCCGAGTGTGGATAAAACCAATGTGGTGCGGTCTATCCATGTATCCTTGTGGAGGGCAGAAATCACGCCCAGAGCAACGCCCACGATGAGTGCAAAAAGCATAGCCACCACAGCCAAAAGAGCTGTCTGAGGGAATGCCGAGCCAATAATCTCGCTCACGCGGCGTTGGCTCTGATAGGAGCGGCGGAGGTAAGGAGCCTTGAGCACGACGGAGGTGGAGCCCAAACGTAACAGGGTTGTATAGGGGGCATATTTGTCTTCCGACAGGAAGAAATAATTGGTACTGTCGGCGTTGTTATGCACCGATACGGGCACGAGATCGTTGATGTAGTTTAGGTACTGCAGGCCGACGGGCTTGTCGCGTCCAAGGTCACGGTTGATGATGTCGATGCTCTCCTGGTCGGCACGCTGACCAAGCATCATGCGGGCAGGGTCGCCAGGCAAGATGTTGAAAAGAAAGAACACCAGCGTGACCACTCCCAGCAGAACCAGGAGGCCATACAGGAGCCGTTTACCAACATACCTAACCATTACCTAAGTCCGTGAACAACGCTTTTCTTGGCGACGAAATCCTTGAGATAGAATGGTTCGAAGTAGGCGACATCCTCAACCTTGCCTGCAGCAAGACGCTGCTCGGCAAGCTGCGCCATACCACTGGCAGAGACAGTGAAGGCGTCGTCATAGAGAGCATTGGCATTAGAGCCAAGCAGAGGACGCGTCTTGGCGGCGCCATCGCCTATAAAGGTCACCTCTCCCTTATTGAGCCATTCGTCGTAGAAGCCTTCGGTAATCACGTCGGCCTGTGTATCACGCAGCACAGCAAGCTGAGGGTCGACAATCATGGTATAACACTCCATGCGGCGTGCGTCAATCATCGGGCATACAAGTCCCTTGTACTCGGGATGCTGAGCATAGTAGAGCGCTGCCATGGATAGCAGTGTAGGTACAGAAAGCAGAGGTATACCGTAGCCGTAGCAGAGACCTTTGGCAGAGCTTACACCTATGCGCAAGCCGGTGTAGCTGCCGGGACCAGAGGAGACACATACAGCATCAGGCCGGACTACATCGGTCAATTCCTTGAGGAAAAGGGGCAAGCGTGTGGAGTGAGCGTCGGCATCGCAACACTCGCGGAGCAATGTAACAGTGCCGTCGACAGCCATAGCTGCCGAACAAATTCGAGTGGCAGTCTCAATCAACAGTATCTTCATCGCATGTCTATTACTTCAACATCAGTGTGCTTGGCGACATCGAATGTAAACTGTGATGCTGCGTTGGAGGCACGCTTGAAGTCTGTGATATCGTAAATCTCGCGTCCAGAGTCATATTTGTGCACCTCCATGCGACGCAGCAGCCCGTCGTCTTCCTTGATGAATAGGCGTATCTTGTGGAAACTGCGCGAAGAGCGTGGCTGGAGGTCAACAATGGCTGTACCGTCGTCGTCAGTGCGTATGTACTTAGCCTTGAAACTCTTGCCATAACCTGACAGCAGACGACCAGGGTTTAGTAGGTCTATATCATCGTCCACCATGTTGTTTATTGTAACCTCCTTGGCGCTCTTGTTCCAATGCCACACTGTGGTACCGTCGCATATTAGTTCCTGGTCAGGCAGAGTGAGTCGATATTTGCCTTTGTTGTATCGCACCTGGGCGCTTTGGCGGGCCTTCTCCTGCTTCTTGCTGTCGAGCACTGTCATGGTGACGGTAAAGCTCACATTCTTGTCGAAACGGGCTGCCGCTTTTTTGAGCACCTCGGTGGCGTTCTCGTCAAGGCGACCTTGCGAGGCGTGGGTAATCTGCGCTTTTAAGGAGAAAGGCAACAGATAGCATATGAGAGCCAATATTATGGCGAACAGTCTTTTCATAATCAATGCAATTTCATGCCTATGATGTTCATGAACTCCTCGCGAGTTTTGGGATCTTTCATGAAAGCACCGGTGAAGTCTGAAGTGGTAGTCACGGAGTTCTGCTTCTGCACGCCGCGCATACTCATGCACATGTGCTGCGCCTCGATGACAACGGCAACGCCAAGCGGGTTGAGGGTGTTCTGTATGCAGTCCTTGATTTGCTTGGTGAGGCGTTCCTGGACCTGCAGACGACGCGCGTAGGCATCGACCACGCGGGGTATCTTGCTAAGGCCGACAATGGTGCCGTTGGGGATGTACGCCACGTGCGCCTTGCCAACAAAAGGCACCATGTGATGCTCGCAAAGCGAATAGAGCTCAATATCCTTAACAACTACCATCTGCTTGTAGTCCTCATGAAACATGGCTGACCGCAGAATTTCCTCAGGGTTGAGGTCATAACCGTTGGTGAAGAAAAGCATAGCCTTGGCTATACGCTCCGGACTCTTGAGCAACCCCTCGCGTTCAGGGTTCTCTCCCAGCAGTCGAAGGATGGCCTTATAGTGCTCCGCCATCTCTGCCACACACTGCTCGTCGTATTTGTCTATCTTCTGGTATCCTAATTCTGACATATCGTTTATTTAGTATCTTTAGTCATTATTTTATTGCTGCGCGACCTTGGTTCCAGCCATCCGCTCCGCACCCGCTCCGACTCCCCTCCGTATCCGCTCCGACTGTTCACCGGTTGTTTAACGGTTTTTGGTCGTAGAAACTCGGTGCAGATACGGACAAGATACGTACCGGCATCGGAGAAGGCACGTTACCGCACTGGCCTACAACTCCATAGCCACACGGAAACCTATGGTGCTGTCGCATGTAAAGTTTTCCGGGGCAATCTCATGGGGGTATCGGTATGAAAGACGGCACTTAATGTTATTCGAGTTCCATGCCCCACCACGGTATACATGGTAATGCAACTGCTGTCCATGATATGTCAAAGTATCAAGACCGACAGGGTCTGTCTGTGTTTCTGTGGAGTAGTAGTAGAAATAGTCGGCACACCATTCCCAGACATTGCCGCTCATATCATAGACATCGATGATGTTTCGTTCTTTTGAGCGTACCGGCATGATATGTTGTGAGGGCACACGATGGGTGATAATATTGTTCATACCTGTTTCTTCATCATACTCTTCAGTATTATACACAATTGTATCTATAGGAGTGTTAAGGGCATACCAGCCTACCTTAGCGAGTATATTGCTGCCACTATACTTGGTACGTTCCGGGAGCGCAGCGTGCCCTCCGCGGGCGGCATACTCCCACTGAGCCTCGCTGGGCAGGTAGAAATGCTTGCCAGTCTTCGCACTTAACTTGTTGCAGAACTCCACGGCATCTTCGTATGTCACCCACACCACGGGCTTGTCGGCTCCAAGGAAGCCCTGCAGTTCGGGATGGGCCTCTGCCCATGTACGTACGGGATTGGTATCCATGACAGCCTCGTAGAGAGCCTGTGTTACTGGCGTAACCGCAAGGCCAAAATCCTTTGAAATAACCACATGGTGCTGGGGCTTTTCATAACTGAAGGCATCAGGGTCGAAATACTCAGCTCCCATATCGAACTCACCCTTGAGAATGAATACAACATCAACGGTAGCATCACTCCCTGGCACTTTAATACTCTGCTTCATCAAATTAAATGAGCGACCATCAGTGTGATCTTGTGTTATCTCACGCCAATCGTCAAGGATGAAAGTGTTCTCTTTGGAGCAAGCTCCGACAAGTGCCGCTAAAACAAAGGCGACGATTGTCAGTGTCAATAGCTTACATTTCATATTTCTTGAGTCTTTATTTGTTTTCTTTACTATTATTCAACCTGAAGTAACAAACCTTTGAGGTACTCGCCCTCTGGGTGATAGATACTTACCGGATGATCCATTGCATGAGGTAACTCACAAACCACGCGGACACGACGACCGGCAAGTGCCGCCGAAGTGAATATCATGGTGCGGAAGTCATCTTTCGAGACAGCCTGCGAACAGCTGAAAGTCATCAGCAATCCGCCGGCGGGCAAAGCCTCCATGGCGCGCTGATTGATGGCACGGTAGCCTTTCAATCCCTGTTGCAGGGAACGGTGATTCTTGGCAAACGCCGGCGGGTCAAGGATGATGAAGTCAAAACCCTCCTCGGTGTCCGATTCCTTGATGGTTTGTATATATTGCAACACGTCGGCGACCACGCCCTGATGGATTGAACAATCAGGGTAATTCATCGTCACATTGCGATTGCAAAGTTCAATGGCTTTTTTCGAAATGTCAACAGTCTCCACATACTGTGCACCGCCACTCAGGGCGGCGAGGGAGAAGCCGCCGGTATAGCCGAAACAATTGAGAACACGACGTTCAAACGCCAAATCCTGCACTAACTTACGGTTCTCACGCTGGTCGACAAAGAAGCCTGTCTTCTGACCTTCAAAGAAATTGATAAGCAATTTTATTCCGTTCTCAGTAATCTCGTGTTCCTGAGGCATAATGCCCCATAGATAACCGTCTTGGCTTCCACCTGGCACCGTAGCACCGCTCTTGTCGAAGACTGCCTTTAGGCGGTCGCCGAAAAAGTCGCGGAAAAGCTTTGTAAACAAAGGGAACATGTGGTGCATACCCACGGAGTGAGCCTGCATCACAAGGATTCCGTTGTACCAGTCGCACACCAGGCCCGGCAAATAGTCGCCCTCAGCATGAACCAACCTGAAGACATTGGTCAGTTCCGATTCGGAAATCCTACAATTCTGATTCAAGTAGTCGAAAAAACCAAGACGCTGACGGTAAGTGATGGCAGAGACAAGACGCTGACGGAAAAAGTCTTCGTCGACCTGCGCAGTATCAAAACTGAGAACCTTGCAGATTATGCTGTCATTCTGGTAATGACCCGTAGCCATCCATTGGCCATGGGCGTCGAGGACATCCACCACGTCGCCCTCATGGGGTTCTCCCTCAATACGCTTAACGGCACCCGAGAATATCCAAGGGTGACGACGGAGAATGGCTTTCTCTTTGCCTGGCGCTATTATCAGCTGCGGGCGTGTCATTGTTTAAGTTCGTGTATCGTCTGTTTCGGGTCAGAGCTCTTGAAGACAGCATTTCCGGCAACCAGTACGTCGGCACCAGCCTCGAATAGCAACGGGGCGTTCTGAAGATTAACGCCACCGTCGACCTCAATGAGGCATTGTTGGTTTTTGCGGTCGCAGAGGGTGTGCAACTGGCGCACCTTGTTGTAAGTATTCTCAATAAATTTCTGCCCTCCAAAGCCGGGATTGACACTCATCAGTAGCACCAAGTCGCACTCCTGCACTATATCCTCCAGCAAGCATACGGCGGTGTGAGGGTTGAGCACCACACCTGCTTTCATGCCGGCATCGTGTATGGCATGGATGGTGCGGTCAAGGTGAGTGCAGGCCTCATAATGCACTGTGAGGATGTCGGCGCCGGCCTCCTTGAAGTCGTTAATGTATCGGCCTGGATCCATAATCATCAGATGCACATCAAGCGGCTTTTTCGCATGCCTCTTTATATGCTTTACAATAGGCTGGCCGAACGAAATGTTAGGCACAAAGATACCGTCCATAACATCAACATGCAACCAGTCGCACTCACTTTGGTTGAGCATCTCTATGTCACGCTGCAGGTTGCCGAAGTCGGCACTTAGCAATGAGGGTGATACCAGTTTCATCAGTGATTTGTGTTTATAATTTCAGTTTTTCGAAGTTCTTACCGTATACACCCTGTGCCTTACTCACACTGATAAAGGCATTCTCGTCAATACGGTGTATAATCTGCATCACATGTGGCTTGTCCGTACGATGCACCATCATCAACAATACTTTCTGGTCCTGCTTGGTATAGCACCCCTCAGCATCAAGAAGCGTAGCACCACGGCCAACCTCACGGGTCACCGCCTCGCCAATCTCGTCATTCTTCGTCGAGAAGACCATTATCTGGTAACTCTGCTTGTTGCCGTCGAGCACCATATCAAGAACGTAGGTCATAACCACCATAACAACATAGCCGCAGACCACATTATCAAGTTTGTGGCTGACAAAATATGAGCAACCGATGATGACCACATCAAGAAGCATTATCACACGTCCCGGCGACACATTGTGGTGCTTGCACACTATCAGCGCAATGATGTCGGTACCACCACTGTTGCCTCCCATAATAAAGCTCATGCCAATGCCGGCACCGCAGCATGCACCACCTAGCACCGCGCACATGAAGACACCGAAGTGCTCCACGTCAAACCATGTATCCACATGCAGCACCTGCTGCCACAGAATGAAGCAAAGCGACGACATAATAATGCCATAGATGGTATTGGCACCGAACTTCGAGCCCAATATTTTGAAGCCTACGGCCACCAAGATAGCATTAAAGACGAAGTTAAGCACACCTATGGGCACATGTATGCCGACAGCATAATAGAGTATGGCCGACATACCACTGACGCCGCCACCGACAATCTTCATTGGTAGCATGAACGCCGACCACCCAAAGGTGTAGAGCATCAAGCCCAGCGTAATTACCACGTAGGATATAATAATGTGTTTGCTTTTGGTGAATATCTGCATTACCGTGTATATTACTGTTTTTTACTGTAGTCGCGGGGACCAAATATGGTACTACCTATCCGCACGAGTGTGCTACCTTCGGCGACGGCCAGCTGGTAGTCATGGCTCATGCCCATTGAGATGGTGTCAAAATATGGCTTATCCTTAAAGGCCATTTCCTTGAGGTTGTCGAAAAATGTCTTTACCCTGCGAAATTCTTCACTCACACGGACATTATCGTCGGTATGCGACGCCATGCCCATCACCCCCCTAATCCTCACGTGAGGCAGCACCAGCTGAGCCAGTTCATGGGGCTCGACAAGGTCCTCGGGGGCAAAGCCGAACTTGGTCTCTTCCTGCGCCACATGCACCTGCAGCAACACATCTACCACACGTCCGGCCTTCTCTGCGGCACGCTCCACGTCTTCCAGATGTTCCAATGAGTCCACACCGTGGATAAGATGTACGAAGTCTATGTAGTATTTGATTTGCTTGGCCTGCAGATGGCCTATGAAGTGCCATTCTATGTCCTTGGGCAGCACGGCTGCTTTGTCGCGCAACTCAGTTGCATAGTTCTCGCCGAAAGCTCGCTGCCCGGCATTGTAAGCCTCCATGATGTCTTCCACAGGCTTAAGCTTAGATACAGCCACAAGCCCCACTCCATTCGGAAGTGAGGCTTTGACACGTTCTATGTTCTGTACTATCATGCTATTTGATAATCTCCACTGCGCCGTTATGTTCTATGTTACCATTATAACCTCGTGCCGAGAAGCGGTAGAAGTATGTCCCCGCCGGCACATCGATAGGATCCCAGAAGTCATCATCCGTGGCCACATTCTCTTTGTGGAACACCCGTGTGCCCCATTTGTTGTAGACGTCCAATGTATTCACTGGGTAGGCCATACCGCCCACAAGGTTGCCAATGATGAACTTATCGTTGATGCCGTCGCCGTTGGGCGTAACAACACTGGGGAACTGCAAGAAGTCATTGACAAGCAGAATAGTGTTCTCCGTAGTGTCACGGCAGTAGATAATATTGCCCGATGGGGCCATATTGTCACTACGCGCTATCAGGCGCACAGTGTATGAACCCGCCAATTCGCTCGGCTCAACATAGGAGGAGAAGTCATGCAAGGGGCTGTCATTTGTGAGCGTCTGCACGGACAGCAGATTATTCCTGTCATACTGCATCTCCCAGAAGAAGTGGGTGTTTTCCGTAACGTTCTCTGTAGTATTTGTCAGCAAGACTGTCGGCTGGAGTACCGAGGGATAGTTAGGTTCCCATACAAAAGATGCTTTCGGCGAGGGATATATGGCAATGAGGTCATCGAAAATAAGCGAGTCCTTGCAGCCGTCAATCGACGTAACATAGTACTTCAAGTCATATACGCCCTCGGTATAGGTATGCGTGGGGCTCGCCTGTTCCGAATACTGACCGTCGCCAAAGAGCCACAAATGCTTGTCGGCATTTGCCGTCTGGTTGTCGAAAGTGAGCGTATATGGGCTGCAGCCCTCAAGAGCGAAGGGGATGGGCACAAAACTTGGGAATGGCTGGCTGCGTAGCTTCACATCAATGGTATCTCGCGTAACGCATACAGTATTCATCTGGGTGTTCGTCACCTGTACAATATAGCGTATGTCGCTGCCCGGTTCGTACTTGGTGACAATACCGCTGGAGTCCTGACCGAAAGGTTCCCATATATAAGTATATCCCTGTTCTTCTGCATGGTAGTCACTGGCGTCGAGCGGCATAGTAATGACACCGCAGAGAGTAGTATCGTTGCCCAAATCAGGCTTGGGCGTCCAGTAGCTGGTGATGCTGGTGCTGGTGTCCCACACGCAGCCGAACTCATCATATATCTTAACGTTGATGGGGAATGTACCTGCGGTATCTGGAGTGAGCACATACGATTCAATGTCATTATGCCTATGCACCACCAGTCCACGATAGTAGCCGAGCTCATAGTCGTGGTACTGCGACGACGTGTCAGGATTCCATACAAGGCTGTCAATAGCCACCTGATACTTGCAGCCATCAGTATTAACATTGCAAATATCCACACTGAAATTAAACACCCAGCCATTATCAATGCCCAAAAGGTCACATATTTCAACACTCCACTCGCCATTCAACGGGCAACCCACAAGTTGCGAAAAATCATCGCCTGGGATATAGTAATTCATTTTCTCTGCATGATCCGAGGAGTCTAATACCGTGCCACTATTTGCCATACCAGCCGACTGTCCCTCGCATGTAAAACCAAAGCCTGCCGGGATTTGAGGCATTTCAACTTGAAAGTTGCTGGTTGGTGCATTATTGCTGGCCATACCCGCACCAATGGGATTAGGTGTGTTGGCGGGATCTCCATTAACGAGCGTATAATCCGCACTACGTGAGAAACAGTAGGTGTAGCCTATACCAAAGGGATTATTAGTAGAATCACAAATATTGCCACTATTTTGCGTACAACCAGCACCTCGCTTATCCCAGCCAGAGTCATCAGAGCCACCATAAGGAATACCAGCGTAACGGCTACCGCCACCAAGGGTACCTTCGGGGGGAGTATACCCCTGGGGAATTGTACTGCTTTCCTTATACTTCAAATATGATTTTCTGCCGGTAGGGCACTTGATGGCCAACGAGTAGTCACCCATATAAGAGTGTTCATAGTTGACACATACCGAGCAGATATCACCCTTGGTCTGTACCGTTCTACCATTGGGGAAGTCATTGAATACAACCGAAGCATCAAAACAGTTAGGCAGGTTGGGACATGCCGGACCGTCGGGAATAAAGCGCAATGCATCATTAGTCTTCGATGTACCATCCTCATATACAATTGAGTCAAGCACCAACGTAGCATCTGTGCCACCATATCCCATATTCACCAATAGACTGTCTCTATTGCATATATCCCTTAAAGTAAATACCGTCTTCAATGGGTTCTGTGCCAATCGTACCCTAACTTGAGGATAGACAGTAGAGCCACATCCCGCAGAGTCGGTAACACTTAATATCAACTCATTACAAGACACCTTAAAATATTCATCATAATAAATACTTGTAACACCAACACCAGCTATGGTATCGCCATTACCGGTACTCCAATTAAAATACGATGTGCTGTCGGAGGGATAATACCAACCTGTTGAATAGTTGTACTCACAATGTGCGGTAAATATGACGCCATCGCCAATACAGAGGTTCACACCATCGAAAGGCATTGAATCCACAGCCATCACCGAATCGTTCAACACCGAATCCCATACCACTGCTTCATGATAATCGTACAGATGCTTTATTTTTCCGGCTTCATATACCACTCCATTGCGAGTCTTATAGAAGATACTGTCAAGCACCGGCGTAAACGGTTCGCACGGCTTTCGGCAGTCAGCCAACACACTGAAACCTCGTCCTGTTTTGTAATCCCATGGACCGCAATCGTTGCACACCTTGAAACGTATCGTTAGAGCCTGTGCTGTATTATTAGGACCTGCATATACAACTTCAACCGACGGTGTTTTGACGGATCCTGTTGCATACCAAATTACCGGGGCAGAAGTGTCGACACCATCATATACAAACAGTGTGTCTGCACAAGGATTTCCCATGGCATTAAAACGAAGGTCAAGTGTCTCGAAAACCAAAGCAATGGTATATGGTGCTGCGCAGTGGCCTACCACTGTCATCCAGTAATCGTAGCCTCGTCCCACGCTATGCGCGCTGTCCACACCGGTGCACTTGATCATGGTTCCGGCATCCGCCATTGTTACAACGCTACCGTGAGTACTCTGGTCAAGATAAGACACCTCAACATTCTGTGCCGAGCCCACAGCCCAACCCATAAGCATTGCCAGCAATAGTATATACTTCTTCATAACTTACCTCCTTGCATTTTTTTCTGCATACGCATACATCTCATTGATTGACCGCAGCACCAAATAAGGGTGCTCCGATGCCGGTGTAGTGAAACATATGGTTACATTAGGTTTCGGATACTGTAGTTGGAATGCACCGAAATTATAGGCGTAATAGCTCAACGTCGTCAGGTCGACAAGAAAGTCCTGCGTCAGGTTTCTGTCATCTTCTTTGCGAACCACCTCCGAGATGGAGTACACCTCGGCACCGGCGGGGATTGTGTCAGACACATAGAAGGCGGCACGCCCGTATGCGCAACGCCACTCAAGCTTCTCTGCAGGATAGGCGTTCATCGCTTCCACATCTCCGTTGAAAAACGGCAACATAATGGTCTCGCAGCTTTGTGCTTTCATGCCTAAGGCGCACATCATGAGTGCTGCTAATAATACAATCCTTTTCATAATTCTATTCTTTGGCTTCTATATATATGACGGAGAAGTGGTGAAAAGCGGTCAAACTTTAACTCTTTTTAACTTTACTCTTGTTTCTGATGTGGTTAATCAGGGCCATGAGCAGACCAAGGGCGAGGAAGCCGCCGGGAGGCAGTATCATCATCAGCATGCCGTCGGCACCGCCTATCAAGCTGTGACCGAAGAAGCAGCCGGTACCCAACAGCTCGCGCACCATGCCCAGCAGGGTCAGTGCCCAGGTGAAGCCGAGTCCCATGAAGAGACCGTCGAGGAACGACTGGCCCACATTGTTCTTCGAGGCAAACGCCTCGGCGCGGCCCAGCACGATGCAGTTCACCACGATAAGGGCAATAAACAGACCCAGGCTGTCGTACAGCGCGGGCAGATAGGCTTTCATCACCATCTCCACCATGGTCACGAAGGTGGCTATGATGACTATGAACGCCGGTATACGCACCTTGTCGGGTATCACACTCTTGAGGAGCGATATGACTATGTTCGACATCATGAGCACAAAGGTGGTGGCCAAGCCCATGCTCATGCCGTTGATGGCCGACGTTGTGGTGGCCAGCGTGGGGCACATGCCGAGGATAAGCACCCATGTGGGGTTCTCCTTGATAAGGCCGTTCTTGATAATATCTTTAGTCTTCATAATCCGTAGTGTTTGCATTGTTAATCTGTGCGAAGACGGCCGAAGCGTCGTTCACGATGCCGAGGAAGGCGCGCGAGGTGATTGTCGAGCCACTGATGGCATCCACGCTACCGCCGTCCTTCTTCACGGTGAGGGCGCTCTCGGCGGGGTTTGAGCCCACCACACAGCCCTTGCCGTCCTTCTGGAACCACTGGTCGGCCTTGGCTCCGAGACCCGGGGTCTCGTGGGTCTCCAGTATCTGGTAGCCGCTCACGTTGCCTTGGGCATCGAAGCCCACCATGAGCTGCAGATGGCCGCCGAAGCCTTTGTCGTTGCCGGCCTCGATGGCGGCACCGACCATGTTGCCCTCGGCGTCGAGGCCTACATGGCACAGGTGACCGTCCACGTCACGGTCTTCCAGCTTGTCGAAAGCCGGCAGCACAGCGCTGATGGCGTTCTCCACCTTGGCCTGCTGGGCGGCAGCTATGGGTTCCTTGGTCACTCCATTGAGGGCTGCCAGCGCAGCGGCGGCCACAAGGGCTATCGCCGTCAGCGAGAGCAGCATATTT
The DNA here is from genome assembly GCA_902777005.1 of uncultured Bacteroidota bacterium. GTDB lineage: Bacteria > Bacteroidota > Bacteroidia > Bacteroidales > P3 > Colimorpha. Next base: position 46,137 of record CACYSB010000014.1, read on the forward strand.
GGTAATGTCGATTCTGCTTTCTTTGCCATAACATTAAACTTTAACCATTAAACAATAACCTTTATTCCGCAAAACGTTTGGGTTTGCACCAGCGGTTGAGCAGCGGTGTGACGCTGTTCATGATGAGGATGGCGAAACTCACGCCTTCGGGATAGGAGCCCCAGTTACGGATGATGATGGTCAGCAGACCGCAGCCAAAGCCGAAGATGAGCTGGCCGCTCTTGGCCATGGGACTTGTCACCATGTCAGTGGCCATGAAGCAGGCGCCGAGCATGATACCGCCGGTGAGGATGGTCATCAGGGGGTCCATGTAGGTCTCGGGGTTCACCAGCCACAGTATGGCGCTGAACACAAAGGCTGTGCCTATGAACGTCACCGGAATGTGCCAGGTGATGATTTTCTTCCAGCAGAGGTAGGCTGCGCCGAGCAGTATGGCTATGGCGCTCACCTCACCCATCGAGCCGCCGATGTGACCGAGGAAGGCATCCATGAAGGTGACACCTTCGCCGAGGGCTCCCTCCTTGAAAGCTCCCAGAGGCGTGGCACCTGTGGGGACATCGAAAGTCATAGGGAACAGGCCACCGACCTGGGGCCACGTAGTCATCTGCACAGGGAACGATATGAGCAGGAAGATACGTCCCACGATGGCGGGGTTGAAGGGGTTCTTGCCCAAGCCGCCGAAGCTCATCTTGCCAATGCCAATAGCCACCAAGGCGCCGATAACCACAATCCACAGCATGTCGACCGTGGCGGGCACGTTGAAGGCCAGCAGCAAGCCGGTGACAACGGCCGAGCCGTCGCTCACGGTGCTGGGCACCTTCATGATAAACTTCTCAATCAGCCACTGGAACAGCACGCAGGCCAGCACCGACACGATGCTCACCAACAGCGCATTGATACCGAAGTAGGCTATGGCGCAGAGCAGCGCAGGCACCAGGGCCGCGTTGACTCGCCACATGATTTTCTTTGTCGACTCGTCGCTGTGCACGTGGGGCGAGCCAGATATATTCAGTAAACTCATACTATAATAATTTCTAATTCCTAATTTCTAATTAACTCATTTCTTTGCTGCCAACATGGCACGTACGCGGTTCTTGCCGAGGCGTATTTCGTCGGTCAGCGGTTTGTTGGCCGGGCAGCTGAAGAAGCAGCAGCCGCACTCGATGCAGTCGAGGATGTTGTGTTCCTTCGACTCCTCCACGCGGTTGTTCTTCACCAGCAGCGAGAAGAGGTATGGCTCCAAACCCATGGGGCAGGCGCTGGCGCACTTACCGCAGCGTATGCAGTTGGTCTCCGGTGCGCGGCGGGCCTCGCTCTCCATCATCACAAGCACGCTGCTGTTGCCTTTCACCGTCGGCGCGTCGAGGTTCACCACGGCCTTGCCCATCATGGTGCCGCCGCTGATGACCTTGCCGGTGCTCTCAGGCAACTGGCCTATGGTGTGGCTGATAATCTCGTTGTAGGTGGTACCTATGCGCACCAGGCAGTTGTGCTGCGTCTTGAGGTCCTTGCCGGTGACGGTGAGAATGTTCTCGATGAGGGGTTTGTTCTTCTGGATGGCCTCGTAGACAGCGAACGAGGTGCCCAGGTTGCTCACCACGCAGCCGCTGTCTATAGGCAGCTTGCCGCTACCCACCTTGCGGCCGGTGACGGCGTTGATGAGCTGCTTCTCGGCGCCCTGCGGGTATTTCACCTTCAGCGGTTCGATGATGATGCCTTCGAACTGCTTGGCCGTCTCCTGCATTTTCTTTATGGCCAGAGGCTTGTTGCTCTCGATGCCTATGTAGGCGTTGGGCACACCCAAGGCTTTGCGCAGGATGCTCACGCCGATGCACACCTCCTCGGCGTGCTCCATCATCACACGGTAGTCGCTCGTCAGGTACGGCTCGCACTCGGCGGCGTTGATGATGAGGTACTCGGCCTTCTTGCCCTCAGGCACGCTGTACTTGATATGAGCGGGGAAGGTGGCGCCGCCGAGGCCGACGATGCCCATCTCCTTGAGCTTGGCAACAATCTCCTTGGGTTCAAGCGCGCATTCGCGCTTGATGTCGGGCGTGCGGTCGATGGTCTCCATCCACTCGTCACCCTCGACGGTGATATAGACGGCAGGCTTGGCCAGGCCGAAAGCGTCCTTGCAGGTGTCGACCTTTAGCACCGTGCCGCTCACGGGCGAGTGCACATTGGCGCACATGAAGGCCTGGGCCTCGCCAATCAGCTGGCCCACTTTCACCTTGTCACCCTTCTGCACCACCGGAGTGGCGGGGGCGCCGAGGTGCTGGTTCATCAGCACCACCATCTGCTTGCCCACGGGCACCACCTCGATGGCGGCGTCGTTGGATATCTTGTTCTCTTCGGGGTGTACACCACCCATTCGGAATGTCTTCATCAGTGTTCTGTGTTTAGTGTTCTGTGTTCAGTTCTTTACCTCCACCTTTTCGGCCACGGGTATCTCCACCTTCTCTGCCACAGGGGCGGCAGGAGCCTCGGCGGGCTTGGGAGCCGGCTTCACGGCGGGTGCGGGGAAGCCCACATCCTTGATGGCCTTGGTGGGGCACTCGGTGACGCACTTGCGGCAGGCTATGCACTTCTTGTAGTCGATGTACGAGACATTGCCTTCCACAGTGATGGCCTCCATGGGGCACACCTTGGCGCACTTGCCGCAGCCTATGCAGGCGTTGGCGCAGGTCTTCATGGCCACGGCACCTTTCTCCTTGTTGACGCAGCTCACGTACACACGGCGGTCCTTCTTGCCCTTGTTGCGCAGCTCTATGATGCGGCGCGGACAGGCTTTGGCACAGGCACCGCAGGCGGTGCACTTGTCGGCGTCGACCACCGGCACTCCGTTCTCGCCCATGTGGATGGCGTCGAACTGGCAGGCCGCCACGCAGTCGCCGCAACCAAGGCAGCCGAACGGACAGCCGCTCTCGCCGGTGTAGACAGTGTTCTGGAAAGCGCAGCTACGCAGTCCGTCGTAGTTGGATTTACGTTTGTCGCCACAGTTGGCGGGGTTGCAACGCACCACGGCCACCTGGGGTTCGCCCTGCTCCACAGCGCAGCCGAGCAACTCGGCAATTTTGGCTGCCACGGCGTCGCCACCGGGGGCGCAACGCAGACCTTCGAGGCTGTGCTGCGACACACAGGCCTCGGCAAAAGCGCGGCAACCGGCCTTGCCACAGCCGCCACAGTTGGCGCCGGGAAGCACCTCGGCCACCTCGTCGATGAGCGGGTCTTCCACCACCTTGAACTTCTGCGCAACAATGTACAGCACCACGGCAAACAGTATGCCGAGGGCGCCGAGAACAATTACCGCAATCAGGATTTGTTGAGTCATATTATTTTTATTTTAGGATTATCGCAATATTTATTCTATAATAAGCGAGTGCAAAAATACATCTTTTTTACAACATGGCAAAATTTTTTTTTCCACAGCTGTGCAAACAACCCCGAAATGCCACCTGCCGACGGTATCGGTGGGCCGTATTCTCTCCGTGGTCCCTCCGACTCCGCTCCGACCATTCTACGACTCTTAAGCGTTGATTTTCCGGCATTTTGTCGGAGCGGAGTCGGAGGGACTACGGAGAGGGTACGGAGGGGCTTGCATTCCGCAACTGATTATCAGCAATTTATAAAAAGTTAAAATATTTTTTTTGTACAATAAGAATTTATTATGTAATTTTGCACCTGCAAAAATAAAAAAACAAACACGATGAACAAAGTAGTTGTTGGTTTTGACTTTTCATCAGGCTCGGCCTACGCCGTCGACCTTGCCATCGACATCGCCAACCGTTTCGAGAGCGACATAAGGCTGGTGTATGTGAAGGAAAAAAACGAGGCCGAAGGACCCATCCGCGAGGAGATTGAGCGACGCAACGCCGCCGTAGCACCGCTGCTGAAAGGCATCAAGTTGGAATATGTGCTGCGCCAGGGCAATCCGGCCGACGAGCTGACGGCCCAGGCCCGCGAGGATAAGGCCGCGCTGCTCATAGTGGGCACCCACGGCATGAGCGGCATGAAGACCAGCATGCTGGGTCGCAACAGTTACAAGACTATCGAGCAGTCGCCCGTACCCGTACTCATTGTGCGCGAAGACTTTAACTTCAACAAAGCGCTGGAGACCATCGTGGTGCCGCTGGACAACAGCGACGACACGCGCCAGAAGGTGGCCGCAGCAGCCATGTTCGCCAAGGCTTTCGGCTCCACCATCCACCTGCTGGGTCTCTACACCGCCAAGGCTGCCGACGTGCGCGGCATCGTGGACGGTTATGTCAAAATGGTCGAGAAGTTCCTGGAGAAAAACGAGGTTAATTATACCACGAAATTCATTGACGTAAGCAAGAATGTCACAGCCGACACGCTGGATTACGCCAATGCCGTGAATGCCGACATGATAGCCATCATGACGGAGCAGGAGTCCAACCTCTCCAGCCTCATCCTCGGCACCTACGCGCAACAGATGATCAACCAGTCGCGCATACCCGTGCTTTCAGTGCGTCCCAAGGACGTGATGGCCAACAGTGTCAACAACTGATATGAAGAAAACTCTCATCCTGCTATCTGTCCTGACCATTGGCGCAGCCTTGCAGGCGCAGGTGCGCGTTGTGGGTGATGTGGCTGTGGAACAGATGGTTGAGAAGCATGTGGAGCTCAACAACAAGGTGAAGACCATCCCCGGCTTCCGCGTGCAGATAGGCTCTTTCTCGGGCACAAGCTCCAAGGCCAACGCCTTTGCGTTGCGCGACAAGTTCGTGGAGGACTATCCCGAGGTGCAGGCCTACATCGTCTTTGACGAGCCCAACTTCAAGGTGAAGGTGGGCGATTTCCGCACACGCCTGGAGGCATACGCTTTCCTGCAGCGAATCAAGGAGTTCTACAAAGGGCATATCACCAAGGACAACATCTGCCCAGAACCGCCGGAGCAGATAGAATACGCGCCGGACGACGGCGACATTGGCGGAGAGGAATAAGGGCTACACGAAAAGCGAGGCCGCCATGCCGTCGGCATGGAGAAGGCCTTCGGCTGTGGGACGATAGTGAGTGGTTGTTAATGATATCCAACCGCAATCAATATAGGGCTGCATCATTGGGTGCAGCCTTTCTCTTTGCCATTCCGGCACGCTGAGGACAGCGAGGCCGTCGACGGTGCGCAGGGCGGTCATCAGAAGCTCATTGTACGCATCTGCGTCGGTAAGCGTTTCGGTGCCTACCGTGCCGTCCGGGTTGTTCCAGCGGCGACATGTGCCGTCGAAGCTGTGCGCTCCCGGACCGAGGCCGAGGTATGGCGTGCGGTTCCAATAACGGCTGTTGTGGCGCGAGCGGAAGCCTGGGCGGGCGTAGTTGCTCACCTCGTATTGCTCGAAACCTGCGGCAAGGAGCGACTGACGCACAGCATGGTATTGCCTGACAACCTCCTCTTCATCAGGCAGCGCAACCCTACCCTTCTCCACCTGCACGGCAAGCGCTGTGCCAGGTTCGACGGTGAGGGCGTAGGCGGAGACATGGGTGACACCCTCCGGAACATAAAGACTATCGGTGAATACCGGCAGGCCGTAGATGAAATCGACACTGATGTTGTTGAAGCCTGCAGCATGGGCATTGGCTATGGCGTCGAGGGCTTGCTGCGCTGAGTGGCGCCGGTTGAGGAGCCGCAGCATGCCGTCGTCGAGGCTCTGGATGCCTATGCTTATGCGATTGAAAAAACGAAGCCCGGCAAGCGCCTGCAGGTAGTCGGGCGTGAGGTCCTCTGGGTTGGCCTCGATGGTGACTTCCAGCACTTGCGACATGTCGAAGCAATGGTGCATGCCCTCCACGATGCGCGCAAGCTGGCCGATGGGTAATATTGACGGCGTACCGCCGCCGAAATAAACAGTCTGTATGGAATGAGCCTGCTCGCCTTTACGCAGCTCCATCTCCTCCAAGATGTCGTCAACGTATGCTGCAGCGCTACCTATGCCTACCTTGGAATAGAACGCACAGTAGGTGCACTTGCGATGACAGAAAGGTACGTGGACGTATATCATGCCAGCAATTGGTCCGCAGCCGCGTAGGGGCTTATCTTGTTGTCGAGGATATCCTGCTTGAGGGCCTCGATGCGCTCCTCTATGCCGGGGGTGTTGTAGAAGCGCTCGCGCAGGCCGTTCTCCAATGCCTCGGTCATGATGCGCAGGTTCTGCTGCTGACGCTTGTGGTAGAAGTATCCGTTCTGCTTGGTGAAGGTGACATACTCCATCACTGAGTTCCATAGCTCCTCGATACCCTCGTGGGTGTATGCAGAGCAGAGCGTCACCTTGACAGTCCAACCGCTCTCCGGCATGGGGAAGAGGTGCAGTGCATTGCGGAACTGCGCCGCTGCGAGTTCGGAACGCTGCTTGTCGAGCTCACATTTGTTGATGCTTATCATGTCGGCCATCTCCATAATGCCGCGCTTGATGCCCTGCAGCTCGTCGCCGGTGTTGGCGAGTTGGAGCAGCAGGAAGAAGTCTACCATTGAATGCGCGGCCACTTCGCTCTGGCCAACGCCTACGGTCTCCACTATAACCACGTCGAAGCCTGCGGCCTCACAAAGCGTTATTATCTCGCGTGTCTTGCGCGCCACACCGCCCAGCGAACCTGCCGAGGGACTGGGACGTATGAAAGCATTGGGGTCGACACTGAGTTCCTCCATGCGCGTCTTGTCGCCTAAGATGGAGCCCTTTGAGCGCTCACTGCTGGGGTCAATGGCCAACACCGCCACCTTGTGGCCGTGGGCGGTGAGCATCTTGCCAAGTGCCTCGATGGTAGTGCTCTTGCCCGCTCCAGGCACGCCGGTGATGCCGAGGCGCACACTCTTGCCGCTGTAGGGCAGGCAACGCTCTATCACCTCCTGGGCCTGCTGCTGATGGGCGTAAAGCGAACTCTCGACGAGGGTGATGGCGCGACTCAACAATGTGCGATCGCCATGCAGTATGCCGCTTATCAGCTCCTCGGTCGTGGGGCCTTGGCGCCGCTTGGCACGCATGCGCTCCACGTAGCTGTTGTTCACCTGCTCCGGCTGCTTGACACCCTCCTGCACACTCAACGCAGAATCGTATTCGAAGTTGCTGTAAAGATGCTTGTCGTCCATAGTAAATATATAACGCTAATGCAGCGCAATTATTGCGACAATGGCATAAAAAAAAAGAAGCACCTCATTGCCGTGGTGCCTCTCGGTAGCGGGAATCAGACTTGAACTGATGACCTCCGGGTTATGAATCCAGCGCTCTAACCAGCTGAGCTATCCCGCCATCTCTGGGGCCTCTCGAGCCCTCAAAAGCGGGTGCAAAAGTACTAACATTTTCCAACATGGCAAAATATTTCTGCAAAATAATTTGCAAAAGCATAGTTATCAAAAAGAAACGATTGCTGCAAAACATCAAACCCCGGGGATTATTCCCGACAGCACACCCCCTATTGAGTCACATTTGGCACCTGTCACGGAGGCCAATGTATTCACCTTTCCCGTAATCCGCAGGTATCCAAGCAGTGCGAAGATGATAGCCTCTTTGTAGTTCACTGTCAGCGCGTCAGGGACGGTGATTGCGGTCGACGGGCGATATTCGCCGATCTGCTCTATCAGAAAGCTGTTCCATGCCCCGCCGCCAGTCACCAGCAGGGTGCCTATATTCTGTGCCTCAAGCACCCGGCCAATCTGCATTGCTATATGAGCAGACACCGTGGCCAGCGCATCGCGCACCTTCGACAGCGAAGGCACCACGCCTATGAAAGCCTTCACCACCGGCCAGAACTGTTCGACAAACCACTCTTTGCCGAGTGACTTTGGCCCCGAAGCAACATAGTATTCGAGCGCATCGAGCTCATGCAGCAAGCAGGTATGCACCTGACCTCCACGGGCGTTGACGCCCCCCTTGTCGTAGGGATAACCGAGCATGGCCGCCAGCCGGTTCAACGCCATATTGCACGGGCATATGTCAAACGCCACACGCTTGCCGTCAGCACGATACGATATATTGGCTATGCCGCCGAGGTTCAGACACGCGTCGTACTGGCCGAACAGAAGCTCATCGCCAATGGGCACCAGCGGCGCCCCCTGCCCGCCAAGGGCCACATCAAGGGTACGGAAGTTGCTCACCACCGGCAACCCAGTCTCGGCAGCTATGGCGTCGCCGTCGCCTATCTGCGTGGTCAGTCCGAGGTGCGGCTGATGGAAGATGGTGTGTCCATGCGATGCAACAGCCTCAGCTGTAAGGTTGTTGCGCTTAAGGAATGCACTTATGGTTTTGCCCATGTGATGCCCCAGCTCCACATTGGCGAGGGCATACTCATAGGCCGTCGCATGCTCGAGGGTTGACAGGCGTTGGCGCCACTCTGCCAAATAGGGTACGGTCTCCGCAGCCACAACACCATAGCCGTGCTCGTCAATGTCGCACAGCGCAAGGTCTATGCCGTCGAGCGACGTGCCCGACATCAGTCCAAGTATCCTCATGCGGTATTATTGTCCGGTGACAATCTTGTAGGTATCAACGGCAATGGCCAGCTCCTCGTCGGTGAGCACCACAGAGGTAGTCACCCTTGCGCCGGGCTTGCTGATGACGGCGTCGACACCTGCCGTGCGGTCGTTGAGCTCCATGTCGATGTCCACGCCCAGCCAGTCCATATTCTCCAGTATGGCGTGGCGCATGAACCATGCATTCTCGCCTATGCCGCCGGTGAAGATAAGCAGGTCGCAGCCGTTCATCTGCGCCATGAAAGCACCTATGTACTTCTTGCAGCGCTGTGCGAACACCTCGAAAGCCAGGGTGTTGCGCTTGTCGCCGCGCTGCACGCCGGCCCAGATGTCGCGCATGTCGGGCGAGCCTCCGGTCAAACCGGTCAAACCGCTCTTCTTATACAGTATGTCGTTGATTTCCTTGGGACTGATATTGGCCTTGTCCATCAGGTATAGCACCGCTCCCACGTCTATGTCGCCGCAACGCGAGCCCATGGTCAAGCCCTCCAACGAGGTCATACCCATCGAGTTGTTGACGCTCTTGCCATGGTCTATAGCGCATATCGAGGCACCGCTGCCAAGGTGGCAGGTAATGATTTTCAAGTCTTTCCAGTATTTGCCAATCATCTTCGCGCCGCGCTTGGCCACGAAGCGGTGGCTGGTGCCGTGGAAACCGTAGCGGCGTATGCCGTACTGCTCGTAGTATTCGTAAGGGATGCCGTAGAGGTAGTTCTTGGGCTCGATGCTGAGGTTGAACGAGGTGTCGAACACCGCCACCTGCGGCACATCGGGCATCACGTTGTTGATGGCCTCGGCGCCCATGATGTTGCCGGGTATGTGCAACGGCGCCAAGTCTATGAGCGACTCCTCTTTGTTGATGACATCACGTGTAATCTGCACACTCTTGGTGAAATACTCGCCGCCGTGGGCAAAGCGGTGACCCACCGCACCCAACTCCTTGATGCTGGAAATTACGCCCGTCTGCGGGTCTGTCAACGCTTCCATCACCATGCGCAGGCCCTCGGTGTGGTTCGGTATGGGGCACTCCTTGGTATGCTTCTCGCCCTTGCTGGTGTAACTGAAAATGCCGCTCTCCAGACCGATACGCTCCAGCAAACCCTTGGTCATTACCGTACGCGTATCAACGTCAATGAGCTGATACTTAAGCGACGAACTGCCGCAGTTGAGAACCAATATCTTCATAAGGCAGATAACTTAATTTATGCTAATAACGCGCGCCTGCCTTTTTTATTTTGCCACACTCGCATTTTTTCATATCTTTGCATCACAAAAAAGTACCATCATCATGGCAAAAATGACCGTTAAATCAAAGATTATCACCATCATCATCATCACCGCCGTCATCGCCCTCGGCCTCTTCATCTTCTTCCGCTTCTGCTTCGTCTACAGCAGCGGTGTCAACGCCGGCGACATCAACTACTTCCAGCGCGAAGGCGTGGTCTTCAAGACCTACGAAGGCAAGATGATTCAGAGCGGCTTCAAGTCTACCACCAAAGGCGCCGACGGCCTCCACAGCAACGAATTCAAGTTCTCCGTCACCGACAACGCCGTGGCCGACAGCCTGATGCGCTGCTCCGGCAAGCACGTCGAGCTCCGCTGGAAGCGCTACCTCGGCACCCTCCCCTGGCGCGGCAACAGCCAGTACATCGTCACCGAGATAGTTTCAGCCAACTAAAAGTACCTTTTCACACCGCACCCGCCCCGTACCCGCTCCGTACCCGCTCCGACTGTTCTACGGTTGTTTAACGGTTTTTTGTCGGAGAGACATCGGAGAGGATACGGACAGACATCGGACCGCATCCCGTCAGGCCCCAAATACAGCTTGCCGGATGTGAAAAACATGTTTCACATCCGTACCACCCTCCCCTGTTGAAAACTAATTCCTTCTCTGTTTCAGCACAATACACCATGTGGCATAAATTTTATTTTGCCACATTGGAAAGTATTTGTATTTTTGTATCCCGTATTTTTCATTTTTAACACATATATATACACATCATCATTATGAAATACGGGTTTGACAACGAAAAGTATCTGCGGATACAGTCCGAACACATCAAGGAGCGCATCTCCAAGTTCGGAAACAAACTTTACCTTGAATTTGGCGGTAAACTGTTCGACGACTACCACGCCAGTCGTGTGCTGCCCGGCTTCGAGCCCGACAGCAAGCTCAAGATGCTCACCCAGCTGAAGGACGACGCCGAGATTGTCATCGTCATCAGCGCCGTCGACATTGAGAAAAACAAGAAGCGCGGCGACCTCGGCATCACCTACGACGAGGACGTGCTGCGCCTGCGCGAGGCCTTCATGGAGCGCGGCTTCATGGTTTCCGGCGTCGTCATCACCCACTACAGCGGCCAGGCTTCCGCCACCGCCTACCACGAGCGCCTCCACCGCATGGGCATCAAGGCCTACTATCATTATATGATCGAGGGCTACCCCACCAACGTGGAGCTCATCGACAGCGACGAGGGCTTCGGCAAGAACGACTATGTCGAGACCACGCGCCCGCTGGTGGTCATCACCGCCCCGGGTCCCGGCAGCGGCAAGATGGCCGTATGCCTCAGCCAGCTCTATCAGGAGAACAAGCGCGGCATCAAGGCCGGCTACGCCAAGTTCGAGACCTTCCCCATCTGGAGCATCCCCCTGAAGCACCCCGTCAACATCGCCTACGAGGCCGCCACCGCCGACCTCAACGACGTGAATATGATCGATCCCTTCCACCTCGAAGCCTACGGCAAGACCGCCGTCAACTACAACCGCGACATCGAGATATTCCCCGTGCTCAACGCCATCTTCGACGGCATCTACGGCGAGAACCCCTACAAGTCGCCCACCGACATGGGTGTCAACATGGCGGGCTTCTGCATCTGCGACGACGACGTCTGCTGCCAGGCCTCCAAGGACGAGATTATCCGCCGCTACTACACAGCCCTCTGCGACTACGCCAACGGCAAGGCTACCGACAGCGAGATCAACAAGATAGCGCTGCTTATGAAGCAGGCCAAGATCTCCACCGACGACCGCCGCGCCACCGTGGCCGCCAAGGAACGCCGCGACCGTGAGGGAGCACCCTCGGCAGCCATCGAGCTGGCCGACGGCACCATCATCACCGCCACCACCAGCGAGCTCCTCGGCGCCTGCGCAGCCCTGCTGCTCAACGCCCTCAAGCACCTCGCCGGCATCGACCACAGCGTCAAGCTCATCTCGCAGAAGATGATCGAGCCCATACAGCACACCAAGGTCAGCATGCTGCATGGCAGCAACCCGCGCCTCCACACCGACGAGGTGCTGGTCACCCTCTCGATATTGAGCCTCCTCGACGACAACTGCCGCCGCGCCCTCGACTGCCTGCCCCTCCTCGACGGCTGCCAGATGCACACCACCGTCATGGCCAGCGAAGTCGACCGCAAGATCTTCAAGAAACTCGGCGTCGGCCTCACCTCCGAGCCCGTCCGCAAAGACTGACATCCGGATATTAGTTTTCAAAGCAACAGCCGCCACCGGATGGTGGCGGCTGTTGCATAATATTTTCTCAATTTTACCGTTATCTAAATATGAAAACCATAACCAAAATATTGTCGCTCATCTTCTGCCTGTCCCTTCTCTCGTCATGCTCCATCGTGCGGGGCTTGAAGACCGACGGCAAGGATGGCCCCGGCATCTTCAGCTTCGAGGGACGCGAACACGACACTATCGCTACTGGCGACGTGGTTTTCCGCTTCCCTGCCGCCCAGAAGCAAGCCGACTGGATTGATTCAACGTATTTCTATCCTAAGCCGCATCCATGCGACTCTATGACCTTCGGGGAGGCCTTCGCCAAGGAAAGCCAGACGCAGGGAATCGTCATCATCCACAACGACAGCATCGTCTATGAGCGTTACTGGGGTGACTTCTCGGCCGACCGCATGGCCACCATCTTCTCCATCTCCAAATCCATCACGTCGCTCCTCTGCGGCATAGCCGTCGACGACGGCTACATCCGCAGCATCGACGACCCTGTCACCGATTACCTGCCGGAGCTGAAGAAGAAAGACCCGATATGGCAGAAGCTGACCATCCGGCATCTGCTGGATATGCGTAGCGGGCTGGATTTCGACGACACCTACGAGTTCACCTCGCTGAAGGATTTGAAGACAATCAACGCGATGGCAAGACTGAACTACGGGCACAACATCATGCGGCAAATCCGCGGGCTGAAGTTTCGTTGCGAGCCAGGCACACAGCGCCGCTACGAGAGCATGACGTCGGCCATCCTCGGCGCAGTCATCGAGCGCGCCTCGGGCAAACGGTATGCCGACTACCTCGGCGAGCGCGTATGGAAGCCGCTCGGCATGGAACATCCGGCATTGGTCAACATCGACAGCCGCAAGCACGATTTCGCGCACTGCTTCGGCGGCATCACGCTCACCATCCATGACCTTGCCAAGATCGGCCGTCTCTATCTCAACGAGGGAATGTGGGAGGGACGGCGCATCGTGAGCGAGGACTGGATACGCCAAACCGTTGACTGCGACACCAGCTATCACGGCTACCATTTCAACTGGTACAACATCAACTACGAAGGCTTCATCCGCCCGGAATATTCAGGCTACTACGCCCTTGGCATCTGCGAGCAGGTGCTCTACGTCAACCCATACAAAAAACTTGTCATCGTGCGCATCGGCTGGAGCAACAGCGGCCCCACAAGACTGCCAGTATTATTTGACCAGCTGGGCAGCTCCTGGCACGAATAGCAATATAATTATTCGACACTTACATTATCACCGCCACCCCGCCAGGTGGCAGTTTTTGTTTGGCGCGGAGGCAAAAAAAACGCGGCGGAATCGTTATTTATGGCAGAATGTTTAATTAAAATCCCACAGATATGGAATTTGCACGACTGCAAGAGGGTTTTGCAATGGTGCGAGGCGAAATTGCACGGAAACGGCAAATTCCCGTCGCCCCGCGGGCAATAAAATCCGCAGGGCGGCGTTTGTTTTGGTGATTTACTTTTAATGGTTTATGAAAGCACCACTTTCAAATTCTTTTTTGAAGACGTTACTCGTCATAGTCTTGATTTCCTTTTTCGGATTGGACTCAATGGCGCAGTCGGAGTCCGACACGGATTCCGTTGTGATTGTGCGTTTGTTATACCTTCATCATCTTAAGGATAATATCGGTAATGTTTGGCAGGGATTCAATGGGAAACAGGCAGACCTGCCGCTGATATACTATGGGAATGAGTATTGCTATGTGATGAACCCTCAAATGAAATTTCTGACCAGCTTTGAAAGTTCACTTGTTTTCAAGAATGAGGGAGTAGCTATTTATAAAACCAAAAAGATTGATGATACTCCATTTCACATGCACATGACCTACGAATTCGAAGAGGAAAAGCAGTTTGATTTCCATTCGCCGTATATGCGATGCAGCAGCCTGGAGACAACAGCCAAGACAATTCCTGACGTTACCACCGTAGATGTATGGGCAACGATGGTCCTTCATGAGTATTTTCATGCTTTTCAATTCTCTCATCCGGAGTATGCTGATTATTATGAGAAGCATTGTGCTTTTTTCGATGCTCAAACACTGCAATCACTTTATCTTAATCATAAATGGTATAGGAATAGTGTAAACAAGGAGAATGAACTCCTACTAAAAGCCCTGAATACTTCGGATGTTAATCTTGCCCGAAAGTATCTTCGTTCGTTCTTAAAGACACGCAACAATCGCCGCAAAAAAGCATACAGGAAGTTGCATTTAGACATCACGAAGGCAGAACAGACCTATGAAATGACCGAAGGGTCTGCACGCTATATCGAGGCAAAACTATACGAGAGTATTCCCGTGTATCAAGCAGATAGCAGTTGGCTCTATACGGCAGGCAAAAACTACTATTATGCCACAGGATATAATATGATTAGGGTGTTGGATAAGTTTGGCTGTCATTATCAGAAAGAGCTATTCACTCATATTCCTTTGGCAGAAGAAGAACTCAATGATATTGTCTATAATTTACGTTAGTCTTTCAGGATAAACACCGCAAAAAAGAAAAGCGAGACCCGAGGGCCTCGCTTTTCTGCTTTTTGGTGTGTCGCTTTCGGATTACATTTCCGAAAGCTTTTTGTAGCCCTCGTAGCGCAGTTTGGCGTTGCGCTCCGTGGCGACAAAGAGTTCTTCGGCCTCCTGGGGGTACCCCGTAAGGGGATCTGAACACCGCTGAATTGAATCTAATCCAGTGAAGAAGGTCATCATCAGCGAGTTGTAGCGCACCTCGCCCATGATGAAGTCGCGGAACTTGCGCAAAAAAAGAGCATCCCGATTGGGATGCTCTTAAAAAGATTGGCGGCGACCTACTTTTCCACAAACAAGTGCAGTATCATCGGCGATGTGAGGCTTAACTTCTCTGTTCGGAATGGGAAGAG
>CACYSB010000015.1 GCA_902777005.1 uncultured Bacteroidota bacterium
GCCCAGATGGTGAAAGAGGTGGCCAGCAAGACCAACGACCAGGCCGGCGACGGCACCACCACCGCCACCGTGCTGGCTCAGGCCATCGTCAACACCGGCCTGAAGAACGTCACCGCCGGTGCCAACCCCATGGACCTCAAGCGCGGCATCGACAAGGCCGTTGCCGAGATCGTGAAGAGCATCAAGGAGCAGGCCCAGGAAGTGGGCGGCGACATCCAGAAGATCCGCCAGGTGGCCACCATCAGCGCCAACAACGACAGCGCCATCGGTGACATCATCGCCGAGGCCATGGAGAAAGTGACCAAGGACGGCGTCATCACCATCGAAAACGCCAAGGGTATCGACACCACCGTAAAGGTCGTCGAGGGTATGCAGTTCGACCGCGGCTACATCAGCCCCTACTTCGTCACTGACACCGAGAAGATGGAGTGCGCCTACGACAACCCCTATATCCTCATCTACGACAAGAAGATCAGCACCATGAAGGACCTCCTGCCCGTGCTCGAGAAGGTCGTCAACACCGGCCGTCCGCTCCTCATCATCGCTGAGGATGTCGAGAGCGAGGCCCTGGCCACCCTCGTGGTCAACCGCCTGCGCGGCAGCCTGAAGATTGCCGCCGTCAAGGCCCCCGGCTTCGGCGACCGCCGCAAGGAGATGCTCGAAGACATCGCCATCCTCACCGGTGGCACCGTCATCAGCGAGGAGAAGGGCTACAAGCTCGAGGATGCCGACCTCAGCATGCTCGGCCAGAGCGAGAAGATCAGCATCGACAAGGACAACACCACCATCGTCAGCGGCAAGGGCAATAGCGACGCCATCAAGGCCCGCGTGGGTCAGATCAAAGCCCAGATCGAGAAGACCACCAGCGACTACGACCGCGAGAAGTTGCAGGAGCGTCTGGCCAAGCTGGCCGGTGGCGTGGCAGTCATCTATGTCGGCGCCGCTTCTGAGGTCGAGATGAAGGAGAAGAAAGACCGCTTCGACGACGCCCTGCACGCCACCCGCGCAGCCGTCGAAGAGGGTATCATCCCCGGTGGCGGTACTGCCCTCATCCGCGCCGCCCAGAAGCTCGAGGCCGTGAAGCCCGAGAACGAGGACGAGAAACTCGGCATCGAGATTATCCGCCGCGCCGTCGAGGAGCCTCTCCGCATGATTGTCGAGAACGCCGGCCTCGAAGGCAGCGTTGTCGTCAACGAGGTGAAGAACGGCAAGGGCGACTACGGCTACAACGCCCGCGCCGAGAAGTACGAGAACCTCTTCCAGAGCGGCGTCATCGATCCCGCCAAGGTGACCCGTGTGGCCCTGGAGAACGCCGCCTCTATCGCCGGCATGCTCCTCACCACCGAGTGCGTCCTCTGCGACATCAAGGAACCCGAATGTACTAAAAAGTACAAACCCCTCCCCAGCGGAAGGGTTTTACTAACCGCGTGCTCGCGGAGAGCAATAATAAGAAAGGCACCCAAACGGGTGCCTTTCATTATTCTTCTAATTTGAAGCGCATGCGCCACACTTTGGCGTCTGCATTATAATCGTGGGAGATGATTTTGAAGCGGCCGATTTCTGAGGTATTTTGCACGTGGGTGCCGACACATGCACAAATGTCATAGTCGCCGATGCGCACCAGACGGAGGGTCTCGCTGGCATCGTCGGGAAGCTTCCAGAGGTCCACCTCGGGCGGCACCTCTCCCCTCTTCACGTACTCATAGCTGACGGGCAGATGCTGCGATATCACCTCGTTGACGCGGCGCTCAATCTCCGCCACCTGCTCGTCGGTGGGGCAGGCGTCAAGCAGATAGTCGCACTTGCTCTTCTTGCGCTCTATATGCGCGTTGCGTGACCGCGGGCAGCCGAACATGCGCACCATCGTCTGGTTCAAAATATGCTCCGCCGTATGCATCGGCGGATACTCCTGCTTGTTATGCTCGTTAAGAATCGGTTCTTGTTCCATATTTTTTAGTTCATGATGGTACATTCGAAGTCATCTATTCTCCTGCAATGGGTACAAATAAAGAAATACCCTCCACGGCCACACAAACCCTCCCAGTATTTCTGTGGCGACTCGCTGTAAACGACCAATAGTCGCTGTCCACATTGTGTACAAGTCAATTTTGAATAGTATGGCCTATTGTATTTTACAAACTCCTTCCATCTTTCAAGGTGAACCAATGACCATTTCGAGTCGTATCCGTCAAACGAGAGGTCGGCGATTTCTGAATCTGTAAGCTCGCGATACTTATTTTTGGAATCACTCTTCCTCTCTGGCTCTGGCGGCAGCGGCATTTCATTTGAAATACTGTCGCTTTGCTGTTCATCTTCAACAATACCACAGACAATACTGTCTGAAAAAGCAATGTCGGTGGTTCCCCTGTGTCCACAACCGCACAATACAAGCAGTCCGAACATTAAGACAAGTATCTTAATTCTTTGGGGTGTGTTCAATCCTCCTGTATGCATCGGCGGGTACTCTTCTTTGTTGTGAGCGTTTAATACAGGTTCTTCCATGCATTGATAACGTGAATGTTCTATAATTATTTTGTCATTACGGGGAAAACATGTATCTTTGCAGTCAATTATGGAAACAAACCCTCAACTCGAGACTGCACGGCGCTATGTGGAGCAGACCGGCGTGTCGCTGTTCCTCACCGGTAAGGCGGGGACTGGCAAGACGACTTTCCTGCATGACATCGTGGCCACCACGGCAAAGCGCCATGTGGTGCTGGCCCCCACTGGTGTGGCAGCCGTCAACGCCGGCGGTGTCACCATACATTCTTTCTTCCAACTCCCCTTCGACCCCTACCTGCCAGACGTAAAAGAACTGGTAACCGAATACCAGATGCCGGGGAGCCGCAAGTCACTAAGCAAAAACAAACTCAACATCATACGCACGATAGAACTGCTTATCATCGACGAGATATCGATGGTGCGTGCAGACTTGCTCGACGCCATAGACATGACCCTGCGGCGCTACCGCCGCTCAAGCCGCCCATTCGGAGGTGTGCAGCTGCTGATGATAGGCGACGTTCACCAGCTGTCGCCCGTGGTTACAGAGACAGAGAGGCCGTTTATGGAGAAGGTCTACCCCTCTCCATACTTCTTTGCCAGCAAAGCGCTGCAGCGGCTGAACTACGTCACCATCGAGCTCACCACCGTCTACCGCCAGCAGGACGCCGCCTTCGTCGACCTGCTGAATCATGTGCGTGACAACAGACTGGACACCGAGACGCTGCGAGCATTAAACGCTAGAGTGTTGAACGGTAAGGGGGAAAAGGGAAGCGTGCAGACTATCACGTTAACCACCCACAACCGACAGGCCGACGCCATCAACCACCGTCATATGGCGGCTTTAACTGGTGAGCGGCGCGTGTATGAAGCCATCCTTAAGGGCAACTATCCGGAGAAATCGCTACCCTGCGACCAGAGCCTCGAGGTAAAGGTCGGCGAGCGCGTGATGTTCGTCAAGAACGACAGCAGTGGCGCACACCGATACTATAACGGCATGCTCGCCACCGTTACAGGCTTCATATACGACAGTGAGAACGATAAAGAATACATAGAAGTCATTGGTGACGACGGCGACATAGTCACCGTAAACCGCGAGCTGTGGGAGTGCATGAAGTACAAGCTCGACGAGAAGACCAACGAGATTACGCAAGAAGTTGACGGCACTTTCTGTCAGTACCCCCTGCAAGCCGCATGGGCTGTGACCATACACAAAGCGCAGGGGCTCACCTTCGACCGCGTGACAATAGATGCCGCCGACGCCTTTGCCTTTGGACAAGTCTATGTGGCGCTGAGCCGCTGCCGTACACTGGAGGGGCTCTCTCTATCCACTCCGCTCTCCCCTAAGGTTGCCTTCGACGACCTCAGCGTAAGCCGCTTTGTATCGGCGCAGCCGACATTCAAAGAGACCGAGGCCGCCGCCGTAGAGTACGAACGTCAATATCGCTTGGAGAAACTCATGGAACTCTTCGGCATGGACGACCTGATACGTCTCAGCGAACGGCTGCAGGAGCATTACAGCAAACTGAAGAACATATACTCCGAGAACGTGGATTGTATGCGCAACGCCAGCAACGCCATTGTCGACTTGTATGGCGTCGGCGAGAAGTTCAAGGCCCAGCTGATGCGGCTCGACGAAACCGGCCAGAACGAACGTGCTCAGAAGGGCGCTGATTACTACCTATCACAACTCACACCTTTCCTCGCCGTCGTCAAGGTACTCCTCGATATCGAGATAGACAACAAAGAGACCGCCAAGCATGTGGACGAGGCCGGCCAGCAACTCACCGAAGCCCTCAACATCAAGATAGCCTGCCTAGAAGCCGTCAAAAAGCAGGGCTTCAGCGTACAAGCCGTACAGCATGCGAAGCTCAACTTCCTCATCGAGAAAGACGACAATAAGAAAGGGCATGAGCGTTCGGCGAAACCCGCTAAGAAACGCGGGAAAGACGGCATAGACAACGAACTTTTCACAGCACTGCGCAATTGGAGAGCCATGAAAGCCGAAGACCAGGGTGTACCCGTGTACGTCATACTGCAGCAGAAAGCACTGCACGCTATCGCCACCAACACACCACAGACAATTGCCGAGTTGAAGCAACAAATCGGTGTTGGCGAGAAGACCGTGGAGCGTTATGGCAACGAAATCATTGACATAGTAAAAGATTACACGAACAATAATATATAATCCATTATGACCAAATACATCGGTGCTCACGTGAGCGCATCAGGCGGCGTAGGAAACGCCATACTGAATGCCGAGGCCATCGGGGCCAACGCCTTCGCTCTGTTTACACGCAACCAGCGCAGCTGGGTAAGCAAGCCGCTGCCACTGCTGGAGATTGACGGTTTCAAAGCATTGCTCGTCGACCGTGGTTTCAGCCCCAAATACGTGCTGCCTCATGACAGCTACCTCATCAACCTTGGCTCGCCCGACGAGGAGACGCTACAAAAAAGCCGTGCCGCCTTTCTCGACGAGATGCATCGCGCACAGCAGCTGGGCCTCAAGATGCTGAACTTCCACCCCGGCAGCCACCTGAACAAGGTCAGCGAGGAGGAATGCTTAGACCAGATTGCCCGCGAGGTTAACCTGGCCCTGAGCAAGACAGAGGGGGTGACAGCCGTCATCGAGAACACCGCCGGACAGGGCACCAACCTCGGCTGGAAGTTCGAGCACATTGCACGAATTATTGAGGGTATCGACGACAAAAGCCGCGTGGGTGTATGCATCGACACCTGCCACACCCTCGCCGCCGGCTACGATCTTTCGACTGAGATGGGCTACATGTTCTGCTTCGAGGAATTCGACCGCCTGATAGGTCAGAAATACCTCTGCGCCATCCACCTCAACGACAGCAAGAAGAATGCAGGCAGCCATGTGGACCGTCACGAAGTCCTCGGCGAGGGCTTCCTCGGCAAAGAGTTCTTCTCGCGCTTCATGCACGACCCCCGTTTCGACGACATGCCCATCATCCTAGAGACCCCCGACCCGATGCGCTGGGCCGAGGAAATCAAATGGCTACGGAATTTGTAATATTACATGGATAATACAATACTAGCCGTCAACGGTCCCCAAAAATGTCCAATCTGGGAGAAGATTCTTGACTCTCTTCCCCCATTTCTCATGCTGTTTGTTGTCATTATGATGATATTTGTTATTGTTACAACGGCAAAACAAAATGACGCAGACTTGATTATATGGACTTTTTACACGGCAGTCTTCCTATTTTGTACATACATGTTCTTCTTCGTATTAGACAATCACATACGTCTATTCCACGCCCAGGAGACCATATCAATACAAGGCGACGCACTTGTCATTGACTGTACAAAAAGCTTTATGCGGCGACATAAAAGTATTCCGCTGTCTTCCATACGCCGTGTAGATCATTACGATGGCAGCAGAGGTAGCAGCCTCACTGTACCCGAAACCTTGCGGGTATATTATGGTCGCCACAGCCGCTATCGCTTTGCCATTAATATGACATACAGCGACAGTAGCCAATTGGCAAAAGAAATAATGAAATTTGTCCACAAGTAAAAACATATATATCAAAATGACGCCCCAACTGCACCCCGATACCCTGCCCTTCCTGCAGGAACTGACTGTCAACAACAACCGCCCGTGGTTCAACGACCACAAGGACCGCTGGCTGGCCATCAAGGCCGACTTCGAGGCCTTCACACAGGCTTTGATCGACGAGATGGTGAAATACGACGACACCCTTGTTGGCCTCACGGCCAAGAACTCGGTCTACCGCATCTACCGCGACACGCGTTTCTCAGCCGACAAAACGCCCTACAAGACCCACATTGCCTGCTTCCTCAGCAGCTGGGGTCCGAAGAACAGCGGCGTGCCGGGCTACTACTTCCAGATAGGAACAGAAGAGGCCTACGGCCTGAAGGGCACATGCAACCTCGGCGGCGGCATCTTCATGCCCACGCCTGAAGCCCTCAACGCCATCCGGCAGGAGATATTCTACTGCACCGACGAGTTCCTGGCCATAATGAACGAGAAAAACTATAAGCGCTACTTCGGCAGCGAGTTCTTCACCCTGAAGAAGCTACAGCGCGTACCCAAGGGCTACCCCGCCGACTGGGAGCACGCCGACCTGTTGAAATACAAAGACTATACCACCAGCTACACCATACCAAACAAGTTCATCGGCAACGAGAAACTCTTTGAAGAGGTGCTGAAGGTGTGGCGCGCCAGTGTGCCGCTGAACCGCTTTGTGCAACGGGCGATGGAAGACGTCAGACAATAAAAAAGAGCGACCCAATCGGGTCGCTCTTTTAAACTATTGATACCGGTAGTTATTCAGCCTTGATGTTGGGCTGCTCCAGACCGTAACCTTTCTTCTTGTCAACAGCACGGAGGTATATTGAGATAAGAAGAGCGGCGATACCGAGGGCGGCCAGCATGACCAGTGCCCATGTGTAGTTGAGCTCGTGGGCGGCGGTACCTTCGGGGTTGGTGTTGTTCAGCACCATGCCGATGAGTGCGGGGAATAGGCCGAGACCGATATTCTGAATCCAGAAGATGGCGGCATAGGCGGAGCCGATAATCTTCTCGTCAACCAGTTTGGGCACCGAGGGCCACAGGGCGGCGGGCACCAGAGAGAAACTTGCGCCAAGCACGAGGATGGTGACGTAAGCAACAATGGTGCCACCAACGGCATTGCCCTTAAAGACGGGCAGGATGAAGGCGAAGGTGAGGTGGCAGATGACTAGCAGTATGGAGCCGAGCATCAGCATCGAGGCAGCCTTACCCTTATGGTCCACATAGTTGCCAAGGATGGGGGTGATGGCCACAGCCAACAGCGGGAACACTGCGAAGATAGTCTCAGCGGTACCGCGCATATAACCCATGTAACAGTAGACGATGAGGGCGACGACAGCAAGACCCATCAGGCCGTATTTCAAGCCCTTCTTCTTCGAGAAATTGCTGGCGAAGGCACACACGGCCACGACAAGCATGATGATGTACTGCACAATGGTCACCGAACTGCCGGCCCAGAAGGTTCCCTCTTGGGCTGGGTTGAGGGTCAGGTTGCACTGCAGCATGTTGACGGCATACTTCTGGAAGGGGAAGATGGCGCTGTAGTAGAGCACGCAGAGCAGAGCCACGAGCCAGAAGCCAAGGCTGGTGAAGATCTTGCCCAGGTCGCTGATCTTGAAGGGGTCGTCCTTCTCTTCGGCCTCGCCGGTCTGGCTGTCGAGTTTCTTGTCCATGAAGAAGTAGGTGATGAACATGATGAGGGCGATGCAGAGCAGCACCACGCCGAACTTCACAGCGTTGTCCACATGTATCTCGCCGCCGAGCTTGGCAAAGTAAGGGCTGAAGATCATGCAGGTTGCGACACCGAGGCGGGCAAGAGCCATCTCAGAGCCCATCGCCAGAGCTGTCTCGCGGCCCTTGAACCACTTGACGATACCGCGACTCACGGTGATACCGGCCATCTCGCAGCCGCAACCGAAGAACATGAAGCCCAGAGCAGCCAGCTTTGCCGAGGCGGGCATACCAGCCGCGAAGGGCAGGATGGCGCCGATGACGGGCAGTTCACCGTTCCAGTTCAGGTTGTTTGTGAACCAAGCCTCGAGGCTGGTGCCAACAAAAGCGTCGCTGACGGCGTAGAACTTAATCAAGCCGCCGAAGAGCATCACAGCACCCGAGAGCACAGCGGTGAAGCGCACACCCATCTTGTCGAGGATGATACCGGCGAAGATGAGGAAGAACACATAGACGTTGAGGAACACCTCGGCGCCCTGCATGCGTCCGAACGAAGCACTGTCCCATCCGCGGGTGTCCTGCATCAGGTCCTTGATGGGCGAAAGGATGTCCATAAATACATAGCTGCAGAACATGGCCAAAGCCAGCAGCAGCAGAGCGGTCCAACGCATGGCGGCGCTGTCACGCAGTGTCTTAATACCTGTTTGTGTCATATTACTTGTTTTGTTTGTTTATATTCAAATGAAAGTGCAAAGATACGAATAAAAAATCACATAGTGAGTATTTTTATTCGACGTTCAGCAGATAGTAGTTCTTCTTTCCTTTCTGTACAAGGATGCAGCCGCTGTTGAGAATATCTGCGGCGCCGAGGGTGCAGCCCTCCCCTACCTTCTGTTTGTTGACGCTTATACTGTTCTGCTTCAGTTCGCGGCGTATCTCCCCTTTGCTTGCAAACATGCCCACCTCGGCGGCGAGGTCTACCAGCGAGGCACCTGCCTCGATGGTGGCACGGCTGACGTTGTACTGCGGCACACCCTCAAAGACACTCAGAAGGGTCTCTCGGTCGAGAGCGTTGAGCTGCTCAGTGGTGGCTTTGCCAAATAGAAGCTCGCTGGCGGCGATAGCGGTGTTGTAAGCCTCTTCACCGTGCACACGGATGGTGATGTCTTTAGCTAATGCCTTCTGCAGTATGCGCTGCTCGGGAGCCTCGGCATGCTGCTTCTCCATAGCCTCAATCTCCTCTTTCGAGAATAGGGTAAAAATACGTATGTAACGTGCAGTATCCACATCCGAGCAGTTGAGCCAGAACTGGTAGAATTTGTAGGGACTGGTCTTCTCCGGATCGAGCCACACATTGCCGCCCTCAGTCTTACCGAACTTGGTGCCGTCGGCCTTGGTAATGAGCGGACATGTCAGTGCGAAAGCCTCACCACCTTCCATGCGGCGGATGAGCTCTGTGCCGGTGGTGATGTTACCCCACTGGTCGCTGCCGCCCATCTGCAACTTGCAGCCCTTGGTGCGGTAGAGGGTGAGGAAGTCGTAGCCCTGCAGCAGCTGGTAGCTGAACTCGGTGAACGAGATGCCGGTCTCCATGCGTTTCTTCACGCTGTCCTTGGTCATCATATAGTTCACCGTGATGTGCTTGCCCACGTCACGGATAAAGTCGAGGAAAAGATAGTCTTTCATCCAGTCGTAGTTGTTGCATATCTCGGCACCGTTGACAGAGTTGTTGAAGTCGAGGAAGCGCTCCAACTGTTTGCGGATGCACTGCACGTTGTGCTGTATTTCCTCAACGGTGAGGAGCTTGCGCTCCTGTGCCTTGAAGCTGGGGTCGCCAATCATACCGGTGGCGCCGCCAACGACGGCCAGCGGTTTGTGCCCTGCCATCTGCAGGTGCTTCAGCAGCATGATGCTCACAAGGTGGCCGATATGCAGCGAATCGGCGGTGGGGTCAATGCCCACATATGCAGTAGTGACTTCTTTCTTCAGCTGTTCTTCGGTACCAGGCATGATGTCGTGAATCATGCCACGCCATTTCAGTTCTTCTACTAGATTGGTGTTCATTTATAATATTATTTAGTATTCTTTTTTATATACGAAGAGGTGCTGCTCTGTCGGGCGGCACCTCTTCGTGTTTATTGCAATGCCCGATTAGCGAACCATCATCTTGGTGGCGGAGGTGTGACCGCCAATGATGACGTTGACCAGGTACATGCCCTTGGCCATACCATCGGTGCTGATGCTGTACACCTGCTCACCCTCGGCCACATGACCAAGGTTGCGGACGCTCACACAGCGGCCGTTGAGATCATAGATGCGCAACTGGGCCTCACCGGCCTCGGTGGAGCTTATGGCGAGGTGAGCCTCACCGACCACCGGGTTCGGGTAAATGCTGACTGTGGTATTGCTGTTACCCTTGACGGTGGGAATACCGAAGGTGTAATCGCTCTCGTCTAAGATAGAGTTGCTACGGTCGGTAACATAGGTCATATCCATGAAAATACCGCGACCATAAGTGCCGAAGTACATGGCGCCCGGCCATTTGGTCTTCGGGAACAGATAGTACTCGGCGTTGATACCGTTATGTCCAACATGGCGGCGAACCTGCAATCTTGCCTTCTGCTGCATCATCGAGGTAACAGCGACACCGCGCAGGTGCTCATACTGACTCCAGACAGAGCCTTCTCTAACCCAAACGCCGTCAGCGGTACCGACATACAGGTTGCTGGTAGAGTCTTCCACCATTGAACAATAGACGGGAACATCCTTATGTCCGGTTATTGACATATTATTTATGGGCTGGACAACAGTCCAGTCACCGCGAGGATCAGTGATTTCGGCAACATTGTAGTAGGTGTTGCTGTAGTCCTCGAAGGTAAGGATGAGTCGCTCAGAGCCAAGGGTCGTGTCAACAAGCAGCGAACTCACCACACGCGGCATCCAGCAAGTGTTGGCCGACTCGTCGGTTGACACTTTCAGCGTGTCAGTGCTAAGACGCGAATTCTGAGCATACAGCTTGCAACTCATCTGCTCCCACACCGACTGTATGTCGGCCGAGAAGTCCACCTTATCAAAACCTTTCACTCGCACAATCATCGAGTTCTTCTGAGCCTTGTCCACAACAGCAATATATGCCATCGTGCCGTCGGCGCTCATCACAGCATAGCGCGGCACGTATGCCGTATCAACATAATAAATAGGAGCCCACTCGTTCCAGGTCTCGCGCGGTGCCTCAACGTCCCACACCTTGGAGAAGTCGGTGGCACGCCACGACACCCAAACCATCGACATGGAGTTCTTCGTAGCATCGCGTCCCACGATAATCATACGTGCCTGCAGGGGGTTCTTGAGTTTAACCCTGCCGGCATGTCCTACGCTGTCACCAGCAGTTCTGTCGCGGTCGAAAGTGTACTCAATGGGGTTGTAAGCGTTGGCACGGCTCAACACAGTCATCTTGTCACCATCCTTTATCTGGAAGGTTGTGCTATTCAT
Organism: uncultured Bacteroidota bacterium; assembly: GCA_902777005.1. Taxonomy (GTDB): domain Bacteria; phylum Bacteroidota; class Bacteroidia; order Bacteroidales; family P3; genus Colimorpha. Next base: position 11,222 of record CACYSB010000015.1, read on the forward strand.
CCAAAGAGTGTCGAGTATTTGGTCGTCGTTGGTGTCGCGGCGCACATAACCCAAAGTGTCGATAAGAGACTCAATAGAATCGTTGAAGATGGTGTCATGGTCGGTCTCCCACAAGGACATGAACGATATCTCCTGACCGTCAATCATTGAGTTGCTAAGGAAACGCTCACCGATAGTCCAAGTCTGGGTCTGCGTATAGTCCATATAGTCAGCGTAGGAACGGCCGAACTGGTTGTCGCGCGAAGAGGCGAAAATCGTACGGCGCATGGTGGGAGCATTCTGCTGGAACATCGAGGCGCCAACCATACCGCCATTGTCTTTCCACAAAATAATGGCATCGTGGTTCAGGTTGCCGTGAGTGCCATTGTCGTACCATTCCACCTCGCCCTGGCCACCGTCGTGGTCAGTGCGGGCCTCGATCAGGGGGCATGCGCCGTTGTTGGCGCCACTGATAACGGTGCCGTCGGGAGACACGGCTATACCGTTGGTCTGCATAATGTTCAGACCGCGGTTGAACTCCTCAAAGCTGTTAAAATTATTGTAGGTGCGGTACACACCACCGTCGGTGGCGACATAGTAGACATAACGCATTGTGCCGTAGAGCTCACGAGGAGCGCATATAATGCGATGGATACCGGAGTGCACGAACGAAGGGTTGCCAAACACATAACTCATGTAATTGCCGTAATTGAGCTCCTGCTCGCAGCTCGAAAGCACGGTCCACTGGTAGTATGAACCCGGGACATAGCTACGGCCGCTCCAGAGGGTGGAGCCACCGATGATGACATGATTGGGGTCACTCGGATCCACATAGATAGTGCCGCAGTTGCGGCCGTCACCGTTGACCACTGCCTTACCGTTCACCGCCGACACGGAGAACACGCGGACAGTGCTGGTGGTCAGCGTCTGCCATGTCTGCAAGTTGCGCGTCAGGTACAGACCGCGCATCGTGCCGCTGGTGGTGATAGCCATCACATATAGGTAGGAAGGATCCGACGGTGCCACGGCAATCTTCAGGGCTGCGTTCTTGCCGCCGAAGGTATAGTCGGCATTCAGAACACGAACCACACTGGCCTGTATGGCATTTGAGGTCCCGCTCAAGTTGCCGATCTTATACATCTCGTTGCCCACGGTAAAATAGGCCATGCGGAGCGATGTGACAACGAGGAACTGATCCACGTTACCGCTATGGCTTTCGAAAATCTGCTCCGGAGCCTGCCACTCACCACCGACGCGCTTGATGCGGTAGATATGGTTCTTAGCAACCACGTAGAGGTGTATCTCATTGCTGCCATATTCCAAGAAGTCAACCTTGCGGACAGAAGCCCAGTCCGAGTTCCAGGAGGCGGGGACAGTACCGGGAATAAGAGTGTAACGGCAATCGGAAGGATTGAAAACGAAGACACCACGGCCCACAGCAGACATAGGTTTGAAGAAACTACCCACGCTGAACTCGTCGCTACCCGTACCAATCACAATGCAGTTGTCGGGGAGCTGCTTCATGCAGCTGATCGGGAGGACAACCTCATTGTTGTCGCCGTCCATGTAAGGCACATAGTGCCAAATGTCCTTGTTGTCGGCCAACGACGTGCTCAAGCCACGGGAAGTGTAGACCTTGTTCAGGGTCTGCTGGTTGTCCGAACGGACAAAAAGTCCACCGGTGGCGGAACCAGCATAGATGGTAGTGGCGTCGTTACGGTCGGCCACAAGACTGGTGACATGTCCGCCGACGTTCACGGGGCCGATCTCCACGAAATTCGTGTCTTGGGCACTCACGTTGCCTCCGACCAAAGCCATTACGCCTGCAAACAAGCCGAGAAGTACTTTGTTAATTTTCATAAGTTATTATTGATTAGTTAATTATTCTTTTCTTTCGCTAAACTTTTAATGCACAAAGATACACATTTTTTTATATATACAATATAATTTTTCAACTTTTTTTATCCACAGTCCTTCCGACCCTGTTCATTTCCTCTCTTCCGCCATGCCTGCGGCACCACGTATCCGCTCCGTATCCCCTACATCTATTCTACGGTTGTTTACCGGTTGTTCTACGGTTATTAAACGTTAAACAACCGGTGAACAACCGTAGAACTATCGGAGAACAGTCGGAGGGGGTGCGAGGAGGGGGCGCAGGGAGTACAATGTAAAAAATGTTAAAGGGGCAATATTAGCATTTGATTTTAGTTTTTGCTACTAAATATAATATTAAAGAACAAAACAAAAATAGACAATGGAATCGGTAAACATTCAAGAGTTGAACGAACGCATCGGTCGCGAGAGCGCTTTCGTCGACATGCTGCAGATGGAGCTGGGCAAGCAGATTGTGGGCCAGAAACACATGATTGATGGACTGCTTATCGGTCTGCTGAGCGGCGGCCATGTGCTGCTGGAGGGTGTGCCAGGATTGGCCAAGACACTGACCATCACCACGCTGGCCAAGGCCATCGACGCCAAGTTCAGCCGCATCCAGTTCACACCGGACCTGCTGCCGGCCGACCTTATCGGCACGCTAATATACAGCCAGAAGAACGAGAGTTTCCAAGTGAAGAAGGGTCCCATTTTCAGCAACTTCATCCTGGCCGACGAGATTAACCGAGCCCCTGCCAAGGTGCAGAGCGCACTTCTCGAGGCCATGCAGGAGCGCCAGGTGACCATAGGCGAGCAGACCTACCGCCTCGAGGAGCCTTTCCTGGTGATGGCCACGCAGAACCCCATAGAGCAGGAGGGCACCTATCCCCTGCCCGAGGCCCAGGTGGACCGCTTCATGCTGAAGGTGGTCATAAGCTACCCGAAGCGCGACGAGGAGCGCGCGATACTGCACCAGCAGGTGAATAGCCACCCATCTCCCTCGCAAGGCGGAGCGACGGGCGCGATATTGAAGCCAGCAGACATCCTCAAGGCGCGCGAGGTGGTGAAAGAGGTATACATGGACGAGAAGATTGAGAACTACATCACCGACATAATCTTCGCCACACGCTTCCCGGGCCAGTACGGCCTGCAGAAACTCGAAGGACTGATAAACTACGGTGCCTCGCCGCGCGGCAGCATCAATCTGGCGGCAGCGTCGAAAGCCTACGCCTTCATGAAGCGCCGCGGATACGTCATCCCCGAGGATGTGCGCGCCGTGGCCATGGATGTGCTGCGCCACCGTGTGGGTCTCACATACGAGGCCGAGGCCGAGAACGTCACCAGCGAGGAGGTGGTCAGCGAAGTGCTCAACCGCGTCGATGTTCCCTGATTATGGATGAAGAGATAATAAAGAAAGTCCGGAAGATTGAGATAAAGGCGCGCGGGCTGAGCCAGCAGATGTTCAGCGGCGAGTACCACTCGGCCTTCAAGGGGCGCGGCATGGCCTTCAGCGAGGTGCGCGAGTACCAGTACGGCGACGACGTGCGCAACATCGACTGGAACGTCACCGCGCGTCTGGCGCATCCCTACGTGAAGATTTTCGAGGAGGAGCGCGAGATGACGGTGATGCTGCTGGTGGATGTCAGTGGCAGCGGACGCTTCGGCACCCAGGGCCAGTTCAAGGAGGAGTTGGCGGCGGAGGTGGCGGCGACGCTGGCTTTCAGCGCCATTGCCAACAACGACAAGGTTGGAGTGATACTCTTCAGCGACCGCATCGAGAAGTTCATTCCGCCCAAGAAAGGACGACAGCACATACTGCGCATCATACGCGAGCTCATAACGTTCAGGCCTGAAAGCAACGGCACCGACATAGCGCAGGCGCTGCAATACTTCAGCAACGTCATCAAGCGGCGCTGCACGGCGTTCCTGCTCAGCGACTTCTTCTCGCCCAAACCCTACTCTGACGCACTGAAGATTGCCGCCAGCAAGCACGACGTGGTGGCGCTGCGTTTGGTTGACCGCCGCGAGGAGCATCTGGCCGACCTTGGGCTAATGAAGCTCTACGACCCCGAGAGCACCGAGACGCTGTGGGTGGACACCGGCAGCAAGGCAGTGCGCATGGTGGTCGACGCACGCTCGGCACAGCAGGCCGAGGAGACAGCTCGCACCATGCGACGCTACGGCATCGACATGGCCACGCTGCATACCGGGGAAGACTTCGTGAAACCGCTGCTGACACTGATGAAAAAGAGAAGCTAAATGAAGAAGATAATCATCATAGGTTTAATGGGGCTGATGGGCCTGTTAGGCCAGGTGCGCGGACAGGCGGTGGCAACGCTCGGGTGCGACACCATAGCCCTCGGCGACCAGACGACGCTAACCATACGCAACGCGCGTACTTTCCCGTCGACAGACCTGCTGAGCCAGAACGGCATCGTTGCCCTCAGGCAGGACTTCGACACTACCGCACGATTGCAGACGACAGTGATTACCTGTTTCGAGCCCGGCGAGCACTACATAAAGCTCGGCGAGGAGGACTCGCTGCTGCTGGTAGTGACCGACGTGGAGATTGACAGCGCCACGGCCGAACTGCGCGACATTGCGCCAATAGAGCGTGTACCCTACACATTCTGGGAGATATTCCGCTGGGTACTGCTTGGACTGGCTGTGGCAGCGCTGGCTTTCGGTCTCTGGTGGCTTCTGACGCACCACAAGGATATTGTAGAGACGTTTCATGAAACGTCTCCCAAAGACACACGCACACCAGAGGAGCGCGCACTGCAGACGTTGGAAGCACTGCGCGTGGAGCGCCTGTGGCAGAGCGGCCGCGTGAAGGAGTACCACACGCGCCTCACCGACGCCGTGCGCCGGTTCATCGAAGAAAGTACCGGCATACGCGCCACCGATATGACAAGCGACGAATGCCTTGATGCATTGATGAACAAAAGCATCAATGTCGACACACTGCGCGACATCTTCAACACTGCCGACATGGTGAAGTTCGCCAAGAGCGAGCCTTCGCCGCACGAGCACGAGCGCTCGATGGACGAGGCGGTGATCTTTGTGAAAGACATGTGGCAGAGGGTGAAACCGACAGAAAGCGAGAAGGAGGTGAAGGATGCATAACATAAGTTTTGCACAGCCGTGGATACTGCTCGGGTTGGCGCTGGTGCCGCTGATGGCGGCATACTACATCTGGCGCTACCGCAAGCAGGAAGCCGCCGTGCAACACTCCGACATAGCGGTGTTCGCAGGAGTTAAGAAGACACTGCGTGTACGCTTGCGCTGGCTACCATATGCACTGATGACTATTGCCATCGGGGCAATGGTGGTGGCACTCGCGCGCCCGCAGAGCCGCTTGAGCCGCCAGGAGATGAAGGTGGAGGGAATAGACATTGTGATGGCAATGGATATCAGCGGCAGTATGCTGGCTGAGGACTTCCGCCCCAACCGCTTGGAAGCCGCCAAGAAAGTGGCAGCAGACTTCATCGAAGGACGCAAGAACGACCGCATGGGACTGGTGGTGTTCTCCGGAGAAGCATTCACACAGGTGCCGCTGACAGTGGACCATCACGTGCTGCTCAAGCAACTCGGGGCCCTGAAGAGTGGTATCATACGCGACGGTACTGCCCTCGGAGACGGCTTGGCCACGGCCATCAACCGCATCAAGGACAGCGAAGCCAAAAGCAAGGTGATTATACTGCTCACCGACGGTGTGAACAACCAGGGAAGTGTCGACCCACAGAGCGCTGCAGAGATTGCCGCAATGTATGGCATACGCCTCTACACCATCGGCGTCGGCTCGCTGGGCAAGGCACCCTACCCTTTCCGCGACCAGTTCGGTCGAGTGCACTACCAGAACATCGACGTGGAGATTGACGAGCCGCTGATGCAGCAGATGGCCGCATCGACGGAGGACGGCCGTTACTTCCGCGCTACCAACAAGAAAGCGCTGGAGGAGATATTCTCGCAGATTGACGAGATGGAAAAGAGCAAAATAGATGTAACCCAATACGCGCAGACCAAAGACGAGCAGGGACGGCTGCTGTGGGCAGCCTTTGCAACTCTGCTTTTAGCTCTGATACTACGCTGGGGATGGATGAGGATGTAACACTATGGTACATTTTGAGCATATCGAATATTTGTGGCTGCTGCTTGTGGTGGCGGCATGTGGAATGATATGGATATTAGCCGAGTGGCACAACCGGCGCAAACTGGAGGCTTGGGCCGACAGGCAGATGTTTGGCCGACTTATACCAGACAGGTCGCGTTGGCGCCCAGCGGCAAAGGTGGCGCTGGCGCTCATGGGCTTTGCACTGCTGGTGGTGGCGATGGCAAATCCGCAAATGGGTACAAAGATAGAGAAAGGCAAGCGTGCCGGTAGCGACGTGGCAATATGCCTTGACCTCTCAAACAGCATGATGGCCGAGGATATACAGCCCAACCGTCTGGAACGCAGCAAACGCGTGGTGAACAACATCATGTCCACGCTGGCGGGCGACCGCATAAGCCTGGTGGTGTTCGCCGGTGCAAGCTACATACAGATGCCGCTCACCAACGACTACAGCGCCGCCAAGCTTTTTCTCGACCAGGTGAGCTGCGACATGATAGCCTCACAAGGCACAGCCATAGGCGACGCCATAGAGAAAGCCATGCAGACCTTCGGCTATGATGACCCCGACCGCGAATGGGAGAAGAACAAAGGGCGCGCAATTATTGTCATAAGCGACGGCGAGAACCATGAAGATGACGCCGTAGGAGCTGCCCGTAAAGCCGCCAAAGAAGGTGTGCGTGTGTGCACCATAGGCATGGGGCTGCCCGACGGGGCACCCATACCGGAATACGATCCGCGTGGCCGCAAAAACAACTACAAACGTGAACGTGGCGGCACGATAATAATGACCAAACTCAACGAGGACATGATGCGGCAGATTGCCGATGCCGGCAACGGTGTGTATGTGCGCGCCAGCAACGCTGGAAGCGGTATTGGAGAAATAACAAAGGTTATCGAGGGACTGGAGAAAGAAGACTATGGCGAGGCTGTCTTCAGCGCTTACGAAAGCCGTTACCAATACCCGCTGGTGGCAGCCATAGTATGCCTGCTGGCCTCAGTGCTGCTCTTCGAGCGCAAGAACCGCAAATGGTCACTCAGCAGTCTCACCGGTGCCGCACTACTCTTCCTGTTGATCATGCCTGCCGACGCTTCAGCTCAGGCTAACCGCAAGCAGCTACGCGAAGGTAACAGGCACTATAATAAAGAGAAATACGACCAAGCAGAGGTGACATACCGCCGTGCGCTTGAAGCCGACACTACCGACTTCCGCGGACAGTACAATCTCGCATCAAGTCTCTACCGCCAGAAAAAATACGACGAAGCAGCGATGCACTACCTGCAGGCCTTATCGGCACCGGATGTCAGTGACAGCCGCCGTGCGAAAGCGCTACACAACGCCGGAAACAGTATGGTGAAGGCAGGACTGGATAACGAGCAACAAGGCATGCAATGCTTCCAACAGGCTGTTAAATCGTACCAAGAGGCCCTGAAGTTGGACCCGAAGAACGATGACACACGCTACAACCTCGCCTATGCCCGCCGACTGTTGCAGCAGGCTCAGCAACAACAGCAGCAGCAACAAGGCGGTGGCAACGACCAGCAGAATAAGGACCAGCAGCAGAACCAACAACAGCAGCAAGGCGACAATCAAAACAAAGACCAACAACAGCAGAACCAACAGCAACAAGGCAACCAGCAGGACCAACAGCAACAACAGCAGGGCAAGGAGCAGCAGAAACAGCAACAGGCAAAGCCGCAGGAACAGCGTAAGCAGGATGCCGAGCGCATGCTGGAGGCTGTGAAGAACAACGAACGGCAGACACTTAAGGAGCAGGCCCGCAAAGAGCAGGTAAGCACCAACCGACACATCGATAAAGATTGGTAAAATGAGAAACAGGATAATATTGTATGTATTGTTGTTCTTGTGCCACGCATTATATGCACAAGAAATCACCGTGCAGGCGCCGGAAGAAGTGTACATGGGCGACCACTTCACCGTAAAGTTCACTGTCAACGAACAAGCTAAAGACTTCCACGGTCCCTCATTCAAGGGATTCAGCCTCATTGCTGGTCCCAGCACATCGTCGCAGACAAGCATGAGTTTTATCAATGGACAGATGTCACGCTCGGTTAGCACCTCGTTCTCCTACACTCTGATGGCCGACGTCGAAGGGACTTTCTCCGTTGAACCAGCCAGCTGCGTAGCCGACGGCAAAAAGATTAGCTCCAAACGCTTCAGCATCAAGGTTACAAAGATGAGCGCCGCGCAACAGCAACAGCGTCAACAGCAACAACAACGACAGCAGCGACAAGCCTATGACCCTTGGGCACAACAGCCGCAGCCAGCGACACAGATAGACGAAAAGACGCTCTTCGCCCGCGCTTCCGTAAGCAAAACCAACCCATACCAAGGAGAGCAGGTTATCATCACTTACAAGATATACACCCAGGTGCCCATCAGCCAGTTCGCCATAGACAAACTACCTGGCAACCGTGGCTTCTGGGCCGAAGACCTCAGCGTGGGTCAGCAGATAAAGCAATACGAGGAGACCGTCGGCGACCGCCGCTACCAAGTGGCCGAGATACGTCGCGGTGCACTCTTCGCGCAGGAAAGCGGCAAACTTGACATTGAGCCTCTCGATCTCAACGTCCTTGCCATGGTGCAGCAGCAAAGACGACGCACAGGAAGCATCTGGGATCTCTTCGACGACCCATTCTTCAATTCGCGGCAGGCCGTGGAACGTCCGCTGAGAACTAACCGCATCAGCGTCAACGTGCGTCCACTGCCCCCAGCGCCCGACAATTTCACCGGTGCTGTCGGCAGTTTCGAGGTACAGGGGGGGCTGACCGGCAACAAGGTGAAAGCCAACGAAGCCATATCATACCGCATAACAGTCAGTGGCCGCGGCAACCTGATGCTCATCAACGCTCCACAGCCGGAATTCCCAACGGCTTTCGAGGTCTACGACCCACAGATTGACGACAACATACGCAAAAGCAGCGACGGCATCAGCGGCAGCCGCACCTACGAATGGATACTGATACCGCGCAACAAAGGCAATTACACCATTCCGGAGCTCAGCTTCGTATATTTCGACCCCACAACGGGCCAGTACATCACCAAGCGCATACCCAAACAGGAAGTGACTGTTGACAAGAACGATGCTACAACCTACAACAATAGCTCATCCTCCAGCCGACCCACGACACTCAACAACATACACCCCATCAGCAAGCTCCAACCCATAAAGGAAAAAGATACTGCAGGAGCACCCTTCTACATCATCATAGCCATTATCGTTGCAGCCACCTGCACCAGCATAGCCATCTTCCGCAAGCGCAAAGCCGCCGAGCAGGATATTGCCGGTATGCGACTGAAGCGCGCCACAAGAATGGCCCGCAAACGCCTCAAGAAAGCCGCTGCCCATCTCGCCGGTGGCGACACCATGCGTTTCTACGAGGAGATTTACCGTGCCATTTGGGGCTGTCTGGCAGACAAATACAACATACCGCTCGCTGAGCTCAACCGCGACACCGTGAGCGAATGCCTCACCGACCGACAGGTACCAGAAGAGCAGCAGCAGAACATAATGCAGGTGCTACAGGATGTCGACATGGCCCGTTTCGCACCTATCGACCCCGAAGCACAGAAGCACAAAATCTACGACGAAGCATTACAAATGATTGCAAGCATATGAAACGTCTTTACATACCATTGCTCCTCTCATTCCTCATTCCTGCGCTATCCTTTGCGCAGAGTGGCGACGACCTGTACCGCATGGGCGACTACCAGTCGGCGGCGGAAGCCTACGAGGCAACGCTGGCCGAAGGGCTCTCCTCTCCGGAACTGCATTACAACCTCGGTGGCGCCTACTACCACGAGGGGCAGCTGGGCAAAGCCATCCTCAACTACGAGCGGGCACTACGTATTGACCCGTCATTCAAGGATGCGCGCGAGAACCTCGCACTTGCCAACAGCCGCACAACCGACCATATAGCCCTACTTCCACAGCCACTCTTCGTGCGCTGGTGGAACAGCATCTGCACAGCACTCCTGCCTGGCGGCTGGCGCATAGTATGGCTCGCCATCCTCGCCCTCCTTGGCGCCGCCATCGTCGTGCTGCGTGTAGGCAACACCGTCAGAATCCGCAAGGCAGCCCTTGCAGCCTCCATCGCCGCCGCCTTCCTGCTAATAGCGGCCACCGCAATCCTCTTCGGCTCCACCCACCGTTTCAACGCCCACAGTGAAGCCATTGTCACCCAACCGTCAGTCGTTCTGAAAGCATCGCCCGACGCCAAGAGCGCCGACAAGATGACCATACACGAAGGCACCAAAGCCACCATCACCGACGAGCTGCCCGGCTGGTACAAAATCACCCTCTCTGACGGCACTGTAGCCTGGTGCACCCAGGAAGCAATCGAACGCATATGAAAACACCTCAGACAACCACCCACGATGGCATAGTCACCGCTACAGGCCCACACAGCGTCACGGTGCAGATCAAGAGCGTCAGCGCCTGCGCCTCGTGCGCCGCCCACGCTAAGTGCGGCTTCGCCGAGTCGAAGGACAAGGAACTGGAGATTCCGACACAGCATCAGTACAACGTCGGCGACCGCGTCACCGTGTGCATCGACACCTCATCCGGCATGCGCGCCGTGTGGATAGCCTATCTGCTTCCTGCTATCCTCATCATCGCCGTCGTCATCGCCCTCTCCGCCGCAGGCGTTCCCGAGGGCCTTGTTGCCCTCGCCGCCTTCGGAGTCCTCGCACTCCACATCCTCGTACTGTATATCCTACGCCACAAGATAGACCGCCGCTTCCAGATAACCCTTGTTCCCAACCAGTAACCCATAACCGGTAAACCGTAACCTTTACCCCTCGAATGCTCATCCTCGGCATAGACCCCGGTAGCCAGATTCTCGGCTACAGTCTCCTCAGAATCAACGAGGCATCTGCCCTCACTATAGAGGAGATGGACGTCCTATACTTGAAGCGCACGGCTGACTTTGACGAACGCATCAAACAGATATTCCACTCCGTCAACGACATCATTGCCGCCAACCGGCCCGACCATCTCGCCATCGAGGCCCCATTCCTCGGCAAGAGCGCCAAGTCCATGCTCAAGCTCGGCCGCGCTCAGGGCATAGCTATCGCCGCCGCTCTCGCCCACGACATACCCTACACAGAATACGAGCCCTCGCTCATCAAGCAGACCGTCACCGGCAACGGCAACGCCCCCAAAGAGCAGGTGGCCGACCTGCTGCGCTCCATCCTCCGCTTCGACGAGCGCCCTCACTACCTCGACGCCACCGACGCCCTTGCCGTCGCCTACACCCACTATGCACGGACTTCCAGCCCCATCAACGCCGCCGCTCTGCAAATCCAACACAAAAGACACAAATCATCCAAGAAACAATGGTCAGACTTCATCAACCAAAACCCGGACAGGTTAGCTTAGCGCTTATTGCCCTATCCTGCCTTGCTATATTCCTGACATCTTGCGGCGGAGGCAAGAGCAACAAACTCTTCGACCCCGCCAAGGTCGGCTTCTCCGTAACCTACAACCCCATCTACGACAACCAGTTCTATCCATCGCTCATCCTTGCCACCGAGTACGCCCAGACACTCAGCAACCCGGCCACGCAAACGCTCATGCCGTTCTCCTTCACCGTCACCGCCCCCGCCGACGGCTGCGTGCTGCGCGTCGTCATCGACTCGTCGGTGCTCAACTACGTCACCATACTCCAAGAAGTACTTCCCCACCGCGGCGAGCAATACACCATACAGGGCACTGCCAAGTGGAAATACGACAACCTGCGCAGCACACGTCTGGGCTATCCTGTCGACCTCACCTTCACCTGCTACATCAATGACGAGGAAGTCGACATTGAGAACATACGCCTCAACTGCCGCTCCATCAACGAATGCCCCCTCTCCCTCGCCTCCGGCAACCAGCGCGTGGACACACGATGGCTCTTCGCCGCCTATGTCAACGAGGACCACCCCGAGATAGAGAACATTCTCTCCGACATCCTCGACCAAGGCATCGTCAGCTCCTTCAACGGCTACCAGAACGGCCCTGAGAGCGTCCGCCGCCAGGTCCTCGCCGTGTGGCACTACGTCCTGCGCCGCGGCATAGCCTACTCCTCTATCTCCTGCACCTCCAACCCCTCCACCTCCACCAACGTGCAGCACATACGTCTCTTCGACGATGTGTGGAACACTCGCCAGGCCAACTGCATCGACGCCTGCGTCTTCTTCGCCTCCATCCTCCGCAAGATAGGCATTCGCACCGTCATCTTCGTCGAGCCCTGCCACGCCTACCTCGGATACTATACAGACCGCAACCGCCGTCACCTCGAACTCATCGAGACCACCATCACCTCGTGGGTCAACATCCCTGAGCTGCAACGCAGCCTCGACGCCGACGGACGTCTGCCGCAGGAACAGCTCGACAAAATTTCGAAATACCTTTCGCAGAAAGACCTCCAGCTCTGGAACGAGGGACGCATCACCTTCGACCAGCTGACACAGACACTTGCCAAAAGCCTGCTCGACAAAGCCAAGGTCTACAACGACGACACCTACAAGGCCAACCGCAACAACTTCGCCGACACCGCCAACATCGCCTACCAGCAGCTCGACATCGAGCAGCTCCGCACCAAAGTGCAGCCCATCCGCTAACCAAAAACGGCGCATATACGATGGATTGGTCTTTTTATCTCAATCAGAACTAAAAGAACGATCAGAAACTCTAACCGAAAGAATCCGAAAGAACCCGAATCTTTCAAAGGTATCGCTGGCTGCGCGCGATGTTTTTTTCTTCTTTTCTCCCGCTGCGCGAGATCTATAAATCCAGTAGATTTTTTTGGCGCGCGATGGATTGTTTTTTTTAGCTCCAGCAGATTGTAAAAGATTGTAAAAGAAAGCCTCTGCGGTGTATCCGCAGAGGCCACATCCCATTAGGGATTATCGTTCAATAGCGCACGGCGTTACCTGATTACCAACACGCGGCGGGCCGGTGCGCTGCCAATCTTAATCATATAGGTACCTGTGGCGGGGACATCGAAGCTCATCGGCATATCGTAGTCCTGCTTCGTCGCCAACACACGGCCGTTGATATCATAGAGCGTCACCTTATTACCATTAGCGCCCTCTACAACAATTTGTCCATCAGAGGTAGCCACAATACTATTTGATATATCTATATTTTCAATTGCAGTTATTGGTGCAAAATATGCAATAATTGTGTCGTCACGCATTAAATGAAACGTATCTTGTGCAGATATGCTCCCCTTACTCCAATGATCAAAACGATAACCGTTAAATGCAATTGCTCTTACTATTACATTCGAATCGCAACTTATTTCATTACCTCTAACAGGAACAATCTCCGTATATCCTTGTGAATTATCATCTGGAATGACCGTAACCCATAGTTCCGCTTGTGGTTCAATAATGTTATTGACATCAATAGGATTATTCCCCAATGCCGCACAATATGCATTACGAGATTTACAGGGTACGTAAATCTTCATAAACGGAGCATTTCCTTGGTGATTACCAAAAACAGTAGTTCCAAAAGTAGGTGGTACCTCTGACAAGAATGTAGCCGACGACAATCCTCTGCCCAACAAACCACATCCTTTAAAAGCATTTGAACCCACAAATTCGCAGGTTTCAGGAAAGATAACAGAAGTTATGTCTCCACATTCCAAAAATGCATCTGGGTAAATATGCGTAACAAAGTTCGGAATTGGTGCCGGTTGTAGTGAAGAACATCTCATAAATGCACCTTGACCTATTTTCCAAACCGAGTCCGACATTATTACCGTGGACAACATTGAACATCCACTAAATGCCTCATTTCCTATTTCGACAACCGAATTAGGAATTGTTACAGAATACAAGCTATCATACCCACAAAATACAAACCTTTTAACCACAGTCACTGACGATGGAATATTGACATTTCTAATAAAAGATTCATCAATAATTAAATGTTTTGCATAGTTGGCGGGATTGCTCTTCCCACTTTGAAAATCAATATTACACCACTGTTCAAGGGTCCCTTCATATATTACAGAATCAATATTTTCAGCTTCGGCGAATGCCAAACTTCCAATAGCTTTAACCGAGCTTGGTATAACGACGGTCTTAAGTCCATCAAAATAATAGAATAATTCTTTCGGAATATATCTAACATTGTCCCCAATAATTACTCTTGCAGGAAAACTACAATTACGAAATGGGAAGTATCCGAACCGCTGCATTTTATTGCAACTATCAGCATTATAATATATGGTCTTCAAGCTGTCACATGACGCGAACGCAGACATGCCAATAGAATCAACGCTTGTACCAATTTTCACCGTCTTAAGAGATTGGCAGTTATTCAGAATATAATTAGGGATAATCTTCACGTTATCTCCAAAAATAACGTTGGCGAGTTTAGTGCATCCAGTGAATGCAGAATAAGTGGAAGTTCCCACCTGCCAACAACTATCTGCATTGAAATATATGACTGATAGATTTGTACAGTTATCAAATGCCTGATCCCCGACATATTGAATCGATGATGGTATCTCTATTGACAACAATTGTGTACGATCATGAAAGGCAAAACTTGATATTTTTGTAACGTCATATGTCGCCCCTGAGTTTGGGTTAGTAACTGTAGCCGGAATAATTACATTTCCAGAACCAGACGCAGCATAGCTATAGATATTATACGTTACAGTAGCTTTACCATTTTCAACCGTATAATACAATGTATGTCCACTTGGTGATACTGCACTAAAAAAAACAGTTGCATAAACACTATTAGTAAGACACAAACCGAAAGATCCCAGTAATAGGATTTTGAATAATAACAATTGTTTCATTGCTGTTTTTTTTCAATAATTATATTCTCCATATTATGTAACCCTGTTTATCGTTATGAGCGATGCCGTCAATAATTCAGAAATAAGGACAAAAGAAAAAGGACGTGGAATTATTCTTTTGTTGCACCTTGTCAGATATTAGGGCTCTGGACTGCCTGTGCAATGACAAGTTGCGAATAACTCACGCCCAAGGCGTGAACTTTCCGCGAGCTTATCCTCTTGCACATAGAATTGTCCAGATTCTAATATCGAGAATAATGGGCGGTTAGCTTTATATTATCACTTCGATTATTTCTGTTTTCTACATCTATTATTTGTTTTATTTCACGGTGCAAAGATACGAAATGTTTTTCATCCGACAAAATTATTAATGAAAAATCGTGGGCATTTGTTATTTGTCGTTCACCTCGCAGGAGAGTGTCTTTATGTTGTGGTCGTCGTTGACTCGTCATTCATCGGGTATTTCAAACATATTTCTAAAATAACTTAACCATAGTTTTACCATATATAATGGTTAAAGGATGGTCGAACGATGGTTGAAGGATGGTCGAAATGACGAATGGATGTCCTTGTTACACCGTTGCCATTACGGAGTAGGCAGTCCTGTTCGCTCTATTTTGAACTGCAACACTGCAACACAACAGGGGGAATTAACAAGGCGATTAACGGATAATTATACGATAATTAACGTTTTACAAAAAAAGAAGAAAATATTTTCGTCCCCATTCGTAGACCGCAATCCCACGGTCGTACTTTTGCATTCGGAAAAGGGGAACGAACTGGCCAGCGCGAACCTCTCCAAAACACTCGAAGAGAGTTCTTTGACATACTGAGAAACCAATTCAAATATGTGCTACCTGTGGGGGTATGAGATGGGTATGAGATGGATAGGAGAAGGGTATGAAGTGGCATCGGTGAGGCGGCAAAGAAAAAAGCCCGCCGTGTGGGCGAGCTTATCTGTAAACTGTAACCTGTAAACTTTATCTCAGGTGCAGATTCTGCCATGCGGCGGCGTACTTGCCGTCAACGAAACCTGTGATGACTTGCCACTTGCCCTGGAGGGCGGACTCCTTGTTGAGCTTGCGCTCTACGGCTTCGTAGATGTCCTGGTAGGTGTAGGAGTCGAAGTCCGAAGTGGAGGCAAGGCCTTTTATCTCCTTGAGGAGGAAGTAGGTGAGGAAGCCGTGGTGCTGCGCGTCGAAGGAGTAGGCTGTCTTGTCGGCGGCGGCGGCGAGGAGTACGATGGCGTCGCTGTTCTTGTTGGCTTTGCGCTTGGCTTTCTTGGCCTTGGCGTCGGCATTGACCTTGTTGTCGGCACGGAGCATGAGAGCGCCGTTGCGCTGGTGGCCGTCGAAGGAGGCATCGACGATGACGGTGAGGCGGCTGACGGGGTAGGTCTCGCGCTTACCGCGACCTTTGAGGGCGGAGCAGAGGGAATCGAGCGAGACGCACTGTTTGGCAAACAGGGCGGCTTCCTTGCGCGAGAGGGCTATGTCGTAGACGGTAGGCTCGACGATATTCTTCTTTTTCTTGCCGCAGCCTTTCTTGCCGCCGAGGGCTTTGATGCCGTCGAGGCGGAGGTTGTTGGGGACGAGGTAGGCGTTGCCGTCGAAGTCGGTGAAGCCGTGGCCGGCGAAGTAGACGAAGATGTTGGCCTGGGGTATTGTCTGGTCGCCGATGTGCGAGGCGACGGCCTGCGAGAGGTCGGTGAGCCACTGTATGCCTTCGTAGATGGCTGCGCGCGAGGCGTTGTGGAGCACCTTGACCTGGCGCTCGGGTACGCCGAGGGCGCGGACGAAGTACTGGCGCAGTATCTCGCCGTCGTTGGAGGCGAAGGGGACGGAGGGCAGGAAGGCGTGGTCGTAGTCCTCGTTAGCGACGATAAGGACGTAGGCGTTGTCGTAGGGAGAGGTACTCTGCGGGATGTTGAAGTCGACGTAGTCGTCCTGTATCTTGTCGGCGGTCATAAGGTCGATGGTCTCGCGGAAAGCGTCGTGGACGGTGATTTCGATGGAGGAGCGGCGGTAGTAGGCGCCGGTGTCGGTGTAGGAGCGGGTGACATAGGAGAAGTCGTTGGTGGTGCGTGTGAGATTGCGTATGTTGTTCTGGAGGAAGTCGCGGACCGACTGGGCTCGGATGTAGGCGAGCTGGCAGTTGTTCTTGATGCCGTTGGTGTCGACGGAGATGCGCAGCTGCTCGTTGTTGAAGACGACGGGCATGTAGCGGAAGTTGCCGTACTGGCCGTCATAGGGAATTACACGCGAGAGCTCGACACCGTCGGTGGTGGAGAATATCTTGATGGACACAGCCTTGCCGGGACGGAAGATGTCGTCGAGGATGCCCTCGATGAAGGTCTTGGTGAGGTTGCAGATGGCGCGGACCGAGTTGGAGGAGTCGTAGTCGAAGACGCCGAGGGGGTAGTCGTCGGTGTAGCCTTCGAGGTGACGGCAGTTGTAGGAGATGTCGAAGAGGTAGTTGAGCTCGGAGGTGCCATCCTCGCGGGTGCCGTCGACGAGCTGTGTGCGTATGCTGATGTAGGTCTCGTCGTAGAGCTTCTCGGTGTTGGGCAGGCTGATGAGTATCTGCTCGGCGGAGCGCTGCATGGTGCGCTGGCGGTTGGCGATGTCCTGCTGGAGGAATTCGCGGATGGCGGACTGATACTCGCTGTTGAGCTGCTGCTCGCCGGACTGGGCGAAGCAGAGGGAGAGGCATAGGAGTGCGGCTACTGTCAATAATATCTTTTTCATATCTCCAGGTGTTATTGTTTATTCATGATGGTTTTTATGATCTGGTCGGGGGTGATGCTGTCGGCCTCGGCATAGTAGCTAGTGACGATGCGGTGGCGGAGGACGCTGAGGGCGACGGCGTCGACGTCCTCGGAGTCGGGCGAGTACTTGCCGTGGATAGCGGCATGGCTCTTAGCGCCGATTATGAGGTACTGCGAAGCGCGGGGACCTGCGCCGTAGGATATGTACTTGTCATCCTTGCGTGTCGAGGCAACCAGGCGTACGGCATACTCGACCACATTGTCGGGCACCGGCATGCGGCGTATGGCCTGCTGGAAATCGAGTATCTGCGAGGCGTCGAGCACCTGGGCGACCTGCTGCGAGCTGTCGGCGGTGGTCTGCTTGACTATCTGCACTTCCTCATCGAAGGATGGGTAGTCGAGCCGCACGTTGAACATGAAGCGGTCGAGCTGTGCCTCGGGGAGCGGATAGGTGCCTTCCTGCTCGATAGGGTTCTGGGTGGCGAGCACGAAGAAGGGGGCCGGAAGCGGATAGGTGGTGCCGGAGACGGTAACGGAGCGTTCCTGCATAGCTTCGAGGAGGGCGGCCTGGGTCTTGGGGGGCGTGCGGTTGATTTCGTCGGCAAGGACGACACCAGCGAAGACGGGGCCTTTGACGAAGCGCATCTGGCGGTCACGGTCGATGATTTCGCTGCCGGTGATGTCGGAGGGCATCAGGTCGGGCGTGAACTGGATGCGGCTGAAGGAGAGGCCGAGGGTGTGGGCAAGAGTGCTCACCATAAGGGTCTTGGCCAACCCCGGCACGCCGAGGAGGAGGCAGTGGCCACCTGAGAAGAGGGTTAGCAGCAGGCTGTCGACGGCTTCATCCTGGCCGACGATGACCTTGCCTATCTCGCCGCGGAGGGCGGTGTATTTTTCGACCAGCAGGTCGAGGGTTTCTTTATCGTTCATTGCAGGTTGTGGAATATGCAGTCCTTGTATTGGTCGCTGATGTGGATGTATATTGTATTCATGTAACGCTTGGCCCATTTCTGGAGCTTCTTCTGCTTGGCGTCGGCGAGGGCGGCGTTCTGGATGTTGTCGTAGTCGTCGGTGAGGTTGGCCTTGTGGGCCTCGTGCTTGCGGTCGAGGCGGACTATGCGGTAGGCGTCGCGCTGCTTGTCGGTCTTGAAAGCCGTGGCGTTGCTGACTTCGCCGACATCCATACCATGTACGCCCACACTGTAGTAGAGCTGGTCGATGGCGGAGCGGTCGAAGCGGGGGGTGCCGTCGGCGGGATTGATGGCGGTGCCGCCGGTATTTGCATTGGCGGCGGTGCTGTATTGGCGTGCGGCATCATCGAAGCTGAGCTTGCCGGAACGTATTTCGACGGCGATGCTGTCGAGCTTGATGCGGGCTTTGAGGAGGTCTTCGGCGGACACCTGCGGCACAATGAGGATGTGGCGGGCGTTGACGGTGTTGCCACGTCGCTCGATGAGCTGTATGATATGGAAGCCGTACTGTGTCTCTATAATGGGCGACACCTCGCCGGGTTTGAGAGCGAAAGCTGCCGACTCGAACTCTCCCACCATGTCGCCGCGCGAGAAGAAGCCCAGTTCACCGCCCTTCTTGGCGGAGCCGGGGTCCTGCGAGTAAAGGGTGGCGAGCATGGAGAACTTCTCGCCCTTGATGACGCGCTCGCGCAGTTCGGCAAGCTGCGTGCGGACGCGGTCGCGCTCGGCTTCGGATATCTGCGGCTCTATGACAATCTCGCTGAGTTCGTAGCGCTCTGGCATCATGGGCAAACTGTCGGCGGGGAGGCTGTTGAAGAAGTCGGTGACCTGACGAGGTGTGACTGTGACATCCTCGGTGAGCTGATATTCTACACGGCGGCTGAGGAGGTTGTTGCGCATCATGCGCTGGTACTGTTCCTTGAGCTCATCGTAAGAGAAGCCCGTGGCTTCGCGGAGAGCCTCGCGGGTGCCGTAGTTGCGCATGTCAGCCTTAAGGTAGTAGTCAACATACTGATTCACCTCCTCGTCACTTACTTCGACGCTGTCTATTTCGCCCTTATGGACGAGGAGCTGGGAGAGGATGAGGTTCTCGAGCACAGCACAACGGTTATTGAAAGCGTCGGCAGCACCCTGTTTGAGGCGTATCTGGGCGTATAAGCGCTCGATGTCGGAGTACTTGATGATGTTGCGGCCTACAATGGCGGCGACACCGTCGACAAGGTCACCCTGCGCGTGCAAAGTGAGCGGAAATAGTAAGGCTAAAGCCAAGAGTATTTTCTTCATGTTCGTTTATCTCTTTATGTGTCCACCTTCTTCGGCCTCCTTGAATAGGTCGGCCTGTAGGCGATTTATAATCTCAAGCTTGCGGTGGTTGAGGATGATGGCACGTATATTGTCCATCTGGAGTTCCATAGGCGCGATGTCATCGGATATCTTGTAGTCGAGTATTCTGACGTACCAGCAAAGGGAATCGTCTGCGAGCACAATGGCTCGGTTCTGTTTGAGGAATAAGCCCTCGTTGTATGTGGTGACCGGCACAACGGCCTGGAGGCTGTAGAACGGCATCCACGTGGCGCCGTCGTAACTGCCAGTGCCACCTACACGGGTGGCGAGCGCCTGCATCTCCACGATATCCTCGTCGCGAAATTGATGCTTATAGACGATACTTTTGAGCTTGCCGTCGGCACTGTTGCGTTTGGGCGCAGCGACATATACGGCCTTGACGATGGCATTCTTCAGTAGGAACTGCTCGCTATTGGCCTCGTAGTACTCCTCTATCTCCGTGTCCGTGACGTTGGTGTCCAACAGCTGCGACACAATCTGCTGCTCATAGGCGTAGGTAAGGAGGCTGTTGCGGTATTCGCTCATCTGGCGGCTGAAGTCGTCCTTGACATTCTTCTCGGCCTTCGCAAGTACAACCTTCTGGCGAACCCATTGGTCAACATAGTTGTCCACAATGGCTATGCTGTCCTCAACACTGACGCCCTCGCCAACCAGACCGGCAAGGTCGTCCAGACGGAGCTCGTAGTCATAGACCTTTGCCACCAGCAGCGAAAGCTCCTCGCCATGGTGACAAGCCACAGACAATAGGCAGCATATAGCGGCCAGCAGGCTAATACTTGATCTGCTTGACAACATCGTAGTTTATCTTGACGTTGTATTTCTTCCGCAGCTCCGCGTTGTGCTGTTGCTCCACTTCGTTCTGGTAGGCGTTGAGGTAGTATCCGCGGGCGGCCATCTGTTCCTTGAGCATCGCAGGCATTACGTCCTCGACAACAATGGCCCGGTATCCTTTGCCATTCGGGCTCATATATACGCCCTTGGCCCACTGGTCATCAGCCAAGAAGCTTTGGCGACCATACTCTATAAGGTCGGGCTCCACAGAGACCATCGATGGGACACGTGCCACCATGGCCGACAGGAGCATCTCCTTCATTTCAAGGCTGCTCTTATCCTTCTTGAGGGCCTTGTTGAGTATCTTGGCAGCCTTGGCGGGAGCCAGGCAGGCGCTGTCGACAACAACGATGTTGACGATTCGGGCACGCTTGTGCCAGAAGTAGACCGAATCCTCGGGGCGGTCCATCCTCTTGCTGAGACTCTCACGGGCATAGAAGTTGGCAAAGCCGGCACTATCGTGCAGAGTCTTCTTCCATACCATCTCGTTGTTGTAGTTGAATATCATCAGGCCGCGGCGGTATTCGTCGACAATGGCGGCGAAGTCGGGGTGCTCAGCCTCCAGCTGGCTGTCGGCATACACCAAGACCACACTGTCGATAAACTCACCATAGCGCAGGTTGACAAAGTACTCCGACTTCAGGGGGCGTCCGGCCTTCTGGTGCTTCGCAATATAGCGTGCCAGGTCACGAGTGTTGTAGGTGCGGTCTCCCACTATGAGTATGGGCTGTACGTCGCTGACCATGGTGTCGTTGTATTTCCATCCGTTGCGGGTGGCTTCCACAGGCACTATGCTGTAGAGCTCCTGCAGCGAAGCCTGCATCGTGACAGGCTCGTTCTTCTTGCGCTTCTTACCCTTAGGCTGCTCCACGGGTGTCTGCGTGAGGTCTATCACCTTGTAGCGCTCGCGGCAGCTACGGGTGAAAGCCCTGCGGCTGTCATCGCCGCGCTGGTCGCGGCTCATGCGCTGCTTGTAATAGGGCACCATGTCCTCATACGGCGCTAGGGTATCGTGGCGTATCAGCTTGATGATATGCCATCCGTATTGCGTAAAGAAAGGCCTCGAATACTCGCCGTCCTTGAGGTACTGCGCCACTTCGACATACTCCGGCGGCAGGTGGCTCAGCGTAGCGTCAGGCATTAAGCCGCCGTTGCTGCGTGTGGTGTGATCATCGCTGCTCAACGCCACGGTGGCGAAGTCCACTCCGCGTTCGAGGCGCTTGTATAGAGTCTCTATCTCGTCGCGGCGCAGGTTGCTGTCCTGCGAACTCAGCCAGATGTGTGCCATATCGCACTTGCCTGTCATCTGCACTTTGTCGAGAATCTTGATGAGGTGATAACCGTAGCGGGTGCGCACAGGCATGCTCACTTCCCCTACCTTGAGCGAGTAGGCGGCATTCTCGAACGGATACACCATATCGAAGGCGGTAAAGTAGCCCAAGTCGCCCTCGCGGGGACGAACGGGGGCGCCCGGCTTCTGCTTAGCCACAGTCTCGCCAGAGACGGCAAAGAAGTCCTCGCCTTTCATAATGCGGTTGCGGAGCTCCATTATCTCGTCGTAGGTCTTCGCGCTGTCCTCGGCCGATGCGTCAGGAGCCAACGGAAGCAGTATGTGGGCGGCGTGGAGCGAATAGTGGTTGCGCTCGTAGGCCTCGTGCAGTATGCGGTCCAATGCCACACTGTCTATCAGGTACGGAGCGGCGAGCTCGGCGCGGTAGGTGCCCAGCTCCTCACGCAACGCCGCCATGGTGTCGAACCCGAGGGCATAGGCGTCGGCAAGCTTGGCGCGGAAATTGGCGAAAAGCTCCACATACTCATCAAGAGCCTGGCGTTTCTCTGCCGCGGGCGTCTGCGGGTTCTTGGCCAGCCGGTCGCCGACGGAGGTCATAAACTCCTTCATGAACTCCGACTTCGTTATCTTTTTGCCGGCAACCTCCATAACCACCGGGTCATTCTGAGCCCTTAAGGCAAGAGGTGAAAGCGCTGCAATTGCCAGCGCCGTCATCAATAGTTTCTTCATCTGTCTTAACAACTTATCTACTGTCTACTTAACTGCTTATCTGCTGTAATTCGGTGCCTCGCGGGTGATGGCGATATCGTGCGGATGGCTCTCCGTGCGGCCCGCGTCGGTGATGCGGATGAACTTGGCATTCTGGAGGTCGCCGATGGTGCGGCTGCCCGTGTAGCCCATGCCTGCCTTCAAGCCGCCGACGAGCTGGTAGAGAATCTCACTGAGGGTGCCTTTGTAGGGCACGCGGCCCACGACGCCTTCCGGCACCAGCTTCTTGGCGTCGGTCTCCTTGTCCTGGAAGTAGCGGTCCTTGCTGCCGGCCTGCATGGCCTCGAGCGAGCCCATGCCACGGTAGCTCTTGAACTTGCGGCCTTCATAGATGATGGTCTCTCCCGGAGCCTCGTCGGTGCCGGCCACCAGCGAGCCAACCATGACGGTGCTGGCGCCAGCGGCAAGAGCCTTGACAACGTCGCCGCTGTAACGGATGCCGCCGTCGGCGATGACGGGCACATCGTAGCCTTTCTGCTTCAAAGCTCCGCACACCTCGCAGATGGCAGTGAGCTGGGGCACGCCGATGCCGGCGATGATACGCGTCGAGCAGATACTGCCGGGTCCGATACCCACCTTGATGGCGTCGGCGCCGGCTTCAGCCAACATCAGAGCGGCGTCGCCGGTGGCTATGTTGCCCACCACGACGTCAATGTCGGCATACTTGGCCTTCACTGCCTTGAGGGCCTTCACCACGTTGGAGCTGTGGCCATGGGCGGTGTCGATGACGATAGCATCGGCGCCGGCCTTCACCAAGGCATCGACGCGGTCCATCATGTCGGGCGTGATGCCCACACCTGCAGCCACGCGCAGACGGCCGTTGCTGTCCTTGCAAGCCATCGGGCGCTCCTTGGTCTTCATGATGTCGCGGTAGGTGATGAGGCCCATGAACTGGCCCTTGTCGTTCACCACGGGCAGCTTCTCAATCTTGTGCTGCTGCAGTATGTCCGTAGCCTCGGCAAAGGTGGTGCCCTCGTGGGTCGTGATGAGCTTGGTAATCATTATCTCGCTCAGCGGGCGCTCCATGTCGCGCTCGAAACGCAGGTCGCGGTTCGTCACCATACCTATGAGCATACGGTTATCGTCGACGATAGGGATGCCGCCGATGCCGTACTCCTCCATCAGACGCAAGGCATCCTTCACCTTGGCGTCCTTGTCGAGGGTCACGGGGTCGATAATCATGCCGTTCTCGGCACGCTTCACCTTGCGCACCTCGTTGGCCTGGCGCTCGATGCTCATATTCTTGTGCAGCACGCCGATACCGCCTTCCTGGGCCATACCGATGGCCATGGCGGCCTCCGTGACAGTGTCCATGGCTGCCGACACAAGCGGCGTGTTCAACATGATACGCTTCGAAAAGCGCGACGCAACAGTGACTTCGCGGGGGATTACCTCGGAATAAGCGGGGACGAGCAGAACGTCGTCGTAAGTAAGGCCTTCGCCGATGAATTTAGTGGTGTCTGTATACATATTTTAAAATATTATCTGTATAAAATAATTTGCAAAGATACGACTATTTTCACAATCCACGGCACTTTTTTTCACTAAACATCCATTATTTCCCATAACACACTGTGCCACAGCCCAGCCGCAACCTCTCCGTATCCCCCACGACTGTTCAACGGTTGTTTACCTATTGTTTTACGGTTTATATCGTAGAACAGTCGGTAAACAATGGTAAAACAGACGGAGAACTAACGGAGGGGATACGGAGAGACTGAGAATGGACTGTATGGTAATTCCTGATTTCTAATTACCAATTCCTTTTTTTTGTGTATTTTTGCATCGGAAAACAAATAATAAAAAATCAATAAAGACATGAAAAAGAGCTTAATTACAACCCTTTGCGGGATGTCCCTGGCACTTCTGGCGGCCACGATTGTCAGCTGCAGTGGCGGTAAATCTTACAAAATCGACGGCATTGTGAACGACGCACAGTTCGAGGGCAAGAAGGTGTATCTGGTCAACGACCGCGACGCTGTGGACAGCGCAGTTGTCAAGGACGGTGCCTTCACCTTCGAGGGCAAGGCCGAGGAGGCGTGGATAGGCACGCTGTATGCCATGGGCGAGACGACCCAGCTGCAGCAGGACCTTATCGTGGAGCCGGGCAACATCATCGTGGACCTCCTGACTGAGCATATCGGTGGCACTGCCTTGAACGACAGCCTGCAGCTGTTCCTCGAGGAGGATGCCGAGGGCGAGTTTGAGGTGGAGATGGAGATGTATATCGAACAGTACTATATGGCACAGAATGCTGAGGAGCGCAGTGTTGCCGAGCACATGTATGACTCGCTGGAGGCCATTGCGACGACGCGCATCTACGACCAAGCCTTGGCTTTTTACGGTGACAACCGCGACAACATCCTTGGCGCCTACGCCATGGCTGTACTGTGCAGCACCGACCGCCTGACCTACAACCAGCTGAATGAGTTACTGAGCGACGCCGCCGACGTGGTGAAGAACCACAAGCCTGTGAGCGCCAAGCTGGCCCAGCTCAAGGCCGTCGAAGAGACATCGGCCGGCAAGCACTACACCGACATAGAGGGTGTTGACGGCAAGTTGAGCGACATCATCGACGGCAAGGTGGCTCTGGTTGACTTCTACGCCAGCTGGTGCGGCCCCTGCCGCGCGGAGATACGCGACAACCTGGTGCCGCTGTGGGCGAAATACCAGGACAAAGGCCTTGTGATAGTGGGTTTGAACGTGTGGGAACGCGGCGATGCAGAGGCCCGCAAGGCTGCCCATGAGAAGGTTATGGCCGACCTGGGCATCACCTATCCGCAGCTGGTGGACAGCACCCGCACGGCCACCGACACCTACGGTGTGCTCGGCATACCGCAGATTATGCTGATAGGTCCCGACGGCACCATACTGGCACGCGACCTGCGCGGCGCCGCCATCGAGGAGGCTGTCATCAAAGCAATGGGTAAATGAGGAAATTATTGGGTTTGATGGGTTTAATAGGTTTGATGGGCATAATTCCCATCGGGTCCATTATGTCCATGAACCCCATTCAGGCCCAGGACACCAGTCGTCTGGAGCTGTGCGTGGAGACTAGGCAGTTCTTCCAGGACAACGAGTGGTTCGGCCTGCATGCCACGGGCTATACGCTACCGGGCTTCTACCTCAGGCCGAAGGTAGCCTGGCATGTGTCGCCGGGTGTGACACTGGAGGCCGGTGTGCACTGGCTGCACTTCTGGGGTGCACGCAACTACCCATCGGGCGAGGCGCTGGGCGTGTGGCAACGCGAGAGCGACACATCATCAGCGACGCACCTGCTGCCGTGGGTGAGGGCGGAATGGAAGTGGACGGGCGGAAGCGTGACAATGGGATGCCTGAGGCCACATGAACTACCACTGCCGCTGTACAACCCGGAGAGGCTCTATGCGGCAGACCCCGAAGCCGGCGTACAGCTGCTGCTCGATTACAAGCACTTCGACATGGACCTATGGGTCGACTGGCGCGAATATATCTGGCAGCACAGCAGCCGCCAGGAACAGTTCACGGCGGGACTGAGCGGTGTGATGGACTTTGGCGACAATGACTGGAGCATAAAGATACCGGTGCACGTCATAGGACAGCACGTCGGCGGCCAGGGGCTTGCCGAACACAAGCCTGTACAGAATCGCTTCAACGGCGCCGCAGGACTGTTCGCCAAATACAAAACAATACAGGCAGGTTGTTATGCCATGGCCTTTACACAAAAGAACATGCCGACGGTGCTATACAAGCGGGGGTGGGGCCTCTATCCTACGGCGAGCGTCACTGTAGAGCCGTTTAATGAAACTGCTCTGACAATAGATGCTGGCTACTGGCAGAGCCACGGTTTCGTACCGCTGCTCGGAAGCGTGCTGTTTAGCAACGTAGGCTATGTGGACGGCGTCACTTACTTTGGCATGAACCGAATGATGAACATCGGTGCAAGCTGCCGTTGGGACATGGGCGGCGGAGAACTTAGAGTGGAGGGACGCTGGTACTACTATTTCGAGAAAGAGAAACCGTCGCAGTACTCGGTGGGAGTGTTCATAGACCTGGCACCGAGACTGACACTTGTGAGATGAACATAGAGATATACAATCGGGAGGGGCGTGTGGAGCGCGTGGGCGAGCCTACGGCAGTGACCGTGGGCGTCTTCGACGGCGTGCACCGCGGCCACCAGCGGCTGCTGTCGCTGATGGACGGCTCAAAGCTGGTGGTAACATTGACGGCACATCCGTCGTTTGTGCTCGGGCGCCGCGAGAGCGAATACTGGCTCGACGACCCGCAAGAGCACCTTAAGCTGCTGTTCGAGGCCGGAGCAAAGTATGTGGCTGTTCTACCGTTCACCAGAGAGGTGGCGCAGATGACGGCTGGCGAGATGGTGCAGTGGATGTACGACGAACTGGAAATGCGGAGTCTGCTGGTTGGCTACGACAGCCGATTTGGGAGCAAGCAGCGAGACGACTTCTACAGCCTGCCGATGTTGGCCTTGGAGATGGGCTTCACGCTGCAGAGAGGCGCCCCGTTCACCATTGGCGGCGAGCCTATAAGCTCAAGCCGCATACGGCAGACGCTGCTCGACGGTCGCGTGGAGGATACTGCAACGCTACTGGGGCGCAACTATAGCCTCAGCGGAGAGGTGATGCATGGTCGCGGAGTGGGTCACACGATGGGATTTCCCACAGCCAACATAGACATAGCGCATACGCGCAAGATGTTGCCCAGGGAGGGCGTATACGCAGTGCGCATAGGCGACTGCAAAGGAATGGCGAACCTTGGTGACGCACCCACTTTCGGTGTGGACAAGCCAATGCTTGAGGTGCACCTGATAGACTACAAAGGAGATTTATACGGGGAAACGGTGACAGTGGAATTCCTGCACCGCATAAGAGACATACAGCGTTTCGGGAGTGCCGGTGAATTGCAGACGCAATTGAACAAAGACATCGAGGAGGCACGCCGATGGTGATAACGCTGTATCAACAAGACATACGATGGCACGAGCCTGAAGAGAACCGCCGCCGTGCCGAGGCCGCACTGGCTGCGGCTCAGGAAAGCGACATATTCGTGGTGCCGGAGACCTTCACCACAGGCTTTGGCGAAGGCATGACCGACCTGGCCGAGGAACCCGACGGGCCGACACTGCAGTGGGCACGCCGCATGGCGGCACAGTACAACAGACTGATAGTTGGCACATGGATTGTACGCGAAGAGGACAGATGCTACAACCGCATGCACTGGGTGAGACCCGACGGCAGCTACGGCACGTACGATAAAGGACATACATTCCGCGTCAGCGGGGAATACGACGTGATAGCACGAGGCAGGAAACGCGAGGTTTTTGAGTGGCGTGGATGGCGCATAAAGCCTGCCGTGTGCTACGACTTGCGCTTCCCCAAATGGCTGCGCAACGACAATATGGATTACGATCTGCTGCTGGTGTGCGCCAACTGGCCCGGCAGTCGCCACGAGGCATGGACTACGCTACTTAAGGCGCGGGCCATAGAGAATCTATGCTACACCGTGGGGTGCAACCGATGCGGCTTGGACGGTGTCGGTGGCAGCTACAGCGGAAACAGTGCTGCAATAGACTACAGAGGACTGCCATTGGCAGAATGCACCGGCGAGGAAACGCTAACCGTCACACTCGACAAAGAGCGGCTACAGACCTTCCGCCAGCATTGGCCGCTCTATCTTGACTTTGACTAAATGGACAATATAGAACAGAAACTGGGGTTCGACCGCATAAGGCAGATGGTGGTAGAGCAGTGCACTAACGCCCTCGCCACTCGCATGGCCGAAGAGATGCGCTTCATTACCGACTACGAGCCGTTGTGCCATGAGCTCAAGCTGGTGGAGGAGATGCGGCAGATAGTGCTCATGGAAAGCGAATTTCCGCAACAGGACTTCATTGACTTGACGCCGATACTGACGCATCTGCGAGTGGGCAACACCGTGATACCGCTTGAAAGCCTCTTCGACCTGAAACTCTCGCTACGCACCATACGTGAATGCTACTATTTCCTCACTGCCGAGGAGCACATGCAGTACGAGGCGCTGCGCAACATAGCCATAGAGGTTGAGCTGGGCTACGGCGGCAAGAGCTCTCAGTTGAATGTGATAAACTCGCTATTGGGTAAACTCATCGACGACCACGGGGAACTTTACGACAACGCCTCCCCTGCCCTTGCCGAGATACGGCGCACCAAGGCCCGCAAGGCAGCAGAGGTAGATGCACAGGTGAGCAGTACTCTGGCACGTGCCAAGCGCGAAGGCTGGGCACCCGAAGGCGCCGAGGTAACAATACGCGATGGCAGGCCTGTTATACCGTTGCTGACCACGCACCGCCGAAAGATAAAAGGACTGATACAAGACGAGAGCGCCACAAGACTGACGGCCTTCGTGGAGCCAGCCGAGGTGGTGGAACTGGGCAACGACCTGCGCGAACTTGACTTCGATGAGCGGCATGAGATACAGCGCATACTGTTGGCATTCAGCGACAAGCTGCGCCCTTTGCTGCCTCAGCTGGACGAGGCATACCGCTTTCTGGCAAGGATAGACTTCCTACGGGCAAAGGCACGTGTGGCCGTGGAGCTCAACGCCAGCGTGCCAATACTGCACAAGGAGTCGCACATCGAGTGGCTTGACGCACGTCATCCGATACTCTACCTGCAGAAGAAAGACGGCGTGGTGCCGTTCAACCTCAACCTGTCAAACGATGCTCGCATTCTCATAATCTCAGGACCGAATGCCGGTGGCAAGTCGGTATGTCTGAAGGCTGTGGGCCTAATACAGTACATGCTGCAGTGCGGTATGCCGGTGCCGCTCAGGCCTACATCTGAATGCGGCATATTCGGCAGCATATTCATAGATATAGGCGACCAGCAAAGCATCGACAACGACCTCAGTACATATACATCGCACCTGCAGAACATGAAAGCGCTCCTTGGTTCCGCAAACGAGAAGACCCTCTTCCTGCTCGACGAGTTGGGCGGTGGGACCGAACCGAGGTCGGGCTGCGCAATAGCAGAAGCGGTGCTGGAAGAGTTGTACAGCAAGGGTGCTTTCGGTGTGGTAACGACCCACTTCGCCGACCTCAAGTTGCTGGCCGACCGTCTCCCAGGTATCGTCAACGGGGCTATGCTCTTCGACACTGACGCCATGCGGCCGCTATACCGGCTGGCCGTAGGACATCCTGGCTCAAGCTTCGCCTTCGAAATTGCCGAAAGCATCGGTTTCCCGAAGGAGATACTCGATAAGGCAGGTGAGTTGGTGGGGCGCGAACAGCTGAACTTCGAGCACCAGTTGCAGCAGTTGGAGCTCGACAAGCAGGAAATTGCACGGCAGAAAGAGGAACTGCGCGTGGCTGACGACTTCCTCAATGAGGTGACACAGAAGTATCAACGGCTGAACGACAACCTGCAAGCTCGCCGCCACGAGATTATCAGCGGCGCCAGACGCGAAGCACAGCAGATACTCACCGACGCCAACCGCACCGTGGAGCGCACCATAAGCGACATCAAGAGTGCCAAAGCAGAGAAAGAGGCCACACAAGCCGCACGTGCCAAACTTGCCGAAGCCACAGAGCAGGTGGAGAAAGAGATAAAGAAAGCCGAAGAGAAGCGTAACAAAAAAACAGAGCTGGTAGATAAAACAGGCATATCTGAACTGCTACCAGTAAATGTGGGAAGCATCGTGCGCATCGACGGCGAAGAGACCTATGGGCAAGTGGTGGAGATAAAAGGCAAGAAGGCTGTGGTGGAGAGCAACAGCGTACGCATGACCATACCGCTAAGCCGACTAACAGGTACCGCCAAGCAAAAAATACCCACCGAAAGAAAGCCCGTCAGTGTAAGCCGCTCGATATACGACGAGATGAACGACAAACGCAAAAGCTTCAACCCCACTCTCGACCTCCGCGGCCATCGCGCTGAGGAAGCGATAGATTTGCTGCACCGCTTCCTTGACGACGCATTGCTGCTCAGCGAGAAAGAGGTGCGCATCCTGCACGGGAAAGGCTACGGCATTCTGATGCAGATAATCCAGCAAGAACTGAAGTCCATGCGCGAAGTTCGCACCTTCCACCCAGAGAAGGTGGAGCTCGGCGGCGTGGGCGTGACAATAGTAGAACTGAGATGAAAGGAAATGAACTGAAGCCCAGAATAGGCTTCTTTGGCCGCAGGAATGTTGGCAAGAGCACGATGATAAATTGGCTCACAGGCCAGCAGATAGCTATCGTCAGCGATACCGCCGGAACGACCACCGACCCTGTGCGCAAGAGCATGGAGATTGGCGGCATAGGACCCGTGGTACTGATAGACACCGCCGGCATTGACGACGAGGGCGAGTTGGGCCAGATGCGCGTCGAGAAGAGCATGGCGGCGCTAGCCGAAGTAGACCTGGCGCTGCTGCTCTATACTGAAGGCTGCTACGGAGAGCCAGAGGAACGCGTGGAGCGCTGGTGCATGGATCATGGCACACCGATAATAAAGATTCTTACTAAAGCAGAACCTATTGACAAAGAACTATTGATTGAACAGATAAAGAAGGCGCTGCCCGAAAGCGCATACCGTGGACGCTCGCTGCTGGGAGATGTAGTATCTCAAGGCGACACCGTAGTGCTTGTCACCCCTATTGATTCGTCGGCTCCCGAAGGTCGCATGATACTGCCGCAGGTACAGGTACTGCGTGACCTTATGGATATTCATGCCCAGGCTTTCTTCTGCCAGCCTGAAGAACTACCGTCAACTCTGGCGGCGCTGAAAGAACCACCTGCTCTGGTGGTTACTGACAGTCAAGCATTCAAACAGGTAGCAGCTATAGTCCCCGAGGATGTGTGTCTGACAAGCTTCAGCGTGGTACTGGCACGCCAGAAAGGTCTCTTCAAAGAGTATCTTGATGGTACCCGCAAGATTGGCGACCTAAAAGGCGGCGACCGCGTACTGCTGCTGGAGAGCTGCACGCACAACGTCACCTGCGAGGACATCGGGCGCGTAAAACTGCCGGCCGCATTGAAGAAAGCCACAGGCAAAGAGTTGCACTGCGAGGTTATCGGCGGGCAGTCGCCCCTACCATCCGATTTGTCGCAGTATGCGTTGGTCATTCAATGCGGCGGCTGCGTAATCACAGCCCAGCAAGTCAAGGCACGCCTGCTACCAGCCATCGAGGCTGGCGTACCTGTAAGCAACTACGGCCTTGCATTAGCTTGGTGCAATGGTATATTTGAACGTGCAACAAAGATATTCCAACAATGATAGACTTAAACAAGAAACCAAAACTAAGCATCATCGTGGCACAGGCCGAGAACCGCGCCATTGGACTGAACGGCGATATGCCGTGGCATCTCAGCGGCGACCTCAAACGTTTCAAGGCACTGACAATGGGACACCCCGTGGTGATGGGACGCCGTACATGGGAAAGCCTGCCGAAGCGGCCGCTCGTAGGGCGCCGCAACATCGTCTTCTCGCAAAGCGAAGATTTCACCCCCGAAGGGGCTGAGGTGGTGCATAGCGTCAACGGACTGTTCGACCTGCTGCGAGACTGCGACGACGAGGTGTTCATCATAGGTGGCGGCCGCATCTACAATATGCTCATGCCGTGGGCAAACCGTCTTTACATCACCTGGGTGCACAAGGAATTCCCCGAGGCAGATACCTTCTTCCCCGTCATCGACCTCTCGGAGTTTACCAAGGTCAACGAGACCGAGCGTATGGTGGACGAGAAGTGTGGCCTGGAATTCAGCTACGCAGAATACGATAGAAAGTTTAGGATATGCAAGTAACAATCATTAACATAGGCGACGAGCTGCTGATTGGTCAGGTCGTCAACACGAACGCATCAACTATGAGTCGTTTGCTCACCGCAGCGGGCATGGATGTGCTAAAGACCATGGTGGTTGGCGACGAACGGCAAGCAATATGGAATGCTGTAGACGAGGCCATGCGCGAGAGCGACGCGGTGCTTGTCACAGGCGGCCTCGGTCCTACCAAGGACGACATAACCAAGAAGCTGCTCTGCGAGTATTTCGGCAGTGAGCTGGTTGAGAGCCCGATGGCGCTCGACAACGTGAAACGCATCTTCGAAAGCCGCGGCTACGAACTCACACCTGTCAACCGTGCACAAGCATTGGTGCCTAAGTGCTGCGAGGTGCTCAACAACGACCTCGGCACCGCGCCATGCATGTGGTTCCCTGGTAAGACCGTTTTGGTGTCGCTACCAGGAGTGCCGTTCGAAATGGAGTGGTTGATGCGCAACCGCGTCATTCCCAAGCTGCAGGAGACTTTTCATACAGACATCATCGTCACCAAGAACATTCTTGTTCAGGGCATAGGCGAGTCGTTCCTGAGCGACCTCATCGAGCCGTGGGAGCTTTCGCTGCCCGCTAACATCAAGCTGGCATACCTGCCTGTGGCCGGCCTAACCAAACTGCGGCTGACCGTACATGGCAACTATGATCCGGCAATACTGAAGGGTTTGTATGACCTTGCTGGCAAATACATAGTCGGCGAAGACTGCGAGACACTCGACGAACTGGTGCACACGACTCTTATCAAGCGCGGCCTGACGTTGGCCACTGCAGAGAGTTGTACCGGCGGCAACATAGCACGCCTGCTCACCGCACAAGCCGGCGCTTCGGCCTACTTCAAGGGCGGCATCGTCGCCTACAGCAACGAGGTGAAGGAGAGCGTACTCGGCGTGAAGCATAGCACGCTGGAGGCCCACGGAGCCGTGAGCGAGGCGACCGTCCGCGAAATGGCGGAGGGCGTGCGCCAAAGGCTGGGCACCGACCTGGCCATAGCCACCACCGGCATCGCCGGCCCCGACGGCGGCACCAAGGAGAAGCCCGTGGGCACCGTGTGGATAGCCGTCGCCAACGCCAACGGCACCGAAGCCAAGCTGCTGCAGTTCGGCGCCAATCGCCGCCAGCAGAACATCGACCGTAGCACCAACCAAGCGTTCGCAATGTTAATTAGAATGATATGCCAAAAGCACTAATCACCATCCTGCTGCTCATCGTCAGCAACATCTTCATGACCTTCGCCTGGTATGGCAACCTCAAGCTCACCGAACTGAAGATCAACACCAGCTGGCCGCTGATACTCATCATCCTCACCTCGTGGGGCGTGGCTTTCTTCGAGTACTCGTTCATGATACCCGCCAACCGCATCGGCAGCCAGATCAACGGCGGCCCCTTCTCGCTGATGCAGCTCAAGATACTGGCCGAGTGCATCTCGCTGACGGTCTTCACCGTCATCGTGGCCACCGTCTTCAAGAGCGAGCCCATCCGCTGGAACCACCTCGTCAGCTTCATCTTCATCCTGCTGGCGGTGGTCTTCGCCTTCTGGAAAACAAAATAAGCTGTGCTGCTAACACGTTGAGCCACACCCGATAGCACCCGTTTCCAACCGACAACACAAGCAGATAGCCTTCTATCTGCTTGTTTTTGCGTACTTTCATCATCATTTCAACGATACTTCAACGATATTTTAACGATAGCTATCGTTGATGTAACGTTATACTATAGTCGATGTATTGTTGTTCGATTGGAGGACGGACGGGCTAAACGCGGGGCAATAAAAAGCCGACGCCAACGTTATTATATGAAAATACATTCTATATGAAGAAGAGATGTCTTGTCATCCTCCTGCCATTGCTGCTGGCGGCATGTGCAACGAAGCCTGACAAGTTGGAACTGACCGACTGGCAGTTTGAGTACAACGGGCAAGAGTATCCCGCCGCAGTGCCTGGATTCATCCATACCGACCTGATGGCCAACGGCATCATCGAGGACCCCTACTACGGCACCAACGAGGACTCGGTGCGCTGGGTTGGCGACAGCGTGTGGTTCTACGGAACCACCATTCGGAAAAGTGAACTGCCTGAAGGAGATTCTCTTTGGCTGGTATTCGAGGGCCTTGCCGGACAAGCATCCCTTGTTATCAACGGAGAACTCATCTATGTAATGGACAATATGTTCTGCCGGTACAAATTCCTCATCTCCGACTTTTTGCTGGGGTTGTATGACAGCACGCTCAATATTGGACTATCCTTCTGGCCTGTCTCCAATACACACTACGACGAAGAATGCGAAGCCATTCCAGGCGATTCTCTCAAAGAATCCCAATATGGTATCCCTCTCCCTGAGCGGCGCGCCTTTACCCGCATAGCGCCCTACCAGCAAGGCTGGGACTGGGGCCCAAAGCTGCCCACCTGCGGCATCTGGAAGCGGGTTTATATCACCAACAAATCTCAATCAGAACTAAAAGAACCATCAGAAAAAAATTCTTTTCGTTCTTTCAGTTCTGATTGGAATAAAATAGAACTCCGGCAGGAGCAAGACAGCATCGGCCAGAGCTTCACCTTCTACCGCGACGGCAAGACCATCTTCATCAAAGGTGCCAACTGGATTCCCGTCCATTCGTTCCCCGTCCTCGACAGCGCCAATCGCGCCCGCTACCGCCACCTGCTCTGCTCCGCCAAGGAGGCGGGATTCAACATGCTGCGTGTTTGGGGCGGCGGCATCTATGAGCACGACTACTTCTACGACCTCTGCGACTCGCTGGGCCTCATGGTGTGGCAGGATTTTATATTCGCCGGAACACCTTACCCCGACAGTCCTGATATGCTGCAGAGCATCCGCGAAGAGGCACGCCAGCAGATAAGCCGTATCGCCAAGCACCCCTGCATCGTCCTCTGGTGCGGCAACAACGAGGTGAAGAACGGCTGGGAAGACTGGGGTTGGCAGAGCCAATTCAACTGGACGCCCGAGCAGCGCGCCCGCCTGGAGAAAGCTATGGACACCATCTTCGGCTATTCCAGCACTTCCAGCAACACCAGCACAACCAGCATCCTGTCACAGGCCGTCCGCGACTGCGACCCGCTGCAGCGACCCTATATCACCACTTCGCCGCTCTACGGCTGGGGCCACCCCGAGTGCGTCACCCACGGCGACAGCCACTACTGGGGCGTCTGGTGGGGCGAGGAGCCCTTTGAGAAATATGCCGAGAAGACCGGCCGCTTCATGTCCGAATATGGCTTCCAGAGCTACCCCATGCTGTCGACCTTAAAGCGCGTCATCCCTAATGTAGAGCCGTTTCATGAAACGGCTCATGTATACGACAACAACAAAGAGACGTTTCATGAAACGTCTCTACGGATACCGGCATTGCGTAGCCACCAGAAACACCCTCGCGGCGTACAGATTATCGACAAAGCTATGCGCCAGTACTACGGCTTCGAAAGCCGCACTCTCTCACTTGATGACTACTGCTACGTCTCACAGCTCCTGCAGGCCTGGGGCGTCGGCTACGGCATCTTCCAGCACATCAAGCAATTTGTTGTCAGCGGCGACACGCCGTCCCATTGCATGGGCACACTCTATTGGCAACTCAACGACTGCTGGCCGGTGGCCTCCTGGTCCTCCATCGACTACTACGGCAACTGGAAAGCCCTCCACTACCGCGCACAGGCCCTCTATGCCGACAACGTCGACCTAAGGAAATGGGAACAATACTACAGTGTCTACCCCAAGGACCGCACATATCCGGAGCCTAAATACAACATCAGTCAGGCTTGGCAGAGCGACGGCAGCCTCGTGGTCACCATCAAGGCCGAGACCGACCTCTACGACGTCTATATCGACACCGACCCTCACATCGACGGCCACTTCAGCCGCAACTTCGTCGACCTCCAAGCCGGCCAGAAACTAACCGCAAAGTTCATCCCCGTCAACCCCAATGCCGACGTCAGCGGTGTGAAGATAACAATAAAGACACTAAATGATGTTTACCGTCACAACGGCAAGTAAATGACCTTCTTGGTTTCGAAGAACTCCTCTTCGAACCATTCGCTGATGTCCCAGGTCTTCACTTTGTGACGGAAGGGGAAGAGCTCGTTGGTGAGGTCGCCGCCCTTCAGATAGAGGATGCCGTTGCGCAGCGTGTTGTACTGCGTCTTTGAAATCTTCTTCTTCACCCACGGCACAAACTCGCCCAGCGTGGTGACAGCACGCGAGACCACAAAGTCGTACTCGCCGTCCAGCTGCTCTGCCCTAATCTGCATAGCCTTTGTGTTCGTCAACCCGAGACGCTCAACAACGTCGCTCACCACCTTGATCTTCTTGCCTATTGAGTCAATCAGCGTGAAGCGCGCGTCGGGAAACATGATGGCCAGTGGCACTCCGGGGAATCCGCCGCCGGTACCCACATCAAGCACCTCGCTCATAGGGGCGAATTGCATCACCTTGGCTATTGCCAGCGAATGCAACACATGGTGCTCGTAGAAATGCTCCATGTCCTTGCGGGATATAACGTTGATCTGCGCATTCCACTCCTCGTACAAAGGCAACAGAGCGGCGAACTGTTCACGTTGCCGCTCCGTAAGTTCCGGGAAATATTTAAGTATAATATCCACTACTCAACAATAACCATTACAGGTATGCTTTCAGGTGCTTGCTCTTCGAGCTGGTCTTCAGGCGCTTGATACCTTTCTCCTTAATCTGGCGCACACGCTCACGGGTCAGGTTAAACTTCATGGCTATCTCATCCAGGCTCAGCGGGTGCGGCTGACCTATGCCGAAGTACATCCTTATCACCTCGCGCTCTATCTCCGTCAGCGTCGACAGGCAGCGCTCAATCTCCTGCGAAAGGCTCTCCTGCATCAGCTTGTCGTCTGTCGGCGGCGTATCTTCGTTAGGCAGCACGTCGACAAAGTTCACATCCTCGTCGCTCGCCAACGGCGCATCGATACTCACATGGCGGCCGCTGATACCCATGATGGCCTTGATCTTATCCTCCGGGATGTCCAGCATCTCGGCCAGCTCCTCCTCCGATGGCGGACGCTCCAGCTGCTGTTCCAGTTTGCTAATCTCTTTCTTCAGCTTGTTGAGTGCTCCCAGCTGGTTGCTCGGCAGACGCACTATGCGGCTGTTCTCGGCAATGGCCTGCAGGATGCTCTGGCGTATCCACCACACGGCATAGCTGATGAACTTGAAGCCGCGCGTCTCATCGAAGCGCTTGGCGGCCTTGATGAGACCCACATTACCCTCGTTGATGAGGTCGGGCAGACTCAAGCCCTGGTTCTGGTATTGCTTGGCCACAGAGACAACAAACCTCAGGTTGGCCTTGGTCAGGCGTTCCAGTGCCGCCTGGTCGCCCTGCTTGATGCGCTGCGCCAGCTGCACCTCCTGCTCGGGCGTCAGCAGCTCCTCGCTGCAGATGTCCTGCAGGTATTTATCCAGTGACTTTATGTCGCGGTTGGTGATGGAATGTGTAATCTTCAGTTGTCTCATAGGCCAGCTCTCTTACTTTATTTTACCTCAATAACGGATATTTATTGTTTTTGTTTCATGCACTATAACTTTTTTTTTGGAAAATTATTTTGCCCCGCCGGAAATTTATTACGAAAGATGTGGTAATTTTGCATCCGGAAACAATAATCATGCCTTCGTGGCGTTATAGTAACAAACAATAAAAAAATATACAATGAAAAAGATCACCATTTTCGCCATCGTGGCAGCCGTATGTGCGACATTCTTTCTGACTTCCTGCAGCAAGGACATCAACACGCGCACGGCCAACTTCACCATCACCAACGACATGTGGGAACAGCGTTCCGACAACAACTACTACTGCGACTTCGAGTGGAGTGCCATCACTGACGACGCCCTTTCCGTGGGCAATGTCAACGCTTATCTAATCCTCAGTGCCAACAGCACCGACTACCAGGAGCCCCTGCCCTATGTCTATCTGCGTAACTGGACTCTCACCGACCCCGCCACCGGAGCCCCCTATCAGGTCTACCAGCCCGTCAACGTACGCTTCGACATCTACCGCGGCCACATCACCTTCATGGTCAGTGACCTCGGCGATCTGCTGACGCTTCCCAACGAACTCAAGACCATGCGCTTCCGCGGCGTGGTGACATACCCTGTCGAATACTAATCATAGACAAGATAAAAGACAGAGGGCCGCAACTGATGTTGCGGCCCTCTGTTTTTTTTATCTGCGCTTGTAAGCTTTCAGTGTGTTCTCAAGCAGGCTCACTATCGTCAGCGGGCCCACGCCGCCAGGCACCGGGGTCACCCAGCTGCACTTGGCGTCAACCTCCGAGTGCTTCACGTCGCCGATGACGCGGTAGCCGTTCTTCTTCGTGGCATCCTCCACGCGGTGGATGCCCACATCCACCAGCACGGCGCCGTCCTTCACCATGTCGGCGGTGACGAACTCGGCCTTGCCGATGGCCACAACCAATATGTCGGCCTGCAGGCACAGTTCCTTGAGGTTCTTGGTTTTGCTGTGGCACATCGTCACCGTGCAGTCGAAGCCCTTGCGGCTCAACAGGTTTGCAGCAGGGGTGCCGACGATATTCGAACGGCCCAGCACCACACAGTGCTTGCCCGCCGTCTCAATGTTATAGCGCTTCAGCAGCGTGCAGATACCCATCGGCGTGGCCGGCACGAAGCACTCCTCGCCAAGCACCATGCGCCCGATGTTGATAGGCGTAAAACCGTCAACGTCCTTGTCGGGCGATATGGCATTGATGATGTTCTGCTCGTTGATATGCTTTGGCAGCGGCAGCTGCACTATGAAGCCGTCGATGTCGGGGTCGTTGTTGAGGAACGCTATCGTCTCCAGCAGCTGCTCCTCGGTGGTGCTCTCCGGCATACGGTATACACTCGACGTGAAGCCCACCTCGTGGCTGGCCTTCTCCTTGTTGGCGACGTAGGTCTTGCTGGCCCCGTCCTCGCCCACGATTACAGCGGCCAAGTGCGGCGCACGGTGTCCCTGAGCGGTCAGGTTGCGCACCTCGTTGGCTATCTCATCTTTGATCTGCAAGGCCATCGCCTTGCCATCCAATAACTGTACCATATATATGTGTGTGTTTATCTTCTTCTCATCGGCATCTTACCGCCGTTCTTGCTCACCATCTTCATCATCTTGCGCGTGTCCTCGAACTGCTTGAGGAAGCGGTTGAGTTCTTGTATCGAGCGACCACTGCCTGCGGCTATGCGTTGCTTGCGGCTGCCGTTCAGGCAGCTGGGGTTCTGGCGCTCATAGGGCGTCATTGAGCCTATCATGGCCTCTATCGGCTTGAAGGCGTCGTCGCTAATCTCCACGTTCTGCGTCAGCTTGCCCATGCCCGGTATCATGCCTATCAGGTCCTTCATCGAACCCATCTTCTTTATCTGCGCCAACTGCGACAGGAAGTCGTCGAAGTTGTACTCGTTGCGCATCAACTTCTTCGATATCTTCCTCGCCTCTTCCTCGTCATACTGCGCCTCGGCCCTCTCCACCAGACTCACCACATCGCCCATGCCGAGTATTCGGTTGGCCATACGGTCGGGGTGGAACACGTCGAGGGCGTCCATCTTCTCGCCCACGCCGACAAACTTTATGGGCTTCTGCACCGTGTAGCGTATCGTCAGTGCCGCACCGCCGCGCGTGTCGCCGTCCAGCTTGGTCAGCACCACGCCGTCGAAGTCAATCCTGTCGTTGAAGGCCTTGGCGGTGTTCACGGCATCCTGACCGGTCATCGAGTCGACCACGAAGAGTGTCTCCTGCGGCTGCAACTCACGCTTCAGGGCCGCTATCTCGTCCATCATCTGCTCGTCGACAGCCAGTCGGCCGGCGGTATCGACGATGACCACGTTGATGCCCTTCAGCTTCGCTTCGCGGATAGCATTCTTGGCAATCTCCACCGGGTTATTATTACCCAGCTCTGTGTAGACAGGCACCTGCACCTGCTCGCCCAGCGTCTGCAACTGGCTGATAGCTGCGGGGCGGTACACGTCGCCAGCCACCAGCATCACATTCTTGCCACGCTTGGTCTTCAGCATGTTGGCCAGCTTGGCGCTGAAGGTGGTCTTACCGGAACCCTGCAGACCTGCGATGAGGACAATGGCCGGCTGACCTTTGATGTTGATATCCACGGCCTCCGAGCCCATCAGCTCCGTCAGCTTCTCGTGGACAATCTTCACCATCAGCTGGCCAGGCTCGATGCTCGTGATAACATTGCGGCCCAGAGCCTCTGCCTTCACCTTGTCGGTAAACTCCTTGGCTATCGGGTAACTCACATCGGCGTCCAGCAGAGCCTTGCGCACCTCCTTGACGGTCTCCGCAATGTTAATATCAGTGATACTCCCCTTACCGCGGAGAGTATGTAACGCTTTCTCTATCTTACTACTAAGGTTCTCGAACATAGTCTACACTACATATTTTTCCGTGTGCAAATTTACAAAAATAATTCCATATAAGAGAACTTTTTTTCACCAGAAGCACCTCTCCATACACGCTCCACTATAGCTCCAGTGGCGCGCGATGGATTGGTCTTTTTAAAGCTCCTGCAGATTGTAAAAGATTGTAAAAGAAAGCCCCTGCGGTGTATCCGCAGGGGCCATATCCCATTAGGGCATATCGTCCAATAACTCACGGCGTCACCTAATCACCACCACCTTGCGGGCGGGGAGATTGCCGACCTTGACCAGATAGACACCTATCGGCAATGCGTTATTGTTCATCTGCTGACCAATCATATTGAACACTCTTACAGGCTCTTCTTTAATCCCAAGCACCTTAACTTGTCCATTTTCAACATATACTGTGATACTGCTTTCATCAACACCCGATATTCCCTGTGTCGCGCTTTCGAAATAGGCGGTATAGGTAATATCGGCCGTCACCGTCACAGTACGAACGGAATGCGTGTCGTTGTCATTCCAGCGCAGGAAACGGTAGCCGTTATTGGGGATTGCCTGAAGGGTAACCGTCTCGCCTTCTGCCACCGTAGCCGATGTACTGCCGTTCACTGTAGCACTACCCATTGATGGGCTAGCGCTGGTGACGGTGACAGTATA
Organism: uncultured Bacteroidota bacterium; assembly: GCA_902777005.1. GTDB lineage: Bacteria > Bacteroidota > Bacteroidia > Bacteroidales > P3 > Colimorpha. The sequence goes on from CACYSB010000015.1 coordinate 52,817, forward strand.
CTGTGCAGGCTCATCAGCCGCGAAGATTGCAAACAGTTCGGTGTCATTGTTCACTACCAGTGAGCGAGGATTCTGTGTATTGCCGTCGCTCCAGCTCACGAAGTGGAAACCATCGTAAGCCGTTGCCGAGAATTGTGCTTGATGATTGGTGCAGTCGGGCTGTGTTATGATAGAAACGAAGCCCATGTTGGGATCTTGCGGGGTGACCGAGAAAGAGTAGAACTGGCCTGAGATATTAGTGAAGAAGCCCCAATAAGCAGCATTCTGATAAGCCACCACGCTGTTGCATGGTACCGATACTGGGATACTTGTGTTAAAGTCGGTGAATGGATTGCTTGTCGATGTCGGAGGCACGGCCGCACGGACGTTCATGCGTAGCACAGCGTTACAACCACTGAATGCCGTTGGGGAAATGGTCTGCACACCACTGCCAAGGGTAATGTTGGTGATATGATTGCAGCCCAAGAATGTACCGTCTGGGATGTTTGTAATGCCGTTGCCTATTATTACCGTCGTTAACGCCCAACAACCAGAAAACACCTCTGTTCCCATCGTCGAGACACCATTGCCAATCGAAACAGATGTAATACCATTACAATTTTGGAAAGCATAATTGCCAATGCTTGTGACGGAGTTCGGTATGGTAACAGATGTCAAGCCGGTACAGTAACTGAAGGCATAATTGCCAATGCTTGTGACGGAGTTCGGGATGGAGACAGAGGTTAGGACGGTACATCTGTTGAAAGCATTGATACCTATGCTGGTAACGCTGTCACCTATAATGACGGTGGCGAGTCTGCTCCTATTTGTAATGGCTGATGGAACGTCAGCCGAACAATTGTAACTCAGGAAGGAAATGGTATCGTCTCGAAATGCGTATTCTCCAATAGATGTGAGCCCATAACCAATAGTCAAAGAATCCAACTGGCAGCCAGCGAAAGCATAACTACCGATGGAGTTGACACTGTTGGGAATGGTTACTGAAGTCAGACCAATACAGTTCCGGAAAGCGTAGTTACCTATAGATGTGACAGAATTAGGTATTGTCACTGACACCAAGTTACTGTCATAATCGAATGCTTGTCTTCCTATACTATCCAAAGCGTTTGGCAACGTAACCATTGTTAGGCCATTGCACCATCCGAATGCACGGTCACATATACACACAACCGAAGATGGTATATTTATTGATGTGAGTCCCGAAAGAACAAAAGTGGCTGTACGGATTGTGTCAAGATTATTGGGCAGAGTAATGGAGGTAAGATTAGTTGTACCACGGAAAGCCCAATCACCAATGTACGTTACTGTGTTTGGAATATTTATAGATGACAAGCTACTGCAATCATAAAATGCAGAATAGCCTATTTGAGTAAGCGTGTTTGGCAATGTTACAGAAGTGATATTTGTGCATCCATTAAATGCTCCTCCCGCTATTTTGGTTATTCCTGTCGGGATAGCATATGCTCCACTATATGATGTGGGCATATAGGCGAAATATGTGCTGTTATAAACAGGTGAGGTTAGACCTGTACAACCATAGAAAGCATAGTTACCAAATTCATTGACAGAGTTTGGAATTGTAAGTGATGTGAGTCCAGTGCAGTTATAGAAAGCATTTGCACCAATAAAGGTGACGGTGTTTGGAATATTGACGGATATCAATCCACTGCATTCATAAAATGCACCTCCTGCTATTTGGGTTATTCCTTCCGGAATAGTATATGCTCCACTATATGATGTGGGCATATAGGCGAAACATGTGTTGTTGTAGACGGGAGACGTAAGACCTGTACAACCATAGAAAGCGTAGTTTCCAATTTCGGTAACAGAGTTCGGAATATTGATAGATGTCATACCACTACAGTATGTAAAAGCATAGCTATATATTTTTGTAACAGTATTTGGTATGGTAACAGATGTCAGGCCATTGCATCCATAGAAGGCTGCAGATCTAATCTCAACAACTGTATATTGCAACCCATTATACGTCACACTCGCAGGAATGGTTATGGCTCCAGTCGGCTTCGTGTATCCATCATAACCTTGACTATAGGTCCCAGTCCAGTTTGGACAAACAATTATAGCCCCAGAAGCATTATCATTTAGCCTGCAATAAAGGGTTTTGCCTTCCACCGTAGTGGTAGTGAATGTGTAGTTGATGTCACACCAAGCTGGTGTTGATGCCAACAAAGCCACTAAAATTAATAATATTTTTTTCATAATATTTATTGTTTAAAGGGTTAATACTTTCTGTTCAATAAACACATAAAAAAGAAGCGCGGACATCTAACTTTCGTTACTTACGCGTAACGTTGGTCTTCTTTTACGGCGGCATTCGAATCCGCCATCAGGTGCATGCACCAGCGCACCGAAAGGTGCGTTCGCCGCTTCGCTATCGGAAGCCAAAACCGTTTGGCTTCCTTCGCGTCTACAACGTCTTATTTATATGTCTGTCATCCCTAACGAATGACGGTGCAAAGATACAAATAGTTTTTAAACTGACAAAATAATTCATGAAAATTCATGGTTATTCACGGTAATTTGTGTTAAAAAAGTATACCCCTTCCATAGGTCTTCAAAAGGTCTTCAAAAGGCCCGCGGCGGTGCCCTGTGGCACGATGTCGACGCCGTAAGCCGGTGGCGCGCGATGGATTGGCTTTTTAGTTACAGTTTGGGGGTATGAGATGGGTATGAGAAGGACGATAGATGGGTATGAGAAGAGGGGGGGGATGGTGTGAAGAACTTGCTGGTAGTTTTGCTCCATGCGCTCCGCGCCCCCCCCCGATGGGGGGGGCGCGAAGCTGTTGGAGGTCTTGTTGGTTCATGATGTAAAGGTTACAGGTTACGGGTTAGAGGTTAAAGCATTCAATTTCCCTTAAGGTATTCGTCGGTTTTGGTGTAGAGGGCGGTTTGGTCGTTATAGGTGATGAAGCCGCGGTACTTCCAAGTGCGCAGCTGATGATTAGTGCCTTCCTTGCTCTTTCCGAGATTCATACGCAAAGCCTCCAGTTGCTGCTCGTTGAAGGTGTTGGGTAGGTCGTCGAGCATATTCTTGGGGCCGCTCTTCTGTACCTCATCTATCGGGGCGTCAGCACCTTTGAACATATCGCCGAAGACTTGCACTTTTGACCAGAGGTCGTAGTAGCAGAACCAGATGACGAAGTCGCCGATAGAGCGCGACCAGTTTTGGTCGTTGAGAATCCATAATGTAGCCCCTTTTTTCCAGGCGGCGAAGATGCTTCGGTGTGAGAGTTCAAAGATTGTGTCGTCGTCGGCCAAGTCGGCGATATTGACCATTTCTCCGGCCAGTTGGTCGGCAATTTTGTTGAGAGGTTTTACCTCGAAACGGCCCTTGCAGTTGTCGAGCCGTAACAGGTATTCGTCGAGACGGCTGAGGAAGTTTTCGCCGTAGGCACCTTGTCGCGGTATTACGCCCTTACGCTCACTGCGGGCCTTGTATGCGAAGGGGATACGGCCGAAGAAACCGTTGGTGAAATCTTTCTTATAGAAGGCACGTGCGGCCTCAGGGGTGGAGCTCATAGTGATATTTGTGCGGAGGATGGGGTTGCCCGTCACGCCGTCGGCGGTGGCGCGGAGGGCGCCGGCGCGTTGGCGGTCGTAGATGTTGCGGATCATCTGGCTCACAGCCTTGTGTCCGCCGCAGATGCGGTCGGCCATCTCCACCTCAGGAAGGTTGAGGTACTGAGTACGGCCACCCATCTTCTCGAGAGCTATGGCGTTCTGGAGAAAAGCCGCATTGGTGAGATCGGCGGGCGGAAACCAGAAGCATACATCGGGGCGTTCGGGTTTCTCCTTGTTGGCGCCGCGAGTTTTCACCTGACGCTGCCAGTCGACGAGTTTCTGGTATTCAAACTCATCGTGTTTGCGGAACGAGCGCATAATGGCTTCGACTAGATGTGTCAATTGTGCCTTGCCGATACCCGAAGAGCCAATCAGATGTCCCATTTGGCCACAAAGTTCATAGTATTTGTTGTCACAATACTTGAATTCCACATCGGTGAGATGTGCGGATAGAGCGGGTATGGCCATCGGAACGAGGGAGTCTCGCATATCTTTTGTGGCCTGTGAGAGGAGTAATTTGCAGAATTCTGTGCCTTTTGAGGGCTTGGGCATCGCTGGAGCGGTGCGGTCAAAAATGTTATAATTCATTGGTTTGATGGTATTAAAGGTTATTAAATGAAATCTTTGGTGTCACAGTCACAGTTGTCACAGTTGTTTTTTTGATGGTATCCAACTTCATCATTTCCATTCTTTATTATATATATTTAATTAATTACTAATAAGTTATAAGTATAATAAAAAGATAATTTTGGTATGTAGGATATCCTTTTTTTTAACTGTGACACTGTGACAACTGTGACGGATTGGGTCGCTTACCTCTTCAGCCCCATTTTCTCTACGAGGCCTTTGCGACTTTTTGGTTTGAGGATGGTGCGGTTTACTTTCTGGGCGATGCCGTCGACCTTTGTCGTCATCTTGCTGTTGGTTTTGTTTGTCTTCATTGTTTTTGAGTTTTTGGTGAGAGGAAGCACGGATTCTTTGGCCATTTACTCGAGAACATCCACCTCGCCTCGACTCGGGTGATACTTTCTTTCTTGTTTCAGCTGAAACTCGGTGCAAAGGTACACCTACTGAAACAGAAAAACCTCCTACGTAGGTCCATCGTAGGAGGTTAAATAACGAAATATCAGACTACTACTATGCAAAAAATCTATCTACCCTACATTTCTCTTACATGGCAGTTTTACATTGTTTGATGTCGTTGTATGTCAATCTGAGTCTTTTTTCGGCGAACAAGATATAAAAGAAAGCCCCTGCGGTGTATCCGCAGGGGCCATATCCCACTAGGGCATATCGTCCAATAGCGCATAGCGTCACCTAATCACCACCACCTTGCGGGCGGGCAGCGTGCCGACCTTGACCAGATAGACACCTGTAGGCAATGCGTTGTTATTCATCTGCTGCCCCATCATATTGAACACTCTTACAGGCCTGTTTTCTCTTCCTTCAACGACAATCCTTCCATCAATGGCGTAAACCTTGATGTTGCTTCCGTTTACATCGTCAATGGCTTCTGTCGAATTGGAGGCGAAGTAGGCCGTATAGGTCACGTTGCCGTGCACCTCTACGGTACGTACGCTGTCGGTGTTGTTGTCGTTCCAGCGCAAGAAATGATATCCCGGGTTGCCTACGGCACGTATGGTGACGGTCCCGCCGTCCAGTGCCTGTCCGCCACCGCTCACGGTGCCCATCGTCGGGTCGTCGCTGACTACGGTGACGGTGTAGGTCTGCTCTCCTTCGGCTACGAAGAGAGCCGTCAGCTCCACGTCGCTCAGCACGGCGAAGGTATAGGGGTTCACATTGACACCGTTGCTCCATCCAGCGAAAGTGTAACCAGTGTAGGCTGTGGCAGTGACGGTGCAAGGTGTGCCATAGGCAAACTCTATACCGGTTGCTTCAACCATACCGCGAGCGATGTCGTTCGTTTCCACATGCACTGTATGTGTATCTATGGCAAAGAAAGCCGTAAAAGTAGTGTCGCATTCAATAACAACCTGTCGAGGATTGTCCGTGTTACCGTCGTTCCATCTAACGAAATGATAATGCTCTGTGGCCGATGTTGAAATAACCACAGTATCGAGATAATCATATTCTCCACCTCCATTGGCCGTACCAAGGTCAGGGTTTCCACTCATAACCGATAACGAATATCTGTTCGGTGCAAAGAATGCCGTAACCGAACTATCACCTATTAGTGCGATGGTGTCAGGGTTGGCTGTACTGCCATTGCTCCAGTGGTCGAAATGATAGCCGTAGTTAGCTGTAGCCTCTATCACTGCAGGAGAATTGCATGTAGGTTGAGTGGTTATGTCGGCAATACCCAGCGTTGTGTCTACGGTTTGAATGTCAAGGATAGGTGGAGCTGGCTCTATAAAATTGTAGAAATAGTTCCATCGTGATTGATATGAAGCCGAGCTGCCACATGGTATATAGACTGGAATCGATGGAGGTACTTCATAAAACACATCATTACTACCCAATGTGGGCGCTATCGTCCCCATTGAGGTAATTGCCGTTAGGCCGCTGCAACCATAGAATGCAGCAACACCAATGCTAGTGACGGAGTTCGGGATGGTGACAGAGGTCAAGCCGGTACAGCCGCGGAAGGTATATTGGCCAATGCTTGTGACGGAGTTCGGGATGGTGACAGAGGTCAAACCGGTACAGCCGGAGAAGGCATAGTTGCCAATGCTTGTGACGGAGTTCGGGATGGTGACAGAGGTCAAGCCGGTACAGCCGGAGAAGGTAGATTGGTCAATGCTTGTGACGGAGTTCGGGATGGTGACAGAGGTCAAACCGGTACAGCCACGGAAGGCATACTCTCCTATGCTTGTGAGTGAGTTCGGGATGGAGACAGAGGTCAAGCCGGTACAGCCGGCGAAGGCATACCTTCCAATGCTTGTGACGGAGTTCGGGATGGTGACAGAAATCAGTCCAGTCATATTATAGCATATAAATGCAGGAATAACCCGAACATTGTTACCAAAGGTAAAACTGGTAATATTAGGACAGGAGTAAAATGGATTATCGGAGGAGTTAAAGTCAGCACAACTGTCTACGTTGAAAAACACAGAGGTCAAGCCGGTACAGCCGCGGAAGGCACTACCACCAATGCTTGTGACGGAGTTCGGGATGGTGACAGAGGTCAAACCGGTACAGCCGTTGAAGGCATTCATACCAATGCTTGTTACGGAGTTCGGGATGGTGACAGAAGTCAGTCCAGTCATATTATAGCATATAAGTCCAGGAATAACCCGAACATTGTTACCAAAGGTAAAACTGGTAATATTAGGACAGGAGTAAAATGGATGATGGATGTTAAAGGCATCACAACTGTCTGCGTTGAAAAACACAGAGGTCAAGCCGGTACAGCCGTTGAAGGCATAGTTGCCAATGCTTGTGACGGAGTTCGGGATGGTGACAGTGGTCAAGCCAGTACAACCGTAAAAAGCATTGTTGCCTATACTTGTGACAGAGTTCGGAATAGTGACGGAGGTCAAGCCGGTACAACCATAGAAAGCACTGACTCCTATGCTTGTGACGGAGTTCGGGATGGTGACTGAGGTCAAACCGGTACAGTCTTCGAAGGCACTACCACCAATGCTTGTGACGGAGTTCGGGATGGTGACAGTGGTCAAACCGGTACAGTCTCCGAAGGCTCTACTACCAATGCTTGTGACGGAGTTACCGATGGTGACAGTGGTCATGCCGGTACAGTAGGAGAAGGCATTACTACCAATGCTTGTGACGGAGTTCGGGATGGTGACAGTGGTCAAGCCAGTACAGTAGAAGAAGGCATTAATACCAATGCTTGTGACGGAATATGTGATATTGTCGTATGTCACGCTGGCGGGAATGACAAGGTCACCTGTAAGATTAGTGTAATTTGGGCCCACACCATTTATTTGATACGTCACCTGTGCATTGCCAGCCACAATGTTGTAATACAGCGTCTGCCCGCTGGGGGCGACGGCGGAAAAGGAGTAGGCCCATGCCGATGTGGCACACAGAGCCATAATGGTTAATAACAGTAGTCGTTTTGCTTTCATACAGTCAGTTTTTTTCTGCCCCGGTCCTCCAACAGAGCATCCATACATACCGATAAGAAAAGCCATGAGGTTATGTGCATCTGTTGCAATGCTTTTCCTGTTTTGCCGCTTCCGC
>CACYSB010000016.1 GCA_902777005.1 uncultured Bacteroidota bacterium
CAATATGGGTGAAGTCGATATCATTGTCTCTACCCTTTGGGCTTATATCAAACCCGAAAACTCTTATCTGACAGAGAGGGGCGTGAGTGACTTTTACCGAATCAGATATAACGGCCACCGTCTTTCGTCCGACACCTTCAACCTTGAGCATGAGCGCTGCCTGCAGTTTGTGAAGAAGGCCGTCTCAGAGAGTATTGCAAAGTTCAAGATCACGCTCACACATCATGTGCCGACAGGACTATGCACCGCTCTTGAGTTCCGCGACAGCCTGATAAATGGTGCTTTTACTGTGGAATTGGGCAACTACATCGCAGAGTCAGGCATCGACTATTGGATTTACGGACACTCGCATAGGAATATCGACGCACAGATTGGCGACACACGTGTCATTTCTAACCAGTTGGGGTACGTCTCTCATGGAGAACATAGAACTAACGGATTTAACCCAGGACGATGCATAAAATTATAATATGAAGAAAACAACGCTTATCATACGTGGTCAACCTGCACCCCAAGGCGGTGGTCATCATGGCTTGCGCCATCCGACACGGCCGGTTGTGATCAGGAACATGCAAGGCGAAGTGATCGCCCGACTTGGTGAGGAACAAGGCTGCACCGATGATCTCAGCACAGCATATCTCGACGAGTTGGACCTGAGCAATGCCGACCTTGAAGGTGCCAACCTCTCCGACGCCTATATTGGATTCTGCAACCTTACCGGCGCCAACCTGCGCAATGCAGATTTAAGCAATGCCACAATAGAATGCTGCAAAGTGAAGGATGCCGATTTCTCCGGCGCCGACCTCAGTAATGCCAGAATAGACAGTACAACCGATATCTGGCTGGACGCCATCACCGACGACGAAACGGTCTTTCCCTCACACCATAGCCCTTCATACATGTAGGGAGTATTATCCCAAAAGAATATAAAACGATCTGCTATCTCACGACAAACTTGACAGTTTCATTGCGGCCATCACCATCGATACGCAACAGGTAGAGACCTCCACCCAGCTCGGCGACGGGGATGACGCCGGAGGTGTAACCTGCGGCGACCTGCTGCCCCATGACGTTGAAGATGGTGTAATCCTGCGCCTCGGAAGGGAGGCCACGCAAGAAGAGGCAGTCGGTGGCGGGGTTGGGATAGACTTCGAGGGAGTGCGGCTGCGAGGGGGCGCTGACGACCAAGGGAGGTGTCGTGGGGATGATATTCACGATGATGCCCTCGATCTTTGTCCAGCCGTAAGAATAGCCGCCAGGGTCGGGGATTTTGTACCAGTCATCCAACGAACCGCCCCAGCCGAAGTTGAGGTGGAACTTAGCGTCGCTCTCGCGGTAGCCGTCTACAACGACATTGTGGCCAGACATCCCATCCTGACTTTCGACGGCCAGATGGGCGGGATAACCGTCTTGCAGGTTGGAAATCAGGATGGCGTACATCGCCGAATCGGATTCCCTAAGCAACTGACAGTCGGAAAAGCCGAACCGTTGATAGGCTTCAAACGCCTGATCTACATAAAAAGTGCCGGAGCCATATGAATTAGATGCAGAATAGACCTGCCTACAGGCCACGCCGCAGGCGAAAACCACTGCGCTAACCAACGAGTCAGGAAGCTCCTCTCCGCGTTGGAACCAGGCATCGACAGAATCCAACAGTACGTTGAGCTGTGGGAAAGACGGGAAACTATACATATCCCAATCGTCGTCGATATGGAACTGGCGTCCGAAATAGTTGCCAGTGTAATAGTCGTCGGCATCGTCGAAGCGTGTGCCTTGCGTCGTGCGCAGATGGTTTAGGATCTGCCCCATGGCGACGGCAGGACACCCGGCATAACTATGCTTGTTGTTCTCCAGCGGGTCGGCGGGACAATGCTGGTTGTAGGGCGAGCCCTGCGTCCACTGCGTGGAAAGGAGTGGCTGTTGCGCCCAACCAGTCAAGGCACACAACGACAACAATATAGCAACAATTACCCTGTTCATGGTTTGGTGTCGGTATTATCGATTTTGCGGTGCAAAAGTACACATTTTTTCAAAATGCACGACCAACACATACCATAACGGTTGTTTTTTTCTTTGCCGGTCGGCAGAAAAATTGTATTTTTGCATCCGGAAAGTCAGCATAAAGAGAACCATGACAGACAGATTTGAAGAAGCAATACATAAGAACTTATACCAATACCTGTTGGGGGTGAAGGCCATCGACGAGCGGCTGCCAGAATGTCCGGATGTGACGGACAAGTGGGAGGCTGTGGGTAGCTCGTATATCCCCGACGGGGCTCGCGAATACCGCGACTATCCGGTGGCAAGCCTCGGATGGATGATGTACATAGGCATGGCTGTGGCCAAGCTATGGGACGACGAGTGGGAGATATACTCGCAGATAGAGGACCTCTACATCTATATGCGCGACAAGCGCGGCTACGACAACCTGGACGAATACATCAGCGAGGATGTGCTGATGGTGCGCGGCGATGAGCAGGAGAGGCTTGCCCAGATGGTCGACGAATGCGCCACACGCGTCAACTACGCACTGATGCGCGAGCAGATAGAGCCCGGCACCAAGGAGGCCTTCGACGCCTACGTCACCTGCCTGCGGCAGCTCTACCTCTTCGGGATGGCCATACAGCTGAAGCGCATGGGTTACCACATGGAGCGGATAAGATGAAGCCAACGGAGACCATAGGCGGACGTAAGTGTACCATATACACGACGGAGGGTGCGCAGATACTGCTGCTGCAACCCGTTGACGCTCACGACCAGAGCCTGCTGGACAGTGAGGTGGAGACGATAGGCCGCCTCACGGATGTGCCGTTCTCCCTCGTGGCTTTCGCCATCAAGGAGTGGATGAACGAGCTCACCCCATGGCCGGCGCCACCCACCTTCGGCAGGCAGCCCTTCGGCGACGGCGCAGAGGCGACCCTCGGATATGTGAGAGACACGCTGCTGCCATGGCTGACACAGCGCCTAGGGGCGCGACAGGTAATCATGGGCGGCTACTCGCTGGCCGGCCTCTTCGCCTTGTGGGCGGGATACAACAGCCACCTCTTCGACGGCATCGCCGCGGCTTCGCCGTCAGTGTGGTATCCGCGATGGACAGATTACACCGAAGGGCGCGAGATGCACGGCAAGGCTGTGTACTTAAGCCTGGGCGATAGGGAGTCGCACACGAAGAACCCCGTGATGGCACATGTGGACGACGCCATACGCCACCAGCATGAACGGCTTGCGGAACAAGGTATAGACGCGACACTAGAGTGGAATGCCGGCAACCACTTCGTCGACTCGGAGAAGCGGATGGCGAAGGCCTTCGCCTGGGTAGTGCAGGCGCTCTCCTCCGTCAGATAACACGTTTTTACTCTCTGTAGAACTCCCAGGTGTCGCTGTGGCCGTCGCGGTAGGTGAAACTCCATTGGAGACGCTCGGCAGTCAAGGTGTCGAGGTGGAACTTATATTGGTAGTCGATGCCGCCACCGTAGGTGTCGACAACCTTGTGAGCCATTTCTGACTCGCGGTCGCCCTCCATCAGCTCCATGCGGAAGCCATCTTTGGTACCGGCGAAGAAGAGGGTGTCGTCGTCTAGGTGCCAACGGCTGGGGCTGATATAGTTGAACACCCATGTCGTAGTGCTGCTATCCGGCAGAGTGACGACATACACCTGCCGTGCCGAATCAAGGGCGGTGCTGTCGGCATAGAAATCCATGGTACCTGTCTCACTCACGTCGAAGTGGCAGCTGTCCATGTCATAGCTGAAGGCATGCTGGTAGGTGTAGTGTCCTTCAATCTGCGGCTCGGCGTGGCGTGTACCACAGGCGCAGAGCATAACCAGCAAGGTGGCCAGCAAGCCATATTGTCTTATACTTTTCATAATTCAATGCAACGGTATATGTTGTTCGCGTTTGTGTTGTTTGGCGTTGTAGTGGGCCTGCTCGCGTATGGCGGGCAGCATGGTGGCGCGCTGGAAGCGCTCCCAAACCACGTCGACGGCTACGCTGGTGGGGTGCGTCATCTTCTCGTCATAGAAGCGGTAGTCGCGCAGCTCGTCAAGGACAATCTCATATGACGGGAAATAATGGCATCTGGTGTTTCCTACCAACTCGTCCACTGCCAGCAGCAGTGTGCTCTTGCTTAGCTGGTTGCCATGGGCGCCGTCGGCCATATGGCGTATGGGCGACACCGTGAACAGCACGTTGAGAGCCGAGTAATAAGCCGCCAGCTCATGCAGCAACGGCTGCCACAGTGCCGTAATTTCTTCAACGGTCATGCGTCGCCGCACAAACATCTGCGGCGGCAGTTTGTGGCAGTTGGCCACTATCTCGCCTTCTTTCTCAAACACCCACGCCGTGCCGAATGTCACCATCAGCAGCGATGCCTCTTTCAAAGCCTTGTGAGCCTGATGCATGCGGTCGTTGCATACAGCAAGGGTCTCCTCGGCCGTGCGGCGCGAGAAACTGCCGTGGTGGTGCCACGAATGCCACAGGCCTTCATGTTCCACCAAGTCTTCCATGCCTATCTCACGGTCTTCCATCAAGCGCCTCACCGCAGCGGCGATGGACGCCGGGTTGTACAGTGCCCCAAAGGGGTTCTGCTCCACATGGAAATCACCCTCCTGCAGCCGTGCCCCTATCTCGTCGGCAAAGCATGAGCCAAGACTCACAATACCGGTAGAGTAGTCTACCTTGAACGGCAGCTGCGGCGCAACGACGGGGGTTGTAAGGTTCGGCATCATGACTTCAAATGCGGTTTTATCTCATACACACCTTTTATCTGTTCCAGCTCAGGTATGGCGTCGCGCACCTTGACGCGCAGGTCGGTAGCCCCCATGGTGAGCGTCAGTTTCTGCGCCGGATCGACGACCGTTGCCTGCAGCGGCACACTGCCTTTGTGCTTCTTGCCAAGCTTCTCGATGGCCTTGCAGAACTCTTCGTTAATGTCGTTTATGCATATCTTGAAGCACAGCTTCGAGGCATACTTGTCGAGCACACCGGCCAGATTCATCATCGTCATCACCTTCAGTGATATATAGTTGCGCTCATTGCCGGTCTTGTCGGTATAACGGCGCGCCGTCACCTTACCGCGGCAGAAGATGAACGTGTTGTTGGTGAAGAAGCCCTTGAAGTCCGAGTACTCGTCACCGTAGAGTTTCATCTCGTAGCTGCCGCTGTAATCGTCTATCACCATGCTGCCGAAGGGTACGCCCTTGCCACTTACCATCTCCTTGGCGCCGGACACCATACCGGCAAACCTCACTTCGCGCCCCACCAAGGCTTCAAGGTTGCCAAGCTGCTCGCAGGTGACATTGGCCATCATCCGTATCTCATACTTGTAGTCGTCGAGCGGGTGACCGCTGAGGTAAGTACTTATAACCTCCTTCTCATACTTGCAGCGCTCTATATTGCTCCAAGGCTCTACGGTGGGTATCGGCGGGTGCTCCTCTTCGGCCAGCTCCTCACTCATGCTAAAGATGCTCATCTGGTTGCTCGACGCGCCGTCCTGGCGACGTATGGCCCACTTCACTATCATGTCCAGATAGGTCGGCGTAGTCTCCAGCTGGTTCTCCTTGTAGAAATACTGCGCACGGTGCATCTCCCCCACCCCGTCGAAGGCTCCGGCCTTCACCAAGACCTCCAGGTTCTTCTTGTTCACCGAGTGCATATCCACCCGCTTCAGGAAGTCAAAGATATCCTTGTAAGGGCCGTTCTTCTCGCGCTCGGCTATAATCACTGCCGATGCCGCCTCACCCATGCCGCTGATGGCCTGCATACCGAAGCGTATCTTGCCGTCTTTGTCTACGCTGAAGTCCATATCCGAGTCATTGACACTCGGCGCCGCCACCTCCACGCCCTGCTTCTTGCAGTCGTCCATGAGTTCGCGCACGCGCCCTATGTCGGTCTGTGCGCTCGTCATCACGGCGGCCATATACTCGGCCGGATAATGCGCCTTGAGGTAGGCCGTCTGGTAGGCCACCCACGAGTAGCAGGCGGCATGGCTCTTGTTGAAGGCGTAGCTGGCAAACTTCTTCCACTCCTCCCATATCTTGCTCAGTGTCTCCTTGGGGTGACCGTTCTTCTCGCCGCCCTCGTAGAAGAGCACCTCCAGCTCGTTCATCTTGTCAATCTGCTTCTTACCCATGGCCTTGCGCAGCGTGTCACTCTGGCCACGCGTGAAGCCCGCCAGCAGGCGGCTCAAGAGCATGACCTGCTCCTGGTACACGGTGATGCCGTAGGTGTCCTTCAGGTATTTCTCCATCACCGGCAGGTCGTAGACGATGGGCTTGCGCCCCTGCTTGCGGTCGATGAACTCCGGTATGTTATCCATGGGGCCCGGGCGGTAGAGGGCGTTCATGGCTATCAGGTCGTCGATGACGTGCGGCTGCAGCTCCCGCAGGTATTTCTGCATGCCGGCGCTTTCAAACTGGAACACACCCACGGTGTTGCCCTCGCAGAAGAGCTTGTAGGTGAGCTCGTCGTCAAGCGGCAGGTGGTCCACATCCACCTCCACGCCCAGGCGTTTTTTCACCATCGCCACACAGTTCTTGATAATGGTGAGGTTCTTCAGCCCCAGGAAATCCATCTTGATGAGGCCCACGTTCTCCACCACATGGCCGTCGTACTGCGTCACCAGCACATCCTCGCCGGTCTCCTTGTCGTTGATGACGCATACAGGAGCTACGTTGGTGAGGTCCTGCGAGCCTATGATAACACCGCAGGCATGGATGCCTATCTGGCGGTTGGTATCTTCGAGTTCCTCGGCATAGGTGAGCATCTGCCTCAAGTCGTCAGGGCCTTCCTGCATTATCTTTTTCAGCTCCGGCACATACTTGTAGCAGTTCTTGAGGTTCACCTTGGGGGCCTTGCCTTTCTCGTCCTTTATGTTGTCGGGGAAGCCGCGGTCGGGTATGTAGCTCTTGAGCTGGTTCACTGTGGCCAGCGGCACCTTCTCCACGCGTCCCACGTCGGCTATCGAGCTCTTGGTAGCCATGGTGCCGTAAGTGATGATGTGCGCCACGCGCTCCTTGCCGTATTTCTGTGTCACCCACTCCAGCACTTTGCCGCGCCCGGCGTCGTCGAAGTCCACGTCTATATCGGGCAGCGATATACGGTCGGGGTTCAGGAAGCGCTCGAACAGCAGGTCGTAGCGCAGCGGGTCGAGGTCGGTAATCCAGAGGCAGTAAGCAACCACGCTTCCTGCCGCACTGCCGCGGCCTGGACCCACGCTGACGCCAAGCTCCTCACGGGCAGCGCGTATGTAGTCGCTCACTATGAGGAAGTAGCCGGGAAAGCCCATGGTCTTGATGGTGTGCAGCTCGAATATGATGCGCTCCTTCACCTCCTCGCTCAGCTCTTCGCCATAGCGTTTGTGGGCGCCCTCCCACACGAGGTGCGACAGGTAGTCGGCCTCGAACTTTATGCGCCGCAGCTTCTTGTATCCGCCCAGCTTCTTTATCTTCTTCTCGGCGGCCTCCTGACTCATCACCACCTCGCCTTTCTCGTTGCGGGTGAACTCGTTGAACAGGTCCTCGTCGGTGAACTTGGCAGCCCATTCCTCTTCGGTGCCGAAGCTCTCCGGTATCGGGAACACCGGCATCAGGGGGTCACTGTCTATGCTGTACACCTCCACCTTGTCGGCAATCTCCATGGTGTTGGCCAGCGCCTCAGGCAGGTCGCCGAAGATAGCCTCCATCTCCTCGGGACTCTTCAGCCACTCCTGCTTGGTGTAGTGCATGCGGTTGGGGTCGTCGTAGTCCTTCTGCGTGGCCAGGCATATCAGGTGGTCGTGTGCCTCGCCGTGCTCCTCCTCCACAAAGTGGGCGTCGTTGGTGGCTATTATCTTGATGTTGTGCTTGCGCGCCAGCTCTATGAGCACGGGGTTTATCTTCTCCTGCAGCTCATAGGTCTGGTAGTTGGCATTGGGCTTGTCGGTCTTGTGGCGCATGAGCTCGATGTAGTAGTCGTCGCCGAATATCTCCTTGAACCACAGCACCGCCTCCTCGGCCTCCTTCAACTTGCCAGCCATGATGAGCTGCGGTATCTCGCCGCCCAGGCAGGCCGAGCAGACGATGAGCCCCTCGTGGTACTGCTTCAGCACATTGTGGTCTATGCGCGGACGGTTGTAGAAGCCGTCGGTGTAGGCTATCGAGGCCAGCTTGCACAGCGAGTGGTAGCCCTGCAGGTTCTTGGCCAGCAGTATCAAGTGGTAGCCGCTGCTGTCCAATATGCGCTCCTTCCCGTTCTCCGGATTTATCTCCTTGAGGTTCTTGTCCTTGTCGTACAGCGTGCGGCGGGCGCAATAGGCCTCGGTGCCCACTATCGGCTTGAACATCTGCCCTTTCGTCTGCTCCAGCTCTTCGCGCAGCTGGCTAATGCTGGACGTCCCCTCCGGCATCACGGTGTCGCCCTCCACAGCCTCCAATTCCTTAATCTTAGCCTCCAGCTCCTTGATACGATCCTTCACCTTGCCGTTCTCCTTGGCCACAGTGTCCAGAAAGTCCTTGATGCCGAACATATTGCCATGGTCGGTGAGGGCCATAGCATACATACCGCAGCGCTTGGCCTTCTTCACGAGGTCAGGTATCTTCGACATGCCGTCGAGCATCGAGTAGTGCGAGTGCACATGCAGGTGAGTGAACTGAGCCATATCTTTTATCTACGTATCATTCTACTAACGAAGAGACGGGCGATATTATTGTATCGCCCGTCTCTTAATTTTTGTTATTAGTGGCACTTAACGGATTACCACCACCTTGACTGCTGGCAGCGTTCCGACCTTGACGAGGTAGACACCCTGTTGTTGCGGACACACGGGGGCGTGCTTTCCTGCTTTCTGCTCGGCAACACAGCGGCCCATCATGTCATAGACACTGAGTGTCATCTCTTCAGCTCCGCTGACAATAATCTTGCCGTTGACTACAGAGTATGTAACATTGTCTATCTCGACATCGTCAATACCCACAGGAGGTATTGGTATTGCCTCAAAGTAGGCGGTGTAGGTGACATCAGCCACAACAACCACCGTGCGCGGGTTGTCTATGACATTGTCGTTCCAGCGCACGAAGCGATAGCCCTCGGAGGGGATGGCCTCAATGGTCACCTCGGTGCCCTCCACCACAGTACGACCACCTGTGACAGTACCCATCTCCTCGTTGTCGCTCAGCACCGTGACCGTGTAGTTCACCACATCGTTGGTACCGAAGGTGAAGCTAATCGTGTGGTTGGCGCCAAGTCCAACGGTGAAGGTATAGGTGATGCGTTCGGCGTTCTGGTCTGTGATATGCTCGGCAAGGGCAACTTGCTGGCCGTCGAGCACAACAAACTTCAGTTTGAAGTGTCCCTCATCGATACCAAAGGCTTCAGCGGCAGCGCCGTCAATGAAGCTCACCGCCACAAAGCGAATACTGTCGTAGGCACCGTATCTCGTAGACCAGGAGAATGTGCTGTCTACACGCATCGTCTCACCGTCGGCATAGGCCATCACATAACCGCCATTGTTGCTGGCATTGACGGTGTGCGGTGCCATAGCAGTGGAGAACATGGTGGAATATGCAGCCGTACTGCTTTCCGAGCAGTTGCTAACAATCTGGAGCATGTAGAAAGTGTTTGGCAGCAGACCGTTGAAAGTGGCGACAGTGTCGCTGGTGGTAACGCTTATCACGTCATCTGTGAGATTAGTCGGATCGCCATACTCATCCACTGCCATACGCGTAACCTTGGCAGTGTAACTGTCGGGATTGGAGGCTGAACGGTACCAGTAAATAGTGAGTGAAGTGTCGGTAAACTCCGATGCATCGATATAGGACACCGGCAGGCATATCTCTGACTCATCATAGGGAGCGAAGACTGCACGGTAGCTGTGACTGGCATCAAGATTGCCAGAGAAGTAATAACGGATATAACCACTTCTCTCCATATAGTTATCAATATCTTCGTTCGGCATCATCGCATTATCCATGGTCATAGATACGAAGCGGGCGTTGCTGGAGTCGACATAGGCTGCCATTGCCGGATCAGCCGTCTCCACATTCACAGTATAGCACGAGAAAGACATATATCCACCTTGGCGGACATTGAAAACAGCCGAATCTCGGACAATGGAATCTAATTCATGATAATAACCATCGTCACCATAGGTTTCAATATATACTCTCATAAGTCCGCCACCCTCGTTGACGACGGTCTGGGTTGTCTGCGCTCCCGGAGTGCGGAACCTTATGTTTGCGCCGAAGGCTGTGTCGCCTTCGCCGCACACTGTGCCAAGCATGGCCCAATATCTTGTGTAGGACTGCAGACCTCCGACGGTGGCACCCGTTGAGTCACCACTCACGCTGACCATAATGGGCGTACCAGTGCCCATTTCGTTATCATACACCTTCAGCACATAACCGGCAGGTGTGGTGCTGCCGTTGGACGTCCACTGGAAGGTGGCGGTGTTTTCGGTCGAACCAAGCATCATACAATATGTGGGCATACAGGCCGAGCCATACTCGCCATAAACAACACGCACCACATGGTCGGCATTCCTGCCAACACTCAGATAATACGACACATGGCCATCAGATCTAATTTCGATATTGAGCATGTCGCTTTGCACAAGGGGAACTTCTACACCATCGACATAGAGATGCATCAGCTGGAAGCTGAAGTTGTAACTATCACCAGTGTTATAGTCGTAATACGTAAACTGGTTGCTCGTGTAGAACACGAACTGGCTGTATTCCTCATACTCATAAATGGACTCCTCTACAGTAAATACAGTTGAATCACCATTAAACTGACTATAATTATCATAATAATTATAAACACCCGCGCCCTCCTTCATCACAGTTATATGGTGTAGGATAGGCTCGGCACGGAAGCTGGCAACCATTTCGGCACCTTCGCCTGCACCGCAGTTCGACCTGACGGTTGCTTCGTAGTAGTGACCGGCCTGCAATCCGGTAATTCTAACACTGGTGCCAGTGGTGGTGTAGAGCTGCGGCGCATCATAACTACCGTTAGTATTCTCCACGGTGACACTGTAGCCTCCTGGGGTCGAGCCCGAAGCTGTCCAACTCAGCAGGGCGCTGGTGGTGGTGATACTGTCAACAGTCAGGCCGGTGGGAGGCAGGCAGCCCGAGCCATAGGGGCCGTACTCGGCACGGATGGTGTGGGCCTCTTCTGTATTGAAACTGTATGTGTAGGCTATGAAGTGGTCGTCGGCCATATAATCCTCTATCTGCATGTGCGAACGGTCGAACGGCACTTCGACACCGTCGACATAAAGGTGCAGCAGCTGCGCGGCAGCACTGTCGCATGCAACTCCGTACATTTCACTCTCAGGACTGATGGTATACATCGTAAGTCTGCTGCCATAATAACCTGCCGTCGACAACACACTCACGCTGTCTTCCACAATCACACTACTGCCATCGTAACCATCATTATATCTCATATAACCATGGTCGCGGTTTAGTAAGGTAATGGCCACATGTCTATTCAGCCAATACCCCATACTATAAGTGTTGTAGTCATACTCGCCGCATTCGGAACGGACTACAATATAGTAGTAACCGGTTTTCAGACCTGTAATGGTGGTCGAATTGGCGGTGCCGGCAACGGTTACCGTAGTGGTGTCGTATTCAGAACGGCCAGTGATATCGTTCCATTGCTCGGACATTGCAAAAACCGTAATGTTCTGCGGACGTACGCCCTCGTCATACAGTTCCCATGCCACCGTGATGGTGCTGTCATTAATATAACTGACATTTGCATAATCGATGCTAGCGCACGGATCAGAATAAGGGCCGAAGGCGGCACGCACAACGCGTATAGTTTCGTTAGAATACATATAACTGTTATACGAAGCGCGATAGTACGACAGTTCACCACCCACATAGCCATGCTCTTCCCAATACATATCCGACGGAATGTATTCCTGGTTGTCTACAAAGAGACGCTTGTACTGCGCGGCATTCACACTGACGGGGAGCTGTTCTGTGGGATAGACGGGCGTGTAGGTGGTGCCCACCATCCTTAAATACACCTCCGATGGCACCGTCAGCACCATGGTGTCCTGAATTGACACCAATTCACTGCCATCAATGCTGACACTGAAATCACCACCACCGATATTGATAAAGGTGACATCCATCGGACTGGCTTTGGTCCTTACAATGCAATCGGCGGCCTCAGAGTTGCCACAGTCGCACACCGCCACAGCGCCCAAGCGATAGTACGTGTAGGGCTGCAGGCCAGTGAATGTATAGTTGTTCGTGCCGCGAACACTTACAGTGATGGGTGTGCCTACCGCTCTGTCGTAGTTGTCATCCCACTGCACCAACGTAAGCTGCACACTGTCGCTGATAACGTTGGTCCACTGGAATGTCAGCGACGAGTCGGTGCGCAACTGAGCATTCACATTATACGGACTAAGGCATAGCGAACCGTAGGGACCATAGACGGCACGGACAGTAATGGAATCTCCGCTATAGCCAGATCTGGACAGGCTATACGTCATATCTCCTTCATAATAATACTTATCCAAGTTCCATCCTGCGATATTGTTTCCCCAGTCCCCCGGTGTTACCTCATGCCCATTGAGATAGAGGTGCGTGAGCTGGGCAGCACTGGCCTGTACGCCGTATGCCTCCTGAAGTGAAGCATCCAGCGTCTTCATATTAACGTAAAAGTCATTGTCATCATAAACACTGACCGTCATCGTGTCGGCAACACGATCAGGACTATAGCTATAGTCGTTGTAGTGCATATATCCGCCACCATCGTTAATCATTGTCACTTTGTACATGCGCCTGACATAATAGCTCATGTAGCCCATCGTCTCATTGTAGTCGTATTCGCCGCAGTTGACGCGAACCATCACATAGTAACTGTTGTTAGGTTGCAGACCTGTCAGCAGCGCCGATGTGGCGTTGCCAGTCACTGTGGTTGTAGCCACAGTGTCATACCTGTAATTCTGGATGCTGTAATCATACTGCCTGGAAATGGCATAAACTTTTACATTCTGGATATTGGACAAGTCGTTGTCATAATAATACCAGTTCACCCTCAGAGCGCCATTGCCTTCTTGCTCGGCAGAAATATCGTAGGGTGACACTGACGGGCATATGCCATCAAGATAGGGGCCGAAGACCGTCTCGATGGTACGGTTGCCGTTACAGTAACCTACAGAGTAGGACTGACGATATTTACCCGTCTCTTCCTCACTAATACTCCAATCACTGGCATTATAGACCGTGCCGTTAATGTAAAACTTCTTTAGTTGTGCACTCATGGGATCGATAGCACTATAGCCGGAATACTCCGGGGAATAGCTGTACATGTCTACACTATAGCCTTCGCCTTCATAAACCTGGAACTGGGCGGTGCCATGAATTATTGAGTCGCCGTAGCGCACATCGCCGTTGCTGTTGTTGACAATAGTGACGGTATAGAGATTGATGCCACTGACATAATCCGTCGCAATACTGCTGGTGCTCCCGTCGCACACTGCCTCGACAGTGACCTTGTAGTGTTTGCCGGAGGTACCACCTGCGGGAGCATAGCTGTCGCTGGTGGCAGCAGGGCCGAGGTTATGGACCACCGCAGCGCCTATAGGCTCCTGATTACTATTTACCGGCGTCCAGCTGACATTGTAGCCCTGCACCGTCGACCACGCATTCCACGTGGCCACAAAGCTGCCCGACCTGTTGTCTGCAAGTTCGAGGTCGGACACTGGCAGGCAGCCGGTAATTGTTGTGTTGGGGCCATAAACAACGCGCACCTTGTGGTCGGCATCATTTGTTATACGGTACACATAGACTATGTTGCCGTAATCGACCAGAAAGTTGTAAACCTCCATGTTGTCACTCTGCACAAGCGGCACTTCCACATCGTCGATATAGAAATGTATCACCTGCATAGAGTTTTCGGTCACTCCTGCATCATCCAGCCAAGGACATGAAGGAATAAGGGTCCTGGCCTGAACGAAATAGTACGTTTCTGTCATCGTCACGGTAGTGCTATCGTAGCAATAATAGCCATTTGACGTTTGGCCGTAACAAACGAGATAGCCTCCGCCTTCATTGATTACCGTGAGAGTGTGACTTTGCGCCTTCGCGCCAAATCCAAACAGACTCAGCAAAAGGGTCGTAAGAAATAATGCTTTTTTCATAGTTGTATATTTTATATTTATTGTTATCCGTTAACCTACAGACAATTACCAACTTTACCGTTGATTTTTGTATAGACAAAGATAGAAAACATAACACCTCCACGCTATTAAAAAAATTTAAATAATGTTAAAAACAAACATCAGCTCCATGATTGCCACAGTCGCTCCGTAGCCTCTCCGACTCCGGTCCGACTGTTCTACGGTTGTTCACCGGTTTTCTGTCGGAGAGGGTACGGAGCGGCTACGAAGGGGAAGCGGACAGGAAAAGGGCATGTTTTGCATTTTTTTCATCACAATTTCAAAAAAAATATTAACTTCGTTGGTACAAAACCGAAGCCAGTTTCGGCACAAAACACTAAGAAACAAAAGACTACACCAATGAGATACAATCGCATATTACTCAAATTGAGCGGCGAGTCGCTCATGGGCACCCAAAGTTACGGCATCAGCCCCGCCATGCTGACCCAATATGTGGCCGACATCAAGGCCGTCGTGGAGCGCGGCGTGCAGGTGGGCATCGTCATCGGCGGCGGCAATATCTTCCGCGGCCTCAGCGGCGCCGCCGGCGGCATGGACCGCGTGCAGGGCGACTACATGGGCATGCTGGCCACGATGATCAACAGCCTGGCCCTGCAGGCCGAGCTGGAGAAGCAGGGCGTCAGCACCGAGCTGCTGGGCGGCATGGCCATAGAGCCCATCTGCAAGGCCATGAGCCGTCGCCGCGCCGTGGAGGCCATGGAGCAGGGACGCGTGGTAATCATCGGCGGCGGCACAGGCAACCCCTACTTCACCACCGACACGGCATCGACGCTCCGCGCCATAGAAATCAAGGCCGACGCCATCCTCAAGGGCACACGCGTCGACGGCGTCTACACCGCCGACCCCGAGAAGGACCCCACGGCCAAGAAGTACCAGCACCTCAGCTACAGCGAGGCCCTGGAGAAGAAACTGAAAATCATGGACCTCACAGCCTTCGCGCTGGCCGAGGACAACAACCTGCCCATCTACGTCTTCGACATGAACCGCCAGGGCAACCTGCTCCGCGTCGTCGAAGGCGAGGACGTGGGCACCATCGTTAGCAAATAAAAAACCACAATATCATGAACGATTTATCGAAAGCCTGCCTCGACGAGGCAAAGAACAGTATGCAGAGCTCGCTCGGCTTCCTGGAGAAGGAGCTGACAAAGATCCGCGCCGGCAAGGCCAACCCCGGCATGCTCGACGGTGTGAAGGTTGACTACTACGGCACCATGACCGAGATAAGCCAGGTGGCCAACATCAACACCCCCGATGCACGTTCCATCGTCATCCAGCCCTGGGAGAAGACCATCGTGGGCGCCATCAACAAGGCCATCCTCGACGCCAACCTCGGCTTCACGCCCAGGCACGAAGGCGACATACTGCGCATAGTCATACCTCCCCTCACCGAGGAGCGCCGCAAGGAACTCTGCAAGCAGGCCAAGACCGAGGTGGAGAACGCCAAGGTCAACGTGCGCAACGTGCGCCGCAACGTCATGGACAAGGTGAAGAAGCTGAAGGACAAGTCAGTCCCCGAGGATGAGGTGAAGCAGGTGGAGAAAGAGCTCCAGGACATCACCGACAAGAACATCGCCGAATGCGACAAGATCTTCGCCGCCAAGGAGAAGGAGATAATGTCCATATAATATGCCCCCCGCTTCGCGGAAATCTATAAATCTATTTGGATCTATGGATTACGCCGAAGGCGGGAGATATATAAACCATGCAAATCATCAAGTTGGACTCTGTGGAGTCCACCAACAAATATTGTGAAGTCCTCGACCTCGCTGAGGTGGAGGACTTCACCTGCTATTGGGCCTTGGAGCAGACCGCCGGCATAGGCCAGCGCGGCAACCACTGGCACAGCGCCCCGGGCCTCAACCTCACCTTCAGCCTTGTGCTCAAGCCCGTCTGGCTCATGGCCGCACGGCAGTTCGCCCTGACACAGACCCTTGCCCTCGCCATAACCGATTTCCTTACCACCTGCCACATACCGCATACCGCCCAAATCAAATGGCCCAACGATATATATGCCGGCGGCAACAAGATCTGCGGCACGCTGACATCGGCACGCCTTGCAGGCGACTATATCGCCACGGCCATCTGCGGCATAGGGCTCAACGTGAACCAGACGGAGTTCCCCGACTGGGTGCCCAATCCCACGTCGCTGCGCCTGCTGACGGGCGAGGGATATGACCTCGAAGACACGCTACAGACACTGCTGCGGTGCATCGAACGCCGCTACAACGCCCTGCGCGACGGCGCCGACGCCGGGGACGAATACCACAGCCTCCTGTTCAAGCGCGGCATCGAAGCGCATTACCTCTACCAAGGCCACCCAATAACCGCCACCATCACCGGCGTCGATTCCTTCGGCCGCCTCCTCCTCACCGCCCACGACGGCACTCCCCTCCGCTGCGCCATGAAAGAAATCGCCTTCCTGTAGTAGGCTTCTTATTCAACAATAGTTACTAAACGGACAGCGGAGCAATAACTTTTGGACACGTTTGCCATATTTGGTGCAATATTGTTTGCAATCTTTAAAACCTTTGCCTGATTATTGCTAGGATAATATGTTGTTGACCAATACCAACCAGCTTCGTTTATGCCTAATGTACTTGCAGGGTTCACTCCTGTACCGGCATAACTATTTCCATATCCTGCCGCAGGGAGGAACACCGCCCCTGCTTGTTCCATTTTATTCCAATATTCTGTGGCATCATAACACCCTGCCCAAGTGCTCGCAACGTTTACATTGGTAAGTGCTGCCGCACCATCGGGATGTATGTAGTTATCTGGGAAAACAATCAATCCATATATGCTTCCAATCTTTGCAAAAACATAACGAGCAATAGCAGCTCTAGATGCCCCTGTTAATAATAAATAGTTCCATTCTGCCGTTGTTAATGTTCTCCAATCCGTAGTACCTCCATTACTAATCTTATTCTTATTATACACCCCCCAATCATAATTAGTTTCTTCAATATTACTCTTTGGTTGTTTTGTGGTTGACATTGGTGCTCTTAGATAAGGTTGCACTGCATAGCCACTCGAAGCCCAGAAATATAGGTCAATAAACTTGGTTTGTGTTTTCCTAGCGGTGGTATCAGTATTATTCCCAGAGCTCTCACCGTTGCCAAGATAATCATATTGATGCTCGGCAAAACGCCAATAGTTGTCTGAGGCACGGTATTGTAGGTTACCTTGGGAAAAACGAATCTTTGAGTATGAATATGGAGCCGAATTTGACCTATAAATGGTGAATAGACTGTGATCAACCTCTTTAGTATAACTATTTGCTGCGCCCTCCGTAGTTACGGCTATCTGTGTTGTAGCAAGAATATTACGTCCAAGAGCCCCGGAATGAAGTGCTCGGCTATAATTATAACTATAGTTTACGGTTGGCATTCCTGTACGTGACACTGCCTTATGAGTGTACACCTTAAACGTTATATCATTCCCATCAACCTCGGCTATCGGCAGAATGGGCACTTGGACGTCGACGATTGAGCCATAACTGATACTAACGCCATCATTGAATTTCACTTTTACACGACGATACTGGGAATCGTCACTGGCACCAGAAACAGTAGTGCTGCTACCATTATTACTGACCGATGCAGGGCCACTTAGTTGTTGGGTAGCACTGACGACAACAATAGAGTCTAAATAAATAGTATTGTCAACTTCTGTGTTATTCTTTACACGAACCTTAATTGCAGCGGTAACATGGTAAAGCTTTATACTGGATGCTCCCTCGTTAGCCTTACCTACCATTGGCAAGGATATATTCTGATTGCCATTACTAAAGAATGATACATATTCTGATGGTATCACCACTGTAGGATTATCTGTACCCTCGTTCTCTGCACCCGAAGCAGTAATGATACTTGCAGGATAATAGGCACGTATTGCACCGGATAGGTTCTCAATACCCGTGGCACGAGCGTCGCTACCACTGACTTCAACGGTGGCAGTCTGTCCGTTAATGCGCACTTGGTCACCGTTGACCCAATGGACTTGATTACCACTGACAGATGTCTTTGTGCCATTTGGCGTGAATGTTTCGGCGGTGAGCATTATGCCACCGGATAATTCGTCTTTACGGCAGCCCGTCATCAGTAAAAGACCACCAAGAAATACCGCTATTATATAAAATGTCTTTTTCATGAATAATAGTTTTTGATAGTTAGAACCATGTACTCTCGTCACCTGCACCACCATCTCCAAAGTAGCCACCGGTGTTACTGCGACTCTCTATTGTCTGCTCCTCGGGCACAAAAGTGCCAAAAAGGAATTCGCCAGAGCTAACATATCCGCGCTCAGCCTTGAAACTGACGGTTGTCAACTTAGGGGCTTGGTAGGTCTTTTTCTTCACTTCTTTCATTTTGTTATCTATTGTATATTGTATGCATAAACAAAAAAAGCTTTTCCCTATACCATTAGCATAAGGAAAAGCTCTACATTAGCAACATTTTGTGCGCCGCTTATTGGGGGGGGGGGGTGAATATCAATAAGTTACACATAATATAATACAGTATACCTGTTTAAGGTTTTCGTCTGTGGAGCTGGGCGGAGTCGAACCGCCGTCCAAACAGTTAACAGATGTGCTTTCTACATGCTTATCCGATGGTTGGTTTTCGTGGCGGCTCCGGACGTCGGCACCCAAGGCCACCCTTATCCTCTGAAAACTTCACCGGCGTGTAGAGGTGTCGCACCGACTATCCCGTCTTTACCTGCACCTCCTGGTCAGCAGCCGACGGTCGGGGCGGCTGGGAGATGTCTCGTTCCTGCGCCTTGCGCGGGAATTAAGCCGAACTTACTGTGCTTCGGTTAGGCAGCGAGAGCGTAGTTGTTTTCGCCAATTATTGTTTTGCGTCTGTGTTCAAGGCTTCTGGCGCGTCAGCCTGCATGCTTACAAACCCATTATCCCTGCTGTCAAAACCAAGCAGCCCCATTTCTGGTCAATAGGTTGATACGTTAAGAGCTCTCATCTCTGAGAGCTCTCTTCGTGTTTGGCGGTCCGGACGAGACTCGAACTCGCGACCCCATGCGTGACAGGCATGTATTCTAACCAAACTGAACTACCGGACCAATCCCTTTTCAAGTGGTGCTTTATCTCTCAAAAGCGGATGCAAAAGTACACACATTTTTCAAACTGGCAAAATATTTTTTTGTTCACATAGTTTCACAATGTGCCAAACATCTGTAACATAGACATTATAGCATTGAAAATATTTTTCTGCTCACCTTGTTGAATGCATTATTTTTTTCACCAAAAGAGTGGCAATAGCATCACTTTGGGCCTCACTGTCGGCACAGAAAATATACACCGTACGCTGTAGATAGGAGACCCCCATATAGCAGCTTGCAGCCACATCGATATCCTCGCCCACCACCGGCGCATTCTCCTTGGGGTTGGCGCGGCTACGGCGAGCGAAGAGCACCACGTCGCTGCCATCGCGCAAGCCCTGTTCCTGTTCTGCCGCCAAGTCGCCAATATAAAACTCGCCCTTCATCCAGGCCCATCCTTCGTCGTCAACTGCCTCGATAACGGTAACATCTACTTGCGACACACTATCAATAGCAAAGCCCGACACCGAGGCAACCTTCACGCCAGTCTGCCGCGCGTAGCGGTTGTAAAGTTCGGTCTGCGCCTGTGCTGCGAGCGAGACGAGCAGCATGATAAATAATGCAATACGCTTCATGCCGTAAGGAATTTCCATATATCGCTAATCACCGAGTCGGCATCGCACTGGCTGTTGCACATCACCACGGGGTCTTTGGCGGTGGGCTTCGTCGCTTGCTTTCTGTCGGCCTTTGCAGGCGCCACGGTCTTCTCCACGTTCACCGCAGCGGTCTGCTGTGGCTCCACTTCCACTGTAGTAATGAGGTTCTCTTCCTCTGGGATTTCCACCACAGTCTCGTTCTGCGCCATCATCGGCACAGTCTCATGACGTTGCATAAATAGCATGCCGGCGGCACCAGCCACGACAAGCGCGGCAACACATGCTGCCAGCGCCCTGCGTCTGCGTGTCACTATGACTTTGGCCTGCCGCTCAGCACCGGCGACGACTTCGTCACGCCGCGTCAAGCGGTTCAGCATTTCCAGCTCTTCATCCGTCAACGTGCCGGCTTCGCGTTTGGCCAGCAACGCCTTTATCACCTCTTGCTTCATATATCTTCCTCCAGTTTTTCTTTCATCATTCGTTTTGCTTCCTTGAGTCTGCGCCTGATTGTTATAGCACTGAGGCCTGTAAGCTTCTCCAGCTCTATGTAACTGAGCTCTTTCTCGTAGCGCAGCCTGAGCAACGCCCTCATTGCTGTCGGCATACCTTCTCGCACCTTTCTCACACGCTCCAGCAGCGCCGCGTAGTTGTCATCCTCAGTGCTCACATAAGTCAGTTCACCCTCGTCGAGCGGTTGTGTGCGCATCCTGTAGCGCAACATATCGACAGCCACACGCCTCACTGTCTGATAGCAGTACTCCACGGGCTTCTGCAACAGAGGCATAGCCATTGTCCTCGCCAGCGCTTCCTGCACAACATCACGCGCATCGTCATCATCGTCGAGCATGGCCTGCGCCAACGCGTAGTAGTCCAGATAGTGGTCTACTAGTTGCTGACGTGTTTCTGCCCTGTTCATATATATATGACGGAGGAGTGCCTAAAAACGATCAAAAATTAACTCTTTTTAATATAATGATTGGGCTCACGCAGTTGCCGCAAAGTCCCATTGGTGAAATCAACCTCGACGGTAACCATCTGCCTACCATTGGTTAGCAGCAGAAACGGCACCCGCAGCACGGTATTATAACGGCAAGCTTGGTCGCACACCTTCTGCGTGATGGCCACATCGGGCTTCTTGCACTCCACTATCATCTGGGGCTTGCCATCGGTACCAAAGACCACGATGTCGCAGCGGCGCGTCATGCCATTGACGGTTATGGCGCCCTCCACCTGCATTAGCTCCAACGGGTAGCCGTAGCGTTCATGCAGCAGCCCTATAACCCACTGCCTGACTCCCTCTTCTGGCGTCAACGCCACCCATCGGCGGCGCACGGGGTCCAGCACCTCGCGCCGTCCATCGGCATCACGCACCTGCGGCTCAATAAATTGTGCTTTCGTCTGCACCTTCCTCTTCCTGTTGCTGCGGACGTTGTTTCAGGCCGTTGTTAATCTTGTACGAGAAGCCCACGGTGACTGTCGGCGACAGGCGTTTGGCCTTCACCACGCGGTTCATCAGCTCGTCCTTGGTGGTGTGGCCCCAGCCACCTGTGCAGAGCACGTCGCTGACGCGCAGGTTGATGGTGCCGCGTTTCTGCAGGACATCTTTCTTTAGAGCCAGATCAAGCCAGTAGCCCGGGTCCATGGTGGTCTGCAGGTCAAGCCACGGCGCCCAATACTGGCCGCTGAGCTGCACCGTCCAGTCTTTGGGCAGTGTCATGAACGAGCTGAACTTGCCACTGGCCTGGAACGACTGTGTGCTGCGGTTGTCGAGCAGCTCGGTTCCTTCAATATGGCTCTGGTATAGATTGACACTCACATTGAGCTTCCACCACTTGAAAGGCTGCCAGTCCACTATGAACTCCAAGCCATAGTTGTAGCCTGTGCTTAGGTTGAACCGTGTCGAAGCGCGGTAGCCGTCATACTGGCTGTTGTAGGGTTCCCACCAGGCATAGCGGTCTACGTTCTCCGGCGTCCACATAAAGCCGTAGTGCGTTATCATGTGGTTCGTCTGGCGATAATAGGCCGAGGTGAATATATTGACCTTGTCGATGCCGAGGTTGTAGCTCACCTCAAAGGCATTGGTGTATTCAGGGTCGAGGTTGGGGTTGCCGAAACTCAGCTGGTCGCCCTCGCGCACATCCATGTAGGGGTTGAGGTCCCACATGTGGGGACGCCTCACACGACGGCTGTAGCTCACCTGCATGCTCTGCATGTCGCTGAACTTGTACGACAGGTGCAGCGTTGGGTACAGCTGCCAATAGGTCTTGTCCACCGGCTTGGTGCTGGGGTGGTTCTGGTCTTCGCCGTAGATGGAGGCATACTCGCCGCGCAGGCCGCCCTGCAGCGACAGGTGTTCGGTGAGGTTGCCACCCAGCGTGCCGTAGATAGCATGCACCTGCTGGCGGTAGTCGAAGTGCGTTGACGAAGTGGAGTCATACACATGATTCGTCGTGCTTGTACTCCTGTAGTAGTCGGCCTTCTGGTTTGGCCAGTCCATGCGCCCCTCGTAGCCGGTCTCCAATCGCCAACCTTCCTTGCCGAAGAAGGTGTCGAGAGGACGTAGCCAGTTGAACTTGATGTTCAGTGCCTGGTGGTGGTTCTCAGTCTCGCTGTCGCGACGGTAGTAGTTGGCGGCCTGTGCCAAGGCGTCGCGATAGTTCTGTTCCTGCATGCCGTCGCCCTTCACTTTGCGGGTGCTGAAGGTGGCATCCAGGGTCAACTCCTCGTCCTTGCGGTCGAACTTCTTTGTGTAGAGCATATTAAACGAGTGGTTGACATTGCGGTTGTCTCCCGTGCCCTTTTGGTCGTAATGCAGCGAGTCGTTGGGGTTGAACACATCCGTGGCCGAGATGTCGCTGTTGCGCTTGCGGTTGCCGCCACGCAGCTGGTAGCTGAGCAACAGGCTGTTCTTGTCGTCGAAGTAGTACTCGCCGCCCACCTTCACGCTGCCCATGTAGTTGGGGTTGACGCTGAACTGGTCGATGTCGTAGTGCGACCGAGTGGTGCCGTCGGCATTGTAGTACTCAATGTCCGTGTTCGACTTGTTGCCGCGCTGGCGCAGACCGCCGTCCATGTTGAGGAACAGGTTGTACTTCTCCGTGGTGTAGTTGAGGCTCACGTTGCCCATCACAGTGGGAATGAACTGCTGCTTGTCCTTGGGTATCATGAATGGCAGCGGCGCTCCGGCGTTGAGGTTCACCACACCGTTGAGGCCCAAGGCTCCTGCAGTCTTGTCCTTGAGCTTGATATTGATGATGCCGCTCATACCCTCGGGGTCGTACTTTGCCGAGGGGTTGGTGATGACCTCCACGTTCTCCACCGTCGAGGCGGGAATCTGCTCCAGCAGGGTGCTGAGGTCGCTGGCCAGCAACTCGCTGGGACGTCCGTTGACGAGCACCTTGACGTTGGTGGAGCCTCGCAGCGTCACGTTGCCGTCGTTGTCGATGGCCACGCTGGGCACCTGCTCCAGCACATCGGTGGCGGTACCGCCGCCGGTGACGAGGTTCTTGTCCACGTTGATGACGCGCTTGTCGAGCTGGTATTCCACCATCGAGCGCTCGGCACTGATCTCCACGGCCTCCATTGTCTTGGCATACGCCTTCAGCTGCACCTTGCCGACGTTCACCTCCTTTCGGCTGTCGCCGAGGGTCACAGGCTGACTGTGGAAGTAGGTCTCATAGCCTATGAATGTCACGCGCAGCAGATAGCGCCCATAAGGGGCTGTGATGACGAAGCTGCCGTTGCTCTCACTCACGGTGCCATTGACAAGCGTAGAGTCTTTGGCCTTGAGCAGCGCAATGTTGGCATACTCGATGTTCTCACCTGTACGCGCATCCACCACACGGCCTTTCACAGTTCCCTGCTGAGCCCATGCAAACATCGGCAGGGTCAGCATCATCAATATTGCAAGCCGTTTCATTGTTGGGGTTTAGGTTGGCGCACAAAGTGCGACATCTCAAATGGTATCTCGATGGAGTACTCGATAAGGCCGCCGAACTGGCCGTCTTCTTTCCACCAGGGGGTCTGGTAGATGAGTTTCTTCACCTTGCTGCCGTCGGCGAGGGTCTTCTCGATGGTGTAGGCGTTGAGCTGCTGGTGCTCCAGCAGGCCTTTGAGCTTGGTCTTCGCGGGCTCGGGGTGGCAGTCCATCAGGTTGTTGCCTATAATCTTGTGGCCGTGGCTGTTCACGTCGGCGCTGTGCTGGTTCATGTCGAGCACGTAGCCCTCGGCGTCGCACACGGTGATGGCTATATTGTTCAGGTGTTCAAAATACTGGTCCATAGTGGTTAATGTTTAATGGTTAAAGGTTAATGATTTGGAGTTATTGGTCATATGATAATGATTAGTGGTTAAAAAGGTTGCGCTTCCAACGAATGCGACAGCCTCTTTAACCACTAATCGTTATTCATTAACCATTATTTGCACTGCAAGGCGGCCAGGGCGATGCTGTAGAGCTTCGTCTTGGCGCTGTCGCCACGGCTGGTGAGGACGCACGGTACGCGGGCACCCATGACCATGCAGGCGAGCTCGGCCTTGGCAAACTTGGTGCAGGCCTTGTAGAAGATGTTGCCGCTCTCGATGTTCGGGAAGAGCAGGCAGTCGGCGTCACCGGCAACCTCGCTGGTGAGCTTCTTGGTCTGGGCGCTCTCCTTGTCGATGGCGCAGTCAAGGCTCAGAGGACCGTCGACGATGGCACCGGGAATCTGGCCGCGCTGGCTCATCATACCCAGCCATGCACCCTCGGCGCAGGCAAGCATGCCGGTCGACACCTGCTCGGTAGCGGCGAGGACTGCCACTTTGGGTTTCGGGTTCTCGAGGCTCTTGGCAACGCTGATCTCGAAGTTCATGATGGCCTGTTTCTGCTTGAAGTCGGGGGCCGGGATGATGGCCATGTCGGAGCAGATGAGCAGTTTGTGGTAGGCGGGAACTTCCATGACGGCCATGTGGGTCAGCATGTCGTTCTTCTTGCCGGGCATCAGGCCGCTCTCCTTGTTGAGGATGGCACGCATGTATTTGTCGGTCGAGAGGAGGCCCTTCATCAGGAAGTCGCCCTTGCCCTCGTTGATGAGCTTCACTGCCAGGGCGCCGGCCTTGTTGTCGTTGGCCTCCTGGACCATCTCGAACTTGTTGGGGTCGATACCTTCTTCGGCGCAGACTTTCTTCATGGTCTCGATGTCGCCCACGAGGGTGGCTTCGACGATACCGCGGTCGATGGCGGCGCTCACGGCGGCGATGGTGTGGCTGTCGTTGGCATAGGCAGCGACGAGACGTTTCTTACCTTTCGATTTGACCAGCTCAAGCAGGTCGTCAAGTTTCGTAATCATCTTATTGTTAATTTTTTATTGTTAATAACTATTGATTGTCAAGTCTGCAAATATACACATTTTTTTTGTTCTCCCCAAAAATTCTTTCCATAAATACCGTTTTCGCCAGGGTGACACCTGCCCACCAACTTTCAGTGGCCCTTCCATAGGTCTTCAATAGGCCTTCAATAGGCCTTCAGAAGGCCTGGCCAGGACTGTGGACACGGCGAACAATTCGCAACCTTTTCCGTCCGGCCACTCCCAAGCCTCTCCGGAGCCCCTCCGTATCCGCTCCGACTGTTCAACGGTTGTTCTACGGTTTTCTGTCGGAGCAGAGACGGAGCGGGGACGCGGAAACTTCGTGCCGTCAGTAAAAAAAATTTTGCCAGTTTGGAAAAAGTGCGTATCTTTGCAGCGGAATGAGAGAGGTCGAGAACCTCTCTTTTTGTTGATATGATAGAGAAAATCAAGATATTAGAACTCGTAAACAACGCGCTTGAGGGCAGCGATAAATTCCTCGTGAACCTGAAAATCACGCCCGACAACCGCATTTATGTTGACATCGACGGCGACAACGGCGTCACCATAGACGACTGCATAGAGCTCAGCCGCGCCATCGAGAGCCAGCTGGACCGCGACGTGGAGGACTTCGCCCTCGACGTGAGCTCCGCCGGCGCCGACCAGCCTCTTAAGCTCATTCGCCAGTACCGCAAGAACGTGGGACGCGACCTGGAGGTGGTCACCGTCGACGGCGAACGCGCCGACGGCACCCTCGAGGACGCCTCGGACGAGGGCATCGTCATCCGCACCACGGGCACCAAGAAGAAACCCGCCGAGACGCTCCGCTTCGCCTACCGCGACATCAAGAGCGCCCGTGTGGCAATAAAGTTTTAAGAACAGAAAACATACAAAGATATGGCAAAGAACCAAGACTTGAGCAGTTCCTTTCAGGAATTCAAGGAATTTAAGAACATCGACCGCGAGACACTGATGCGCATTCTGGAAGAGGTGTTCCGCTCGGCGCTGGCCAAACATTTCGGCACGGAAGACAACTTCGACATCATTGTCAACATCGACAAGGGCGACCTTGAGATCTTCCGCAACCGCATGATTGTCGACGACGGCGCCGTACAGGACCCCGCACGCGAGATCGCCATCAGCGACGCCCTCAAGATAGAGGACGACTTCGAGGTGGGCGAAGAACTCTCGGAGCCCATCCTCATGACCGAGTTCGGCCGCCGCGAGATCCTCAGCATACGCCAGAACCTCGTGGGCAAGATTCAGGACTACGAGAAGAGCCTCATCTTCCAGAAGTACAAAGAGAAAGTCGGCGAGATTATCGTTGGCGAGGTCTACCAGCCTTGGAACAAAGAGGTGCTGGTGCTCGACGACGAGAAGATAGAGCTCGTGCTGCCCAAGAGCGAGCAGATACCCAGCGACCACTTCCGCAAGGGCGACACCGTGCGCGCCGTGGTGCTCAAGGTGGAGATGAAGAACAACAACCCCAGCATCATATTGAGCCGCACGACGCCCATCTTCCTGGAGCGCCTGCTCGAAGCCGAGGTGCCGGAGATCTACGACGGCCTCATCACCATCAAGAACATCGTGCGCCAGCCCGGCGAGCGCGCCAAGGTGGCTGTGGAAAGCTATGACGACCGCATCGACCCCGTGGGAAGCTGCGTCGGCGTCAAGGGCGGCCGCATCCACGGCATCGTGCGCGAACTGCGCAACGAGAACATCGACGTGCTCAACTACACTCCGCGTGTCGACCTGATGATACAGCGTGCCCTCTCACCCGCCAAGATCAGCAGCATCAAGATCAACGAGGAGGAGAAGAAGGCCGAGGTGTTCATGCAGCCCGACCAGGTGAGCCTGGCTATCGGCAAGGGCGGCTACAACATCAAGCTGGCCTCCAAGCTCGTTGGCTACGAGATTGAGGTGTTCCGCGACAGCGACGAGGACTACGACGACGTGGCACTGCAGGAGTTCAACGACGAGATCGACCAGTGGATTATCGACGAGCTCATCAAGATTGGCTGCGACACCGCCAAGAGCGTGCTCGCCCTGCCGAAGGAAGAGCTGATGACCCGCACCGACCTCGAAGAGGAGACCATCGACCACGTCATTGAAGTACTCAAGGCTGAATTTGAATAAAAAACAAAAGAAAGGACTCGACAAGATATGGCAAGTTTCAGACTGAACAAGGTGGCCAAGGATTTCAACGTGGGCATACAGACCCTCGTGGAGTACCTTGCCAAGAAGGGGCACCAAGTGGAGCAGAGCCCCAACACGAAGATTAGCGAGGAGCAGTATGAGCTGCTGGCCACGGCGTTCGACAGCGAACGCAAGGTAAAGGAAGAAGCCGACAAGATAGAACTCATGTCGGCAGGCAGCAACCGTGTGGTTGAGCTCAGCGCCAAACCCGAAGCCGAAGCCGAGCCCGAAGAGGTGGTCATCAAAGGCTACACCTCGCACAAGAGCGCCACTCCCGCCCCAAAAGCCGCTCATGTGCAGGAACCCGTCATGGAAGAAACCGAGCCCGCAGAGAAAGAGGCTCCGGTGGAAGAACCTGAGCACATGGTTGAAAGCCACGACGAAGAACCTGTGGAGACAACGGCAGAAGACATCCCCGAGCAGGAGGAAAGTCAGAATGAAACGGTCCAGAGCGACAGCCCCTTCAAGGTGGTTGGCACCGTGGACCTGAGCGCCATCAACCAGCGCACACGTCCCGACAAGAAGAAGCACAAGAAAGGTGAAAAGCGTGAGCCCGCCATATCGCCCGCCGCTGCCGCCAAACCCAAGATGCAAAAGGCCGAAGCTCCCAAGGCCGAACCGCAGCCTGCTCCCGAAGCGGTAAATGTCGAGGCACCCAAGCCCGTCGAGCCCGCCAAGCCCGAACCCGAGTTCATCGAGACCCAATACCAGAAGCTCGAAGGCCCCAAGGTCCTCGACAAGATAGACCTCAGCCAATTCAGCAAGGATGGTGCCGACACCCCCGGCAGCAAACGTAAACGTAAGCACACCAAGAAAGAGGCTGTCAGCGCACAGGAAGTTAAGAAGATTGGCGCCGAGGTGGCCAAGAAGGAGAGCAAGGAGAAAGAGAAAGCCCGCAAGGAAAGCCAGAAGAACGCTGCCAAGCAGCAGGATGCCGGTGGCAAGAAGAAGAAAAAGAAAGAGGAGAAGAAGCCCGTCGAAATTGACGACAACGAGATTGAGAAGCAGATACGCGATACCCTCGCCCGACTCTCGCCCCTCGGCAAGTCAAAGACCTCCAAGCACAACCGTGAGAAGCGCCAGAAAGTCCACGCCCAAATGGAGGAGGAGATGATGCACGAGATGGAGCAGCAGAACGTGCTCCAAGTGACCGAGTTCGTCACTGCCAACGAGCTGGCCACCATGATGAACGTGCCGGTGACCAAGATTATCGCCACCTGCATGTCCGTCGGCATCTTCGTGAGCATCAACCAGCGTCTCGATGCCGAGACCATCAAGCTTATTACCGATGAGTTCGGCTTCCAGGTAAACTTCGCCGATGAGGATGTGGTGAATACCATCCACAAGATTGAAGAAGAGGACCGTCCCGAGGACCTCGTGCCGCGCAATCCCATCATCACCGTCATGGGTCACGTTGACCACGGTAAGACCTCGCTGCTCGACTATATCCGCAAGACCAACGTCATCGCCGGCGAAGCGGGCGGCATCACCCAGCACATCGGTGCCTACGAGGTGCAGACTGCCGACGGTCGCAAGATCACCTTCCTCGACACTCCTGGCCACGAGGCCTTTACCGCCATGCGTGCCCGTGGTGCCAAGATGACCGATATCGCCATCATCGTCATCGCTGCCGACGATAAGATCATGCCGCAGACCATTGAGGCCATCAACCACGCCCAGTCGGCTGGTGTGCCCATCGTCTTCGCCATAAACAAGATTGATAAACCCGGTGCCGACCCCGACCGTATCAAGACCGAGCTGGCCAACATGAACCTCCTCGTCGAGGAATGGGGCGGTAAATACCAGAGCCAGGACATCAGCGCCAAGAAGGGTATCGGCGTCGAGGAATTGCTCGAGAAGGTTATCCTCCAGGCCGACATCATGGAACTGAAGGGCAACCCCAACAAGCGCGCTAAAGGCGTCGTCATCGAGAGCGCCCTCGACAAGGGCCGCGGCTACATTGCCAAGCTACTTGTGCAGGAAGGTACTATCCACAAGGGAGACCCCATCGTGGCCGGTGCCATCGCAGGCCGTGTGCGTGCCATGTACAATGAGCGCAACCAAGAGGTCATGTCCGCCGGTCCATCGCAGCCTGTGCTGCTCCTCGGACTTACCGGCGCCTGCCAGGCCGGCGACACCTTCAACGTCATGGAGAACGAGAAAGAGGCCAAGGACATCGCCGCCAAGCGCACCCAGCTGCAGCGCGAGCAGGGCATACGCACCCAGACCCACCTCACCCTCGAGGAGATTGGCCGCCGCCGCGCCCTCGGCAACTTCAAGGAGCTAAACATCATCGTAAAGGGCGATGTGGACGGCTCCGTCGAGGCCCTCAGCGACTCGCTACTCAAGCTCAGCAACGAAGAGGTGCAGGTCAACGTCATCCACAAGGGCGTGGGCCAGATTTCGGAGAACGACGTCACGCTGGCCATGGCCTCCGACGCCATCATCATCGGCTTCCAGGTGCGTCCCAGCGTAGGCGCCCGCAAGATGGCCGAGACCGAGCACATCGACATCCGCCTCTACAGCATCATCTACGACGCCATCAACGAGCTCAAGGACGCCATCGAGGGTATGCTCGCCCCCGAGACGCAGGAAAAGATCGTGGCCAACCTCGAGATTCGCGAAACCTTCAAGATCAGCAAGGTCGGCACCATCGCCGGCTGTATGTGCCTCGACGGCAAAATCAACCGCCAGAGCAACATCCGCATCATCCGCGACGGCATCGTGGTTTATACCGGCAAGCTCGCCTCACTCAAGCGCTTCAAAGACGACGTCAAAGAGGTGGTCAGCGGCCAGGACTGCGGCTTGAACATCGAAAACTACAACGACATCAAAGTCGGCGACATCGTCGAAGCCTACGAAGTCATCGAAATCAAACGCAAACTATAATAGTCTGCGACTGCTCCTGTAGTTCAATGGATAGAATAGAGGTTTCCTAAACCTTTGATCAGGGTTCGATTCCCTGCGGGAGTACAAAAAGAAGGGCACCTACATGGGTGCCCTTCTTTATTTTCCTAAGCTGCGGTGCTTAGCACTTGAACTTGTACTCCAGCTTGGCCAGGTCTTCGTTGGCCTTGACAATCTTTTTCTTCAGGCCTGCCTTATAGGCGACAAGTTTCTGCATCATGGCGTCGTCGCCGAGGGCGAGCATCTGCATGGCCAAGATGGCAGCATTCTGTGCGCCGTTGATGGCCACGGTGGCCACGGGGATTCCCGGAGGCATCTGCATGATGGCAAAGGTGGCGTCGAGACCTTCCAGGCACGAGCCTTTGATGGGCACGCCTATTACCGGCAGCGGCGTCTCGGCGGCGATGACACCCGGCAAGGCGGCAGCCATACCGGCGCCGGCGATGATGACCTTGATGCCACGGCCGGCGGCGCCACGGGCGAAGTCACTAACCTCGACGGGCGTGCGGTGTGCGGAGAGGGCGTTGACCTCGAACGGTATCTCCATCTCCTCAAAGAACTGGCAGGCTTTCTCCATGACCGGCAGGTCGCTGGTGCTGCCCATGATGATACTAACTATCGGTCTCATATCGTTTAATTATAGATTAGCGTACTGATACCCTCGGGGGCGAAGCGGCTCTGTGCCACACGCAGCACCTCGTCGGGCGTGAGGTTCATTATGTCGGCGTTCATTTCCTCAAGGGTGTCGACATGCTCGAAGTTAAGGCTCGCCTTGCCGATACTCTGCATCTCGTTGCTGCCGTTGTCGTTGTTGATGGCCATCTGGCCGATGAACTGGCGCTGTGCCATGCGCAACTGCTGCGGCGTGAGCCTGACGGTGGCCATGCGTTCCAGCTCGCGACGCATGAGCTGCAGGGCACGCTCCTGCGCATCGAGATCGACGCCGGCGTAGATGTAGAACAGCCCCGTGTCGGACATGGGCACATACTGCGACTCGACACTATAGCAGAAGCCGTAGCGCTCGCGTATGGACACATTGAGGCGCGAGTTCATCGCCGGCCCACCAAGGATATTGTTAATCAGCGTAAAAGCCGTCTTGTCAGGATTGTATATGTTAGGTGCCTCGCAGCCTATGAGTATGTGAGCCTGATGCGTACGCTTGTGCACGGTGCGCTCGAAGCGGTGGAAGACCGGCTTCACGCTGCGGTCGACCGCCGACACATGGTTGCCGAAGCCACCGAAATAGCGTTCGCACATGCGTACCAGACGCTTGAACTCCACGTCTCCCACCACGCTGACAACCATACGCGACGGCGTGTAGTTGAGCTCCATGTGGCGCCGCAACCGTTCCGGCGTGAAGCGCCGCACATTGCGCTTGGTGCCCAGTATGTTGTGTGCCAAGGGATGCCCCTCGAAAGCCAGCTCTTCGAACTGGTCGTAGATAAGCTCCGCCGGCAGGTCGCTGTAGCTGTTTATCTCCTCGACCACCACCTCGCGCTCTTTCTCAATCTCCGCCTCGGGGAAAGTGGAACAGAACAGGATGTCGGCGAACAGCTCGAGGCAACGCGGCAGGTGCTCGACCAGCGAGGTAGTGTAGACACATGTCTCCTCCTTGGTGGTGAAGGCGTTGAGCTCGCCCCCCACCCCGTCGATGCGGTTGAGTATGTGGTAGGCCTTGCGGTGTGTGGTGCCTTTGAAAAGCGAATGCTCGATGAAATGAGCCATGCCCTCGTCCGCCCCCTTCTCGTCGCGGGAGCCGACGTTGATATACACGCCGGCGTATACAACCTTCGAAGGCGTGTGGCTCAGTATAATCTTGATGCCGTTAGGCAGTGTATGGTACTCGTACATGCCGGCTCACTGATTCTCGTACTGCTGCACCTCGTCGTGGAAAAACTCCAGCTGTATGCCCGCCTGGCGGAAAAGCTCCTCGCTCTCGGCACCGGCATGGTATTTGCGCTCGCACACCACCCGCTTGATGCCGCAGTTGATAATCAGCATGGCGCAGGTGCGGCATGGGGTCATGCGGCAGTAGAGCGTGGCGCCGTCGAGGGCTATGCCGCGACGGGCCGCCTGGCAGATAGCGTTCTGCTCGGCATGCACCGTGCGAACACAGTGGGTGCTTATATGACCGTCGGCATCTATGGTCTGGCGGAACAGGTGTCCCACCTCGTCGCAATGGGGCAGGCCGCTGGGCGAGCCCACATAGCCAGTGACCAACAGCTGCTTGTCCTTCACAATGACGCAGCCCGAACGGCCACGGTCGCACGTGGCGCGGCGGCTGGCGGCATTGGCCAGCTCCATGAAATACTCGTCCCAGCTGGGACGGTGGTATGTAATCCGACCGAGCACCTCCTCCACTTGGCGGTGCAAATCCTCGAACGTGCCGCCATTGTCGAAGCGGAAGTCGGCGTGCTCGATGCAGTATTTAAGGTTCTGCTTGTTGGGGTCACTGTTGTCCATCTCGCGCTGCTCGTTGGAGATGAAGGTCTCGTAGGAGACATGGTCGGTCTCCGAGCCGCGCAACACGGCACGCTCGTAGCGCACCTTGGGGTCGGCGTCGACCGCGAAAAGGTAGAAGCTCGGCTTGCCGCGCAAAGCCTCGACCTCGCCGGGGGTGCGGACACTCTCGATAATGCAGTTGCAGCCCGAAGCCGACGCCTGCTTGTAAAGCTCCTCGACAATGTACGACGGCGTATGCTTGGCGCGCAGATCGTTGCCCACCATTGCCATCGTGTCGCGGTTCACGTCGAGCCCGCGACGCTTGATTTCCTCAGTAATGAAAGCGCGCACCGAATAGTGCACGAAGCCTTTTTCCTTGACCAAATAGTCGACGATGGTGCCCTTGCCGGCGCCCAGCGTCCCAGTTATGCCTATAGTTATCATTGCCAGATTGTTTTAGCGTATAACGTCGCGTGTGCGAAAAAATTGTACAACCGGCATAATAATCAGGCACCGCCATGCCGCTTCGCCGTACCCGCTCCGTAGCCGCTCCGACTGTTTAACGGTTGTTCACCGGTTGTTTAACGGTTAATAACCGAAGAACAACCGGTGAACAACCGTAGAAATGCCGGAGCGACGTCGGAGAAAATACGGTGGAGTGGCTGCGGATTGGCATTTTATTCGTATCTTTGCAGCAAAATAGAATTACTGCAAAACATGAAAAGAATAGTCATTCTGCTACTTACGGTGCTGCCCATGCTCGTGGCGGCACAGGTGAACCACAAGGAAAGCTGCACCTCGATAATGGTGGGCAAGCGCGCGAGTACCGACGGCAGCGTCATCACGTCGCACACCTGCGACGGACGCTACCGCACGTGGATGACCATCGAGCCCGCGCAGAAGGCCGAGAAGGGCCGCAAGCACACTGTGCGCAAGGGCACGCTGCACACCGTGAGCCCCGACGACACCACGGGCGTGCGCAATGTGGGAACTGTCGGCATGAGCGATGCCACCTACGCATATCTCAACACCGCATACCCCTGTCTGAACGAGAAACAGCTGGCCATTGGCGAGAGCACATTCAGCGGGCCCGACACTCTGGTGAACGAGAACGGCATGTTCCTCATCGAGGAGTTGGAGCGCATTGTGCTGATGCGTTGCTCGACGGCGAGGGAGGCCATACGCCTCATCGCGCAGCTGGTGGCCAAGTATGGCTACGGCGACGGAGGCGAGTGCATCACCATTGCCGACCGCAAGGAAGTGTGGCAGATGGAGATACTGGGCGAAGGTCCGGAGAAGCTGGGCGCCGTGTGGGCCGCACAGCGCGTGCCCGACGACCATGTGGCCGTCAGCTGCAATATTCCGCGCATCGGGCGTCTGCAGCGCAACAATCCCGACTACTTCATGTGTTCGGACAACATCGAGGAGGTGGCCAAGAAATACTACCTGTGGGACGGCGA
The DNA here is from genome assembly GCA_902777005.1 of uncultured Bacteroidota bacterium. Lineage (GTDB taxonomy): Bacteria > Bacteroidota > Bacteroidia > Bacteroidales > P3 > Colimorpha. The sequence continues at coordinate 34,216 of CACYSB010000016.1, forward strand.
GGGAGAGTTCTGCTTCTGGAAAGCCTTCAACACATCGTGGGCCAACGGCCGCAACTTCCGCGAACGCGAGTACTACATATTCAACGCCCTGGCCCCTTCGCAGGGCTTCACGTATGACATGCCGGAACTGCCCTTCTCGGTGAAGCCCGACGCCCAGGTCGACGTGACCGACGTGATGGAGCTGCTGCGCTCCACCTACGAGGGCACCGACATGGACATGTGCAAGAACCTGAAGGTGGTGGTGGACCGCAAACGCGACGACGGCAGCACCTACAAGGACACTGTGGTGAGCCCCGTGGCCAACCCGTGGATGGGCAGCACTATGCAGCAGACGCTGAACATGCTGGCTCCCGGCACCGTCAACTTCAAGCGGACGGTGAGCGTGGCGTGGTGCTCGTACTCGTTTGTGGCGCAGCTGCGCGACTGGCTGCCCGACCAGGTGGGCGGCATCTGCTGGGTGTCGGTCGACAATCCGGCCCAGAGCCCCCACATACCGGTGTTCTGCGGCACCACTGCGTTGCCCGAAGCCTTCGGCCGCTGCGGCCAGAAGAAATACGACGAGGGTACATGGCTGTGGCAGTACCGCCGCGCCAACAAGCTGGCCACGGTGGCGTGGCAGCGCACCAAGAAGCAGCACATGGCTGCCGTCATGCACCACGAGGGTGCGGCCTTCAGCGGACTGAAAAACCTTGAGGACAACGTGAAGGGGATGAAGAACCCCGCCAAGGCCGACAAGCTGCTCAACGCCTACACACAGCAGGTGTACGACAACACGCGTGCCGCCTGGACAGACCTTGAGGCGCAGTACTGGCACATGTTCGGCATGGGCTTCTAAAGCTCAGCTCCAAATACTCAATTTGCTGAGGAACGAAATGTTCTCACGGACGGTGAATTCGATGAGGAAGTCGAAGTCGCGTTCGGTAGTCTTGTGGAATGCCACCTCGACGGGAAGGATATAGACGGGCAGGTTGCCCGTTTTGCCTTGCAGACGCATGGCATCCTTTTCGGTGGTGACGATGATATTGTTTGAGCCCTTGAGGGCAGTGAATGTGTCGCGGATACGATTGATGTCGCGACTGTTGAAATCGTGATGGTCGGCGAAGGCCATGTGCTGCACCTTGGTGCTGCGCCGCAGTTCCGCTACCATGGGGTCGGGGTGCGCAATACCGGTGACAGCGAGGATATTGTCCACGCGGCGCAGGTCGATGCCGGCGGGGCGGCCGTCGAGAGTCTGCAGAGGGCCATACTTGAGGTAGGAGAAAAAGACCTTCTGGAAGTTCTGCAGCTTGAGATCCTGGATGATATTGTGCTTTTCGACGGGGTTGAGCACGGCAGGGCATTTGGTGACGATGACGATGCCGGCACGCAGACGTCCGCTCTTGAACTCGCGGAGGTTGCCATAGGGCAGGATGTGGTCCTTGAAGTAAGGATGGCCGTATTCCGTAAGCAAGATGTTTACGCTGGGCTTGATGGCGCGGTGCTGGAAGACGTCGTCAAGAATGATGAGCTGCGGGGCGGTTGAGATATGGACCTCCTCGTCGCCCTGCTTTTCGATACGTTCCTGAGCCATCAGCCTGCGCACTCCTTCCACACGCTTCTCGCATACAGCCACCTGCACGTTGGGGTATTTGGCGGCTATCATGGCGGGCTCATCGCCGAGGAGCATGGCGTTGTGGGTGCCGTCGTCGAGGAGGAATCCCTTACTCTTGCGCTTGTAGCCACGGCTGAGGATGGCTGTGGTGTACTTGTCGGAGAGCAGGCGCAACAGATATTCCACATGAGGAGTCTTGCCACTGCCTCCGGTGCAGAGGTTGCCCACGCCGATAGTGGTGATGTGCGGCGCAGCCTGTCGCTTCAGGCCTAGGGCATAAAAAAGGTTCCGCACCGCCACGCCTACGGCGTACCACATGGTCAGTGGCCACAGCACATAGGATATGGTGGTGCGGAACGACATTGGAATCTACTATTTGAAGTAACGGTTGAGCAGACCTTCTAGGGCTTTGCCGTGGCGGGCCTCGTCGCGGGCCATCTCGTGGACGGTGTCGTGGATGGCGTCGAGGTTGAGGGCCTTGGCGCGCTTGGCGAGGTCGGTCTTGCCAGCGGTGGCACCGTATTCGGCATCGACGCGCATCTTAAGGTTCTCCTTGGTGCTGTCAGTCAGCACTTCACCCAGCAGTTCGGCGAACTTGGCGGCGTGCTCAGCCTCCTCAAAGGCAGCTTTCTCCCAATAGAGACCCACCTCGGGATAGCCTTCGCGATGAGCCACACGGGCCATGGCCAGGTACATACCGACTTCCTTGCACTCGCCTTCGAAATTGGCACGGAGGTCCATCTTGATGTCCTCGGGAGCGTCCTTGGCAACGCCAACGATATGTTCAGCGGCCCAGGTCTTGATGTCTTCCTTCACTTCCTGCATAGGTTTGCCACAGATGGGGCATTTCTCGGGCATCTCGTCGCCTTCATAGACGTAGCCGCACACGGGGCAGATAAACTTTTTGCTCATAATTGTCTTGATGTTTTAGGATTAATATTCGGTTTTAATTTCAAGTGCAAAGATACGCACTTTTTGCGACATGGAGAAATAATTTTTTCATCACCTGTTTCTGAAAGCCAGGAAGAAGGTACAGAAAATGATGCCGGCAAGGGTGGCGAGGGTGTCTTCAGTGACCATAGAGATAAGGACGGTGAGAAGCCACGGCAGCATTAGGGTACCGGACATGGTAGCACTGAACCTGCGCAACGGCAACATGGCTCGGAGGAAAAGAAACAGTATTATGGCAAACCCCACTATACCCAGAGCTGCCATTATACCGAGGTACTGACTGTGGCAGTTCATGCGCTTGCCTGCAAGCTCACTGCCGCAGGCTGTGAGGTATTCGTCCATAGCGCCTACAACGTCGCCGGTGCCGACACCAAACCACGGATGTTCACTTATAACATGCGATGCAGCTCGCCACATCTCCAGACGTTGTAGCATGGTGAAGCCAGCCACTGCATGTGTATGCACGTAGAACTCACGCTCAAGCAGCATTGTGTACACCATCTTGCGCATGACAGTGCCGTCCTCATAGACGGGATTGGCCACACCTGCCTCCACAGAGGCTATCTGTGCGTCGCTGAGTGCCGCAACGCCAACGCTATCTTTTGTCAAGCCTAAGGCATTGAGATATCTGATAAGCGTAAACTTGATACTGTATCCGCGAGCATCCTCACTGTCGTAATCGAGCATACTGCGGCGGTTCCACTCGGTGCGCAACTCCTCTTCACACACATAGTTGTCAATATAGTTGCCATTCTCTATAATGCCATCCTGCGCGTGTAAATATGGCCTGCCGTTCACTGTAAACTCCTGCAACGGCTCTACGGCCATAGGTATCATATTATAGTAGTTCTTCACCTCATATCCCACAATGCCTATGGCTCCACCCACAAGCAGCACCCACAGCACAATAAGCGGCCACCGACGCCAGCGCGTCAGTAGCATCACCAACGACACAAATGCTAACACAATAATGCCCGTAAACGAGTGGATAATAACCATAAATACAATCATCCACGCAATAAGCGGCACAGTAAACCAGCGCATAAACTTCGCGCTGCCGTCGACCATAGTACCCACACAAAGATACACCACCATGCAACAGCTGAGAGCAAACCGTATGTGCGATATATATGGCACTATAGACCTGTACGGCAAATCCGGCATGGTGAGCCAACGCACAAGGCCGATGATGGAGACACCCAATACGGTCAGCACATAGATTGTCAGCACCGCCTTGTGGGCGTTACCCGTTATGGGACGTGTGGTAAGCATCACCAACGGCACACATAACATAGGCAGCAACACCTGCAATGTGCCCCACCCTGCCACGCTGTCGGAGGTCCATAGCATACCGGCAAGCATTAGCACATAGAATACTACGAAAGCCTGCAACAAGCGACTTTCCTTAGCCATCTGCCACTTCTCGCGCCAGCGGCCTTCCAGCAGCCAGTTCGCCCCCATAAATACCCACGCCATGTTGGCCAGGAACACCGATGTCACCATCGAGAAGCCCAGCATGGCCACAAGCAGTATATATATATTCCTATGTACCTTTGCCGGAAACATGATTTATTTCTTCAGTTCGTCTATTGCACGTAGCAGAACCTTGTCAGCCTTCAGGGCTCCCTGTATGCGGCCCTCGTCGTAGTAGTAGCGGTTCAACAGCTCCGCCTTGAGCATCTCACACACTTCGGTGCGGTGCTTCTGCAGGTCGCCTTCCTTCTCCTTCTCGAGGGCAGCTTCCATGGCTTTCAACTGTCCGGCAATGGCGCTATCATACTTCTCCTCCTTGGCCACCTCGCGCAGCTCCTTTATGACACGCTCGGTAACAGTACTGTACGTAAGTTTCTTCTCTTTCAAATAGCGACAGAAGTCGGCATACATCTCGTCACTTATCTCGAACTGATCGGCCGGAGCAATCTCTTTGTGGCTGCGATAGTAATCGGTGGCATAATCGAAGACCAGGAACTTCTGCGCCAGCGCCACACCAAGGTTGGACATATACTCGGGCTCCACTTCCACGTCGGGCTCTATGCCGAAGCCGTCATATACTGTGCGTCCGCCTTTGGTCTTGAAGGCCGTCTTCAGCGAGTCTGGAACCTTAACAGCCTTGCCATTCTCGTCGCGATGACTGTAGTCTATTGCCTGTATGCAGCGCCCGGAAGGGATATAGTATTTGCTCACCGTCACCTTCATCTGGCTGTTGTAGGCCATGGGCAGTATGTTCTGCACCAACCCCTTGCCATAACTTCGCTGACCCACGATGACGGCGCGGTCAAGGTCCTGCAGGCTACCGCTGACAATCTCGCTGGCCGAAGCCGAGGCATTGTCTATCAGCACAGCCACCGGTATCTCGGTATCCTCAGGTGCCATGCGGGTGTAGCTCTTGGTATTCTTGCTGGCCACCTTGCCCTTGGTCTCCACCACCAGTGTACCTTTGGGCACCCAGATGTTGACAATGTCAACGGCCTCGTTCATCAGGCCACCGCCGTTGCCACGCAGGTCGAGCACCACACCCTTCATGCCGGGCTTCTCTTTCTTCAACGCCACAAAGGCCTCACGCACATGCTTTGCCGCATCGGTAGTAAACTCGTCGAGCTTTATATAGCCGTAATCCTTGTCCTTGCCGACAAAACCATAGTACGGCACATTGGGCAGCTTGATTTCACGGCGTTTCAGCGTGCAGTCGAACTCCTTGCCGGCGCGCTCAACACGGAGCGTCACCTCTGTGCCAGCCTGACCACGCATGGCACTGCTTACGTCGGGAGTCTTCTTACCCTTGGTGCTCTGTCCGTCGACAGCCACAATGCGGTCACCGGCCTTCAGACCCGCTTCGGCTGCGGGCAACCCTTTGTATGGCTCACTGATGTATATGGAGTCACCGCGCTGCATAATCAGTGCACCCACACCACCGTACTGCCCCAGCAGTTGCAGTTTCACATCCTCCATCTGGCTTTCGGGGAAGTAGTTGGTGTACGGGTCCATAGACGACAGCATCGCGTCAATGGCCGTCTTGATGGCCTTGCCCGGGTCCACATCGTCAACATAGTTCAAGTTGAGCTGCTTGTACACATTGGAGAATATCTCCAGGTTCTTGGCAATCTCGAAGCCACGGTCGTCCTGCGCCTGCGCCGTGGGTGCAGACGACAGCAACGCCGCCACCAATATAAAAAATGTCACTTTCTTCATCTGTCAACTATTTTAATTATATAACGCCTACCAAAGAATAATATTGTGTTCGATGAAGCAAAAAAGGCGGCTCGCATCATGGAGCGAGCCACCAGCAAATTACATGTCAAAAGAAGGCAATTACCTGTTTAGGTAATATTGTGGCAGAATGAACATGTCGGGGAGATCATCCTCCTCCGTATATATAAGGTCTCCATCGCCATAGTTGCAAACATTGAACTTGGTGCTGTCACCATTCTCCCAGTACAATACACCAGGGCCGTACTGCGAATCGCCACCGTTGTAAACATAGGTAAACACCTTGACAGTATCAGGCTCATTACGTATCAACGAGGTGCCGTCAACGTTGTAGCGGTCGGTCTTAAGCACACGCTTCCCTGCATTATCTGTTTCAAAATACAACGTGGCGGTGCACTTCATGCGATAGGCCTCCATTTCGCTCACATAGTCGAAATAGATATAGTTTAGCGACCAACTGGTACCATACAATCTTCCATGCTGCACCACCGGTGGCGGTGTTGGTGTTGTACCGCCACTACCGGAAGTGGAGGTGCCGTTATCTTCGCTGTCCTTGCCGCAGGACATGACTGTTAACATTGTTGCTGCCATAAAGAACAACATAGTCAGTTTCTTGATGTGTTTGTTCATCTTAATTGAGTTTTTAATCGTTATTTTATGCAGTACCGGCTAGAGGGGGTGAAATATGCACATAAAAAAAGCGTGGTACTCATATTGTCTTCATCGGTTTTCTGAGGTCTTGGACTACCTATTTCTCCCAATTACAACGTACAAGTCCACGCATGAAGCGAGAACATCGCCGCAACCTTCTGGGAGAAATCGCTGAAAAGTGTCCAAGTTTTCAGAAAACCAGATAAGCTACTTCGCTATTTTCTATTCTTTGATGTGCATATTGAAACTATGCATTGTGCTTCATAGGCATTCCGTTTCGTTAATAATCCTGTTGCATATATGCTTAATCGCACTCCTTTCTACATATCCTCATATCTCCACCATCTTCTTTTCAAAGCCGCTGACGGTAAGCTTTTCGGGCGACACAAACCACAGCAGGTCGCCATGCATAAAGACAATATGACGGTTGGGGTTCACTATCTTGTCACCTCCGCGTTCAATGGCTATTACCATGACGTGGTGCTTCTTGGCAAGTACCGACGTGCCTATCTGCATACCACACAGAGGCCCACCGGCCTCCACATGGTAACGGTACATGTGCATCTCGTGATCCGAATGGTCATGCACCAGCATGTCGGCCTCCTTGTCTATGTCGCCACGTATGGCGCTGACCTGCTCCTCGGTGCCTATGACTGTGAGCATGTCGAACGGCATCAGTATCTCGTCCTTGCCCGGCAAGTCTATCACTGTGTCGCCGCGCTCTATGGTGACTATATTGGCACCATAGCGTTTACGAATATCGTTCTGCTGCAATGTCTTGCCAGCAAGCGGTGAACTTGGCGTCACACGCAGGCGCTCCATCACGAACTCATTCTCCATACCTTCTGGTATGTGGAACGAAGCCTGGGCCTGACGCAGGTTGAAGTTCTTGTTGAAGCTCTCTTCTATACGTCCGTAGAAGCCATCGGCGCGACGCGAGAAGAGCACCACGGCCACCACTATCACTGCCAGCACCATGAGGAAACCCACGGCCAAGTCCACATAGCCCGCTATCACCGAGCCCACGGCAAACAGCGCCACAAAGTAACGCAGCACCAGCAGCGGTATGACCACAGCCTGGCTGAAGCGGTAAGTGTCGAACATCTCCTTTATCCTCTTGCGGCTCACATTCTTTACAGCCACAGCCCACAAGAAGGGCGACATTATCACCAGCGTGCCGATAAGACCTATCAGGCGGCTCCATATCTGCGGTATCTGCATGCCCGCAAAGAGCTTGTCGAGGAAAGGCCGCAGCAGACTGAGAGAGAGCAACGATATGGCCGCAAGGATGACGCCGTGAAGCACAATGCCCGACAACTGCTTGCGCACAAAGAGGCCTATACTCACACGGCTGCTGTCGTCGCCGGCACTGTGCTGGCTGTACTCCTCAATGCGTTGCTTCAGCTTGGCAGGCAGCTTGGGCTCCAACCAGTTGTAGAACGGCAGCGACCCCCTGATCATGTAGGGTGTCACGAAGGTCGTCAGTATGGACACGGACACTATTATCGGGTATAGGTTCTCGTCGATGACGCCGTAACTCAAGCCAAGACCGGCGATGATGAACGAGAACTCACCAATCTGGCAGAAGCAGAAGCCGCTCTGCACCGCCGTCTTCAGAGGCTTGCCGCTGAGCAGCACACCAGTCGTCGCCGCCATGCTCTTGAAGACAATGATGCTCAGGGCAATGATAATCACCGTCAGCCAATGCTGCCCCAGCACAGAAGGTTGCACAAGCATGCCTACCGACACGAAGAACACAGCGCTGAACAGGTTCTTCAACGGCGTGACAAGGCGGTGTATCACGTCGGCCTCTATAGTCTCGGCCAGTATGGCGCCCATGACGAAAGCGCCAAGGGCAGTGCTGAAGCCCGCGTGCGCGGCCATGACGACCATACCGAAGCACAGGCCCACGGCCACCAGCAGCAGCGTCTCCTCGGTCATGTATTTGCGCATCCAGCGCAGGAAAGTCGGTATCAGATATATGCCGAAGACAAACCACACTATCAGGAAGAAGACCAGCTTCACCATACTCCACACCAACTGTCCGCCGTCGAAAGTCTTACTGACGCTGATGGTGCTCAACACCACCAACAGCAGCACGGCTATGATGTCCTCCACCACCAGCACCGCCGTCACCGTAGAGGTGAACTTCTGCTGCTTCAGCTTGAGGTCATCGAAACTCTTGATGATGATAGCCGTGGACGAGATGCTGAGCATGCAGCCGAGGAAGATGCAGTCCATACTCTTGAAGCCCAGTATGTGGCCCACGACGTTGCCTATCAAGAACATGATGAAGAGCTCGGTGAGTGCCGTGATGGCCCCCGTGCCGCCCACTTTCTTAAGCTTCTTGATACTGAACTCAAGGCCAAGGGCGAACATCAGGAACACAATGCCGATGTCGCTCCACACACGCACGCTCGTGGCGTCGCCCACCACGGGGAACCACGGGAAGTAAGGCCCGATGAAGAAACCGGCCAGGATGTAGCCCAGCACCAGGGGCTGTTTGAGCCATTTGAAGATAACGGTGATGACACCGGCGGTGACCAGTATCAGCGCCAAGTCCATGAATATTGCAGGTAAGCTTTCCATCGTCTTGCTATTTCGGTATCACAAAGTTGATTGCGCGGTGCAGGCACTCCACCTCGAAGCGGCGGCCGGGCACTATCTCGCCGTCGGTGGCCACGTATGAGTCGCGCAGCGGGTCTATGACCACACGGCTGCCGCGACGATAGCTCACCAGCGTGCGCAGCTCATCGCGGTCGAGCAACTCGCCGTTCTTGTAGTATTTTATCAGTTTCGCGAAGCGGGCCACCGACATCGGCGTCACAGCCATCACCTCCAACAGCCCGTCGTCGTTCTTGGCGCGGGGGGCGCAATGGTAGCCGCCGCCCGCATACTGCCCGTTGGCCACCGAGAGCAGCAGTACCTCGCCGTCGAGCCACAGCTCGCCGTCCACCGTCACGCGGCAGCGGTTTCTGCGGCCCGTGGCCAGACTCGCCACGATGCCTGTCGTGTAGGCCATGCCGCCGCCCAGCAGCGGCACACGGCGCACGGTGGCCATCGCGTGGCACACCGCAGCCTCGAAGCCGTAGTTCAACGTGTTGACACAGTAGCGGTCGCCCAGACGCATCACATCCACGGGTACTGCCTCGCCGCCGACAAGGGCGGCAATGTCGGTAAAATTCACACCCTGCCAGTAGCGCACGAAGTCGTCGCCACTGCCGCACGGATAGCATGCCACCTCCACTCGCCGATTGCCGCTTTCGCCTTCCATCACCCCGCTCACCACCTCGTTCAGCGTGCCGTCGCCACCGCAGGCGTAGAAACGCACATCCTCGCCGGTACGGTCGGCGAGCCATTGACGCACGAAACATGTGGCGTCGCGCGGCGCCACCGTGATATACACCTCAGCATCTTTCAATATGTCATGTATCTTTATCGCAAGTCCGGCACTTCCGTCATGGCCGCCGGCGCAGGGATTCACCACAAAAACATGCTTCATCCGTCACAATTTACAATTAAAGTACCCTTATAAACGCGCGACATCCGCGATTATTGTGCGCCGCCGAAAAAAGTCCTCCACACCCATTCTCCGCACCTTCTCCGACCCTTCTACGACTGTTCACCTATTGTTCTACGGTTGTTTGACGGTTTTTAAGCGTAGAACAACCGGAAAACAACCGTTAAACAGTCGGAGCGGATACGGAGAGGATACGGCGAGGCACCGAAGATTCATTCTATACGGAAACGCGAAATTTTATACTAATAATTTAAAAAAATCGTATATTTGCAAGTTAAAACATACCAACGATGCAGTTCAAAGACATTGCAGGACAGAGAGATGTGATAAACCGGCTGACGAAAATCATCGACAGCGGGCGCGTGAGCCATGCCCAGATGGTGCTCGGCGACACCACCGACGGCACACTGCAGCTGGCCCTGGCCTACCTGCAATACCTCGGCTGCACCAACCGCCAGCACTACGAAGGCGGAGATCTGCGGGCCGACTCTTGCGGCGAGTGCCCGCACTGCAAGAAGATGGCCCAGCTGATGCACCCCGACCTGCACTTCGTCTTCCCGACGGCGGCAACGGCCAAGGTGACGGGAAGCTTCTGGAGCGGCGATTTCATGCAGGAGTTCCGCGAGTTTCTGCTGGAGCGCAATGCCCTCGGCACCGTCGAGGAGTGGTACGAACACCTGGGCATAGAGAACAAGCAGGGCATGATACGCGAGAGCGACGCCGCACATATCGTGTCCGACCTGGGGCTCAAGAGCTACGAGGGTGGATGGAAGATGATGGTCATCTGGATGGCAGAGAAGATGAACACAGCCGCCGCCAACGAGCTGCTGAAGACCCTCGAGGAGCCCACGCCCGGCACCATACTGATGCTGGTGTGCGAGAGCGACGAGCGCATGCTGTCGACCATCCGCAGCCGTGTGCAGACCATCATGGTGAGAGGTGAAGGGGAAAAGGCGAATGAGGCAGAACGGACCCAGTTCGCGGGGCTGCTGGTGGAGTGGCTGCGGCTGCTCTTCAAGCTGAAGATGAAGGAACTGGCAGCGCAGGTGGACAAGATGGCCGCGCTGAACCGTGAGCAGCAGAAGCAGTTCCTCACATACGCCCTTGGGGTCATGCGCGACTGTTTCCTGCACGGCGCCGCCGGATTGCCCGTGGAGATAGGCTCCGGCGACCAGAAATTCGACACCATGTTCCCGACCATGGTGACGGTGAACAACATAGAACTGATTGAGAAGGCGCTCGACGATGCCATCTTGGCCGTGGAGCGCAACGCCAACGCCAAGATAGCGCTGATGCAGCTGTCGTTCAACATGAGCAAGGCGTTGAAGAAACGATAATTTTTTTATGGAAGAGAACAAAGACAAAGAACTTGAGAAGATGCCGCAGGAGCCGGTGCTCGATAGCGAAGAGACCGTTGCTTCGGCGGAAGACATAGAGGCATTCATGCGCGAAAGGCGCAAAGCCCGCGAGACGAAGAAGGCCACCGTGGAGCGCGAGAACCCCGAAGTCGAGGAATACCACAGCGAGGAGAGCGCCCTGGACCCCTACCTGGAGCCCGACCCTGAGATACCGTGGGTGAAGTACGACGAGCCTGTATACCTGAGCCGTGGCTGCAACCACTGCCCGAAGAGCTACCAGCCCGTGAGCCAGTGCGAGCGCCAGAGTTGCTCGAAGGTGACGGCCACCAACTGGCTCGCAGGCATACGGCAGCCAACCATGCGCCCGTTCGACTGCGTGGAGGTGCGCTTCAAGAACAACCACAAGGACTTCTACCGCCTGCCCGATGGGCTGGAAGTCACCGAAGGCGACATTGTGGCCGTGGAGGGACAGCCCGGGCACGACGTAGGCATAGTGTGCCTCACTGGCGAGCTCTGCCGCCTGCAGATGCGCAAACACAGGATAAGCCCCGACTCGGAGAACGTGCGCAAGCTCTTCCGCCGCGCCAAGGAGGCCGACATCGAGCGCTGGGACGTCGCCATGCGCGAGGAGCATCGCACCCTCATACGTACACGCCAGATTGTGGCGGACATGGGGCTCGACATGAAGGTGAACGACGTGGAGTACCAAGGCGACCGCTCCAAGGCCATTTTCTACTATACAGCCGATGCACGCGTGGACTTCCGCGAGCTCATAAAGGTGCTGGCCGAAGAGTTCCGGGTGCGCGTGGAGATGAAGCAGATAGGCGTGCGCCAGGAGGCCGGCAAGGTGGGCGGCATAGGCACTTGCGGCCGTGAGCTGTGCTGCGCCACGTGGCTCACCACCTTCAAGAGCGTCACCACCGGCGCCGCAAAGACACAGCAGATAATGCCCAACCCGCAGAAACTCGCCGGCCAGTGCGGCAAGCTGAAGTGCTGCCTCAACTTCGAGTACGAGGTCTATGCCGACGCACTCAAGAAGTTCCCGCCGGCGGGCCATGCCATACGCTTCCAAAAGGGCTTGGCGCTGTACAAGAAGACCGACGTGTTCCGCGGCATCATGTGGTATGCCTACGAAGGCGAGAACGACCTCATCGCCGTCAAGGCCGAAGACGTGAAGGCCATCATTGAAATGAACCACAACCAACAGTACCCCGAGAAACTCGAAGACTACCAGGTGGAGCTGATGTCCACCAGCGCACTGGCCTCGGAAGCCAACAGCGAAGAGGTGGAGCGCGAGATACAGCGTCTGAGCGAAGGCGGCAACGGTGTGGTGGGGCAGGATGAACGCAAGACGCAGGGCGACCGCAGGCCACAAGGCGGCAACCGCCGTGGAGACCGCGACGAGCGCCCGCAGCGCCCAGGCGGCGACCGTGGCGAAAGGCGCGACCGTGACAACCGCGCACGCGAGGAACGCCACAATACCCAGAAGATACGCCAGCAGAGCCAGCAGAACAAACCCGAAGGCAAACAGCGCCGCGAAGGTGGCGACGCTCCGCGCCGCAGTGGAAACAACAACCGCGACAGACGATGAAAAGGATTTGCACATACATAGCCTGCATCATGGCGGCAATGGCATTGGCGGCATGCGACGGCAGCGTCTACTACGATGAGAGCCGCAGCGTGAACGAGCACGGCTGGCTGCCGCAGGACACGCTGACTTTCGACGTCGATGTGGACGACACAGTGCACCTGTTCAACTTCCTCGTGGAGGTGCGCAACAGTGTGGAATACCCCTACAGCAACACTTTCCTCTTCATAAACACAACATTTCCCGACGGCAGCGTGGCCTACGACACCATGGAGTGCCCGCTGGCCGACCCTGAGGGCAGATGGCTGGGCAAGCGCACAGGACGCTATGTGGATGCCCGCTACCGCCTGCGCGGCGGCAGTGCACGCTTCCCCATGACAGGCCGCTACCGCTTTGCCGTGACAAACGGCATGCGCGACAGCGCCATCAGCGGCATCAAGGACATCGGGCTGCGTGTGGAATACAGCGGCAAGTGAAAACAAAAGCATCACGATTATGGCAACAAAGAAAAAGGACAAGCCCAAATACGTAAAGACTATCTGGATGATATTCGGTGGTTTCTGGGTCTTTGTATTCCTCTTCTTCACCTTCCTCTCGCTGGGATGGCTGGGCTTCATGCCATCGTTCGAGGAACTGGAGAATCCTCGCAGCCTGCAGGCGTCGGAGGTACTGTCGGACGACGGCGAAGTGCTGGGCTTCATCGGACTGGAGAACCGCAGCAATGTAACCTACGACCAGATATCACCCAACCTTATCAATGCGCTTGTGGCCACAGAGGACGTGCGCTTCTACAAGCATTCGGGCATTGACCCGAAGAGCCTGTTCCGCGTGCTATTCAAGACATTGATAGGACGCAACAGCTCGTCGGGCGGCGGCAGCACCATCACTCAGCAGCTGGCCAAGAACCTCTTCCCGCGCGGGCACAAGAGCAAGATTGGCGTGGTATTCGTGAAGTTTAAAGAGTGGGTGGTGGCTGTTAAGCTTGAGCACAACTACTCGAAGCAGGAGATACTGGCCATGTATTTCAACACGGTGGACTTCGGCAGCAATGCCTTCGGCGTGAAGACCGCGTCCAAGACCTTCTTCGACAAGACCCCAGCGGAGCTTGATGTGGACGAGGCCGCCATGCTGGTGGGTTTGCTAAAGGCTCCGACTACGTACAGCCCGATACTGCATCCAGACAATGCTCTGGCGCGTCGCAACACTGTGCTCTACCAGATGAACCACTACGACTACCTGAGCGACGAGGACTACAATGCATACAAGGAGAAACCCCTTGACATGAGCCACTACACGCCGCAGAGCCACAACGACGGATTGGCCACCTACCTGCGTGAATATCTGCGCAGCTATATGAAAGACTGGTGCAGCCACCACCGCAAGCCTAACGGTGAACACTATGATGTGCACAAGGATGGCCTGAAGATATACACCACCATTGACAGCCGTATGCAGCGCTACGCCGAGCAGGCTGTGCGCGAACACTTCAGCAAGGAGATACAGCCTGCATTTGAGCGCGAACTGAAAGCACGCAAGGGCAACCCATTCTGCGATATCACCAAAGAGCAAGAGAACACCTTCCTCACACAGGCCATGAAGAACAGCGACCGCTACCGCAACCTAAAGGCCGACGGCATGAGTCAGAAAGAGATCCGCACAAACTTTGACCAAAAAGTAAAGATGCGTGTGTTCTCATGGAAGGGCAACAGAGACACGGTTATGTCGCCGTGGGACTCACTTATCTACTACAAGAAGTTCCTCAATGCAGGCCTTATGAGCGTCGAGCCCGGCACGGGCTACGTCAAGGCCTATGTGGGCGGCATCAACTACCGCTACTTCAAATACGACAACGTGCAGAGCCACCGCCAAGTAGGTTCGACGTTTAAACCCTTTGTATACACCATGGCATTACAAGATCTGGGTATGTTCCCCTGCACCGAGGTACCGAACTCACAAGTATGCTTCGAGGTATGGAACGCCCCCGACTGGTGCCCGAAGAATAGTACGCATGAGCGTGAAGACGAGATGGTGACACTGAAGTGGGCACTAGCACACTCTGTGAACTGGGTCAGCGCCTACCTCATGAAGCAAGGCTCACCGGAGCAGGTGATAGACATAGCCCGCAAGATGGGCGTGCGAAGCCCCATCGACGCCGTACCAGCCATTGCCGTGGGTACACCCGAGATTACCGTATACGAAATGGCTGGCGCCATGGCCACCTTCGCCAACAAAGGCGAATACGTGGAGCCCATTTTTGTCACCCGTATCGAGGACAGCAAAGGTATGGTGCTGGAGCGATTCACACCGCACCGCAACGAAGCCCTTGATGAGACAACGGCCTACATGATGCTGGAGCTCATGAAGGGTGTGGTCCAGAGCGGCACCGGTGTACGCCTGAACTACAAATACCACTTGAACAATTACTCCACCTGCATTGCCGGCAAGACAGGCACCACACAGAACAACTCCGACTGCTGGTTCGTCGGCATCACGCCCAAACTGGCCACAGCCGTATGGACCGGCGGCGAACTGCGCAGCATCCACTTCCGCAACATGACCTACGGCCAGGGCGCCGCCATGGCATTGCCAATCTTTGGCCTCTACATGGAGAAAATATACAAGGACCGTGCCATCAACTTCTACCGCGGCGACTTCGAGCGTCCGGCGGTGCCAATAGAGATGGACTGCTCCAACTTCCAACAAGAGATAGAGAATGAAGGCTTCGACTGGGATTTCTAACCTGCTCGGCAAGACCCTGTCGCAGCTGCAGGAGCTCTGCGCCAGCGAGGGTTTCCCACGTTTCACGGCCAAGCAGCTCTGCGATTGGCTGTACAAGAAGCGTGTGGATAGCATCGACAGCATGACCAACCTGTCGCTCATGCAGCGCGCACACCTCAACGATATTGCATACATAGGGCGCGAGACTCCGGTGCGCTGTCAGGTGAGCCGCGACGGCACCAAGAAGTACCTCTTCCCCGTGCTCGACGGCCATTATATCGAGGCTGTCTATATCCCCGAAGAGGACCGCGCCACACTGTGCGTAAGCTGCCAGGTGGGGTGCAAGATGGGATGCCGCTTCTGCGTCACAGGCCAGCAGGGCTTCCACGGCAACCTCACCGCTGGCGATATCCTCAACCAGCTCTTCTCCATCCCCGAGTACGAAAGCCTTACCAACGTGGTCTTCATGGGCATGGGCGAGCCAATGGACAACCTCGACGCCGTGCTGGCCGCCACACAGGTGATGACCGCCGACTGGGGCCTTGGATGGAGCCCGAAACGCATCACCGTATCAACGGTAGGTATTATCCCCGGTCTCAAGCGCTTCCTCGAGGAGAGCCAGTGCCACCTCGCCGTAAGCCTCCACAACCCTGTGCCGCAGGAACGCCTCCAGATGATGCCTGTACAGAAAGCATTCCCCCTCAACGAGGTGCTGACATTGCTGCGCCGTTACGACTGGAGCGGCCAGCGGCGCCTCTCGTTCGAGTACACCATGTTCCGCGGCGAGAACGACGACCTCGCCCACGCGCAAAAGCTTGTGGACGCGCTGAAAGGCCTCGACTGCCGCGTCAACCTGATACGCTTCCACGAGTCGCCAGAAGCACCCTTCCGCACCTCGATGCCGACAACAATAAAAGCCTTCCAAGATTACCTGAACCGCCACGGTGTGATATGCACCCTCCGCGCTTCACGTGGACAGGACATCGACGCCGCATGTGGCCTGCTGGCGGGCAAGAACTAAGCTCTACGTTTTTTTCTCTTTGCAGCGAGTATCACCAACCAACCCATGGTCACGCCGATAGCGTTGGCGATAAGGTCGTTGACATCGTAGCCGCGATACGGCAGCAGCCATTGCCCACCCTCCGTGAGCAGCCCTATGCCCACAGCAGCGAGCCACACCAGCCATCGTCTGTCAATGACATCCATCAGAAACAGTGTGCACGGTATGAATACGCTGGCGTGCAGCAGGTGGTCGGCACGCAAGCCGAGAATGTAGTTGTCCAACGGTATACCCACGCCGTTGAGCGGAGCCCACATCAGTATTGCCAACAAGGCGAAATACCATGGGCGCAGCTGCCTGCGTCTCTTGCGGCCGAAACAGCGTATCATTGTGTTCTTGATATTCTTGCGGCACAGCGAGCGCCGGCTCAGGCGCTGCCACTCGAGGCTGTCCGTCGCCACGGTCCTGCCGTTGGGGCGCGTCACAGCAACCACACGTGCCACAAGGTCGCGCCGCGTCACCTCCTCGCTGCCGTAGTTGTTGTCCCCCTGCATGACATATATGTCGCCCACGCGCTTCATGAAACGGTGCACCACGTGATGACCGCCATAGCGGAACAGCAGCACATCGCCCACGCTTGGCTCCCCGGTCATAGGCTCAAGGGTGAGCACATCGTCTTCGCACAACGTCGGCAGCATGCTGACGCCACGCAGCGAAATCCTCACGCTGTGCCCTTCGGCCAGCTGCTCCTCTGCCAATGCAAAGAATATAGTATTGTTGATATTCATTGACGCGTGTTGAAAATAGTGCTGTGGCTCAAGCGCGCGGCAGCAGCGTCGGGCAGGCATCCGAGCCTGTACACCGGCACATGCCCTATGACACCAGAGATGAAGCCCACCGTCATGTCCATGAAGCCCTCGTCGTGCGCCAGCGCCGGCGGGCATGACGGCTGCAGCGCCGTGAAAGCCTCTATGGTGCCGAGACGCTCGATAGTGTTCTCTGGGCGTTGCACAATGCGCAGCAATGCAGCCACCGGATAGCGTTCCTGCCGGAAGCACGGTGTCTTGCCGCTCCATGGCGAGCCGTAGGCATACACCCCGTCGGCCTCCACACGCACTATTGGGCTGTCGTCGTTGAGCAAGAAAGCCCCGTCGATGTTCTCACACCACAGCCTCGTGTGCGTGCTCTTGCCCGTACCGCTCTCGCCAAGGCACATCACCGCCTTGCCGTCGCACACCACAACTGACGAATGCACCGGCACGGCATTGCGGTGCAGAACAGCCATGCCATAGGCTGTCCAAAGCACATATCGCAGCAGCCCCGGGTCGTCGAAGGTGGAACAAGCCACCCTGTCAGGCTGGCGTCTGTCGTAGCGCAGCACCTTGCCGTCGCCGAACACCTGATAGTGGCAACCGTCCTCCCCCACCCCGAAGCGGCACTTGGCGCCTGTGGCGTCGAGGTTGAACGTGTGCTGCCAACTGCAGGAAGGCACCGTCAACGTCTCGTCGAGGTGCACCACAATGCCGTCGGAGGCAGGCCCTTCGAACAGAGCCATCCCCGGCAAGCGCATGGCAAGCACCACAGTGGCGCCGCCTGTGAACGTCACCCCGATACCGCCTATCGTCAACGTGGCCCTAACCATCGGTCAGTCTATTATCAGTCCCTCGTTGCGCATGCTTGCCACCAAGGCTTCTGCATCGCGCCTCGCCGTGGCCTCGTCAACCTCGTACTCGTCGGTAAGCACACGCACAACGTCATCCACCGTGAACTCCTTGCCCGTCAGCCGCTCATGCACCAGCATGGCACTCTCGTTCAGAGCCACCACCTTGGTCATGTCCACAGTGTTGGCCGACTGCATTATCACGATGTTCTCCCCGGCCACATTGCGTACCTTTTTCCTGTCGTCAAATTTCATAACTTGTATCAGTGCTGTCTTGTGTCTTTAACGCAGCAACCATCTTTTTATTATGCAGTTCCCACTTTTATTCGTATCTTTGCACCATGATTACCGTAGAGATTTGCACCCCGTCGCGCGCCTCGGCCGTAGCGGCCAAGGAAGGTGGCGCACAGCGTGTTGAGCTATGCCGGAGCCTTGAGGTCGGCGGCCTCACGCCTAGCGACGAAGACATAGAATATTGCATCCGCACCCTCGGCCTGCGCACCCACGTGCTTGTGCGCCCGAGGGCTGGCGACTTCCACTACAATGCCGCCGAGGTGGCCGAAATCGAGCACACCGTCCAGCGCTGCAAAGCCCTCGGCGCACATGCAGTGGTGGTCGGCTTCCTAACGGCAGACGGGCGCATCGACACCGGGCTCACACGCCGCATAGTCCAGATAGCCGCCCCCATGGAGGTCACCTTCCACCGCGCTTTCGACGAAGCGCGCCAAGACCCTGTCGAAGCCCTGCAGACCATAGCCTCCTGCGGCTGCCACCGCCTCCTCACCTCGGGCCAGGCCCCCACCGCACCGCAGGGCGCCGCTGTCATCAAGCGACTTGTAGACCACGCCTCAAACCTCAAGATACTGGCAGGATCAGGCGTCACACCCGACAATGTCCGCCAACTGATAGCCGCCACTGGCGTCACGGAAGTCCACGGCTCCTGCAAGACCACCCTCCCCGACGGCACCATCCAGACCGACGCCGCGCAGGTGCGCCGACTCCTCTCCGTAGTCTCTCCGACTGTTTAACGGTTGTATACCGGTTAAATGACGGCCCGGATACGTTTAGACGACATTCCGGCGACAATAAAAAACCACCCCAAAGCGTTATACAACATTATGATTAACATGAAGAGATATATCCTGCTGACGGCGACAGTGCTGTGCCTTGCCGCCTGCCATCGCGACCCGCATTTTATCAACGACAGAGACTATCGGAATGAAGTCCATACCGACTTCGAGACGCGCATGGCCGAGTTCCCCATGCTACAGCTGCAGCTCGACACGCTGAGCCGCGCCAAGCGCGAGGCCATGGAGTTCCTCTATGCCTACATGCCGCTGAGCGACCTGGCCGACTATGAGCCGGCGTTCTTCCTGCAGCAGGTATACATGGCCTTCATGGCACGCGAGGAGATGCCGTGGGGCAAGGATATACCGGAGGATGTGTTCCGCCACTTCGTGCTGGTGTACCGTGTGAACAACGAGAACCTCGACAATGCGCGCACGCTGCTATACGGCGAGCTGAAAGAGCGCGTGCAGGGCATGACCATTGAGGAGGCTGCATTGGAGGTGAACCACTGGTGCCATGAGCATGTGGCCTACCGCGCCAGCGACAGCCGCACCAGCGCGCCGCTGGCCACGATGCGCACCTCACTGGGCCGATGCGGCGAGGAGAGCACCTTCACGGTCACGGCGTTGCGCACCGTGGGCATACCGGCGCGCCAGTGCTACACTCCACGCTGGGCCCACTGTGATGATAATCACGCTTGGGTTGAGGTCTATGTTAACCGAGAGTGGAAATTCCTCGGTGCCTGCGAGCCCGACCCGCGACTCAACATGGGTTGGTTCTCCGTGCCAAGCACCCGCTGCATGATGGTGCACACCAAGGCCTTCGGCAAATACAAGGGCGACGAGGAGGTGGTGAAGCGCACAGGATTGTATTCCGAGCTTAACCTGCTGAGCCATTATGCTCCCACGCGACGCGTGACAATAACGGTGCTCGACGCTGACGGCAAGCCGCTGGAGGGCGCACAGGTGAAGTTCAAGCTCTATAACTACGCCGAATACTACACGTTAGCCACGATGACTACCGCCGCCGATGGCAAGGCTTCGCTGACCACCGGCCTCGGCGACCTGCTGATATGGGCGACTGATGGTGAGCATTATACATTCGACAAGATAGACGTCCGACAGGATAGTACGTTGGCATTGGTAATTCCATCAACCCTCAGTTCCCAATTCCCAATTCTCAATTACGAGATGGTTCCTCCCGCAGCCGGACAGCCAAAGGTGGTGGCCACCGAGGAGGAGACCGCCGCCAACGCCAAGCGCCTGGCCTATGAGGACTCGCTGCGCAACGCCTACACCGCCACCTTCCCCACCTACGAGAAGTGGTGGAAGATGTCGGACTACCCTGTTGCCGTGCATCCTGACGTGGCGCCAGACAAGGCTTGGGAACTCGTGAAGAAGAGCGAAGGTAACTGGCGCGAGATAACTACGTTCATTGACACCAGTATGGTTTTGCGCCGCGAATTTTATAAATATATGTGCACCTACAGTGACAAGGACCTACGTGATATCACCGCAGCCACGCTTGAGATGCATTGGACTGAGCCGTGGCAATATAAAAGCCACTCTCGGGAAGTCTATGAGAAAGGCATCATGCCCGCCCGCATCAGCAACGAGATGGTGCGCCCCTACCGCGAGGAGCTGGCTTGCTTCAAGGGCATGACGGCCGAGGAGATACGCCAGTGGGTGATAGATAGCATCGTGATCGACGACAGCAGCAACTACTTTGGCTGCCCCATTTCGCCCGTGGGCGTCTACCGTCTGCGCTGCGCCGACAGCCACAGCCGCGACATCTTCTTCGTTGCCGCCTGCCGCGCCGCCGGTGTGCCTGCCTATCTGGACAATGCCACCAACATTCTCTACACATGGAGTGGCAAATCATGGCATACAACATCTTTCTCTATCAACTCTATCTCCTCTATCGTATCTAACCCGGCCACCCTCACCCTCACCTACCGTTGCAAGGAGCCCGCCAAGCCCGTCTACTGGCCGCACTTCACCCTCGCCAAACTGGAGAACGGCGACCTGCGCACCTTCGACTTCGAGGACGACCCGCGCATGGCTTCCTTCCCCGCCACCATCGAGCTGGAGCCCGGCATCTACTGCCTCAGCACCGGCAACCGCTACCCCGACGGGGCGGTGCGCTCGCGCCTGGAGTTCTTCGAGGTGAAGTCTGGAGAGAAGGTGACCAAGGAGATTATCATCCTGCCGCTGATAGATAGGCAGAACACAGAACATCTGACGCTGAACCCTAATCTCGAGCTCTTCGACGGCATTGAGCTGTGGGACTACGCCGGCGATGCGGGCATGCTCTATATCAACCTCGGCGACTACAGCGAGCCGTCGAAGCACCTGATTGTGGAGCTCAAGCAACTACAGAAAGAATTAAAGGCTTGGGGCGGCATGACCTTCATGGTGGGTCCCACCACCATCGGCATGCCGTCGTGGGGTCTCGCCAACACCGATATTGCCTATCAGGAAGGGCAGTTGGAGCAGCGCATCTGTGAGGCCACCAAGCTCGGCAAGATGGAGTATCCCTTAGTGGCCCTTATAGACAAAGAGGGCCACATACGCTACCTCAGCACTGGCTACAAGATAGGCGTCATCGAGCAGGTGCTCAAGGCCGCCCGGCGCTGACGCCTACATGACATAAAAAAGCCTCCCGCTTGGGAGGCTTTTTTCTATGCCGAGAAAGCTTAGAGCTTCTGGACACACTCGATGATGCCCTTGCCGATCTCGATAGCTTCCTCGTTCTGGGGAATGAGGTTCCAGTGGCGCTGGGGCAGGGAGTGCTCCAGACCCTCGTGGATGTACTGCTTGTCGACAATGGGTTTCAGCTTGAGGAAGCCACCGAGGACCACCATGTTGAAGACCTTGCTGATGCCAAGCTCCTGGGCTTTGGCAGTAGCGGCGATCTTGTAGATGTTGATGTCCTTACGGGTTGGCTCGTGGGTGATACCGTTGGGGTCATAGATGAGGTAACCACCGGGCTTCACGCTGCTCTCAAACTTATCCAGCGACTGCTGGTTGAGGATGATGGCCGTGTCGAACTGGTTGATGATGGGCGAGCTGATGCGCTCGTCGCTGATGATGACGGAGACGTTGGCGGTGCCGCCACGCATCTCGGGGCCGTAGCTGGGCGCATGACACCGGAGTAGGCAAGAATCTTACCCATCGAGAGGACACCCTGTCCACCGAAACCGGCTATGATGATTTCTTCAGTCATTTCTTTGCTTGTTTTTAATTGTTAATTATTGCATAACGGTCAGCGGGTGATCCAGAACCAGACGGTTGGCGTCGATACCCTCGACAATCTTGCCGTCGACTTTGATGTCGCCGATGGGGTAGTTGGGCATCATGTTGTCTTCCATCCACTTGTTTGCGGCCACGGGGGTCATCTTCCAGCCGCTGTTGCAGTTGGACAGAATCTCCACGAAGCTGAGACCTTTCTTCAGTTTCTGGTTCTCGAAGGCTTTGCGGATAGCGGCTTTGGCCTTGCGCACGGCGGCGGGGTTCTGCACGCTCTGACGGGTCACGTAGTAAGTGCCGGGCAGGGTGGAAAGGAGCTCAGTCATACGGAGGGGATAGCCGTTCAGGTCAACGCGGCGGCCATAAGGTGTGGTGGCGCTGCGCATGCCGACCAGCGTGGTGGGGGCCATCTGGCCACCGGTCATACCGTAGATACCGTTGTTGACGAAGATCATGGTCATGTTCTCGCCACGGTTGGCGGCATGGATAGTCTCGGCGATAGGTGAACACATAGGTGTCGGGGTTGAGGCGCTTGATGGCGGTGGCAACTGCGGGAGCGCGGCCGTGGGCGGCCTCCTGGAAGTCGACATCAAAGTAGTTGTAGGCCAGAACGGAGCATCCGACGGGGCTCACGCCGACGACGTTGTCCTGAATGCCCATCTCGTCGATAACCTCGGCGATGAGGCGGTGGGTGGTGCCGTGGCCGCAGCCGGGGCAGTAGTGCATGACGGCGTCGGTCAGCACCTTGGTACGGGTGTAAACCTCCTCGTAACCCTCTTTCAGCAGCTCTTGCTTGCGAGCTTCAATATCTTGATTCATTGTTGTTCCTTTCTTTATTTGATAATCTTGTTTTCAAGAGCCTCCAGGACCTCGCCGGGAGTGGGGATGATAC
>CACYSB010000017.1 GCA_902777005.1 uncultured Bacteroidota bacterium
TTCTCCTATCTTTCTCATACTCTTCTCATACCCTTACGCTGCTCCCCTAAGTTAGGGGAGCTGTCACGCAGTGACTGAGGAGTGTGTCCCACCTCCATACCCCGTACCCCGTAACCTATAACCCCTCAAAAGCATTTGTCTTATCTCCTCCCCTCCTTATCTCCTTCCCTCCTAAAAAAACATTAACCCGTACCCCGTAACCTGTAACCCGTAACCTGTAACCTGTAACCATTAACCTTACCCCATAACAATGCCCCCTTTCCTTCGACCGGTGCCCAAATGTTTACGTTTGGTTCCATTCATATTCAGCATCTTACAAAATATTTTCACCACCATTCGTAGACCGCAATCCCCCCGTCGTACTTTTGCATTCGGAAAGGGGAACGAACCGGCCACCGCAAACCTCTCCAATACGCTTTAAATTAGATCTTTGACATATTGAGAACCCCACACAAATAACCGCCAACTCTCATCATGCCCTCTACCGCCCTGCTCACTCCCTTCTCCTACCCCCAAAAACCTTAACCTTTAACCCTCAACCATCACTAACTCCCAACTCCTAACCCCTAACTCCAAACTCCATAACCCTTAATAGGTATCATCGGAACATTATGTGTTTTATCTATCCCCCCTTTTTTTCTTCAGCAAGGAACAAGGTTTATTCTCATGGCGTTTGTTTGCACCTGCCGGTGCCGGCCTTAACGGCCGCCCATAAGGGGATGGTGGAAGCGGCAATTGTTAAACAACGCTCCAACTACGGTCTAACAACGCTCCAACAACGCTCGAAAAAAGTAACGGTCGGGGCGTTTTTTTTAACATTTCATGGGGACATGAAAATAAAAGCAGGGGTTTGTCGTTATAATTATTGATGAATATAGCTGCATTGGTATCGGGAGGAGTGGACAGCTCCGTGGTGGTGCACCTGCTCAAGGAGCAAGGGTATACGCCAGACATCTTCTACATCCGCATAGGCATGGAGGATGAGGAGGGCTACATCGACTGTCCGGCAGAAGAGGATATCGAGATTACGCAGTGGATTGCCAAGAAGTACGGCTGCCGCTTCGAGGAGGTCAACCTACACAAGGAGTACTGGGACAATGTGGTGAGTTACACCATAGAGAGTGTGCGCAAGGGGCTGACGCCCAACCCCGATGTGATGTGCAACAAGCTCATCAAGTTCGGCGCCTTCGACGACAAGCGAGGTCATGACTACGACCACATTGCCACAGGCCATTATGCTCGTACCGAGCAAGTGTGTAGTGGGGAGTGTGTAGTGGGTAGCACTCTACAGCATATAGGTAACGATGAGCCCCATGTGCTACCCACTACCCACTATCCACTATCCACTATATTCCTCGCCACCGCCAAGGACCCCATCAAGGACCAGACAGATTTCCTCTCGCAGCTCGAATACCGCCAGATACAGAAGCTCATGTTCCCCATCGGCCATCTTATGAAGAGCGAGGTGCGCACCATAGCCCACGAGGCTCACCTGCCCAGTGCCGACCGCAAGGACAGCCAGGGCATCTGTTTCCTCGGCAAAATAAACTACAACGACTTCATACGCCGCTACCTCGGCGAGCGCGAGGGCAAGATTGTGGAGCTGGAGACCGGCAAGGTGCTGGGCACCCACAAGGGCTACTGGTTCCACACCATAGGCCAGCGCAAGGGGCTCTACCTCAGCGGAGGCCCCTGGTTCGTGGTGCGCAAGGACATCGAGGAGAACGTGCTGTATGTAAGTCAGGGCTACGACCCCCGTGAGCAGTACGGCGACCGTATCACCCTCATGGGCTTCCACCCCTTGGCGCCCATAACCCTCACACTTCCCATGGAGGTGAAATTCAAGATACGCCATACGCCGGAGTTCCATCCCGGGCGTCTCGTGCAGTTGCCCGACGGCCTGGTTCAGATAGAGAGCGAGGAGCTCATCCAGGGCATCGCCGCCGGTCAGTACGCCACCATCTACGATGCCGACGCCCACCTTGTGATAGCCTCCGGCATGATTGTTTAGCTTATGCAGTTATTCTATAGTAAAGACATATCATCCAGTGGTTTCTGCACCCTCGACGCCGAGGAGAGCCGCCACGCCGTGCGTGTGCTGCGTATGCGCGAGGGCGACACCATCAACGTCACCGACGGCATGGGGAACCTCTACGCCTGCCGCATAATCAATGCATCAGACAAAGCCTGTATTGTAGAGCCGTTTCATGAAACGGCTCATGAAGATAGTGCTACCCACAAAGAGACGTTTCGTGAAACGTCTCTACATCTGGCCGTGGCGCCCACTAAGAACCCCGCGCGCATGGAGTGGCTCGTGGAGAAAGCCGTGGAGATAGGGGTAGGGGAGATCACCCTCCTGCAGTGCGATCACAGCGAGCGCACGTTCCTCAAGACCGACCGTCTGGAGCGCCTCGCCCTCAGTGCCATGAAGCAGAGCCTCCATCTCACCCTGCCACGCATCAACCCCGCTGTCTCGCTGCATGATTGGCTCAATTCTCAATTCTCAATTCTCAATTCTCAATTCAAATTCATCGCCCACTGTGAGGCCGACAAGCCCCGTACGCCCATCGCTGCTGCGCTGCAGCCGGGCATTGATGCCGTGGTGCTCATAGGTCCCGAAGGCGACTTCTCCGAGGAAGAGATAGCGCTGGCCCTCGACTGCGGCTTCCAGCCCGTGAGCCTTGGCCCCAGCCGCCTGCGCACCGAGACGGCAGCCCTCTACGCCGTCACTGCCTTTAACCTAATCAACGACCGATGAAAAAGTTATTGCTCATACTCCTGTTGTTCTCACCATTCGCATTGTGCGCCCAGCCGCAGCTGGCCCTGCTTAAATACGGCGGCGGTGGCGACTGGTATGCCAACCCCACGTCGCTGCCAAACCTCATAGCCTTCTGCAACGCCGACCAGCAGATGGGCCTCAAGGCCGAGCCCGCCACTGTCGACGTTGGCAGCGCCGAGCTCTTCAACTACCCCTTTGTCCACATGACCGGCCACGGCAACGTGGTCTTCAGCGACGCCGAGGCGCAGAACCTGCGCAACTACCTCATCGGCGGCGGTTTCCTGCATATCGACGACAACTACGGCCTGCGCGAGTTCATCGTGCCACAGATGAAGAAAGTCTTTCCCGAGCTCGAGTTCGTGGAGCTACCCTTCTCGCACCCCATCTATCACCAGAAATACCAGTTCCCCAACGGCTTGCCCAAGATACACGAGCACGACAACCACCCGCCCAAGGGCTACGGCCTGATATGGGAGGGCCGCCTCGTCTGCTTCTTCACCTGGGAGTGCGACCTCGGCGACGGCTGGGAAGACCAGGACGTGCACAACGACAGCCAGGCCACGCGCCAGAAAGCCCTGCGCATGGGCAGCAATATTGTCCGTTACGCCTTCGGGGAGTAAACTTATTTGAATTCGGCCAACCAGTCGCACCCGCGGGGCTCATCGTCCCAGCCGTGGGTGTCAATGGTCACCTCCAGCAGCTTGGCGTTGCCTTCGGGGAACAGCTCCACGCTGTCGGCGGCGGCGGGCACCAGGCAGCATTCGCCCACGTGCAGCGGCACGATGGTGTCCATGCTCTTCACTGCCGCCAGTCCCTCGACGCACATGTAGAGCACGAAGCAGTCCACATCCTCGAGGTTCTTGCGTATTGGGGTGTTGAAGGGTATCAGCCGTGTGGCGAAGTAGTCGCAGGCTGCCACCGTGGTGGTCTCGTTCATGCGAGCCTGATAGCGTGTGGTGGCGTGGCCCTGGATGCCGCTGAAGTCTATGGCATCCATGGCCTCGGCTGTGTGCAGCTGGCGCTTGTGGCCGTCGGCGTCAATACGGTCGTAGTCGTAGATGCGGTAGGTGCAGTCGGACGTCTGCTGGATTTCGGCCACCATGACGCCGGCGCCGAGGGCATGCACGCGTCCGGCGGGTATGAAGAACACGTCGCCCGCCTGGGGTTTCTCGGCATGCAGCAGGTCCGTCAGGTGGCCGCTGTCGAGGGCTGCGCGGTACTCCTCGGGCGTGGTGTCGCGACGGAAGCCGCTGATAATCTTCGCCCCCTCGTCGGCCTCCATCACATACCACATCTCCGTCTTGCCCTGCTCCATGCCGCGCTTGCGCGCCAGCTCGTCGTCGGGGTGCACCTGTATCGACAGGTCCTTGGCGGCGTCGATGACCTTCACCAGCAGCGGGAACTCGGTGCCGAAGCGGTTGAACACCTTGTCGCCCACCAGCTCGCCCATGTATATCTCGATAGCCTCGTTGAGCGTGTTGTCAGCCAGGAAGCCGTTGGCTATGACGCTTTCGCGCCCCTCCACTGATGAGAGCGCCCACAGCTCGCCGCAGTTGGGCAGCGGGTCGTAGTTGAAGCCGAAGCGTTTGAGTCTGTTGCCGCCCCAGATGACGTTCTTGTAGAGCGGCAGGAACTTTAATGGATAAATCATCAGTACTTCTTTGTCGAGGGAGCCTTGGTGCTTCCCTTCACCTTGTAGTTCGACTTCACAGTAACGCCTTTGTTCGACTGCTTGCGGCCGTACATCGTCTGCTCAGAGCGGCAGCCGGCGAACACGGCGCAACTCATGGCAACGATGCAACCCATCATCAGCAGCGACATTGTTTTCTTAACTCTGTATTTCATTTGTATCTGATTTTCAGTGCTATTGTGCCGGTGTATATCACACTCTCCACACCGCAAAAGTACTATATCTTTTTGAATTGTGCAAGTCCGTTGAAAAAAAAAGTCGTCGTAAAACGCCGTTATTGTGCCGCTAACCCTCCGGCCCCCCTCCGGCTCCGGTCCGACCCCTCTCCGACAAAAAACCGTTAAACAACCGTAGAACAGTCGGAGCGGGTACGGAGGGGCTGCGGAGAGGCTCCGTAGAAGCACAATAAAACCTCTGAGGTGTCGTTATAGACAACAGGAAATCGTCAGATAAACGGAATGAACAAGAGGATAGCCATAGGACATGCGGCGAGTGCGGCGGCGTACATCATCTTCGGCATCAACGTGGTGGTGTGCCGCGACATAGCCACCGACGGAGGGTTGGAGCCCATAGTGCTCTTCGCCATGCGGAGCCTGGTGGCCGGCCTTCTCTTCTGGCTGGCAGCGGCATTCACGCCCAAAGAGCATGTGCCGCCCAAGGACCTGCTGAGGTTGGCGGGTGCGGGGGTGCTGGGACTGTTCCTGCCGCAGCTGACCTTCCTGCACGCCATAGCCCACACCACGCCGGTCGACCTGTCGGTGATGAGCACCACGACGCCCATCTTCACCATGTTCGTGGCCGCCATCTTCCTGAAGGAGCCCATCACATGGAAGAAAGCCTTGGGTGTGGCACTGAGCTTCGGCGGCATACTGTGGCTGATACTGCAGAGCACCTTTGGCGGCAACGGCGCATCGGAGACCGAGCCGGTGGGCATACTCTACTGTTTCGCCAACTATATAGTCTTCGCCCTCTACCTTGGCACCTGCAGGCCGCTGATAGCGCGCTATTCGGTGGTGACGAGCATGAAGTGGATGTTCCTGGCGTCGTTCCTGCTGTCGCTGCCCTTCGCGGTGCCGCACCTGCCGCAGAGCGACTTTGCCGCCGTACCTGGTTATGTGTGGTGGGAGATAGGCTTCATGATATTCTTCTCGACCTTCATAGCCTACTACCTCATACCGATAGGGCAGCAGCGCATCCGCCCCACGCTGGTGAGCATGTACGGCTACCTGCAGCCCATCATAGCCATTGCCGTGGCCATCTGGACGGGCATGGACCGGATTACTGTGACCAAGGTGCTGGCTGCGTTGCTGGTGTTCACGGGTGTGTGGGTGGTCAACCAGAGCCGCGCGGCGGCAGCGCCGAAGTAAATATTTTTTTCCAGTTGTGGAAATAATTGTATATTTGCATTGCCCCAAATATCGTTAATTTGGGGTAATGTTTTTATTTTAAATATATTGCAAAATGGCAAAAGAGATAAAATTCAGTTTAGTGTACCGCGACATGTGGCAGAGCAGCGGCAAATACCAGCCGCGCGTAGACCAGCTTGTGCGCATAGCGCCGGTGATAGTGGACATGGGCTGCTTCGACCGCATAGAGACCAACGGCGGTGCCTTCGAGCAGGTGAACCTGATGTACGGCGAGAACCCCAACAAGGCTGTGCGTGCCTGGACCAAGGAGTTCAACAAGGCTGGCATACAGACCCACATGCTGGAGCGTGCACTGAACGGCCTGCGTATGTACGGCGTGCCGAAGGATGTGCGCCAGTTGATGCCGAAGGTGAAGAAAGCCCAGGGCGTGGACATCATGCGCTCGTTCTGCGGACTGAACGACCCGCGCAACCTTGAGCTCAGCGTCAAGTATGCCAAGGAGGCGGGCATGATCAGCCAGGCTGCCCTGAGCATCACCCACTCGCCGGTGCACACCGTGGAGTACTATATGGGCATCGTGGACAAGCTGGTGGAGTTCGGTGCCGACGAGATATGCCTGAAGGACATGGCCGGTGTGGGCCGTCCCGCCACGCTGGGCAAGCTTGTGCATGAGATCAAGACCAAATATCCGCACATCAAGGTGCAGTACCACGGCCACACGGGTCCCGGCCTGTCGATGGCCAGCACCCTGATGGTTGCCGAGGCCGGTGCCGATGTGATAGACTGTGCCATGGAACCCCTCTCGTGGGGCATGGTGCACCCCGACGTCATCAGCGTGCAGGCTATGCTGAAGGATGCCGGATTCCTGGTGAAGGACATCAACATGGACGCCTACATGGAGGCCCGCAAGCTGACGCAGGAGTTCATAGACGACTTCCTGGGACTCTATATCAACCCCGGCAACCGTGTGAGTTCGTCGCTGCTGGTGGGCTGCGGCCTGCCCGGTGGCATGATGGGCTCGATGATGAGCGACCTGAAGGGTGTGCACGGTGCCATCAACATGGCACTGAAGAAGAACGGAAAGCCCGAGGTGAGCTTTGAGGAGCTGACGGTGCAACTGTTCCAGGAGGTGGAGCATATATGGCCCATGCTAGGCTATCCCCCGCTGGTGACCCCCTTCAGCCAGTACACAAAGAACATAGCGGTGATGAACCTGCTGGCCATGGCGCAGGGCAAGCCGCGCTTCAGCCAGATAGACAAGGACTCGTGGAGCATGATACTGGGTCGCGCTGGCAAGCTGCCGGGACAATTGGCACCCGAAATCGTCGAGTTGGCCAAGCAGCAGGGCATGGAGTTCTACACCGGCGTGCCGCAGGATGCCTACCCCGACGCACTGCCCGAATACATCAAAGAGATGGAGCAGAACGGCTGGGAGCGCGGTGAGGACGACGAAGAGCTGTTCGAGCTGGCCATGCACGACCGCCAGTACCGCGACTACAAGAGCGGTGTGGCCAAGGAGCGCTTCAACAAAGAGGTTGCCCAGCTGCGTGCCGAGCGCGAGCCCAAGCCCGCCGCGCCGGCTACCGCCGAGAGCATAGCCCTCAACTATATCACCCCCAAGCACCCCAACGCCACCCCGATAGTAGCCACCGCCACCGGCCGTATGCTGTGGGAAGTGCGTTTCGACGACAAGAGCACGGCTCCGGCACCCGGCACCGAGGTGAAAGAAGGCAATGCCATAGGCAACATTGAGGCCAGCTATGCCATAGTGCCTGTCACTGCCCTCAAGGGCGGCAAGGTCATCGACACCTGCGTCAAGCAGGGCCAGATGGTCAAGAAGGGCGACGTCATCGGCTGGGTGGAGTAAAAAAGGTTACAGGTTACGGGTTACAGGTTACGGGTTACAGGTTACGGGTTACTGATTACAGATTACGGGTTAATGGTTGATGTAGACCTGAAACAATTGAAACGCCTGCTCAAGCAGGACAACACAGCGCTACCTTCTGTCAAGGTGGCGCTGTTGGGTGATAGCGCAACCCAACTGTTGGCTACTGCCATACGTGGCACAGGTGTGCTGCGTGGTTTGAATATAGATCTCTTTGAGGCCGAGTACAACCAGGTGGAGCGGCAGCTGATGGATCCCGACAGCGAGCTGTATGCCCTGGGCGCGGAGTATGTAGTGTTGTTTCAGAGTACCCACAAGCTTGGCGAGCACCACAGTATGCTTGACACCGCTGCACAGGAGAGACTGGCCGACGAGAGGCTGGCCTTCGTAGAGGCAGTGTGTTGCAACCCCAGATTGGCTGGCAAGAAGGTGATATGTTTCAACTATCCCGAGATTGACGATGCCGTCTTTGGCAGCTATGCCAACAAGGTGGTTTCAAGTCTCACGTTTCAGGTGAGGAAGCTCAACTACGGCCTTATGACCCTCGCACAGCGGACGTCCAACCTGTATGTGTGCGACATTGCAGCGCTGCAGAACAAGGTTGGGCGCGATGTGATGTTTGCCCCAAACGTATATACCAGCACAGAGATGGTGCTGTCGGTGGATGTGGTGCCCGCTGTGGCGGCAAGGGTGCTGGATATCATCTGTGCTCTGCGCGGCAATATAAAGAAATGCCTGATACTGGACCTTGACAACACCCTGTGGGGTGGCGTAGTTGGTGACGACGGCTGGGAGGGCCTGCAGCTCGGCCATGGCCTAGGGATAGGCAAGGCCTACACAGAGTTCCAGATGTGGGTGAAGAAGTTGCGCCAGAGGGGCATAATAATATGCGTATGCTCGAAAAACGACGAGGACAAGGCGAGAGAGCCCTTCGAGAAGCACCCCGACATGGTGCTGCGTATGGACGACATTGCAGTCTTCATGGCCAACTGGGAGACCAAGGTGGACAACATCAGGGCCATACAGGGGGTGCTGAACATAGGCTTCGACAGCATGGTTTTTGTGGACGACAACCCCTTCGAGCGCGCTATGGTGAGGGAGAATATCGCTGGCATAGAGGTGCCGGAGATGCCCGAGGACCCTGCGGAGTGGCTGGAGTACATGTACGGGCTCAACCTCTTCGAGACAGCCTCGTACAGCGGTGCCGACGCAGAGCGCACACGGCAGTACCAGGCTGAAGCGCGGCGCGTGACGCTGGCAAAGACCTTCGACAGCGAGACGGACTTTCTGCGGTCGCTTGAAATGAAGGCCACGGTGAGCGGCTTTACGCCCTACAATACGCCGCGTGTGGCGCAGTTGAGCCAGCGCAGCAACCAGTTCAACCTGCGCACGGTGCGCTACACGGAGGCCGATGTGGCGGAGCTGGCTGCCGACGACAAGGCGGTGGACCTCTGCTTCTCGCTCGAGGACCGCTTCGGCGACAACGGGCTTGTGGCCGTGGTGGTGATGAAGCCTATGGATGCGGAGAGCCTTTTCGTAGAGACATGGTTGATGAGCTGCCGAGTGCTGAAGCGCGGCATGGAAGACTTCACCCTCAACACCATGGTGGCTATCGCCAAAGAGCGCGGCTATAAGCGTATAGTGGGCGAATACCTGCCCACGGTGAAGAACGGCATGGTAGCCGAACACTATAGGAGGATGGGATTTGCATCGACGAAAGACTCACGCTGGGTACTTGAGACGGAGAACTACCGCCATCATGAATGTTGCATAGAGACAAAACAATAAGATATGGAAAAAAAGGAGATACTGCACAAGGTGGAAGAGGTGTTCCGCGATGTGCTCGACAACGAAGAGATAACCCTTGCGGAGATCACCACGGCAAATGACATAGACGAGTGGGACTCTTTGACGCACGTGGAGCTGGTGCGTGCTGTGGAGAAAGCCTTCGGCATAAGGTTCACCTCGGCTGAGATACTGTCGTGGAAGAACGTGGGTGAGATGGTGGAGAGCGTGGCAAGATACAAGGCGTAAGAGCTATGCAGCGGTACAAGCGGCAAAACGCACTTCTGCTGACGCTCAGCGTGCTGTTCTATTGTGTGCTGGACATGCGGATGCTGCCCATTTTTGTGGCCACGGTGTTGCTGTTCTATGTGGCCGGCTTGCGCATAGGCGAGCTAAGACACAAGGGCAAAACCGGGGCTGCGGCGATGGTGACGCGTATTGCCGTTGTGGTTGGACTACTGCCGTTGATATATTTCAAGTATTACGACTTCTTCTACGGTGAGATATGCGCGCTACTGGGACGTGAGAGTGTTGCTATGGGTTTGCTGCTGCCGGTGGGCATCTCGTTCTATACCTTCAGGCTGCTGAGCTATGCCATAGAGGTGAACCGTGGTACACTGGAACCTACGCGCGACGTGGTGGCCTTTGGTGTCTATGCAGCGTTTTTCCCCACGTTGTTGGCAGGTCCGATAGACAGACCGCAGCATCTGTTGCCGCAGCTGGCTGCCGAGCGCAAGATGGACTACAGCATGCTGGTCACTGGCCTGAAGCGTGTTGTGTGGGGTGCTTTCATGAAAGTATGCGTTGCCGACCAGTTGTTTGTCTTCGTGGACGTGTTGTTTGCCCAGTACAGAGAATGGAGCGGAGGTATGATAGTGGCGGCGGCGCTGCTGTATCCGATGCAGCTGTATGCCGACTTTGCAGGCTATTCGCACATGGCCATAGGCTTGTCGCGGATGCTTGGGTTGAAGGTGGCGGAGAACTTCAACAGACCGTTCTTCGCACAGAACGTGGCCGAATACTGGCGGCGGTGGCACATGAGCCTCACGTCGTGGTTGACAGACTATGTGTTTATACCGCTCAACATCAGCTTCCGCAACCTTGACCGATGGGGAACGGTTCTGGCATGTGTAGTGAACTTTGTGCTGGTGGGATTCTGGCACGGTGCTAACTGGACGTACGGGGTCTTCGGACTATACTACGCGCTGCTATTTGTGCCACTGATTATGGGCGGGCGCATGAACAAGAAAAACAGGTACAAATGGAGCCATGGGTGGCTGCTGCCTCCGAAGACGCTGCTGCGCATCGTGGGGACATACCTGCTGATAGTAGTGGGCCAAATAATGTTCCGCAGCGTCAGCGTGCCGGATGCCTTTGGTTTCATGGCACAGGTGGTACATGGCGGCAAGACAGAGCTGCCGCCATATATCTCGAGAAGCCTTGTGGCAGGCTTGCTATGCATGGCTGTTGTGATTGTCAACGATTGGATGGAGGAATGGCGAGGTGGAAAGACCGGCGATGGACTGCTGCGAACAGAACGGCCAGCGGCTGTGGTAGCGATGGTAGTTGTACTCGTTGCACTGACGCTGTTCCTCGGCTCATCAGCCACACAGGTATTTGTTTACCAAAAGTTTTAGGCCATGAAGAAGTTTCTGTTGAAAGTCGTTCTACCGTCGGTGCTATTGATTGTGGCTGTTGTTGCTACGGGTGAGCTGTTGCTGCACACCTTTCCGCATGAGAAGCTATACAAAAGCCGTTGGATGGACCGTCACGCCGAAGAAGTGCAGGTGCTTGTACTCGGCTCGTCGAACACAAACAGAGCTATTATTCCTATTGCGCTGGGGCTCGGAAAGGGCTTCTCGTGCGCTGGACCGTCACAGGACTTGCG
The DNA here is from genome assembly GCA_902777005.1 of uncultured Bacteroidota bacterium. Classification (GTDB taxonomy): domain Bacteria; phylum Bacteroidota; class Bacteroidia; order Bacteroidales; family P3; genus Colimorpha. The sequence continues at coordinate 11,395 of CACYSB010000017.1, forward strand.
GAACGACAGCTGGATACTGCACCGGTATGTGGAGCGGATGGACTCGCTGCGGTATGTGATTGTGGACATGAATTACCTAACGCCATTGCTGAGCATTGATTACGACGATGGTTATGATGCTTTGCGTAAAAGCTACCGCATATATTGGGGCAACCCCAGCTATACAGTTAAATGGTGGGAATGGCCGGAGGTAATCCGTTTCAACTGGCTGGCGTGGTACAAGGATTTCGTCGCGGAGAAGGACACTATATACCCTGATGGCTTCATGTCGCGTCCTAGCGACAAGTATGACGAAGATGGGTGGCGCTACTACGCATGGATGACCGCAAAAGACCACACGATGATTGACGACACTAATGCCGGCCGGATTTTAAATGCAAATATAGACGAGCTGCGCTGTATGGCTGCCACTTGTCGTGAGTTTGGGGTGCGTATGGTGATGATAACATGTCCAGTGCACGAGTTCTTCTACTCGCAGATGGACCAGCGGCAAGTGGAACTGATGCACCGTGTGGCCGACAGTCTGTGTGCGGAATATCCCAATGTTAGCTATATGGATTTCATGACCTGCCCGCTGTTCACGGCAGAGGACATGAGCAACGCCAACCATCTGAACAGGCGCGGTGCGGCGCGCTTCTCGCAGATGGTTGGCGATAGTATTAGGAAACTTTAGTCTTCGGTGTGCTTGCGGCTGCCGTCGATAGCCTCGGAGATATTGATTACATAATCGCCGAGTTTCTCGTACAGGGCGTAGAAACTGCTGTAGGCGTTGCCTATCGAGTAGTCATAGGTGCCATGCTTCAGGGCGTCAAGATGCTGTGCACGCAGTTGGTCACGGTAGGTGTTGATGGCGTGTTCGGCGGCGTATGCTGCATCGAGGTCCACATGGTCGTAGTCGTGCAGGTTGGAGTCCATAATGTCGAGGGCTTTCTGCACCAGCTCGCTCATGTGTGCGAGGTTGGCGTTGAGGCCGTCGTCGAAGTGTACGGCGTCTTCGCGTTTGTTCTTGCGTGTCATTGCTATCTGGTACACGGCGTCGCCGATGCTCTCAAGGTTGTCGATGATGCGCAGCATGGCGCTGACGCGCTCCGAGGCGTGGGCGCTGATGTCGCCCGACCCCACCTTAGTGAGGAATTTTGTTAACTCCAGTTCCATGTGGTCGGTGATGTTTTCGTATTTGGCCACGCGGTCCATGATGGAGTCAAAATCTTCGTCCGTCTTTGCGGTACGCAGGCTTGGCAGGAAGGTATACATACGCAGCACACGTTTGCTAAACTCTTCAATCTCGCTCTTGGCACTCTGCAGGTTAAGCTCTGCGGTTGAGAGCCAGTTGCCTTCGATGTATGTCAGGCGGAAGTCGTCTTCGGTTTCCTCTGTCTTGGTCTTCACCATCCAGTTGACAATCTTCAATATCTGCGGTATGAAGAAGGCGAGGATTATTGTGTTGCCTACGTTGAAGATGGTGTGGAATAGCGAGATGGCCAGAGGCACAGACTCGTGGTTGTAGCTTGGGTCGTTTATTGCGGCGTAGGGGCTGCAGCCGGTGATGTTCTGTGTTAGGTAGGCAATGAAGCGCATGAGTGGCGAGAAGACGAGAAGAGTGATGATGACGCCAATGACGTTGAACACCAAGTGGGCGCGTGCTGCCTTCTTGCCAGCTGTGTTTGCCACGAGAGCCGCCAGGTTGGCGGTGATGGTGGTACCAATGTTCTGTCCCATGACGAGTGCCACGGCAACATCGAAGCCTATCCATCCGTTGTAGCACATGACTAGCGTGATAGCCATCATGGCTGCCGAGGCTTGTACGAGGCACGTGAGAATGGCTCCTATGGCCACGAAGAGGAGTATGGACAGAAATCCGTAGTCGCTCAAAGTGCCAAGGGCGTTCAAGAATCCAGGATATTGGTCGAGATTGGCCAGCGGCCTCTGCAGCAGTTCCATGCCCACCAGCAGCAGTGCAAGGCCTATCACCGTCTGGCCGATGGACTTCATCTTGTCGCGGCCGGAAAAGATGAAGAACAAGCTTATGGCGGCCAGCAGCATGGGTAGACTGAAGCTTCCAGAACCTTCTCCGAGGCCGAAGAGTGTGATAATCCATGCCGTCACAGTGGTGCCTATGTTTGCGCCCATGATGACTGCTACTGCACCAGCCAGTGACAGCAGACCGGCGTTAACAAAACCCACCACCATCACCGTGGTGGCTGACGAACTCTGGATGGCTGCCGTGACGGCTGTACCTGTGAGTATTCCACTGATGGGGTTGCCGGTGATATGCTTCAGCACGGCGCGCATCTTGCTGCCGGCAATCTTCTGCAGGCCTTCGCTCATGAGTTTCATGGCAAAGAGAAACACTGCCAATGCTCCTGCCATGTTGATGATGATGAAAATGATGTCTGCGGTAGTCATATATATTGTATATTTTCAGTCTTTGCTTTAGTTCTCGGGCAGTTTGATCTCCTTGAAGCGGCGTTGGCGCTGCTGCCAACGCTCGCGTGCATACTGCTGCATGTCCGCCACCTCGTCGCTTTCGTCTATTATCTCCAATCCGAAGATGGTCTCTATGATGTCCTCCAGGGTTATGATGCCTTGGAAAGAGCCGAACTCGTCGATGATGCCACCAATCTGCTCCTTGTGCTTCAGCAGCGAGTCCCAGATGTCGGCCACGCTCATCTCTTCGTTGAAGAGCGGTATGGTGCGTTTTATCTCCCCCAGCGTCTTGCTGAAGTGGTCTTCGGCCAGTTCTTCCAACGCCTCGCTTCGCAGCACGTAGCCTGTGATGAAGTCCTCCTCCTCGGCGTACACAGGTATGCGTGAGAAGTGGCTGTATTCGTCGTTGCGGTAGAAGGCCTTGAGGGTCATATTCTCGGGCGCTGTGGCTGCCACCACGCGTGGCGTCATCACGTCGTAGGCCTTGATGTCGTTTAGTTTTATGACATTCTGTATAATCTTGTTTTCGTCCTCGTCAATAACACCTTCATCTTCGCCCATGTCGGCCATCGCCGCCACCTCTTCACGGCTTACAGTGGTCTCCTCATCGTCTTTCTTTGCAATGAGCTTAGTGAACCACTGTACAAGCATCACTATCGGATAGAGCACGAAGATCAGTACCCTGATGGTATAGGCGGTGAAGCCCATCAGTCTGCGCCACTGGTTGGTACCTATGGTCTTTGGTATAATCTCGCTGAAAACAAGTATTAACACTGTTGTTACGGCCGACACAAGGCCGAACCATTGGTTGCCAAAGGCCGCTTCTACCTGATGACCCACCCCGGCAGCACCTATGGTGTTGGCGATGGTGTTCAGGCTCAGTATGGCAGCAATGGCTTTCGCATTGTCGGTCTTATACTTCTTGAAGAGCACCGCTCCCTTGTAGCCTTCGTCCTCGCGCATGGTGATGTAGCTCAGGGGTGTGGACATCAGTACCGATTCCAGTACCGAGCACAGGAACGAGATTGACATTGCCCCGAAGAGGAATATTAAGAGTAGTGTCATTGCTGGCCTATGCTTTCAGTTTCTTGTAGTGTATGCGATGTGGCATGTCGTCGCCGAGGCGTTTCTTGCGGTTCTCCTCGTACTCGGTGTAGCCGCCCTCGAAGAAGTAGACCTGCGAGTCGCCCTCGAAGGCCAGTATGTGTGTGCAGATACGGTCGAGGAACCAGCGGTCGTGGCTGATGACCACGGCGCAGCCGGCGAAGTTCTCGAGGCCCTCCTCCAAAGCACGCATGGTGTTGACGTCGATGTCGTTTGTGGGCTCGTCGAGGAGCAGCACGTTGGCCTCGCTTTTGAGGGTCAGCGCCAAGTGCAGACGGTTGCGTTCACCGCCGGAGAGCACACCGACTTTCTTGCTTTGGTCGGTGCCGCTGAAGTTGAAGCGGCTGATGTAGGCGCGGCTGTTGATGAGGCGGCCGCCGACCTGCAGGTTCTCGTTGCCACCACTTATCATCTCGTAGACGCTCTTCTCGGGGTCTATATCAGCATGCTGCTGGTCGATGTAGCCAATCTTGACGGTCTCGCCCACCTCGAAGGTGCCGGTATCTGGTTTCTCCAGTCCCATGATGAGGCGGAACAGTGTCGTCTTCCCGCAGCCGTTAGGGCCTATGATACCCACAATGCCGGCAGGTGGCAGTGAGAATGTGAGGTTCTCGTACAGCAACTTGTCGCCATAGGCCTTGCTCACACCGTTGACCTCCAACACCTTGTTGCCTAATCGTGGGCCATTGGGAATGAATATCTCAAGGTTCTGCTCCTTCTCTTTTACGTCTTCGTTCAGCAGGCGGTCGTAGGCGGCTAGACGGGCTTTACCCTTGGCGTGACGAGCCTTGGGAGCCATACGCACCCACTCCAGCTCGCGCTGCAGTGTCTTGCGGCGCTTGCTTTCCTGCTTCTCCTCCATGGCCAGGCGGGCAGTCTTCTGCTCCAGCCAGCTGCTGTAATTGCCTTTCCAGGGGATACCCTCGCCGCGGTCGAGTTCGAGAATCCAGCCGGCTACATGGTCGAGAAAGTAGCGGTCGTGGGTCACCGCAATGACGGTGCCCTTGTATTGCTGTAGGTGCTGTTCCAGCCAGTCGATGCTTTCAGCGTCTAGGTGATTGGTAGGCTCGTCCAGAAGCAGTATGTCTGGTTCCTGAAGCAACAGTCGGCATAGAGCCACCCTGCGACGCTCGCCGCCGCTGAGGTTCTTCACCAGCTGGTCCTCGTCGGGACAGCGGAGGGCATCCATGGCGCGCTCCAGCTTGGTGTCGAGGTTCCAGGCGTCGTGTGCCTCCAGCAGTTCCGTGAGCTCACCCTGTCGGGCTATGAGCTTGTCGAAGTCGGCGTCGGGCTCGGCAAAGGCGTTGTTCACCTCGTCGTACTCCTTCAGCAGGTCTACCACCTCCTGCACAGCCTCCTGTACCACCTCCTTGACGGTCTTGCTGTCGTCGAGCTTGGGTTCTTGTTCGAGGTAGCCCACAGAGTAGCCCGGCGAGAAGACCACCTCGCCTTGGTAGTCCTTGTCCACACCGGCGATAATCTTCATCAGCGAACTCTTGCCGCTGCCGTTCAAGCCTATGATGCCTATCTTGGCACCATAGAAGAAACTCAGGTATATGTCTTTAAGAATCTGGCGGCTCGGCGGTATCAGCTTGCCAACGCCAACCATCGAGAAGATAATCTTCTTGTCGTCTGCCATATATTATTCTTCAAATTTTATATCCTTGACGTTGAGCTGAATCTCGGTCTTGCCGCGCCAGTAGTTCTCCTCCAGCTGGAAGCATAGGTCGAAGCGCTCGCCACGCTGCATTGCCGGCAGGGCTTCGCCCATCTGGAAGGCTATGGCGGGGTAGGGAACTGAACGCTCGGTAAGCGGTATGGCGTTGAACTTTAGGTGGTTGGTGCCCACGATACGGGCGTTGCCTGTATCCACCAGCTCGCGGCTCACAAAGACCGGCACGTTATTCTCCGGTCCAAAGGGGGCGAACTGCTTCAGTATGCGCAGGAACTTGGGTGTCACCTGCGAGAAGCCTATCTCGGCGTCCACCTCGATTTCGGGCACCACTTCCTCGGTGCCTATGCTCTCGCGCACCAGTTTCTCCAGACGCTCCACGAAGGCTTTCATGTTCTCTTTCTTCAGGCTCACGCCGGCGGCACTCTTGTGGCCGCCGAAGTGCTCCAGCAGGTCGGCGCATTTCTCCAGAGCCTCGTGCATGTCGAACTCCTTGAGCGAGCGTGCCGAGCCTGTGATAAGTCCGTCAGCTCCCTCGGTGAAGACTATGGCTGGCTTGTTGTATGCCTCCACTATGCGGCTGGCCACGATGCCCACCACGCCGCGGTGCCACCCCGGGTCGTAGAGCACTAGTGACTGGCGCCCGACGTAGAAGGGGTCTTGCTCGATGCGCCGTTTGGCTTCCTCGGTGGCTGCGGTGTCGAGGTCCTTGCGCTCCATGTTGTAGCTGTTGATGTCGTCGGCCAGCTGGCGTGCTATGGCCGGGTCCTCGGTGAGCATCAGGCGCACGCTGTCGAAGGCCGACCGTATGCGTCCTGCGGCGTTGATGCGCGGCCCGATAAGGAAGACCAGGTCGCTTATCGTCAGCTCCTTCTCGAAGTATCCGGCTTTCTTGTCGGCCGCTGCCGCCGTGCCGTCGCCCTCGGTCTGCTCGGCGCGCCGTTTGTCGACGTGGCCGTAGCGCAGTATGGCCTCTATGCCAGGGCGCGGCTTGGTGTTGAGCACACGCAGGCCGAAGAAGGCCAGCACGCGGTTCTCGCCCATGATGGGCACTATGTCGCTCGCTATGCTGACGGCCACGAGGTCCAGGTATTTCAGCAACTTCAGCTTGAGCTCCTCCTGCCGCTGGCGGCGGTGACTGTCGAGCTGCTCCGGCATGTCGCACAGGCGCACACCCATCCTCTCCTCGAGGTGGGCTTCAACAATCTTGAAGCCGATGCCGCAGCCGCTGAGCTCTTTGTAGGGGTAGGGGCAATCCGCTTGCTTGGGGTCCAGCACCGCCACCGCGCGCGGCACCTCGTCGCCCGGCAGGTGGTGGTCGCCGATGATGAAGTCGATGCCACGTTCTTTGGCATAGTCCACCTGTTCCATGGCCTTGATGCCGCAGTCAAGGGCTATCATGAGCTTGACGCCAGTCTCGTGCGCGTAGTCGATGCCCTGGTAGGAGATTCCGTAGCCCTCGCGTTCGCGGTCGGGCACATAAAAGTCTATGTTGTGGTTCAGCTCCTTGAGGTAGCTGTAGACCAACGCTACGGCCGACGTACCGTCGACGTCGTAGTCGCCGTAGACCATGATGCGTTCCTGTTTCCGTATAGCCTCGTTGATGCGGTCTATCGCCTGTCGCATGCCCTTCATCAGGAAGGGGTCGTGAATCTGGTCGAGCCCGGGGCGGAAGAATTTCCGTGCCTCCTCAAATGTCGTAACTCCACGCTCTACAAGCAGTGTGGCGATTATTCGGTCTACGCCCAGCGAAGCAGCAAGTTTGTCAACAGTCTCTAAATCATAGTCTTTGTTGATTATCCAATGTTTTTCTTTCATATTTTTCTGGCCGTAAAATTACGACTTTTTTTTTACATACGCGCAAAAATCTTTAAAATGTGAAAAAAATCCATTGCCACTCCAACTACAATGCCTTGCCACTAAGCGTCATCTGCGTCTCTGCTCCGTCTCCTCTCTGTCTTTTCTTCGACAGTATAACGGTTGTTCACCGGTTGTTTAACGCTTTATAACCGTAGAACAACCGGTAAACAACCGTAGAACAGTCGGAGCGAGTACGGAGAGGGGGCGAAGGGGCTACACTATGCGGCGGCGGTAGGTGCGGGCGGCAAGCAGTGCTGCCGCTGCGGCGCAGAGGAGGAGCAGCAGGGCTGCTACGGCGACCTGCCAGACGGGGAGCCCGAAGGGGAGGCGCAGCATGGCGGCCACGGGGGCTGTGAAGGGGACGACGGTGAGCCACGAGGCCAGTGCACCGGCCGGAGCGCGCAGCACCAGCGGCGCCAGGGCGAGGGTCAGCAGCAGGGGCGAGCCTGCGAGGAGTGCCCACTGGGTGGCGTCGGCCTCCGCGTCGAGGCGCGCGGCGAGGGCGGCGAGGAGGGCACCGTAGAGGAGGTAGCCCAGGAGGAAGAACATTGCGAAGGCTCCGGCTACCACAGGCAGCTGTATGGCGGCGAGGCCCTGTACGGTCTGGTCGACCAGCTGTATGGGTGCGTTGTACTGTGCCGTCGCCGCCTCGCCCTTGGTGGCGAAGCTGTGGTGCTGCTGTTCGGCGCGTGCCTGCTCGAAGAGCGTGGGGTTGGCGGCCTGCACGCCGGCGATGGCGGCGGACGTGAGGGCTACCCAGAGGGCGAGCTGCAGCATGGCTGTAAGGGCTACGCCGGCCACTTTGCCGACCAGCAGTTGTACGGGATGCACGGAGGTGGCCACTATCTCGGCCACGCGGCTGTGGCGCTCTTCCTGCACGGCCCGCACCACCTGGGCTCCGAAGAGCAGCAGGGCGAGTGCCATGACGACGGCCAGCGCCACTGCCACCACCGACTTGACCTGCAGATGGCTTTCGCGGCCTGTGGCGGCGTCGCTGGTGCGCAGGCGTAGATGCGTGGATTCGACGGAATAGAAGACCGAGGGGTCTACGGCGTAGACATCCTCGAGGATGGCGTTGCGGAGGAGGTTCTGCAGCTGTGCGTCGACGGCGCTCTGCACGGCGGGCGACGGCGGTGTGCCACGGTAGTAGAGGAAGGCGTCGTGAGGTATGGTGGTCTCGCGCATGGGTATGAAGAGCACGAGGTCGCGGTCGGCGGCCTGCCGCTGTGCGTATTCGAGGCTGGGCATAGGTTTGAAGGCCAGTTCGGCGGTAGACTGGAGGCCGTTCTGGAACAGGCCTGTCTGGTCGGCCACGAGGACGGTGGTGCGCTCGGTGGCCTGGCGTGCGGCGATGACGGGCAGGGCGTAAAGGAGCGCGAGGACGGCGGGCACCGTGAGGGTGAGCACCCAGAAGGCGGGACGCCGCAGGCGCAGGCGGCATTCGCGGGCTATAATGAGGAGGGTGGGCATAAAGGTTACGGGTTAAAGGTTACGGGTTACAGGTTAGAGGTTAAAGGTTTTGTCGCAGAGGTCGGCGGCAGCCTGCAGGTTATGGGTGGAGAGGATGATGGCGGTGCCTTGATGCTTGAGGGCCGCTATCTGGTTGCGCAGCATCTCGGCACCAGCGGCGTCGAGGCCCGAGAATGGCTCGTCGAGGATGAGCAGGCGTGGGCTGTGGGCCACGCAGACGGCGAACTGGAGGCGTTGCTGCATGCCCTTGCTGAGCTTGCGCACGGGCCTGTCCCACCAGTCCTGCATGCCGAGGGTGGTGAACCACCGGCGTGCGGCGTTCTCAGCTTCGCGACGTGAGAGCCCTTTGAGGCGCAGGAGGTAGAGTGCCTGTTCGCCGACACGCATGTTGCGGTAGAGGCCGCGTTCCTCTGGGAGGTAGCCTATGTGGCGCAGGTCGTCCTGCACGAGGGGGTGGCCGTCGAAGAGCACGCTGCCGCTGTCGGGGGCAAGGAGACGCGTGATGATGCGCAGCAGGGTGGTCTTGCCGTCGCCGTTGCCGCCGAGGAGGGCCACGGCCTGGCCGCTGTCGACGGTGAAGCTGACGTCGGTGAGCACCTGGTGTTCGCCGAAGGCTTTGCTGATGTGGTCTATTTGTAATATCATGGCGGTTAACGGTTGGCGGTTAACTTGATTATGGCTGTCTCTGAGGCGAGTGCGAGGAGTGCGAGGAGAATGCAGAGCCACCAGAGGCTGCGGCCACCGTCGCGTGCGCGCCGTGTGTCACCGAGGTGGCGTCCGGCGTTGGCCACGACGCTGTAGCCGTAGCGGTCTTCGATGCCGTCGGCCACTTCGTCGGGTGTGAGGAACTCCATCAGCGACTCTCGGCGCGGGTGGTTGAAGGCGAGGTGCTCGTTGCCGAGGGTGTAGATGCCAGCCTCGGTGAGCTCGCCGTGCGGCACCAGCATGTAGCGGTCGCCCACGCGGCGCACATCGGGAATGGTGGAGAAGTCGGCGTCGAGGGCTGTGAGTTGTGGTGGAGCCCCCAGGTTGTAGCTGCCCTGCAGGACTATGGGGTCGCTGCCGCCGAGGGTGTGGCAGGGCACAGGCTGCGGGCGGCTGTAGAGGGCCATATTGTAGAGTGTTGGCACGAAGAGAGCCTGGCTTGTGAAGTCGGTGTATTCGTCGCGCAGCGGCGTGGAGAAGCAGTATATACGTCCGGCGCCAGAAGGGGAGACAGCAAGGAAGGAACTGTTGTCGGCAAGGGAGATGATGGTGGACAGTGGGTAGTGGACGGTGGGTAGTGCGGTGTAGTGGCCGTGGACGGTGGGAAGCTCCATTTCGTCGCTGGTGGCGCTGAAGACGCCGCGGAATAGTATGTTGTCGTAGTCGATGCTGTTGGCGCGGACTGTGCTGCTACTCCACGAAGGAAGACCGGGTTGTGGTATGACGAGCTCGGTGCCGCCGTCGGCAACCCATGCCGCCAGCTGCTGCTGTTCGCCCGAGGGCAGTTCGGGGACTTCGTTGAGGACTATGAAGCTGATGTCGGCGAGCGACGACGGCAGGTGTGTGGCGGTGCGCAGGCTGACAGTGCTGTCGTCGGCGAAGAGGCGTGCCAGTGCGGTGTTGGGGGTGCCGCCGTGGAGTTCGAGCATGGTGATGCTCTCGCCCACGAGGAGTGCGAAGTGGTAGCTGTCGTCGAAGGTGACGGGGTAGTCTTCGATGGTGACGCATCCGTCGAGCCATCCGGCGGTGTCAGTAGCGAAGCGTAGCAGCACCTTGGCTGAGGCTCCGGTGGGGACGTCGACGGTGGCCAGCGCACGTTCGTGGCCTCCGACGAGGAGTTTGAGCGGCACCTTCTCGGCGTCGCGGCTGCCGCTGTTGCGCACCGTGGCCTCGACGGCTATGCTGCCGCCCTTGAAGTAGGCCGGGGCGTCGAGGACGAGAGTGTCAATGAAGATGTTGTCGGCCTCGGTGCCCTGCAGCGGCACGAGGGTGACGAGGGCGAGGCTGTCGGATGGCAGCGCGTCGAGGTCGGCGGTGCTGCGCTGGAAGTCGCTGATGACGTAGGCGTGGCGGTTGGCTGCGCCGCTGGCAGCCATGAAAGCCTGCTGACGACGCACCACGTCGGACAGTAGCGGTGAGGCCGCCGACGGCTTGACTTCGTCGAGGGCTTCGAGGAACTCGTCGCGGCTGAGCCAACGCATCTGCACGCCGGTGAGGTCGGAGGTAAGCAGCTGGTAGCGGTCGCCCACGCCGTAGGCGGTGACCAGCTCGCGAGCTTTGCGCACCGCTTCGTCGATGAGGCTGCCCTGTTGCGAGGTGCTCTCCATGCTGAAGCTGTTGTCTATGAAGACGCTCACCACTGTGTTGCCGCTGCGTGTGGTGCTGTCGCGGTCGGGGATTACGGGGCGTGCGAAGGCCAGCACAAGGAATACGATGGCGAGGATGCGAGCGGCAAGGAGCAGCCAGCGGTGCAGGTTGCTGCTACGGCGGCTTTCGGTGTGCAGTTCCTGCAGTCGTGCCACGTTGCTGAAGTAGACCGTGCGGTAGCGGTGGAAGTTGAGCAAGTGCACGGCGATGGGTATGAGCACTGCCAGAAGGCCCCAGAGGAATGCAGGGTTGGTGAAGATCATGGTGTTAAGTGTTTAGTGATATGTTATGGCGGCAGATATTGGCGAGGCCGCAGGTGTCGCACTTGGGCTTGCGGGCTTGGCATACGTAGCGGCCGTGGAGGATGAGCCAGTGGTGGGCTTTGGGGATGAGCTCAGGCGGTATGTGTTTCACCAGCTCGCGTTCGGTGTTGAGTGGTGTCTTGGAGTTGGTGGTGAGGCCTATGCGGTTGGCCACACGGAAGACATGGGTGTCCACTGGCATGGCGGGCTGGTCGAAGACTACGGCGGCCACCACGTTGGCGGTCTTGCGTCCCACGCCTGGCAGGCGTTGCAGGGCGTCGATGTCGGCAGGCACCATGCCGCCGTATTCGTCGCGCAGCATACGCGCCAGCCCCACGAGGTGGTGGCTCTTGTTGTTGGGGTAGGATACCGAGTGGATGTAGTGGAATATCTCCTCCTCGGTGGCGCAGGCCATGGTTTCGGCGTTGGGATAGGCGGCGAAGAGGGCAGGGGTGACCATGTTGACGCGCTTGTCAGTGCACTGCGCCGAAAGAACAACAGCTACGAGAAGCTGGAACGGATTATCGTAATGGAGCTCTGTCTCAGCCACCGGCATAGCCTCGCTGAAATAGTCTATCACGTGTTTGTATAGGTCAGCTTTTCTCATTTGGCGAGTTCTAAGGATGATATTACGGGGTAATGGTCGGAGATGTCGGTCTTGATGCGTTTGTAGCTGAGGGTTTGGAACTCCTTGCTGCGGAAGATATAGTCGATGCGGAAATGCGGGAAGCCGTCGCCGTTGTAGGTGCGGCATAATCCAAGGCCTTTGTCGCAAAAGGTGTCGTCGAGGTGTTTGCTCACCTGGGCGTAGAGCCATGAGGAAGGAATATCGTTGAAGTCGCCGACCATAAGTATGGGTACGGTGCTCTCGCTTACAATAGGCTCCAGCTTCTCCTCCCATTCAGTCTCATGCTTCAGGATGGTCTCCTTGACTTTGTCCAGCATGCGGCTTTCAGGCTTCATTTCGCCGTGCAGCATCTGCTCTATCTCCTCACGGTCGGTGTCGTCGAGGGCGTAGCTGTCCAAATGAACGCAGCATATGCGGAAGTTTTGTTCGCCATGCAGTAGCTCCACGAGAAGCATGTTGTGGTCTATACGCTTCACGAATGTGATTGGCAGCTTTGAAAATACTACGGTGCCTGAAGGCTTTGTGTTTTTCCCCTGAGAGCCGTGATGATGGTTGTAACCCATAAGTATGAGGCTGTCGGTTACTCGTACTTTCTTGGCAGAGGAGTATTCCTGCAGGCACAGAATGTCAGGATTGTATTCCCGTACCAAATCCAGAAAGGCACGAGCGTTGGTATCGGACTGCGATTTACTGCCTCCCAGACCTTGGAAGCCATGTACGTTGTAGCTTATCACGGAGAGCATCTGCGGGTGCTCCTCGCGGTCTGGTATCTTGGCGGTTCCGCCAACCTGCATGAAGAGTCCCACGAAGCTCCAGCGCACCGCTATGGCTGCGGCACTCCAGATGAAATGCCATTTGCCCATCATCAGCCACAGCACTACCATTGCAGCGTTGGCTATCAGTAGTGGCAGGTATCCGAAGGCCAGCAGGCTTGGGATAATGGAGCGTGACGGTGCCACGTTGGGCGCCAGCGTCGTCAATAGCAGAACGATAGCCAGCAGTATGTTGATGACAAGAAGTATTATCCTAAAAATCTTCATCGTTGCTGTATATGGTGTTCGACATCCATTTGAGCCAGTTGGGCACCTTGGTGCGCTCGTTGCCGACAGAGTAGCGGAATATACCGAGTTCTTCTTTCTCAATCTTACGCTGCTCAAGCGGTATTGCCTTAATTTGGTCGAGCCATGTGCCCGACGAGCTGTAGATGGTGAGTTGTTGCTGCATCACCTCGTATTCGAAGAAGTACCAGTGGTCCTTGGCGGCCTCGACATAGAATCGCATAATCTGGCCGTTGCCCTGTTTGCATATCTGAGCCTTAAGCTTGACCTGCAGGCCTATGCTCTTGTCGTCCATGGCCACGAGGCCAACCTTGCCATCGTAGTATAATCCCACGGCGGGGTTGTACTGCCAGCGTATGTTGTCGAAGAGCATCGTGCTGCGCATCTCCTCAGGTACCTTGTCGAGTTTGTTGGTGGCGCTGTAGAGTGCATAGGCGCCGCCGCCCTTGTCGGCACCGAGGTGATACATCATGGCGTGGCGCATCTCGGCATTGGTGGTGCTGGTGATGCTCTGTAGGCGCAGGTCTTCTTTGAGAGCGCTGTAGAGGCTGTTCACCACCTCCTGTGCCAGCGGGAAAGTGATGCCGAAGACCGTGGTCAGGTGGTCTTCCTGCATGTTCTCCCCTATGGATACCGTTGCCGTGCCGTAGCCGTAGAAGGAGGCTTGTGTGCGCTTGAGTGCGAAGTCCACCGGGCCCTCGCCCTCGACAGTGCAGTCGGTTGTGTTCATCGCCAGGAAAGGCTCCACCACGCCGTCGGGGTCGCTCACTTTTGCTTCAGAGCCAATCATGTACTGCTTGCGGTCGCCAAGATAAGTGAGCACGCCGTATGCCTTGATGAGCTCGTTGTTGGCTACCTTCTCATTAGTCAGGAATGCCGCGCTGGGCCGCAGTGAATTCTTGTCCATGAGTATGGAGGCAGTGATGCGCTTGCCCTTCCAGTCGGTGGGCTCTTCGGGCACCGACACATGCACGTGCTCGGGGTCTGTGTAGTCGGAGTAGGCCAGCAGACCCAGCTGCTGCTGCGGTATGCACTCCTGGAGTAGTCGCACGCCACCCTCGAAGTGGAGCCACTGCTTGTCACCCTCGGCACGTACCTTGCCGGCGAAGCCGAAAGCCGAGCTGATGATGAAGTTGGCTTCGTCTTTTATCTCGCCGCGCGCTATTGTCACACCGCGTGCGTCGACGCTGATATCATCGAGGTACAGGCGCTGTTTCTTGTCGGTGTCGTTGTGGTAGTCCATGAAGCCCTTGCCGGTATAGCTGGCGGCGCTCTTCACCAGCAGGTCGGCGCCGGTGACGTAGTGGTATCCATTCTCTCGGTTGAAGACCAGATGCGCTCCTGTGAGCTGCTTCATCTTGCCACCCTTGGAGACATGCACGCTGTCGGCGGCGGGTGCTATGGCGGCGTCGGCCACGTTAATGATGTACACACCCTTGCTGCTGAGCTCGCCCTTCTCATACTGGTAGATGCTGTGCAGCGAGTTGTAGGATAGTTCCTCCTGCTTTGGGTCGGTGCTCACGAAGCGCACGCCCGGCAGGTCGTCGCGCTTCTGCAGCCTCATGCGTATGTCCATAGCATCCATGCCCTCGCTGGTTGAGCGTGTACTGTTCACTATCTCGAGCATCTTGTGGTCCATCTGCCATGCGAAGAGGTCTGCGTAGGCGGCCTCCTGCACCAGAGGCAGCTCGGTGCGCTTCGGGCCGGCGGTGATCTTGAGCTCTGCTCTCCTCTGTTCGTAATCTACATGTGAGCGCACGTTTCTTGCTGCGAATGCTATGCTGTTGTTGCTTACGCTGCGCAGCGTGAAGTCGCTCACCTCGGCGTTCATCTCCATGGCCAACAACTCGAAGCGGTCGCTCGTCAGTGTACCTTCCTTCACCGTGGCGGTGCCTGCCGCCACAGTGCCCTTGGGCATGAGATCCACGCGTCCGCGGAACGAGGCGTCGCCGTGGTACATCTTCATCGGGCGCCCCTTGGCCACCGTGGCGACGGCCATCGAGTCGGCGTAGGGGAACCAGCGCTGGTTGAGCCTTCCGCCCTTGATGTCGGGGAATCCCTGCTCCTCACGCACATAGAATGTATCGGTGTTGGCCATCGACGAGTCGAGCAGGAAGAGGAAATCCTTGCTCTTGGTTGTCGAGGTCAGGTAGTCGAGGCTGCCGTTGCCCTGCAGGCCGTAGTGGTCGAGCGATATGCGGTTGCGGTATGTGCCCTTGCCGCCGTAGGCCGGATAGCCCGCCTCCGGGGTCTCCACCTTGAAGCCCAGGTAGTAGTCGCGTTGCACGCTGAGCGGGTAGGTGATGTCGGGGAATATGCCTCCGGAGGTCAGCATGCCGTTGAACTGCAAGCTGTCGGTCACAAAGTCCACCAGGCTGTTGATGGTGAAGGGATGCAGCGTGTAGTAGAAGCGCTCCCTCGTGTACTGGCCGTCGCGTATCTCCGGATTGTCGTAGTAGACATAGCTGTTCTCGCGGCTCTCGAATATGGGGTACTCCTTGTTCTTCTTCAGGCCGCAATGGTTGTCTGGCTGGTCAACCTTGAGGCTGCCCACCAGACCGCGCAGCGGTGTCATTACCATGTGGTCGCTGTCGGGATTGTTGAACTGGGGCACATAGAAGAAGAGCGAGTCCACCTTTGGCATTTCGAAGCTGAACTGCTCGTAGCTGAAGTCGCAGTCGCTGACGAACATGATGAAGCGGCCCACGTCTATGCGGCCGTTGAAGTGTATGGAGCGGTTCTCGCCCACGGTGATGTGGCCGCCGCGCGGATATACCACCACCCTTTGGCTGTCGCTCACCACGAACTGCTGCACGCCGCGCATCTCTATCAGACGGCTGTCGAGGTTCATGCGGGCGTTGTAGTTTTTGGCGTTGCTTTCGATGCTCAGGGCGTCGTAGTCGGCACCTTTCACTCTGGTGAGAGCCTTCATATAGTCCTCCAGTTTCTCTTTCACCATCACCATGCCCGTCATCTCGTTGTACGACACCAGGCCGTGCTTCGTCAGCCCGTGTATCATCAGCATCGTCTGCCCCATGTCGAGCCCAATGTGGGTGGAGAACTCGCGTGCCGAGAAGGTGTAGTTGTAGCCTCCGAAGTAGTCATATACGCGCTTCACAGGGCTCACCTCGTCGATGCCCTGTATTTCGCGTGCCTTGCGGTAGGTGTAGTAGTTGCTGCTCTCGAAGGTGGAGGTGCCTCCGGTGAGGTCGCTCAGGTTAGAGAACTCCAGTTCGGTGCCGTCGGTATTCCAGGTTATGATGTCGCTGAAGATATCCATCTCGTGATACGAGTCGGTATAGGGGCTGTAGAAGTTGCGCTTGGGGTCGTTGAGCATCGTCACCTTGTGGTCCTCCGCCGTGTAGCGCACCGTGATGCCGGTGTTGGCTATCGAGTCGTCCTCGCCCACGTAGAAAGCCACGGCGGCGTTCTCACTCACTATCCGCTCCGGCGTGATGGTGAACTTCTGCGCCGTCACACTCAACTGGCGCTGGCCGTTGCGCTTGAAGATAAGGCTCGCCGGGTGCTTGCTGGAAGAGGTGATGAACTTGCTGCCGTTCATCATGAAGCTGCCGCTGTAGTCCACGTCGGGCATGATGTCGGGGATGACGAAGTCGCGCTTATAGCTGCGGAAACGTGGAAAACTGTATTTCTCCGGCTCCATGGCTGTGGACAGCGCCTCCTCCACGCGGCCTATGACAGGCTCGCTGAAGTAGTGCGTGTGAACCAGGCGTGCCGAGTCGGCGGTGAACTTGGGGAATTTGGTCTCCGCCTTGTAGCGTGCCAGCTCAGCGTAGCAGGCCTCAGCCCCGAGGCCCGTACGGCCCCAGTCTATGCGGCCGCCGTCGCCGTACCACATGAGTTCCTTGTAGTCGTAGCAGCCCGTGGTGCCGTGTATGGTGCCGCCGTCCTTGGCCGACGAGTAGAATAGGTCGGCCGGCGTATCCACCCACACTTTCACTGCGCCGTCGGTCACGTCGATGCGGAACGGCGTCTTGGCGTCAAAGCGCCACTCGCTCGTCTGGCTGCGGTAGAGCAGGCGTTCCGCCATCAGCCGTTCGCTGAAGTCCACCCACTCCATCACCACCTTCGGCTTGGCGGCCTTCTTCTTCATGGCCTCCAGGACTTTTATCCAACCGTCAAGGTTCTGTCCGCCTCCCGGGGCGGTGGCGTAGGCCGTCAGCGTGCGCACCATGGGGCACATCTCGGCGTTGCCCTTCATCTTGGCTTTAACGCCGTAGTTCATCACCGCCGTCACGCGCTCCTGCATGTGCTCGTCCATGGCGCCGTACGAGGCGCGGAACGCCTTGATGGTCTTGGCGTTTTCGCGTTGGCGGTCGCTGTCCGAGGTGCTCTTGTTCATCCACTCCAGTAGTTCGTCGGGCAAGCCCGCCGTGCTGAACTCCGTGGCCTGCTTGGGCTTCTGCGCCATCACCGACACCGTCAGTGCCAGCATGGCCAATAGGACTGTATATCTTTTCATAACGTTGTTTTTTACAAAGTAATTCAAAGTGCAAAAATAGCTCATTTTCCCCTCCGCTTGCGCGTACAATATAAAAAGTTATCAATAGTCCGCGGTTTATAACCCTCCACATCTCCCCATCGCCGCTACGGAGCCCCTCCGACTCCCCTCCGACTGTTTAACGGTTTTTGTCGGAGCAATGTCGGAGGAGTGTCGGAGGAGAGTCGGAGAGGGGTGGGAGGAGATTGTGATTTTTATGTCGCCATTGTGAAATTTTTTGTACTTTTGCAGTTGTATAAGTATTTAAAGAGCAATGATAAATGACAATAATAAAGACTGTTGCCGCTCAAAGAAGGGCGTGGCCTGCAGGTGGTTATGGCTCGCACTGGGCCTTGTGGGACTAATGGTTATAGCCATTGCGGCCACTAGCGGCCTGCCATGGAAGCCAGTCTATGAGGTTCGCTACGAGTTCCGTGTACGCAATTTCAGAAAGAATGTCGAGGGGCATGAGTATGCGCTGAGGAACATGGATGCCATGGGCAGCTACGGCCTCAGCCGCTACATGGAGGCTCAGCCGGTTGATGATGGGTTGACGCGGAAGCTGAAATACGACGATACCGAGAAGATAACTCTTTGTGTCAGAGGTGACGACAGCGCTGCTGTAGCGCAATATGCCGCCAAACTCTACGAACAGGCGCTTGACACGCTGCAGCGGTTTGGCGACACGTTGTTTGCCCATGTAGCCGAAGTGCTGCGGGAGAATGGCGAAGAAGAAGCGCTTGTTGCTGTCGAGACTGATCTTGCGAGCCATGCCAACTATGTCGATTTGCTTAACGGCGCGGAGTTGCCGCAGGCCCACAAGACACCGTCGCGGGCTGCCGTATTGCTTTGGAGCCTTGTGGCCGGACTGCTGTTCGCTGTGGCCGTATGTGTGCTGAAAGGAAGAAGAAAGGACAATGAAGGCTGTTGACGTCATAACGCAGGTGCTATCCTCCAAGGTCGGTCATAGGATCGCCTTCGTGGCCATGTATTTGCTGCTGGCCGTGGAGTACTACCGCTTTGTGTACTTGAACTATTTCTACCTGATGGGGTTTGAGTTCGAAGCGGAGCCTGTGGCGGTTATCGCCGGGTTCTTCATGCTGGCCGTGGTGCTGGCCGTGATGTTCATGGGAGATCGCGATGAAGAGGGTGGCTCTTATGCTGTGTCTATGATTGTGGCATTGCTCCTGTGCCTACCGTCGGTGGTGATGTACCAGTTCGGAGGCATAACACCCTATGTGCCGCTGTATGCGTTGCTTTTCCTGCTTTTGTTGAGGTCGCCGTTGCTTGAGGTGAGCCGGTGGGATTTGTCCCGTATACCGGTCAGGTACCAGCGCTTTGTCTTGCCGGCGATATGTGTTCTGTGTCTGTTGCCGTTTCCGTTGGCCTATGGATTTGACAACATCGACCTGTCGCTGTTCGCGATGGGCGAAGAGACCTACGATGTGAGGGCGGCGGTGTCGGAGAGGGAGACGTTGCTGACGGCCTACCTCCTGGGGCCGTTGCGCATGGTGCTGCTGCCGATGCTTGTGGTGTACGGGTTGATGGATTTCAGGCGCAACTGGTGGATGACGTTGCTCGGTGTGGCATGTCTGCTTTTCCTCTTCCTGCTCAACCCGCAGAAGAGCATATTTTTCGGCTTGTTTGTGGTGCTGGCGATGTTTGCTTTCAAGGGTTACCGCGCCAAGGCCGGCATGATACTCTACGGCCTGCTGGCCGCCTGCCTTGTGTCGGCGTTGCTGAACATGGCTACCGGCCACCTGATGGCCGAGTCGATAGTGCTGCGCCGCCTGTTTTTCATACCCGCCATAGTGAGCGACAACTACTTCACCTTCTTCGACGGCCATCCGATGATGCTGTCGCACAGCTTCCTTGGCCACTGGTTTGACTACCCCTATCAGCTGGAGCCTTCGCGCATGATAGGCGAGATGATGTATAACCGTGCTGAAACTAATTGCAATACTGGCATTTTGGCCGATGGATTCATGAACTTTGGACACCTCGGCGCGGTATTATTTGTGGCCCTTGGCGCCTTGTTCGTTAGATGCGTAGAGGGGCAGTTGCAGAACGCCCGCTTCTTTGGTCTGCTGGCGTTGCTGGTGTACACTTTCCTCAACAGCGCCCTGTTTACCACGATGCTTACGCATGGCGGACTTGTACTGCTGATTGCTGTCTGTTTACTTATACCAACAAACGAAAGGCGATGATTAAACAGTTGCGTGAAAAATTTGGCTCGAGCGAGTTTATAAAGAACAGTCTAACACTGTCGAGCGGAGTGGCAATAGCACAGGTGCTGCCGTTTCTGTTCTATCCTGTGCTGGGGCGTATATTTACGCCTGCCGAGTTCGGCTTGTTGGCAGTGATAACCTCCATAGTATCGGTCCTTTCTGTTGTTGGTTCGGGCAAATATGAGGGCGGTATCCTTGTGGCAGAGGACAAGAAGGAGGCTGCCCATCTGGCTGCGCTTTCGGTGCTTGTGGGTTTTGTCATTATGGCAGTGCTGTGGCCGGTGGTGCAGATAGTCTTCGGCGAACGGCTGGCGCAATGGATGAAAGAGCCGGAGCTGTCGCGCTGGCTGTATGTGTGCCCCATATCGGCGTTCAGCATCATTGTGTTCAACGTATACAACGAGTGGTGCGTGAGGGAGAAGTATTTCAAGGCGCTGTCGGTGAACAAGATGGTGAACTCGGGTGCCATCACGCTGGGCAAGGTTTTCCTGGGCTTTGTGAAGCTGGTGGGGCAGGGGCTCGTGATAGGCGACATGGTGGGCCGCATTGTATCGGCCGTGGGTTGTGCGGTGCGTGCTTTCATCAAGGACGGCGCCACGCTGCGGCAGGTGCGCATGAGCGGCATACTGCAAAGTGCAGTAAAGTACAAGGAATTTCCGCTATACAATATGCCGGGACGACTGCTCAATACCCTCGGGCAGGGTATGCCGGTGCTGTTGCTGACGGCCTACTTCAGCGCCGACGATGCGGGTCTGTTCTCGATGGCCACGATGGTGTTCGTGCTGCCGGTGAGCGTAATAGGCACCACGCTGGGCGATGTGTACCGCCAGCGTGCCAACGAAGAGTACAAGGCCACGGGGCAGTGCCTTGGCAGTTTCGACAAGCTGTTGAAACTGACGTCGCTCATGGGCTTTGGTGCACTGCTACTGGTGGTGTGGTTCCTGCCGTGGCTGATGAAGGTGGTGATGGGTGCCGACTGGTATGTGGCGGGACAGTATGCGCAGATACTGGCACCGATGATGGTGCTGTCGTTCATAGCCAACCCGCTGAGCAGCTTGTTCATTGTGGCTGATAAATTGCGCCAGTTCTTCTGGTGGCAAGTATTGTATGTGGTGGGCTCCACGGTGCCCCTGTGGCTGGGCTACGTGCTTTTCGGCACGATAGAGGGGACGCTGGCGCTGTATGCCGTGATGATGGGCGTCGTCTACCTGACGAGCATCGTCATGACACGCCGTTACGCGAAGGGCGCAAAGAGAGGATGAGCATGCAGTAGACGAGGGCGATGAACTGGGTGCCCATCTGCCTGTTGAGCATGGCCTCGAAGATACACAAGCTTGAGATTATGATGATGACAAGGACTGTCGGCATATTGCGGCTGTCTTTGCGCAGGGCTGTCGCCAATGGGGCGAAAAGCATGACGAGAAGCATCGCCAGCCCGACTAGGCCTGTCTGGAGGATTGTCTCGATGTATTCGTTGTGGGTGTTGTAGCCGATGTCGATGGCGCGCATGTAGCCGCGCTGTTCGAAAGCATAGATGAGATGTGGCATATAGTCGCCGGAGCCATAGCCGAGAAGCAGGTGTCCGCGTGTGGCTTTTGCTCCGCATTCCCAAGCCAATACACGGTCATCGGGGTAGTAGTTCTCGGTCCATGTGGTCAGTGCCACGAAGCGGTCGAACAGTGATGGTACGGTGACGTAGAGGCTGGCAACCGTTGCGACAGCCAGCATGATGGTGATGATGCCGGCCTTGTATTGCTTGCGGAAGAATGTAAGGTGTACGATCGCAGCAGCGAACGCCAGCACCAGCGCCACGATGCCGGAGCGTGAGGAGACGAGCATCAGATAGGCTATGAGAAGTGTGGCAGCGATAATCAGGATTGGCCATCTGCGGCGCCGGTCGGCGCGAGGTGTGGCGAGGAACTGAGTGTAGAGGTAGACTATGGCGACATCAATATATAGGGCTAGGTAGTTGTGGTGCATGCCGAGGGGGTCTTCCTGCCAGTCGCGCACGATGTCGAGAGGTGTGCCCTGCAGTAGATGTATGCAACTTATGGCGATGCAGATGGCGAAGCGAACGAGGAGTGAGGCGGTGAGCAACTGGAAGACGGCAAGGATGTGGCGCTTGGAGAGATAGGCGGTGTCGGCGAGCAGGCATGCGGCAGGCAGAATCAGGAACCATGCCTTGATGGCAAACTTGAACCATCCTTCGGCGTGGTTGGTGCTCGTGAGCGCTGATAGCACATAGAGAAGCCCGTAGCCCACCATGCACCATAGGCAGACTTTCTGGGGAAGTGGGGGGTGAGAAGTGGAATGTGAAAGGTGGCGTTTGGTGACGATGGTCTTATATAATGATACCAATGAGAGCAAGGTGATGGCAATGATGCCGATGCGCCACCAGAAGACTATGGCTATCATGGTCAGGCAGAGCATGGCGAACGTAATCTGTTCATGTCGGCGGAGGCCGGAGAAGAGGTTGCGTATCATAGGCTATTGCTTGAGGTATTGATACATTATCTCGATGGGGTGTAGAGCCTGATGGCCGGTGCCGTCTAGGATCTGCTGGCGGCATGAGGTGCCAGGGGCGGCTATGTAGGCAGGTATGTCGTGTGGAACGGAGGCCAGGGCTTTGCGGACGGTGGGGAAGAGCAGCATCTCGCCGATAGCCAGCGAGGTCTGGTAGTGCTCTTTCTCATAGCCGAAGGAACCGGCCATGCCACAACAGGAGGAGGGTATGATGTGCAGGTGGCAGCCTGGCAACAGACGCAGCATGGCGGCGGTCTTGTCGATGCCGACGAGCGACTTCTGGTGACAGTGGCCATGGAGCCAAACCTCGAGGGTGTCGGAGCGGAATTGTTCGGGGGTTATGTTGCCCTTGGCCACTTCACGCATGATGAACTCGTCGAAGAGCAGGCAGTTGTGCCCCAGACGCTCGGCATCTGTGCGTATGTTGGCGGGCACTATATCAGGGTATTCGTCGCGGAAGGAGAGTATGCAGCTGGGCTCAATGCCTACGAGAGGTGTTTCTTCTGTCACCTTATCCTTTAACAGAGAGACATTGCGTTTTGCGAAATGTGCGGCGGCGTCAAGACATCCTTTTGAGAAGGCTGCGCGGCCGCTCTCCACATGTCGCGGAACCTCGACACGGTAGCCGAGGCGTGTAAGAAACTTTGCGAAGGTGAGACCAAGCTGTGCTTCCTGGAAGTTGGTGAATTCGTCGGCGAAGAGATATACTTTCTTTTGACTACCGGCTGCGGGCTTTAGTCGACGGACAAGCTGCCGCATGGTGCGGGGCGAGAGGGTAGGGATGGAGCGTTGCGGCGTGAAGGAGACGATATGCTTGATGATAGCCGACGACAATCCCCAGGTGGCGAATATATTGTATATAGGCCAGACGATATGGCCGAGACGTTCCACATCAGCCATGTGAGCCACCATCCAGCTGCGGAAGGGTGTGCCGTGCTTGTGGTAGAGCATCTGCAGCACACGGGCGCGGATGGCGGTCATGTCGACATTGGAGGGGCATTCACCGTGACATCCTTTGCAGGCCAGGCAACTGTAGAGCATCTCCTCGATGGCCTTTGCTTCAGTAGTGTCCGAGTCTTCGGGAAGACCGCGAGTGAGCACCTCGCGTAGCACATTTGCGCGGGCGCGGGTGGAGAGGAGTTCGTCGTGTGTGAGTTTGAAGGTGGGGCACATGGTGCCGCCGATAAGGTTGCTTTTGCGGCAGTCGCCGGCTCCGTTGCACTGCTCGATAGAGTACATGAGATCGCCGTCGGGGCAGAGGTACTGCTGGTTGACATCGTAGCGCAGGCTCTCGTCCATGGGCGACGTGTCGACAATCTTGTGCATATTGAACACCCCATCGGGATCCCAGCATTGCTTCACCTCTCTCATGAGATTGTAGACCTCCTGGCCGTAAACCAAGGGAATGAATTCGCCGCGCAGGCGCCCGTCGCCGTGTTCGCCACTTAGGCTGCCGCGATATTTGCGGACCAGCATGGCTGTTTCTTCGGCTACCTGTCGGAAGAGGTGGCGGTCTTTGGGTTGTTTGACGTCAAGGATGGGACGCAGGTGCAGCTCTCCGGTGCTTATGTGGCCATAATAGACGCAGCTGAGCCCGTGACGTTGCATCATCTGTTCGAACTCTTCGAGATACTCGGGCAGTCGTTCTGGAGCGACGGCGGTATCCTCAATCACGCCGATAGGTTTGCGGTCGCCCTTGACGCTGGTGAGTACGCCGAGGCCGGCTTTGCGAAGTGCCCACACACGACTGATATCGTCGTTGTATACGCGACTGCAGTGGTAAGACAAACCACTTTCCAGAAGGTCGTGCTCGAGGGCGTCGGCCTGCTGGTCGATGTTGGCGCCGTTGAACTCTGCAATCAATAAGGCTTCGGGCTCTCCCTTGATAAAGAATTGGTTGCTTTGTTGAGAATGATTGTTGCGGCAGAGCTCCAATATTTTGCCATCCATAAGCTCTATTGCTACCGGATTATGCTTTAGGGCAATCAGGTTGGCACGGTAGCTGTCGGGCAGCGAATGACAATGAGCACAGAGTACCATCTTCTCTTTGGGAGGCAGTGGGTCGAGCGACAGCTTGATGGCGGTAATAAAAGCCAATGTTCCTTCACTGCCGCAGAGGATGTTGCAGATTGCCTGATTGCTTGATTGCTCGATTGTCTGTATGGCCTCGTCAATAGCATATCCGCAACTTCGGCGACGCAGAGATGCATCAGGGAAGTTGTCGGCTATCAACTGTCGCACATGCGGGTCGTCGGCCCAGGCTTTTAGTTGGGCAAATATTTTGTTGAGGAGAATGTTGTCTGGATTGGGTTGGGATGTGTCGAACGGTGTGCCGTCGCTGAGTATTCCCTTGAGGGCAAGTACATGATGACGGGTGCTACCGTATACAAGCGAGTGGGTGCCGCAGGAGTTGTTGCCCACCATGCCGCCTATGCAACAGCGGTTGGAGGTGGAAGTCTCGGGGCTGAAGAAGAGATCGTGAGGTTCGAGCGCTTTGTTGAGTTCGTCGCGCACCACTCCAGGCTCCACCCATACCCAACGTTCTTGAACGTTAATCTCTATGATATGGTTGAAGTGACGGCTGATGTCTACGACGATGCCGTCGCCGACTACCTGACCGGCAATGCTGGTGCCGCCTGCGCGTGGGATGAGGTGTGTGTGGCGGCGACGAGCCTCAGTGATGAGTTCGATGATGTCGTCATCATTCTCCGGGTAGGCGACACCCATGGGTAGTTCGCGATAGATTGAGGCATCTGTGGCGTATGCTATGCGGTGCAGGGTGTCGGTGAGTATTTTCATGACAAGATATTCTGTATGATGTGTTCGGCAGCATGTCCGTCGCCGAAGAGCTGTGGAAATGTGATATTACGATTCGCAAGTTCGTCGTAAGCATCTATGATGCGTTGATAGTCGGCATCGGTTATGATTCCGGCCTTGTGTTGTACTATTTCCACCCACTCAGTCTCTGGGCGCATGATGATACAAGGGCGTTCAAAAAAGAATGCTTCTTTTTGCACACCGCCGCTGTCTGTCATCACCAGCCGTGCGTTCTGCTCCATGAGTGTCATCTCGAGGAAAGAGAGTGGCTTGAGGATACGTACCAGTGGTTCACCGGCGAGGAGTTGGCGGTGTCGGGGAGTGAG
The DNA here is from genome assembly GCA_902777005.1 of uncultured Bacteroidota bacterium. Lineage (GTDB taxonomy): Bacteria > Bacteroidota > Bacteroidia > Bacteroidales > P3 > Colimorpha. The sequence goes on from CACYSB010000017.1 coordinate 36,663, forward strand.
TTTCTTGCGAGTGCGGGGATGCAGCGGCAGTATGACGGGAATGTTGTCCTTGCGAGCTATGTTGATGAGCGCACGGAGTATCTGCTCCAGACGCTGAGGATCGTCGGTGTTGTTGTCGCGGTGTATGGTGGCAAGGATGTACCCCTCGCGTTGCAACGATAGCCGCTTCATGATATAGCATCGTTCGGCTGCTACTTTGGCGAAATGTATGCTGTTGTCATACATTACGTCGCCGCAGTTGATGACGCGGCGATGCAATGTCGGATGTTTGGCAAAAAAGCCTTCTTCGCGCAGGTTGTCTACGGCTGTTTGTGTTGGGGCAAAGAGTAGGGTTGAGAGTTGGTCACAAACTATGCGGTTGATTTCCTCGGGCATCATGCGGTTATATGAGCGCAGACCAGCTTCTATGTGGAAGATTGGCACGTGCAACTTTGAAGCGGCAACGGCACCGGCGAGTGTGCTGTTTGTGTCGCCATAAAGTAGGATTCCGTCGAATGTATGGCTCATGAGTACCTCTTCAATGCCAGATATCATCTTTGCGGTCTGTTCGCCATGATGGCCAGAGCCTACACCGAGGTTGTATTCCGGCTGCGGTATGCCAAGCTCGTCGAAGAATACCTGCGACATGTTGGTGTCGTAATGCTGTCCAGTGTGGAGAATATGCTCCGTCACTCTGTCAGAATAACTGCGTTTAATGGCGCAGCTTACTGCGGCAGCCTTGATTATCTGAGGTCGGGCTCCTATGACGGTGAGGATGTGCATACGTAATCAATGAATTTCTCAGACAGTGTATGATATTCAAGATTTTCGAGTGCGTATTTACGACCTTTGACACCCATTGCTGCGCGCTCTTCAGCGGACATGTCAGCAATATTCAGTATAGCATTGCGTACCTGTTCTACATTTTCGGCTTCCACTTGTATGCCACAGCCGATACGTTCTACCTCGCTATCTGGTTCGTCAACGGATTTGACAATGGGCTTTCCTGCCAGCATATAGTCAATCATCTTGTTGGCAGATGTACCATATTTATGCAGGAAACTATGGACACCTCCTTCGTAGCAAATATCAAACTGCAGCACTATCTTGGGTATGTAGGTCTTTTCAACCGGAGGGAGAAAATAGAAGTCTTTTAGATTGTAGCTTTCTGCCAGGTGCATCAACTCCTCTTTCTGTGGTCCCTTGCCTACCATGACAAATGCTATATCTGTACGGTCTTTGAGTAAATATGCTGCTTTTATAAGTATGTCCATGGCTGTTGACTGGGTATGTCCACCTGCAAAGCCGATGATGATTTTACCTTCAGTATGCAGTTTGGCAAAAAGAGAAGCATGTTCCCGTGGCAAAGAAATATTCTCAGCATCCTCCCATTCTTCTTTTAGATAACCGTTGGGTACGCAGCAGAAGCGGTCTTCTGTGAGCCCATGGCGCTTCATGTGAGGAAAAGCCTTGTCAAGCATTGAGACAACCATGTCACAGTGTTTGTATGCATAGTTCTCGCAATGCTGCAACATAACAATGAATGGGTGCCATTTTTTGTAACCACCAATGACCATTACAGAAAGAGGCCATAGGTCGTGTACTTCATATACTAACTTGGCATTTGTGCGTTTGGCGATATAGTGGCAAGGGTAAATGTCAAATGTATATACGGATGATGCAATGACAATGTCTGGATTGAAGGATATCAGCTCTTTTCTGTGTTTGTAAACCTGATGACAGAACTGTAACATTGTAATCACACGCTTAAGTCCGTTGCCCTCATAGTCACCCGTAGGTAGCCACAGGTAGTTTATTCCCTCAAGGGTCTCTCGTCCAACAAGCGGCTGAGCTTTGCGCAGGTGCGAGAATGCTGCCCCGACAACTGTCACTTGATGCCCCATGCGTACCCAATCGCGGGACATATAGTAGGAGCGAAACTCCATGCCATATTGCGGAGCACCTGCATAGTGGCTTATCATTAAAATGTTCATAGGAAAAGTCTTATTACTTCAAAAGCCTCGGCATATTGGCAACCTACTTGTACTCCGCGGGTACGGGCTAAAGAACGTACAAATTCAGGTGAGGTATAGTCACGGAATCCTTGACTTTTGTATTCCCTGAGAGCTTGGCATTTTGCTTCGATGTGCCGTTCTTCAAGTTGAACGAAACAGTCTGTGTCGAATGTCAGATTGTTCCATATGAGTTCATAACCAAGCAATGTCGTTTTTTTAAAAGCACGTGTTGCCTCTTGAGCAACGGTTGTATGATCTTGATGTATGTCGTGAGAAGAGGGCATGAATACTAGGTCGTAATTCCGCTCATTGCGTAACTTGACCATGTCCTCTAATAATTCTTGCCGTACATAGTTCAATTTGCGTACCTCGTAATGGTAGATGTAAAGGTTCTCTGGAGGTATACCAAGTTTGCGGGTGGCATTACGGACCTCTGTCGCAAGGATGTCCTTTGGGAATCCCTCTGGTACTGATTGGTCTGCTGTCGAGAAGGCTGCGTAATATACGTTTTTACCTTCCTCTATATACTTGCTGATAGTTCCGCCCAACCCCAATTCACCATCGTCGGTATGTGGCGCCAGCACGAGTATGTTCTCGATATTCATGGTTTTGTTACTTGTTTCTATTTATTTCTTTGGCAGGTACACCGGCCACGATTGTATCGTCAGGAACATCTTTTAGCACCACAGCCCCTATGCCTACAAGTCCTCTACGGCCAATGGTCACTTTCTCTTTCACGCTTACATTGGGGGCAAGGTAACTTTGGGGTTTTAATACAGCGCCGCCACATACTATGGCACCTACGGTAATCATACTTCCTTCTCCAATATGACTATTGTGGCCTATCTGTACCAGATCATCTATTTTTACATTGTCCTCGATTATGGTGCTACCGAGGGTTGCACGTTCTACAGTAGTGTTGCTACCGATAAACACGTTATTGCCAATGATAACGTCACCGAAGTGCGGGAAATGTACAGGTTCACCGTTTTCGTCACGCTCAAACCCGAAGCCTTCCTGTCCTAAAACAGCCCCTGATTTTATCTCGCAGTTTTTGCCAAGTACCACGCGATTGTCAAGTACCACGTTTGGATGTATTATGCATCCGTCATTAATTATGCTTTGAGATGATATATAGCATCCTGCACCAATGAAAACGTTTTTCCCAATAGTGGCCCCATGTTCAATATTAGCAGTGGTGTGGATAAAATCTTTGGGCTTTTCTTGTGTAAAGAAATGAGACAATACTCGGATGTAGTCCAATCGTGGATTTTTGGATATGATATGACTACAAGTTAGTCTGTTTTTGTATTCTGGGGTTACTATAGATAGGATATTGTCAACATTATTTAATTGATATGCGAACGAGTCACTATATTTTTTTGCAAATACAATGCTGTGTGGTAGAGGTGAAGACAACTGAGCGTAACACTTAATGGTTGTATTCTTTCCGTTAAGCGCTAACTGTAGATAGTTGGCAATATCTTTTGCTGTAATCATTTTCCTGTTTTAATATTAGCGACCAATGCATCAACTATCATTTGAATGTCTTTGTCTGTGAGGTATGGGTGCATGGGCAGCGACAATACGCATTGTGACAACTGTCGTGCGTTTGGTGTGTCAACAAATATATGCAATCCTTTGAATGCTGTCTGCATGCTCATGGGAGTGGGGTAGTATACCATTGTTGGTATACCAGCTTCTTTCATATGGGATTGGAGCTCCGAGCGCTGGCTTGCATCTGTCAATTGTAGTGTATATTGAGCCCAACTGCTCATGTGTCCTTCTGGGATATTTGGCGTGGTTATAGCGTCACCGAGAGCATTGTTGATGAGTCTTGTATATTGTGCTGCGACATGGTTTACAGCATCGAACTCATGTTCTTTAAAAGTATTCAGCTTTACTTGCAATATTGCAGCCTGAATAGTGTCAAGTCGTGAGTTGAGACCTATTCTAATATTGTCATATTTGTTGTGCCCTTTTCCATGCACTCGGAGTGAACGAATAGTCTCAGCCCACTCTTCATTATTGGTAAATACTGCCCCCCCGTCACCGTAGCAGCCTAGTGGTTTAGCAGGGAAAAATGATGTGGTGGATATGTCGCCGAAACTGCAAGATTTCCTATCTCCTATTCGTCCGCCGAAACCTTGTGCTCCATCTTCGATTATAAAAAGTCCATGTTGTCTTGCAATAGCCGTAATTTGTGGATAGTCTGCAGGCAAACCAAATAGGTCAACTGCAATTACTGCTTTGGCCCTTAGTTTGGAGTCGTTGCATACTTGTTCAATGGCAGCTTTTAGACTGTTTAAATCAATATTGAATGTAGATGGGTTGACATCAACAAATACAGGTGTGGCACCTTCAAGTGCAACAACTTCTGCACTTGAGAAAAATGTAAAATCTGGCACAAAAACAGCATCACCCTTTCCTATTCCTAGCGTTTTAAGCGCCAATGTAAGTGCATCAGTGCCGTTGGCACAGGTCATACAATATTTTACTCCAACATAATCAGACAACTGTTGCTCCAATTCAGCCACTGCATTTCCCATAATATAGCCCCCTGAGGCAGCAACTTCCTGCATCACACTGTCTAATTCTGTCTTTAGTATCTGATACTGTTTTTTAAGATCTCTGAACTCCATAATGATATTCATGTGTATAACAATGATTTGTATAGATCCATAAGAATAAATTCCTGTGTGGACCAATTGTATTCTTCTTTCACTGCCCTACGTCCATTCTCCCCCATTCTATGAGCCTCTTCTGGATTGTTAATTAAATAGTTGACTGCATTAGCAATCGCATGGATGTCATGTGGGTCAATGCAGATACCACAATGATGGCCTTCAATGATTTCTTTCCACAAATAAAGGTCTGTGGCTACCACCGGAATACCAGCCATCATGTATTCGAACATCTTCAAAACACCAAGTGTGCCACGATGATAACCCACATTAGGTGAATAATCAAGTAGTACAATTCCTACTTCCGCCTGGCGGTAGAGATCCATTACCTGATTAGGAGGCAAGACTCCTTTATATTCCACCCTTTCCCAACCTGGCAAAGCCTGTAGTTTTTTCATGTACGATGGTATAAAGCATTCTCCAGCCAACAGGTATCGTGCCTGAGTATACATCAGACTCTGAATGACATACTCGTGCATATACCTCTCGTCAACACCTCCGGCAAAACATATATAGTGAACATCCCCTGAAGGCATTTTGCGCTGAGGGATTTCTTGGTAATTCGGGTAGTTTGTAACCATATAACTAGAAGAATTGATGGTTGCCAAACGATCGAGTATGCTTGGGGTCACCGTGACCAATGCATCGTATTTTTTTAGGTAGTGGCGCTCATAATTGGCGTATATTGCGGACAAAGGCTTCCTGCTCCATTTGGGCAAGTACTCTTTGGTTAGAATCTGCATAGGAACATCTTCATGAGAATCAAAAATCACTCGAGCGCCATGACGTTTCAGCCGCGGCCCCATTGGTATAAGTTCTGGGTCATGAAGATGGTAAACTGCTGCATCTATTTCCAATGCTCGCCGCAACACTCGTCCTAAATATAGTTGGCGTTTCAAACGACCCTTTGGTAGTTGTACTCCACATCGATGTACGCCGAGAAATTCATCGTCTTGAATATTCGGTGCAATTAGATAAACCTCATATTCTTGTGTCAACGAAACACATTCCTTGTAGAAAACCCGTACATCATCGGCAGGATGGACACTGGTAATATGGCAGACGCGTATAGCCATAGTGTTTAGTATTTCATGTCGTCCCAACCGAATGGGTGAGGAGCCAACGGCATCTTTGCCAGCGGATGATAGTCCCCTTTAAGGCCAATGGGCTGTGAATGACGGATATCACTGACAATCTGTATGCAGTTGCGGGCTTCACTGATGCGGAAGCCTCTGCCGGCCAGTATTTCCTGATAGCTCTTGGTGTGCAGCTCGGTGAATCCCTGACTGAACTCGAACTCGTCGCCGTCAATCATGATGGTACGGTAGGTCTTCTTCTCGCCTTGCACCGCATTAGGAGGCAAACATGCGGCATTGATGCTTAGGAAGTAGCGCACTCTTGCATTCTTCAGACGCAGGAAGCCGGCCACACGGTCGTGACTCATCACATGCACGATGTTCTCCTGCACAGGTCCGAATATCCATTGCAGCATATCATAGAAGTGAACGCCGATATTGGTGGCCACACCGCCGCTCTTGTGCACATCACCTTTCCACGACGAATAGTACCACTTGCCTCGCGATGTGATGTAAGTCAAGTCAACATCATAGACCTTGTCCTTGGGGCCTTCGTCGACCTTTTTCTTCAATGCCACAATGGAGTCGTGCAGACGCAGCTGCAGAATGGTGTAGGCTTGATGTCCGGTCTCTTTCTCCAGCTCGATGAGATTGTCAATGTTGTAGGGGTTCAGCACAAGCGGCTTCTCACATATGACATTACAGCCCAGACGCAGACCATATCTAATAAAAGCATCGTGTGTATAGTTTGGCGTGCAGATGCTGAGCCACTGCAGTGGGTTGTCGGTGCGCTGCTGTTTTGAGCAATATCGGTCAAACTGCTCTTGCTCGGTGAAGAAAGAACAATCTGGGAATGAACTGTCCAGTCGTCCCACACTGTCGAACTTGTCGTATGCTGCCAACAGGTCGTTGCCGGTATCGGCAATGGCTTTCAAATGTCGTGGGGCAATATAACCTGCTGCCCCTATAAGTGCAAAGTTTGCCATAAATCTATTGACTTTTAATCATTCTACAGTCTTCCGTCAACCAGTTCTCTCGGCATGATGGCTTTTACGTCGAATATCACGTGGTTTTTCTCCAACAGCTTGTCGAAGTCAATCTCCATCTCTCTAAATTGACGGTGCGCCACGGCCACAATGGCTGTATCGTATTTGTCATTAGGCAATTCGTTGACTATGTCTATGCCGTACTCATGCTTCACTTTTTCGGGCGATGCCCAGGGGTCGAACACTGTGATGTTTGCATTATATTCTTGCAAAGCATGGTATATGTCTATCACGCGGGTATTGCGCACATCTGGGCAGTTCTCTTTAAAGGTGAAGCCCATGATGATAATTTTTGACCCCAACACTTGTATGCCTTTCTTCAGCATAAGCTTTATGGTGCGGTCAGCCACGTATGCACCCATTCCGTCGTTCATGCGACGTCCGGCGAGGATAATCTCAGGGTTGTAACCCAAGCGTTGAGCGCATTGTGCCAGATAGTATGGGTCTACTGATATGCAGTGTCCGCCAACCAACCCAGGGTTCATCTTTATGAAATTCCACTTGGAGCCAGCAGCCTCAAGCACGTCGTAGGTGTCAATGCCCATTAGCGTGAAAATCTTTGAAAGCTCGTTGACGAATGCAATGTTGATATCCCTCTGGCTGTTTTCAATCACCTTGGCTGCTTCGGCCACCTTGATGCTTGGCGCTTTATGGGTGCCGTTAATCAGCACTGCATTGTACACCTTGTCAATTAGTTCCGCTACCTCGGGGGTAGAGCCCGACGTAATCTTCAGTATCTTCTCCACGGTATGTACTTTGTCGCCCGGATTGATGCGCTCAGGACTGTAGCCAGCGAAGAAGTCTCGGTTGTATTTCAGCCCAGACACTTTCTCCACCACCGGCAGACACTCGTCCTCGGTCACACCTGGGTACACTGTCGACTCATATACCACGATGTCGCCTTTCGAAATCACTTTGCCAACCACCTCGCTGGCACCATACAGCGGTGTCAGGTCGGGGTTGTTGTTGCGGTCTACGGGTGTTGGCACTGCCACGACGTAAAAGTTACAGCTTTTGATATCCTCCAGATTTGCGGTGCAACGGAAGCCGTGGTTATTGATGGCATCCTGCAGCAACTCGTCGCTCACCTCCAGTGTGGCGTCGTGTCCGCCCATTAGAGCCTTGACGCGCGCAGCGTTCATGTCGTAACCCACCGTGGGGAATTTTGTGGAAAACAATCTGGCCAAAGGCAGGCCCACATAGCCCAGTCCAATGACGGCAATACGAATGTCTTTTGTATCCATATAGTGTGATGTTATGTCTTTATCTGGCAGTTTGTCAATGTGTTGGGCGATATTGCCCTATGTAATATATATTTTATTTCCTCTGCAAAAATACAAAAAAATCTGTGCATACAAAAAAAAGTTGTACTTTTGCATCACAAAACATTAAAAATGTAGACTATGTATTACATTATTGCTACAGTCGCAATCATAGCCCTTGAGCTGCTTTATTTCTTTTTGGCCAAGAAGTTCCATATTGTCGACCGTCCCAACGAGCGTAGCTCCCATCAGCGCGTGGTGCTCCTCGGCGCTGGCGTTATCTTCTACTTGGCTATATTGTTCTACTCTTTCACTAACGGGATGCCATATCCTAACTTCCTTATCGGTCTCAGTGCGGTTGCCATCATCAGCTACATCGACGACTTGCGCCAGCTGCCCGCGTGGCTGCGGCTCTTTGCCCAGCTTTTCGCTATAATAGTATGCTTCTGGACCGATGCCAACACACTTGAAATATGGCAGATATTCTTGCTTGTCGTGGTTTTTGCAGGCATCCTTAACATCTATAATTTCATGGATGGCATCAATGGTATGCTTGCTGCCTATTCGCTTGTCGTTGTAGGATCTCTTGCTTACATCGACATATTTGAACATCGTTTCATCGAGCTTCCGCTAATCGTCACAGTTCTGGTTGCTATCCTCGTTTTCGGATTCTTCAATTTCCGCAAAAAAGCACGTTGCTTTTCTGGCGATGTCGGAAGCATCTCCATGGGATTGATTATACTATTCTTGATAGTGCGCTATGTGCAGGCCTTACCTGATAATGGAGAGAATGTCAGCCGACTCTGTTTCATCATTGTCTTCCTTGCTGACGGTGGCCTCACCATCGCCAAGCGCTTCCTCTCAGGTCGCAACATCCTTGCCGCTCATCGTGAGCACGCCTACGAGACTATGGTCAACGACCTCAAGGTGCCGCACCTCTATGTCTCAGCAGGTTATGCTCTGCTTCAGCTTGTCATCAATATCGGCTACATCATGGTCGCCGACAAAAATCTCTACACACTCATCGTTGCCTTCCTGCTCGTCGTAGCCTACGGCCTGTTCTTCTTCTTTGGCAACCGTAGCGGCAAGGTGCATCCGGTAGTGTAGCCCATCTGGCATTATACGTCTCTTAGACAAAAAAAAGAAGGCCATAAGGTCTTCTTTTTTCTTGGTGCCCGGAACAGGACTTGAACCTGCACATCTTTCGATACACGCACCTGAAACGTGCGCGTCTACCAATTCCGCCATCCGGGCGTCGTTTTGCTTTTTTTCGTTTCAGGTTTGTGCCCAGGACAAGACTTGAACTTGCACCGCCTATGGCGACTACCCCCTCAAAGTAGCGTGTCTACCAATTCCACCACCTGGGCAAAAAAGCAGCTTCTGTCTCTCAAAAGCGGGTGCAAAAGTACACACATTTTCCGAACTGGCAAAATATTTTTTCAATAATTTATGCAATAGGCTGGTATATAGTGCTATATTTTTCTATAGTCCCCATATGTCCCAGCTCATCTCCGCCTGTTTTCGGAGCATTTCAAGACCGTTTTTGACCTTTGCGCCGCAAGCTGTCGCCTCCCGCATGAGTAATGTTTGTGATGGGTTGTATATCAAGTCGTAAACCATTAAAGAGGGGCGCGGAGAACATGGTGCGGAGAGCGGGAGAGGGGTGCTGTCAATATCGGGATACATACCTATCGGTGTTGCATTGATTATTAGCACGTCCAAGGGTAATCCGTCATAGCTGGCAGCATCCTTGTGCAACTCTGGATATCTGCTTACAAATCGGTATTCAACGCCCAGTTGTTTCAGTGCGTATGCCACTGCCCGTGCAGCACCGCCTGTGCCGAGGATTAAGGCTGTGTGTGGTAGCTCGGATACCGGCAGCCATTCCTCGAGTGTATGTTGGAATGCCGGTGCATCGGTGTTGTGCCCGACGAGGCGACCGCCTTCTACGCTCACGCAGTTTACGGCACCTATCTCTGCTGCTGTATCGTCCACTGCATCAAGCAGTGGCAGTATCTCTTGTTTGTACGGTATGGTGACGTTGAAGCCGTTGATATGCTCCTGCTCCACCCATTGCCGCAGCCTGTTGAGCGACTCCATCTCGTAGAGCCCGTAGCTGGCATCCTTGAAGCCTTGCGTCTCAAAGAGTTCCTGCGACAGCGAGTGCCCCAGCTTCCGTCCTATCAACCCATACTTTTTCAATAGCCCGTAGCCCGTAACCTGTAACCTGTAACCTTTAACCCACGCTTGCCTTCAGTTTCTCGGCATTCTCAGCGAGCTGCAGGGCCTCGATGCAATCCTCGATGTCGCCGTCCATGAAAGCCGGCAGGTTGTGCATGCTCCAGCCTATGCGGTGATCGGTGACGCGGCTCTGCGGATAGTTGTAGGTGCGCACCTTCTCGCTGCGGTCGCCCGTGGCCACCATGGTCTTGCGCTTGCTCGACAGCTCCTCCATGTACTTGTTGTACTCTCGTTCATAGAGCCTTGTGCGCAGGATGCTGATAGCTTTCTCCTTGTTCTTGATCTGGCTCTTCTGGTCCTGCATGGAGACCACGATGCCGGTTGGGATATGCGTCAGGCGCACTGCCGAGTAGGTGGTGTTCACGCATTGGCCGCCGGGGCCCGAGGCGCAGAAGGTGTCGATGCGCACATCGCTCATGTTAAGCTCCACGTCGAACTCCTCGGCTTCGGGCAGCACCACCACGCCTGCGGCGCTTGTGTGTATGCGCCCCTGGGTCTCTGTGGCGGGCACGCGCTGCACGCGGTGCACTCCAGACTCATATTTCAGCAGGCCGTAGACGCCCTCGCCGGTCACCGTGAAGGTGATGTCCTTGTATCCGCCCGAGGTGCCCTCGTTGAAGTCCGTGACCTCCACCTTCCAGTGCTTCTTCTCGCAGTAGCGTGTGTACATACGGAACAGGTCGCCTGCAAAGATGCAGGCCTCGTCGCCGCCGGTGCCGCCGCGTATCTCCACCACGGCGTTCTTCGAGTCCTGAGGGTCGGCGGGGATGAGCAGCAGGCGTATGTCATTCTCCATGGGTTCGCGGCGTTCCTGTGCGGCCACAAGCTCCTCTTTGGCCATCTCGCGCAGCTCTGGGTCCTTCTCTGTCTCCAGCAACTCCTTGCACTCGGCTATGGTGTCCAGCAGCGCCTTGTATTCGTGATAGGCCTTGACCACTGGCTGTAGGTCCTTGTAGTCTTTCGAAAGCTTCACATAGCGCTTCATGTCCGCAGTCACCTGCGGGTCGTTCATCTGTTGCTCAATCTCTTTGTAACGAGAATAGATTGCTTCTAATTTATCTAACATCTTTCTTTAATAGTTTGTCAATCATTGAATTCACCGTCGGCGACACCTTCCAGGCGTAGGTGGTTGCCGCCAGCAGTGCCACCAGCACCGTGGTCTTCAGCGCCGCATCGAGCAGCATGGCGCTCTTCGAGCCGTCGAACAACGGGGTCACCACGGAGCCCCACAACAGGTTCAGTGCGAAGCCCGCCGCCGTCAGCGCCACCACTTTCAGCTGTGCCGCCGAGAAGAGGCTCACCCTGGTGCGCCAGTAGATGTAGCCCAGCAGCAGCGTGTAGTAGAGCAGGTACGAGAACAGCGTGGCTGAAGCCGCCCCCGTGATGCCCCACAGCTCTATCAGCAAGGGGTTCAAAAGTATGGCACTTACCGTAAGTATCGCCATGAAAAGCAGCGAACGGGAATAGTAGCGTGAGAAGTTCAGCACGTCGGTCCCTATTGAGAATGACGAGTTGAAGGCTTTTGCCATGCCCATCATCAGCACCACCCCGGCACCGCCGGCATAGCTGGCGCCGTTGGGGATGAAGGCGTACAGTGTGTCAAGATTAATCCAGATAACCAGGAATATGGCACTGCTCACCAGCAGCTGGTGCAGCGACACCTGGCGCACCAGACGGTTCACTTCGCCCCAGTTGTTCTCCTTCACCGCCGCCGCCACCACTGGGCGCGAGATGGCCCCGAGCGAACGGTACGGCACTTCCACCACGTTGGCTATGTAGAAGGCTATCGTGTAGACGCCTGTCAGCGCCAGTCCGGCCTTGGCACCGAGGAAGAGCGAGTTGAAGAAGGGCACGTTGCCGGCCAGCACGGTGACCGTCATGAACATCGTGTAGCGGCCAATCTCTTTGCGTCGTTCACGCGTAAGGAAGTTCCAGTCGACCTTCAGCACTCCCCACCTGAAGTGGTTTAGCTTCATCAAGTACATGAGGTTCAGTAGCATCGCCAGTCCATAGCTGCCGCAGAACATCCACACAAAGACATCCAGGCTGATGACGCGGTAGCCGTAGAGCAGATAAGCCACAAGGTTGAACAGGCGTATGCCAACCTCGCGCACCATCTTGGGTACCGTGATGCGCATCAGCACCGACGCATTGGTCTCGAACACACCCATGTACAGCGCAAAGAAGGTCAGCATCGGCAGCATGTAGAAGTAGTCGGCCACCAACGGTGACTTGCCGGCATACATCGCCACCAGAGGCTCGCGGAATATCAGGAACAGCAGCGCCACCATTGTGAAACCTGCCAGCGGCAGCAGTAGAGACAGGCCGAAAAGGCCGTGGTTGTTACTGTCGTCCTTGAAGTGGGGGAAGAACTTGACTATTGACGAGTTGGTTCCCAACTGCGCCAGCGAGGCGAAAATCATGGCGGCATCCACCATGACGCGCGTCAGGCCTACCTCCTCCTCGGTGAGGTAGCGTGTGAGCACGAAGAACGTAATGACGAACCCAATCGCCACCCCCAGGTAGTTGGCCAATGCCCCCTTGATGCTCTGTCGCGCTATTACTCCCATAATTTAAACAACAACGCCGCGTAGTATTTTTTATTGTATTATATGCGCTTTTTCTCCGCCTTCACTCCATATCTTCTCCGTCTCATCCACGCTTGTTCTACGGTTGTTTACCGGTTATAAACCGTAAAACAACCGGTAAACAACCGTAGAACAGACGGAGCGGATACGTAGCGGATAGGGATGGGGTAGGGGTGGAGGGAATAAAAAAATTGTATTTATATGAAATACTTTGTATATTTGCAATGTTGGCAGTCTGACGTGATTGCCTGTAATATATTGTTTGATAGTAATTTAAAATAATTGGAAAAGATGAAAAAGAGTATTATGCTTTTCGCCATGCTGCTGGCGACCCTCGTCGCGATGGCAAAACCTGTTTCGAAAGACGAGGCGCTCCGTGTGGCGCAGACCTACCTTGCCGCCCGCGGCATGCACAACACGGCGGCCTTGGTGGATGTGTCGAGCCAGACGCCATACAGGCTGATATACACCTTCGTGGCTCCCGGCGGCGGTTTCGCGCTGGTGAGTGCCGACGACTGCGTGCGCCCCATACTTGGCTATTCGGCCACCGGCCGCTTCGGCTACAAGGACGTGCCGGAGCATATTGCTTCATGGCTTGCCGACTATGAAAAAGAGATAGCCTGGTGGCAGAGCCATCAGGCTGAGCCCAGCGCTGCCGTGGCGGTGGAGTGGTCGATGTTGGAAGTAGGCGAGATGCCGCCCATGCCCCTCTTTACAGTTGTGACACCGCTGATGACCACTACGTGGAACCAGGCGCCGTACTATAATATCATGTGCCCCGTTGACGAGCGCAGTTGGTCCGGTCACCCTTACACAGGCTGTGTGGCCACCGCCATGGCGCAGGTTATGAAGTACTGGAACTATCCCGAGACCGGCTATTCCAGCAACAGCTATGAACACTATCCTGCTGACGATACCTCCTATGGCTGGATAAGTGCCGACTTTGGCGCCACCACCTACCAGTGGGCCTCCATGCCGGACCAGCTGACTGAGGGAAGCACCGGCGCCGAGGATACCGCTGTGGCTACCCTGATGTTCCATTGCGGAGTGGCCGTAAACATGAAGTACGGCATCAGCGGCAGCGGCGCTCGGGTAATCAACTTTGGCGATGCCTACGGGCGTAGTGCCGAGAACGCCTTGATATACTTTTTCAAATATAGTCCAGCCCTCCACGGCATCTACCGAGAATGTTTTACTTTTGAAGAATGGAATAATCGCCTCCGTGCCGATATTGACGCCAGCCGCCCTATTCTATATGCGGGAGGAAGCCATGCCTTTGTGCTCGACGGCTACAACGACGACGGCTATTTCCATGTCAACTGGGGCTGGGATGGCAGCTGTGACGGTTACTACCCCATCGGTGGCCTCAACCCCTCCTCGAGCGGCTACGGCGGCAACAGCACCCACGACTATAATAGCGGCAATACAGCCATCGTTGGCATCCAGCCCAATCCCAACTGGGGCGACGGCGGCAGTGTCACTGCCTCTGCCAGCGATTCCACACGCGGCGGCGTATATGTCGATGTCAACAATTACTCCTTCGGTGACTACGTTAATATACAACCATATGTCAACCCCGGAAACCGCTTCCTCCACTGGTCTGACGGCTGCCCCTTCTTCTCGCGCACCGTCTACGCTAACGGCGGCGACCTCTCCTTCACTGCCGTCTTCGACACCGTGGGCTCCGACACCATATCCCTCTGCTCGGGCAGCTACTACTATAATAGTTTTGGTAATCCTACCGCCGGCGAAATCAACTGGGGTATCAAGCTTAACCGTACACTCCTCGCCGCAGGCCGCGAACTGCACGCTGTACAGAACTACATTGTCCACGGTGGCGACTATGACCTGAGAATCTATGCTGGCAGCAATGGACCCGAATACCTTATGTACGACACCACCGTCACTTTCAATGATGAGGACTTGAACCAATGGCAGACTATACCCCTCAATATTCCCGTCGTCAACAGCGGCTGGGAAGACCTCTACATCACCTTCCATAAGACAAGTGGGGACTTCCCCGCCAGCTTCACATTCTACAGCGGTGTCAATGAAAGCCTATGCTTCCCCTTCAATCCATCCGGTGATAATTATGGTCAGTATAGTTTCCTCATTCGCGGTCTCTTCCGCAACACTACGGCGCAGCCCGTGCCGCATGTTAGTGTCAGCTCGGTGGAGCAGGTGTCTGTCGACACAGCGGCTCATTTCGAGGCTACCACCACCGAGGGCGCCACTGTCACATGGCTTGCCGACAACGGTGCCACAGCCACTGGCCACACTGCCGACTTCTCCTTCAGCACGCCCAGCGAGCATCAGGTCACCGCTACCGCCACCCATGAAGGCCAGCAGTTTTCCGCTTCATGGTATCTCACCGTCGTCGACTACAACGAAAGCGACACCGTCAGCTACTGCCTCGACCGCCGGTATAGCGGCAATGTGGGCGAAATCGGCGGCACCACTACATGGGGCATACGCCTGCCGTCCGACTACCTCGCTCATCGCGACAGTCTTGTTGACGCACTCTTGTATATCGTCAGCGAGGGCGAATACATACTGAGGGTCTACAACGGCCCCGCCATATCTACCGAGAACCTTGTCTACACCAACACCTACACCATCCAAGGGTTTATCAATGAATATGCTCACCTGACACCCGATAGTGCTGTGGCTATCGACCGCAGCAAAGACCTGTGGCTTATATTCGAATCCGCAGCCCCATACCCTGCTGCCGGCTGCATCTATCTTGGTGACCCCAATAGCGATTACTATTACAACTCTGACGAAGGTGGCGGCTGGGGCCATATCACCCAGTTGGCTCCTGCATTATCAAAGTCGTGGCTTATAAAGGCCGTCACCGCTGAGACTATCGAATACTACACCATCACTGCTATTAGCAGCGACACTGCCATGGGCACAGTCACCGGTGGCGACAGCTACGTTGCTGGCTCCACTGCCATACTGACGGCCGTGCCTGCCGAAGGCTACCTGTTTGACCACTGGCAGGATGGCGACACCAACAACCCGCGTTCTGTCACCGTAACAGAAGAGGCGACATACACAGCCTTCTTCGTCCCCATACCTCCCATGCAGTACACTATCACCGCCCTTAGCAACGACACGACAATGGGCATTGTTGTCGGCGGCGGCATCTACACCGTCGGCGACAGCGTCAGGCTGACGGCCATGCCCGCCGAGGGCTATCACTTCGACAGTTGGCAGGACGGCGACACCAACAATCCGCGCACTGTCGCTGTGTTGGGGGATGCCACCTACACGGCCACCTTTGTCAGTAATGTGGGCATCCGCAGTGTGGATGCTGCAGCCGTGAGGGTGAGCCCCAACCCCGCCACCGAAGCTGTTACTGTCAGCGGACTTAAGGCTGGCACCCTCGTCAGGCTCATAGATATGGCCGGCAAGGAATGCGTCGCCGCCACCGCCAAAGGCGAGAAACTGACCATTGACCTCAGCCATCTCCCCGCCGGTCTCTATTTCCTGCACGCCATAAGCGGCGAGATCCAGACAACACTCAAGATAGTCAAACAATAAAAACACAATAAAAACAATACAGCCATGAAGAAACTCGGAATTATTACATTATTGCTGGCGATGATGGGCATCGCCTTTGCCAAGCCCGTGTCGCAGGATGTGGCGCGCCGCGTGGCGCAGACCTGGATGCAGGCGCAGGGTATGAAGAACCCCGCTGCCCTGCAGGACATCACCTCGCAGACCCCGTTCACGGAGTTCTATGTCTTCGCCGCCGAGGAAGGCGGCTTCATCATCGTGAGCGGCGACGACTGCGTACGCCCTGTGCTCGGTTACTCGCTGACATCGAGGTTCGACACCAAGCGCGACATCCCCGTGAATGTGCGTGGATGGCTCGATGACTACGAGAAGGAAATCCGCCACTGGAAGAACGTTGAAGTCCGGTATGGCGGTGTGCATTTGGAGAACAATGAGGCTGTCAGCGACTGGCAGATGCTCGCCAACGGCGAGATGCCGCCGGCACCGCTCACCACTGCTGTCTCACCGCTTGTCTCCACCACATGGGATCAGTCTCCCTACTACAATGCCCTTTGCCCATATGACGCACAGGAAGCGTATTCTGGTAACCACCGCGTAGTAACCGGCTGTGTGGCCACTGCTACGGCCCAGATAATGAAATTCTGGAACCACCCCACAACGGGATACGGTAGCCACTCATATGTTCACTACAACGATGACGAAACCGTTAGTTATGGGACACTGAGTGCTAATTTTGGAAACACTACCTACCTGTGGAACAATATGCCCAACGAACTTACAGCGTCAAGCAGTGATGCCCAGGTAAATGCTGTGGCCACCCTTATGTACCACATAGGTGTTGCCGACGAGATGATATACGACTTGGCAATAAACGGCGGTAGCGGAGCCCACAACCACAACACGAATGACCTCCGTGCTAGTTCACAGAGTTCGTTGATGGCTTACTTCAAGTATCGTCCCGATATGACAGTCATCTGCCGCGACGACTACTCCTATGACGAATACTGCTCACGTCTGCGTGCCGAACTCGACCAGCAGCGCCCAATTCTCTACAGCGGCAGTGGCAACGGCGGACACAGCTTTGTGTGCGACGGATACAACGAGCAGAACCAGTTCAGGATTAACTGGGGCTGGGGTGGCTACTATGATGGTTACTTCTCGATAGGCGCTTTTACCCCGGGTGGCGGTGGCGCCGGCAGCAACAGCAACCACCAATACAGTTACGACAACATAGCCATCCTCGGCATTCGTCCCTATGAAGGATGGAGCACCACGGCTACCACCACTGTCGGTGTCACGATGACCGGCGGCAACGCCGATTGCCACGTCTATGGCGCTGGTACGTACAACTTCGGCGACACCATTAACCTTGAGGCGCAAACTCCGGATGGATACCGTTTCGCCGGTTGGACAGACGGTGACCGTAACAACAACCGCGCTCTTTTCGCTTCTGGTGGTACCTACAACTTCACTGCTACCTTTGAGCCCCTGCAGGGCGACACCTTGTCTTATTGCCGCGAGAACAGCCATAACCTTACTCGCTATGGCACTAATACTTGGGGCATCAAATTGCCTGCCTCCACTCTCACCGCTGGACACCCCCTCACTTCGGCAATGCTTTATGTTGGGGAGGTTGGCACCTACACCCTTAAGGTCTATCTCGGCAGCGACTATAGCAACCCTGTGGCTACCTCGCAGGCAACATACATTGACTCTACTGGATTGGACCAGTGGAACACTTTCACGCTCACCAACAACGTCACCATTGACGGTACACAGGATATTATCATTGCTTTCACGTGCAACGATGCCAACTATCCCGCCACCGTCACCCACTGGTGCGGTAACACCAACGGTTTCTTATATGGCAGCGGATTACAGGCTTATGGCAACCGTTACACCTTTATGATTCGTGGCATTTTTGGCGACGGTAACGGGCAACAGCCCGGCGACGACTGCATGATTAGCACCTTCCCGTATACCGAGGGCTTCGAGGACATCAATACCCTTGGCTGCTGGAATCTGCTCGACAACGACGGCGACGGTGCCGGTTGGTTCTACTATGGCAGGACCGATAGCCTCTATGGCCATAACAGCAATTACTGTCTCGCCTCGGCCTCGTGGGACGGCAGTGCTCTGACTCCAGACAACTGGCTCTTTATGCCCGCCATGCAGTTGCCTGCCGGGCAGCAGATACACCTCAAGTGGTGGGTCAAGGGTATGGACCCGGA
>CACYSB010000018.1 GCA_902777005.1 uncultured Bacteroidota bacterium
GCCGGTGTTGACGATGGCCTGAGCCAGCACGGTGGCGGTGGTGGTGCCGTCGCCGGCCTGGTCGTTGGTCTTGCTGGCCACCTCTTTCACCATCTGGGCGCCCATGTTCTGGATGCCGTCCTCGAGCTCAATCTCCTTGGCGACGGTCACGCCGTCCTTGGTCACCTGCGGGGCACCGAACTTCTTGTCGATAACCACATTGCGGCCTTTGGGGCCGAGGGTCACCTTTACTGCATTTGCCAACTCGTCGACGCCTTTGCGAAGCTGCTCGCGAGCGTCATTATTGAAAACTATCTGTTTTGCCATAACTTTTCTTTTTTATCTAACCGAATCATCCGAATCGTTCCGAATTGTAATTTGTGTTTCGGTTTCTTTCGGTTTGTTCGGTTAGAGTGTTAATTAATATCGGATTTATTCGGTTTGTTCGGTTAGAGATTTAGATGATAGCGTAGATATCGCTTTCTTTCATGATCATCAGCTTCTCGCCGTCAATCTCGATCTCGGTGCCGCTGTACTTGCCGTAGAGGACCTGGTCGCCCACCTTGACGGTCATCTCATGGTCTTTGGTGCCCTTGCCCACGGCGAGGACTTCGCCGCGCTGCGGTTTCTCCTTGGCGGTGTCGGGGATGATGATGCCGCTGGCGGTCTTCTGTTCAGCCTCGGCGGGACGCACGCCCAGCACGGCGACACCCATTATTATCAATAACCGTGCCAAAATGTCAGCGACTGCCACGTGCTGACATTTTGTCAGCCTCGTGGCAGTCGCCGTGTATTAGTTTTGGATGTTTTATTCGGCGCGCACGAAGTTCCATGTCATGTTGACGGTGGCTTCGCTCTCGACCTCGGACAGGCTCACGTTGAAGGTGATTACGTCGGTGGCATCGTCGTAGGTGAACGGCAGGTCGCCTGGAGTGTCTTCGTCCTCATCGTCGACCACACCAATAAGATGGCCGGTATGGGAGGCTCCGTCGTAGCTGTAGGAGTAGGAAATGCTGGAAATCTGTTCCATGACACCCTCGGCACCGGCGACAGCCATGACGTTCTCGGGGAAGGTGAAGTGTGCATATACGCCGTCGAAGTTCAGGCCGAAGCTCATAGTGTCGTCCTCGAAGCCTTCCATGCAGCTGAGGTCGATGTCCGACATGTTGCTGAGGAATTCGGAGAAGGTCACGGTGTAGGTCCAGTTGGTGTTGTGCAGGTCGTCGGTGCTTTTCACCTTGGCGACGGAGGCGACTTCGTTATTGCCGGTGGCAACGTTGTTGACGGGCTTGACGTTTTCCTTCTGGCAGGCGGTCATGCTGAGCAGAGCTGCAGCGGCGATGAGAATGATGCTTTTTTTCATTGTTGTTTGTGTGTTTTTGATTATTTGTTGCTTTGTTTGATTGTTTCACCTATAAGAACGTAACAAAAAGACGAAAAACTACAGGTGTGTGTTTTTTTTTTATTCTGTTGCGGCGTCGAACTGCAGTTGGTAGTGGAGGTCGCCCTCTTCTGTGCCGAGTTCTTCGTGCGATATAATCATGGTGTTGGAGGTAGTCCAGTTGACGTTCCAGCATTCGCCGCTGGGCAGCAGCTCGCTGCAGAGCACGCCGTCGTCCGAGAGGGTCCATGTGCTGTTGTCGGTGACCGTGGTCCCGTCCATGCCGTGCATGGTCATCGTAATGGTGCCGTCGGTGGCGAAGGTAAAGAGCATCGTGCCGTCGCCCTCCTCGGGTACAAAGAGGTCGCTGCCCATAAGGTTGCCGTCCGGGTCGACGTGCGTCACCACCATGCAGCTGAGGTGCCATGTGCCTATGATGTTGCCCGAGGTGCTGACGGCGGGTATTGTGGCGTAGGCTTCGCCGTGCCACGTGCCGGTGCCGTCGTCGTAGGTCACCCTCACTGTGAGCCCGCTTTTCTCCATCTCTTTCATCCATGCTTTTATTTCATTGCGGCTGCTGGTGCTGATCCTCCTGTTGCCCGCCGGTGTGTCTTTTGTGTTGCCGTTGAGGTAGGTGGTCTGGCTGAGGTTGTAGAAGGTCACCTCGCTGCCGCCAAGAGCCTGGTCACACAGCTGCTCCAGCAGTGCGTCCCACTCGCCGTCGGTCTCCAGTGTGCGTCGGTTTTCGTTGTTGCCCACGGCATAAATAATCACACGCTCTTTCTGTATGTCTACAATGCCGCCGCCGTTTCCGTTGCCGTCGTTGGCTATGGTGGGGCTGTTCTTCTCGCAAGCCGCGAAGGAGAGGGCTAATGCCGTAAGGATAAAGGTAAGTCTGACAGTTGTTTTCATGGTTCAATTGTTGCTTGTTTGTTTTTCCAGTTGGTAATCAATCAGGGCGTCGTACTGCTGCTCGTTGTCGAGGCGGTAGAGACCTATGGCCTGCTTGTCGTGCGAGGCTATCACGCGCAGCAGCGGCTGCCCGTCCCACTTCACCCGCAGTGCGGGTTCCTCGGGCGAGCCCAGCCAGCTGGTGACGCCTGCCGTGTCGCCTATGGCGAACGCCGCCTTCATGCTCTGCCATGCCTCGTCGCTCTCGGCCTGCAGCAGCACCACGTCGACCCTCACCGAGTCGCGCAGCTGGAAGCCGCAGACCTGTGCCACGCTGGTCTCCGGCAGCGAGGCATAGCGCTCGTAGAGCGAGCCTTCGGCCGGTGCGCCGCCCTTGTGCGTGCACCCGACGGCCAGCGCCAGCGGCAGCATCATTATTAATATCAATCGTTTCATATCCATATACAACTTTAGCTCATCAGCAGTTCGTCGGCAAGGTCCACCCACTGCTGGTCCTGTATGCCCGTACGGTTGCAGTACACCTTGTTGTAGCTGCCCGTCGCCGAGGGCGACAGCGCTATCGGTGTGGCCACTGCCAGCACCAGCGCCACCCCTGCCGCCATGCTCAGCGTGCGGCGTGTCTTATGCCGCCAGTCGGGGTACTCTGCCGTCAGCCTCGCGGCGTGGCCCTCGGCCTCGGCACGTTCCCACAGTTGTTCAAAATCCCTGTCGTTCATAATGTCCATTCCTTTCTTATCTTTTCTTTTATGCGTACCAGTCGTACGCTGACGTTCTTCTCTGTCATTCCCAGCTGTTGCCCAATCTCCTCGTAGCTGTAGCCTTCGAGCTGCAACCTCACTATGCTCCTGTCCGGCTCCGGCAGCAGCGCTATGCGTTCGTGCAGGTGCTCCACCAGCGTGCGGTCCTCGGCGGCGCTGTCGTGCCCTTCGGGCAGGGCCTCGGTCTCGTCGGTGCGTCGCAAGGCGTCGATGACGGCGTTGCGGGCTATCTTCCATACCAGCGCCGCCTGCTGCATGCCGCCCAGTGCCAGCAGCTTCTCGCGGTTGCGCCAGAGGGCTATGACGGCCTCCTGGACAAGGTCGTCCCTCTCCAACCCTCTGTGCCTGAAGTGGCTGCAGAGGCTGAAGAGCAGT
Organism: uncultured Bacteroidota bacterium; assembly: GCA_902777005.1. GTDB lineage: Bacteria > Bacteroidota > Bacteroidia > Bacteroidales > P3 > Colimorpha. Next base: position 3,406 of record CACYSB010000018.1, read on the forward strand.
CCTCGGTATTGATGGAGCAGCGCGTCGAATGGGTCCCCTGGTCTCACATTAGATAATAACGCAAAAAAAGCCCCGAAAACTACACCGGGGCGTAAAAAAAATGCAGTTAAAAGAGTGATATCGCGTTGCCGCAGCCTTATCATGCCGCCGCCACTACGCAGTCCCTCCGTATCCGCTCCGACTGTTCTCCGGTTGTTTACCGGTTGTTCAATGGTTTATAATCGTAGAACAACCGGTAAACAACCGGTAAACAGATGGGGCGGCTACGTAGAAATGGCGTGGCGCCACCGGCGCTGCGAAGTAGAGGCTGCGAAGCAAACTCATAAATTTTTGATTCCTAATTCCTATTTTTTGTGTATTTTTGCAGCATGAAAACAAGCGAAGTAATAGCGTGGCTGGATGCTACGTTCCATCCTGAATACCAGGAAGATTATGACAATGCCGGCTTTCTGCTGGGCGACTCGGCGAGCGAGTACAAGGGCGCCATGGTGGCGCTCGACCTCACCCCAGCAGTGGTCGACGAGGCAGTGCGGCTCGGCTTGAGCCTCATTGTGACGCACCATCCCTTCATCTTCACCGGCGTCAAGCGCCTGACCGACGCCAGCGAGACTGGCCGCATGGTGATGACGCTGGCCAAGAACGGCATCAGCGTCTATGCCGCTCACACAAACCTCGACAATCTCTCGTGGGGCGTCAGCGGAGTGCTGGCTGAGAAGCTGGGGCTGAAGAAGTGTGAAGTGCTGAGTGTGAAGTGCGAGACCCCTCAGCCCGTGGGCGCCGGCATGGTGGGTGAGCTGGAGGAGCCTATGGCCGTCGAGGCCTTCCTCAAGATGGTCAAGGAGGTGATAGGTATACCGTTTATCCGCGTCAGCCCACTCATCACTAATCACTCATCATTCATCACTGTCAAGCGTGTGGCGCTCTGCGGCGGCAGCGGCGCCGAGTTCATAGGCGACGCCCTCCGGGCTGGGGCCGACATATACCTGACGGCAGACCTCAAATATCACGACTTCCAGCGTACAAATGGCCGTATGGTGCTTGCGGACATCGGACACTATGAGAGCGAACAGTTCGCAAAAGATATTATTTTCCGCGCGATATCAGAAAAATTTAGTAACTTTGCATGCCGAATTTCCGAGACCCAACAGGGTATCGTGAGGTATATTTGATTATAAGACAATAATATATAATATAAAATGGCAAAGAAAGTCAGCACCAAAAAAGCCGAAACCGAGGCCCAAGAGGCCCCTGTCGTACTGCGTCCGGACGCCGATGTGGCCGTCGAGAAGCGCCTTGTTGCGCTCTACACCCTGCAGAGCGTGGACAGTGAGATAGACAAGATCAAAATCATCCGCGGCGAACTGCCGCAGGCTGTCCAGGACCTCGAGGACGAGATTGCCGGTCTGCATACCCGCATCGACAATTTCACTGCCGAAATCAAGGAGACAGAGGCCGCCAACAAGACCCGTCTGGCCGAGATCGACGAGCACAACGAGCAGATCAAGAAGTACCAGAAGCAGCAGGACAATGTGCGCAACAACCGCGAGTTCGAGAGCCTGAACAAAGAGATAGAGTTCCAGCAGCTGGAGATACAGCTCTGCGAGCGCAAGAACAAAGAGGGCAAAGCCCATGTCAGCGAGCTGAAACAGCACATCGAGGCTGCCAAGGTGCTGCTCGAAAACCGCGAGAAGGACCTCGACGCCAAGCGTGAGGAGCTGACCTCCATCACCGCCGAGACCGAGAAGGACGAGGAACGCCTGCGCAAGATGTCGGCCGAACAGGAGCAGTTCATCGACGAGCGCTACCTGACGGCCTACAAGCGTATCCGCAACGCCGCCCGCAACGGCCTGGCCGTGGTGCAGATCGACCGCGACTCCTGCGGCGGCTGCTTCAGCAACATACCCCCGCAGCGCCAGATGGAGATAAAGATGCACAAGAAGGTTATTGTCTGCGAGAACTGCGGACGTATACTCGTGGACAGCGACATAGCCGCCAAAGCCAAAGCTAACTTGGAAAAATAAGCTATTATGACCTACCAATTCAACCCCGAAGAAAAGCTCACCCTGGACAAGATTCAGGAGATTATAGACAAGAAGATGACCCTCGCCCTCAGCGACGAGGCCAAGCGCCGCATCGAGAAATGCCGCAACTACCTCAACCAGAAGATGGAAAACCAAAAGGTGCCCATCTACGGTGTCACCACCGGCTTCGGCAGCCTCTGCAACATCAGCATCAGCAAAGAGCAGCTCAGCCAGCTGCAGAAGAACCTGGTGATGAGCCACGCCTGCGGCGTCGGCGACGAGGTGCCCGCCGAGGTGGTGCGCCTGATGCTGCTGCTCAAGGCCCAGAACTTCTGCTTCGGCTACAGCGGCGCCCAGCTGCAGACTGTGCAGCGCCTCATCGACTGCTACAACGAGGACGTGCTGCCCGTGGTCTACCAGCAGGGTTCCCTCGGCGCCAGCGGCGACCTCTGCCCCCTGGCCAACCTGATGCTCCCCGCCATCCTCGGCATGGGCGATGTGTACTGGAAAGGCCGTCGCTGCGACGTGCAGGAGGTCTACGCCGCCAAAGGCTGGCAGCCCATCGAGCTGCAGAGCAAGGAGGGTCTGGCCCTGCTTAACGGCACGCAGTTCATGAGCTCCTTCGCCGTGTGGTCGCTCCTCAAGGCCCGCCGCCTGAGCCGTCAGTCTGACATGGTGCTGAGCCTCTCGCTCGACGCCTTCGACGGCCGCATAGAGCCCTTCTACGAGAGCCTCCACATGGTGCGCCCCCACAAGGGCCAGCTGGAGACTGCCGCCGCCGTGCGCGAGATGCTCGACGGCAGCGAGATAATCAAGCGCCACAAGGAGCATGTGCAGGACCCCTACAGCTTCCGCTGCGCCCCGCAGGTGCACGGTGCCGCCAAGGACACCATCCGCTATGTTGCCTCTGTCGTTGAGACTGAGATCAACTCCACCACCGACAACCCCATAGTGCTGCCTGACGAGGATATGGTCATCAGTGGCGGTCACTTCCACGGCGAGCCCCTCGCCATGGTGCTCGACTTCCTGGCTATTGCCGTCGCCGAACTCGGTGCCATCAGCGAACGCCGCACCTACCAGCTCATCGACGCCAAGCGCGGTCTGCCCAGCTTCCTCGTGGCCAAGCCCGGCCTCAACAGCGGCTTCATGATTCCGCAGTATGCCGCCGCCAGCATCGTCAGCCAGAGCAAGCAGCTCTGCACCCCCTGCAGCGTCGACAGCATCACCAGCAGCCAGAACCAGGAAGACCTCGTCAGCATGGGTGGCAACGCCGCCACCAAGTGCTACAAGGTGTGCGAGAACACCGAGCGCGTGCTGGCCATCGAGCTCTTCAACGCCGCCCAGGCCCTCGACTTCCGTCACCAGGAAGGCCTCAAGAGCAGCCCCGCTATCGAGAAGATGGTTGCCGAATACCGCAAGGTTGTCAACTTCGTCGACATCGACGAGATCATGTACAAGCACATCCACAGCAGCGTGAAGTTCCTGCAGGGAATGGCCCTGTAAACGCCCTGTTGATAATACAAAACAAACAAGCCGTGACTGGTATCAGCCACGGCTTGTTGTTTGCTTTTGACGTATTTATTTAACAATAATATCTTTTACCTCAAATTGGAATGTGTATTCGTTTGTTACATTCTCAATCATAATTGGCAACAAGACGGAGACTTTTGTTCCGATTAAGCCACTTTGATTTGCAGCCTCTTGTGACGTGTATTCTCCAAATAAACTTTTTGTTTCCCATCCACCATATTTACCCGAAATATAGTAAATGTGGTCTGCTGGAACAAGAATATCGCTTAAAGTGGAATTCTTTGCTACAATTGTGGGTGCTTGAGCGCTGTTACGGTCAATTAATTTTATTCCACTGTGGATGCATCTCATCGACTCGCCAGAAGGATTGATATAGGCTACTTCATCCCAAGGTATTTTTATTGAGTGATTTGTTTTGTTTCGTAAGATAAAATTGAATTGCGATGTGGTGGCGAACCATGTCACGGCAATCATCTCATCTTCGAATGAGTACTTGGTGACACCATCCTCAGTTGTGGTCTTTACCATGCTCTCACTAAATTGTTGTTTTGCATTTTTGGGGACATCGACATTGGTCAATCCTACATCATATGTTGTCATCTTGAATGAAAAGCACGAAGACAACAACAATGTGCCCGCTAAAAGAAAGTAAATCTTTTTCATATGTTTCTGCCGTTTTATCCTGTTGGCTCTTCAGTTTTTTACGCTCTTCCGCACCCCATTGAGCATTAAAAAAAAGAAGCGTGGTGCCGTATACCACTCTTCCGATAGAGGTCGTAGGAAAAACCTTGAAATGTAGAAATGGAAACAGCCCACGCTAATACACGCGAACCGTCACACTGTTCTGCATTTCTAATAGAAGTTTCCTACGTTCCTATCGGCAGAAGCAAGTATAACGCTTCATGATTTCCTTATGAAATCGGCTGCAAAGATACGACTTTATTTTTATATGGCCAAATAATATTTGTTTAGGGACCCCAAAAGTTAAACTCTGGTTAAAAAAGCATCTTCCGCTCAAAAGGGCCTTATATTATATATGCGCTGTTTCCTTTTGGGGTAGGGTGGTGGCGCGACAGGTCTTTGACATGTTGAGAATATAGGTAAAAAAAACAGCGGCCCTTCAGGAAGAGCCGCTGTGAAATTGTGGTGTCGTAATATCAACCGAGGCTGGCGATTTGCGCTTTGAGGGCGGCAATCTTGGTCTCGGCGTCGCGCTGCTTGTTGCGCTCTTTCTTGATGACTGCGGCAGGGGCACCATTGACGAACTTCTCGTTGGAGAGCTTCTTGAGTACGCTGTTGAGGAAGCCTTCGGCATACTTCAGCTCATCTTGGAGCTTTTTGAGCTCCTCGTCCTTGTTGACGTTCTCCGGCATCGGCACGAAGCACTCCATGGTGCCTACCATGAAGGAGATGGCACCGGCGGGCTTCTCCTTGACCTCGTTGATGGCGCTGACGTTGGCCAGCTTTTGCACTATGCCGTTGAAGTTGGCGAAACGATAGCGGTCGTCGACAGCGATGAACGATACCTCGAGTGCCTCCTTGGGCGAGAGGTTGCGGGTGTTGCGGATGTTGCGGACACCGGCGATGACCTCGCGTGCAGTGTCGAACTCGTCGAGCATGCGCTGGTCGTAGAAGACGCTGGTGGGCATGTGCTGGTTCATGATGCTGAAGTTGGCATTGATGAAGGCGGCTTTCTCGTCATCCTTGCCGATGGTCTGCAGCGCGTGCCATATCTCTTCGGTGACGAAGGGCATGAAGGGATGCAGCAGGAGCATGAGGCGTGAGAAGATGTTGATGGTGGCATCGTAGGTCTCGCGGTCGATGGGGGTGCCGTAGGCGGGCTTGACCATCTCGAGGTACCAGGAGCAGAAGTCGTCCCATGCGAGTTTGTAGCTGGCCATGAGAGCTTCGCTGAGTCGGTACTGGTCGAAGTCTTTCTCAATCTCCTCGATGACCTGTGCCATACGCTGCTCCATCCACTGGACGGCGACGGCGTTCTCGGCGCTCTGCTGAGCGTCGCCAATCTGCCAGCCGCTGACGAGGCGCAGGGCGTTCCAGAGCTTGTTGCTGAAGTTGCGGCCCTGTTCGCAGATGGCTTCGTCGAAGGGCAGGTCGTTGCCGGCAGGGGCGGTGAGGAGCATGCCCATACGCACGCCGTCGGCGCCGTATTTCTCCATGAGCTCGATGGGGTCGGGGCTGTTGCCGAGCTGCTTGCTCATCTTGCGGCCAAGTTTGTCGCGCACGATGCCGGTGAAGTAGACGTTCTTGAAGGGTACATCCTTGCGGTACTCCTCGCCAGCCATAATCATGCGGGCCACCCAGAAGAAGATGATGTCGGGGGCCGTGATGAGGTCGGCGGTGGGGTAGTAGTAGTTTATCTCGGGGTTGTCTGGGTTGCGGATGCCGTCGAAGAGCGAGATAGGCCACAGCCAGGAGCTGAACCACGTGTCGAGCACGTCCTCGTCTTGGCGCAGAGCGCCGGTGTAATTGTATTTCTCGGCGGCAATCTTCTTGGCTTCATCCTCGTTGTGAGCCACGATGGTCTCCACGCGGCCATTGACGTCGAGGTACCAGGCCGGTATGCGGTGGCCCCACCAGAGCTGGCGGCTGATGCACCAGTCCTTGATGTTCTCGAGCCAGTGGCGGTAGGTGTTCTTGAATTTGGCGGGGTGGAAGCGGATGGTGTCGTCCTCAACCACTTCGAGGGCTTTCTTGGCGAGACCTTCCATCTTGAGGAACCACTGGGCGCTGAGCTTGGGTTCGATGACGGCGTCGGTGCGCTCACTGTGGCCCACCTTGTTGGTGTAGTCCTCAGTTTTCTCAACGAGACCGGCCTCCTCGAGGTCTTTCATGATGGCCTTGCGGCAGGCGAAGCGGTCCATACCGGCATACTTGCCGCCGTGTTCATTGAGGGTGCCGTTGTCGTTGAAGATGTCGATGCTCTCGAGGCCGTACTTCATGCCGAGGTTGTAGTCGTTGATGTCGTGGGCTGGGGTAATCTTCAAGGCACCGGTACCGAACTCGCGGTCTACGTATTCGTCCATAATGATAGGTACAACACGACCGACGCCGGGCACTATGACCTTCTTGCCTTTGAGCCACTGGTAGCGCTCGTCCTCGGGGTGCACACACACGGCGGTGTCGCCCATGATGGTCTCGGGACGTGTGGTGGCGACGACGATGTATTTGTCCTCGCCCTCGACGTAGTATTTCAAGTAGAACAACTTGCCGTGGCTCTCCTTGTAGACAACCTCCTCGTCGCTGACGGCGGTGAGGGCCTGGGGATCCCAGTTGACCATACGGACACCGCGGTATATGAGCCCCTTGTTGTAGAGGTCGACGAAGACGCGTATGACACTCTCATAGCGTACATCGTCCATAGTGAAGGCGGTGCGGTCCCAGTCGCACGAGGCACCGAGCTTACGGAGTTGCTTCAGGATGATGCCGCCGTACTGCTCTTTCCATTCCCATGCGTATTTAAGGAATTCGTCGCGGCTCAGCGAACGCTTGTCAATGCCCTTCTCGGCGAGCATCTTCACCACTTTAGCCTCGGTGGCGATACTGGCGTGGTCGGTGCCGGGCACCCAGCAGGCATTCTTGCCCTGCATGCGGGCGCGACGTACTAGCACATCCTGTATGGTGTTGTTGAGCATGTGTCCCATATGCAGCACGCCGGTGACGTTGGGTGGCGGTATAACGATAGTGTATGGCACACGGTTGTCAGGTTCCGAGTGGAAGAGTTTCTTGTCAAGCCAGAACTGATACCATTTCTCCTCGATGGCGCGAGGATCGTACTTTGATGCTAATTCCATTGTATGTTGTTGTTTATTCGTTACTATTAGAAGGCCCAACCGATGCGGGTGGTGAAAAGGGTGTTCAGCGGGTCAATCTGACCTAAAGGACTAGTGTAGTCGATGCTGTAGTTTACGCGTGCCCCGAAAGCACTCTCTATTGTCAGGCCGAAGGGTATATTCACTTTCAAGCCGATGGTGAAGAATGGGCGCAGCACTTCATCGCGCTTTGTGTAGCGTTCGGTAACAATATCCCATCCGTCGTTGCGCACAAACATGTTGAAGTGTTCCCATGCGTTGGTGTAGTGTATACCCACGCCCAGGAAAGGCATCAAACTGCGGCGGCCTTGCTTGACGACGTAGAAACGGTAGTGTGCGTCGGCGAAATAATAGTGCGGGGTCATGTCTTTGTCGAATGACTTGAATATCGTACCGCCGCAATCCACCTGCACGGCCGAATGGTTCGCAATGCGGAACTCATAGCTTATCGATGGGCTCCCGACGAAAGGCGACAGTATATTGACCTTCACGGCATGACGTGCCACGCCGTCCTCCGGCTGTTGTGCCCGCAGCAGGGTGGGGCAGAGCAACAGCACGCTTACTATGATAAGAATGGTGTTCTTCATTTTACAACTCCGTTTCTTGTTGTTGAATCAGATATGTTTGTATAGTTTCTCCAGCAGCCTGGATAAAGCGTTATGGTTCCTATGTCTGGTCTGCCGGTATACATGGTGTCGCGTCCATGCATGATGATGACATAGGGGTAATAGCTTCTTGTCCCAGTCTCGTTTTGGTACGGGTTTTCTATATCCTCTATGTATTGGAATGCCCAGCGTCCTTGTGCATCGGTTATCGACTGCCCCAGGTACCTGTCATAGTCATAACGTGTGCCTGCGCGGAAAACCAGTGTGTCGCCCGCTGCTGCTATTGTCTTCGCGCTGTCGGCATAGAGCGTTCCTTTCAGCACATGCTCCTTATGGCCGAAGCACGACATGCACAGCAACGTTGCACAAGCCATCAGTGGTATGAGTCCTCTTTTTTTCATAATCGTTTAGAAGTATTTTGAGAACGGATGTTTACGCCAGTAGAGTATAAGCAACAGCCCTATCAGCATGCCGCCGAGGTGGGCGAAGTGTGCTATGCCGTCGTAGCTGCGGAATATGCCCTCGAACAGTTCCAACGCTATCATGCCTATGATAAACCACTTGGTCTTGATGGGCACAAGGAAGTAAAGGTATATGTATTCGTTGGGGAACATCATGCCGAAGGCAAGCAGTAGGGCGTATACGGCTCCCGAAGCGCCCACACTCACATGTATGCCGGGCACCAGCAGATTCAGCAGTCCGGCGCCGATGCCGCACACCATGTAGTAGAAGAGGAACCGCCGCGTCCCCCAGTAGCGCTCCAGCACTGTGCCGAACATCCATAGCGAGAACATGTTGAAGAACAGGTGGTCTAAGCTACCATGCATGAACATGTAGGTTAGCGGCTGCCATATGCGGAAATTCCCGCTGGCGGGAGTCCATATGCCGCACACGGCGTTGAGGTCTATTATCTGCTGCATCCTGAGCACGTAGTACAGCAGGTAGCACAGCACGTTGATGATGAGCAGGTGCTTCACCGCCGGTGGCAGAAATCGGTATCCTTGCGGCTGGTATTGTGTCATTTCAGTATCTCTTCGGGTTTCACTATTGTTATTGTTTTCTTTCCGCTGGGCGACATCTCGGCCATAGGGCAGGCAAAGAGGTCTGCCACCAGCTGCTGCATCTCTTCCTGCGTCAGCTGCTGCCCGGCTTTTATGGCCATCTGGCGCGCCAGACTTGCGCAGAGGCTCTGGTTGCGCATGCTGTGCTTCTGCATCGATGCCCCTTTGTAGTCCATCAGCATCTGGTTGAACAGCTCCTGCATGTCGCCCTCTTTCACGCCGGTGGGTGTGGCGGTGACAACAAAGGTGCAGCCACCCATGGCGGCAATCTCGAAGCCGTAGCCCCTTAGGTCCGGCAGCAGTTCGCCGAAGAGCTCGGCGTCGGCGGCCGAGAAGCTGCACTGCACGGGGAATAGCAGCATCTGGGCCGAAGCGGCAGTCTGCAATGCCATTAGCCTGTCGTAGAGCACACGCTCATGCGCCCTCTGCTGGTCTATCAAGGCCAGCCCCGACGACAGAGGCGTCACTATGTATCGCCCCTGCACCTGCATGCATGCCGTATGGCTGGCACTCTGTGGTGCGGGCGTATCGGGAACCTCTGGAGGTTCAGGGAGTTCAAGCGTTTCAGGACAATGCCTGTTGTCGGGTATCTGTCTTGGGGCGCTTGAACTCCCTTTTGTTTTAAATGGGTTGTAGTCGGGATTGTAGCTAATCTTAGGCTCCGGCGGCATGTAGCCTTTCGGCGCCGGGGCTATGTTGAACTCCTCCGGCGTATCGAAACTCAGCTCCGTGGCCAGCGAGAACTGTCCCAGCGCCTTCTTCACCGCCGACCGCAGTATGGCGAACAGCGCGTGGTCGTCCACGAACTTCACCTCCGTCTTGGTGGGGTGTATGTTCACATCTATGCGCGACGGGTCCACCTGCAGCCCTATGAAGTAGCTCGGGTAGCTCCTCTCCGGCAGCAGGTCCGTGTAGGCTTTCTCCACCGCCGCACTCAGCATCGGGTGCTTTATGTAGCGCCCGTTGACGAACAGGTACTGCTCGCCGCGCGTCTTGCGGCTGAACTCAGGACGGCTGGCAAAGCCTCTTATCTTCACTATGTCCGTCTGCTCTTCCACGCTGTACATACGCTCCTTGTACTGCTGGCCGAACAGGCCGCAGATCCTCTGCAGCAGCCCTCCGGCGGCCAGGTCGTACATCTTCTTGCCGTTGTGGGTGAACGTGAAAGCTATATCAGGATGTATCAGCGTTATCCTGCGGAAGGTCTCCTCTATGTGGCTCAGCTCCACAGCGTCTTTCTTCAGGAAGTTGCGCCGCGCCGGCACGTTGTAGAAGAGGTTCTTCACCGTCATCGTCGTGCCCGCAGGACATGCCGTCGGATGCTGGTCCACTATGTGCGCACCCTCTATCAGCACCTCTGTGCCAAGGTCAGCATCGGTTTGGCGCGTGCGCAGCTCCACCTGTGCGATGGCGGCTATCGACGCCAGTGCCTCGCCGCGGAAGCCCATGGTGTGTATTGCGAACAGGTCGTCAGCCTTCTGTATCTTACTCGTCGCGTGGCGCTCGAAACACAGGCGCGCGTCGCTGTCGCTCATCCCGCAGCCGTTGTCCGTCACCTGTATCAACGTACGCCCGGCATCCTTCAGCGTCAGGTCTATCTGCGTGGCACCGGCGTCCATGGCGTTCTCCAGCAGCTCCTTGACGGCTCCCGCCGGACGGTCCACCACCTCGCCGGCCGCTATTTGGTTGGCCACGCTGTCGGGCAGTATGTTGATAATATCCATTTATTTCCCTCTCTTTTCGTAGTTGTCAAGGAACTGCATCAGGCTCTTGGCCGGCAGCACCTTGTTCATTATGATGTCGCGCTTCTCGTTCAGTATTATCATCGTCGGTGCACCGTGCACGTTGTAGGCCTCCTGGTAGTCGATGTTGACGTTCGTGCCGCCCACGTTCACCCAGTTGAAGTGGTGCTCCCTCACGTATTTCTTCCATTTCGCCACGTCGCTCTCGAAGCCTACGGCATACACCTCGAAGCGTTTGTTGGGAGCTGTCATCAGCGAGTCGTACAGCACCTTCAGCGCCGCGCTCTGCTCCTGGCAGTGGTGGCAGTCAGGGTCCCAGAACCACAGTATCACATACTTCGTCGGGAACCGGTGGCTGCTGATCCAGTCGTTGGGGTCGTTGCTCTGGTTCGTGTCGGCCATCCACAGCTCCTGGCCGTGCGCGCCTATCAGGCTCTGGCGTATGCGGTTGTAGTTGTAGCGCATGTTGTGCAGCGTGCCCTCCGTGGCCCACGGGCAACGACCTTTCAGGTAGTACTCGCTCGCCATGTAGCACCACACGGCGTCCCACCCCACGTTCTTCGTCGAGCGGAAGTACTTGGGCTCTATATGGTCGAACACATAGCGCAGCAGCTCCGTATCGTCGCCAATCTTCGCCGCCAGGCGGTCTATGTCGGCCTTTATCGTGTCGCAGTCGGCATAGTACAGTATGCCGTAAAAGAAATAGTTCATCTTGCTGAACAGCTGCGGACTTTGCATCAGCGCATCCCTCAGCCCTGTCCAGTTGCCGCTGAACAGTTTGTCCCAGTAGTGTATCCTGTACCACGTGTTCTTGTCATTCACCGAGTCGGGCACATCCGGCGGGGCGCACAGGTTCTGCAGCTCGAAGAAGATATTGGCGTTCTTCGGATGCATGGCTTTCGCCTCGTAGGCCTCCATCCTCTCCGCCAGCGCATTCTCGCCGGCCTCGGCGGCGGCCTTGTCCTTCTTCCTCAACTCGCGCAGGCTGTCCATCTCCTTCTTCGCCGCATTCTCCGTAGCCAGGTACTCGAACATCTGTGTGTTAACCTGACATCCCTTAACCTTCACCGTCGACGGCGTCAGCTTGGCGTCGCCACTGATGCTGAACTTCAGGCTGCCGTCCACGCAGAAGTCGCTCACAGCCTTCTTGCCGTCCTGACCCACCAGTGAGTACATGCCGCGTGCCCACTTGCGCTTGCCCTTGAACACATAGGCGCCGTCCTTAAGCCGCGCCGTGTCCACAGGCGTCACCGCATCGCGGTAGTAGCGCCCTATGTACATCACTGAGTCAGTCCTCCCCTCAAGCTTGAAGGTGAAACTGTATTGCTGCCCCGATGCACACAGCATCAGGCAAATAAGTGGCAGTATGGTCAGAATTTGTTTCATGTTTTTTATTTTAATAACCCTATATAACGCCGCTCCACAACATAATATTGTGTACGTGCGTAATATTTTTTATTATCTCACGCGTTCCTCTCCGAAGCCTCTCCGCAACCTATTCGTACCCTCTCCATCTCATCACCGCTTGTTCTACGGTTGTTTAACGGTTTAAAACAGTAAAACAAACGGTAAACAACCGTAGAACAGTCGGACCGGGTACGGAGAGGGGTCATAGGGGCTATGGAAGGCCTATTGAAGGCCTTATGAAGACCTATTGAAGACCTAATGAAGACCTATTGAAGACCTATTGAAGGCCTATTGAAGACCTATTGAAGGCCTTTTGAAGGCCTATGGAGAGTGGATGGAATGGGGGAGGGTCAGAGGTTGAGCAGGGCGGTGACCATCAGCGACAGGTTGTTGCTTGCTTTCATGAAGCGGTATGGGGCGTTGCCGGGCACTATGCGCCAGGCTACAGACAGGCCCCAGTCGACGGCGCCCCAGCGCAGGAGTCCGTTGGCACCCAGGACGGGTTCGACGATGCCCAGGTGCGGCGCCTGCAGCACGAGACCGTCGTGCACCAGCATGCCGTTGCCGTTCATGCCGCGCATCAGGCCCCAGGCGGCGTTGACGCCGACGAAAGGCACCGGCCTGCTGCCGATGGCTACGGTGCTGTTCCACAGGTCAAAGAGTGGCTTTGCGAGCTCCACGCGCACCGAGGCAAGGCCGTAGAGGTCGGCGGTGAACTCCACCGGCCGCGCCGTCAGCAGGGTGCCCTCGAACAGGAGGGGAGAGCCCCAGGTGCCGCCGAGGTCGAACATGAAGGTGTAGGGGGCGCCGCGTGAGACGATGCCGCCTTGTGCGAAGAGGTGTGTCTTGACGATGCTGCCGCGGAAGGTCTGCCGGTATTGTGCCGTGAGGCGCAGGAAACGTCGCGTGTCGGGCATGGTGGCGCCGCCTTGCAGCGTCAGTATGTATCGGCCTGCGTATGCCGAAAGGGTCGCGCCGGCGGCGATGCCGTCCTCGCGTGGCAGCGTGACGCTGTCGCGGCGGTAGAGGAGGCCACCGGCGTCGTACAGGCGCCATCCGCGCCACCCCTGCAGCTCGACGCCGAAGTCTATTGCGCCGCGCTCGATGCCGTAGCCTGCGGTGGCCTGCCAGCGTTCGTTGAGCCTGCGCGCCATGAACGACGACAGCGACGAGGGCTCCCTGAGGGTCGCCGTCGCTGTGTGGCGGCTGCCTGCGGCGGCGAGGTCGTGGCTCAGCGCCAGGCTGTAGCGCTGACGGTCGCCGGTGTGCCATGTGCCGCCAATGCCGCCGGTGAGGAGCTCGGCATAGGGGCTGTAGCCGAGGTAGAGGTTCAGGGTGCCGTGCGGTGTGCCGCGGAGCTCGGCCACTCGGTTGTTGAGGGTGAGCCCCACGCCCCAGCGCGAACGCTCGTAGAGGTTGTAGCTCCACAGGCGGTCGGCGTCGAGGTAGAGGGCGGTCCGGTCGATGTCGCCGGCTATCCTTATCAGCTGTCCCAACGCGCTTGGCACCAGCATGATGCATGCCGCTATAATAATGGCTGCCTTTTTCATTTGGAATGCAAAAATACAAAAAAATAAAAAAACTTTAACCTATAACCTGTAAACTGTAAACATTATTTTGTATATTTGCAAAATATTGTACAACAAAAATAATTAAACAACAAACAGATATGCAGAGAGATAACGAGATTTTCGGCCTCATCCAGAAAGAGCGTGAGCGCCAGACCAAAGGCATCGAGCTGATTGCCTCTGAGAACTTCGTCAGCGACCAGGTGATGGAAGCCATGGGCTCCGTCATGACCAACAAATACGCCGAAGGCTACCCCGGCAAGCGCTACTACGGCGGCTGCCAGGTGGTCGACCAGAGCGAGACCATCGCCATCGAGCGCGCCAAGAAGCTCTACGGCGCCTGCTGGGCCAACGTGCAGCCCCACAGCGGTGCACAGGCCAACATGGCTGTGTTCCTGGCCTGCCTCAACGCCGGCGACACCTTCATGGGCATGGACCTCAACCACGGCGGTCACCTCTCGCACGGCAGCCCCGTGAACTTCAGCGGCCTGATGTACAAGGTCGTCGGCTACCAGGTGAAGGAAGAGACCGGCATGGTTGACTACGATGACATGGAGAAGAAGGCCCTCGAGCATCACCCGAAGCTCATCATCGGCGGCGGCTCGGCCTACAGCCGTGACTGGGATTGGGCCCGCATGCGCGAGATCGCCGACAAGATCGGTGCCATCCTCATGGGCGACATCAGCCACCCCAGCGGCCTCATCGCCAAGGGCTACCTGAACAATGCCGTCAAGTATTGCCACATCGTCACCACCACCACCCACAAGACCCTCCGCGGACCTCGCGGCGGTATGATCCTGATGGGTCAGGACTTCGACAATCCTTGGGGCAAGACCACCCCGAAGGGTGAGATCAAGAAGATGAGCGCCCTGCTCGACAGCGCCGTGTTCCCCGGCACCCAGGGAGGTCCTCTGGAGCATGTCATAGCCGCCAAGGCCGTCGCCTTCGGCGAGGCTCTCACCGACAGCTACGACCAGTACATCCAGCAAGTGATGAAGAACGCCAAGGTGATGTGCGAAGCCTTCGTCAACAAGGGCTACAAGGTCATCAGCGGCGGTACCGACAACCACCTCATGCTCATCGACCTGCGCACCAAGTTCCCCGAGCTCACCGGTAAGGAAGCCGAGAACGCCCTCGTGGCCGCCGACATCACGGTGAACAAGAACATGGTGCCCTTCGACAGCCGCAGCGCCTTCAAGACCAGCGGTCTGCGCGTCGGAACGCCCGCCATCACCACCCGTGGCCTGAAGGAGGCCGACATGCCCGTCATCGTGGACATGATCGACACCGTGCTCTGCAACCCGACCGACGAGGCCGTCCGCGCCAAGATCACCGGTCAGGTCAACGAGATGATGCAGAACCGTCCTCTCTTCGCCTGGTAAGAGGAAGAGAGCTTTTTGAGAGTCCGGCTTGTCTGATTGTTCAGACAGGCCGGACTTCGTTTTAGGCTGCTGCTGCGCCATTATTTATGCTGTGTAGCACAATAAAATGAGGGAGTCGGCGTTGTCATTTTAAAGATAAATAATATGAATAAACTATTTCTGTTTTTGGCCCTGTCGTTGGGTTTGACCTATGGTATTCAAGCGCAGGCTCCGAAGGTGTATGATGAGAGTGTCGACGCTATGGAGCAGATTCAGAAAGCTGTCGAGGAGGCACGCGCAACAGATCGCTATGTGATGTGTCAGGTGGGCGGCAACTGGTGTCCGTGGTGTCTGCGCTTCGCCGAGTTCGCCACCAAGGACAGTGTCATTGCGCCGCTGATGAAGGATAACTACGTATACATCCATGTCAACTACTCCAAGGACAACAAGAACCTCGAAGCTATGAAGTTCCTTGGCAACCCCGGCCGCTTCGGCTACCCTGTGTTCGTGGTGCTGAATGAAAAAGGGGAGCCCATCCATATCCAGGAGAGCGAGAGCCTCGAAGAGGGCAAGGGCTACAGCCGCATGCGTGTGGAGAAATTCCTGCGCCTGTGGAATCGCAAAGCCGTTGAGGCAGAAGTTAAATAAAGAGTTTTTTCATACTTTAATATATGAATATGAAAAGGATAATAGTTGCATTGTTGGTGCTTATGGCGGTGGGAGTGAACGCCAATGGTCAGACGGCGCGTGAATCGTTGAAGAGTCCTGACGGACGCCTGGAGGTACGCTTTGAATTGAAGGACAGCGTGCCTTATTACAGCCTCTACCTCGACGGCAAGGCCGTGGTGCTCGACTCGCGGATGGGATTCACGCTGGAGTGGCGCAAGAGCGACCTTGCCTCGGGGTTCAAAATAGGCCGTTTGGAGCGCAGCAGCTTCGACGAGGTCTGGCAGCCCGTGTGGGGCGAGGAGGCCAACATCCGCAACCACTACAACGAGTTGGCGGTGACTCTGGTGCAGGATTCCTACCTCGACCACGAGGGTCGCCGCGTGGACAAGCCCACCGTGATGATTGTCCGCTTCCGGATGTACAACGATGGCCTCGGGTTCCGCTATGAGTTCCCTTCCGATATCAACGCACTCACACATTCAAACAATCAAACATTCAACTCGCTGGTCACCTTCTGGCTCACCGACGAGCTTACGGAGTTCCGCCTGCCTGGCGACCCCATGGCATGGTGGATACCGGGCGACTACGACACCCAGGAGTTCAACTACACCCAGAGCCGCCTCAGCCAGGTGCGCGAGCTGCACGACAGCCCGCATATCAGCGGCGGCTGGCCCTGGAAGAGCTTCTCCGACACCGGGTTGCAGACCGCCCTGCAGATGAAGACCGACGACGGCCTGTATGTCAATATCCATGAGGCCGCGGTACTGGATTTCCCCACCATGAATTTGGACTTGACTTACAACGAGGAGGTGTATAGATTAAAAGTACATCTCACGCCCGATGCCACAGGCTATGTCGGTCGCCTCACCTCGCCTTGCTACTCCCCGTGGCGCACTGTCCAGGTGTGCGACAAGGCCACCGATGTGTTGCGCTCGCGCCTCATTCTCAACCTCAACGAGCCCTGCACCTTGGAGGATGTCAGCTGGATACATCCCGTGAAGTACATGGGCGTGTGGTGGGAGATGATCCGCGACCACAGCACCTGGGGCTACACCAACGACTTTCCGTCGGTGCGCCTGCCAGGCGACCCCTCGCTGCCGCCGTCGCTCCAGGGGGCCATCACCGACTACACCAAAGCCAAACCCCACGGCCGTCACGGCGCCAACAACGCCAACGTGCGCCGCTATATCGACTTCGCCGCCAAGCACGGCTTCGACGCCCTCCTCATCGAGGGCTGGAACATCGGCTGGGAGGACTGGTACGGCAAGGACAAGGACTACGTTTTCGACTTCCTCACCCCTTACCCAGACTTCGACCTGCCGGCGCTGAACAAATACGCTCACGAGAAGGGCATCCGTCTCATCATGCACCACGAGAGCAGCTCGTCGGTAACCAACTACGAGCGTTTTATGGAGCGGGCCTACAACCTGATGAACGAGTATGGCTACGATGCCGTCAAGAGCGGCTATGTGGGCCACATCGTGCCCCACGGCGAGCACCACTACAGCCAGCCCATCATCAACCACTACCACCGCGCCATCGTCGAGGCCGCCAAGCACCACATCATGGTCAACGCCCACGAGGCCGTGCGCCCCACGGGCCTCTGCCGCACCTGGCCCAACATGATCGGCAACGAGAGCGCTATGGGCACTGAGTTCCGCGGCCGCATCAACCCCGGCCACACCACCATCCTACCCTTCACACGCCTGCAGGGTGGCCCCATGGACTACACCCCCGGCATCTTCGAGACCGACATGGAGCGTAACGCCCCCTGGAACCGCGACCTCATGCGCCACACCATCTGCAACCAGCTGGGGCTCTACGTCACCTTCTACTCCCCCCTGCAGATGGCCGCCGACTTCCCGGAGCATTATGAGCCTTATATGGATGCCTTCCAGTTCATCAAAGATGTGGCGGTGGACTGGGACACGTCGATCTACATCATGGCCGAGCCCGGAGACTACATCGTCACTGCACGCCACCCCAAGACATCGTCGCTCAACCTGGCGGCCGAGGGCGTGGGACGGCTCAGGGACGGCAAGAAGGGCGTCGTCAGCAATGCCGCTCGCTTTGTCTATGGGTTGGAGGAGGGTGAGACCTTGGAGGAGCGGGAGCCGCTGGACACGTGGTATGTCGGCGGCGTCACTGACGAGGAGGCACGCGATGTGGAGGTGAAGCTGGACTTCCTCAAGCCCGGGGTGAAATACGAGGCCACCATCTATGCCGACGCCAAGGACGCCAGCGGCTATGTGTCTGACGTCAAGATAGGCTGGGAGGCCGCACAGAAAGAAGGCTACAACCCCAAAGCCTACACCATCACTAAGAAGACCGTCACCAGCAAGACGTTATTAAAACTCAAGATGGCCCCCTGCGGCGGTTTCGCGGTCTCGATACGTGAGAGACAATGAGACGAATTGTCGCCATAACCTTGTTGCTGCTATGGGCGGTAAGTCTCTCGGCGCAGGAATTCATTGGATGCCGTACCGACAACAGATGGGCCGAGACGCCCATGCTGCGCACGACGTTCCATGTGGATGCCGGTGACTTGACCCCATCAGCCTATCGCACCTGCTATTTCGGCCTTGTCGTCGCTTCGTTGGGTTACCACGAGGTGTATGTCAATGATACCAAGGTTGGAGATTATGTGATGCAACCCGCCGTCTCGCAGCTCGACAAGAGAGCACTGTGGGTAGAATACGACATTACCCCATATCTTCATGAAGGCGACAATGAGCTTATGCTCTGGCTTGGCCAAGGGTGGGGCCGCATCTACGGTACCCCGGCTGCGGTGCGGGCAACGGTGAGGAAGAGCGTCTCCGATGGCGAATGTGGACTGATATATGAAATCCTTAAGACCGACAGCACCTGGGAGGCTTCGCCCAGCCCATACAGCTATACCGGCAGTTGGCAGCCCATGCAGTTCGGCGGCGAGCGGTATGATGCTCGAGTAACGGAGCGCTGGCACCCGGCATCAATATATGACGCAAAGGACATCACCATCTCACGGCAGGAGTTTGCGGGCAACCAAATCGTCGACACCCTGGATCCTGTCGAGCAGACAACTTTGCCCGATGGCTCGACGCTGATTGACTTCGGCCGCGTGGTGACTGGATGGTTCTATGCCGTATATGGCCTGATGGATTCTGGGCAGGCGGTGACAATGGAGTACCTCGACCACTTGGAGGCGAACCCTCCTTTCATCGAGACCGACGTCTTTGTCTCCGACCGCGCCCCGTATAATATCTTCCGCAACCGCTTCCACATGCACGCTTTCCGCTATGTGCGAGTGAAAGGGGCCGGTGTGGGACATGCCCGCGCCTTGCAGATCAGCGCTTTGGACCCCTATGGCGGCGCCACCTTCGAGTGCAGCGATCCGCGACTCAACGCTATCCACGATATGGTGAAATACACCCTCAGCTGCCTCACCTTCAGTGGATATATGGTCGACTGCCCACATATCGAGCGTATGGGCTACGGCGGCGACGGCAATTCGTCGACGATGACGTTGCAGACCCTTTGGGACGTGCGCTCCACCTATGCCAACTGGCTGCAAGCCTGGGCTGACGCCATGCAGCCCGACGGCGAGCTGCCCTATGTGGCGCCAGCCTTCCGCACTGGCGGCGGCCCCTACTGGCAGGGTTTCATCGTAAAGGCCCCGTGGCGCACCTACCTCAACTACGGCGACCGCTCGCTCATCTACCGCCACTATAACGACATGAAGCGTTGGCTTGGATACATTGAGCGCCACTGTGAGGACTACATTCTGCAACCCTGGCCCGACAACGAGCACCACAGTTGGTTTCTCGGCGACTGGGCCGTACCAGAAGGCGTGGACAAGGGCGGCGAGAGCGTGCTGCACGTCAGCAGCTGTTTCATCAGCGACTGTCTCGCCGATATGGTGCAGATGGCCCGCATGACAGGCCACCCCGACGACGCACAGCACTACGCCGCATGGAGACGAAACCTTAACGCCTCTATCCACCGCCATTTCTACCACCCTGAGACGCACACCTACGCCAACGGCACACCCCTCGACCAATGTTACGCCCTCCTCCTCGGCATCCCGCCCGACAGTGCCACCGCCGCTGTGGTGAAGGCCCAACTCATCAAAGACTGCCACGGGAAGTACCGCGACCACATCGCCGCCGGCCTCATGGGTGTGCCCATCTTCACCGAGTGGTGCATCCGCGAACGGCAGACCGACCTTATGGCCACCATCCTGCGGCAAGAAGACTATCCCGGCTACCTCTACATGATAAATCATGGAACCACCACCACATGGGAGTCGTGGGACTGCGGCCGCCCTGGTAAGGAGGACCGCAGCCGCGTGCACAACTGCTACAACGGCATCGGCATCTGGTTCTACCAAGCCCTCGCCGGCATCCGTCCCGATCCTGAGCAACCCGGCTACAAGCATTTTTTTGTCGACCCGCAGCCGTGCAATGGCATCGAATGGGTACGTGCCACCAAGCCTACCCCCTATGGCACCATCGGTATTGAAATCACAGGCAGCAAGCTTAAACTCACCGTGCCGGAAAACACCACCGCCACCGTCTTCCCAAACACCTCCCGCGAGCGTACGTTGCCCGCTGGAGAATGGACTTTGTCGCTATGATCAAGAATCTCGGACTCTTCGGCCTCTTCCTGGCATGTATGCTTTCGGCTACCGTCGTACCATTCTCGTCCGAGGCGATCGTCGCCGCCGCCGCGCTGCTCGACTATCCACGTTGGCTCATCGTGCTGGTGGCCTCGCTCGGCAACACCGCCGGTGGAATGGTGAGTTTCCTCATGGGCTGGCTCTGCCGCTGGGAGTGGCTGGAGCGTTTCTTCAAGGTGAAACGTGAGAAACTTGAGCGTCTGCGTGACAAGATCAAGCGCTACGGTCTCTCTGCGGCCCTTCTCACTTGGCTGCCTTTCGTCGGTGACCCTATAGCCATTGCCATGGGTCTCATGCGGCTCAACCCATGGTGGACTCTGCTGCTTATGTTCATCGGCAAGGGCATGCGCTATGCTGTCACCCTTGGACTGTTAAGCATCACCGGATGGGGCGCCTAAATAAAGAACAGGCAGACACCGCAGACGCTTATCACCGCACCTATAATCTCCCTCACAGTGACTTTCTGGTGGAATATCCACGCTGCCGGTGCTATGATGAGTATCGGCGTCAGCGCAAACAGCGTCTGTGCGATACCCGTCGAGGTATACTGCGTGGCTAGCAGCGACGCGCTCACACCTACAAACGGTCCGAAGATGGTGGCTCCGAACACGCACCACATGGCCTTGCGGTCGTGTACCGCGTGGCTCAGCTTCCCTTTCCAGTCTTTGTTGAACACCACCAGCAGCAGGAAGAATCCTGCCAGCCCTATGGTGGCGCGTATCATCGTGGCGGCGAAGGGTATGCTCAAAAACAGCGGCAGCGGCAGCAACGCCCCGTCGGGCACCGCCTGTTGGCTCACTCCGGCGGCAGCAACCGCCGCGTCGTAGTGCTGCAATCCAATCTTGCTCAGCACCAAGCCGAACCCCTGGCAGATGCCAGCCATTGCGGCAAAGAATACCCCCTTGGCAGGAAGGCCTAAGCTTACGGTATTGTCTTTCTTTGACAGTATGGAGAGCGCTATGCCGCTCAGCGTCACCACCATGCCCACTATGGCCAGCGGCCTCATCTGCTCACCCAGCAGCAGGCGTCCCGTCAGTGCCGCCGTCGGCGCCGAGAGGGTCATGAAAAGCTGTCCGAAGCGCGAGCCAATGAATATGTATCCCTGCATCAGGCAGTAGTCTCCTATCACGTAGCCCACCACACCGCTCAACAGCAGCCACAGCCATGTGCCACCGTCGGCGAAGCGAGGGTAGGGGACTCCCATCGTCAGCCACAAGGTGACGAACAGCAGCGTCAGCGACATCGTCATCCTCACCGTATTCAGCGGCAACGAGCCCATGCGTTTCGAGCCCACCTCGGCAAACATCGCCGTCGCCGTCCACGCCACAGCCACTCCCAGTGCTATCGTCTCGCCTATAAACATAACCCTCCATTAACGCCATCTCCACTGCTTTATTTTTCATTGTACAATATTTATTTGCGTATGCCGTTATAAAGCTAAATATAAACATATCGGCATGAACATTCTCGTCACCGGCGGCGCCGGATTCATCGGCACCCACACATTGATTGAGCTCTATAAGGCAGGCCACACCGCCGTAGTCATCGACAACCTCAGCAACTCCAACCCCGAGTCCCTCCGCCGCGTGGAAGAGTTAGTGTGTAGTGGCGAGTGTGTAGTGGATAGCACTCGGGGTCAAATGCTACCCACTACCCACTGTCCACTACCCACTAAAATACCGTTCTACAGAACGGACATCCGCGACCGCGAGGGTCTGGAAGCGGTCTTCTCCAAACACAAGTGCGACGCCTGCATCCATTTCGCAGGCCTCAAGGCCGTCGGCGAGAGCGTCGAGAAGCCGTGGGAGTACTACGAGAACAACATCAACGGCACACTGGTGCTCGTCGACGTCATGCGCCACCATGGCTGCAAGAACATCATCTTCTCCTCCAGCGCAACCGTCTATGGTGACCCGGCCGAAATCCCTATCACCGAGAACTGCCCCAAGGGTCAGTGCACCAACCCCTACGGCTGGACGAAAAGCATGCTTGAGCAGGTGCTCATGGACATACAGAAAGCCGACCCCGAGTGGAACGTCGTCCTGTTGCGCTATTTCAACCCCGTCGGTGCGCATCCCAGCGGACGCATAGGCGAGAACCCCAACGGCATCCCCAACAATCTCATGCCCTACATCACCCAGGTGGCCGTCGGCAAGCGCAAGGAGCTCGGCGTCTTCGGCAACGACTACCCCACACCCGACGGCACCGGCGTCCGCGACTACATCCACGTCTGCGACCTCGCCGCCGCCCATGTCTGCGCGCTCCAGGCTATCGACCGCCGTTGCGGCATCGGCATCTACAACATCGGCACCGGCCACGGCTACAGCGTCCTCGACATGGTCAATGCCTTCATCCGCGTCAACCATGTCGACGTCCCCTACAGCATCAAGCCCCGCCGCGCCGGCGACATAGCCACCTGCTACTGCAACCCCGCAAAGGCCGCCGCTGAACTCGGCTGGCGCGCCCAATACGGCATCGACGACATGGTCCGCGACTCATGGAATTGGCAAAGAAACAACCCGGAGGGCTACTAAGCCCGACGGGAACCGAACACCGATGAATCAAACACAATACAGTGAGGAACCCCGACGGCTATTGATCATTTGACCACACGATTGGTAATTCTTGATTTCGACGGCACGCTGGCCGACACCCAGCCGCTGATCATCGACTCGCTCCAGGGCACCATCCGCGAGCTCGGCCTTCCGGCGCGCACCGACGACCAGTGCAAAGCCATAATAGGGCTGCCACTGAAGGAATGCTTCCTGCGGCTGCTGCCCGTCGACGACGCCACCGCCGACCGCTGCGCCGACGTCTACCGCCGCATATTCGACGAGAAAAACCACTCCGGCGTCGTCACCCTCTTCCCCCATGTGCTCGAAACCTTGCAGAAGCTGCACGCAAAGGGTCACATGCTGGCCATCTGCAGCAGCCGCGGTCGGCCCACCCTCGAGGGCTTCGTCCGCACCTTCCGGCTGCAGCCTTACGTCTCTATGGTCGTCAGCGCCAACGACGTGCAGCACGGCAAACCCCATCCCGAGCCCGTGCAGCTGATACTCCGCACCCTCGGCATCCCCGCCAGCGAAGCCCTCGTCGTGGGCGACGCCAGCTACGACATCCTCATGGGGCGCGCCGCCGGTTGCCGCACCTGCGGCGTCACCTACGGCAACCAGCCCGCCGACGAGCTCCTCGCCGCCGGCGCCGACAGCCTCGTCGCCGACTTCGCCGACCTGCTGCCCCTGCTTTCGCCTTAATCTAATCCCTCAGCCTTCAATTTTCTATCACACCCTCGTCATCAGGCGTTATGCCTATCGGCACCACCCTCGGTGGCCAGGTAGCCTCCGCCGCTCTACACGAGCCACTGGTCGACAGTCCGGCCCTCGGCATCCTGCGCCTTGATGATAATCTCTCCGCACCCTCTCCGACACTTCGACCGCTGTTCACCGGTTGTTCTACGGTTTAAAATCGTTAAACAACCGGTGAACAACCGGTAAACAGTCGGACCGGTGTCGGAGGGGATAGGTATAAGGGGCATGGGGTAAAGGCGTGCGGGTTGCCCGTTTGCAGGACTGACACCGCGACTGTCAATTTGTCAGTCCGTCGGCGTTTGGTATCCATTTTGCGTGTAGGTGGTCAGAAATTAAAAACCAAATAACTATGACTCTAGACAAGTTCACAATCAAAGCGCAGGAGGCCGTGCAGAAGGCCCAGGAGGTTGCCGTAGGAGGGCAGCATCCGGCCATCGAGACGGCCCACCTGCTGAAGGGGCTCCTCTCGGAAGACGAGAATGTGACGCCCTACCTCCTCAAGAAGATGGAGGTCAACATCCCCCGCCTGACGCAGCAGGTGGATGAAATCCTTAACAGTATGCCGCGCGTCAGCGGCGGTCAGGTGTACCTGAGCAGCGACGCCAACCAGGCCCTGGTGGCCGCTCAGCAGCGCGCCACCAAGATGAACGACGAGTTCGTCAGCGTGGAGCACCTGCTGCTGGGCATCCTCAGCGGTCGCGACCGTGTGTCGCAGCTCCTCAAAGATGCCGGCGTCAGCGAGAAAGCCCTCCTCGCCGCCATCGCCGACCTCCGCAAGGGCAGCAAGGTGACCAGCCAGAACCAGGAGCAGACGATGAATGCCCTGAACAAGTACGCCAAGAACCTCAACCAACTGGCTCAGGCTGGCAAGCTCGACCCTGTCATCGGGCGTGACGAGGAGATACGCCGTGTGCTGCAGATCCTCTCGCGCCGTACCAAGAACAACCCCATCCTCATCGGCGAACCCGGTGTGGGTAAGACCGCTATCGCCGAGGGCCTCGCGCAGCGTATCGTCAGCGGCGACGTGGCCGAGAACCTGAAGTCGAAGACAATCTACTCGCTCGACATGGGCGCCCTGATTGCCGGTGCTAAATATAAAGGTGAGTTCGAGGAGCGGCTCAAGAGCGTCATCCGTGAGATCAACGAGGCCGACGGCGAGATCATCCTCTTCATCGACGAGATCCACACCCTCGTGGGTGCCGGTGGCGGTGAGGGCGCTATGGACGCCGCCAACATCCTGAAGCCCGCGCTGGCGCGTGGCGAGCTGCGCGCCATCGGTGCCACCACGCTGGCCGAGTACCAGAAGTACTTCGAGAAAGACAAGGCCCTGGAGCGTAGGTTCCAGAGTGTGCTCATCGACGAGCCGTCGGTACCGGACACCATCAGCATCCTGCGTGGCCTGAAGGAGCGCTACGAGGTGCACCACCGTGTGCGTATCAAAGACGAGGCCATCATCGCCGCCGCCGAGCTCTCGCACCGTTACATCAGCGACCGTTTCCTGCCCGACAAGGCCATAGATCTTATCGACGAGGCCGCCGCCAAGTTGAGGCTTGAGATTGACTCGGTGCCTGAGGAACTGGATGAGATTGAGCGCCGTATCCGTCAGTTGGAGATTGAGCGCGAAGCTATCAAGCGCGAGAACGACCAGGACAAGATTGCCCAGATAGACAAGGAGCTGGGCTCCCTGCGCGAGCAGCGCGACCAGATGAAGGCCCGCTGGCAGAACGAGAAGAGCGTCGTTGAGGAGATACAGGCCGAGGTGAAGAACATCGAGAGCTACAAGTTCGACGCCGAGCAGGCCGAGCGTGCCGGCGACTACGCCAAGGTGGCAGAGCTACGCTACGGCCGCATCCGTGAGGCCGAGAAGAAGGTCACCGACCTCAAGGAACAGCTCAAACAGATGCAGGCCGACAACGCCATGATCAACGAAGAGGTGGACAGCGAGCAGATTGCCGAGGTCGTCAGCAAGTGGACCGGTATCCCCGTGACCCGTATGCTGCAGAGCGAGCGCGAGCGTCTGCTGCACCTCGAGGACGAGTTGCACAAGCGTGTCGTGGGGCAGGATGAGGCCATCAGCGTCATTGCCAACGCTGTGCGCCGCAGCCGTGCAGGCCTTAGCGACGGCAAGCGCCCTATAGGCAGCTTCATCTTCCTCGGCACCACGGGCGTCGGCAAGACCGAGCTGGCAAAGGCGTTGGCCGAAGTTCTTTTCGACGACGAGAACATGATGGTGCGTATCGATATGAGTGAGTACCAGGAGCGCCACAGTGTCAGTAGGCTCATCGGTGCACCCCCAGGGTACGTCGGCTACGATGAGAGTGGCCAGCTGACCGAGGCTGTGCGCCGCAAGCCTTACAGCATCGTGCTGTTCGACGAGATCGAGAAGGCGCATCCCGACGTGTTCAACATACTGCTGCAGGTGCTTGAGGACGGCCGTCTGACCGACAACAAAGGCCGCACGTGCGACTTCAAGAACACCATCATCATCATGACCTCCAACATGGGCAGCGACATCATCCGCGAGAAGTTGGAGAACGGCGTGCCCTCGCAGTACGACCTCGACGAGACCAAGAATGCCGTCATGGAGATGCTCAAGCAGCGCATACGTCCGGAGTTCCTCAACCGTATCGACGAGATCATTATGTTCCAGCCGCTGACGCAGAACCAGATCAAGGACATCGTCCGCATACAGCTGCGCATGGTGGCCAAGATGCTCGAGCAGAACGAGATCACCATCTCCGCCACCGAGGAGGCCGTCAACCGTCTGGCCGAGGTGGGCTACGACCCCGCCATGGGTGCACGACCGGTGAAGCGTGTCATACAGCGCGAGATACTCAACGAGATGAGCCGCCAGTTGCTGGAGGGCAAGATCCACAGCAACGAGACCATCATCATCGACGTCATAGACGGCCAGTTCGTCTTCTACAACCCGAAGGACAAGTAATTCTTTTGTCCGATTACCGAAAAGTGCGTATATTTGCAAAAGCGGATATACGCGCTTTTTGTTTATATACAACTCATTGACAGATGAAAAGAGGATTCGGTAGCGACAATCATTCGGGCATCAGCCCCGAGGTGATAGAGGCCATCACGATGGCCAATAGTGAGCATGCGCTGGCTTACGGCGACGATGAATACACGCAGCGGCTTGAGGCGCTCGTCAAGGCAACCTTCGGCGAGCAGGCGAGGGTGTACCTCGTCTTCAACGGCACGGGTGCCAACGTGCTGAGTATCGACGCTATGTGCCGCTCGCATGAGGCGGTGGTGTGCGCCGAGACGGCGCATATCAATGTCGACGAGTGTGGCGCTCCGCAGCGCGTCGTGGGCTGCCGTCTGCTGACGGTAGATACCCCCGACGGCAAGCTGACACCCGCCTTGGTGAAGACCCGTCTGCATGGCTTCGGCTTCGAGCACCACTCGCAGCCCAAAGCCATCAGCATCAGCCAGCCCACCGAGCTAGGCACCCTCTATACCAAGGAGGAGATCAAAGCTTTGGCCGACCTGGCGCATTCATATAATATGTACCTGCATGTCGACGGTGCGCGTCTGGCCAATGCCGCCGTCGCCCTCGGCTGCTCGTTCAAAGAGATGACCACCGACCTCGGCGTCGACGCTCTCAGCTTCGGCGGCACCAAGAATGGTCTGCTGATGGGGGAGAGCTGTGTGCTCTTAAATCCCGACCTTGATATAGACATGAAATACCGCCGCAAGCAGATGACGCAGCTGGCCAGCAAGATGCGCTTCATGGCCGCGCAGATGATCTGCTATCTCGAGAGCGGCATCTGGCGCCGCAACGCCGAGCATAGCAACGCTATGGCGCAACTGCTGCGTCGGGAGGTGGAGAAAGTCGCGGGAGTGAAGATAATGTATCCCGTGCAGGTCAACAGCGTTTTCGCGCAGCTTCCCACCGCCGTGTGGCACCGTCTGCAGGAGCGCTACTTCTTCTACGACTGGGACGAGGCCGCCGACGTGGTGCGCTGGATGTGCTCGTTCGACACCACCGAAGCGGATATCCACGCCTTCGTGTCTGCCTTGAAGGAAGAACTCAATAAATAACCCGGAACGTTATGAAAAACGCCAGTATAGTCAACGGACGCCGTGTGGCGGCGGACCGCATCGCCGAGCTTGGCGAGGGCGAGGTCTTTGTCTTCGGCAGCAACATCCAGGGTGCCCATGGCGGCGGTGCCGCGTGGTTCGCACACAAGCACTTCGGTGCTGAATGGGGAGTGGGCGAGGGGCTCACCGGCCGCACCTATGCGCTGCCCACCATGGAAGGGAAAGACTCGATGAAAGCCGCCGTGGACCGTTTCGTCGCCTGTGCCCGGCAGCATCCCGAACTCACGTTCCTCGTCACCGCCGTGGGCTGCGGTATAGCGGGCTATACACCAGAAGAGGTGGCCCCTCTATTCAAAGAAGCCACCTCGCTGGAGAATGTATACCTGCCCCAGGTGTTCTGGGACATCCTTTAGTTTATTCGTCCTTGTAACCTGCGGCGATGCGGGCACGCTTGCGCTCAATCTCGTCGAGGATAATCTTGCGGATTCGGAGATTGTGGGGTGTAATCTCGAGGTATTCGTCCTCGCGGATATACTCCATGGCCTCCTCCAGACTCATCTTGATTGCGGGAGCGCAGGTACTCTTGTCGTCGGCGCTCTTGCTGCGCATGTTGGTGAGGTTCTTGGCCGTCACCACGTTGATGACTATGTCGTTGCCCGGCCGCAGACTCTCGCCGATGACCTCGCCGGCGTAGACGTGGTCGCCCGGCTCGATGAAGAAGGGGCCGCGGTCCTGCAGCTTGCTGATGCTGTAGGCTGTTGCTTCACCGGTCTCCTTGGCGATGAGGGCGCCGTATTTGTGGTCGTCCATGTCGCCCTTCCACGGCTGGAACTCCAGGAAGCGGTGGGCTATGATGGCCTCGCCGTTGGTGGCGGTGAGCAGCGTGTTGCGCAGACCTATTATGCCGCGTGAGGGGATGGTGAAGTCGAGCTGCACACGGTCGCCCTTGGTGTCGATGGTGCCCACCTCCCCCTTGCGGCGTGTGACGACGTCGATGACCTTCGACGAGAACTCCTCGGGCACCAGCACCGTGAGCTGCTCGATAGGTTCGCACTTCTGGCCGTCTATCTCCCTGATAATCACCTTGGGCTGACCCACCTGCAGCTCGTAGCCCTCGCGGCGCATGGTCTCGATGAGCACGGAGAGGTGCATGATTCCGCGGCCGTATACCAGCAGGGCGTCTGGCGAGCCGGTCTCCTCGATGCGCATGGCCAGATTCTTCTCCAGCTCGGCGAAGAGGCGGTCGCGCAGGTGGCGGCTGGTGACGTACTTGCCCTCCTTGCCGAAGAAGGGTGAGTTGTTGATAGTGAAGAGCATAGACATAGTGGGCTCGTCGACCTTGATGGGAGGCAGCGCCTCGGGGTTCTCGGCGTCGCAGATGGTGTCGCCAATCTCGAACGCCACGTTCTTGTCGAGGTCCATAAGCACGGCGCATATCTCGCCGGCCTCCACGGGCGTCTTGATACGTTCCTTGCCAAGTCCCTCGAAGACATAGAGTTCCTTGATTTTGGTCTTTATCATCGAGCCGTCGCGTTTGGCGAGGGTGATGCTCTGTCCGGCCTGCAGGGTGCCTCGGTGCAGACGGCCCACGGCGATACGTCCGAGGTAGCTGCTGTAGTCGAGCGACGAGATCATCATCTGGGTGTTGCCCTCGTCGGTCTTGGGGGCGGGGATATGCTCGATAATCAGGTCCATGAGGTAGCTGATGTCCTCGGTCGGGGTGTTCCAGTCCTCGCCCATCCATCCCTGCTTGGCTGAGCCGTAGGCGGTGGGGAACTCCAGCTGGTCGTTGTTGGCGCCGAGGTTGAACATCAGGTCGAACACCGCCTCCTGGGTGAGCTCGGGGTCGCAGTTGGGCTTGTCAACCTTGTTGACAACCACGATTGGCTTGAGGCCCAGCTCGATGGCTTTCTGAAGCACGAAGCGTGTCTGCGGCATGGGGCCTTCGAAAGCGTCGACCACCAGCAGCACACCGTCGGCCATGTTGAGCACGCGCTCCACCTCGCCTCCGAAGTCACTGTGGCCCGGAGTGTCGATGATGTTGATTTTGTAGCCTTTGTAGCGCACCGAGACGTTCTTGGAGAGAATTGTGATGCCGCGCTCGCGCTCGAGGTCGTTGTTGTCGAGGATGAGTTCGCCGGTCTCCTGGTTGTCGCGGAACAGCTTGGCCTGATGAAGCATGCGGTCGACCAAGGTGGTCTTGCCATGGTCGACGTGAGCTATAATTGCAATATTACGAATGTCTTGCATCGATTTGATGTGTTAAAAACAAGATGCAAAAATACGAAATATTTTTATATTGTATTCTTTTTTTTGCAGTTAGCGGTTAGCATCCAGCACTATCTGCCAACTGCTAACCGCTAACTGTTGTTGTCTTAATCGCCGATTGTTATCTTATCAGCGTCACAGAGCCGTGTTTTGTGATAGTCTGTTTAGGCTGGAATATGGTCGTGTACTTGATGACGTAGACGTATGCGCCCTGCGGGCAGGGGTTGCCCCTGAGGTCGCGGCCGTCCCATCCGCAGTCCACACCCTCGCAGTGGGCCACGAGACGTCCGCTGCGATCGTATATCCACATCTCCTGGAGCTTGGTGGCGGTGCTGCGCGAGCTGAAGATGTTGTTGCCGGACTGGTCGTCGGGCATGAAGGCCGTCGGAATCCACTGGTGAACGAGGTGGAGTCACCGTTGGCGTCGAGGGATGGCAACTGCCACAGGCGCGAGGCTTGAAGGCCAACAGAGACGTCGTTGAGGACAGCGTCGAGGTTGTCGAAAGTGAACTTCTCCACGTCGCAGTCAATCTGGGCCTTGAGAGGATAGATGGTGAAGAAGAGCTGTATGACGGAGTCGCAGTCGTATTGGTTCTTGAGGACCACGGTGTCAGTCGCCATGGTAGCCCAGTTGTTCT
>CACYSB010000019.1 GCA_902777005.1 uncultured Bacteroidota bacterium
CCCACCAAGGGCTGGTACTGGATTACCCTCGTCCCCGCGCTGTTCATGAGCATGGTGACCATCAGCTTCCTCTTTGTGGCATACAAGGAAGGCCTCGGCAGCGTGCTGCCGCGTCCGGTGGGCTATGGCATTGCCGCTGTCATTACGCTAGCTCTCGGTGTGCTCTTCTTCATCCGCAAGGGGAACAAAAAAGAGGTACAGGAACAATAATTTTACAATATTTGCGTTAGTATCGCGAAAAAGTTGTACTTTTGCAGTTTGAAAATATAGAAAAACATGAAGAAAAATATCGCCCTCGTACTCGTCCTGCTCATTGCAGGCACTGCATTTGCCGGTCCTAAGCCCCGTAAGAACTCACGTACCGAAATGGGCATCCACGGCAACGCAATCTATGTGATTGAGTATACCTACAACCTCCGTGGCGGACGCGACGGTGGCCGTCAGCTCATCTGCATCGACAGCATCACCTTTGACAAGCGCGGCAACTTCGCCGACAAGTTCCGCACCAAGGCCGACGACTACACGTGGTACAGCTACTTCTTCGACGTCAACGGCTACAGCCTCGGCTGGAACGAATACAACCGCGAGAAGATGCTCACGGGCCGCACCGCCTATCTCAACGACAAGGACGGCAACCGCATTGAGCGCACGGTGTTCCTTGGCAACCAGATGACTAAGAAGGAGAGCAGCACCTTCAAGAACGGCCAGAAGGTTGAGGAGCAGAGCTTCGACCAGGACGGAGAGATGACTGAGAAACGCATTTACAAGTATGACAACAAAGGCAACTGCACGGAGCTTGAGTTCTACAACCGCGACGGCGAGTTGATGCAGCACTATCTCTACAAGTACGACGCCCGTGGCAACCGCATCGAGTGGCGCTTCTACGACGCCGATGAGTTCCTCTCAGCCCTCACCACCTACTACTACGACGACCACGACAACCTCATCGAGGTTAGCTCGTTCAACTACGACGAGCACCTCAACTGGAAGCATAGCTACGTCTATGAGTACGACGAGGACGACAACTGGGTTCGCCAGACCATCTACCGCAACAACGTGCCCTACCAGGTTATCGAGCGCGAGATCGCCTTCCCGGTGGACAGATAATATATAATGAAAAGATTAGCGGCCCGTGCATCGCACGGGCCGCTTTTGTTTTACCCAAACAATGACATCTGTCGCACGCCTTGGGCGCAGTAGTGCTGGTAGGGGCAGGCGTAGGGTTCGAGGCAGTGCTGGCCGGTGGGGGTGGCGGGCTCGCCGTGGCGGAGGATGTCCTTCATGGCGGCGATGTTCTTTTCTATCTCCCCGTGCTGGGCGGCCAGTTCCTCGGTGAGGTCGACAATATTAAACCCATTCGACCCATCAATCCCATCCGCCCCATTATACACAACAGAAAAGCTGTGCACCTCGCGGCAATGCGAGATGACGTAGTGCTGGAGGGAGGCGTCGCGGCGGTAGGTATCGCTGAGGGCGGTGCCGGACTTCACCTCGTAGATGTCGAGGGTGCCGTCCTCGCGCTGCTGCACCACGTCGGCCAGCACCAGCACGTCGTCGTATAGGAAGCCGGCCTCGAAGAGGGACACCCCGTCGCCCTTGTCCAGCAGCTCGGAGGTGCGGGCGGGGTAGGCGTCGACGTTACGCTTCAGTTCGGCGCTGATGTCAATGCCGTCGGGAAAGGTGTCTTTGAAAGCATACTCGAACTCGCGGCCGCGGTCGAAGCGCTGCATCTGCTCGGCGGTGTAGCGGGCCAGGCGCGGGTTGAAGACATCGAGCCATAGCGCGCGGTCGCACTGGAGGCCGCGGATGTACTTGCTCTTGCTCAACAGATGGCTCATCGCTTCAGATTTTGTCTCAATCAGATTGTAAAAGATTTTAAAAGAATAATGATTGCGTAGCCTTCTTTTCTAATCTTTTACAATCTGATTGAGCTTTAAAAACACATCATCTACAGAATTTACCGAGATTAGCCCGGCGTCGCTGCGCATAAGGCCCTCCTCTTTGATGAGACGGAGCTGGGCGAGGAAGGGGTTGTAATAGCCGTCGATGTTGAGGAGTATCATGGGCTTGGTCTTGTAGCTGCCGTCCAATATCCTCTGCCAGGGCTGGTGGTTCGCTCCACTATGGTCGCGCACCAGCCCCAGCTGGTTCATGACCATGACTTCGGAGATTTCGTCGATGGTGCCGATGCCGCCGGGGAGGGCGATGAAGGCGTCGCAGAGGGCGAGGATGCGTTCCTTGCGCTCGGCCATGCTGCCGACGCGGACGAGCTCGGTGACGCGCTGCGAGTGGATGATGTCGTCGCTGAAGAGGTTGGGGATGACGCCGACGACGCGGGAGATTGCTGCCGCCATAGACGAGGGTGTGCCCCTCCTGCGCGATGCGGCGGCCGAGGACGGCGGCGGCCTCGACGATTTCCTTGTTACGCGGCATCGACGAGCCGCAGAAGACTGCAATGTGCATCAGTTGGAGTTTTTGTCTTTCCTTTTGAGTTTCTGCATCAGATGCAGAACGAGTGTCAGCACCACTGAAACGATGGCTGCCTCGATAGCGGTGGCGCCCCAATGAATATTGTGCCAGCCGTCGGTAATCCAGTCGGCCACTATCAGCATTGGATAATCAAACAGGAAGAATGCCACGGCATAACTCCAGTTGTATTTCGGGTGTTCGTTCATAGTCTCAATGTGTTTATTGTTTCCGTGCAATCTGTTGTTTCATTCGTGCATTTTCACCGCGCACGGGTGCGGGCTACAGCAAACCTTCGACCAGAAGATACCAAGCTTAGGCTTCCCGTTGTTGAGGAACGGCGACATTGAGTCGACGAGACTCTGGTGTTCCTCGCTGTTGGTGTGGTTGACCCCTTTGCTATCCTTGGCAAGGATGCACTTATAGATAACGTAGAAAAATCATTTATATTATATTAAGGATTACTCTTCAGAAAAACCATCCGCATAACACGTTTATCTTGTGCTTGCTCAATATCATTTCAACGATACTTCAACGATATTTCAACGATACATCAACGATAGATATCGTTAAACTATCGTCTAAGTATCGTCGAACTATCGTTGATATAGCAGACTAAGAGGCCGAAAAAAAGCACCCTCGGCAGGAGCGGAGGGTGCTGTGTGTATGTGGCGCGGCGGCATGCCGCCGCGCCGAAACATCCGCCACGGGTTATTCCTTGCGCTTGCGCTCGGCTTCGTCCTCCTTGGCAGAGGACTTTATCTGCTCGTGGCCTTGGTCGAGAAACCACCAAAGGATGGTAAAGACAACTCCGCTTACCAATCCGCCAATAACAGCACTGCGTAGTCCGTCATGGTCGAACAGTATTCTTACAAGGAAAAATGCCAAGGAAAATACGGCAAACAGGAACAGGTAGTATGCCCAGTTTTTTTTCTTGAACAATTTCATATTTCTATTGTTTATTAATCATTTTTATTTCTTCTGCCAGCGCGTGAGCGTGGGGAAGTACTGGCGGAGCTGCTGGCGGTACTCGTCGGCGGTGAGGTTGAGGCCGGTGTTCTTGTTGAACTCGTCGAGGAACTGCACGCAGACCTCTATCATCTCGTCCATCGTGCAGTCCTGCGTGAAGTGGCCGTCGGCGAAGCAATACTTGCAGTAGTCGGGGTTGTCGCTCACGACCTCGTCGGTCAGCGGCATGCCGCAACTCTGGCAAAAATGCTGATGGTTCGGGAAGGGATTATCCATAGTTATTGTCTGTTAATCTTGTTTGTTCTCCTGCTCGCTATGCTCGCGAAATCTTGTAAATCTTGTAAATATTCCCGCTTCGCGGTGGCTGTTGCGGTTGTTGCGTCAGCAAAATAATTTACAAGATTTACAAGATTTCTGCCGCGTCAGCGGCTAGGCGATTTATTTGCGTTTAAGCACAGCGTGCACCTTTTCGATGATGTCGGCGGCGCGGAGGTGGTAGTTGGTGAGCATCTCGTCGGGCGTGCCGCTCTCGCCGAACTTATCGTCGACAGCGACGTACTCCATCGGAGTGGGGCAGTGGAGGGCGAGGGTCTGGGCCACGCTGTCGCCGAGGCCGCCGTTGAAGAGGTGCTCCTCGCAGGTGACGACGGCGCCGGTCTTGCGGGCAGATGACCTCGCAGCTGATGCCAACCTTCTCGAGCATTTCGGCGGCCTGCAGGGCTTCCCACACGAGGTGGCCGCAGGCGAAGAGGGTCACGTCCGTGCCCTCGCTCAGCAGCTGGGCCTTGCCGATTTCGAACTTCTCACCTTCCGGCAGGAAGCAGGGCATCTTGCTGCGGCCGAGGCGCAGATAGACGGGGCCGACGTGCTCGGCGGCGGCCAGCGTGGCGGCCTTGGCCTGGTTGAAGTCGGCGGGCACGAGCACGGTCATGTTGGGCAGCACCTTCATCAGGGCGATGTCCTCCATGGTCTGGTGTGTGGCGCCGTCCTCGCCGAGGGAGATGCCGGCGTGCGAGCCGCAGATCTTTACGTTCTTGTTCGAGTAGCACACCACCTGGCGGATCTGGTCGTAGACGCGGCCGGTGACGAACTCGGCGAAGCCCCCGATGAAGGGCACCTTGCCGCAGAGGCTCAGGCCGGCGGCGATGCCGACCATGTTGGCCTCGGCGATGCCGCACTGGATGAAGCGCTCGAGGAATTCCTTGGCGAAGCCGTCCATCTTGACGCTGCCTTTCACATCGGCGCTCAGGGCGACGACATTCTCGTTCTTGCGGCCAGCCTCTACCAGGCCCTCGCCCATGCCGGCGCGCAACTCTTTGCTTGATTGTTTTTCGTAGTGGGTCATAATTGTTATTGTTTATTTTGTTTGTTTCTTATACATACATAAATGGTGTACGGCATCCCTTCTTGCAATACATGTCGGGAATCATCTTCCCTACAAAAAGGTTTCTTATATCCACTGGTGCCGGATGTCCGTGAAAACCTATACGTCCGGTGAATTCTTCATCCCTAAACCAGTTCTTTACTTCGTACACCTCGTGCACAGTTTTATCGGTTACAGACAAAACATAGGCTGCTTTCATAGCTCGATTAATGTCAGCCCTCCATGCACGGCGTGTGGCCTCGTATCTAGAGCCACGACGCTTTATCATATCTTCATTAACCTTGATAATAATGTAATTGATACCTAATGGTTCTTCATATGTATCAAGGAACATCTTGTTTTGTTTGTAAGCTACCATATCTATTTGTCATTGAGTGCTTGGTTCAACATTTCTACATATCGCATATGTGTAGCTATTACCAAATCTTTGACATCCTTTTCAAATTGCTCATCAATATCATCTGAATTCAAATAACCCAGATCAGGACCAGTGATACATACACCATGCTTAAAGGAAAAGCGTGTAGGATCCATTTTTTTTAGAAACCGCTCAATGTAATCCTTGCGCTCCTTGATTTTTGCTATTTCTGCCAATCTTTCTTCTGTCATAGTAATTAGAATTGTATCTTTGTGGTCTGGCTGCTTTCAATGACGAACCGTTTGGTCTGGACTTTGTTGTATTTGGTGGTGTTCTGGGGGTGGAGGACGAGCTCGTATTGGCCGGGCTGCAATAATAACCTCTCGCCGGCGGTGCTGGGGTTGAGGTCGGTGGCGAACTCCACCTGGCCGTCTCTTAATCTAAAGATGGCGCCGGTGGTAATGCCCTTGGGCTTGCTGAGCACCAACATGCCGGGCATGGGCACGGAGAGCTCGGTGGCGGCATTGCCACGCACCTCGACGCCGCGCAGGGTGGTTACAGGCAAGGTCTGCACCTCGACGTCATAGCGGCCGGCAAGGTATTGGCCGGTTTCGCCGACCTCCTGCGCCGCCACGCGCTCGCCGCTACCAGCACGGCGCACCACGACGTCAACGGCGGTCTGCTGCCACTGTGGCCGCTGGCCGGAGTACTGCACTTTGAGGGTGCCCTCGCTGACGGTGATGTCGATATTGTTCGGGCGGTCGATGCTGAACTGCATGGCCTCGCGCCGCAGCGGCGGATGGGTGAAGACGGCCATGTCGTAGGAGACCAGGGGGTCCATCAGCAGCGTGTCGGGCTTCAACTTACTGTCCACGCTGTAGATGGTGCTGTGGCGGATGACGCCGGTGCGGTGGTCGTAGAAGGCCACGGGGTGCTCGGTCTCGTAGAGGTCACCCGTGGCGTCCACCATGTTCAGCACCACCTTGGCCTTGTGTCCGCTGAGGCGGAAGATGTCGTAGAGTGTCTTGGAGAACTCCTCCTCGTTGACCACGGGGAAGACGCTGCCGGCGCACGAGGCGTGGGCCGACAGGTTGCCGCCGATGCAGAGCACGAAGGTCTGCACCACCACGCCGCTGAGCTGCACCTGACGCGCCACGTCGCATATCTCGGCGTCGCAGTCGTCCATGCCGTCGGTGATGATGAGTATCAGGTTGCGGCTGGAGCCCGTGGCGGGGAAATCGGAGAGGGCGTCGGTCAGCGCCGCCGCTGCCGTGCAGCCGCCTTGCGGCACGAGGGTCTTGATTTTGCTCTGCAGCTGGTAGATGTTGTCGCTGCCGAAGGGCACCTCGAGGCGTGTGCCGAACTGCTCCTTGTTGAGGTGGCCGAAGACGCGGAGGGCCACGTCGACGTCGTGCTGGCGCGAGATGCTGTCGAGGAACGACAGCAGCACCTGCTGCGTCACCTTGATTTTGGAGCCCGACTGCCAGTGGTCCCACATGGAGTTGGAGCAGTCCATGATGAGCAGCAGGCGTGTCTTCTCGGGCTGCTGCGCCTGCGCACCTATGGCGGCAAGCAACAGAACAAATATTATTAGTTTGCGCATAAACTTATATTTCAATCAGAACTAAAAGAACAAAAAGAAATTCTGATAGTTCTGATGGTTCTGATTGAGATTAGAATCAGAAGTCTCCGAGGGTCTCGGGCAGCTGGGCGAGGGCCTTGGGCAGGTCGTCGGCCGAGAGCACGGAGCCGTGGTACTTGTTGGTGTCCTGCATGAAATCGACGCCGAAGCCCATCTTGGTCTTCAGCAGCACGCACACGGGCGAGCCCTGGCCGCTCATCTGCTTGGCCTTGGCCATGCCGTCGAGCACCTGCTGCATGTCGTTGCCGTTGTCGATGACCACCACCTTCCAAAGGAAGCTCTCGAACTTGGCCTTCAGGTCGCCGAGGGTCATCACCTCGTCGACCGTAGCGTCAATCTGC
Organism: uncultured Bacteroidota bacterium; assembly: GCA_902777005.1. GTDB lineage: Bacteria > Bacteroidota > Bacteroidia > Bacteroidales > P3 > Colimorpha. The sequence continues at coordinate 7,161 of CACYSB010000019.1, forward strand.
TGGTTGTTGTAGTCGACGGTGGCTATCAGGTTGTCTACGTGCTTGGCGCCAGCAAACATGGCGGCCTCCCATATCTGGCCTTCCTCGAGCTCACCGTCGCCGTGCATGGTATAGACCAGGTGCTTGTCGCCCGTCATCTTCTTGCCGAGGGCGGCGCCGACGCCGACGCTCATGCCCTGGCCGAGGGAGCCGCTGGCCATGCGGATGCCCGGCAGGCCGTGCTCGGTGCTGGGGTGACCCTGCAGGCGGGTGCCGAACTTGCGGAAGGTGTTGAGCTCGCTGACGGGGAAGTAGCCGCGGCGCGCCATAGTGCTGTAGATGACCGGCGTGATGTGGCCTTGGCTGACGAAGAGCATGTCCTCGCCCTCACCGCTCATGGTGAAGTTCTTCGGGTCGAAGTCCATAAGGTTGAAGTTCATGGCCACGAACCAGTCGGCGGTGCCGAGCGAGCCGCCCGGGTGGCCGCTCTTGGCGTTGGTGGTCATACGGAGAATGTCGCGGCGCACCTGCGTCGCAATCTGCTGGAGTTCTGCTGTTGTTTTCATTGTTATTGTGTTTTATTTTTGTTTCATAAATCCCCACACTATCGTGCGGGGTTATTGAGAGAGCGTGCCTCCGGCACGCGTTGACTTCTCTTATTTGTTCTTCAGTTTGAATACGTATTGACGGGAGTTCTGGTCGACGGCGTAGAGTTCGTTGCCGTGGCGGGTGACGCTGACGGCCCAGGTGTTCTCGCCCTCGTCGTGGACGGTGCCGGTGCCGCGGTCGCCACGCATGGTGACATGGCCCCACACGCGCCCGCGGGCGCCTTCGGCCTCTACGTAGATGGTCTCGGCCGGTCCCTTGTGGGCAGGCTTGCCGGCCTGTGTCCCGGCAGGCTTGCTGCTCTTGGCTTTCTGGTCGAAATAGCTGGACTGCTGGGTCTTGACGGGCTCGGCGGGTGCCGCAACCTCATCCGCCAGTGGGTCGTAGGCGGCAGTGTCCTCGGCCACTGGCTGCGGTTCGGGCTCGCGTCCGGCGGTCTCTGTGCGCTGTTTGCAGGCGGTCAACATTGTGACGGCCAGCATCGTAATCAGTATGTATCTTGCTTTCATGTTGTGATATATTTTCATCGGTTAATGCCAAAAGCCTTGGTTGAATGTCTGCTCGGCCTCGTCGGGCAGGGTGGGGAAGAGGTCGGTGGCGAAGCCGCGGCTCTGCGAGACAAGCACCTCGACGCTGTCCACGCTCACCGCGTAGCGCCTCGGCGCGCCGTCCTGCGGGCTGTTGTCCACCACATAGCCTACTGTCTGCCAGCCGTCGGCAGTCTTTACCGCCAGCGCTTTGTAGAACGCGTCGGGCACCTGCACGGCGGCGCTGCCTATGGTGCCGTGGGCGTGGCTGGTGTATAGCGGGCCGCAGACCGCCAGCACGCTGCCGTGGCGTCGCGCCATGCGTCGCGTCAGTTCCTCGATTTTGCGCCAGGCGCCGCTGTTCATCTCGTGGTCCTGCGGGCATATGTTGGTGAAGAAATAGCTCTCTTCCAGAGCCTGGGTGCTCCACCTCATGTCGGCCCTCGGCGCCATGTGCCCCTTGTCCCATCCGCTGCGGCTGTAGTCCTCGCGGCTGGCTTTGGGGTTGTTGACCATCGGGTCGCGGCTGAAGCTGTACTGGCCACCAAGCTGGCCGTCGGCCTCGTCGTCGGTGAGCTCCCACGCCACCCAGTCGGGGCACAGCGTCGTGTGGTTGTAGGATGCCGTGTAGCCCAGGTGGCGCACTATGTCCTCCGTAGCGCCATAGGCTGGCAACTCGGGCCCGTCGGTGGTGTCGGCGACGGCTACAGTAGTACGCGGCCGCCCATAGCCACAGGCTACAGTCAGCGCTACCGCCGTCAGCATCAGTGTAATACTGGTCTTCTTCGGTCGCATTTCGGTCTTGTTATCCGTCTGCAAAGATACATAATAAAATTCTATCTATAAAAAAAATATTTCCACAACTTATCCGCTCCGTACCCTCTCCGTCCTCGCTCCGACTGTTCGACGGTTGTTTACCGGTTGTTCTACGATTTAAAAGCGTTAAACAACCGTAGAACAACCGCAGAACAGTCGGAGAGGGTACGGACCGGAGGCGTAGCGCCATCGACGCTACAGCGGTGCAAATATGTTAAAAGTGTCGTGTGATTGCGAAAAGATTGCTATCTTTGTAGATGCCGACAACGGGCGACTGTTGAGGCAAATTGGTGTAAATCATGAAAATATAACAGAAAAATATAATAATATGGCACTGAAAAGAGTGATGGTACTGACCGGTGGCGGCGACTGCCCGGGCTTGAACGCTGTGATACGCGGCGTTGTGAAGCGCGCGGCGCAGGCTGGTGACTGGGAAGTGATAGGCTGCGTGGAGTCGTTCAACGGCGTGCTGCGCGAGCCGACGGAGATAATGATGCTCGACGAGAAGACCGTGGAGGGGCTTCAGATACAGGGCGGTACGATACTGGGCACCACCAATAAGGGCGGCCCCTTCGCCTGGCCGGTGAAGCAGAACGACGGCACGTGGACCACCGTGGACCGCAGCGACGAGATGCTGCGCAAGCTGCAGTATATGGGCGTGGACGCCGTCATCAACATCGGCGGCGACGGCAGCCAGCGCATATCGCTGGGCTTGAGCAAGAAAGGCCTCAATATCGTTGGCGTGCCGAAGACTATCGACAACGACCTGTCGATGACCGACTACACGTTCGGCTTCCAGACGGCAGTGCAGATATGCACCGACGCCATCGACAAGCTGGTGACCACGGCGGCGAGCCACAACCGTGTGTTCATCATGGAGGTGATGGGACGCGACGCCGGTTGGATAGCGCTGCACTCGGCCATCGCCGGCGGCGCCGACGTGTGCCTGATACCCGAGATACCCTATGATATCCAGAAGATTAAAGCCAAGATAGAGCAGCGCTACAACAAACGGCGCGGCTACTGCATCATCGTGGTGGCCGAGGGCGCCATGCCCAAGGGTGGCACGGTGACCGGCACCGAGACCGGCGAGGTGGGCTACCAGCACGTGAAGCTGGGCGGCGTGGGTGAGCAGCTGGCGGCGGACCTGAAGAAGGCCGGCGTGGAGCACGACATACGCTACACCATCCTCGGGCACCTGCAGCGCGGCGGCACGCCGATAGCCTTCGACCGTGTGCTGGCCACCGAGTTCGGCGTGCGTGCCATGGAGTTCGTCATGGAAGGCCGCTTCGGCCAGATGGTGGCATACCACCATCCCGACATTGTCGGCATACCGCTGGAAGAGGCTGTAAGGGAGCAGAACCTGGTGGCACCCGACAGCCGTCTGGTGCATACCGCCAAGGGAGTGGGCATAGAGTTTGGTGACTGAAAACAATAATTGTTATGGATATCAAGCCTTACCGTCACGAGGTGAAGTACTATGAGTGCGACCGTATGGGCATCACGCACCACAGCAACTACATACGCATCATGGAAGAGGCGCGTGTGGACTGGATGGACCAGCTGGGCTACGGGTTTGAGCGCATGGAAGCCGAGGGCGTGGTGTCGCCCGTGGTGGCCGTGGACTGCCGCTACCGGAACTCCACAACCTTCAAGGATGTAATAGAGATAGTGCCCAGCGTGGCTGAGACCACGGCGTTGAAGCTGGTTATCAACTATGTGATGACCTGCGGCGGACGCACTGTCTGTACCGGCACAAGCACCCATTGCTTTATGGAGAACGGGCGTCCGGTGTCGCTCGAGCAGCGCTTCCCGGAGCTCTACGCCAAAATGATGGAGTGCATGAATGACAAATAATCACAGAGATAGAACAATGAAAGCAATGAAGTTGATGCTGGCCGCTACCGTGGTGGCCATGACCGCCGCCTGCAGCGGCCCGAAAGAGGAGGCACAGAAAGTGCTGGTAGTCTACTATTCGCAGCTGGGCCATACCAAGGCTGTGGCCGATGAGATTGCCGCCCGCACCGGCGCCGACATTGAGGAGATTGCGATGGTGAACCCATACGACACCAGTTTCGGCGCCACCATAGAGCGCTGCATGCAGGATCGTGAGGAGGGTGTGCTGCCCGAAATACAGCCGTTTGCTGCCAATGTGGCCGACTACGACGTTGTCTTTATAGGCTTCCCGGTGTGGTTCGGCACCTACGCACCGCCGGTGACCAAGTGGCTTGAGGGCGTAGACCTCGGCGGCAAGAAGGTAGTGCCGTTCTGCACCTTTGGCAGCGGCGGCCTGGAGTCGAGTGTGGCAGACCTGCGTAAGTGCCAGCCCAATGCCGATATCCTCGACGGCTACGGCGTGCGCGCTGCCCGCATGGATGCCATGCCCAAGGAGGTGGAGCAGTATTTGATAGATGCCGGTTTCGTTGATGGCGAGCATTCGGTTGCCGAGCCGTGGGGAGAGCAGCACGAGGTGAGCGCCGACGAGGCCGCAGTGTTTGATGCCGCCGTGGACGGTTACCCCATGCTCAACGCCAAGGCTAAGGCTGTCGCTGTGCGCACCGTTGTCGACGGCACGGAGTACCTCTTCACCGCCGTCAACATGCCGCGTGAGGATCGTCCCGACCAGGCTCCGGCTGAGATTCAGGTCTTTGTCATTGTCGCCGACGGCCAGGCTCCCGTCTTTACCCGCGTGGTGAGATAGAAAGTAGCAAAAAGTTTTTGCACAATCGGAAAAAGGTTGTATATTTGCAACCTGCGAGTATTGTACAATATGTCGCGTATATGACGTATTGACAGTATTTTGTATATGTTTGTAATATAATAAACTCAATAATAATGGAACCCAAACGCATAAAATCAGCCCTCATCTCGGTCTTCTACAAGGACGGGTTGGAGGACATCGTTCGTGCACTTGACGCCAAGGGTGTGACCATTTACAGCACCGGCGGCACCCAGAAGTTTATCGAAGGTCTCGGTATACAGCCGGTGGCAGTGGAGAGCCTCACGGGCTATCCGAGCATCCTCGGCGGCCGTGTGAAGACGTTGCACCCCAAAGTGTTCGGCGGCATACTGGCGCGCCGTGACAACGAGGGCGACAACAAGCAGCTGGCCGAGTACGAGATACCGGAAATCGACCTTGTGATTGTGGACCTCTATCCCTTCGAGCAGACCGTGGCCAGCGGCGCTTCGGAGCAGAACATCATAGAGAAGATAGACATCGGCGGCATCAGCCTCATACGCGGCGCCGCCAAGAACTTCAACGACGTGGTCATAGTGCCAGCCGTGGACTACTACAAGGAGTTCCTCGACATCTACACCGCACAGGACGGCTGCACCACACTGGAGCAGCGCCACCGCTTCGCCGCCTATGCCTTCAACGTCAGCAGCCACTACGACACCGCCATCTTCAACCACTTCAACGGCGCAGAGCAGATACCTGCCTTCAAGCAGAGCTGCCGTCACGGCGAGGTGCTGCGCTACGGCGAGAACCCCCACCAGAAGGGTGTCTTCTATGGTAACCTTGAGGACTGCTTCGACAAGCTCAACGGCAAAGAGATAAGCTATAACAACCTGGGCGACATTGACGCCGCTTGCGCCCTTATTGACGACTTCCACGGCCAGACTGCCTTCGCCATACTGAAGCACAACAACGCCTGCGGCATGGCTGTGCGTCCGACGCTGCTCGAGGCTTGGAAGGACGCCCTCGCCGGCGACCCCGTCAGCGCCTTCGGCGGCGTGCTCATCTGCAACCAGAAAGTGACCAAAGAGGTGGCCGACGAGATGCACAAGATATTCTTCGAGGTGTGCATAGCCCCTGACTACGACGCCGACGCCCTCGAGGTGCTGCGTGGCAAGAAGAACCGCATCATACTGCGCCGCAAAGGCTTCAAGATGGCCGACCCGATGTTCCGCTCGGTGCTCAACGGTGTGTTGGTGCAGGACCGCGACAATGTGGTGCCCACCGCTGCCGACATGCAGAAGAGCGTCACCAGCACCGCCATCACCGCCGAGCAGGCTGAGGACCTCGCCTTTGCCACCATCCTTGTGAAGCATACCAAGAGCAACGCCATAGTGCTTGCCAAAGGCCGCCAGCTATACGCAAGCGGCACGGGCCAGACCAGCCGCGTCGACGCCCTGCGCCAGGCCATCGCCAAAGCCAAGAGCTTCGGCTTCGACCTCAATGGTGCCGTCATGGCCAGCGATGCTTTCTTCCCCTTCCCCGACTGCGTGGAGATAGCCCACGAGGCCGGCATCGTCGCTGTGGCTCACCCCGGCGGCAGCATACACGACCAGGACAGCATAGACTATTGCGAGAATAACAAGATGGGTATGGCCATCACAGGAAAACGTCATTTCAAACACTAATCAGACATGGGACTTTTATCATTCTTCAACCGCGAGGTTGCAATGGACCTCGGCACCGCCAACTCCATTGTCATATATAACGACCAAGTGGTCATTGACGAGCCGAGTATTGTGGCTTATGACCGCAACAACAACCGTATAGTAGCTGTCGGCAAGGAAGCCCAGCGCATGGATGGCCGCACCGACAACAAGAACATCGAGACGGTGCGTCCGTTGAAGGGCGGCGTTATTGCCGATTTTGAGATGGCACAGCACCTCATCCGTGAGCTCATCGGCATGACCAATGTCAACCGTTCGTTCCTGCCGCCGTCGCTTCGCATGGTCATTTGTATCCCCAGCGGCATCACCAACGTCGAGGAGCGTGCCGTGCGTGAGAGCGCAGAGCAGGCCGGAGCCAAGGAGATACGTATGATTCATGAGCCTATGGCCGCTGCTATCGGTATCGGTATCGATGTGTTGCAGCCTGAGGGCCACATGGTGGTAGACATCGGAGGTGGTACGGCGGAGATTGCCGTCATCTCACTTGGCGGTATCGTGTGCAACAACTCCATACGCGTGGCTGGTGATGTGTTCAACGACAACGTTGTCGACTACATGAAGCGCCAGCACAATATGGTCATCGGTGTTCGTATGGCCGAGAAGGTCAAGATAGCAGTTGGTGCTGCCGTGAGTGAACTTGCCGACCCGCCCGAGGACTTCCGTACGCTGGGCCGCGACCTCCTAACCGGTCTGCCCAAGGAGATTAGCGTTAACTACAAGGAGATTGCCCATGCCCTTGACCGTAGCATTGCACAGATAGAGCAGGCTATCCTCGACACCCTGGCTTCCACGCCTCCTGAGCTTGCCGCCGATATCTACAAGACGGGTATCTACCTCGCCGGCGGCGGCGCTTTGCTGCGCGGCCTCGACCAGCGCATCAGCAGTAAGACCAAGCTGCAGGTGCACATCGCCGAAGACCCGCTGCGTGCTGTGGCCCGAGGTACGGGCATAGCGCTGAAGAACTTTAACAAGTTCTCGTTCCTGATACGATAGCGTATCGTATTATGCGGCGAACCACACTCATAATCTTCCTGCTCATATGGCAAGGCTGCCTATATGCGCAGGAAGATTTCTTTTCACGTCTGCCCATAGTTATCATCAATACCGACATCGATGCCGTCACAGGACAGCCTGTCCCCATTGTCGACGAGCCCAAGGTGGGTGCATATATGAAGATTATCTATGTCAACGACGAGACCGGCAATTGGTTGGCGGATAGTACAAATCCGGACCGCCTCCAGTATGACGGTCGCATAGCCATTGAGATAAGAGGTACGACCTCACAGTTGACGGAAAAGAAATCCTACGGCTTTGAGACACGTCTTGCCGACGGTGTTTCCAACAACAATGTGTCGCTGCTCGGAATGCCCAAGGAGCATGATTGGATTCTCAACGGTTTCTATTATGAGGACTCCTACCTGCGCGATCCCTTGACCTATACTTTGGGGCGCCGCACAGGCCACTATGCTCCGCGCACACACTATTGTGAGCTCTTCCTAAACGGCACCTATCAGGGTCTCTATCTATTCTCTGAGAAGATAAAGCGTGACAAAAACCGCGTAAATATAAAAAAGATGGATGATGATGACAATGCGGAGCCGGCGGTGACAGGTGGATATATCTTCAAGGCTGACCGTGTCATGTCGAATGACTCGTTGGCATGGGTCACCATATCGAACGACGACTCCTATTCCGTCAGCTATGTCTATCATACACCCAAGCCCGCAGATATCACTCCAGAGCAATGCACCTACTTGCACGACTACTTCTTCGCTTTCATGGATGCCGTGGATGTGGATGACACGTCGGAGGTTTCAGGCTACCCATCTTATATCGACGTGCCTTCTTTCATAGATTATATGATTGTCTCTGAGCTTGGCTCCAATGTCGATGCCTACCAACATAGCACATTCTTCCATAAGGACCGCCAGCAGAAACTGTGCGCCGGGCCCCTGTGGGACTTCAACTTCGCTTATGGCAACGACTACACTGGCCGGTCGGGCTACGATGTATGGCAGTTCGACAATGGCACCAACACCGGTTCGCCCTTCTGGAAGCAGCTGTTCGAGAGCCCCTATTTTCACCGTCGCCTTGTGGCAAGGTGGTATGAGCTTACCATAGATGGTCCGCTTGCATACGACACCGTGATGGCCCTTATTGATTCGCTTGAGGTGGCGCATTATGATGCTGTGCCGCGCGACAAAGCACGTTGGCAGAGCATTATCGTCGATTACGACTACCACATGTGGATTCTACGCCAATGGATTAGCGATCGCTACGAATGGATAAACAAGCAGTTCTTCGTAGATGTTGAAGAGCACCACGTTGAACCGCAGCTGTCTCCCAACCCGACGCGCGGCGTCCTCAATCTGGTTGGTATTCCCAAGGATACCAATGTTGAGCTTGTTGAAATCTATGATTTACAAGGGGCATTGGTAAAGAGCTGTCCTGTCAATGAAAACACCTCCGCCATTGACATCTCTTCGCTACCGGCCAACATTTACATGGCACGGTTTGTCATTGGCGGCAAAAGCGTCTTTCAGAAGATTGTAAAGATTCCCTGAACGGTTAGTATATCGTGGCTATCTTGTAGAGTATTTTATTCAGTTTCGCTGCAACTTCCTGCTGTGCGCAGTCGTGGCCGTTGCATACAATGGTGAAGGCCAGCGTCTGTCCGTTGGCGGCTATTACGTAGCCTGCATATGCCTTTACTCCGTCCATGGTGCCGGTCTTCACATGCACCGTGATACCGTCGGGCAGTTTCGGCAGCAGGTTCTTGGCGGTACCGTTTTCCCCGGCTTTGGCGATTGACTGCAGAAATTCGTTGTAGAACGTCTCCTTGCTTATCGTAGCAAGGTAGCGGCACATGAATGATGCGGTGATGCTGTTGAGGCGCGACAGACCGCTGCCGTCGACCACATGCACGCCGCCTGTGGACAGGCCCTTCTCCTTGAGGTATTCCGTCACAACACGGCTGCCGTTCTCAAATGACCCTATGCCGTATCTGGCATAGCCGAGGTACTTGAATATGCTTTCGGCGTAGATGTTGTTGCTTGTGAGGTTAGTGTATTGCGCTATGGTGTAGTACGGCGTGCTGCGGTAGTCTACAACCTGCCACAGGCTGTCGGGGGTTGAGTACACCTGCATTGAGTTGGACGACACACCTATGCCGTGGGTACGCAGGTACGACGAAAACAAGTCGGCGCATGTGCGTGCTGGATTCGGCATGGCGCCGCGCACGGCGAAGTCCGTCTTGCCCAGCGGCACGGTGCCGCGGTAGAGGCGTTCCTTGCCGGTGGGGCTGCCATAGATGGTTACTTGGTCGCCGGTGTTCTCGCCTGCTGTAGTCACCTCGCAGGTGCCGTGTATGTCTATGTTCTTGGGCACAGTGCGCACCGCCGTGGCAGGGTACCCCAGTTTCTTGCCGGCATTGAAGTAGACGAAATACATGTTCTCGTGGAAGTTCAGGCCGCTGACGCCTGCAGCGTAGTAGTTGCCAATGTCGCCCCACTGCCAGCTGTCGTGCAGTGGCTGCTCATCGAAGATGCTGACGTTATAGCATATACGGCCGTCCACGCGCCGAATGCCTTTCCTTTTCAATGCCATTGTCCAACTCCCAAAGAGAGAGTCGCTGGTAGTCTGACGGTAGCGGTACGAGCCCAGAAGCGGGTCGCCGCCGCCGGTTAGGTAAATGTTGCCGTGCAGTACACCGTCGCGGTCCACGTTGCCACGTATGGCAATCTTGGTAGTGAAGCGGAAGTCGCTCCCCAGTCGCGCAAAGCCCACTCCGGTGGTGAGGAGTTTCTGCACCGACGCCGGTGTGACCGACATGTCGGCGTTGCGTGTATATATCTCCTTGCCGTTGGTGACGTTGTATACGCACACTGCCAACACGCTGTGGTTCATGCCCTCTTCTCGGCTTATCTGGTTGACAGTCTTCTCCAGGTCCGCGGTTATCTGTCCATGTGTGGCGGGTGTGCAGAGGGTTATGGTAGTGAGCAGCAATGCTGCCGAAATGGTTCTTTTCATTCTTCTTTGAGGCTTTGGTTAATTGTTTCTATCTGGTCGAGCAGCGCGTCGCGTCCGTAGCCTGTAGCCGAGGAGGTGAGCAGCATCGGCGGCAGCTCTTCCCATAGCTCGCCGAGGGCCTGCTTCATGGCCCTGATGTTGCCCATCACCTCACGCTGCTTCTCTTTGTCTGTCTTGGTGAATACTATCGTCAGTGGTACGCCGTTCTGTCCGAGGAATGCTATGAACTCCAGGTCTATGCGCTGCGGCGTCAGGCGGCTGTCGACGAGCACGTAGGTGTTCGTCAGCTGCTCGCGGTGCAGGAAGTAGTCGCGTATCATGGTCCCCCAGGCTTCGCGGCTGCTCTTGCTGGTGCGCGCATAACCGTAGCCCGGCAGGTCCACCAGATACCATTCATTGTTGATGAGGAAATGATTGATGAGCTGCGTCTTGCCGGGGCGCCCGCTGGTCTTGGCCAGCCCTTTTACGCCTGTGAGCATGTTTATCAGCGACGACTTGCCGACGTTGCTCCTGCCTATGAAGGCATACTCCGGCCTACCGTCCTGCGGGCACTTGCGGTAGTTCGGGCTGCTGATGCTGAATGTGGCGCTGCTAATCTTCATCCTTGTCGTCCTTCTTCAGCTTGCGACGGGCTTTCCTGATGTTTTTGAGTTCGATGCGCAGCTCCTTCTGCTTCTCGCGCAGCTCTTCGCGCATGCGCTGGCGGTCTTTCAGGTCGCGCAGCTCCTGCAGGCTCTCGCTCTCCTCGTCGCTGGTCTTGCGCCACCACGGCATCCTTTTGGCTGTGGTCTTGAACAAGTGTATGCGGTCCAGTATGCGGTTCTTGCTTTCGTACGACTCTATGTAGCGCTGGCGCTTGTCCGGGATGATGTCGTTGATGGTCACCAGTATGCCCGTCTCGTCGGTCTCGCCGAACTCATGGTTCATCGCCGTGCCGAAGCATCGCATGGTGGGCGAGAGGTTGATGTAGGCATTGATCATGGCGGGCACCGTGCTGCCCAGGGCGCGCACGTTGTGCAGCAGTATCTGGTAGTCCTCCTTGTAGTTGCGGCCGCAGAACAGGGCGTGCAGCTCGTTGAAGTCGCTCTCTATCTCCAGCGCCTTGTAGGGCCACACCATGCCGTCGCGGTCCGGGAAGTGCTTCTGCAGGAAGTACAGTATCATCTCCTTGGCGCGGCGGTTCATCTGCGGGTACATCGTTATCTTGCCGAAGAAGTAGAGCGTCTCAGGTATCTCCAGCGCCAGGCCGCCGATTCCGTCCCACAGGTTGTCGAGCGAGTAGAGCCCCTTGCGCACGTCGTTGCCGGGCTGGAAGGCGGGCTGCACGAAGGCGCGGCCGAGCTCCAGCGTGTAGGGCAGTATGTCGTTGATAAAGTGGTCGCTGTACTGGAACAGCTCCGATGTGGGCGTGGCGATGGTGCCGTCGTCGCGGGTGAACATGTTGCTGCCGTGTATGAAGCGGTAGCCGCCCACAATCTCCTCGTCCTCCGGACTCCACACGAAGAGCTGCTTGAAGCAGTAGGGCTCCGGCAGGGTGTCGAACTCGTCGATGTCGCAGTCCTTGCCTGTGCCGCCGCCCTCGAGGGTGAAGCTCAGCTCGCGCAGGCGTCCTATCTCGCGCATGATGTTGGGCGAGAGGTGCGCCGTGGTGATGTAAATCTCCTTGTTGCCGCGGTTGGTCTTGCGGAGGAAGTGTTTCTGCTTGAGCTCCTTCTTGATGAGCTCGCGGTCTACGGGGGGTATTATGTGACTTGTATCCATAATTTCAACGTATCAACTTATCAACCAATCAACGTATCAACGTATCAACGTATCAACCTATCAACCTATCAACCTCAAACTCGGCTTCCGGGTTCTCCTTCAGCCTGTACACGTGCTCCTTCACCATCTGCGCCCATTCGGCCGCTGTGTGGCGGTTGTCGAAGGTCTGCCACGGTATCGGCCGCCCGAAGGTTATCGTCAGGGTCTTGCCGCGCTGGGCAAACATCTCGGCCGGCAGCAGGGCCATCTCGAAGTTGAACTTGATGCCTATCTTCTTGCGCAGGTTCGCCAGGCGGTAGAAGCGCATGCGGTTGCGCGCGTCGGTGTAGGCCGGTATCAGGTCGCGGTGGTACTGCACGCTCTTCTTTATGAAGGTGGCCTTCCACTCGGGGTCCTCTATCTTGCCGTCGGTCATGCGCGAGCAGAGGCCGGCAGGGTAGTAGAGCAGCATGTGGTCGGCGGCGAAAGCGTCCTCCAGCTGCGCCAAAGCACGCGTCTTGTTGACCTTGTCTATCGGGATGAAGAGCTCCTTCAGGCCTGGGATATAGCACAAGAAGTCGTTGACTGGGAACTTGATGTCCTGCCTTGTGCGCCCCACGGCGGTCATCAGCGCCACCCCGTCGGGGCCGCCAAGCGGGTGGTTGCCCACCACCATCTGGTTGCCCTCGGCCGGCAGGTTCTCCATGCCGCGTGTCACAAGGGTGATGCCGAGGTTGAACGGCTCCTTGCCCTCGATGAACTTCTGCGCGAAAGGCAGGCCGTGCAGATGACGGTTGTGGAATATGCCATCATTGATCTCTTTGGCATGCAGTATCCGCTCCAGCCAGCGCACCGCAAAACGAGGTACCTTGACCTTCTTCTGCGCCAGTATCTTCTCAATGTCAATATGTTTCGGCCCGATGCTGTCGGGGTTGTGCTCTATAGTATCCACGTCGGTATTCTTTGTTTTCAACTTGCAAAGATACAATTATTTTAAAAACTGTCGCCGTACTGCCATAAAAAGTTATCCCCATATTTTTGTTTGTAATATAAAAAGCCGCCTCCGGCCCAATGGTTTATCCCGAGCCACTCCGTCCCCGGTCCGACCCCGCTCCGTCTCCCCTCCGACCAAAAACCGTTAAACAACCGGTGAACAGTCGGAGCGGGTACGGAGCGGGTACGGTGTGGGTACGGAGCAGTACTGGCTGTCTGGCATCCACGTGTGAAAAATATTTTTGCCATATTGAAAAAAGTGTATATTTTTGCATCGTCGTTTCCACCGAATCCGAAACGGACGATATTAACCAATAAACAACAACCAATATTATGAAGAAAAAAGTATTCTTTGCAGTAATGATGATGCTCTCAATGGCATCTACAAACAGATTATGGGCATTTGAAACTTCTGCCGTGGCACCTACCGGACAGACCCTTTATTACAACTTTGTAAAAGACCAGACCGACAATGAATGGGTGGCTATCCTAGTCCATCCGGGTAATGTCACAAACACCGGTTCGTGGGGCACCTATGAGATGCCTGCGGGGGCTTTGATTATCCCCGATAGTGTAATCCGCAACGTTGGTGAAGGCAACAATGTCCCCGTCAGAGGCATTCAAAGCTATGCTTTTTATAATTGCAGTGGTTTGACCTCCGTAGTTATTCCCAACACTGTGAAAGCTATAGGAGAATATGCTTTCTATATGTGCCAAAGCATCACCTCAATCACCTTGCCCAACACCCTGTCAACCATCGTCCCTCAATATGGTGCTAATGCATATCCATTCGTACCCAATGCTATCGCCCCATTTACCTTCGCCGGTTGTTTCCAGCTGAGTGGTAATATCTCCATTCCAGAGGGTGTGACCACCATTTCTGATCATGCATTTACTTCAACGAATATTTCGTCTATTACGTGGCCGACGACGGTTACGACTATAGGTGGACTTGCATTTGCATCTTGCAGCAGTTTGAGTTCGGTAACTATACCAAGTAGCGTGACAACGATTGAGGGCGGCGCGTTCTTAAATTGCTATAAAACGGAAACAATCAATGTACCCTCCACTGTAAGTTTCAACGATTATACATATGCATGGGATGTCTACCCGGCCAATTCAACATTTAAATTGGTGAAAAATATCAATTACACGGGTTCGCTGATTGATTCGAATAATACGTTCGGTGTAGGTGCCTGGGGAGCTAGAACACTGAACGGATACATTGAAAACGGTGTTGTTTATCGCAACCAAAACAAGCAAACAATCACGGCATGCAACTACGAACAGACAAGCGTCAGCCTCCCCGCCAGTGTGGATACCATTGGTTTTGGAGCATTCCTTTGGCATAACGATCTCATGGAGATTGTCATACCTGAAGGTGTGGTGGAGATTGGTCAGGAGGCATTCAACTCTTGCATTGGTCTGATGCAGATTTATATTCCGTCCACCGTCAACACTATTGGTGGTTATGCATTCTCATACTGCTCAGGACTTAGCGAGATAACTATGCCTGCGGCGCTCACTTATCTTGGAGTAGATGCTTTTGTTGGCTGTGATAATCTTGACACGTTGCGTATGTTGGGAAATGTACCGCCCATGTATGAAACCAATGAGGGATGGTGGAGTAACATCGACCAAACAACAGGTGACACCCTCTGGGTTTACGACACAACGCTTGTGAATGTACCCATTGTTGTCCCATGCCATGCTGGCTACGCCTACCGCCATGCAGAGGGCTGGAGTATGTGCAACAACATTATCGACCCCTGCGGCGACGAAGTCATTTACTATACCGTCACAGTCAATAGCGCCGACACGACCATGGGCACCGTTAGTGCTGGCGGTGAGGTGGAGGAAGGCGAGAGCTTCACCATCCGTGCCATTGCCAACGAGGGTTACCACTTCACGCACTGGAACGACGGCGACACCAACGCCGAGCGTACGGTGGTCGTCACTTCCGACACCACTTTCACTGCCTACTTCGAGGCCGATGAGGTGGTGACAACATATACCGTTACTGTCGTGAGTGCTAATCCGGAAATGGGTACCGTGAGTGCCGGCGGCGAGGTGGAGGAAGGCGAGAGCTTCACCATCCGTGCCATTGCCAACGAGGGTTACCACTTCACGCACTGGAACGACGGCGATACCAACGCCGAGCGTACGGTGGTCGTCACTTCCGACACCACTTTCACTGCCTACTTTGAGGCCGACGGCGGCACCGAGGGCATCGATGGTATTGAGGCAGTCAACGCCAAGGTTTATGCCGAGCATGGTCGCATAGTTGTCGAGGGCGTCGAAGGCGAGACGGTTAGTGTGTTCGACGTTGCGGGCCGCCAAGTCAAGAACAGCGACCTGCCTGCCAGTGTATATATGGTCAAGATAGGCTCAGCCCCTGCCCGCAAGGTGGTGGTGACGAGATAAGAGCAGTCATCCGACTGCCATTTTGTCAGCATCCGTGTCAGTCCGCGCGACTGGCACGGATGTTGTTATATGAGGGGTGTAAACATCCCGCCTGACGGCGGAAATCCATAAATCCAATTAGATTTATAGATTACGCAAAGCGGGAGAATAATAACAAGCAAACAAAAAAGAAAGGAAACATATTATGAGCAAAATCATCGGAATCGACCTCGGCACAACCAACAGCTGTGTCAGCGTCATGGAAGGTAACGAACCCGTAGTTATCGCTAACAGCGAGGGCAACCGCACC
>CACYSB010000020.1 GCA_902777005.1 uncultured Bacteroidota bacterium
GAGTTTGCTTCGGCGAAGACGCTGTCCTGGATTTCCTTCATGTAAATCTCAATGTTGCGGGAATAGCTCGAGGAGTTCTTCAGCCACATCGTGAGCGACTGGATGGAGCCAGCAGAACCGATTTCGCTGGCTGTGTAGATCTGCTGGGTGAGGGAATACTCATAAAGCGAATACAAAGGTAAATAAGTATTATTAGTGGTTGACGTGGTGTCGCCTATGGTCACTTCCGTGGAGACGCCGCTGCCAGTGGCGCTGTTCATGTCGAGGCTCACGCTACCCCACTCGCTGTTGTTGGTGGCGATGGTGAGGTTCACCGTCGATTGTGCCCTTACGGGTCCCATGGCCGCCGCCGCTATCGCCAGCAGTGCCACAAAAGTCTTTAATAATTTATTCATCATAATAAGTTTGTTTTTAGTGGGTTATTATTAATTTTGTTTATTGTCTGTTTTCTTTAGAACGACTTCCTTGTAATTGGTTGACGGTTTTGGAATGGTTGTCAGCCGAGCTGACGGCATACCAGTCGGCTGAGCCGTCCATATCCTTAATCTGATGATTTGAGCCTCGGTTTTCTGCATATTATTTTCATTATTTTGCTGTTGTTCAGTATTTTTGATACAAGTACAAATTTTGAACAACAGTGCCGCAAAAATACTAATAATAAATGAATTGAGCAATTTTTTTTCATAATATTTACATATTTCGTTTCGCCACCATGCACTACGTATGCAAAAAAAATCACCAAATGATTATTTAATACCCTCCTTTACCCCTCCTTTACCCCTCCTTTGGTCTACTTTCGGAGGGCAGGAATTCTATCGCTGCTGATTCGGGAAAGCTACGTTGGGGTGACACCACAAAAAACGGAACCCCGTTTTTGAGGTTCCGTCCTGCTTTGGTCATGGTTTTTCGCTGCAACTCGTTGTCTTGTTGTCTTGTTGTCTTGTTGACTCGTTGACTCGAAGCCTGAGGCTCACTCGCTCATGTCCTCGACGCCTTCAGCCGCGAGCTGGGTATCCCCGTGGGCAAGTGCACCCCCGACGGCAAGTTCAGCCTGAACACCCTCCGTTGCGTCGGTGCTTGCGGTCTGGCTCCCGTCGCCATGATCGGCGAGAAGGTCTATGGCCGTCTCACCCCCGACCTCGTCCCCGGCATCCTCGCCGAGTACAAATAATCCCATAAGGATTGACCAAATGCAAATCGAGCCACCAACTGCTTGGTGGCTCGATTTTTTTTAGAGAAAAAAGTGTATCTTTGCACCAAATTATCGTTTTGGGAAGATGGAAAAGGATAAGGAATCGAAGATGGGCATTGGGGGCCTATTGCGGCGGTTGCTGCCGTTTGTGCTGCCTTACCGGTGGCTGCTGGTTGTGACGTTGGTGCTGACTTTCGTGGGGTCGCTGATGGCACAGGTCAACGCCGTGGTGCTCGACCGTGCCGTCGACGCCATCAACGAGCTGCTGCACCTCGACGGCGGCTTCCTGTGGGGCGCTGCGGTGAGGATTCTGGTGACTATAAGTGCTATTCTGCTCGGCAAGGAGGTGCTGTCCGCGCTCATCACCTTCGGGCAGCGCATCTTTGGCGAGAAGATACGCATCAATGTGAGTCGCGACCTCTCGCTGCGAGTGGTGGACCGCATACTGCAGTTCCGCATGGCCTTCTTCAGCCAGGACGGCAATGAGCCCGGCAAACTGCAGACGCGCATCGACCGCGGTATCATGAGTCTGAGCAACACGGTCAAGAATTTCTTTATCGATATACTGCCGCTCTTCACCAGCGCCGTGTTGGCTCTGGTGCTGATGTATGCCGCCAACGTCTACGTGGGTCTGGTGGCCACAGCCATCATCCCCGTCTATTTCTGGATCACCACTGTGCAGGGCCGCCGCATGAAAGGTTGGCGCCACCGCGTGTTCGGCACCCACCAGCAGCTGAGCCATGGAATACTGAACATCATAGAGAGCATGGGGGTTATCAAGTCGTTCAACCGCGAGCGGCTGGAGGCTGCGAAACAGGCCACCCTGCAGGACCAGAGCACCGACCAGCAGATGCAGACGCGCCGCATATCGTTCATCTACGAGGGGTTGAAGACCTTTGTGGAGCAGATTGGCACGGTGCTTATCATCATACTGACGGCTTACCTGGTGCTTGTCGACTATCCCGGCATGTCCATCGGTAAAATCATGTACCACGTAATGCTCTTTGCCAATGTCAGCGCGCCGATACGCCAGATGCACCGCATCTACGACGACCTCAACGACGCACTGGTGTATGCCGAGGGCTTTTTCGGTATACTCGATGCCGACGAGGAGGTGGAAGAAAGCGGTAAGTGGACGGTAGCCGGTGGTCAGAGGGTACAGGGGCGGTTCGAGTTGAAGAACGTGGAGTTCACCTACCCCAGCGGCACGCATGCCATACGCGACCTCACGATGACCATAGAGCCGGGCGAGACCACAGCGCTCGTGGGACTTAGCGGTGCCGGAAAGAGTACCATCGTCAACCTGCTCGACAAGTTCTACTCGCCAGACAGTGGCACCATAACCCTCGACGGTATTCCTCTCGGCGAATGGGACACACAGGTGCTGCGCGACAATATAGGTTTGGTGCTGCAGAAAAACCACATCTTCAGCGGCACCATCGAGGAGAACATCCGCTACGGGCGTCCCGATGCCACCCATGACGAGGTGCTTGAGGCAGCACGCAAGGCTAATATCTATGACCAAGTGGCGGCCCTCCCCGAGGGTTTCGAGAGCAACGCTACGCAACTTAGCGGTGGCCAGCAACAGAGGATAGCCATAGCGCGCATGTTCCTCAAGGACCCGCCCATCATCTTCCTCGACGAGCCCACCGCCAGCCTCGACGCTATTGCCACAGAGCAAATCAAGAACTCCATTGATGCCATAAAGCAGGGGCGCACGGTGATAGTCATCAGCCACAATATCGGGCAGATTATCGACAGCGACCGCATCTATGTGCTCGATGCCGGCCATTGTGTGCAGAGTGGCACCACCGACGAGGTCTACCGCCAGGGTGGTTTATACAAGGAAATATTCGATGCCTCCGCCAGGAGTATGAACGTTGACAAGATAGGTAGATTGCGTGACAGTGTCAATGTGTGAATGTGCAAGATAGGCTGCGCAAGCGGCTAACGCATACCATCAATGTCTTCCAGTACCAATCCGGCGAGCATGAAGCCGAAGATGGCGGTGATGTGGGCCACGGTGCCATTGATCTGGACCTTGCCGAAAGTATTAGGTTCATCCACGGGCTGTTGGCCTCGGTTGGCGAGTGGCAGCTCGTCGCTGTAGACACACTGGAACTTTCGCCCCGGGAACTGTTGCATCTTCCGGAACTTCTTGCGGAGCATCTTGGCCAGCGGGTCACCCTCTATCTTCCAGAACTCCGTCACCTTGATGCGCGTGGGGTCCATCTTCAATGCTGCGCCCATGGAAGAAAAAATCTTCGCCTTCGTCTGGCAGGCCATCAGGATTAGCTGCGCCTTGTCCTTCAACGAGTCTATAGCGTCGATGATATAGTCGTAGCTGCCGAGGTCGAATTCCGCGGCGGTCTCTTGCGAGAAGATTTTCTGCAGTGCAGTGATTTCGGCTGCGGGGTTGATGGTGAGCAGCCGTTCCTTGAGGACCTCCACCTTCACCTGACCGATGGTCTTGGTGGTGGCCATCAGCTGGCGGTTTACGTTGGTGACGCACACGCGGTCGCTGTCCACGATGGTGAGGTGGCGTATGCCGCTGCGCACCAAGCTCTCGGCGCACCACGACCCCACGCCGCCGACGCCGAAGATGATGACGCGTTTTTGTCCGATGCGCTCCATCGTCTCCTCGCCCAGCAGAAGTTCGGTGCGTCCGAATATAGCCGTGTCTGTAGTCATTACGCTATCCATAACGTGAAAACCATCAGGATATTGTATGATAAATTTATTGTCATGTGGCATTTCTTTTGTGTCTTTGCATCCGAAAACAAAAGACTGAAATGAATCACATAGCCGACATGCAGGTGATTGATAAACTCACCAACCGAAAAAAACACATCCCAATGAAAGGGTGGGATGAAAATGCTGTGCGTGTAGGTGACTGAATATCAGTGCTTGGTGTTGACCCGCTCCGTACCCGCTCCGACCCCGCTCCGACTCCGCTCCGACTGCGGCCGTGGAAATCAACCGTTTGCGGACGAAGGATAGTCGTATAAAAGTCGGAGCGAGGTCGGAGAGGGGGCGGAGGAAAGGCTGAGTGGCGACAATGGCGAGGTGTCGGCCTTTGTGCGCAACAGGTAAAGACCGCAATTATCATTGCGTGGCAAAATATTTTTTTTCTCATTCCAAGGAAAATGTGTATCTTTGCAGCGTGATAGCATCTGAAATGATGAAGAAAATACTGACAAGAATTGCCATATTGGCTATGATTGCAACAGCGGTCACCTCGTGCAAGGAGGCTCCGAAGGAGAACGCGCCAACACCTGAAGCTGTTGCTGAGACGACGGTAGACCCTATGGTGGCGCTGTGCCTGGCGGATACCTCGCGCAACCCTATAGAGGTGCTGGAGCGGCTGATGTCGCGGCCGGAGTGCCCTATGCACGGTCCCACACACCATGTGCTGGTGGGGGCGGCGTTGCTGACGGCCTACAATAATTGCCTGCCCGACAGCAGCAAGCTGGACCTTGAGGCTGCCCTCGCCGAGATGCGGGAGCGCGGCGAGCAGGTGCCTGGCGGCGCCTGCGGATATATGGGTGCCTGCGGCGCGAGCATCAGCACAGGCATCTTCCTCTCCATCGTCACCCGCAACACTCCCTTATCCACCGACACCTGGCGCCTCTGCAACCTCTGCACCGCCCGCGCACTGGAGCAGGTGGCCCTCAACGGCGGCCCACGCTGCTGCAAGCGCGACTCCTACCTCTCGGTGCTGACGGCCATTGACTTCGTAAAGGAGAACCTCGGTGTGGAAATGGTGAAGCCCGAGGTACACTGCACACGTAGCCAAATCAACGAGCAATGCATCGGCAAGAAATGCCCATTTTCACCACAAGAATAAAACTATTTTAAAATATAATATAATGAAAGACCAAGTATTGAAAGCCATGCGCGAGGCCGGCAAGCCCGTGTCGGCAGGCGATGTGACCAAGATGTTGAACGCCGACCGCAAGGAGGTGGACAAAGCCTTCGACGCCTTGAAGAAGGAGGGCTCCATTGTGTCGCCCGTGCGTTGCAAATGGGAGCCGGCGAAGTAACTATGCGCTACTATATAGTCGACGCTTTCACCGACCGCCCCTTTGGGGGGAATCCGGCCGGTGTGGTGCTGTTGGGAAACGACAAGTTCCCCGATGAGGGGCTGATGCTGCAGGTGGCGGCTGAACTGCGCTATTCCGAGACGGCCTTCGTGCGACGGCTGTCGGCGGCGGAATACCATGTGCGCTACTTCACCCCTGCGGCCGAGGTGGAGCTCTGCGGCCACGCCACCGTGGCCACCTTCGCCCTGCTGCACCGCCTTGGGCTTGCCGACGGGCGCTGCCTGTGCCACACGCTGACAGGCGACCTTGCTATTGAGGCCGGCGAGCGCGTGATGATGCAGATGACCAAGCCACGCATCGTCGAGACCATCGCCGACACCGAGGAAATATACAAAGCCCTCGGCTTGAAGTTCTCAATTGTCAATTCTCAATTGTCAATTCTCAATTTGCCCGTGCAGGTGGCCTATGCAGGCCTCAACGACATCATGATACCGCTGCCCGATGTGGCGACCCTCAACGCCCTGCAGCCCGACATGGAGGCCGTAGCCGCCATCACCAAGGAGCACGATACCACCAGTTTCCATGTCTTCGCCCTTAATTCAATTATGAATTTAGAATTTAGAAATTTGAACAAGGAGACATCACCATTCAATATTCGGAATTCGGAATTCGAAATCACAGCCTTTGTCCGCGACTTCGGTCCCCTGTACGGCATCCCTGAGGAGTCGGCCACAGGCACTGCCAACGCCGCGCTGACGCACTACCTGGCTGTCAACGGCGTCATCCCGCAGCAGGGCGACTTTGCCTTCCTGCAGGGTGAGGCCATGGGGCGCCCCTCGGTGGTAGCCACACGCATAGCCTCCGACGGCACCGTCTACGTGGGCGGCACCGCCGCAATCGTAGCCGAAGGCAACCTGTTGTTGAATAACCAATAACCATTATCAATGAAAAGGATACTTATGATGACCATGCTTGCGGCCCTCCTGTGCGGCGGCTGCGGAAACAAAGCTATAAAAACCATCGGCGCCGACGAGTTCGCCGAGGTGACGACACAGAAGGATGTGCGTCTCATCGACGTGCGCACGCCGGAAGAGTATGCCGAAGGGCATCTTGCCGGTGCGCAGAACATAGATGTGAAAGCCGCCGACTTCGCGGAGCGCATCAAGGGCATCGAGGGCACGGTGGCCGTCTACTGCCGCGGCGGCAAGCGCAGCATGATGGCCGCTGCCCAGCTGGCCGCCAACGGCTGCACGGTGTACAACCTCGACGGCGGCATACTCGCCTGGCAGAAGGCCGGCAAGCCGACGACCACCGAGGAGACAGACATCTTCGTCACCAACAGCGGCAAACTGGTGAAGCTCCACGCGCTGATGCACTCCAGCATATGCATCGAGTACGACGGCCGGAACCTCTACATCGACCCTTGCTCCAACCTGCGTGGCCGCATGGTTGACTACTCCACGATGCCCAAGGCCGACATCATCCTCGTCACTCACGAGCACTTCGACCATTATGACACCGCCGCCATCCGCCAGCTCACTGCCGATAGCACGCTGCTCGTCATGAATCCGCGCTGCGTGGAGCTCTACGGCACCGGCACCGCAATGGCCAACGGCGACCGACGGCAGCTCGCCGACGGCATCATGCTTGAGGCAGTACCCGCCTACAACACCACCGCCGAGCACCTGCAGTTCCATCCCAAAGGACGCGACAACGGCTACATCCTCACCCTCGACGGCCTGCGCATATACATCGCCGGCGACACCGAGGATATCCCCGAGATGGCCGACATCAAGGACATCGACATCGCCTTCCTCCCCTGCAACCAGCCCTACACCATGACCCCCGAGCAGCTGGTAACTGCCGCCAAGATGGTCAACCCCAAGGTACTCTTTCCCTACCACTATGGCGACACCGACGTCAGCGGAATCCCCGCCCAGCTCCCCGCCATCGACGTCCGCATCCGCCACTACGAATGAACGGCCGTTATATTGCTTTCGCGCCACTGCAGGGCTATACCGATGCCGCCTACCGACGGGCACACCATGAGTGCGTCGGCGGAGTGGACGAGTACTATACGCCGTTCGTGAGGATTGAAAAGGGGGAGGTGCGGCGGAAGGACCTGCGCGACACCGACCCGGCGGCCAACGAGGGCGTGCCCACGGTGCCGCAGGTGATAGCTGCTGGCGGCGACGAGTTCGCCCGACTCTGCGACGCGCTGCAAGGGCAGGGGTGGGGGAGGATAGACCTCAATATGGGTTGTCCGTTTCCCATGCAGGTGCGGGCCGGGCGCGGAAGCGGACTGCTGCAGCATCCCGACCGCCTGGAGGAAATACTGCGCGAGATGCAGCGGCGGCCCGAGGTGACTTTTTCCGTAAAGATGCGCCCGGGGCAGGAGAGCATAGACGAGGGGCTGGCGGCGATGCCGATAGTCAATGATATGCCGTTGGTGCATGTCACACTGCACCCACGCCTGGGACGGCAGCAGTACAAGGGGGTGGCAGACAAGGAGGCTTTCGCCCGTTTTATGGAGGTGTGCAGGCACCCCATGGTGTACAACGGCGACATCGGGGAAATTGAAAATGGAGAATTGAAAGTTGATAATTGTGCAGGCGCAAAACTCAAGGGAGTGATGATAGGCAGGGGCCTGCTGGCGCGGCCGTGGATGACCGGCGACAAAGGGGCGGCGCAGGTGCTGCAAGACATGCACGCCACCGTCTACCGCCACGCTGTAGAGAACCTCTGCGGCGACAGCCAGATCCTCTCTCGCCTGCATGCTTTCTGGGAATACGTCGACCTGCCGCACAAGCAGAAGAAAGCCATTATGAAAGCCACCTCGTTGCCTCGTTACCGCGAGGCTGTGGCGTCGGCGATGCCTGTGCTTTAGATTCCAATGCCAGCAGATATTCCTTCCGCTCCAGGCCGTAGGCGTAGCCAGTCATGGAGCCGTCGCTGCCGATGACGCGGTGGCAGGGGACGATGATGGCTATGGGGTTGCGGCCGACGGCCTGCCCGACGGCCTGCGCCGAACGGCAGCCGAGGCGGCTGGCGAGGGCGCCATAGGTGGTTGTTTCACCATAAGGGATTTCCAGCAGGGCTTGCCAGACATGCAGCTGGAAGACGGTGCCGATGGGTTTTATGGGAGGGATGAAGTCGGGCTGCCGGCCGGAGAAGTAGAGATCGAGCCAGCGGGAAAAAGTGGAAGATTGAAAGTTGAAAGTTGAAATAGGGCTGACGCAGTCTTCGTCGGGCGCACAAAAACGGAGGGCGGTGAGGGCGTGGCCGTCGGAGGTCAGCGTGATGGGCCCAAGAGGGCTGTTGTACAGGGCGGTGTGGCTCATTTTGTCGGTTCCACGTGGAGGGTGATGTGGGTGTCGGCGCCGAAGCGCGCCTTGAGTGCCTGCTCTATCTCGCAGGTGCGGGCATGTGCGTCGGCGAGGGACATGGAGCCGTCCATGCGGATGTGCAGCTCGATGGCGTAGCGGCTGCCGATGCGTCGTGTGCGCAGGTGGTGCGGGTCGCGCACGTCGGGGAAGGTGCCAACGACCTCCAGTATCTCGCGCTCCACCTCGTCGGGCAGCGAGGCTTCCATGAGCTCGTCGAAGCCACCCTTCAGCAGCTTCCACGCCACGCGGAGAATGAAGAGAGCAACGACGAACCCCGCCAGCGGGTCGAGCACCGTCCAGCGGTCGCCAAGCAGTATAGCGCCGCCGATGCCCGCCAGGGTGCCCAGCGACGAGAGGGCGTCGCTGCGGTGATGCCACGCGTTGGCCTCGACGGCGGGAGAGTTGAGCTTGCGGCCGCGCCGCACAGTGTATTGGTAAACGAGCTCTTTTAGTATCACCGACACCAGCGCTGCCCAGAGGGCCAGCATGCCTGGTGCGGGCAAGGTGCCGCCACGATGCCAGAAGAGCAGCGCCTCGACGGCCTTCCAGCCTATGCCCACGGCCACCGTGGCCAGCGCGATGCCGATGACGGTTGTGGCGAGGGTCTCGTATTTGCCGTGGCCGTAGTCGTGGCTGCTGTCCTCGGGCTTGCCGCTGATACGCACAAAGAAGAGCACCACGGCGTCGGTGAGCAGGTCGGAGAGCGAATGCACGGCGTCGGCCGTCATGGCGGCGCTGTGGCCCGCGATGCCGGCCACGAACTTGAACACCGTCAGCAGTACGTTCACCGCGCTGCCCATGAGCGTCACCTTGTATATCTCCTTCTCGCGATTCATCAGAGTATCTGTGCCGTATGGGCCTTGGTGTTCACCTTTCCGATGGCGTCTACGATGACGCCCTTTTCGTCGATGACGTAGGTGGTGCGCAGGGTGCCCATCGTAACCTTGCCGTAGTTTTTCTTCTCGCCCCAGGCCTCGTAGGCCTTCAATATCGTCATGTCGGTGTCGGCGATGAGGTGGAAGGGCAGCTGGTATTTCTCGATAAACTTCTGGTGCGAGGCGGCGCTGTCTTTGCTTACGCCCAGCACGTTGTAGCCCAGGGCGAGGAAGCGCTCGTAGTTGTCCCTCAGGTCGCAGGCCTCGGCTGTGCAGCCCGGTGTGCTGTCCTTGGGGTAGAAGTAGAGCACCAGCTTCTTGCCGGCATAGTCGGCTAAGCTTACGCGCTCGCCTGTCTCAATAGTGCCCTCGAAATGCGGGGCTTTGGTTCCAATCTGTAGCATGGCATTATCCTTTTTTTCGAGTGCAAAGATACGTTTTTTTTTGCCATCATGCAAAAAAAGAAAAATTGTTTAGGATGGCCTGCATCCGAAGCCTCTCCGTATTTGGTCCGACTGTTCTACGGTTGTTCACCGTCTCTTTAACGGTTTAAACCGTCGATGCTACGCATCGACATTGTAAATGCACCGAAGCAGACGCAAACAAACGCCATAATAACACTCCGCAGGGCTCCGTTCATCAGTATCTTATTTGTTTCAAAAAAAAGGGGGGGGCTGCGCGCTCCGCTTGCTTTTGTTTCTATTATTCATTTCTCCCTTCACACCCGTAACCTGTAACCCTTAACCTGTAACCCTTAACCATTAACCCTTAACCCGTAACCTGTAACCCGTAACCTGTAACCTTTTAACTGCAACACTGCAACGCTGCAACGCTCTACGGCGGCTCCCTCCTCTTCTTGTTGATATTCAGTGGCGTACTTCTCGGGAACGCTATACTGTACGCCTTATCGAGTGCCTTCAGGTCCACTCCCCGCATCCCGATACCAAGTTTCACGGCTACCAATGCCCTCAGAAACTCTCTGCTTCTGCGCGGATGTAGCGTCGGCGCTGGCAAAACATCCATGCCATAGACGGGTTCATATTCGTGCGCCGCAGCCAGCTGACATACCTCCCAGATCATCTCGTCTGTCGCCTCACTCCCAAGCCACGACTGCATCACCCTGCGTATACAGAACCGCTTGTATTGCATCCCGAACATCTGTCTCGTGCGCTCCAGCTGCCGCCAGAGCGCCACGAAACATTCATAATTGTTCTCAATCGTAATCATAACTCCTAACTCCTAACTCTAAACTTCCTCAGGTACTCTTCGGTCTTCACATACCTTCCGCTCGCCGCATCCGCTGCAATGTATCCGCGACATGCCCACGACCGCAAAGTTCCGTCACCATTACCCGTGCGCCCCTGGCTCTGCCGCATCAGCTGGTACTGCTCTTTGCTGAACTCGTCGGGCAGCAGCTCCAAGAGGTTCTGAGGCCCCGACTGGCGCTGTATCTCTAACTCCTCACGCAGCTCCGCCTCCAGCTGCTGGCCGAAGTATAGCATCTTGCACCACAGGTTGTACTGCTCGCTCCAGCGCACGAAGTCGGCTATTTCCTTCGTCCATCTGTAGCCGTGCGCCACATACAGCACCATCCCTTTCAGCCATGCAACCACGTTGGCGCGGTACGAGAAGATACGGTAGGCCTCCGAGTCGTAGAGCTGTGCTGTGTCGCGGTTCTCCTGCCTGATCTCCAAGGCCAGTTTCTTCGCTTGAGGACATTCTATAAGGCCGCTGGCGGCATCAAGCCTGTCGATATAGGGCTTCAACTCATGGGCAAACAGATCGTCGTAGATTCCCATGACGGGGGCTTCGTCCTCTTCTCCTTCGGCGATGATGATGGTGGATAAATCCAGTCGGCTAAGTGTGCCGTCGTTCACCATCTTCCACAAGAACTTGCGGGCGTTGGGTGGCGTTGTCGAGGCGTTGAAGTTCCAGCGCAGTGGCGCTATGCCGCTCACCGAGTCGGCACCCACGCGCTCCTGACCGGCCATCGAGTTGTCAAAGGCCTTTCTTATCAGAAGCCCCACCTCGTCCGTCGTCCCCTTCGAGGTCACCTTCTTCAGGGCGTCAATCTCGTCTACTATCGTGTAGAGGAAGCGCTGTCCGTTGTTGTGGGCATCGACGATGCGCTGGTTGAAGACGGCATCCGTAAGGTTGTCTATCAGCATCTGTATGCAGATGTCCGTCGGGCGCGGGTCTTTCTTCTGTCGGGCGCCGGGGTTCTTCTGCTTCCATTCCGCTTCGCGCTGGCGGTTCGGAATGTCCCTCTGGCGTATGTCATCCATGATATATTCGATGGGTTTCTTGATGCAGCTTTTGCCTATCGACTGGCGTCCGATGAGGATATTCATGAAGGTGGCCTCGTGGTCGACGTTGTCCCAATAGCGGAACTTCACGCCGTGCAGATGGGCACCCAGCGAGGGGAACACCGCAGCGGCCACTGCCGGCTTGTATGTGTCGGGCACCTTGCTCGTCAGCAGCTTCACCAGCGGCGGCAGCTTCTTCGGCAGCGCAGGCGGAGTGGTCATCGTTCCGCCACAAGCCTTGATGGCCGCCGTCGACTTCAGCGCCGCCAGCACATGCTTCAGTCGGTACGGCATCCCCTCGCTCTTGGCCGCCAGTGCGTTCTGTATCTTCTGACGTTTCTCCTCCAGCGGGAAGCCGTCGTAGCAGGGAATCACCTGGTCGAGCCACTCGGCATTGCGGCCGCAGATGTGCCTCAGGTCGCACGCCAGCTGGTAGGTCAGCGTGTCGCGGTCGCCTGTCGCGGGCTCCTTGCCGTCGTTGAACAGCTCCCAATATTTGGCAATGATATCCTTGTAGGCAATGCCCTTATACTCCTGTGGGAAGGTCTTCGCCGCCCTCTCTCCTTCGTTCCGCTGCCGGCCGTTCTCGGCTGCCACACGCTCTCCCTGCCGGCCGTTTTCGGATGGCAGCTCTTGTCCCGCCTCCTTCACCTCGAAAATCCCGTCGTCAAGGTATATCAGCTCTTCTTCGTCGTCCGTCGTCGTGAAAAACACCCGCGTGATATCCTTCGCTCCGCTGTCGAACTCCACGCCCAGCAGCTCGCTTGCCCACCGCAGGTTCTCCTCTTGCGTCAGCTCTGCCCTGCGGCGGAACACAAGGTGGTATCCCTGTCCTCGTGCACTGCGCTCCAGCATCAGTAGCCCCAGCTCATCCTTGTGGGCAAGGATGCGCTCCTTCACCGCCTCCATATTCTCGGCCTTGATGTGGTCGATATCCATTCCCACGCTGTTACTCATCCTTGTGGAGCCTTTCAGTGTGCCGTCCTCGTTTGGCAGACAGCTGTAGTTCATCTGCAGCAGCTTCGTCTTCTGCTCTTCGTCGCCTTCGCGCACAGCCGCCAGCGTGGCCTTCTGTTTCTTGCTGCCGCGCAGTTTCAGGTAGCTCTCGCGCGACACCACCGGGCGCATAATTTTCGCACCATCCTTATAATATATAACGTGTACACTCATAATACTTTTGTCGTTAAGGTTAAGGTTATCGTTAACGTTCAATTATTCTTTTCACCTTCTGCGCTATCGACAGCGCCTGGTGCACCAGCGCATCGGGCAGCTGCTTCACCTGCCTCTTCTCCATCGAGAACACGAAGTAGTATCTCTCGTCGCGACCCAGCGAGAACGTGCTGTTGTCCTCGCGGAAGATGGGAGTGTTGCGCACACGCTTGGGCTTCTCGGTGATGTACACGTTGCCGTCGCGCATGCCTTGCACCTTGCAGTCGGCCGCAAAAGGCTCCATTTCCACATATTCGGTGCACATAAAGTCGAGGATCTTAAGGCCGTTGTCGGTCACGCCCAGAGTCATCTGGCCTTCCATCGTCGTTGTCATCTCGGGGTTCTGGTTCTTTTTTGATTGCTTCATTGTTTTTTGAGTTTTTGGTGAGAGAAGTTTTGAGAAAGGGCCCTGCACCTTGCGGTGCTCAATTGATTCCCTCGACCTCGACTCAGGTTAATAAAATTGTTTTACTCTTGGTTTCGTCTTGAAACTCGGTGCAAAGGTACACCCCTTGAAACAGAAAAACCTCCCACGATGGACTATCGTAGGAGGTTAAATGCCGAACTATCAGTTCGCTTTATCCGAACAGCCTGCCTATCTCTTCCTCTCTGACAAGCCTTGTTTTACATTGTTTGTAGTCGTTAAAAGCCGTTCTGAGATCGTTCAACCCAAACAAAGCCTCGAACGGAATCCAGCAAACGGCAGCTTTTCCGCCGCCGACCATCCGCTTCGAGAGGCCATACCTCTCACTCGCCAACGATGCAAAATACGCCGCCTCCACCTTCACCTTCCATCGGTACTGCCACCCGTCCTGCGTACAGAATCCCGCTTCCACAGCCTTCTGCATAATCGCCATAAACTCCGCGTTCTCCGTCAGTACCGCCGCCTTGCTCTCCACATCTTCAATATTACATCTTCCATCATCCATCCTCACCTCCGCTTTGTCGATATTCAGATTCACCACCTCGTTGTCGTGCACATCCACGTACGCCCCACCGTACATATTTATAGTATTTCCCGCCATACCTCTTTAAATTTTAACCATTAATTCTTAACTCCTTATTATCATGCGCCTCAATGTAGTTGCCGTTTACGGCCACCGTCTTCGGCTCTGTTTGTTCATCGTCGAGGTGTTCCAGCAACTCCATGATGTCGTCAGGTAACTCCAACTTGGCACTCGTCATCAAGTCGGTGATGACATTCTTCGCCGCCTCCCTTTTCCCGATGGTCTTGCGTTTCGAGACATTCAGGTATATACGCAGCGCTTTGTGGAAGTCGTCCTGTGACGCTTTCTTGGCCATCCCTGCCGACAACTTGCTCATTTCGTTCATCATCGTCTCCAAATCCACCCTCCTCTGCTTCTCATCGGCCAGCTGTTGCTGCAGATTATCTATAACATCCCGTTGCATACCATTCTCCTCCAGCAACCCGTCCACCGCATCCATCAGTTGCATACGTTCTTCCAATTGCTTCGCCTCGTCGGTCAGCCGTTCCTGTTCCTGCACAAGCTCGCGGCGCAAGCCCCGTGCTATTTCTCGGTACAATTCTGTGTCTTTCATTTCTTCTATATTTTTTATCGACGACAAAAAATCACACAAGGCCTTGATACTCCTTGTGCTTGACGATAACTACAATAATGTAATTCTGCCCACAAAATTACATAACCCCCACCGACCGGCCAAGAGAAAGATACCAACAGCGCAGTTACGGCGACGGTGCCCGAGGCCAACTGCCGCACCGTCAGTGCGTCGCCCAGTCAGAAAAATAATTATCGGAAAAGTTATCCACAGGTATCATCATGCCCCAAATTCCGCCTATTTATCTGTTCCTATTCTGCCTTTTATCTTCTGACTAATCATCTCTTCTTCCGAGGAACCAAATGGATTATTGATGGTAATTGTTAATGAGCAGATTGTATATGTTCTTTTTAGAATCAATGCTCATTTCCTTAAATCTGCACCTGGGATAATTTTGACTGACAATATTGTATATGGTCTTTTTCGTATTGCTTCCACGCTAATGTTACGCAGTCTTCCATCTTCTCCCGCACTCATCGGTTCAACATCTTTTCCAATGTCGTATCAGTAAACGTATGCCAAATTTCCAAATTGATGGGTTTGTAGTCGTCGAACAATTGTTTCACGAATTCTATCTCAAAAACCAGTCGTAGGTCATTGGGGTCGGCTTTGGCTTGAACCTCATGTTTGGAGCCGATACGGGCAACCTTGATGAAGTACAAGTCGCGGATGCCTTTCTTCTTCACGTAGGGCATAAAGTAGTATAGGTGATTCAACTCTACTGTCGAGGGGAATTCCTTGCCCGTATAGTATATCTTGGCGTCCTGTTCAAGATATGGCGCAACATTTTCATTGGTCACCAATGAGACAAGAACATTCTTCGATGTGTCCAAGAATTTATCTCTTGTGGATTTTGCTTTACGAAGCCTGTTGTGAACAATCTCATCGGGATGGCTTTGTTGCAAGCTATACAAGTCGATGGGGAACAGCTGTGGGGGTATCATGTTCTTTGCCACCTTGTAAGCTTCATCAAAGTGGCTTTCCTCGTGTTCTCTTGCGTCGATGTCGTTGAAAAGTCGTATCAGCGACCGCCCGATAGCATAGGAGAGGTTTACTGGCACAGCATTGCCAATCTGTTTGTATTGGTCAGTGGTTGTACCAGCAAACATCCATTCATCGGGGAAGGTTTGAATGCGGGCGTACTCGCGCACGGTGAGAGGTCGGGTTTCCGTTGGATGACAACGCTCTGTTTGTTTCTGTGCAGGAGCACAAGTGAGAGTTAGAGAAGGTTCGTCCATCGAGAGACGACGAGCCATTCCGGTTTTACCACCACCAAGGTAGAAACTGGCACCCATGAATTCTTTGGCTACATCTTCCGGCAAATCACGCCAGTCACCGCCTTCGGGTACCATAGAAAGCACCCTGCGTTTCTTCTCGGGATATGTTTGTCCTTCAGATTCGGGAACATCCTTTTTATATAATTTCCCCTTGAAGAAGGCATCTCTAAGGGTCATTATTCTCTTGTAGGGTGCTGGCCAATGAAACTCAACATAGGGAGCAATATCATTACGAATGGCAACCAGTATCAGTCGTTCTCTCTTCTGTGGAACCTGATACATTACTGCCTTCAACACCCGAGGTTCAACCAATGTGTAACCCAGCTCAGCTATAGCATTGCGGATAATTTCAAGAGTTCTTCCGTCATCATGGGAAAGAAGGCCTTTCACATTCTCTCCCATAAAGACCTTTGGTTGAATTTCTTTTACGGCACGAGCAAGTTCGAAGAACAACGTCCCCCTAGTATCGTTTAAACCGCCCTTCTTTCCGGCATATGAAAAAGCCTGACAGGGGAAGCCTCCTGAAACAAAATCCACAAGGCCTCTTAATGGTGTGAAGTCGACTTTGTGTACATCACCCTCCAGCACGTTCCAATCGGGACGGTTCAATCGCAAGGTTTCGGAAGCCATTGGGTCAATCTCATTCAGAAGAATATGGCGGAATCCCGCGAAGTGCATACCCAACGCCAATCCTCCCGCTCCTGCGAACAACTCCAATGAGGTGAAATCGCGGAGAGGTGTCACATGCATTTCTTCCTCCCATTTGCTGTTGAGCATTTGGTTTACCTGGGGGATATCTGTCAAATCCTCCATATAGAACCCCTGTTTCCCATTATGGGTGTGATATGGGTATAATCCCGTCTCACCCCATCTTTGTGTGGTGGCAATAGACGTACCCAGTATGTCTGCTAAATTAGATGTGGATAGAAAAGTTCTCATCAAATACCGCCTTTCTCGTCAATCTCTTTTGCTATTGCGTCAATCTTGGCCTCAATCAACAAACTACCATCAATATGTTCTTCCTCCACAACTTCTCCGAAAGCCTTGGTAAGACGATGATAAAATTGATTATCACCGGTCAAATGCTCCCAAAACTCTGCACCACAGTATACGGGATAAGTAGTATTGATGGTTTTATAGTTGGCTGACAAATTCTGGCGTTCACCATAAAGAACACCAACAATCAAGTCGTCATCGGCAACGCGCAAACGGTTTTGTCGTGCAATTCCTTTGAAATCTTTGAAGTGCCCTAATATTGTGTCAATGTCATCACGGTTTATTGTTTGAGGGCCAGCCTTGCATTGACAATATTTTGTTCTACCATCAATGGCGTCTTTGAACTCAATATCAATGCCAGGGATGGCAGATCCACTACTGGTTATCTCTTTTAGTCCGGCAATGAAGAACTGAATATTAGATCCAAAACTTGTATTGATACTGGTTCCTAACACACGGGGGTATACCAACGCCTTTGCAAGTGATTTTGATTCTGTATTTCCACACAAAAAAGCGGCCAGATAATTGATAAGAAAGGGATTGATGTTAAAATCCTTCAATGTGAGGTTCTCCAATCCTTTCAAATGTGCAGGAATGATGATTTGGCGAAAATAGTTTTTCCCACTTTCAATAATGGATTTTTTGTCTTTGCTGGTCATAATAATGAGTCTTTATTTTTCATTCAAAAAAGGCAACACCCTGCGGCGTCCAAAGGAAGACCAATTCCCATCGCCGCATGGTTCGTGTTGCCTATAGGTTAGTTCTCTCCGCATGTCTTCTGGTCTTTTATGGATTTGCGGTTGTCGGCTTAGTCGAGAAACACCCAGCTGTTGGCGATGTCGCTGATACTGTCGACGTCGGGTTCGCGCCCTTCGTCGCCGTCACGCACCACACTCTCAATGGCGTAAACGCCGTCATCGTCGCTGACGGGCAGGTTCTCCGCTATCTCCGCACGGTGCAGCCTCTCGTCGCTGTCGAGGTATACATGCAGCACCGGTTTGTCGTAGGTGTCGGGAGCGCTAAGGTACTCCTCTACGGCTTCGTAGATTCTGAGCTCCAGAGCTCTAATGTCTTGAATTGTAGCCATAATGTTTGGTCTTTTATGGATTTATAAAGTTGGTGTAAAGCACCGTAATTTAACCGTTTGCTATTCTCTGTCTATGTTGCTTCTAATTGGTTTTCTATATAAAATATGCGACTGCAAAGATACAAAGAATAATTGAATTGACAAAACAGAATGCGTTGCAGTGTTGCAGTGTTGCAGTTAGAAATTTGATATACCAAAACCCTAAAACT
>CACYSB010000021.1 GCA_902777005.1 uncultured Bacteroidota bacterium
GCCGGTGTGGATAACACCAGTCTCGATACGACCGGTGGCAACAGTACCACGGCCGGTGATGCTGAACACGTCCTCGATGGGCATCAGGAAGTCTTTATCCTTCTGACGCACGGGCTCGGGAATCCAGTTGTCGACAGCCTCCATGAGTTCCTCGACGGCTTTGACGCCGCTGGCCTCACCGTTCAGAGCGGCAAGGGCGGAACCGCGGATGATGGGGATATTGTCGCCATCGAAGTCGTAGGAGCTGAGGAGCTCGCGGATTTCCATTTCGACGAGGTCGAGCAGCTCGGGGTCGTCAACAAGGTCGCACTTGTTCAGGAACACAACGAGCTGGGGAACGCCAACCTGACGGGCGAGCAGGATGTGCTCACGGGTCTGGGGCATGGGACCGTCGGTGGCGGCCACAACGAGGATAGCACCGTCCATCTGGGCAGCACCGGTAACCATGTTCTTCACATAGTCGGCGTGACCCGGGCAGTCGACGTGAGCATAGTGACGCTTCTCGGTCTGGTACTCAACGTGAGCGGTGTTGATGGTGATACCGCGCTCTTTCTCCTCGGGAGCGGAGTCGATGCTGTCGAAGCTCTTCACCTCGGAAAGGCCCTTCTCAGCGAGAACCTTGGTGATAGCAGCGGTCAGAGTGGTCTTACCGTGGTCAACGTGGCCGATGGTACCGATGTTGACGTGCGGTTTGGAACGATCGAATTTTTCTTTTGCCATTTTTAATACGTATTAAATGTTAACAAATACTATATTTTCACGTTTAACGAGGGCGCGCCTTACGGCTTCGTCCTCTTGTTTTTGTTTCCTTCTTGCCGTTTCCGGCAAAAAAAGAGAGCCACAGACGAGAGTCGGACTCGTGACCTCTTCCTTACCAAGGAAGCGCTCTACCACTGAGCTACTGCGGCTTGCATTCTACTCACACTCTCTTTTGAGTACCTTTTCGCGGGGCGTAGGTCTCGGTTTTTTGAGCCCTCTCCGCTGCTTTGGAGCGGAAGACGGGGCTCGAACCCGCCACCTATAGCTTGGAAGGCTATCGCTCTACCAAATGAGCTACTTCCGCCTGTTGAAGTTGGTCTTCGTGGGGGAGGGTGGACTCGAACCACCGAACTCTTCCGAGGACAGATTTACAGTCTGTTGCAATTGCCGCTATGCGACTCCCCCAATATTATGTCCGACTACCCAATCTTAAGAGCGCCGGACCACGAGCCGATGAAGGGACTCGAACCCCCGACAGGCTGATTACAAATCAGCTACTCTACCAACTGAGTTACATCGGCTGCTATCACTGTGTCAAGCTTCTCTTCAACTGTCGCCGTTCTTACGACTTTTGAGGTTGCAAAGATACTACTTTTTCCAAAACACGCAAAGTTTTTTTTGTTTTTTTTTCAAACGTTGCCAATAAACCACTGATTTACAACAATACACATGTTGAAATTTTTTTCATCCCTCTGGCAACGGACCCTTGCAAAACGGCACCTCAATACAAAGAAAAACCCCTTTTGGAGCCTTTCAACGGAGCCAAAAGGGGGCCATGCGTTCAATCTACTGTATATCAGGCATTCTTATACTTTTCAATCTGCACTTTCATCGAATCTACACAGTCGGCCACTGCCTGCTCGAATGTGTCGGCCTGTTTGGCTATGAAGAGGTCGTTACCGGGCACGCACAGGCGAAGTTCGGCTATCTTGTTGTTATGGCTCTCGGGCTTGTCGACTTTCAAGGTCACTTCGCAGCGCACAGCGTTGTCGATCATGCGGTCCAGTTTGGCTACCTTCTCGTTGATGAATTTCTCCAGTTTCTCGTCGGCCGTGAACTTGGCGGCGTTGATGATTGTGTTCATATTATCCTCCTTTTGTTATATGATGGTTTGTATTAGAGTGTCTTCAACAGTTTCAACTTTCAATTCCTCTTGCTCCTCGGGTGCGCATGCTTGTACTCCTCCCTTAGATGTTCGCGCGTTACGTGCGTGTACACCTCCGTTGTGGCGAGGTTCTCATGGCCCAGCAGCTCCTTTATGGCCTGTATGTTTCCACCCTCGGCAAGGATGTGCGTGGCGAAAGAATGGCGGAACACATGCGGCGATATCCGGTCGGCGTTGCTTAAGCCCGCCATGTACTTGCGCACCACCTGGTACACCGTATACGGGCTCACCTGCCGTCCCTTGGCGTTGACGAACAGCCACTCGTTCTCTCCCACCGTCTGCCTCTTTAACGCGATGTAATCGGAAATATTGTGTGCAAGTTCATTTTCTATCGGCACCAGCCGCTCCTTGTTGCGTTTGCCAAGCACTTTGACCGTCAGATTGTGGAAATCCACCGACGATTCGCGCAGAGCCGACAGCTCGGACCGTCGCATGCCAGTCTCGTAAAGCATGCGCAGCATCAGCGCGTCGCGCCGCCCTGTGAAGTCGTCGCCGAAGACACCCTCGTCGTACAGGTGCTCCGTCTCGCTCTCCTTGAAGAACACCGGCAGGCGCTTGGGCTGGCGCGGCGCAGCCACCTTGGCCATGAGGTCCACGTCGAGCATCCCGCCGCGGCGCAGCCACCGCAGCCAGCTGCTCACCGATGAGAGTCGCCGCTTCACGGTCCCCGGCGCCTCGCCGATACCGAGGTGCTCCATCTGCCACCCACGGATGTCGCGCGAAGTCAATTCGCCCAAATCGCTCACCTCCAATCGTTCCAGATACCGCTGCAGGTCGCGCAGGTCACCCTCATAGTTGCGCACCGTCCCCGGCGCCATGCGCCTCTCCGTGGCTATGTAGTCCACAAAACGTACTATGGCCTCCTCTATCTTCACGGCTGCAAAAATACAAAAAAAACTTACATACCCAGCTTTTTTTAACATTTCCACTCCGATGCTCCTCCGTACCCGCTCCGACCCCGCTCCGACTGTTCAACGGTTGTTTTACGGTTTTTTGTCGGAGAGAGGGCAGAGAGGGAACGGAGAGAATTCAGTGGGGATATATGGGACAAGGGGGTAGCAGGGTGCAAGAAGGCCCTACAGCTGTTCCTTGAGGTCGACAAGAAAAGAGCGGAGGTCGGTGAGGTTCTGGATGACCTGCATCTTGGGGTCTTCGACGGGGCGCGTGCGCATCTGCTCGCGAGCTCCTTCGAGGGTGTAGCCGCAGTCGCGTGTGAGGTAATGGATGCGCTGCAGGAGCTCTATGTCGTGGCGCGTGTAGGAGCGCACACCGCGTTTGTTCTTCACGGGGTGCAGCTGCGGGAACTCGCTCTCCCAGAAGCGCAGCACCGAGGGCGCCTCGCCAAGCATGGCGGCGACTTCGCCGATAGAGTAATACAGTTTGTCTTCCATAACGGTCTTTTGTCTTATCTACTAATATGAGTAATATCCTTGGTTCTCGAGGTAGCTCTCGCGTTTCTCGTACTTGACGTCGCGCAGGGCGTCGGCCTTGATGTTTATCTGGAACGACCAGCTGCGGTAGTAGCCGAAGGGAACCCAGGAGAAGCGCATCTCCCAGCAGTGGAGGTCACGGTAGATGTCGACGGTGGTGTAGGACATGCCGTGGTTGACGAAGTCGTAGCCGGTGGTCATGGCGAGTTTCCAGTTCTGGGTGAGGCTGACATTGCCGCTGAGGCTGATGCTCTGGATGGTTTCACTCTTGAGGTTGCGCTCGCGGGCCACATAGGAGCTGACGTGGCTGAAGGAGTAGCTGACGCTGATGTTCCAGGGCACGCTGAAGTCGACATAGCCGCCCATGAGCATGGTGGGACTGTAGTTGTAGGGGGTCTGGAGGAGCGAGTAGACGGGTTGGCCTTGGCTCTTCTCGCCGTCGGCCTTGAAGGTGTTGTTGTTGAGGTTGAGGGAGACCTGGGCGCTCCAGGTGGAGTTCTGGGTGCGGAAGAGCTTGCGCTGTTCTTTCCAAAGGAAGCGGTTGTGCATGTTGCCGATGGAGTCGACAACATAGGGGCAGAAGGAGCCGCTGTAGTTGATAACGATGGAGCGGAAGAGGGTGGTGCGGCCGGTGACAGAGAGGTTGCTGAAGTTGAGCGAGTCCTTGGCGAGGTCGTAACTGCCGCTGAAGGTGAGGTTCTCGAGGAGTGTTACTTTCTTGACCTCGGCAGTGGAGTCGAAAGGGTTCTGCACCTTGATCTCGAGGTTGTTGCCTATAGAGGCGCGCAGCTGGCCGCTGCGGCCGTCGGGCGGGCCGCCGTAGAGGCTCTGCTCGAAGATGGAGTAGCGGTGCACATAGCCGGTGTTGTCGGTGTATTCCTTCCAGTAGCCGAGGTAGGCGGCGCCGAAATCGGGCCGGAAGTTGAAGCCGATGGTGGGGTTGATGACATGGCGCACAGCCTTGAGCGGGCCGCGCTTGAACTGGAACATGCCGTAGATGCGGGTGCTGAGGTTGGTGTTGAAGGAGATGTCACGGTTGGCGCGGAAGCCGTGTATGGTATCGATGGTGACGGTATTGGTGGCACTGTCGTAGTTCTTATTGATGGTGCTCCAGTGCCAGCGCTCATAGTAGGCAATGCTGTTGGTCCATGTGAAATACTTGAGCACCTTGATGGTGCTGCTCAGAGGGATGCTGTGCATTATGCCGTAGCGCATGCGGTCGAGGGTGACCTGCTTGAAGAGGTCAGAGTCCTGGGTGGTGATGTTGTCCTCGGCATTCAAGACGTAAGAGAGCGAGATGTTCTCGTACCAGCGGTAACCACCCACAGGCTTCTTGCGGCGCAGCGGGTAGAGGGTCACCGAGGAGAGGGTGATGGAGGGCAGCTTGATGGTCATCACGCCGGTCTGGGCGTTGTACGACTCGCGGGCTGTGGCGGCGAGGTTGAGGTAGGAGCCAAGCTTGGTGTTATAACTGATGCTCGACGTGGTGGTACTGCTGAAGTAGTCAGCGCTATTGGTGGTGTTCTTGTTATAGTTGCGGCTCTGCAGGTTGACGTTGGCGGAGAAGCGGCTGTAGGGGTTGACCTTGGCATCCTGGTCGTGCTGCCATACGAGCTTGAAGTCGCTGTATGAGTTGAAGGTGTTGGGGTCGCCGCGGATACCGGTGTAGACACGGCCCAGACGCATATCGAAGAGGCCTTTGTAGTGGTAACGGCGGTAGTAGTTGGTCTTCACTTCGCCGGCCCACGAAAGGTTGGTGAAAATCTCGCCGAGGAGCGAGAGGTCGATGTTGTCGTTGATGGCCCAGTAGTAGCCGCCGTCCTTGAGGTAATAGCCGCGGTAGTTCATCCATCCGTAGGAGGGTATGATGAGTCCCGAGGCGCGGTCGTGTGTGATGGGGAAGAAGGCGAAGGGCACCGCTATGGGCGTGGGGGCGTCCTCGACGGTGATCCACGCCGGACCGGTGACAATCTTGTCGCCTGTGATGAGCTTGGAC
Organism: uncultured Bacteroidota bacterium; assembly: GCA_902777005.1. Lineage (GTDB taxonomy): Bacteria > Bacteroidota > Bacteroidia > Bacteroidales > P3 > Colimorpha. The sequence goes on from CACYSB010000021.1 coordinate 5,351, forward strand.
TTGGTGAAGTTGATGGCGAAATGGGGGTGGGCATAGTTGCAGGTGGTGTAGCTGCCACCGCTGAGGTACATGATGGAGTCGTTGAGTTTCTTGACCTTCTTGCCGTGCAGGTAGCCTTCACCCTCCTGGGTGATAACATTCTGGATGATACCCTTCTGGGAGTCGTAGTTATAGGTGATGGTATCGGCATGGTACTCATCACCGTCCTGCTTGAAAAAGGGACGTCCCACGACCTCGCCGGCGGTGTCGGTGGTGCCATAGGCATGGAGGGTCTGATTGCCGAAGTCCACTTCCACGCGGTCAGCCTCCAGTATCATATCGCCGTAATCTATCTTGCCATCGCTGTAGAGGAAAGCGCGACGCGTGGAGAGGTCCATGGCCACCGAGTCGCGGGCCTTGTATTTTACCAGCTGGTCGACAGCATCGGGCGAGATACGCATCAGCGTGTCGATATCAGCCTGAGCGGTGACAGCATGAGCCGACAACAGCATAAGCGCCAGCGCAAAGAAGGCGGAAAAAAGGCTGACACTATGTTGTTTACTATGCGGCAAAATATTTAATTATCAACATTCAAAAAATGTTTGTATCTTTGCAAATCGGTTTGCAAAGATAAAACTATTTCTGCAAACTGAAAAACAAAAATATATTGTTTTGTATATGAAACGCTTATTCGTTATATTTATTGCCCTCGTTTTATCATGTGGCGCGGCTTTCTCGCAAAAAAAAGAGAGCTACCATGTGCGGACGGTGGTGATAGACCCCGGCCACGGCGGCGACAAGCCCGGTGCCATAGGAAGCCGTTCGATGGAGAAGGACATCACCCTTGCAGTGGCCAAGAAGTTCGGCAAGCTGATACACGACAACTACCCTGACGTCAAGGTTATATACACACGCACCACCGATGTGGACATATCGCTCGGCGAACGCGCCCGCATAGCCAACCGCAACAAGGCCGACCTGTTCATAAGCATACATGCCAACTCGCACCCCACCAGCACGCCTACCGGCGTGGAGACTTTCGTGATGGGTCTCTCCAAGAGCGCCAGCAATCTGGAGGTGGCCAAGAAGGAGAACGCCGACATACTGCTCGAGGCCGACTACAAGACCAACAAGGACTATGCAGGGTTCGACCCTAACTCGGATGAGAGTTATATCATCTTCACCCTGGCACAGAACGCTTACCTCGAGAAGAGCCTCAACTTCGCACAGGCCATACAGACGCAGTACAAGAACAACCTCAAGACCATCAACCGCGGCGTTAAACAGGCCGAGCTTTTCGTGCTTTATAAGACCGCTATGCCGGCAGTACTGACGGAGATAGGCTTCATCAGTAACCCTACAGAGGAGGCATACATGCTCAGTAAAGAGGGCCAAGCCAATATCGCCCTGTGCCTATTCAATGCCTTCATGAACTACAAGGTGGCCGAGGAAGGCGGTACACGCATAGCCACCCCTGTAATAAACATCGAGGGCTTTGACGCTTCGCCAGCAGTCGCTCAACAGAAGCCTACACCCAAAGAAGAGCCTAAAGAGGAGCCGCAGCAGGTGGCACAAGCCGAGCCTCCGGTACAAGCAGTGGAGGAGCCTAAGGTCGAACCTAAACCCGAACCCAAAGAAGAGCCCAAGCTGGAGACAAAAGTAGAGCCTAAGGTAGAACCAAAAGAAGAGCCTACGGTTGAAGAAAAGCCCGCAGTGACCTCTACACCTCAGGAGAAACCGTTGCCGTCAGCCACCCTGCCTCCCGTACAAGAGAAGAAGCCCGAACCTAAAGCAGAGCCCATAGCGGAGCCTAAGCAAGAACCTGTGGTGGTACAGGAACCGCAGCCCAGGGCAGAGCCAACACCTGAACCAGCACCTGTGGTGAAAGAGACATTGCAAGACCCAAAGAACACCGCAGCAGCTGAGGCAACAACATACTTTACCGTACAATTCCTCACCTCACCCAATCTCTATACCAAAGGTGCACCGGAACTGAATGGCGTGAGCGACTTCACCGCTACCAAGCAGGGCAAGAAATATGCCTATAACACCGGACGTTTCAACACCATAGACGAAGCTCGCGAATACTGCAAGCACCTCAAGGCCACCACCCCGTTCAAGGATGCCTGGGCTCATGTCTTCCAGGAGTCTGCAAGCAAACCTGCTCTGCAACCTACTGCCGAGAAACCCGCACAAACCACGGCACAAAAGCCACAGCCTGCCACTCCAACCCAAGCCACTAAAGCAGTAGCAGGCTTGACCTACCGCATACAGTTCTGCACCTCGACCAAACAGATGCAGGCTGGCGACCCCGACTTGCAAGGTATCAAAGACGTACATTCTGCACCTGCCACCAACGGATATGTGCACACGGCGGGCGACTACAAAACCTTTGCTGAAGCCCAGCAGCGCTGCAACACCATAAAACGCACCACCAAGTTCAGGGATGCATTTGTTATAGCCATATACAACGGCGAGCGCATACCCCTTAGCCAGGCACAAGAATTGCAAAAGAGCAAAAAAGGAAAATGATTGAAGTAAAAGACATAAGCAAACTGTACGGTGAGCAGCGGGCCGTGGACCACGCCACATTCAGCGTGAAGAAAGGCGAGATTGTGGGTCTGCTGGGACCCAACGGCGCCGGCAAGTCGACACTCATGAAGATACTCACCTGCTATATACCGCCCACCGAAGGCGACGCTACAATATGCGGGCACAGTATCTACGACGACACTCTGGAAGTGCGCCGCTGCATAGGCTACCTGCCCGAACACAACCCGCTCTATCTTGACATGTATGTGCGTGAGTACCTGCGTTTCGCAGCCGGTCTGGGTGGCGTAAAGAACCTGAACGAACGCGCCGACGAGATGATAGAGCTTACGGGCCTCACCCCCGAAGCCAACAAGCGCATAGGCCAGCTCTCCAAAGGCTACCGCCAGCGCGTAGGCCTGGCGCAAGCCCTCATTCACGACCCTCAGGTGCTCATCCTCGACGAGCCCACAACAGGACTAGACCCCAACCAGTTGGAATTTATTCGCAGCGTGATACGCAACGCAGGCAAAGACAAGGCGGTGCTGCTCTCTACCCATATCATGCAGGAGGTGGAGGCTATGTGCAGCCGCGCCATCATCATGGGCCACGGCCGCATACTGGCTGATGAAAACATCAGTGGCCTCACAGCCAACAAACTGACAGAACAATTCCATAAGTTAACAATGTAAGCAATATGACACGCCAAGAGTTAATAGCCCTTATCCGCGAGCGCCGCTCGTTCCTCTGCGTCGGACTCGACACAGACCCCGCCAAGATGCCGGAACATCTGCGTAACGAGCGCGACGGTATGTTCCGCTTCAACCGCGCCATCATCGACGCCACCATCGACTACTGTGTGGCCTACAAGCCCAATCTGGCTTTCTATGAAGCCCTCGGCCTCGAAGGTCTACGCCAGCTGAAGCTCACCATGGACTACATCCACAGCCTCAAAAAGCCTGTCTTCACCATCGCCGACGCCAAGCGCGGCGACATCGGCAACACCAGCGAACGCTACGCAAAGGCTTTCCTTGACCCAAAGGGGGACTTTAATTTCGACGCCATCACCGTGGCTCCCTATATGGGCGCCGACAGCGTGCAGCCTTTCACGGTCTACGAGGGCAAGTGGGTCATTCTGCTGGCTCTGACATCCAACAAGGGTGCCTTCGACTTCCAACTGATTGAGGACAAGAACGGCACACCGCTCTACCAACGTGTGCTCGAGACCTCCAAGCAGTGGGGCAACGAGGACAACATGATGTATGTGGTTGGCGCCACCAAGACCGAGATGCTCGGCGACGTGCGCCGCATCATCCCCAGCAGTTTCCTGCTGGTGCCCGGCGTGGGAGCACAGGGCGGCAGCCTCGAGGAGGTGTGCAAGCATGGCCTCAACAAAGACTGCGGCCTGCTGGTCAACTCGTCACGCGGCATCATATACGCTTCCAACGGCACCGACTTCGCCGAAGCCGCCGGCCGCGAGGCTCAAAAGTTGCAACAACAAATGGCTGCGGTGTTATGAACAGCAATCGTACCCTACTGCACATCCTGCTGGTAATAACCTTCATATTCGCCGGCTTGTCGACAGTGGTCTACCTGATGATGGGCGCCATGCTGCCCATGGTGCAGAACTACTACGCCGCCAACCCGTCGGTTCTGCCCGAACAGTTCGGCGCCGCCATGGAGCGCATGTTGGAGGTGCCGCGCACCTATTATATAGGTTGCGCCATGCTTTATGCCCTCGAGGTGCTCGGCGCCGCCTTCATGTGGACGCTACGTCCGGCGGGCTTCCACTGCTACACGCTGGCGCGCCTGCTGCTTATCATAATGCCGCTGCTCTTCCTCGGACGCGGCTTCGTGGGTATCGGCGATGTCATGTTTGCCATCCTCTTCATCTTCATCTACTGGTCACTCCTGCGCCAACTGGGAGCCTTCTCCAAGAAAGAGGTAGACGAAAACAATCAATAAAACAAAAGCCGCTGCAGTTTGCAGCGGCTTTTTGTTTGTATCTCCTTGAGATTATCTCTTGACAATCTTGCTTACAGAGCCTTCGGCGCGGAGCATATAGACACCGTTCTGGAGGGCGCTGAGGTCAATCTTGTTGCTGCCTTCGGCGAGGCTGTAGGCTGCCACCTGACGGCCAGAGAGGTCGTAGAGCTCGGCCTGCATCGGACGGCTCACGCTGACGTTGACAAGGCTTGTGGTGGGGTTCGGCCACACCATCACGCTGACGGCCTCGACACTGGCGATACCAACGGGCACGCTAACGGGGTTAATCTCCATGGGATAAACATAGGTGTAATACCAAACACCCTGATATTCCATGCTGTCAACGACAACACCAGCGGTGGGGTCACACCACTTCTCAAAGTCGCCGTTGCCGAGCATCTGGTTCATACCGGCATCCATGTAACCGTTACGCTTGCTCTCCCAGTAGTAGCTGGCACCACGCAGGGTGTCGCCTTCGGCCAACACAAAGCGGATATCTGACAGATAGCCATATGCCGTATCAACAAAGAAACGGGAATCAGCGGCGGCGATGGCGAACATCATGTCCTCCACCAATACGCTGTCGGTGCTGAACTTGTAGCCCCAAGCGAGGGCGGTGTCAGCCCAGTTGACGGCCAGAACAACCTTGTTGTTACCGTTACCAACCCAGTAGACAATCTCGCTGGCGTCGATAGTAGACTCCTCAGGCAATACAGGAACGTTGGGGTCGGTGGCCATAATCATGGTGTCGGCAAGAATCGCCTCATACGTCACGCTATCCATCAGGGTCCAATCGATAAAGTCACCGCTGGCAATAGTATCAGCCATGATACCACCCGACTGTTTCACACCCTCGTTGGCATCCTTCCAGCCATACATGAACCAGGCAAATCCCATATCAGGATCCACCTCTCCGGCAAAGTCATAGCCGAGCTGAGGATCGTTGTAAGCCATGTTGTTGATGTAGGTGTGGGTAGAATTCCAGGTAATGCTCATACGAGGATCGTAAGTAGCGATAGTGTCCATCAAATCACGGAGAATGAGGGTGTCACTGTTCCACTGCACACCCCATGCGATACCGATGTTGCCATAGGTATCGTCGACCCAGGTGATTGCAATGACAGCACGATTGCTGCCGGTACCGGTCCAGAACTGGATGTCGCTTTGAGCAACCGTAGGATTGAAGGCCTGCTCCCAATCAGCTTTTGCGCCGCTGGCAAGCATCAGACCCAATGCAATAAATAATACTTTTTTTACCATATTGATATTGTTTTAAGGTGTTAATACTTCCAATCTCAATATCGGTAACGATAACGGGGGAAACGGCAAAAGTGGCAAAAAGATGGCTCTTCCATCTGTCACCGGAGTGCTTTTTCCTCGAAAGCGATACCGATTTTAGCGATTTGGCAGGTCTTCTGGCTTACTCTTGAGCACCCCGTCTTCCCATGCGACTATGGCGCCGCACAGTGACGTAACAGATTGGGTCTCAACTCTTGAGCTTACAGCAGCGGGACTGCGCCGGACTCTCACCGGCTTCCCTCTTGGCGTCCTCTTCGGGCGACCAAATCGGATGCAAAAATACAAAAAAAAACAATATCCAAAAGAAAATCTCGTTTTATCTGTGCAATGTTTCTCAAACACTTGAATATCGACACCCCGGTCATCGGGCTCTCGCCCATGGACGACATCACCGACCTCCCCTTCCGCCAGCTCTGCAAGGAGATGGGGGCCGACCTGCTCATCACCGAGTTTATAGCCTCCGAGGCCCTCAACCGTGATGCCGAGAAGAGCCTGCGCAAGATGCGCTTCACACCAGAACAACGCCCCATAGGCATACAGATATTCGGCGCCGACGAGGACGAGCTGCTGCGCTGCCTCGAGGTGGTGGAACAGGCCGAGCCCGACTTCATCGACATCAACTGGGGCTGCCCCGTGCGCAAGGTTGCCGGCAAAGGTGCCGGCTCGGGCATCCTTCAGGATATACCTAAAATGCTGGGTATCACCGCCTCGCTGGTCAAACGGTCCCACCTGCCGGTGACTGTGAAGACACGCATAGGCTACAGCGCTGATTCCATGATGATAACAGACTTTTGCGAGGCTCTCCAAGACACCGGTATAGCGGCCCTCAGCATCCACGGACGCACTAAGACCCAGATGTATAGCGGCACCGCCGACTGGACGATTATTGGCGCCGTCAAGAACAACCCCCGCATGCACATACCCATCTTCGGCAACGGCGACATCACTACCGCAGCGCAAGCCGTTGAGAACAAGCGGCGTTACGGCGTCGACGGCATCCTCATAGGCCGCGGAGCCATCGGCAACCCTTGGATCTTCGAGCAATGTCAGCGTGCTTTCCATGGAGAACCAGAGAGGGAGATTAGCGTTGCGGAACGTGTGGACGTCTGCCAACGCCACCTGCTGATGGCCATAGACTTCAAAGGCGAGCGCACCGCCATCTTCGAGATGCGCAAGCACTACGGTGCCTACTTCAAGGGCCTCTACAACTTCAAGCCCTACCGCTTGGCGCTGGTGTCAACCCCCACAGCCGAAGCCACCTTCGAGGTGCTCAACAACATTAAGGAACATTACGCGTAACACTGAAACGCCATACCTATGCACCAGCTTTTTGCATTTCTACACAATAAAACATATCATCCAGCGTTATAAGAGTAAAATATATCGTAATATGTCATACTCCCAGATAGCCCAGTTAGAACTGCTAAATGCCTTGAAAAGCATTAACAGCGAGTCAGAACTGAACGAGTTCAAGGACTTGGTGGCACATTTCTTTGCTGCGAAAGCACAGAAAGCCATCGATGCCTTGTGGGATAACGGTACCATCAACGAAGACACCATCAACCAATGGGGCACCGAGCACATGCGAACCCCTTATCGTTATGCGGCGAATCGTTCTTGACACCAACTGCCTCCTTCAGGTTCTGCCTTCTCACAGTCCATATCATAAGATTTGGACAGAAATCCTCTATGGCAATATCGTATTGTGTGTCAACACAGAGATACTGATAGAATACGAGGAAATTCTTACCAAGAAGACAACCAAGGAAATCGCCCACAACGTGGTTGAAGCCATTGCACGTTTGCACACGACCCAGTTTCAAGAGACCTATATCCACTTTGACTTGATAGAACAAGATGTTGACGATAACAAATTTGTCGACTGTGCTGTAGCCGCAGACGCTGAATACATCGTTACAAACGATAGCCACTTCAATGTCCTCAAAGAGATTGACTGGCCTAAAGTTGCTGTTCTTACCATACAGGAGTTTGCCTCGCAAATAAAATAATTCTTCCACAAAGTTTTTTTCATAACACCGAAGGGAGCGCCAATTGTGGCGCTCCCTTCGGTTATCGTGCTCGCGAGCCGGAGCACTTTATGCTGTCTTTGCTGGTTTTGTCGGCGTTATGCCTAATCATAGTAGCCTCAACGCTATCGCCGCACAGGCTTCTGCATCTGCCAGCGCATGGTGGTGGTTCTCCAGGCAGTAGCCGCAGGCCTCGCCGACGGTGTGCAGCTGGTGGTTGGGGAGGTCGTGTAGCTTGCGGCGCGAGGCCCGCAGCGTGTCGTAGAACACATATCCCGGCCAATCCATCCGATATACTTGCATAACCGCCCGCAGGCAGCCTTCGTCGAACATCGCGTTGTGCGCCACCAGCGGCAGCCCCTCGATCAACGGCTCTATCTTGTGCCACACCGTCGGGAACACCTCGGCGTCGTCCGTGTCTTCGTGGCAGAGGCCGTGCACCCGCTGGCAGAACCAGCTGTAGTAGTTAGGCTCCGGCTGTATGAGGCTGTAGAACCTGTCCGTAATCTCGCCCCCGCGCACCACGACAACTCCCACGCTGCACACACTGGAGCGCTGCCCATTGGCCGTCTCAAAGTCTATAGCCGCAAAGTCATTCATCGTCGTCCAGGTATTTGTTCATCATCTCCTGTATCTCGCCGCGCATGTCGGCACGTAGACTTTCGGGTTGGAGCACCTCCACAGTACTGCCGAGGGAGAGCAGCTTCTGCTTGAAGTCAAAAGTGGGGCGTACACGCAGCGAGAAGATGGAATACTCCTCGGTACGCTTCAGCTCATGCTGACTGCTGTGCAGTGGCAACGAGCGCAGGTAGTTAGCCTGATAGGCGTTGACTTTCAGGCGTATGGACTCTATAGGCGTGTCATCCACAATGATGCCATAGGCCCCCTCGAACATCTCCTTCAGGTCGAACTTCGGGTCGCGTTTGTAGGTCTCATCCTGCAGCTCCACATTCGTCATGCGGTCGAGGGCGAAGATACGGTACTCGCTATCGCGTCGTGCGATGAGGTACCAGCGGCGTTCGAACATCTTTAGGGCATACGGCTGCACGCCGCTGTAGCTGTAGGGCGACTCACTCCAGTAGGGTTGATATGTAAAGTTCAGCGTGCGCAGCTCTTTCAACGCTTCCAGCAGCATCGGAAGCATCCTGCTGTCCGTGGGCTCCACCAAGACATATTGTGCTGCTTCACGACTGTCGGCGACGACATGGTTCACCGCTATTGAGTCCATCATCCACTGGCGGAAGTACTCCCTGCCTCCATCGTCGGCCAGGCGGTAGCGGTACTGACCACCATCCACGTAGCACTCAATCTCGATGCCAAAAAGGTCCATGATCTCGCTGCGGTGACGGTGAAAGGAGCGCCGTGCGAAAGCGCCCTCTTCATGCAGTTCTTCCGTAGCGTTCCAGCGGTCGCCAATCTGCTCAAGCGTCAAGCCTTTGTCGCCTGCCCGCATCAACGTCCCCACCAGCCAGGTATATTTCTTCAGTACGTTCATACGTTGTTCTTGTTAATGAGGTTGACTACCACCTTCACCATCACATCCTTCTCTTCGGGACGGCTCTCGGCAATCATCAGCGTGAGAGCCACAAGGGTATTGTCGGCTATGCGCTTGCTGCCATCCTCGCGGTAGAGGATGCGGTTGTTGTTTAGGAACCAGAGGAACAGCGTGGCGGCGATGCGTTTGTTGCCGTCGCTGAACGAGTGGTTCTTGGTGACAAGATAGAGCAGCATGGCGGCCTTCTCCTCGGTACTGGGGTAGAGCTCCACGCCGTCGAAGGTTTGGTAGATCTGCCCGATGGAGCTCTTGAACGACTCATCCTTCTCGTTGCCGAAGAGTGCGCTCTCGCCGAAGCGTTCCTTCAATGAGCAGATAGCCTGCATGGCATTGTCGTAGGTGGCATGGAAAGGGGCATCGCTGGTGGTATCGTTGATGGTGAGCCGTTGGTAGTCGTAGCTGTCGAGGGTGTCGAGAGCGTAGGTATAGTCGGTCACCACATTGAAGAGCGCATTGGTCTCATCGGTCGAGAGTAACGGCTGGTTCTGAATCGTCCTGCCGAGCATACCCACCAGCTGCCGAAGCTCACCTATCTGCTCCTTGTGGATGCGCTCGTTGACGGCATAACCTTTGACAAGATACTCCTTCAGCACGCGGTTGGCCCAAATGCGGAACTGCGTACCTCGCTGACTTTTCACCCGGTAGCCGACGGAGATGATGACATCAAGGTTGTAGTATTTAACGACACGGCCAACATTACGTTTCCCCTCTTTTTGAACAGTCAAGTATTCCTTGACAGTTGAACCCTCCTCTAATTCACCTTCTTTGAAAACATTATTAACATGAAGGCTGACATTCTGTTTCGTGGTTTGAAACAGGTCTACCATCTGTGCCTGCGAAAGCCATACCGTTTCGTTCTCCAACCGCACATCGATAGCAGTTTGTCCATCTGCAGTCTGGTAGATGATTATCTTGTCGTTTATGTTCTCCATGTATGCAATAACGCCATTTGTGCCATTTTATTGCACAGCAAGTACCCTTTTCAGCGCTTCCCAGCGGGCAATTTCAGCCTCGCAGTTCTCCTGAATGAAAAACATCTTCTTCTCCTCGATAGTGAGCCCCAATAGAAACTCTGCCTCCTGTGGCCCGAATCCGAACCGCCATTTAAGCCTCTCTACCGCATTTTTGTGCGATGAAGCACATTGGATAAGCGCCTCATACTCTCTTACATCGTAGTTGAATTCTGCAGGTATCGCAAGTTCTGCCAGACGTGTATCTATATACTCTGGGGTGATAGGCAGTACCTTTATGTTGATGGTGCCGTCATCCGATGTCGTAATGATTGGTTTTGCGTAAAGTTCCATATCATCAATTATTTAAAATATCTTGTGTCTCTTGAAGAATACGTCGCATGATAGTCATACGTTCTATCTGTTTGGGGTATTCTTCTTCGTCGAAGAAAAGCGGAACATACTTCATAGGAATGTTCAATGCGAATTCCGCCTGTTGTCGCGATACGCCATACTCGTCCATCATCTGCTTAACGCTGCCAATCTTCTTGTCCGGCCGGTTGACTGTAATATCGGCTATCACCTGCGTGCTATAATCAATCTTTTCAATCCCCGAGGCCTTCTCAATAAGTGCATCAATGTTCGAGATGCAAAAATACAGCAACAATATGCCATATCATGACATACACATTAACTTTCTTTACTCGAATGTAAGATTGTTTCAATCATATTGACTATCACCGCATAATACATCTATTGGTTTTGCTGCGCATGGACATTCCTTTTCATCAAAAGCATGTGTACTATAATTGATCTTCTCGAAAACTGTGGCAGCATCCACAAGGCAGTCAAGATATTATGACGTTATTACAACCATATTGTGCCCCGTTTCCGACAACTCATAATCTACAAATAGTTTCATATCATAAAAGCTCACTCTGCAGATTTCCAATATCGACCGTAATGGTAATGATAATGTTGTATTTTTAATATATCGGGAACACTAAGATAAAATTTGTCCGTCAGTTGCCAAAACAATTCAGCGACACACATATCATCCATCTGTTTTACATATTTCAATGCACCGATATTCATACTGATTTTATTTTGTGCAGAAATTACAGGGAGAATTTTCCCAGTACATTCTCTTCCAATAACACCTATCATCTCTTGCCATCGAGAACCATAGTCGAAATCTTCCTCCATAATATGTAATTTGCAATTGAGTGATGGCTTTATATTTGGACAGAGTTCTGTTTCAATAAGGAATTGTTCTCCTTCTATATCTTTTAATTTTTTGAAACTTGCGTGAACGTGTTTATCCCAGGCAAGATAATCTATTTCCAATTGGTGGAGTTTGTCATTGACTTCTGTTAATCGCCGAATCTCGGTTTCAGTGGCATGAAAAGAAAACATCTGGTTCAATAATAGAAGACGCTCCTGTAATCTATATACCAAGTCTTCATAGTCCTTATTATCAAGCAGGATATCTTTTTCAATCTCTTGTAATTGTTTTTTCTTTTCCAGAAAGTCTTTTCTCATTTCTTTATTCATGACAATTTCTTTAAATGGTTATCTGTATTTCATCATTGCCCCAATCGCTAAT
>CACYSB010000022.1 GCA_902777005.1 uncultured Bacteroidota bacterium
CGCCATCGTCATGGGCATGGATGCCGAAGGCAAGTACACCACCCTCAAGGCTAAGGCCCCCTTGGCCGAGATGAACCGCTACTGCACCGCCCTGAGCTCCCTCACCAGCGGCCGCGGTACCTTCACCATGACCTTCAGCAGCTACGAGCTCGTCCCCGCCGACGTCCAGCAGGCCCTCCTCAAGGCCTACGAGGAAGCCGCCGCCGAGGAAGAGTAACCGTCAGCTTCTTAACACGAAAGAGGATGCCCCGCTTTGGGCATCCTCTTTTCTTTTGCGCAATATTTATAGCATCAATGCGTTATTCTTTCAAAGTCGTAAATTTCGACCGTGGAGAAGATAACATATGGCAAAGATGAAAGATACAGTGACCACCGCAGTTGTTGCAAAAAGCAATAACCTTACTTTGGAAATCGCAAAACGCGATATCCAACATGTCAATATTGAGAGTTTGATAATTATGCTGCGTGGTCAGCAAACACTTCTCGATCGTGATTTGGCTATGCTCTATGGCGTGGAGACTCGTAGATTAAATGAACAGGTACAGCGTAACATAGAGCGATTCCCCGAGGACTTTATGTTCCAGCTCACAAAGGAGGAGTTCGAAAATTGGAAATCGCAATTTGCGACATCCAATTCTATCAAGATGGGAGCACGTAAGAGACCTTATGCCTTCACCCGCAACGGCATCGCAATGCTCAGCAGCGTGCTCCGGTCTCAAACTGCTGTTGATGTGAATATCAGTATCATGCGCGCTTTTACAGCCACTCAACAGTTCTTTGCTGCCAACGCACAGATGTTCCAGCGAATAGAAGTGATTGAACACAATCAGTTGGCCTTGGCCGCACGTCAGCAAGACACAGACAAAAAGGTGGAACAGATATTCAATCGGTTGGATGATAGAAGCAAGACACCCACACAAGGCATATTTTATGACGGGCAGATATTCGATGCATACACCTTTGTTTCCGACCTTATCCGCTCGGCGAAGAAGAGCATTGTGCTGTTCGACAACTATGTGGACGATACGGTGCTGACGATGCTTGACAAACGAAAAAATAAAGTGACAGCCACCATCTACACCAAAAGCATCCCGAAACAGCTCTCACTTGACCTCGCGAAACACAATGCCCAGTATCAGCCTATTGAGGTGAAAGTGTTTGGCAAAGTCCATGACCGTTTCCTCTGCATCGACAATACCGTCTATCACATAGGAGCCTCGTTGAAAGACCTCGGCAAGAAGTGGTTTGCCTTCACCAAAATGGAGATGCCGATGGAGGAATTAATTGGAAAAATGTAGCTCTTAAGCATACTACAACAGGCTCTCCTCAAAGACTACGAGGTAGCCGCCGCCGAGGAAGAGTAACCGCGTGCTCGCGGAGAGCAATAATGCTACGCAGACATTATTGTCCGCATATACAAGAAAGCCCCGTTATTCAGCGGGGCTTTCTTTATTTACATAAATTGATATTGGAATAAAAACATTATTAGTTTTTCGATTAATAACTTTTTGGAAAACCTTAACAACTTTTAACCGAAAATTGTTTTCCATGTCGGAAACAACGTGTACTTTTGCACTCGATTTGATTACCAACAAAAAGCAATCCAAATGGAAGAACTAATTAAAATTTTAGAGAGTTTTAAAAAAGAAAAAAGAAATCAAAAGATTGGCGACACTTGGGATGCCGATGCTGTGAAACAGTGTTTCATGCCTTGTGCTGAGAAAATCCTTTGTAAGGGGTATTTCTTGATCAATGAGAAATACATTATTGATATCGGCGCTATTGAGTTATACTACCATGAAGAGGAAGGAAATATAAAAGATTACATCATGTATCATACCAACGCCCATCCTTATAAATCGCGGATGTCCGAGCTTGCAAAAGGATACCCATATTTTAAACCTGGAAGCTTTAACCTGCATCAATCAGGATTGGATGTGACGTTTGAGAATCCTAATAATAACTATCGAGCTTCATTTCTTATTCGTTCATACAGGCTACTCGAAGCGGAAAATGGCAAGTATCCTCTGAATGACAACACAAAATACGATCATTGCTCAACTCATATTTTTGACGATATGTTCTATGAAGGTATATCGCTCAGTGATACCAAGATAGAATGGAGAATTGGGGACAAGGGAAAAGAAATGGACGAACCCATTTTTCGAGTTAATGTCCCAATGTATCTAGAAAAAGACAAGAAATATTTGAAACTTACCAAAGAAGAATATGATAACAATCATGATATATTATTATCAATAAACAAGGGTCTTGCTATGGACGTAAAAGAATCAGATGTAAAGACATTTAGATCAAATGGCAAGGAATTTGTTCGTGACCCAAGACCTTGGAGATTCCATCTAAAAGATATTTACGAAAAAAACAAAGAAGATGGCAGATAATAACTGGAACACTCTATACGGTAAATACAACGAGACCATCATGTTCGATGCCTATACTGACACCGTTTTCTTCTCAGATTTGTTGCCGAAGAAATGTCCGACTTTGTATCAAAGTCTTGATGCAATTCTTACAGATAATAACATTGACCATCGGTTGCTGACAAACACAAAGGATATTTGGTGTCGCGACTATATGCCCATCCAGACAAGCGAAAAGCGTTTTGTGTTTTATAAATACAACCCTGACTATCTGCAAACAAAGTACTACCGACGCACAATTACAGATGTGAAAGGTATAGGAAGCATCGATAATTTGCGTCTGGGTGATGCCGTGGATTTGGATTTGATTGTTGACGGCGGCAATGTGGTACGCTGTGGTAACAAGATTGTGATGACCGAAAAGGTGTTTTTTGAAAACAAGGATAAACCACGCAAGGAAGTCCAAAGAATGCTTGAAGAGACTTTCCAGTGCAACGTTGTTTTCCTTCCGTGGGATAGAAATGAATTCATGGGCCATAGCGACGGAATCATTCATTACCTCGGTGATAACCGTGTGATGATGACCAACTATGCTGATTTTGATGCGAACATGGCTCATAGATTCAACAAGATTCTTGAAAAGCATTTCGAAGTGGTTCATTTGTCATACAATACAAAGAGGAAACATAAGCATAGCTGGGCATATATCAATTTCTTGCAAGTTGGCAGAATGGTCCTTGTCCCACAACTTGGCATACCGGAAGATGGACAAGCGTTGCAACAGATATCAGAGGCGATGCCGAGATGCAAAGTGATTGGAGTTCCTGCAATGGAGGCGGTGCGCAATGGAGGCGCATTGAACTGTATATCGTGGAACGTGGCAACACGCCAATGGAACAACGGATTCATGGGAGAGGAATACAGAGTGCATGGCCGTCCGATGAGTTGGATAAAGAAGGCAGCAGAAGAAGGTCGTGCCAACTGGCAGTGCAATTTGGGTGTATGTTACTTTTACGGCGAAGGCATTGAAAAAAACATGTCTGAGGCCTCCAAATGGTACAAAAAAGCGGCCGAACAAGGTGAGGCAAAAGCACAGCTCAATTTGGGATTGGGGTATTATAACGGAGAAGGGGTGCCACAAGATTATGCCGAAGCGATATATTGGTTTGGCAAAGCATCGGAGCAAGGCGATGCCGACGCACAATTCCATATCGCTTGGTGTCTTGAAGAAACACAGGCGCCACAGGATGATGTTGTTGCCGCTTACAGAAGAGCGGCAGAAATGGGGAACGCAGATGCCCAGTGCCATTTAGGCTTTGGGTATTTCGAATGCAAACATGGGCTGGAAAAGAACATCACAGAATCCAACAAATGGTTCCTCGAGGCTGCAAAGCAAGGTAATGCTATTGCACAATTTCAGATAGGTCTTAAATACGAAATAGGCAGGGGCGTGAAGAAAAGTACGAAGGAGGCCGCGAGATGGTATATGAAATCTGCTTCAAAGAATAATGTCGATGCACTTTATAGATTGGGGCGCTGCTATTATTACGGCGATGGCGTCAGGGTTGACAACCATGCCGCATGGAGATGCTTCAAAAAGGCGTCCGAATTGGGTGATTCGTGGGCAAGTTATATGCTAGGGAGGTGCTATTTTTGCGGACATGGAGTAGAAGAGGATGAGGCCGAGGCAGTAAAGTGCTATCAAAAAGCAGCCTTGGAGAAAGTTGTTCCAGCCATTTATGAGTTGGGAAGATGCTATTTCGACGGTTCCGGCATAGGCGAGGACAAAGAAAAAGCAATGGAACTATTTAAAGAAGCTGCCGAGATGGATTATCCGAAAGCCCTATACGATATAGGAGACTGTTTCTATAATGGCATTGTCGTAGAAAAAAACGAGGATGAGGCGTTGAATTATTTTCAAAAAGCAGGCAAGTTAGGTTATGAAAAAGCGAATAATAAAGTTCATGACATTTTGCTATCCCGAGAAACACCAAGTTACAATGATGTGCCATTCTAAAAGCTACGAGCGCATCCCCTGTGGATACCATTTTGCTAAATTATTAATTCGCAAATCTTATGCAACAAGGTCGCAACGGCCTTGAGAGAGAGAATGTTTGGTTTTATTCCATCACAATAACAGTATCACAATAAAAAAAAGGATACCAGTTTTTCCTTCATATACTATATAACTAATTAGTAATTAATAATATATATAAAGAACAAGGAAATTGATACCCCTCAAAAAATAAACTGTGATACTGTTATTGTGATTATAAATCAACTTAGTTGGCTAAAAACCAATGTCTTGTATGGGGACAACTCATACAACCATGTGACAGTGACAGTGTGACAATCAAAAAAATGAGTACCAATACCCCTTTCTTATAATATATAACTAATTAATATATAGATATATAGATAAGAGTAAGGGGAAATGTCACCTCTCAAAAATCGACTGTCACACTGTCACATTGTCACACCTAAACAACCATCTTCTCCTAAAAGGCATAAAAACAAGCCATTGTATGAAACATGGACCGAATTCTTACAGTCTTACAATAAAAAAAAGGTACCCCCTAATTCCAAAAACTCCTCTTTATAATACTTATAAATAATTAATAATTAAATATATATAATAATACAAGGGCAAAAATAAGAAAATGATACTCTTTAAAAAACAACTGTAAGACTGTAAGATTGTAAGATTTTTGGAACATCAATCTTCTAAAAGGCAAATAAACAACAATTTACGATAACCATAAACCTCCGTCACCAGCTTCGTCAACCCTCTTAATATGACAGTTTGCATCAAAAAAAGGCTCTTTGGGGCCACATAAATTGGCAAGAAACACCTCGTTCCGACACTTTACCCCCTACTTGGCGCACATATCATCGTCGCAGAAAATCGACCCTTCACCCCATTTGAAGGGTCTTTTTATCTCAAAACGGCTCTTGGCTCATCCATTTCGCCGACCAAAATTCGAGTAATTCGCCAGCACTTGACCGGCGCCCGCACCATTTCGCCAGATTCGTTCAATTCGCCGTTAAATAATAACCAACGTAGCCTTCGTGTAATTCGTTTAATTCGCCGTCAAACACCATAATCGCACGAAATCCGCCGCTAAACACCGCTAAACGCCGCTAAACACCGAACCCCACGAAAAATGTTCGTACCTTTGCATCGGAATTCCAAAAAGAGAGTCCTTTGACATCATGAGAACCCCATTCAACTACCCCTTAACTCATCACTCATCATTCATCACTCATCATTCATCACTCATCATTCATCACTCATCACTCTCACCTCCTA
Source organism: uncultured Bacteroidota bacterium (assembly GCA_902777005.1). Taxonomy (GTDB): domain Bacteria; phylum Bacteroidota; class Bacteroidia; order Bacteroidales; family P3; genus Colimorpha. The sequence continues at coordinate 5,692 of CACYSB010000022.1, forward strand.
CCCATCTCTCGTCCTTCTCATACCCATCTCATACCCCCATTAAAAGACCAATCCATCGCGCGAGCAGGTACGAGTGCGTCTGTTCTTCAGAGCAATAATTCAGGCTTTTCCGCGTTACTAATGATATCAAAAAGACTGATTGTGTTGTGTTCAATGGTTATGGTTGGTGGGACATCGTATAGTTATGCAATAAATTGAGGATTACGCCGTTGTGTTAGCTGGAAAAATTATCAACTATGAAGTTTTTGAAATGGCTGGGGTTTGACCCCGAAAAGCACAGTGTCAGGACGGAGATTCTCGCCGGGCTGACCACCTTCCTCACGATGGCCTATATCCTGGCCGTGAATCCCAATGTCTTCGACGCGCTGGGCGGCGAGATGTCGAAGGCCAACGGCGCCGTCTTCACCGCCACAGCCCTCGCCGCCATCATAGGCACGCTGGCGATGGCCTTCATCGCCAAGAAGCCATTCGCCCTCGCTCCAGGCATGGGGCTCAACACGTTCTTCGTCTATACCGTCTGCATAGCCATGGGCCATAGCTGGCAGTTCGCGCTGACGGCGGTGTTCATCGAAGGTATTGTGTTTGTCATCCTCACGCTCACCAATGTGCGCAAGTGGATTGTCGACGCCCTCCCGCTGTCGCTGAAATATGCCGTGGGTGCCGGCATCGGCCTTATCATAGCCTTCCTCGGCTTCCAGAACGCCGGCATCGTAGGGCAAGGTCCCACCTTGGTGACCCTCGCCTTCAAACTGCCTGACGGGTCCTTCAGCGGCACCGCCCTGCTGGGTATTCTAGGAGTTATCGTCACAGGAGCCTTGGTGATGAAAGGTGTCCGCGGCAGCATCCTCTGGGGTATCCTCGCCACCACGGCGCTGGGGCTCATCCCCATGTACAATGTGGTGGGGGCGGATGGCGCCGTGAGCCGTGTTGCCCTCACCTCGCTGAACGGCATCATCTCGGTGCCGCCGAGCATCGAAAACATTGCCTTCCAGTTCACCTGGAGCGAGCTCGCCAGCGCCAAAGGCATTCTCGACATGATAGTGGTGCTCTTCACCTTCCTTTTCCTCGACATCTTCGACACGATGGGCACCGTCATCGGTGTGAGCGAGAAGGCCGGATACGTAGACAAGGAGGGCAATGTCGACGGCATCAACGAATGCTTCATGGCCGACTCGATAGGTACCATCTGCGGTGCCGCCCTCGGCACCAGCACCACGACCACCTATGTGGAGCACAGCCTTCTCCACCGCCCTCTTCTTCGCCATAGCGCTCCTCTTCGCGCCGCTCTTCCTCGCCATCCCGTCCGCCGCCACAGCCCCTGCGCTCATCGTGGTGGGCATGATGATGATGACACCCGTGTTGAAGATCGACTGGAAAGACCCCGTCGAGGCGCTGCCGGCCTTCATCACGATGGTGGTGATGCCCTTCAGCTTCAGCATCAGCGACGGCATCCTCATCGGTCTGATAAGCTATGTGGTCCTCAACGCCCTGTGCGGCAACTTCAAGAGCATCACCCCCACCATGTGGGTGCTGGCGGCGCTCTTTGTGTTGAGATATATCTTTATTTAGTGTCTTCTTGAGAGGTGCGACCTCCGGTGAGTCGCTGCATGACGACGGCGCAAGAGGCGTCGCCGGTGACAGACATGACGGTGCGGCCCATGTCGATGATGCGGTCGATGCCGGCAGCAACGGCTACACACTCGACCGGGATGCCGGCAGAGGCAAAGACCATGGCCATCAGTGCCAGACTGCCTCCAGGAATACCGGGGGTACCGATGGAGGCCACCGTGGAGGCGAACGCAATGGCCATATACTGGCTGAGGGTGAGGTCGATGCCACAGCAGGTGGCCATAAAGACAGAAGCCACGCCGAGGTAGATGGCCACGCCGTCCATGTTGATGGTGGCGCCCAGGGAGAGCACGAAGCGCCCCACATCCTTGCTGACGCCCATCTTCTCGGTACATTGCATCGTGTATGGAAGAGTGGCTACGGAGGAGTCGCTGGAGAAGGCAAACATCATTGCGGAGCGCATGCCTCTGAAGAACTTCAAGGGCGAGATTTTCCCCAGCAGTCCCACGGCCGAGCTATATACCACTCCCGCATGGATGGCGAAACAGAGGTAGGCGAGCAACAGCAGGGCGGCATATGAGCCTAGTACCGAAGGGCCATTGTCGACGACCACAGGAGTAAGCATGCAGAAGACACCGATGGGAGCAAGCTTCATGATATAATCGAGTATCTTGCTCACCACATCGTTGAAGCTGAGGGTCAGCCTACGAGCCATCTCGCCCTTGTCGCCGATATGCACCATTGCGATGCCGAAGAGCAGGGCTATCACGATGACCTGCATCATGGCCATTGAGCTTATGGGCGTGATGACATTGTCGGGGAACATGCCGACAATCTGATCCATCACCGACATATTCGGTAGCTTGACAATATCTGCTGTTGTCCCGGGATCAATCTTGATGAGTGGCAAAATGCCCTTCAGCAGGCTGGGGATGACAAGCCCCACCGTCACCGCGAAGAGGGTTGTCACCATGAAATAGAGCAGGGCGCGGATTCCCAGATGTCCCAGCTTCTTTATGTCGTTCATCGAGAGAATGCCCGCCATAATGGAGAAGAGCACCAGCGGCACAACAATAAACTTCAGCAGGTTGAGGAAGATTATGCCGATTGGCTTTATGTACCCGTTGACGAAGTCGGCATGGCCGGATAGCAATATTCCCGCCAACACCGCCAGCAGTAGGGCGATACCAATCTGGGTGGTGAGTGAGATTCTTTTAATTTTCATATTCTTGTTTTTTTAGGAGGGGAGCCGAGGTAACTCTATATTGTTCAATCAGTTTTCATATTGGGGAACGTAAAAACGCAAAAAAAATTGTGATAGACCGCCCCCACTGCGCAGCCGGTCCGTATCCACTCCGTCTGTTCTACGGTTGTTCTCCGGTTGTTTAGCGGCTTAAACCGTAGAACAGTCGTAGAACAACAGTAGAACATGCGGAGCAGGTACGGGGAGGGGGCATATTTACCATACAAAAACTATTATTTCAAAATAATTTCGTAAATTTGCAGCGTAAATTGATTGACTATGGCTACCGTTAAGTGCTCAATACCAAAAGGTACGCGCGATTTCATGCCCACGGAGATGGCGCGCCGCAACTATATTTTCGACACCATCCGCTCGGTGTTCCGCACCTTTGCCTTTGAGCCGATAGAGACCCCGTCGCTCGAAAACCTGTCGACACTGATGGGCAAATATGGCGAAGAGGGCGACAAACTGCTGTTCAAGGTGCTCAACTCGGGCGACTTCATGGAGGGCGTCGACTTCGGCCAAGACTACCACAAGGTGGCTCCTCAGATTTGCGAACGCGGCCTGCGCTACGACCTCACGGTACCTTTCGCACGCTTCGTGGTGCAGCACCGCGACCAGGTGCAGCTGCCGTTCCGCCGCTACCAACTGCAGCCCGTGTGGCGCGCCGACCGGCCGCAGAAAGGCCGCTACCGCGAGTTCTACCAGTGCGACGCCGACATGATTGGCAGCACCTCGCTGCTCAACGAGCTGGAGCTGGTGCAGATGATTGACATGGTGTTCGGCAAACTGGGCATCAACGTATGCGTAAAAATCAACAACCGCAAGGTGCTGGCCGGCATAGCCGAGATGATCGGTGCACCGGACAAACTGGTGGACATCACCGTGGCTATAGACAAACTGGACAAGATAGGCTTGGACAATGTGCGGGCAGAGCTTTCGGAGCGTGGCCTGACGGCGGAGCAGATTGCGGCCCTCGACCCGGTCTTCTCGCTCAACGGCAGCGCTACAGAGAAGATACAGCAGCTCAAGGCCCTGTTCGCCAATATCGAAGTGGGTATGGCCGGAGCACTGGAACTCGAGGAGCTCTTCACTATGGTGCAGGCTTGCAACATGCGTGCCGAGGTGGAGCTTGACCTCACTCTTGCGCGCGGCCTGAACTACTACACCGGCGCCATCTTCGAAGTCAAGGCCAAGGATGTGCAGATTGGCAGCATCTGTGGCGGTGGACGCTACGACAACCTCACCGGCATCTTCGGCATGCCGGGCGTCAGCGGCGTGGGCATCTCCTTCGGTGCTGACCGCATCTACGACGTGCTAACCGAGCTGAACCAGTGGCCGCAAGGCCTCGAGCAGGCCGCCCGCGTGATGTTCATCAACTTCGGCCCTGCCGAACAGGCAGCCTGCATAGGTATAGCCGCCCGTCTGCGCGCAGCAGGCATCAGCACGCTGATTTATCCCGACACTGCCAAGATGAAGAAACAGATGGACTATGCCAACCGCAAGCAGGTGCCCTTCGTGGCCTTCGTGGGCGAGAGCGAGATAAAGGACGGCACCGTCACCCTGAAAAACATGACCGACGGCACTCAGCAGACCGTCAGCATAGACAAACTGGTGGAATTGCTCGGATGAAACGCCTGCTGATTATAGTAATGCTGCTTACGGGCCTGCAGCTTAGCGCACAGGATACGCTGCATGTGGCCCCGATAGCTGACAGCATGGCCGACGCCGGCGTGGGGCAATGGCAGACAGTGCACGATACCGTGTATCTGATGCATACCGACACGCTGACTGTGCTGCGCGTGGACTCGGTCTACATCATACGTACCGACACCGTCGTCAAGCGCGTAGCCGACACCGCAGCCTTGAGCGCACTGCGCGAGAAGGAAACCTTCTACCGCGAGATACTGTCCGCCAACGGTGTGGACAAAGAGAAGCTTGAGGCCGAGCGCAACTACTATATACACATGGTCGACTCGCTACGCTCCATAGTGCGCATAGCCGAGATAGAGGCCGTGCGCAAGGAAGAGGCCAACAAATACCTCGAAGAACGTGCCCGTGCCGCCGAGGAACGCATAGCACAAACCACCAACAAGAAAAAGAAGATACGTCCCATACAGGGTGTAGCATTGCGCTTCTACCGCGCACCGGATTGGGAGATACGCCTCAAAAGCGGCGCCACAGCAGGTACATACGACAAATACATCAGCAACCGCAATGCCGGCAAGGTTGACTTTGACTATGTCACCGGTGCTTCAGTGATGCTGTGGGACCTTACCGACTACTTCAACAAAGACCACAACATAGGCAGCAATGGGAAAGGCATAAAACGCTTCGACCAGCAATTCAACTATGATCTGGGCATATATGTAGGCTTTGGCGGCAGCAACCTGTTCCGTAACTTCTACGTCGGCACCAGCTTCCGCTTCGTGGACTTCTTCTATCTTACACTTGGCGTCAACATCGCCGAATACCAAGTACTAAAGTCTGGTTACGAAAGCGGTGAGGTGATTGGTCCCAACCTTAGCATCGAGGATGTTACAGCGAAAGCATGGCTTGTAAAGCCCTTCGTGTCACTGAGCATAGACCTCGACTTCCTCTCCTACATCAAGAAATAAGGCTAAATAGCCATACAGAAAGTGGCCACACTGATTCGCACCCCAGGCACTGTGGCAATGACGTCGGCACAGGCGGCAATAGTGGCGCCGGTGGTGAGTACATCATCTACCAGCAGCACATGCTTACCTGCGAGTTTGTCCGCCCTCTTCACCTTGAAAGCCCCTTCCACGTTCTCTGCGCGTTTATGGCTCTGCTGCAGACTCTGCTGGCGTGTGTATCGGTGGCGGACAACAGCGCCGGTACATACAGGTACATTGAGCACCTCCCCTATTCCTCGGCACAGCAACTCGCTCTGGTTATAACCTCTCGTCAACCGACGCAACCAATGAAGCGGTATTGGCACCAAAACATCGATATCATCGAAACGCCCGCTACTGAGCAAGTCCAGTCCCATCTGTCGCCCCATCATCAGACACAACTCTGCATTTCCATGAAACTTCATGGCATGTACTGCATTGCGCACCGTATTGCCCTGCCGGAAAAGATACACAGAGGTTGCATGTACCAGCGGTATGCGTCCCATAAGGCGACGCTCCACCGGATTGTCGTTCATGGCGCTGAAGGCTGTCGTCGCCATATTGGCCAGGCAATCCAAGCATACCTGACGCTCACCACGCACAAGCACCTCGCCGCAGCATGCGCATGTGGTGGGGAAAAGAACCTGTAATATGGCAGAAAGAGGCGACATCGGCTACGGCATAAACAGACAGCTGTCGCCGTAGCTAAGGAAGCGAAACCCGTGGTCGAGGGCATATCGGTAGGCCTCCTTCCAGCGGTCACCTATGAAGGCCGACACGAGCAGCAGCAGAGTGCTCTTTGGCTGGTGGAAGTTGGTCACCATACCGGTGATGGTGCGATAGCGGTAGCCAGGAGCTATCATCAGCTGAGTCTCGCCGTGCAGATTATCCTCGCCGTTGCGATCCATCCACTCCAGTATCTTACCGTAAGCATCAACATAGTCCATACCGCAGTCGTCTAGCGTATAGGGGTCCCACTGCGACACATGCATGGTGTCGAGGTCGGGATTATGACGCAGCTGTACGCCAAACCAGTAGAGGCTCTCCAGCGTACGCACACTGGTGGTGCCCACAGCCACACGCGCCGTGTCGCAGTGTGCAATCATATGCTTCAGGTTGTCGGCGGTGACATGTATCTTCTCCACATGCATCTCATGGTCGCCTATGAGTTCGCTGCTCACCGGCTTGAAAGTACCTGCTCCCACATGCAGCGTCAGATATTCGGTGTCGATGCCCCTGTCATGCAGCTGCGCAATCACCTTGTCTGTGAAATGCAAGCCTGCTGTAGGGGCGGCCACAGAGCCTTCGTAGTGGGCATATACGGTCTGGTAGCGCGTGGCGTCGCTCTCCTCGGCCTCGCGGCCAAGATACGGCGGCAGCGGTATCACGCCGGCGCTCTCTATCACCTCGGCGAAGCTGGCTCCGCCGGTCCAGCTGAAGCCCACCACCCATGCGTTGCCTACGGCTTGACGCCGCGTGGCAGTGAGCACGAAGCTGCCACAATCCCGGCTCAGTGTTCCTTCTTTCCACTTCTTGTTGTTGCCTATGAAGCACATCCACGAGCAGCTCTCACGCTGTTCGAATGCCTCGCTCACGGCCAAATTGTACGGCTCCAGGCAGAATATCTCTATCGTGGCACCCGTCTCTTTGCGGAACAGCAGGCGAGCATGGATGACCTTGGTGTCGTTGAACACCAGCAGCGCACCGGCAGGCAGCAGCTGCGGCAACTCGCAGAAGCGATGCTCCGCCAAGCCGTCGGGCGTGAGGGCGAGCAGCTTCGACTGGTCACGCTCTGCCAGCGGATAGCGCGCAATGCGGTCGTCCGGCAATGGATAGTCATAGTCGGCTATGGGTATGTGTTTCAGCTCTTCGAGCATTGTTTGCGTTGTGTAAGCAGGGAAAGGACGATATACCACAAGATGATGGCCGAGATGGCTATCCAGTCGCGCAGCACGGCAATAAGCACTGCGCAAACGATTAGGAATATATACTGCACCTTGTTGGTGCGCCACGTCAGGTCCTTGAAGTCAACCTTCAGCGAGAACATGGGCATCTCCGAGACCATCAGCACGTCGAGCACAAGGCTCAATGCCACAATCACCGCCATCCATTGGCCACAGATTGTTGCCAACCACTGGCTCAACGCCAGTCCCACCCACACCAAGGCCATGCTCGGCACCGGCAGTCCGAGGAACGAATGGCTCTGCCTTGTGTCAATATTGAACTTGGCCAGACGGTAGGCTGAGAAGAGAGGTATCAGCAAGAAGGCGATTGCCAGCCACCACGGGCCGTTACCACCCATGACTACATACAGTATCGCCGCCGGGGCCACGCCGCTGGTGACCACATCGGCCAGCGAGTCCAGCTCCTTGCCCATAGGCGAACTGACGCCTAGCAGGCGGGCCGTCATGCCGTCGAAGAAGTCGAACAGGATGCCAAGGCATATAAGCAACGCAGCCTGCGCCGGGTAGCCCAAAGCCAATGCCGCAAAAACAGACAACACTCCGCAACCGAGGTTACAGAGTGTTATCATGTTGGGGATTTGCCGCTTAATCATTGTAAAGCTTTATGATGAGCTTGAACTCCGGGTCATCCCAGTATTCTTTGAACTCGGTATCCACGGCGGCCTTGCGCTTATATTCGTAGTTGTCGTCGATGGAGGCCTTGAGGTTCTTCAGGCAGTTGGTCTTGTCGCCCAGACGCGCATAGCACACGGCGCGCAGGTACTTCACATCGGCGTTCTGGTCCAGACAGCAGTCGAGCGTACGCACGGCGGTGCCGGTCTCGTCGTTCATCAGCTGGGCGAAGGCAAGGTTGTAGGTGCAGGGGTTGCCTTTCATGGCTTTCTGTGCCTCGCTGTAGTTGCCGCGCTTGAGGTTGAGGATAGGCATATTGGCGTCGGCGTCGTTGCTGCCCTGACGCTTGGCCTCCTCGAAGTAATACTTGGCAAGTGCGTAGTCCTTCTTAGCGAGGAAGAGCAGACCCGTGTTGTTGAGCACATCGGGGTTGTGGGGGTTCATGTCGCGCGCCACATTGAGGTAGCGCTCGGCCTCCTCATAGTCCTCGAGGTAGAATGCCACGGCACCGGCATTGTTCCATGCAGCCCACTCGGAGCTGTGGTTCTCGGTGGCCCACTTGTAGTATTTGAGCTTGGTGTCGTAGTTGTAGTTGATATAGGCGGCATACATCAGCTCGTCGAACGAGAGGCGCTCGGGCTTGATGGAGGCCAGCTTGGCCAGCTCGGCGTCGGTCTTGCGGGCCTCACTGTAGTAGAGGGCTATCTGAGCACGGCGCAGGTTGGGAAAAATCTCGTCGTTGAGCTCGCTGTAGACCTCGGCCATGTTGCGAATCATCTGCTCGCGCTTGACGAGGTTCTGCTGCGTCTCCACGATGTTGATGATGGCGTGCTTGTCCTGTATTTCGCTGGCCTCGACCATGACCACGAAGTGCACCCAGTCCTCGCCGGCAGCACGGGTGGTAATGACCAGCTTTTTCAGCTGCTCATATTTGTAGTAGTCCACATCCTGGGGCTTCACCTTGGCACGGCGGGCCATGACGGTGAGCACCTCGTCGAGCACCTTGTTCAGCTGTGCGGTGGCAATGTCGGCACGGTTCTTCGACACACCAACGTTGTCGGTCTCTTCGCCTTCGGGCGATGCCCAGCCTGTGATGCTGATCTGCTTCGGCAGACCCTGCTCGAGCATGATGCGCTTCAGCTGCTGCAGGCTGTTGTAGCTGTCGAATTTCTGGTTCATATAGAAGTTCCAGTCGAGGTCCGACGTGCCGCCGTTGAAGTAGATGTCGGCAGTCTCCACAATGCCCTGGGTCTTGTTGTAGTTGATGGGCGAGATGGAAATGTTACCCTTGATATCGACCCACGACGAGGTGTTGTTGACACCGTCGGAGAGGAGCACGGGGGCGAACTCTTTGCCTTTGTTGTCGCGCAGTATGTCGTCGGCGAAGCGGGCGTCCTCGTTGGTGCGGCGCGACTTGTAGCCCACAGGGGTCAGCGTCACGCGGCCGGTCTCCATGCCGGGCTTGAAGTCGAACATGTCGCTGTAGGTGAAGCGGCCACCGTTGGCGTAGTTGATGATGGTGCCGTCGCCTTCGACCTTCTCACCCTTGAGGGTCAGGGGCTCGAGCGGTATGTTGCCGCCCTCCCATGAGAAGACGGGCTGGATGAACATCACGCAGCCTTTGTCAAAGTATTTCTCCGGTATCTGGCCTGTGAACTTTACCACCACCTTCTCGTCCATAGTCTCCACGGGATTGGGGTTGGCCTGGTAGCGCACTTTGTTGGAGTTCGATTTCATTTTCGACAGGCCACCGCAGCCGGTGAGGAGCACCGAAACAAGGGCCATTACAAAAAGAGTTCTTCTCATTGTATCTCGTTTTCTTTGTTTTATTTACTTATATTCAGCGTCATAGACGCACTCTGCCCCTTAATCGGAGCCTACTAAATAACGTGCAAATATATATAATTATTTTGGACTGGCAAAAAAAAACTGCATTTTGTCTCTGCCTCCCCGCCGTACCCGCTCCGTATCCGCTCCGACTGTTCTACGGTTGTTCTACGGTTTTTTGTCGGAGGGGAGTCGGAGCGACTACGAAGCGGAGTCGGAGGGAGTCCGACAAGAAACCGTGGTAAAAATAGGTTACATGATGGTAATCCTTGCCTCGGGGCAGAAGGCACGGGCCGGGCAGTAGCTGCATCCGGCGGGGCTTTGCGGCGGCGCAAAGGGGACGGCGGGGTCCATGAGCTCGGCAACGAGGGCGGCGAGGCGTTCGCGGAAGGCGGCAAGCGACTCGACGGTGATGTCGGGGTTGCCGTCGCAGGTGGCTATGCGCACGTCGGAGCGCAGGCTTCGCAGGGGGTAGATGCCCGACAGCACCGGCTCGCCGAGGGGGTGGCTGTGGCTGTACATCAGGGCGTAGCACATGAGCTGCAGCCATTTGCCGGGCATTGGCTTGCCGTCGTCGAGGTCTGCGCTCTTGACGGCTATATCACGGTCTTTGACCGAGCCGGTCTTGTAGTCGATGACGCGCAGGCGGCCGTCGAGGCGGTCTATGCGATCCACGATGCCCTTGAGGTTGACGCCCTCGGCCAGCGTCATGGTGATGTCCTGCTCCAAGGCCACAATCTCGATGCGCGAACCGCCGTCGACTAGGGCTATCTCCTTCTTCAGCAGGTGGCGCACCTGACTTTCGGCCACGGAGTAGAGGAAGCGGTTGCGGCCTTCGGTGGGGCGCCCATGGCGGTAGAGCTCGGCAAAGGCGGCATCCATCAGCTGCGGCAGGTTGGCAAGGGCGGAACGCAGGCCGTCGGCCTCCACACGTTTGCCGATGTAGGGGGTGTATATCTGCTGCAACACGCTGTGCACGCAGGTGCCGAGCTGCGAGGCGTCGAGGTCGTCGTCGAGGGTGTCGTCGTCGCGCAAGCCCAGGATGTACTGGTAGTGGTAGCGCAGCGGGCAGCCGATATAGACGTTGAGCGCCGAGGGCGAGAAGCCGCGTTCGGCAAGGGTTGCCAGGCGCTGCATGGCCTCGGGGCTCTTCTCGGCAGTGGAGGCCACGGTGGCGCGGTGCAGGTCGGGCGGCAGCTCCACGACGCTGTCGCTGACTTCTATGTTCTTTGGGAAGCGCGTAGCCAGCTCGCTGCGCACCTGCTTCAGGAAACGGCTCTCCTCACCCTTGCCCATGCCGGAGGTCTCGGAGCTGTAGAGCAGGTACACCTCTTCGGCGCGCTGCAGCAGGCGGTAGAAGTTGTAGGCATAGACGGCGTCTTTCTCCTCGTAGGTGGGCAGGTGGAAGAAGCGCTGCAGCTCGAACGGTATGAGGGTGGCGGCGCTGCGGCCTGCCGGTATGACGCCTTCGTTGGCCGAGAGGAGTATGACACGGCGGAAGTCGAGGTTGCGGGTCTCCAGCACGCCGAGCACCTGCAGGCCCAAGAGGGGCTGGCCGAGGAACGAGATGCTATGGCGCTGTGCTATGCGGGTGTAGACACGTTCGAGGGTTGTAAGGTCGGCGATGTAATGATATTCCTCCTGCAGTTGGCCGAAGTAATCAAGGATTTCCACAAGTCCGCCAAGCGCCTGTTTCTCTTTCTTGTTGCTCTCCACGGTGCCGTCGGCCACAAGCATCTCGGCCATGCGGCGCAGCAAGGCGAGCACGCCGTCCGGGCTTGGGGGCTCAGACGGGAAGAGGAAGGCGAGGCGGTCGGTGGCGACGATGGCGCCAATCTCCGCCGCCGAGCAGCGGATGCGGTTCTCGCGACGCAGCTGGTCGGCAACATACTGGCGCAGGTCCTTGCGGTCGAGCAGACGCCCCACGAGGTAGCTGCCCAGCACGTCCACGATGTCGGCGTAGTAGTAGCCCTGGGCGTTGGCGCGGCGGTAGAGCGAGAGCAGGCGCAGCACGAGGGCATGTATGCCGCTGTCGGCATAAGGGTAACCCATGGTGACGTTGACGCTGTAGTCGGCGTCGGTCTCCGGCAGAGCGCCGAGAGTAGGCACCAGCAGGCTCTCGTCGGCGAGGACGATGGCTGTGCTCTCAGGGTCGGCGAGCCAGTCGGCATTGCGCGACAGCAGCTGTCCGGCGTACTTGCACTGAAGCACCGCCTCGGGGCATTCCACTATGTGTATTCTCTTGCTTCCCTGTCCGTAGGAGGAGAGGCCACGGGGTTCAATTTCGGGGAACTCGTCGCTGTGCTTACGCAGGAAAAGGCCAGCCTCCTGCATGGGGTCGGCATAATAGTAGGGGTCGCCGTCGGTGAGCAGATGGCCTATGCCACGGCGCACATACTCGCCTATAATGCGGCGCTCGCATTCGGACAGGGCATTGAAGCCCACGAAATAGAGGGCGTCGTATTGGCACCCGTCGGCCAGCGTGGCTATATTCTCCGCCACATGGCGGTAGGCCATGCCGCCGTAGGCTTCGCCACGTGCGGTGAGGTGTTCGCGCAGCAGGCGGTAGTAGTCGTGCAGCGAGTGGTAGAACTGCAGATAGTCGCGCTGGAATGGGCTCATGTAGGGGTTCTCGATGTCCCACTCACCGATGGCTTTCAAGTCATGTAGGTTGACGAAGAGGTCGCGGGCATCGACGCAGTAGCGGTCAATCTCAGAGAAATCGCCAAGCATCATGTCGCCGAAGGCCATGAATTCCTCGAAGGTATGGTATTTGCGGTCGTCGCCGCCGATCTGCATGTGTATGCGGTAGAGCTCGAAGAGAAGGAACTCGTTGGGCACTATCTTTAGGCCGCCGAGCTGTGCCACGAGGTCGTCTATGACGGTGATTTGCGGCAGAAAGAAGGTGGTGCCCTCGGCGGCGGATATTTGCTCGAAGGCACGGCGCAGGAAGAGCTCGGAGCGGTGGTTGTTGAAGACGACAAGGACGCGGTCGGTGTCGCGCGGATGCTCACGGAGTATCTGCGATGCTACTTTGTGGAGGAAGCTATCCATTGGCGGGCCTGTTCGAGGGTTTCGGGTTTGCCGACATCGAGCCATCGGTCAGGTGAGTGCTGATAGCTGCCTATACGATGGTTGCGCGACAAGCGTATGTATTCATCGATGACGGGATAGGGATGGTCGTCCTCGGGCAGCAGCGGGAAAAGCGCCGGGCTCACCACAGATACGCCGCTGAAGGCAAGGCCCTCCTCTGCCCTACCGACCAGCAGGCCGTCAGCGTCGAACTCAAGCAGACGCTTGGTCGGGCGCTGGCTGACGCAGAGGGTGACGAGGTTGCCATCGCGACGATGTGCAGCCTCTACGTCGCGCAGGTCTATGTCAGACAGGATGTCGACATTGTGCACAAGCACATTCTCACAGCCGGAGAAGAGCGGCGCGGCGTGTTTCAGCCCACCGCCGGTGTCGAGCAGCAGCGAGCTCTCATCGCTGATGTCGATGGTGCACTGCCATTGGCGGCTGCGCAAAAAAGAAACCACATTGTCGGCAAAGTGGTGCACATTGACGACAATGTGGCTGATGCCAGAGGCTTGTAGTTTCTCTATAGCGTGTTGCAACAAGGTCTTGCCGCCCACTTCAACAAGTGCCTTGGGGCGGTCGTCGGTCAGCGGACGCAGCCGCGTACCAAGTCCGGCGGCAAGTATGAAGCCTTCCATTACTCGACGGTGACGCTCTTGGCCAGATTGCGCGGCTGGTCGACGTTGCGGCCCTTGGCGGTGGCAATATAGTAGGCCAGCAGCTGCAGCGGTATGACAGAGAGCATGGGCACAAAGCAGTCGCGCGTGTCGGGGATAACGAAGCAGTAGTCGCTCATATTGCGCACGGTGGTGTCGCCCTCGGTAACAACACTTATAATCTTGCCCTTGCGGCTCTTGATCTCCTGGATATTGCTGACAATCTTGTCGTACATGCCGCGCTTCGGGGCGATAAACACCACGGGCATCTCCTCGTCGACGAGGGCGATGGGACCGTGCTTCATCTCGGCAGCTGGATAACCCTCTGCATGGAGGTAGGATATTTCCTTAAGCTTCAGGGCACCCTCGAGGGCCACAGGGTAGTTGTAGCCGCGGCCGAGGAAGATGAAGTTGCGGCAGTAGGTGAACATCTGGGCAAACTGGTCGATGTTCTTGTTGTTCTCCAGCGTCCACTGCATCTTGTCGGGAATCTGGTAGAGCTCATCCACAAGCATGTGGTACATCTCGTCGCTCAAGGTGTGCTTCTCCTTGGCGATGGCAAGACCCAGCAGGCACAGCGTGATGACCTGGCCGGTGAACGCCTTGGTGGAAGCCACACCGATTTCAGGACCCACATGGAGATAGGTGCCGCTGTTGGTGGCGCGAGCGATGCTGGAGCCGATGACGTTGCAGATGCCGTAAAGGAATGCGCCCTTCTGCTCGGCCAGCTGGATGGCGGCCAGCGTGTCGGCCGTCTCGCCGCTCTGGCTCACTGCTACGACCACATCGTCGGGATAGATGACGGGGTTGCGGTAGCGGAACTCGGAGGCATACTCAACCTCGACGGGTATCTGTGCAGCCTCCTCGATGAAGTATTTGCCGATGAGCGCCGAGTGCCACGAGGTGCCGCAGGCGCAGATGATTATGCGGCGGGCATTGATGAATTTGTCCTTGTGTTCTATGATACCGCTGAGGGTGATGTCCTTGCGCTTGTGGTGCAGACGGCCTTTGATGCAGGTGCGCAGGGCATTGGGCTGCTCCCAGATCTCCTTGAGCATAAAGTGTGGGAAACCGCCCTTCTCCAGCTCGTCGAGCGAGAGGCTGAGGGTGTGCATCTCGGGCGTCTGGTGCACATTGGCGAGGTTCACAATATCAATCTTGCCGCTGCGGTCCATATAGGCAATCTCCTCGTCCTTGAGGTATATGACCTGCTTGGTGTACTCCACGATGGGCGTGGCGTCGCTGCCGAGGTAGAACTCCTTCTGTCCGCGGGCATCGGTGCCGACACCAATCACCAGCGGCGAACCCTTGCGGGCGCACACCAGCTGGTCGGGGTGGTCCTTCTGCAGGATGGCTATGGCATAGGCGCCGATAACATTCTTCAGGGCACGCTGCACGGCGGTGAAGAGGTCGCACTTCTCGGTCTTCTGCGTGTACTCGATAAGCTGCACCAGCACCTCGGTGTCGGTATCGGAGCAGAAGTCGTAGCCCTCCTTCTCCAGCTTGGCGCGCAGTGTCTTGTAGTTCTCGATGATGCCGTTGTGCACCAGCGAGAGGTTCTTGCTCTGGCTCAGGTGCGGGTGGGCGTTGACGGTGTTGGGCTCGCCGTGGGTGGCCCAACGGGTGTGGGCGATACCGATGCTGCCGGTAGTGTCCTCGGCGGCACACTTCTCCTCCAACGCAGCCACCTTGCCGGTGGCTTTGTACACGTTCAGGTCGCCTTTGGCGTTGATCATACTGACGCCGGCCGAGTCATAGCCGCGATATTCCAGTCGATGAAGACCCTTTATCAGAATGGGGTAAGCCTCTTGCTCACCGATATAACCTACTATTCCACACATATTGTTACAAGGTTTAAAATAATTTGCAAAAGTACGAATAATTATTGAATTGGCGAAATATATTTTATCAAAGCAACAAAAAAGCCCCTCCAAACGGAGAGGCTAAAGTCTTGCCATATCCTGTATAATGGCTTAGTCGAGCACCAGGCTTGGAGCGTTGTAGGTGCGGGCGGCGAGCTCCTGGTTGAGCATGTAGAGGCTCTTGGGGTCGCTGCCGAACAGCTCCATCTTGGTGATCATGTCGCGGGCGTTGGTCTCCTCCTCGCCCTGCTCCTTGACGAACCAGTCGAGGAACTGCATGGTGCGGAAGTCCTTCACCTTGTAGGCGGCGTCATAGATGGTGTGGATGCTGGCGGTGACATACTCCTCGTGCTCAAGGCCGGCCTTCAGCACATCCATGTCTTTCTTGTATTTCTTGTCGGGCTTGGCGATGGCGTTCAGCACGATGGGGCAGTCGTTGTTCTGCATGTACTTGTAGATGAGCATAGCGTGGTCGCGCTCCTCCATAGCCTGGATCATGTACCAGTTGGCGAAGCCGGCAAGGCCGCGCTTGTCGAAGTAGTTGTTCATGTCGAGATACAGGTAGCCGCTGTAGAGCTCTTTGTTGATCTGCTCGTTGAGCAGGTCGGAAACTCCGGGTCGCCCTTCGCGGGGTCATACTCATACCCGCAGACGTTGCAAACATACTTTTCCATAATGGTTATTGTTTTTAGGTTAATATTTCGACTGCAAAGATACGACTATTTTCTTATATGGCAAAAATTATTTGCAAAAAACACACCAATAAATAATCATGCTCATGATTATGTGTGAATCACGAGCATGATGGCTAAATATATGCGCATTGACGTGTTCTCTACTTTATCACTACTACTTTACGAGCAGGATGGCCGTCCATCTTGACGAAATACACGCCAGGGCTCGGCACATCGAAGCGAGTATTACGACCGCCATCTACTTTGCGACCTACAATGTTGTAAATACCGATTTCATCTTTTAGTTCGGTCTCAACTACAATCTGGCCGCCGAGAGTATAGATACTGAAAGCATCCTCAATCACATCGTCTATGCCTTGCGTTTCTGCCTCAAAAATAGCAATCAATAATGTGTCCTGCAACACTGCAAAGGTGTATGGATTGTATGTTGTGCCGTTGCTCCAACGGGCAAAATGATAGCCGCTGTATGCCATGGCTGTCAACGTAGCAGGGGCGCCATATATATAAGCCCCACTACCCGTCACCGCTCCATGCGCAATATCATCAGCCTGTACACTTACCGTATGATTGTCAATCTCAAACCGAGCAATCCATTTAGGATAGTTCTCCATGAACTCATATCGCCAGTAGTCCGTAAATACAAAGCGATTAGGGTTATTGTAGAGAGGAGTATCATAATAATCAGCATTTTCCAATTCCCATTGTAGAAAATGATAATGGAGTTTGGGTATGGCCGTGATGTAATCTGTTGAGTCGTAGAACACGCCATATACAGTATCCGCGTCAACCAATCCCATTGTTGTATCCGCACTCCGGAAAACCAGAGCATAAGGTCTCGGAATGTAATAAGCAATAAACTGGGTGTCTTGTGTCAACACAAATGAGCGTGGATTTGTAGTATCGCCATCTTGCCAATGTGAGAAATAATATCCATGGCATCCTTCATCGGCAGTGATGGTAATAGTATCAAGATAATTCGATGAGAAAAAACGATTCGTAATACACGAATTAGAATTTGAATCTGACAACAAACCAATTGAGTATACATTTTTCTCATAAAATGCAGTATGGTACACATCTTTACCCATCTCATTTATAATAACCCTGGAGGTATCTATTCCATTTGGAGAAAAAATGTCATCCCATCCTATAAAATGATACCCATACGGGGGCTCTATTGGAGAAAATGTAACATGGTCTATTGGATACGGATAACCAACCCTGTATGTTGTATCCAAAAGAACACTGTCATCTTCAATTAACATATGTGTTTCTCCTATAAAGACTGTATCATATATGAATTTATTATGTGCATTATCAGATTCTTCCGTTAGAGAGTATCCCCAACTATGGGGAATGATGATTGTCAGCAAACCACTATTTTCCCAATAATACCCACTATGCCAGTCCAAAGTTCTTCTATAATGATATCCATTTTGATATCCAAAAATGACTCGACCTTCGCAATGTGGTATAAAACTGGAGGTAAACCAAACTGTAAGGTCACATAAACATTCAAATGAATCAAAACCCAGATAGTGTACATTACTAGGGATAATAACAACAGTTTGGGACAGTCCTGAGCATCCTAAAAAGGCTTGGTCTCCTATATAACGCAAGCTATCTCCAAAGCTCACTGACGTTATTCCCTCCTGATTCCTAAAACAGTTCGAGTCTATGGCAACAACATTGTAATCAGTTCCTGAATGGTTTATACTGTTGGGAATTGCTAATGAACCCAAAAGACTATAAGAAACTGAAATTGTAGTATCATAAAGAGGATTAACCACAACGGCACCACTATCAGTGATAGAATAGTACAATGTTTGACCAGTAGGTGCAGTAACACACACATCCACGTGTGTAACCTGTTGACCATAGATAGAATATGTTATTGCTCCAATAAAGGCTAAAAGAATTGTGATTTTTTTCATAAATAAAAAGGCGTTGAATTATTCTTTTGTTGCTCCTAATCAGTTTGCGGGCTCTGGTAACCTGAATGTTGATAAGGTGCGAATAATTCACGCCCAAGGCGTGAACCTTCCGCGGGGCTTATTCTCACATTCATATGAATTTTACCAGAATTCGCAAACGAGAACAATGGGCGGTCAGCTCAATATAATTGCTTTAGCTATTTCTGTTTTCTACATTTCTATCTCTGTTTTAATTGTCGGTGCAAAGATACAACATTTTTTTTGTCTGGCAAAATTATTCCACCAGCTTGAAGTCGCTGGCGGGGTGCTTGCACCAGGGGCAGATGAAGTCGGCGGGGAGTTCGTCGCCTTCATAGACGTAGCCGCAGACCTCGCAGACCCATTTCTTCTTGCCGCCTGCGGCGGGAGCGGCGGCGGGCTTGGGCTTGATGTGCTGCTGGTAGTAGGCGTAGGTGATGCTGGGGCTGTCGCTGAGCACGCGGGCCTCCATAGGCATGGCGATGAACATGGTGTGGGTGCCGAGGTCGATGCTCTTGGTGACGACACAGCTGATGACGCTGTTGATGAACTTGGGCAGATAGCGCAAGCCATTCTCAGTGCGGAGCTCTGTCTCGCATTCGGCGAACTTGTCAACTGTCTTGCCGCTCTGGAAGCCGAAGTGCTGGAAAGGCTTCATGGTGGCCTCTTCGCTCAGCGGGCAGAGGTTGAACTTCAGCGTGCGCAGTATCATGTCGTGCGTCAGATTCTGCTTGTTGACGCATATCATCAGCTGCAACGGGTCGCTGGTGACCTGCTGCGCCACATTGATTATGCAGGCGTTGTCTTTGTCGCCTTGACGAGCCACGAGCACGAAGAGGCCGTAGCTGATATTGAAGATGGCTTTGTTGTCGATCATATTTCTTTAGTTTTAAGTTTTAAACTGTAAGTTTTAAGTAGCTACGCAGTCTTTTTTGTCGCGTCAGCCACTTAAAACTTAAAACTCACAGCTTACAGCTATTTGCTATCGCGTCGGCGAGGGCGGCGAGCTGTTCTTCCTGGGCGGCGGTGGCGGCGCTCTTGAGAGAGACCGTTTCGCCGACGATGGTGATGTCCTTCATCTGCTCCAACTCGGCGCGCATCAGTTTGCCGCTCTGCGGCGCCCAGCTGCCGTTCTCGATGAGGGCCACCGTTCGGCGCTGCCAGACGTGGGCCTTGAGGTCGAGCAGGAGGTTCTCCATCGGGGTGAAGATGCCGTTGTTGTAGGTGCTGGAAGCAAAGACCACATGGCTGGCGCGGAAGCACTCGCTGACCAGCTCGCTGACATGCGTGCGGCTGGCATCGTAGGCCTTGATGTTCTTCACGCCACACTGGGCGAGCAGAGTGCCCAGACGCATGGCGGCGGCTTCGGTGTGTCCATAGATGCTGCCGTAGATGATGACCACTCCCCTATCCTCGGGCTCGTAGCGGCTCCAGAGGTCGTGCTTGCCGATGAACCAGCCTAAAGAGTTGGTGTCGGCTTGGCCGACAACCTGCTCTTTGGAACGCCACACAGGGCCGTGCAGCGGACATATCATCTTGATGTTCAATGCTGCGGCCTTCTTGAGCACGTTCTGCACCTGCACGCCGTACTTGCCTACGATGTTGGTGTAATAGCGGCGGGCGTCGTCAATCCACTCACGTTCAAAGTCCACCTCGTCGGCAAAGATGTTGCCGGAGAGGGCGCCGAAGGTGCCGAAGGCGTCGGCCGAGAAGAGTACCTTGTCGGTAGCGTCGTAGGTCATCATCACCTCGGGCCAATGCACCATGGGAGCCATGATGAACTGAAGGCGATGGCGACCGGTGACAATCTCGTCACCCTCTTTCACGACCTGCATCTTTTCCGGTTTGTAGCCGAAGAACTGCTCGATCATCTGTGCCGCCTTGGCGGAGCACACCACCGTAGCCTCGGGGAAAGGTATCAATATATCCATCAGCGTGGCTGCGTGGTCGGGCTCCATGTGATGCACCACTACATAGTCAAGCATGCGGCCTTCAAGGGCTTCCTTGACGTTCTCGAAGAACTGCCCGCTCACAGAGCTGTCGCACGTGTCGAACAGCACATTCTTATCATCGAGCAGCACATAGCTGTTGTACGACACCCCGCGCGGTATGGGGTAGACGTTCTCGAAGAGGGCCAGCCGGCGGTCGCTGGCGCCGACATAAATCAAATCGTTGACGATGGGATAAATATTATGCATATCAGTGTGTTTTATCGTTTTAAGTATAACGTCCAGACTCCGGTTTTAGTATATCTGGGGGCAAACCTTTTCCATATACCGCTGACATTGCGCCACATAAAGCCCCGCTCGGCAGCCGGACCGACGCATCTCCGTACCCGCTCCGTAGCCGCTCCGACAAAAAACCGTTAAACAACCGGTGAACAGTCGGAGCGGGTACGGAGCGACTACGGTGCGGAGACATATGTTAAAAAAAGTGAATTGCTTGGAAAAACAGTTTTTAATCCCTAAATTTGCAATCGTGAAATATATTGGGCACACAGCAGCCGCCCTGCGATAAACAACAGATAATCAACCAACACCACCATACGCCATGAAATACCACAAGAAAGAAGAAGAGCTGTTTGCCCGTTGGGGCGAGCGCGCACGCAAGCTGCGCGACAGCGAGGACATCACACGCGACGGCCTGCTCTACCGCGGCCAACTGTGGTTCGACGGCTACTGCCAGGTGCACAAGAAAGCCAACGAGGAGCAGCTGTGGGACGATGCCGACATGCGTATGCTGGTGCTCACCAAGGAGCTCTACGACGAGGACGGCTGGGACCTCCGCGCCGAGAGCGGCCGTGTGCCGTCGCCGCGCCTCACCTGCCGCACGGCCTACCGCTTCTTCCCCAACCTCGAGCTGTGGGTCTACGGCCTGATGAACATACCCGACCGCAAGGTGATACCTTTCGGCAAGGCCGACAACGAGACCCGCCTGCAGGGCTTCTACGAGAACGCCCCCATTGCTCGCGTCAACTGCAAGAAGCAGCCTGACAACAAGGCCGCCAGCAACGCTGTGCTGCAGAAATACATGGACAACTACGCCGACCTGCTCACGGAGCAGATCAAGCTCTACGACGCCGACATCATACTCTGCCTCGGCGGACAGGGCATCATGGTGAAGTTCCTCACGGAGCACGTCTACAAGGATCTACGGCAGGTGAACGAGCACTGCTGGTACTCGCCCTCCTCCGGAGTGGCCATCATCAAGCAGTACCACCCCTGCTACAATGTGTACAGCCGCAAGGAGATGTACGTAGAGATGATGAAAGACTACCAGGAGTTCATCAAGGCCACACCGGAATTCCCGCGCGGCCGCAAGTAAACGCCGGACAACAAAAAAAGAGAAAGAGCCTGCAGCATTGCTACAGGCTCTTTAATTTCTTTTGAGGGTGGGAGGTGGGGCTCGAACCCACGACCTCCAGATCCACAATCTGGCGCTCTAACCAGCTGAACTACGCCCACCATCTATCGCTCGAAAGCGGGTGCAAAAGTACGAACATTTTGCGAACTGGCAAAATATTTTTCACATATTGTTCACAATAACCTGATTTGCAAAAGTATTCAAGACTGCCGCTCAAGCTTTTTGGCCTTTAGCTTGCTTATTATCCAGCCGATAAAGATGAGAAATGCGGTCGTCAAAACCATGAGAGCGAAGGCTGCAATTATCACCACTATTCCCTCCTGTTTGTCAACTAATCCGGTATCCTCATCTGTGAGTGTGACCAATACAGCCATCATCAGCACGACGTTGAGCCACACGAGAAAGCACAATGCGACGCGCCACAGGGTGCCCCAACGATTATAGCCGAAGAACTGACGGTAGCTAACATAATAATAGAACGGGGCGAGCCAGAACAACCAGGGAGTTATCCTGTTTGCAAAAACGACCAGAAGCATCAGCGAACCCATGAAAATCTGCATGATGATGCCCTCGGGCAACGAGAGACGAGCATGGCGAGGCGCAAAGCGGAAGATGAAAAACGTGGGCAGAATCATTATCATGGTCATGCCCATCATGGCCCACGCCGGATGTGCCACCATCCAGTTGCGGGCATTGACAATAAACTCGGAGGAGCCTTCCTTCACTTCAAGCGGCTCCACACCACCTATGCCGAGCAGCTGTGCTACGATGACATAGACGAGGGCTATGATGAAGAGCATATTCACCGGAGTGTAGCTCGTCTGCCGCCGGCCGTTGATATAGTCGCTTATAAGGTATCCCGGACGAAAGATCAGCTGCAATACCGTGTAAGGCAGCGAGCGCGACTCCATACCCCACACCTCCATCACACATTTATACACCCACTTCCAAGTGATACGTCCGTCGCCGGCACCCTGACGGCACACGGGGCAGTAGTTGCCCTCGAAATCATGGCCGCAGTTGGGACAATGGTGCGGCTCCAGATGCTCATCCGAGTAGTGGACGGCCTCCTTCTGCCAATCACGGAAACGGCGTATCTGTTCCTTCAGTCCCATAGCTTCACTTTTAGAATATCAGCGCCAGCAACACCCAGAGCCAGTGGGCAGCGATACCAGCGCAGAGGCCGCCGATGGTGTGGGCGCCGATGGCCTTGCCGATGAGCTTGCGGTAGCCGAGGCTGTCGAGCATGGCGGTGTGGGTGCTCAGGTAGCCGCTCCAGCACATGCCCATGGCGGTGAAGACGGCGATGGCGTTGTTGTTGATGATGCCCATGGCGTCGAATGTCGGCACCAAGCCGATGGCGGCACCCACGGCACCGAGGGCCGTGATGGGGAAGCCCACCAAAGCGCCGTTCTCGAAGCCGAAGAGCCAGTAGAAGACGAAGTTAATCTTGTCGGCCAGCCATGTGATGACGGGCACGCCCTCGTAGGCTTTGCCCAGATACTCGCCGTTCTCGCCGGCAGGGCCGAAGGTGAGCATCATGACGATGGTGGAGATGCAGAGCACGCCGGGGATGATGGCCACGCCGATACCGACGCCGCTCTTGCCGCCGTCGAGCATGGCGTTGAGGAAGCGCTGGAAAGCGTTGCCCTCACTCTTGAACGATATGTTCTGCTCGGTGCCCTCCTCATTGGTGACGGGACTGTCCATCTCGGGGTAGCTCTTCAGCGTGAAGCGCTGCATGAGGCGCGTGGAGACGATGCTGCCGATGACGGCACCCAGCAGGCCCACAAGGGCGCCGCTGCCGTAGCCCTTGCCGGTCATGAAGGCAATGACCACCAGGCCCATGCCGAAGGCAGTGCCGAAGTTGGTGAGCGACACCAGCTGGTATTTCTTGAAATAGCGGGCAAAGTTGTTGTCCTTGGCCAGCGATATTATGGCGGGGTTGTCGCTGAGGAAGGTCATCACGGCACCCAATGCAGCCACACCGGGCAGGTTGTACAGCGGCTTCATCAGCGGGCGCAGGATGTTCTCCATCAGGCGAACCACGCCGAACTCGGTGAGGAGCTTGCTGATTGCACCCATGAGCACACAGATGGCCATGATGTAGAACACAGTCTCAAGCAGCAGGCTGTAGGCCGTCTGCATGAAGGTGTTGAGCATGTGCGGCAAGGTCATCTTGCAAGCCAGAAAGCCGAAGAAGCCGAAGAAGCAGACGAGGAAGATGAGGGCCTCGAGGCTGCGGCTGGTGGTGAACTTCAGGCGGCGCGGCTTGCCACTGCGCTTGTTGGGGTCAGTCTCATGGTGACGGAACAC
This sequence comes from uncultured Bacteroidota bacterium, assembly GCA_902777005.1. Lineage (GTDB taxonomy): Bacteria > Bacteroidota > Bacteroidia > Bacteroidales > P3 > Colimorpha. The sequence continues at coordinate 29,462 of CACYSB010000022.1, forward strand.
CTGGAACGGGTCGACCACCGAAAGCAAAGAATTCAGCAGGTTATGGTTGTTGTGCTTCTCTTCCATAGCTTATTTCTTAAAGAGTTTGTAAAAGTCCATCGTCCATGTGGCACCAATGTTGAAGTTCCACGTGTCGCTAATCCGCGTGTTTCTGTCCCACTCCTCCATGCGGCATACGTAGGTGTGCAGACGCACGTTCTTCTGCTCGGTCGGGAACCACTCGAAGCCGAGGCCATAGCGTGTATAGGTATGGCCTGCAAGCAGCAGGTGGTCGAGAGCCACCGCCGAGTTGAGGTCAACCTCGGACTTGTTCTGCTCATACATACCCTTGACGAAGATGTTGAATTGAGGGGTGAAATAATAGTTGGCGCAGCTCACCACACCGAAATTCTTGCCCCAGTCGTCAAAAGATAGCGCATGGTGCATGAAGTCGACATATATATCCCATTTGTCGAAGACCAGCTTGTTGCCGATCATCGTAAGGTTCATGAATTTGCTCCACTCGCGTTCAATCATGCTGGTGCTCCAGATGGTGTTCCAATGGCCCACAGTGCCGTACCAGCAGAGGTTGTACGACACCAGACCGGCGTCGTAGCTCAGGCCAGTGGAGTTGATATAGGGCGAGTTGGTCACCTGCGCAACAATGGTATGGTTGCCGTCGTCGCTAATATAAGCCCCACTGATGCCGAGCTGGAAGCAGTAGATGCTGTTCCACAGCGTGGTGGGGAAATAGACGTCGATGGGCGAAGCGTCATACTCGAAGCCACCCATAGCCATTGCGTCTTTACCGAAGCGCAGGCGCCAGTTCTGCGTGGGCTTGTAGTCGATATACAGGAAGTCGGTGTTGTCGAAAAACATCACAGAGCCAGGGTTGGCCACGATGCGCTGCTTGAAGTAGTAGCTGACACCGCCGCCAAGCTCGCCGCCGAGCATCAGATTGAAATACTTGCCGTGGAAGCCGAACTGCGGCGTCGAGTCGGTGGTGAAAAGCTCACCGTCGGCACGTGCCTCCACCTTCAGTTTGTTTATCATATTCTCCCACTGCACCTGGGCCTGGATAGGCATTGTGGCGAGCAGCAACAGAGTCACCAAGATTGTATGTTTTGCTTTCAAGATATCGTTTGTTTTGATAGTTACACTATTATTTTTGCGCCGCCATATACTGCTCAAGCAAGCGCTGCACATACTTGCCGAATACGTCGAACTCAATGTTCACCACCGTGCCGGGCTTGAAGTTGTGGAAGTTGGTCACCTTGTAGGTGTAGGGGATGATGGCCACTGAGAACATTCCGGGCTCGCTGTCCACCACCGTAAGGCTTACGCCGTTGATACTGATGCTGCCCTTCGGCACTGTGATGCTGGGGGCGTTCTTGGCGTCATACTCGAAGTAGAAGCGCCACGAGCCGTTATCGTCAACCACCTTGGTGCATGTGGCCGTCTGGTCAACATGGCCTTGGACAATATGACCGTCGAAGCGGCCGTCCATGCGCATTGAGCGCTCCACGTTGACCTCTGTGCCCACCTGCCATGTGCCGAGGTTGGTCTTGAGCATGGTCTCGTCCATAGCGGTAACCACATACTGTTTCTTCTCCTTGTCCACTTTCACCACCGTCAAGCAGCAGCCGTCGTGCGCCATGCTCTGGTCGATGGCCAGCTCGTCACCGAACGGCACCTCCAGTGTGAAGTGGTGGTTAGTGTTCTCTTTCTCAATCTTGACCACACGGGCGGTGGTCTCTATTATTCCTGTAAACATTATTTCAAATGTGTTTCGTAATAATCAAACATCTTCTGGTAGAGGTGCAGGCGCTCGCGGCCAAGTACATTGTGCTCATGGTGCGGATAGACGAAATAGTCGACCTGCTTGTAGTTGTTGATGCAGCGCTCGATAAACTCCAGCGAATGCTGCCACACTACGGTGTTGTCCTCGGCGCCGTGGATGACCAGCAGGCGGCCTTCGAGATCCTTGGCCTTGTTGAGCAGGCAGTTGTTCTCGTAGCCTTCGGGATTCTCCTGCGGGGTATCCATATAGCGCTCGCCATACATTATCTCATACCACTTCCAGTCGATGACGGGGCCACCGGCGCAGCCCACCTTGAACACCTCGGGGTGCGCCAGCTTCATGGTGATGGTCATGAAGCCGCCAAAGCTCCAGCCCTCAACACCCATGCGATTCTCGTCCACATATGGCAAGCTCTTCAAGAACTTGACGCCCTCCATCTGGTCGGCCATCTCAATCTCGCCGAGGTGACGGTGCGTGCAGCTCTCGAACTCAAAGCCACGGTTGTCGGTGCCACGGTTGTCGACGGTGAAGACTACATAACCCTGTTGGGCAAGGAACATAAAGTAGAGGTTGCCGCCACCGAGCCAGCTGTCGGTAACAAGCTGCGAATGCGGGCCTCCATAGACATACACCAGCGTGGGATATTTCTTGCCCTTCTCCATATTGGGGGGCGTGATGAGGCGGTAGTAGAGGTCGGTCTTGCCGTCGGCGGCCTTGATGGTGCCGAGCTTCACCTCGGGCATGGCGTAGTCCTTCAAGGGGTTCTCGGCCTCAAAGAAGGTCTTTATGGGGTTCTTGTGCTTCCAGTCGCGCAAGTCGGCGCGCATCGGCACATTGACACTGCTCCACATATCGACCCACATAGTGCCAGCCTCATTGACGGCCACGCTGTGGGTGCCGTGCAGACCGTTTTCGGTCATAGTCATGCACTCCATCGTGCCCTTCTTAAGGCTGACGCGATAGGCATCGCGGCCCGCCAGGTTGTCCTTGTTGGCATAGATGAAGATATTCTCGCCTTTCTTGTCGAACTGTATAAAGCCCTCGACCTCATACTCGCCTCTGGTCACCTGCTTCACCAGCGTACCATCCATATTATATAGGTAGAGGTGCTTGTAGCCGTCGCGCATTGAGTACCAGAGGAACTGGTCGCCCTTGGGGGTAAATATCATCGGTTCGCAGGGTTCGACATAGCGGGGGTTGGTCTCCTCGAAGAGGGTCTTCACAAAGTCGCCCGTCGCGGCATCGTACTGCTCCAGCCACATGTGGTTCTGCTCGCGATTCACTTTGGCGATATAGACATACTTCTCGTCGGGGCTCCAGGCGATATTGGTGAGGTACATCTCGCGCTCGTGCACCGTGGTGTCGCGGGCGGTATTTAGATACACCAGCTTCTGCGAAGCACAGTCCCACACGCCCACCGTCACCTCGTGGCTCTTCATGCCGGCCATGGGGTACTTGATGTTGCGCACTTCGGCCTCGCGGGCTTTAGTGTCGACGATAGGATAGTCCTCCACCATGCTCTGGTCCATGCGGTAGAAGGCCAGCCTATTGGCCTTGGGCGACCAGAAGAGGCCGCCATTGATGCCGAACTCGTTGCGGTGCACGCTCTCGCCGAGGACAACATTATATCCGTCGCCACGCTCCACGAGCTTGCCGTCGACATAGAGGTTGCCCTCCTTCAGTTCAACACGTTCTTCCAGCTTGGGGTCGTTGTCTTTCGGCTTGCGCCAGTCTTGCTGCTTTTCGCTGAGCTTGAACTCCTTCTTGCCGTCGAAGCCATAATATCCTTTGTCCTCGCCACCCTTGTAGTAGGTCACGGTCTTGCCGTCGGGGGCGAAGATGAAGCTCATCATCTCGCGCTGCGGATAAAGGCCGCGGTCCATCAGCTGGTCCCACTGCAGGAGCTTCTCCTGCGCCATCATCGTTGCGGCGCACATCACCGCCGCCAATGTCAACAATATCTTTCTCATTTTATCTCTGTTTATCTTTTTTTCTCCTTTTTGTTTCTCCTGCTCGCTCCGCTCACGAGATCTTGTGGATCTTGTAGATTTCGCGCTTCGCGCAGCTACGCAGGTTATATTGTCACACGCCTCAAACCTTTCTTGAAATCATATTCTCCAAAGTTTACCAATAGCCCTTCTTCTTTATTCATTAACTTCAAATAGGTACGCAATTGTTTATAGAACACATCCTTGATTTCCTCAACAGACTTCAACTCTACAATCAATTCATCTTCTACAAATAAGTCCATACGCAAATCATCACCCAACTTAGCGCCTTTGTACATGATAGGAATACTAACTTGTGACTGAACTTTCAATCCACGAAGTTCTAATTCCCTAATCATTGCCTTCTCATACACAGATTCCAACAATCCAGGTCCAAAGTGGCTATACACCTCCATGGCCGCACCACGAACTTCATATTTTATGTCGTCAAAATCCATGCGTCAGCAAATCAACAAGATCTACAAGATCTCGCGAAGCAGGAAAATTAGTAGTTTTTCCAGTTGCGGAACTTGAGGTTAAAGACACCGAAGAAGGCCTCCTTGAATATCTTCATGCTCATCTTCGATGTGCCCAGCACGCGGTCGGTGAAGACGATGGGCACCTCGTAGACCTTGAAGCCCAGGCGCGTGGCGGTGTACTTCATCTCTATCTGGAAGGCGTAGCCGACGAACTTCACCTTGTCGAACTTCATGCGCTCCAACACCCTGCGGCTCCAGCAGACGAAGCCCGCCGTGGCGTCGCATACCTTCATGCCGGTGACAATGCGCACATATTTAGAGGCATAGTAGCTCATCAGCAGTCGTCCGATTGGCCAGTTGACCACCGACACCTTGCCGCCCACATAGCGCGAGCCAACCACCACGTCGCCCTTGCCCGAGGCGCAGGCGTCGTAGAGCCGCACCAGGTCGTCAGGGTTGTGGCTGAAGTCGGCATCCATCTCGATCATATAGTCGTAGCCGTGCTCGTTGCCCCACCGCATACCGTCGAGGTAGGCCGTGCCGAGACCCAGTTTGCCTTTGCGCTCCACGATGAACAGGCGGTTGGGAAACTCCTGCATCAGGCGCTTCACGATATCGGCCGTGCCGTCGGGCGAGTTGTCCTCAACGATGAGCATATCAAACTCTTTCGGGAGCGAGAAGACTTTGCGTATGATAGCCTCTATGTTCTCTTTTTCGTTGTAGGTCGGTGTGATAACAAGTGTGTCGGACATAATATTTCAACTTTATATTTGGGTGCAAAATTACGAAATAATTTTCAATTGAGCGAAAAAATTTTCAAAACGGCACTGCTCCGCTCCCCCTCCGTCTCCCCTCCGACCCCTCTCCGAACAAAAACCGTTAAACAACCGGTGAACAGTCGGAGCGGGTACGGAGCGGGTACGGAGCGACCGCAGACAAAACCAACACACATCTGGCACAATTGTCATCATACGGCCACAAAATACTAGACATCAATGCATTATAAATTATACGTAAATTTTATTATGGTGTATGGATTTTTTTTCATACCTTTGCAAATCCAAACTAAAGAATAATATTAACAAAAATACAGCATTATGTCAAAACTCCTCCTTTTAGGCGACGAGGCTATAGCACAGGCATTTATCGATGCCGGCGGTAGCGCCATCAACAGCTATCCGGGCACCCCGTCGACCCAGATTACAGAATACGTGATGAAGAGCAAACAGGCCAAAGAGCAGGGTGTTGTCGCCAACTGGTGCGCCAACGAGAAGACCGCCCTCGAGGCCTCTATCGGCGTGGCCTACAGCGGCAAGCGCGCCATGACCTGCATGAAGCACGTGGGCCTCAACGTCTGCGGCGACCCCTTCATGAACGCCTCCATCATCGGCACCAAGGGTGTCATCATCGTGGTGGCCGACGACCCCAGCATGTTCTCCAGCCAG
>CACYSB010000023.1 GCA_902777005.1 uncultured Bacteroidota bacterium
GGATCTTGTGGAAATTGTCGATGATCTGGAGGCTGTTGCTGGATTTGCATCCGGTACCGCCGCAGATCAGAATATGCATTTTGTATTTTGCCATGATTTTCTAAGTCTTATTTGTCAATGGTTTCGTAGTTGACGGGGATGATGCCCTCGACGAGTTCGCCGTTCTGGACGTACTTGGTGAGGATCTCATCGGCACGGTTGTTGTCGACGTGGCCGAAGACGATGGGGTCCTTGCCCGGGACGCGCACCTCGAGGGTGGGCTCGGCGTGGCAGTAGCCCATGCAGCCGGTCTGCGTGAAGACGGCGGGGATGTGGAGCTCGTCGGCCTTCTGCATCATGTGTTCCATAACCTGCTTGGCACCGGCGGCGATACCGCAAGTGGCCATAGCAACCTTAATCTGGACAAGCGACTCAGGATTCTCCGCTTTCTCGCGAATGTCGAGATTGTTCTGGAGCTTCTCGCGCATGGCCTTCAGGTCAGCTAAAGATTTAACTTTTGTCATAGATGTGACTTTTTAGGATTAATATTATATTTATTTAACTAATTATCAATACCATACACAAACATCAGCTTGCGTACGACGGGACAAATATACAAAATAAAAATTATATTTTGCCACTTTTTATAAAAAAATCTCACCATTTATGGTGATAGCATCCTCCCCACCCTCCTATAAACCCTCCCATACACGGCTCCACTCATGCACCCAACCCTATTTAACATAACCGAACGAATACCCATTGAAAACCAGCATGATAAGGCATCATCTCTTATATTTGTCTTATATTTCTCCTTATTTACTCATTATAATCACTTGCAAATTAAAGAGATAATACTGTGTTATGTAGGTTGTATATACTCTCAAAATAAATAAAAAAGGGGGAGCATGCCTATAGCATGCCCCCTAACCACGGACAGTAGTATGGCTTAATTAATGGTTTTGGATATAAGTCAGCGCCGCGTCGAGTAACGGTTTGAAGCTCTGGGAGGGGTCGTCCTTGCGGTTGATGACCTCGTCGGGGACGCAGCCGATGCCTTCGAGGCGCTGGCCGCCGATGCGTGTGCCGAAGGTGGAGGAGTAGATGTAGTGTCCTTTAAGGTTATCGCCATCGCCATAGGGGGCGTTATAGCTAAGGTCGACAGCGTTGGGCTGCAGCGGGCATGTGCCGCCCCAGGTGCGCTCGCCCATGACATGGGTCGTGGGGATGACAGCCTTGGCAGTGAGTGGTTCTATCTCGCCCATGCTGACGGTATTGACGGAGGTTAGTATGACATAGGGGATGCCCTCGGCAGCGATGTCGCGGTGGTAGTCGGTGTTGGGACTCTGGTAGTAGGGACACCATGCGGAGTATTCGAGGCGGCCGGGGCCTTCCTTGTAACGTGTCTCGAAGATTGCGACGCGGTCGTTCAGGAAGGGGCCGACGAGGTAGTCGAGGTCGTCCTGGAAACCGCCGCGGTTGGCGCGGTTGTCGAGGATGATGCCTGCCAGGTTGGTGCTGCTACAGACAGCCTGAAGCCAGTTCTCAACCAACGCCTTGCCGGCAGGTGTACCATTACCCTTCATCAAAGGGGTGAGGGCTGCCATCGACTGCCACAGATAGGGCACCACGCGCCCGTCAGGGAGCCTGAAGAGGCAGTAGTGGAGCGTCACGGCCGACGACAAACCGGCGTCGTAGAAGGCGAAGGTGCCCGACTCGTGCGCCAGCACCGTGTAGTTTGCCTCAACAGTAGACAAGAAAGCCTGTATGCCTGCCTGTTCGGTACTGCGGTCTTCGATATAGTAGGGGCGCGTCGGGACCTCGATGGATGAGGGGCGGACATTGATGCGGCTCGGGATGGGATCGGACGGATGTGGATGCAGGTTTTCCACATAGACGCTCATGTGGTGGTCAATCATGGAACCGAACATGCTGGTGTACAGGGGCTCGAGGTCGGTGACGCGCACGAAGCCGCTGTCCTTGTACTTCTGGTCGAGGGAGTGGAAGCCGGGCAACAGCCGCGTGTAGGTGGCGTCCCAATCGACGGTGTCGATGTCCCAGAAGACGTAGGCGGTGCTGATGGTCTTCCAGAGGTATTCGAACTGTTCGGTATAGGTGCTGTATGCCAGCTTGGGCGACTCGCCCACGTAGGGCATGTAGTCGGCCTCCTTGCGACAGGCGACAAACAGCAGCGTTGCGGCGATTAAGGTCAATGCATACTTTTTCATAGGTTGTAGTTGACGCTAAGGGTTAATGAAAAGGTGTTGAGGTAGCGAGGGTCGGCGAGGTGGGCGTAACCCTTGTGGTGCGAAGTGAGGTCGTAGTAATAGAGCGCCTCCAGCCCGACTTCCCACTTCTCGCCGATGCCGTAGGAGAGGCCGGCACCGAAGACGACGCCGGCATCGAGGCGGCTGTCCTCGTCGGTGAAGTCGCGCTTCTCATCGAAAGGCTCGAAGTACACGTTGTAGTCGGTCATCCAGAATGTGGTGCCCTTGCGTTGTTCGCTGAGCCAGTATCCCGCATAGCCGCCGGCCAGCAGATGGCCGCGCAGGCGCTCGCCGCCAAACGAGAATCCGGCCAGCAGCGGCAGCATCAGGTAGCTGTTGGTGTGCTCGGTATATACCGGGTCGAGGTAGTTGAGGTTGCGGTCCATGCGGTGCGAGCGCTGCATGAAGCTCAGGTTGGCGCGAACAGCGAGCCATGGGTTGACGGCGAAACGCCCCTGGACACCTGCCTCAAAGCCGCCAAGGGCAGAGTAAGCCTCGTCCATGCGTCCGGCATCGTAGCGGCTTATGGTAGTACTTGTCCATCCGCCACGCAGGCCCACACTCCATTGCGCCGAAGCATCCGCTGCCGCCAGCACAAGCAGCATCGAGGCTGCAATACACAGTTTTCTCATACACATACGTTTATCAAGAGTTATACAATATTTTCACGATGCAAATATAGCAATAAATACCATCATACAGGCAAAAAAAAGAGACCTCCCCTTACAGGGGAAGCCTCCACGATACGGATAACAATAAATATTTTGTGCAGAAACTGCCGAAACTATTGCTGCGGATATTTGCACTGGTAGCGCCGCTCGTACTCCTCAATGAGCATGGGGCGGAAGTCCGGATGCGCGATGCTGATGAGGTCCTCGGCGCGGTGCTGCAAGGTGCGGCCCTTGAGGCGGGCTATGCCGTACTCGGTGACGAGGTAGTTGACATCGTTGCGCGTGGTGCTCACCGCAGCGCCGGGGGTGAGGAAGGGCTTGATACGCGATATGGTGCCGCCGGCCGCCGTCGAGGGCATGGCTATGATGCTCTTGCCTTCGCGGGCCATGGAGGCACCGCGCACGAAGTCGATCTGCCCGCCGATGCCGCTATACTGGCGCATGCCTATGGTCTCGCTAGCCACCTGCCCCATGAGGTCGACTTCAAGGCACGAATTGATGGATGTCATGCGGTATTGCTGCGCAATGACTATCGGGTCGTTGGTATAGTCCACGGGATAGAGTTCTATGCTGTCGTTGCCGTCCACAAACTCGTACAGTTCACGGCTGCCCATTATGAAGGTAGCCACCACCTTGCCGCGGTGCATGGTCTTGCGGCGACCGTTGATGATGCCCTGCCTCATCAGTGCTGCCACACCGTCGCTGAACATCTCGCTATGTATGCCGAGGTCATTTTTATCGCCCAGCTCGCTGAGCACGGCGTTGGGTATGGCACCTATGCCAAGCTGCAGGGTGGCGCCGTCTGTCACCAGCGAGGCACAGTGACGCCCGATGGCCTGTTCCACATCAGAAGGGGCGTCGCTATGCAGCTCAGGCAGCTGGTAGGCACAGGGAATGATATGGTCTATCTGCGACACGTGAATCATATTGTCGCCGCCAACAAAAGGCATCATCTCGTTGGTCTCTATTATCACCGAGCGGGCGCGTCGTATGGCAGCCAAGGCATAGTCGCAGCTGACTCCCAGAGAGCAGTAGCCCTCTTCGTTGGGCGGAGTGGCTTGGAAGATAGCCACATCACACGGTATCTCGTCGCCAATCATTCCGGGCACATCATGGAAATAGGCCGGGAAGAAATCCCCCTCAAGGTGATTCACGGCATCGCGCGAATTGCCACTGAGGAAGTTGCTCACATGGCGGAAATGGCCATAGCACCGCGGATGCAGCAAAGGGTTGTCGCCCAACGTGGTCATGTGAAATATTATTACATCATTGTAGTCCTCGCAATGGTCAGCCATAGCCTTGGGCACAATCTTGGGCACTGCAGCAGCATGGCCCAGCACAACGCAGTCGCCGTCATGGATATCCTTGATGGCATCATCGACACGCGACACTTTCCTCTTATATTCGTCCTTCCAGTTCATTTTGTTATAATAGTTTAACCAGCCATTGGGCAAATGCCAACAGCCATAAATTAAGTTACAGAATCAAATATCCATGGAATAGGGATATCAGTTTCGACAAACCGCCTTTGACGCGAAAGCATTGCCAATTAACACATCAAGGCAGGTACTCTGGCTTCTCCTTTATGATGGGAGTTACAGTTGCGCGACAGCTCGCGATTTTCACGCGATTCCCCTCTTGGCCTCCACCTCTGCGGCGGAGAGACCTCGATGCAATAACCTTTCAAAGCACTGGCGCAATGTCTGTTGAGCATACTCACCACTTAAACATTGCGCTGCAAAGATACAAAATAAAATGAATATGCAACATTTTTTACAAAAAAAAGACCCACCGGCCGGTGAGTCTTTTTTCTTAGGCTTATTTTACAAGCACTATCTTTCGCGGCGGCTGATTGCCGATTCGCAAAACATAGACTCCGGAGGCCGGCATAGTGAATGTGCCGTTGGCTTCAGGCGACGAGACAACACAGCGGCCCATAGCATCGTAGACGCTGAGCTGCTGTTTCGGTGCACCGCTTACGGTAAACCGCAAGCCGTCGGCATTGACACGGTATGTTGGCGCTGCAGCACCCTCTATGCCTTCGTAATAATCGACCTTGGCACTAAATATTCTCACAAAGCCGCTGGCCGTGGAGGCATGGTGATGGAAGCCGATACGGATGGTACGGCCTGCGACAGGGTTCAGGCTCACATATCTTATACCGCCCGTGGTATCGGTGAAGTATTCGTCAGCAAGGAGGATGGTGTCGTTGCCTGTAAGGGCCATAATAGCCAGGCTGTCATGAACACGGCTTGCGCCATCGAAAATAAGCGAGGTACCTTCAGCAACGCGTATATACGGCGAAATCAACCAGTTGTCGATGTTGCCGTCAACAGAAATGGACACCATACTTTGCGCCAAATATGTCCATTCGCTAGCACCAACAATCTTATTCATCTCCCAGCAGGTGAGGGCGCTCCCCTCGAAATCTGCCACCCAGGGGAATTGCCTGATGGTGTCGCACGCTGATTCAACGAAGTATGCCACAAGCTCTACATCGGAGGTTAGGTTGATTTCACGGGGATTATCGGTATTACCGTCACTCCAGTAGCTAAAGGCATAACCCTCTACAGAATATGCTGTGACAGTATGAGGCCCCTGCGGATGGCGTCCACCACCGACGACATATCCCTGCATATAGTCATACGGCACAGCGTCGACCTGATACATAGGCACTGTGGTGGCAGGCAGGCCCGCAAAGGGGTCAATCTTTCCCCATCCCCAAAGGTTGCTGCCTGCGGCAGGTAGATCGCCGGTGTAGTAGTCGGTGCGGCCTGAGGCATGTAAGATGGTACGCACAGTGTCGACATCGAGTTCCGGAGTGTTCTGTAGCCACAGAGCCACAATACCGGCGGCGGCAGGCGACGACATAGAGGTGCCCTGCATAATGGCATAATGGTAGGTCTGGCCATTAAAGACGACCGAATCGAAATCGTAGTTCATGCCGTAGGTGGGCAGATAGGGAGTGTTGATGGACGAAACCAGATGCTGGCCGGGGGCGCAGATGTCGGGCTTCACGCGGCCGTCATAAGTGGGACCATGCGAAGAGAAACTTGAGAGGGCTCCTTCTTCTGTGGAACTGATGTTGGTGATATTACCGTTTTCGGTCAATCGCTTGGTACGTGTGGCATAACTGCCGACAGAAATCACAGCGTCTGTATTAGCGCCAAAGCCGCCAATGGTGTATTCTGCATCGCCTTGGACGAAGGCGCTATTGTTCATGTTCGCGAAACCGAATTCATCACTCCAAACATGGACGTCGGCATTTGTAGACTTAATGATGAGGGCAAAAAGGTCGCTTGACACACGTCGGCCGGATTTATGGATATTCACATAGATCTCAGGTCTATTATTCAAGGTGTTTGTATACGAAACACTGATGTCACATAAATAGACACTGTCGCGTGGGGCGGGCGAATGCAATTCAAAAGAATATGTAGAGTCGATGTTACTTGAGATGAATGGAGTCGCATCGACACTGGTGATTACTCCGTTCTGATCCCTGTCGTTCAACTCGATTGCAAGCGAAAACACGTCGCCTTGGGCACCCCAGCAATCCAATGAAGCGGAGTAGTCTCCTGCTACCAAATCTCTGCAATAGGTGCGCACAACGGTATCTGAGGCCGAGAACTGGTGATGCAGGTGGTTTCTGTTGCTGCCGCTATTGGCAGCCGATGCCACGACGACGATACTGTCCAGCTGGTCCAGGTAGTTTGCCAGCATAACATCGCTAACACCCAATCCGTCGTGCGGGCCAATCAATGTACCGAGACTCAGGTTGATAACGCAAGGCTTATGCACCTGGCGGGCATAGTTGTGGATGTAGCGGATACCATCCATGATGCCGTTATCTGTCATATTGGTAGCCACCATCACTATGTCGGCCGCTGGAGCCATACCGCTATAGCGGCGTCCGGCCATATCGGGAGCACCGCATCCGGCTGCAATACCGGCCACATGACTTCCATGTCCCTTGTCGGGATTATCGGTAACCGCGCCAAGTATCTCCTGCATGGTTGTGAGCTCGGTGCCATAGGAGAATCCATCGGGATGTATACCGGAGGAATCTTTCTGTTGCCATACGCGCTTGATACGGAGCGTTGTGCCGGTGGTATCGTAGAACGAGGGATGGCCGTATTCGAAACCTATGTCTACGACACCCACCACCACGCCTGTACCGTCGTAACCCTGCGGCAGGTTCACACCTCGGTGGATATAGTCCACACCCATATCGGCACGTGCTTTGTCATTCATTGGATACACACTATGACCCATATTGATATACGAACAAAGGCCTGAAGCCACAAAGTCGGCAAAACGCTTGGTGGGTATCTGCACAGTGGCCATGTTGCCCACTTGTGAATTCACTTTCACGCCAAAAGCATCCAAAGCCTTGATGTCAACGCCTTCTGCAAAGATAGCGAAAGCATGCACGTCGTCCACCGTGCACCGGCCCTGACTTATCTCCATGGCCTTTATCGCCGCGCTCGGCGACAGTTTGGCGCTCTGTGCCTGGGCCATAACCACACCCACCAACAGTGCTACAAAAACAAATGTTTTCTTCATACTTAAATTATTTATTATCCATATTTATTCGTTTCAATCGCAGACGCAGCGGCAGGTGGTCGCTAAGGCCACCCTCGTAGCGCATGCCCTGGTTGGTGCGCCGCGGACGCACGCCGGGCCTGTTCTTCTCTCCTGTTAGCAGGTGGTCGTAGCGCATCACCTTCAAGTCCCCCACAAGCCACCCTTCTCCGGCCAGCAGCAGCACCTGGTCAATGTAATCCCACTGTCCCTGGAACTTGTGGCTGCCCCAGTCGCGCGGCAGGCGCAGCGTGAGGTTGCGTATTCCGTCGCTGTTGACGCTGTCGTCGCCGAAAGCCATGCCCACCGACATAGGCTGTTCGTCGGCGGTGCTGTTCATGTCGCCCATGGCCACCACGGCACCTTGCGGGTACTTGGCATGCAGCTCTTTCATAAGGCCGCGCAGCCTTGCCGCTATCTCCACACGATGCGCCTCAGCCTCTTCCCCACCCTTCTTCGATGGCCAGTGGTTGAGCACAAGGCAGACGCTGTCACCCTGCGGTGTGACACCTTCCACAACCAGTATGTCGCGTGTGAAGAACCCCGCCGCACTGTCACTCACACGCACCACGCTGTCGCGTAGCACACGGAAGCGGTCCTGCCGGTAGATGAGCGCGACGTCTATGCCACGGCGGTCGGGCGAGTCATGGTGCACATAGCGGTAACCTGCCACCCTCAACGGCGTGCCGTTGCAGAGCTCGCGCAGCACATAGCTGTTCTCCACCTCGGCCAGCCCAACCACGTCGGGCAGGTCCATCATCGCCAGGGTCTTGGCGATGCCTTGCAGCTTGGCCTGCAGCTTGCGGCGCGTCCAGTGGTAGTCGCCCTGCGGCGTGAACTCGTCGTCGTTGGTACGCGGGTCGTCACGTGTGTCGAAGAGATTCTCCACATTCCACCACGCGGCGGTGAACGCCTCCTGTGCTACAACCGACGAAGCCATCATCAATAACAAGACAAAAAAACAACTTCTCATTATATCAAAACACGCCTTGCCCTACGGGCAGAAATCCATAAATCTTATAGATTATTTCCGCCTGCGGCGGTAGCTTACGCGAAGCGCAATAATTTACAAGATTTATAGATTTCGTGAGCGAAGCGAACAGGAGAACATGTTATTCAGCGGGAGCTTCTTCAGCAACAGCCTCGACGGCCAAGGTGTCGACAACAGGTTCTGCAACAGGTTCAACAGTGTCCACAACTTCTGCCACAGGTTCCTCAGCCTTGGGCTGCCACACCCAGCGGTGCTGCGTCAGGCGGAACACAAGCAGGAAGAGCACGGCCAGTACGCCGAGCCAGATGAGGCACTTCTTCCACCACAGCATCCCTTTGTCGGCGAAGGGGTCGGGAGCGACAACCTTCGGGTACTTGGCCATCGAGGTCAGCGTCTTGCCGAAGGTGGTGTTGATCTTCACGTCGCTGTTGATGGCCCAGCCGTTGGCGTTGAGCACGGGGCCAAGGTTGCGCTTGCGCAGCTTGAGCCACGCCAGCAGCATCGAGGGACCGCTGATGAGAAGCACCACGGCGGCGACAAGGATGATGACGTTGTACCATTTGGCTACAATGAAGCCTCCCAGCATGCCGAGAGCGGCTCCTATGGCGCCGAAGGCCAGGCCGATGGCGGCGAAGATACCGGCGAACTTGGCTATGTCGAAGGGCGCTGCCGGCTTCTTTTCGGCAGCGGCACCGTCCTCAGGTTTGGCGGTGATGTTGGTGCTGGCGGTGTCGGCCTTCGTCGTCATCTCGTCAAACTGCTTGCTCTCCTTCTCCGAAGCGCTCTTGGTGATCTTCTCGGTCACCCAGTTGCCGAACTTGCGGTAGGGGCTCCAGAAGGCCTGGCGCACGCTGATGGGGTTATCCACTATCTTGGTGATGGTGGCGTCCCAGTCCTGACCCGCGCGGTCGTAGAAGATGGCGTTTTTGCCTTCATGCAGGCCGCCTATCTCGCCGTCGGTCAACGCGGCCACGATGTCCATCTGGGCACCGCCGCTCTTGGCCACACAGTGGCAGTAGATGAGGTACATGCCGCTCTTGCCGGCCGTACCGGTGCTCTTGCCCATGTCGCTCACCTTGACGCACAGGTCGCAGCAGCGCTGGTCGATATAGAGCTTACCGGCCTGGAAGACGGCGAGGTACTTGTCGTCGCGGCGGTAGAAGTCCTTAAATACAACATAGTTGTGCAGCAGACGGAAGTAGTCGCGGCAGTAGCGCAGAAGGCGCTCCACAGGCTCTATGGCGGCGGCATGGCCGGCAAGCTGCTCAGCGATGGCTTCGTTCATGGCTGTCTCACCGGCAGCCTTCCATGCGGTGTAGGCGTCCACCTTGGCAACCACGGCGCCCCACTCTTCTTCACTCACAGTTTCCTTGCCTGCCAAGTCCGGCACAACGGCCACCAGCGTGGCCATGGCGCCCTGCCAGGCGGGGTTGACGCCCTTGGTCAGCGGCAGCAGACCCTCCTTCGAGGGGCGTGCCAGCGGATAGTCGGCTATCTCGGCCACGCTGTCGCCCAGGTTTTTGTCGCTGATGGCGGCAATCTTCTCCACCTGCACATCGAGGGCCGGCATGGCCTCCTCGTCAAACTGCGCCAGCTTGCAGCGCATGAACCAGTCGGCCAACTTGGCGCGCACGGCATTCACGGCGGCCTCGGCAGCGTCGCTGCCCTCGCCGTAAGGCGGCTCGTAGGGCTCGCCCTCGGCGGCGGTATACTCGGCCTTGCACTTCTCTTCATACACGTCCATGTAGGCCTTCACGTCGGCAAGACTGATCTCGTCCTTCTTGACGTCGAGCTTGCCCAGTATCATGCGGGCGGCTTCAATCACCTGCTTGCCTTCGTCGGTGTCCTGCTTGATGGCCGAGAAGGCTATCGAGTCGCGCCCCTCGGTCAGGTAGTCCATGTCCGTCAGCACCTTGCCGAGCCACTGCGAGGCGGCCATGACCTCATGCACACGCAGCTTGCCGTCGTGGTCGGTGTCCATCATGGCCAGCGTGCGCTCGTCGAACTCGAGACCCTTCACCGGACAGCTGAGCACGGTCCACAGCTTCTGGTCCAACTCGTCGAGGTGCGCAATGTCCTCGCCGCTTTCAATGTTCACGCGGGTCACACCGCCCACGGTGCTGAATTTCCAGTCATACCCCTGTTTGGAAATGAGATTTTTTATCTTTGCCATAACTTTATATATTTTGATTTTGTTTACTCTACTGGTTACAAGCACATTGCGCCAACACAACACCGCAATGCGCCATTTGCAAATATAATAATTTTTCAATTCTCTTGCAATTTTTTTTCAACGGTGCCTCTGCCCTTGGGCTCGTCGTCCTCTACGTCTCCCCTCCGCCTCCTCTCCGACCTCCCTCCGACCAAAAACCGTTAAACAACCGTAGAACAGTCGGAGCGACTACGGAGCGACTACGGAGAGGCTCTGTAGGATTAAGACCCACGGCATTTTACACAACACAAGACACTATGCCATAGCATATTATGCTCTACTAGAAAAGTTTTTAGAAGAAAAAGTGGCACTATATTATAAAATATTCGTATATTTGCATTTTCGGCAAATAATCTAAAAACGTCATAACATGAAGAAAATCATCAACACACCCAACGCCCCCGCAGCCATTGGTCCCTACAGCCAGGCTGTCCAGGCCGGCAACACGCTCTACATCTCGGGTCAGATTCCCATCAACCCCGCCACCAAGACCGTGCCCGAAGGCATCACCGCACAGACCGAACAGGTGATGCAGAACATCAAGGCCATCCTCGACGAGGCCGGCTACACCTTCCAGGATGTGGTGAAAAGTACCTGCCTGCTGGCCGACATGGAGTATTTCAAGCCCATGAACGAGGTCTACGCCAAGTATTACAACACCGACTGCCCCGCCCGCGCCGCTTTCGCCGTCAAGGGCCTGCCCATGGGCGTGCTGGTCGAGATTGAAACCATCGCAGTAAAGTAAGGGTTGATAAGTTGATAAGTTGATAGGTTGATACGTTCTCGCATCGCTGAAGGCAATTAACCTCAACAACTTATCAACATATCAACATATCAACGTATCAACAAAAACACAACATAATGGATTTTAGCTTCACCAAACAAGAAGAACTCTTCCTGCAGATGATTCGCGAGTTTGCAGAGAAGGAAGTGAAACCCCTCGCCGCCGAAGTCGACGAGGAGGAGCGTTTCCCCATGGAGACCGTCCAGAAGATGGCCAAGATAGGCCTCATGGGCATCCCCATCCCCACCCAGTACGGCGGCGCCGGCGGCACCAACATCATGTACGGTATGGCCGTCGAGGAGCTCAGCCGCGTTTGCGCCACCACCGGCGTTATCCTTTCCGCCCACACCTCCCTCTGCTGCGCCCCCATCCTTGAGGCCGGCACCGAGGAGCAGAAGATGAAATACCTGCCCAAGCTCGCCAGCGGCGAGTGGATTGGCGCCTTCGGCCTCACCGAGCCTAATGCCGGTACCGACGCCGCCGGCCAGCAGACCATCGCCGTCGAGGACGGCGACAGCTGGGTGCTCAACGGCAGCAAGATTTTCATCACCAACGGCAGCTACGCCAACGTGTTCATCATCATCGCCATGACCGACAAGAGCCTCGGCACCAAGGG
>CACYSB010000024.1 GCA_902777005.1 uncultured Bacteroidota bacterium
GGGTACAGTTACAGGCGGCGGCACATATAACAGCGGCGCCACGGTCACCTTGACGGCCACGGCCAACACGGGCTACCACTTCGTGGAGTGGCAGGACGGCAACACTCAGAACCCGCGCACCATTACCGTAATGGGCAATGCTACCTATACCGCCACTTTTGAGGCTGATGCCAACCCCGGCACCAACCCTGTGAACGAAGAGTGTGTGATAACGTCGTTCCCATACAGCGAGGATTTTGACGGTGAGCAGATTCTGTGCTGGAGTACATATGACCTGGACAACGATGTCGACAACAACAACGGTGCCAACGCGTGGTTCTTCTTTGAAGGCATAGGCACCAACAGCAGTGCCGCCGCCGGTATCGGCAACAACAACGGCAACGACTACAGTGGCGACTACCTGATGTCGCCGCTAATCACCACTCCCGGCACATACACTGCCACGTGGCAGGCCAAGGCTTATGCCGAAGCCACACTGTATTATTATGCCATGGCCTTCGACTGGCACAATATGGAGCCGATGGATGGTTATGTTCTCGACTCGGTGACCACGACGGCATGGGATCAGCACAGCTTCACTTTCACCGTGTCGCAGGGTGACACCGTAAGACTGGCCTTCCTGTACATAACAACGGGTGGCTCATACCTTATAATTGACGACGTTGATATTGCCACCAGCGCTGCTCCGCAGCCTACGCAGTACACCATCACTTTGGTGAGCAACAACAACGCCTGGGGTACTGTGAGCGGTGGCGGTACCTACAACGAGGGCGCCACGGCCACGCTGACTGCCACGGCCGCCAGCGGCTACCACTTTGTGCAGTGGCAGGACGGCAACACGCAGAACCCGCGTACCATCACAGTAAACGGCAATGCTACGTATATAGCCATTTTCGAGGCCAATCCGCCGACCCAATACACGGTGACAGCTACGAGCAACAATACGGCATGGGGCACAGTGACCGGCAGTGGAATATATGACGAAGGTATGACAGCGATACTTATAGCCACTGCCAATGAAGGTTACCATTTTGTCTCATGGAATGATGGCAATATGGAAAATCCCCGTGTCGTTACTGTCAATGGTGATGCCTCGTACATTGCAATCTTTGAGGAGATACCGCCTACCCGTTACACTATTACGGTTATGAGCAGCAATCCGGTCTGGGGTGCTGTTACCGGAGGTGGAGAGTATGACGAGGGCACGGAGGTGACTCTTTCTGCTAATGCTGCAGCAGGATGCCGTTTCGTTCGTTGGAATGACCAGGACACCCATGCTACTCGTACTATCACTGTAACAGGCAATGCGTATTATGTTGCAATCTTTGATACTATTATCATTCCGCGTTACACAATCATTGTGTCATCCAACAATGATGCATGGGGCACTGTGAGTGGCGGAGGCGAGTATGAGACTGGTACGTCGATACAGCTCACCGCAACGCCTGCCGAAGGATGCCATTTCGTCCAGTGGAATGACATGAATACAGAAACTGTTCGTACTGTCATGGTGACATCCAATGCCAGTTATACTGCAACATTTGCTCAGAATGGTAGCGAGATTACCTTCTATACGGTAACGGTTCTCTCTAATGATGAGACGATGGGTAGTGTTAGTGGCAGTGGTACCTATGCTGTAGGTAGCCAGGTTGTGCTGACAGCCACCCCTGTACAAGGTTATCACTTTGTCCAGTGGAACGACGGCAACGATAACGCAACACGTACTGTTACCGTCACAGGAGATATTACATACACCGCTTACTTTGAGGCTAACCCTGTAGTCACTTATAATGTTACCGCTTTATCAAATAATGATGCATGGGGTACTGTTTCCGGATCTGGTACATATAATGAAGGAGAGGTGGCCATTCTCACGGCTTTGCCCAATCAGGGCTACCATTTTGCCCAATGGAACGATGGCAACGTGGATAATCCGCGTATTGTCAATGTCTCAGGTAATGCCTCATATACAGCCTACTTCGAGGCAGATGCTCCCACCCAGTACACTCTCACTGTAGTCAGCAACAACCCCGCTTGGGGTACCGTTACCGGTGGAGGCACATACGCTGCAGGTACTCCTGTGGAGCTGACGGCTACACCGGAAGGTGGCTATCACTTCGTTAACTGGAGCGATGGTAATACCAATGCATCACGTGTGGTCACGGTCACGGAGAACGCAGTATATGTTGCCACATTCGAGGCTAATCCCGCTCAGCAGTACACTCTCACGGTCCTGAGTAACGACACTCTCATGGGTAGAGTCATAGGCGAGGGTGTCTATAATGAAGGCACTGCTGTGACTATCGGAGCTATCCCCAACTCCGGCTATCATTTCGTCCAGTGGAACGATGGCGATACGAACGCATATCGTGTCATCGTTGTGACCCAGAATGCAACGTATGTTGCCACGTTTGCGGCTAACACCGGTATTGATGATGTCGATGCCCTGTCTGTAATGTTATATCCTAATCCGACGAGCAATTATGTTACCATCTCAGGACTCAACGTTCAGGCCACGGTTACGATTGTGGATGCTACAGGCCGACAGCAGGGTGTATACACTGCTACTGGCGAGCAGATGACGTTGGATGTCAGCGGCCTGTCTGTTGGCCAATACTTCCTCCGCATTGCCGGCAACGGTTGTGTGGCAGTGAAGAAGCTAATTATTGAGTAATTTAATATGCTACATATGCGCTACGAAGTAGATTTTCTCGTCGTTGGCTCCGGTATCGCCGGACTCTCGTTCGCCCTCAAGGTGGCTCCCTTTGGTAAGGTGTGTATCCTTACCAAAGGGGACGCCGCAGAAGGCTCCACGCGCTATGCACAAGGTGGCATAGCGGCAGTGATGTACGACAGCGACTCGTTCGACAAGCATATCCATGACACGCTGGTGGCAGGCGATGGTATCTGTGACCGCGAAGTGGTGGAGATGACCATCCGCGAGGCGCCAGACCGTATACGCGAGTTGGTGCAGTATGGTGTGAATTTTGACCGTGACGGCCACGGGGAAAAGTTTGACCTCCATCGTGAAGGTGGCCATTCTGAGTTCCGCATCCTCCACCATAAGGATAATACCGGCGAGGAGATAGAACGTGGCCTGCTGGAAGCTGCGCGACGACACCCAAATATCGAGATAAAGGAGCGCCAGTTTGCTATCGACATTATCACGCAGCACCACCTTGGACAGCGCGTCACCAAGCATACACCAGGTATTGAATGCTATGGTGTCTATGCCCTTGACTGTGATACCAATCGCATTGACACCTACCTTGCCAAGGTGACTCTTCTTGCCACCGGCGGCATGGGCAATGTTTACAGTACCACCACAACGCCGGTCATAAGCACAGGTGACGGAGTGGCTATGGTGCACCGCGCTCGTGGTGTGCTGAGCGATTTGGAGTTCATGCAGTTCCATCCAACAAGTCTTTACAATCCTGCAGAAAAGCCTGCCTTCCTCATTACCGAAGCTTTGCGTGGCGCGGGAGCCGTGCTCAAGGATCGTGACGGCCATGAGTTTATGCAGAAGTACGATTCTCGCTTAAGCCTTGCTCCACGTGATATTGTAGCCCGCGCCATTGACAACGAGATGAAGCTTAGCGGTAAGGATTACCTTTACCTTGACGCACGCGGCATAGGTCGCAAACATCTTATTGAAGGTTTCCCAACCATCTATGCTAAGTGCCTGAGTATTGGCATCGACATTACACGCGACATGATACCAATCCGTCCGGCTGCGCATTACCAGTGCGGTGGCATAAAGGTGGATCGCAACGGCGAGAGCTCCATAAAGCATCTATATGCTGCTGGCGAATGCAGTTGCACGGGCTTGCATGGCGGCAACCGTCTTGCTTCCAATTCTCTCCTGGAGGCTGTCGTATATGCCCACAACGCCGCGTTGTCAGCGATAGATGTTATCAAAGGGGTTCCTTTTAAGAGTGAGGTACCAGACTGGAATGCAGAAGGTATGGTGCTAAATGAGGAAATGGTTCTTATCACGCAGACGAAACGCGAACTTCAGGAGATTATGTGGAATTATGTGGGCATTGTGCGTAGCGACTTGCGCTTGCAACGAGCTTTCGACCGCCTCAACCTCATCTTCCGCGAGACAGAGGATCTCTACAACCGTAGTGTCCTCACCGAGCCGCTATCGGAGTTGCGCAACCTCATCGCATGCTCCTACCTTATCATAAAGATGGCTCGCGCACGTCGCAAAAACGTTGGCCTCCATTATAGTCTTGATTTGATAGAAAAAAAAGTTTGAGGTTTTAACATTTAATTGTAAAAAAATGCATATCTTTGCATTCGTTTTTTTTAGAACAAGTAACAACAGTTTAACAACATAAAACAAACAACTATGTCAACATTACTCATTGCATTGCAGGCCGTAGCAGGCATCGCTTGGGGTTACCTCGGAGCAGCCATCGGAGCTGGTTTGGCTACTGTTGGTGCCGGTATCGGCATTGGTAAAATCGGTCAGGGAGCCATGGAAGGCATGGCCCGCCAGCCCGAAGCCGGTGGCGACATCCGCTCGACGATGATTATCGCCGCTGCCCTCGTTGAAGGTGTTGCCTTCTTCGCAGTCGTGCTCTGCCTGCTCGTCGTCCTCAAATAAAGAGGCGAACCAACAAACAACAGGGGCTGCGATTGGCAGCCCCATTTAAACAAAAACAACATGAATAACCCACTCATAAACCCAGGTATTGGCACCTTCGTTTGGATGCTTATCTCTTTCGGCATCTTGGCCTTTATCCTCATCAAGTGGGGCTGGCCGATGATACTGAAGGCGCTCAAGAAGCGTGAGGAAGCCATCGCCGCCTCCCTCAACGAGGCTGCCAAAGCCCGCGAGGAGATGAAGAACCTTGTGGCACACAATGAGGAGCTCATCCGTCAGGCCAAGATAGAGCGCGACCAGATGCTACGCGATGCCCGCATGGCTGGCGACCAGATTATCGAAGAGGCCCGCGCCAAAGCCACCGCCGAGGCCGACCGTATCGTCGACGCTGCCCGCGAGAATATCAACTACGAGAAGCTCAAGGCTATGACTGACCTCAAGAACGAGATTGCCAACCTCAGCATTGAGATAGCCGAGAAACTTATCCGTGCCGAACTTAGCGACAAGCCAAAGGCCGATGCTGTCATCGCCCGCGAAATGGAAAGGATGCAACTGAACTGATATGAGCACCTACCGTATAAATAACAGCTACGCAAAGGCTCTCTTCATGCTGGCTACCGATACGGGTCACCTTGACCATGTGGCCGAGGACATGAAGCTCATCGAGTCGGTCATGGCCGACAATCGTGAACTGGCTGTCGTGCTGGGCAACCCGGTGATACGTGCCGACAAGAAGGATGCCATAGTGCAGAACCTTTTTGGCCCCCATGTGTGTGAGGACACCAAGGCTTTCCTCTCCTTTTTGGTACGCAAGAACCGCTCCGTCAACCTTCAGGGCATCAGCAAACACTTCATAGAACTCTACCGTGATGCAAAGGGTATTGTGCTTAGCGATTTGGTGACACACCAGCCCATCGACGACAACGCTCGCGCTATGGTGACGCGCATGGTCGAGGAGTACACTGGCAAGAAGGTGGAGCTCCACGACCACACCGACCCCAAGATGCTCGGCAGCTTCAAGCTCGAGTTCGACAACAAGATGTACGATGCTCGTATCCGCACCAAGATACGTAAGCTCCGCATAGCCTTTGCTAAGAACGAATACGAAAGTAAACTGTAATATATATGTCAGATATTAAGCCTGCCGAAGTATCGGCAATATTGAAGAAACAACTGGCCGACGTCGACCTTGACGTGCAACTTGAGGAAGTTGGTACCGTGCTCACTGTCGGCGACGGTATCGCCCGCGTCTACGGCCTCAGTAACGCTCAGAGCGGCGAGCTCGTGGAGTTCGACAACGGCGACCAGGGTATTGTGCAGAACCTCGAGGAGGACAACGTCGGTATCGTTATGCTCGGCGAGATAAGTACCGTCAACGAGGGCGACACCGTGAAGCGCACGCGCCGCATCGCCTCCATACCCGTGGGCGAGGGACTGCTGGGCCGCATTATCAACACTATCGGCGAGCCCATCGACGGCAAGGGCCCCATCGAGGGAGAGCTCTTCGAGATGCCCATCGACCGCAAGGCTCCCGGTGTCATCTACCGTCAGCCCGTTGAGCAGCCTCTGCAGACCGGCATCAAGGCTATCGACTCCATGATTCCCATCGGACGTGGCCAGCGCGAACTTATTATTGGAGACCGCCAGACTGGCAAGACGGCCATCGCCATCGATACTATCATCAACCAGAAGTCGTTCTACGATGCCGGCGATCCCGTATACTGCATCTATGTGGCATGTGGCCAGAAGGCCAGCACCGTGGCCAACTTGCAGAAGACCCTGCAGGAGAAGGGCGCCATGGACTATACTATCATTGTCGCCGCTACTGCCGCCATGCCTGCCGCCATGCAGTTCTATGCCCCCTTCGCAGGTGCCGCCATCGGCGAGTACTTCCGTGACACGGGCCGCAACGCCCTCGTCATCTACGACGACCTCTCCAAGCAGGCCGTCGCCTACCGCGAGGTTTCACTGCTCCTCCGTCGCCCGCCCGGACGCGAAGCCTACCCTGGCGATGTGTTCTACCTTCACAGCCGTCTGTTGGAGCGTGCTGCACGCATAATCCAGAACGACGCCATCGCCGCCCAGATGAACGACCTCCCCGCCTCGCTCAAGGGCAAGGTGAAGGGTGGCGGATCGCTAACAGCACTGCCTATCATCGAGACTCAGGCAGGCGACGTGTCGGCCTATATCCCCACCAACGTCATCTCCATTACCGACGGTCAGATATTCCTTGAGACCAATCTCTTCAACAGTGGTGTGCGTCCCGCCATCAACGTCGGTATCTCGGTCTCGCGTGTGGGCGGTAAGGCACAGATCAAGTCAATGAAAAAGATTGCTGGTACCCTCAAGATGGACCAGGCCCAGTATCGTGAGCTCGAGGCCTTCTCCAAGTTCGGCTCCGACCTCGACGCCGCCACCAAGGCAGTGCTCGACAAGGGCGCACGCAACGTGGAAATCCTCAAGCAGCCCCAGTACAGCCCCATGCCCGTCGAGGACCAGATTGCCATCATCTTCTGTGGCACCAACGGTCTGCTTCAGAAGGTGTCTGTAGACAAGGTGCGCGACTTCGAGAAGATGTTCCTTACCCTCATGCGTCAGCAGCACGCCGACATACTGGCCAACCTGCGCGCCGGCAAGCTCATTGACAGCGACCTCGCCACCATGAAGGCTTTGGCTCTTGACACAGCAGAACGATACAAGTAAAGGTTAAAGGTTAGAGGTTAAAGGTTAAAGAGGTTGACGCAGCAAACCGATGTGCATGCACTTTAGCTGTAACCCGTAACCCGTAAACTGTAAACCAAAAAATAATGGCTAATTTAAAAGAAGTACGCACGCGCATAGCGTCGGTGAGTTCCACGCAGCAGATTACCTCGGCAATGAAGATGGTCTCTGCTGCCAAGTTCCGCCGTGCACAGAATGCCATCATAGGCATGCGCCCCTACGCCGCCTCTCTTCAGGAGATTATCTCCGACATTGGAGAAGGGCAGGGGACGTTCACACCCTTCCACGCTGTGCGCCCTGTGCATAGTGTGGTGATAGTGGTTGTGACCAGCAACAAAGGCCTCTGCGGTGCTTTCAACAGCAACGTCATCAAGCTCGCCCAGCAGCGCATAGAGCACTGGCAAGGCGAGGGCGCTACCATCAAGCTGGCCTGCATGGGCAGGAAAGCCTCCGAGTTCTTCTCGCGTCAGAAAAACCTCAGCTTGACCTCCTACGACGAGTTCCTCGACAGCCCCTCCTTCGACGCTATCGCCGGCTTGGCCGACAACCTCATGGCCGACTTCGCCGCCAAGGGCATCGACCGCGTCGAGGTAGTGTACAATAAGTTCAAAAATAGCCTCACCCAGATAATCACCTGCGAGCAGTGGCTGCCCGTGGAAAGTGTGGGTGGCAAGGCAGAGAACGGTGAGCGCAAGGCCAACAACGACTATATTTATGAGCCGTCACAGGAGGAAATACTACGCGAGATGATACCGCTGACGCTGCGCAGCACTTTCTACCGCATGGTGCTCGACTCGCTGGCCGCCGAGCATGGCGCCCGCATGAACGCCATGCAGAAGGCTACCGACAACGCCACCGAGCTCATAAAGGACCTGCGCCTCTCTTACAACAAGGCCCGCCAGGCCAACATCACCAACGAGATTATCGAAATCGTCAGCGGCTCAGAAGCATTGAAAGGCTGACACCACCAAACCAAAGGCAGACACATGCAACGATGTGCCTGCCTTTTTTATATCCGTACAATAAACATATAAAATATGGACAACACAACGCACAAGACCAACGTCATCCCCATCATTGTGATGATCCTGCTCTTCGGCATGATCTCCTTTGTCACCAATCTGGCGTCGCCCATGGGCGATATCCTCAAGAGCCAGTTCACCATCCCCAACTGGCAGGGAACCCTCGGCGTCTTCGCCAACTTCATAGCCTATGCCCTCATGGGTATCCCGGCGGGTAACATGCTGCAAAAGCGCGGCTACAAGACCACGGCTCTCATTGCTGTCGCCGTTGGCTTCACCGGCGTGGGCATCCAGCTCCTCTCCGGCATCGTCGGCAGCTTCGGGGTCTACCTCCTCGGCGCCCTGGTGGCCGGCTTCTCCATGTGCCTGCTCAACACCGTCGTCAACCCCATGCTCAACCGCCTCGGCGGCGGCGGCAACCGCGGCAACCAGCTCATCCAGTTCGGCGGCACCTTCAACTCGCTCTGCGGCACCGCCGTCATCGTCCTCACCGGTCTTCTCATACCTTCCATCGTCGACGCACGCATCTCCGACACCTTCCCGCTGATGTACACCGCAATGGCCATCTTTGCCGTGGCTTTTCTCGTCATCCTGCTGACCAATATCCCCGAGAATACAGAGACCTCCGTGGAAGCCGGCAAGTCTGCCGAAAAACTCCCCTTCCGCGACCTCTTCAACTACCGCCACTTCGTGCTCGGCGCCATAGCCATCTTCATCTATGTCGGCGTCGAGGTGGGCACCCCCAACATCCTTAACAAGTGGCTCCAGAACCCCGACCTCGACTTGATGAAGGACACTCTTGACGACGACGACGTGGCCGCCTCGGTCACCGGCTTCTACTGGCTGCTGATGCTTGTGGGGCGACTCATCGGAGGCCTTGTCGGCGCCAAGGTATCGCCGCGCAAGATGCTCAGCGTCGCTGCCGCCGCCGCTGTGGCGCTGGTGCTGCTGGCCATCTTCATTCCCGTCACCGTCCAGGTCCACTTCCTCGGCTTCAACGGTGCCAATGGCTTCGGCTTCAACCTCATACCGCTTAGTGCAGCCCTGCTCGTCTGCGTGGGTCTCTGCACTTCCGTCATGTGGGGCGGCATCTTCAACCTCGCCGTAGAAGGCCTCGGCCGCTACACCGAGCGCGCCTCGGGTCTCTTCATGGCCCTCGTCTGCGGCGGTGGCATCCTGCCGCTGGCCATGAACGCCGTGGTTGACAT
This sequence comes from uncultured Bacteroidota bacterium, assembly GCA_902777005.1. GTDB lineage: Bacteria > Bacteroidota > Bacteroidia > Bacteroidales > P3 > Colimorpha. The sequence goes on from CACYSB010000024.1 coordinate 9,564, forward strand.
CTTCGGCCCCGCTGGCTACCAGCCCTCCTACTGGATCGTCGTCGCCGGTTTCGCCTACATCCTCTTCTACGCCCTTGCCGGCAGCAAACCTAAACAACGGGCGTAGGTCGTTGGCCTCTCCGAGCCCTCTCCGTATCCTCTCCGAACTCTCTCCGACAAAAAACCGTTAAACAACCGTTAAACAGTCGGAGCGGGTACGGAGCGGATACGGACCGACACCGGTCCAGACTGCATGTAGAGCAATACCTGTTGTATAATGTAGGTGAACTTTCCTAATAAATGTTAAAAGCACGGTTTTTTGCAAAAATATTTTGCCGGTTTCGGAAAAGTGCGTATCTTTGCAGCCGATTTAAGAACGAAAACAAACAAAGAAAATAAACGTAACACGTTATGTATCTGACAAAAGAAAAGAAAGAAGAAATCTTCGCACAGTACGGTAAATCGGCAAAGGACACCGGTAGCACCGAAGGACAGATTGCCCTCTTCACCTATCGCATCCAGCACCTCACCGAGCTGATGAAGCAGCATAAGAAAGACCAGGTCTCCGAGCGCGCCCTCGTGATGCTCGTCGGTAAGCGTCGCAAGATGCTCGACTACCTCAAGGAGAAGGACATCGAGCGCTACCGCGCCATCGTCAAACAGCTTGGCCTCCGTAAATAAGGAAAAAGGTAATAGTTTTTCATATTTATTTGGTTATGGTTGGGATTCCCGGACATTCTGTCTGGGAGTCCTTTTTTTATGACGTTGGGTATGGCTTACGCTACTGCCCTACATGCCGTGCAATAATTCCGTCTTCCTGACGTTAATAGTTATGTTATGGTAAAAGCTTTATTCATCAACGGGAGTCCCCGCAAGAACTTCAACACGGCGCAGCTGCTGCAGCGTGCCATGGAAGGTGCCAGCGAGGCCGGTGCCGAGGTGGAGATGGTCAACCTCTACGACCGCAATCTGAACTACAAAGGCTGCATGAGTTGCTTCGCCTGCAAGGTGAAGGGCGGCAAGAAGGGCGTCTGCTCCTTCCCCGACGACCTGAAGCCCATTATGGAGAAGGCCGTCGAGATTAACAGCAAACCCACTCCGAAGGCCTCAAAGAAGCCCTCGGCAGCGGCAAAGTGACTATTAATTTTACCATAAAGAATAAAGAAATATGAAACATATATGTATGCTTGCCACAGGCATGATCGTGGCGACACTTGCTTTGTCCGCCTGCAGCAACAACCAAGAAACTAATAACACTGACAATATGAAACAAGAACTCGTTTTAACTCAAGAGTGGGACAAGGTGTTCCCGCTGAGCGAGAAGGTGAACCACCGCAAGGTGACGTTCGAAACACAGTATGGGCTGACGTTGGCAGCCGACCTCTACACGCCCAAGGATGCACAGGGAAAGCTGGCTGCCATCGCCGTGAGCGGACCCTTTGGTGCTGTCAAGGAGCAGAGCAGCGGACTCTATGCCATGCGGATGGCGGAGCACGGCTTTGTGGCTCTGGCCTTCGACCCGTCGTACACCGGCGAGAGCAGCGGTGAACCCCGCCGTACGGCTTCGCCCGACATCAACACCGAGGACTTTATGGCTGCCGTCGACTATCTTTCCAAACTGGAGAATGTCGACCCCGAACGCATCGGCATTATCGGCATCTGTGGTTGGGGAGGCATCGCACTCAATGCTGCCGCTGCCGACACCCGCATCAAAGCCACAGTTGCCTCCACGATGTATGACATGACCCGCATCAGCGGCAACGGCTACTACGACAGCGAGGACAAAGAGGAGTCACGCCACGCCGCCCGTGAGGCAATGGGCAAGCAGCGTTTGAGCGACCCCACGGCAATGGCTGGCGGTGTCGTCGACCCGCTGCCCGAAGACGCCCCACAGTTCGTCAAGGATTATCATGCTTACTACAAGACCCCGCGCGGCTATCACAAACGTAGCGGCAACAGCAACGACGGCTGGCGCGTCATTGGCACACAAGCCTACGCAAACGCCCGTTTCCTTTACTACATTAACGAGATACGCTCAGCCGTCCTCGTGATGCACGGTGCGGAGGCCCATTCACGCTATTTTGGCGAAGCCGCCTACCACTATATGGTGGAAGGAAAAGCCGAAGGCTACAATTTCGTCGGCAAGCCCAATCCCAACCCAGAGAACAAGCAGCTGCTCATCATCCCCGGTGCCACCCATTGCGACCTCTACGACGGTGGAGTGTGCGACCGAAGTGGAGCAAACTCTACAAAAGGCGAGGAAAACTACATTCCCTGGGACACTCTGGCGGATTTCTTCATAAAGAACCTATAGTTGTCTAACAAAAACGGATGAGTTTGTCCCTATTATAGAGATGTAAGAGAGGAAATCATTAAATATTAAACAGAATATGGATTATAAAGAGGAAGCGATAGAGTGCGTCAAGGGCAACGTCCTCCAGATGCATAAGCAAAT
>CACYSB010000025.1 GCA_902777005.1 uncultured Bacteroidota bacterium
TATTCGTGCTATTCGTGCCATTCGTGTTCAGAAAAAAGATGGTGTGGATATCCCTGTCTCGCCAGCCCCGCAATAGGCCTTCAAAAGGTCTTCAAAAGGCCCTCGGCATACCCCCTGACGGGAGCCATTGGAACACCGGTGCCGCTACACTGTAGCGCCAGTGGCGCTCCATACCCGCTCCGTACCCGCTCCGACTGTTCACCGGTTGTTTAACGGTTTTTGGTCGGAGGGAGTACGGAGCAGAGTCGGAGAGACTATGTACAGAAGACTATTGGCGCTTGAGGAGGACGCCGACGCGGAGCATCAGCATGAGTATCAGGGGGATGATGGCCACCGAGAGGCCGCAGACGAGGACGTATACCGCGGCGGCGGCGAACATGGCTTCCTGAAGCCAGAGGGCCCAGCGGGGACTACGCCCGAGGCGTATGGCTATCAAGATGAGCAGCGGCGAGAGCCACAGGATGTTGAGGTTCCAGTTGGTGCACCAGTGGTCGGTGCCGAACCACATGAACAGCAGGAACAGACCGCAGAGGCCTGTGATGATGAACAGAGCCCTGTCGGCCCAGCGCGGCATCTTCCTCACCCATGTCAGCACTGCGACGACAGCGAAGAGGAGCGCGAAGACAATCACCGGCGGGAAGCTGGCTTTCAGCGGAGTGCGCTGCGAGGGGAGCAACAGGCGCGAGGGTTCGACGATGAAGGGGGCGGTCCATACGCCCGAGGTGGCGCACTGCGCCAGTTCGGCCTCCAGCTCGGCAGGGAGGAACATGCGCTCGGGAGCCGAGCAGCGGTGGTCGGCGGTGAGGCCGAGGACTATGTCGACACCGAGGTGCCACCACTCGAGGTCGCCCTTCATGCGGGCGGCCAGCAGGCGGCGGTAGCTCGCGGGCTCAGCGGCGCGCTGCAACACGGTGTCCTGCGCCCAGGCGCTGTAGACAATGTCACGCACCCGCGTGGCGCAGTTGTCGCGCAAGATGTCGTAGCGATAGTGGCGGTACTGCGGCAGGTAGTTGGTCTCCAACAGGATATATAGGTTCTGCACCTGACCGGCCTCGAAGGTGAGGGGCTGCTCGCGCACCTCGCGGCCCTCGTAGGCGTATTCGTACATGAAGTCCTCGAAGGTGGTGCGGCTGAGCTGGTAGTCGAGGCGCCCGCGGGTGAAGACCCAGTAGAAGTTGGGCGTGTCGAAATCGAAGGTGCCGTAGTTGTAGACGAGGTCGATACCGCTGGCGGTGTCGGTGATGCGTATAGCGCTGTGGCCGAAGGTGGTGTAGAAGTCATTGCCCGGGTCGCAGGTGAGCACGCTGGCCGTGGCGCCGTCGCTCAACGGCATCTGCTGCGCCTGCAATGAGGTGGCGCACAGGACTAATAATAGAAGAAGACTCCTACGGAGCGTTCCCCACAGGGGATTCTCTTTAATATAACCCATTGCTTGGTCGCGTATTAAGATTTAAGCGCCGGTACCTATATGCTCGTCTGCCACGGCCATGGGGCGCTTCACTCCCTCGCGGGGCTCCATGTGTATGGGGGCGCCGTCCTTGCCCTGGTGCACAGTGACCTGCGGGAAGGGTATCTCGACGCCGGCATTGTTGAATGCTATGTAGATGTCCTCGCGGATATGCTTCCATACTTCCCAATAGTCCTCGACGGTGGTCCACATCCATACCGATATGTCTACCGACGAGTTGTTGAGCTCGCTTACGGCGATGACGGGTTCCTTGAAATCCCAGCGCACAAGCGGCTCGGCTTTGATGACCTCCCACAGCACCTCTTTGGCCTTGCGCAGGTCGGTGCCGTAAGCCACCGAGGCCACCACGTCGAGACGTATCTGCGGCTCCTTGGTGTGGTTGATGAGGCTCTTGGTGGCCAGCTCGCTGTTGGGGATGATGATAGTGCGGCCGTTGAAGGGGCGCATGAAGGTGTGGAAGATGCGTATCTCCTTGATGTAGCCTTTGTACTGGCCGCATTCGATATAGTCGTCGACTTTGAAGGGCTTCATGAGCAGGATGATGACGCCGCCGGCGAAGTTCTGCAGGGTGCCCTGCAGGGCCATACCTATGGCCAGACCCATGGCGCCGATGAGGGCGATGAACGAGGTGGCCTTGATGCCAATGATGTCCATGGCCATGAAGACGACCATGGCTTTGAGCAGCAGGTTGACCAGTGAACCGAGGAAGGTCTTGAGCGAGGGCTCGGCATCACGCTTGTCGAGGGCCTTGATAATGGCTTTGCGCAGCAGGTTGGCCACCTTGAGACCCAGCCACAGCACCAGGATGGCCGCCAGCAGCTTGGGCACAAACTGGACGGTGAGCTCGGTGAGGGCGTGGAGACCGTCCTTCACAATGGTGTTTTCACCAGTGACTACGGCCTTAAGGTCGGTGATGTCCATGTTCTTCAGGCTGTCTTTCACGGCCTGCGAGATGCTGTCGGTGGCCTTGAGGGTCTGGCCGAACTCGTCCTGCGGGGGAGGCGGCACAGCGCCTGCATCTTTTTGCGCTGCGGCCATAGCCATCAGCGACGGGGTTTTGTCGTCTAAAAGTATCATGATTGTTTAATCTTTACTGACATGAGTGTGCGTACCATGGCATCCCACCAGCGGGCCGGCAGCAGGGTGTGCAGCACGGTGACGCTGAAGGAGGCAGTGCCCAGACTGTAGCGTGTGCGCGGGCAGCGCGACGTGGCGGCGCGCACGACGGCTTGGGCCACGCGTGTGGGCTTGGTGATGAAGTTGCCCTTGTAGGCCCACCGCATTGCGGCGGCCTCACGGAGGGCGGGCTGTTCATAGGCGGTGCCGCGCGAGCATTCTTCGAGGTGGTCGACGGCGATGATGCCCCAGTCGGTCTTGATGCAGCCGGGCTCTATGATGGCCACATCGATGCCAAAGGGCTTGAGCTCGATGCGCAGGGCGTCGCTCAAGGCCTCGACGCTGTACTTGCTGACGTTGTACCAGCCACCGAAGGGGAAGACGGCGATGCCGGCGATGGAGGCTATGTTGACGATGCGGCCACTGTGCTGGCTGCGCATGGCGGGGAGCACAAGGCGCGTCATCTCGGCAAGGCCGAAGACGTTGACCTCCAGCTGACGGCGGGCATCCTCGAGGGGCACGCATTCCACGGCGCCGAAGTAGCCGTAGCCGGCGTTGTTGACGAGGACGTCGATGCGGCCTTCAGCCTTGAGGATGGTGTCGACGCACTGGCGGCGCGAGGCGTCGTCGGTGACGTCGAGGGCCAGCGGCGTGACACCGTCGGCCACGAGGGGTTCCATGAGGGCGGTGCGCCGCGCCGCGGCGTAGACCTTGTGGCCCATGCGGGCCAGGCGCTGGGCGGCCTCGAAGCCGATGCCGCTGCTGCCGCCGGTGACCAGGATTACTTTATATTTGTTCATTTGCCTATGTTGATTTCCGACACACAGCCTTTGCGCTGGCCGCTAATAAAGGTGTAGACGCCAGGGGCTTGACGGCGCAGCGGGGTCATGATGATGTTGATGCCGTCGGTGGCGAGCTTGCGCTTGTCCACGCTGCCGTCGGCACCGAAGCGGTAGGCGGAGATGGCGCCATGCACCACCATCACGACACGGCGGACAGCATTCTCGGGGTCGTAGGTGTCGCCGTCTTTGGGCGACTCGTTGGTGATGACATAGATGTCGTCGCCTTCGGCCACCATGTCGGTCTCGGTGTTCACCGCAAAGTCGGCGTTGTTGCCGTTGTCATGCATCAGGGGTTTCATCCAGACGATATGGCCGGTGGAGTCGACATTGACGAGCATCATGCCTTTGTAATAGTAGACCGACGAAGACATGCCCGTGGAAACGCCATTGCGGGTCTGCGTCACTGTCTCCATCCATGTGCGGCCATAGAGGGCGGCGCCGCCGCTGGGGGTGGCGACCTTGCCGCGAAGGCCGAGGAAGTTGACGTCGGACGAAGTAATCTCAGATATCAGCGAGGCATTGTAGAACACGCGGGCGTCGGCCTTGGTGAAGGGGTGGCGGTCGGCGTTGGCGACACGACCGGCAGCGACATCGAAGAGGTAGGCGGTACAGCCCACGTAGACGGTGCCGGTGGTGAACCCAGCGCCTGCGGTGAATGAGCCGGCCCAACCTGTGCCGCGGTCGGTCTCGAGGACCGTGGCGAGGACCTTGTCGCCAAAGACGTTGAGCAAGGCCAGCTCGCCGACTTTGTTGACGGAGGTGCAGCGGCCGCGGCTGGTGCCGAGACCGTCGGCGATGGCGAACTCGAGCATAGCGCCGTCGGTGTCACCTTCGCCGTTGCTGAAGCCACCAGTGACTATACGGCCGTCGTCGGTGACGAAGATCTGCGATATGGCACCGGCCTCGATAGCATGAGACCAAAGCGACCGCATGGAGCTGTCGAAGAGCATGCCCTGCACATAGGCGGTGTTATCCTTCTCGTTCACTACGGCATATACGAGGCCGAAGTTGCCGTTGCCAGAGGTGGCGGTCCAATGGTAGAAGAACTCTTTCTTGCCAATCTCACGGTTCAGTATCTCCTTGTCGCTCTCTACGGTGAAGGAGGTGAGGTTGACGGTAACGTGGCGCACAATGACAGCCTTCTTCTCGAAAGAGCTGACGAGGACATGCATACGGTTGCCGTCGCGCTGGGCGTGCATGATGCCGTACGCCTTGGTCTTGTCAATCTTCACGCATTTGGACTCCTTGTACTCCCTGTTGACCTCACGGACCATGATGCCTTTCACTTTGCTGAAGATATTGAGGTCGGGCTCGACGGAATAATAAATACCCTCTGCGTCAGCCTTGTCGAGGAGTATCTGCGTAGGCTGATAGCCGACGCTGTTGCCATCCTCACCATGGACGAAGTTGATGGTTTGTGCCGTCGCCATAGACATGGCGAACATCGCCGCAATGGCCAAAAGTGCTCTTTTACAGTGTTTCATAAGTATTGTTATTATATAAAATGACATGCAAAGATAGCATTTTTTCCTTAATACCGAATAAAGTTTGTATCTTTGCAGCATGAAAAAGACGAGAATAACCTCATGTCCGGAACTGATGGAGGCCATTGACGAGATAGGCCTCGTGCCGCTGCTGGACAGCGGAATACGCGGCTTTTCGGCCGACGAGTTGGTGGCGCCGGAGTGCCGCTATGTGGTGACCGACGAGGGCTGGGACTGGCCGCTGTGGGACTGGAAAGGGCCGATGGTCACCGAAGGGCATTACGCCTACGGCAAGTTCTTCGGCGGCAAGGCGGGCTTCGTCACCATGGAGTGGTGGCCCGACCTCTGCAACTACCGGCGCGCCAAATACCCGGAGCCCGATGAGGAGAGCATCGAAGGCGCCATCCTGGAGGTGCTGCGCGTCAACGGCAGCATGATTACAAGGGAGTTGCGCACGGCCTGCGGCTTCGACGGCCCCAAGATGCGCAGCCGCTTCGACGGCTATGTGACACGCCTGCAGATGGCCTGCCGCGTGGTGACAGAGGACTTCGTCTACCCTACAGATAAACACGGCAACCGCTACGGCTGGGGATGGGCGCTGCTGAATACACCCGAGCGTCTCTTCGGCCACGATTCATGTCTGTGCGACCGCACGCCCGAGGAGAGCCTCGCACGCCTGACGGCACACCTGAAAGAGCTCCTCCCCCAAGCCACCGACAAGCAGCTCGCCAAGCTACTGGGCTGACGCCCGGTTGGCACGGAGAGCGATGTTGCGCCGCAGGCAGTCGCAAAAGAGCGATATCTCAAGACAGTGATAGTTGCCCTCGCAACCGACGAGGGGCAGCATGTAGTCGTTGCGCATGTAGCCACCGATATGCAGCAGCAGACTCGTGGTGTCGAGCGTGACGGTGAGGGTGTCGCCATAGCGCGGGTCTACAAGCATTGCCGGCGTGGCATCGGTGCTCCAGTTGACAGGATTGATAGCCATGAGGTTGCCGTCGCTGAGGAATGGGATGGCACAGCTGTTGTCGCGCACCGAGTTATAGCATATGGTCACACCCAGGTCGGCGCTGTCCTTTGCCGGGCTGATATGGGCATTGGTGTCGGTCACCTTGTATCCGATGACATAGGCTGCCACCAAGCGGCTGTAGGTGCTGTCGTCCATGGCCTTCAGCAGGTCGACAACAGCCATAGCCCCTTGGCTGAAACCAGCGAGGATAAAAGGCCTGCCATTGTTATAGTGCTCCAGATAATAGTCGAAAGCCTTGCGCACGTCGCCATAAGCCAGCGGCATACGGGCGTCGACCAGACTGTCGCTTGTGTAGGTCTCCATGGTCACCTGGCGGTAGTAGGGCGAGTAATAGTTGAGCTCACCGGCCAGCAGCTGGTCCACACCCACCATCTCGCCGTACAGCAGCGCACGGATGCTGTCGTTGCGAGTGTCGGCATAATGCATGGGCTTGCCGCCCAAAGTGTAGTCGTCGCACTCGGTGGAGACGATATAGAACACATCCACCGCCGCATCGCGGTCGGCAACGTACCACTGCGCAGTGTCACTGTAGTCCGGTTCTGCCGGAACGACATCGCCTTTCGGCGCACAAGCGACAAAGCAAAAAGCCAGCCCCAAAACGGCAGCCATCTTCATTGTATGCATAATCTTCACGGTATTAAGTTGATTACAAGATACTCCGACTGTGTCCCTATGCGGTATTTGGCGCCCCAGATGCCGAGGCCGGAGGTGACGCAGACGGTGGTCTCCCCTTTCTTCAACGTGCCCCACGAGCACTCGTACATTGCGTCGGTGATCCACGACAACGGCCACACCTGCCCGCGGTGGGTGTGACCGCTCACCTGCAGCCCTATGCCCGCGCGCTCGGCCTTCTCCAAGTGGTAGGGCTGGTGGTCGAGGAGGATAGTGAATGCGCCGGTGTGGAAATGCGCCAAGGCATTGACGCTCCTGCGGTGGCGGTTGGTGCGGTCGTCGCGGCCGATGACGGCGATGTTGCCGACTTTGGCCACCGAGTCGCGCAGCAGGGTGATGTCGGCATCACGGTAGAAGCGCTCCACCTCGCCGGGGGTGTAGTAGTCGGCATAGTATTCGTGGTTGCCCAGACAGGCATAGACGGGCATCTGCAGCTCGCGCAGCCCCTCGGCCATCTCCTCATGCAGCAACGGGCGCAGCGAGCGGTCCACAAGGTCGCCGGCCATGAGCAGCATGTCGCCACCCTCGCGGTTGAGCATCGCCACCCAGCGGTCGAGGTCGGCACGGCGGTTGTGGTAGCCCAGATGCAGGTCGCTCACGGCCAGCACCTTCACGGGGTGGTCCACCCTGCCGTGGGTGTCGACGGTCAGCTCCACACGCCGCTTATGCTCGTAGTTCAGGCTGCCATATATGAACAGGGCCGCCATCGCCACCAGCAGCACGCCGCAGGTCCACCAGTTGTCGCGCAGCCACGCCGTGGGCAGCACGTGCACCAGCCGCAGCAGGTCGGCCAGCAGGAACGCCATGAAGAGATACAGGAGTATTATCAAGCCTTTGTTGCCGACATTATAGACAGCCACCGAAAGCCCGTAAGGCATGCGGTCGAGGTAGCGCGTCAGCGACAGCACAGCCATAGCCACGCAGGCGGCCTCCACGCCCACCAGCGTCCACCGCAGCCACAGCACCGGCGGCAGCATCCACAGATGCCACCCCACATAGCCAGACAAGGCAATGATAACGAACAGAATAGCCAACATCATATATCGTCGTTTTTTGCGTTAGGAACAAAGAACACCACCGTCAGCGCACCCACAGCTCCGGCCACAGGCACTATGATGCGGGCCACCGAGCCCGCAGGGATGAACACGAAGGTGGAGAGCAGCACCATGACCGTCATCACGCCTACGGCACCGGCTTTCTGCGTGGCCGTCATGCCGCCACGCCGCTGGTAGCCGCGTATATACTTGCCCAGCCACGACCGTAGCAGCCACTGCTGCAGCCTTGGCGACGAACGGTAGAACAGCCACGACGCCAGCAGCAGGAACGGCGTCGTCGGCAGTCCCGGCACCACCACTCCCAGCGCCCCCAGCCCCACGGCCACCAGGCCTAATATTATATATATGTATCGTTTCATTCTATTGACCTAAAATCTCAAAAAAAAACGTTGCAAAGATACACCTTTTCCCGGACATGTGGGAATATTTTTTTTTGCCGTATGAAATATTCTTCGTACTTTTGCACTTGCTTTCGAGAGCGAAAGCAGTAAGCAAGAAAAGCATTTGCTTATTCGGAGAACGTCCTTGAAGTTTGGCCACAGATAGACGATTATACGGAATAAAGCAGATGTCCACTTATGTGGACTTCTGAATTGTCTGTATAATCGGGTTAGGCCAAACACCCAAGGACGTGGACAAGGAAGTTGTCCACGTTTTTTATGCCTCATGGGCCGGGTGTTTGGGTTAGCTGCGCGTTCTCAATATTAATAACAGAACGTACACCAACAACCTAACCCGATGGTTACTCGAACATCAAGGCTGCAAGGCAGCAAAAAGAGAAGGGACGACGAATATTACACGTTGTTCCAAGACATAGCGGACGAAGTGAGCCACTATTTGCCCCAACTGCGAGGCAAGCGCATCCTGTGCCCCTGCGACTGGGACGAGAGTTACAACGAGGAGATTGTTTACAAGGAAGAAGGCTATGTGCTGGGACGTGGGCTGTTCGGTGCCGAAGGTACCATTAAGAATATTGACATCGCGGGAACTCGCGAGAAGATAGAGAAGCGGATGGATCGGGTTAAATGCCAGTTTGTCTATTATTTGCTCAATCAGGCAGAGGAATGGGGTATTAAGTCCATAAGCGTGAGCGGTTACAATCCACATACGGGCGAGGGCGTGCGCTTTCAAGACATCGACTACAGCCATTACGATGTCATTATTACCAATCCACCGTTCAGTCAGTTCGACGAATTTGTTGACTTAATGGTCAAGAACGGCAAGGAGTTTCTCGTTATTGGTCCACAAACAGCACCTACGGAGAAGAGCATTATCCGACATTTCCAAGAAGGGAATATCCGCATCGGCTATCACTACCATCTGAGCGGCTTCAACCGCCCTGATGGCAGCACCCTGCCCAAGCAGCACAATACGCCACGTAGCTGCATGTGGTACACAAACCTACAGGTGGACGCTGACGACAGAGAACTGACGTTAATGGCCTCATATTATGATAATCCAGAAAAGTACCCGAAATACGTGAACTATGATGCCATAGAGGTGCCAACCGTAGCTGATATACCCTACGACTATTATGGCGAGATGGGAATCCCCGTTACGTTTATGCAGAAATACAATCCCAAACAGTTTGAGATCATCGGATCAAGCAGTCAACTAAGCAAGCCTCTAAAACCTTTAGTAGAAACAGATGCAGTATATACAGGTGGAGGACGTGGCCGTTTTTATCTTGCCGAAGGGAATAAGCACTATCGCAGATTGTGGGACAGAATGGTTATCAAACGAAGAAAGGAGTAACAAATGATGACAGTAAGAGAACTATATGAAAAGGTTGTCAATGGTGTTATCATCAGTGACATTGAGCTACAACGGAATATTGTTTACGATGCAGACAAGCAGGCCCTGGTGATTGACAGCCTCTACAAAGGCATCCCTCTGCCAGCCTTCTACTTGTGGCAGAGAGAGGACGGAAAAATGGAGGTGCTCGACGGAAAGCAGCGCATCGAAGCCATCAAGAAATTCAAGCAGGGTAACCTACTGTATGAGGGTAAGTCATGGAAAGCCTACGCCTACGACAGTGACCTGCAGCAGGTAATTGACAATACAGAACTTACAATCATTACTTGCAGCGGCGACGAAGAGAAGAAACGAATGATATTTAAGCGTATCAATACGCTGGGCGTTCAGCTCTCGAAGTTTGAGGTTCTTAATGGCCTGTACCATGGCGAGTACATAGAAGGGTTGAACTACTACTTTGCTAATGACGCCAATGTTAGAAATGTGTTGCCAAACGCACCTGTTGACCGTGGAGATAATAAGTATCGCCTGCTTGAATACATATACTATGTACGAAACAAGAGTGTTTTTCCCAAACGGAGCGAGTTGGACGACTATGTGCAGCAACACAAGGATGAATCATTCAACGAGGAGGTCAAGAAGATAAAACCATATATTGGCTTTATTCGTGATGTTTTTAGCGATGCCTCCAAGATAAGCCCAGCATTGAAATTCAAGCTGGCGGTGAAATACCAGAAAGACCGAGCCATCTGGCTGCAGCACAAAGATGCAATATGCAAAGACTGCAACGCATTCATTAAAAGCGATGGATACAAGTTATCTTCCAGCAAGGATGAGGATATTGAGGCAATGGTTCTCGGTATTGTTGGCAATCTGAGTGTTGATCCGAAGCGTTTGTTTACAGCAGATGACAAGGCAAAATTGCTTGCAGAGTTGGAACCAGATGAGAGGGGACTATACGAATGCACAAAGTGCCACCAGCATTTTGCGGCAGACGAACTAACTATTGACCACATAAAACCGTGGAGTAAAGGTGGACGAACTGTGTTGACGAATGCTTGCTTATTATGCAGAGCCTGTAATAGTAGCAAGGGGAATAAATGATGCCATTTTCGTCGAACCATCACAGACGGACCACCGAAGCATCACTATAAGAACACTATCGGAACCATATTGTTACCATATACCGAGGCAAAAGGGGAACAATAGATGAGCAAAAGGGGAGCAAAACCGATAGGCATATTTTAGATACCTTCATGTTCTTTTCTGCGGAGAAAAAATATATTATTCTCCGCAAATATGCGGAGAATAATTCGTATATTTGCCGCATGAATTATGTACTATCTCTGAAGTTTCTTAACTTCGGCGATAATAGTCGATTTTATCTCTTCCCAGCTAACAGGGATTTGCATCTTGGGCATAGCTTGTTGTTCAGCATCCTCAAAGTAGTTGAGACTGAGCAATGCACGGAAAAAAGAATGGTTGGGATATTTCTGAGCGTAAAAATCGAGGAGCTCAGAAAGTGTGTAGTTCTGCAATAGAAAGTAAATGTCGACAAAGTCTTTGCGAGTGCCTCGGCCTTCGATGGCGTTTATCTTCATGGCGGCAATGTCTCGGGGAGAGGCCAGGGTAATGCCGTCTTCAACAATAGCCGCATCTATCCATGGATACTGACTGTAATCAATCACATCAACCTTGATACCACGCAAAGCGCCTTGCAATATTCTTTTTGTGCGGTTGTGAATGGTAAAGGAACCCATTGAGGAAAACATTTCTATAATGTCATCCTGCTCTACGGCAAGAGTACCAAAGAAATCCAGGTCGATAGACTGACGGTGACCATACTGCAAAGCAAGGGCTGTACCACCAACCAACCGAAGACCGCTCATTTCGGGTCGGGAGGATAACTCCTTCAGTAGTTCCAGAGTGTCGGGAAGGACTGTCTGAAGTTGTAGCATCGGTAGTCTTCTTTTTTGGTATCGGTCATGTTACAGACAAACGCCAGTGCTTCGGGAGATAGAGACCGCAGCCCTTTGCAGTCGGTGGCTATACGGTCCAAGCCATAGTAGTCGCGCACCATACGCCAGTCGTCCAGCTCGCCGCACTCAAGCACATGCTGTATCAACTGCGCCGAATTCTTCTCGGGGTCGAACTGGTCTCGGTCAATGTCCCAGAACAGGATTGGCGAGAGCTTTTCTATTTCAAGTCGTTTGTCCATTGTTAAAAGAAGGGTATACGCCAACGGGTTGACGTATACCCTTTGGTTTTGTTATTATTTCCCTCTACGGGGAAAATCCCACCGCAGGGACGCAATTATCCCTCTGCGGGAGGACCCGCTAGCAGAGCTCGTGGATCACGAGGCCGGAGCGCAGCTTGGGCTCGAACCAGGTGGTCTTCGGGGGCATGATGTTGCCGGTGTCGGCAATGTCGATGATCTGCTTCATGCTCACGGGATAGAGGGCGAAGGCGACCTTCATCTCGCCGTTGTCGACGCGACGTTGTCGTTGTAGGTGCCGGGCTTGGCGGTCATCTTGTACCAGTGGCCGTCGAGGTACATGCTGTGCTCATGCAGCTTGGCGGGCTTGTAGATGTCGGTGCCCATGTCCTGCAGGTCGTAGTTCTCGCCGACGGCTTTGAGGAACTGCTCCTTGCTGAGGCCGTTGAGGTCCTTCACAACACGGTTGTAGTCGATGACGTTCAGCTGGTTGTCGGGGAAGATGACGGTCATGAAGTAGTTGTACTCCTCCTTGCCGGTGTGGTGGGGGTTCTGCTCCTTCTTCTCCTGACCCACGAGGGCGGCGGCGGCGCTGCGGTGGTGACCGTCGGCGATGTACATGGCGGGAACCTGCTTGTCGAAGATGTCAACGAGCTCGGCGATGGTCTTCTTGTCGTCGATGACCCAGAAGCGGTGGCCGAAGCCGTCTTCCTTGGCGATGAAGTCATAGATGGGCTTCTTGGCGGTGATGCCGGCCACGATCTCGTCGATGCGGGCGATGGCGGGGTAGGCGAAGAAGACGGGCTCCACGTTGGCGTTGGTGATGCGCACGTGTTTCATGCGGTCCTCTTCCTTGTCCTTACGGGTGAGCTCGTGTTTCTTGATGACCTTGTTGACATAGTCCTCGCTGTAGGCGCAGGCCACGATGCCATACTGCCACTTGGCGTCTTTGTCTTTGGGGTTCATGCTCTGGGCATAGATGTAGAGTTTCTCCTCCTCATCCTTCACCAGCCAGCCGAGGTCCTTGAACAGGTTGTAGTTCTTGACGACCTGGAGGTACACTTCGGGCGAGTGCTCGTCGGTGCCTTTGGGGAGGTCGATCTCAGCCTTGGTGACATGCAGCAGGCTGTAGGGGTTGCCCTCGCATTCCACGCGGGCCTCTTCGCTGTTCAGTACGTCGTAGGGACGCGAAGCCAGTTTCTCGACGATGTCCACCGGGGGGCGGAATCCTTTAAAGGGTTTGATAACGCTCATATTTGTGTCTTTTTAATTGTTGATTTATACATTAAATTGGGACTGCAAAGATACACATTAAATTTGACGTGGAGAAATTATTTTTCTTCCGTGCGGAAAATCTTGTAGCCCAGCATGGCGATGGTGACGGACATCAGGGGCGAGATGATGTTGAAGAAGCAGTAGGGCAGGTAGGTGAGCGTGGGGACATGCAGCACCAGCGACTGCGTCATGCCACAGGTGTTCCACGGCACAAGGACGGAGGTCACGGTGGCGGAGTCCTCGGTGGACCGGCTCAGCAGGCGCCCCTCGTAGCCTTTCTCCTTGTAGAGCTTCTTGAAGATGTTGCCCGTGAGCACGATGCTGAGGTACTGGTCGCCGGTGACCATGTTGGCCGTAAGGCCGGTGCCGACGGTTGCCGATACCAGCGAACGGCGGCCTCTGATGCCACGCGCCAGGGCGTCGGTGAGGCTCTGTATCATGCCGGCACCCGCCATCGCACCCCCGAAGGCGGCGGCACAGAAAATGAGGAACACCGTGCTGAGCATACCCCGCATGCCGCGCGTCTGCACCAGGCTGCTGAGGGCCTCTTTGCCCATGTCGAGCGACGTGCCGCTGTAGTAGGTCAGCATCAGGCCGCGGAAACTGTTGCCGCCACCAACATGCTGCACGATGTCCGGCTGGGCGAAGAGCATCACCACGCCGGCGATGAAGGCCGAGAGGAAGAGCACGATGGCCGCCGGCAGGCGCAGGGCGATGAATGCCGCTGCGGCTACGGGCACCAGCAGCAGCCACGGGTTGATATTGAAGACGCTCTTCAGCCCTTCGGCAAACTGGGCCGACTGCACACCGCCCTGCTCGGCATGCACCAGACTTGCCACCAGGAATATAATCAATGCTATGGTGAACGACGGCACCGTGGTGATGAGCATGTAGCGGATATGCTTGAACAGCGGCACCTCGCCCACCGACGAGGCCAGCACCGTGGTGTCGGAGAGTGGCGAAATCTTGTCGCCGAAGTAGGCGCCCGAGATGATGGCGCCCGCCGTCCAGCCCACGCTGTAGCCGTGTGCCGTGCCGATGCCCATCAGGGCGATGCCTATGGTGGCGATGGTGGTCCACGAGCTGCCCGTCACCAGCGACACCAAGGCGCTGATGAGGCAGGCGATGAAGAGGAACACCGACGGCGAGACCACCTGCATGCCGTAGTAAATCATCGTCGGCACCACGCCGCTCAGCATCCAGCTGCCCGACACGGCCCCGATGAGGAACAGAATCAGTATGGCGCCGCCGATGGTGCGCACATTGTCCGAGATGGCGTGGTCGATGTCTTTCCACGGCACCTTGAAGAACACCATCCCCATCGTCACCGCCACCGCCGCCGCCACGAGCAGCGCCGTCTGGCTCGCCCCGTCGAGGGCGTCCGAGCCGAATTCCCTGATGACAAGCACCTGCAACGCCACCAGCACCGCCAGCGGTATCAGCGCCAAAGTCCAGTGGATGCGCGCTTTCTCGACATTATCCTTCTTATCCATAGCTATGCTGTTATCGGTTGCAAAGATACTCACTTTTTGCGAAACCAAGGAAATTATATTTTTCCATGTGGCGGGAAATGTGTATATTTGCAGTGTGAAACGAAAACGGGACGATGCTGAACAATGCTCATAACTCGCTGATAGCCCCCCCCCGCAAATGCGCGGGTGAGCGTCGGGGGACTTTCCGCTTTGTTTTTAATTCTATTGCCTCTCTCTGCCACAAAGTTGTGGCAGTTTTTGTTTTCTGGCGGGGCAATAAATTCGGAGAGTTGGCGTTATTTGTGGGAGTTAAAAGATGAATAATTATGAAACATATAAGCATTATCCTATTATGGGTGTTTTCATTTGTGTTCTCCTTGGAATGCGTATCCCAAGTGAAAATAGTAGATGTTTCGGCCTCCAATAATAAACCTGATGAGGTACAATTAAACGTTCCTGTATACGATAGTCTATATAATATCACTTTCCCAGATAGGATATTTGAAGTTCTTAATGCAAATAGAAATCGTTATGACAAAGCCACTTTGGAGAAAATGGCCAAAGAATACCTACTACCATTCATTGGGCAAAAGATTTACATCTATCCTATAACAGAAGAATATTGTAATGATTTTTATGAAAAATATGGTTACAAACTAAACATCAAATCAAAAAATAAACATCGAGGGAAATACTATACGTTAGTGGATATTCCCGAAATTGGACTTAGTGAATACGAGGGCAAATACACTGTCAGATACATATACCTGCAATTGGTTGATGATAAGGGAAAGAAAATAAAAGGAGAAAAAGTTAGCAATGGTATTTTAGAGTCTTATATGTGGGATTTCAACGAAAGACTTGGCGATTATTTGTGTGTTGGGTATTATGAGAAATTGAAAGAGATAATGATTGGTAAATGGTATATAGCGAAAGGCCGTGGTCCCAAAGCAAGACCGCTGGATGGTCAATCAGAGGTCTTATGGGGGCATTTCTATCAATGTGTTGACATCGCAGTCGTTCAGAATGACATGCATTACGAATTGGATTTATTTTTACGAGACAGGAATGGAGTCACACTGATGACAGCTGCTACATCAGAAAATCTCTCTCTCTTGCAGGAAGAGTCGGCATACAATGACAGCATTCGCATAGAGCGAGAAAAAGAAGCAGAAAGAATACGGCAGAACCAAATAAGGATGGAGGAGGAGAGAATCCGGAGGGAAGAAGTTGCACGCCAAAAAGCCATACAAGATTCGATACAGCAAGTTAACGACTCTATTCAACTTGCTCAACGTAAGACGAAAATAATAAAAAAATACGGCAAGTATTATGGGAATCTTATTCTTGAGGGTAAAGTGGTGCGCGGTATGACAAAAGAAATGTGCAAAGAATCGTGGGGCGAACCCGATGATATCAATGTAAGCATTGGTTCATGGGGGCGACACGAACAATGGGTGTACGAACATAAATACATGTCAGATTCATATCTGTACTTTGAGAACGGTAAACTAACGACAATACAGAATTAATCAAATGAAGAGAGACGACCCAATAATCAGAAAATGCACCAATGCTGAAATGCAGAAGATGCTTGATGGATGCCCCGAAATTCTGAATGAATTGAAAAAGAAATACCAGCATCTGTTAATAGACGCATACGATGCAATTCTTCCAGAATATGGAATGAGTTTTCTTGCTTTCCCCGTGTATAAAAACGATTACAATGATGATATTGCCTATTTCAGCTATCGGTACATGATTGATAACAGCAAGTATGAAATGTCGGGCGACCAAGGATACAAGACTATGGCAGAAGCCCAGTTGGAAGCGGTACACGGAACAATGTATGAACTACAGAAGAGAATTAGAAACGGCCAAAATGGGTCATTATAGTCCCAATTGATTTTGAAAACGGCCAAAAAGACCCTCGCCAGCCCCAAATGATTTTGAAAACGGCAGAAAAGACTCTCGCAAGTCCCAAATGATTTTGAAAACGGCAGAAAAGACTCTCGCAAGTCCCAAATGATTTTGAAGATGGGTGAAAAGAGTGTCGCGAGGGTGTTTTGAAATCAAAAGGCGGTGAAAAGAGTGTCGCGAAGGCCAAATGATTTTGAAAATGGGTGAAAAGAGTGTTTTCGGGGCCTTTCAAATTTGAAACATGGTGAAAAGAGATTTTTCACCCTCCCCAAATATTGAATCATAAATAAAACGAGGCCCGCGACGTTCCGTCGCGGGCCTCGCATTTGTGTTGTAGAAGATGTGAATGTCACACCGCTATTCCTGTCCGCATCACGTCGTCGTAGAGCGGCGATGGATGGTCCTCGGAAATCAGGACCGGCTCAATGAGCAGACTTACATCGTCGACATCGCGCCAGAGAGCCTTGGACAATTCCATTTTGCGGTCGCCATAGCTCGACACCACAACCGCCACGTCGATATCGCTGTCGCGGTTGGCATTGCCCTTGGAATAGGAGCCATACATCAGCACTCGCGGCTCCTGCTGGAAGTGCCGGGCAATGATGTGCTTGTACTGCCGGACGAGATCTAACGCCTCGTCGCGACTGAGAGCTGTTCCTTTATCCATGTCTGCAATGTTTTTGTGTTGTCAATAATAAAGCGGCAAGCCTCCTTGTCAAGTTTTCGCGCAAGCGCATCCTTGCTCTCGGGATAGCGAGCCTCGATATTGTATGTCGTGACGGTGTTGAGAAAGTCTTTTTGCTCCATGCTCATCCTGGAGTATAATCCACAACCATCGGCGAGGCGCTTATGGTTGTGGATATATGGCGGCTCGTCCTCCTGCGTGGCGCACCAGTAGGCCTTCAGCGTCTTCTCAATGACTTGATGACACATGAATGCCACATACAGCCAGCGTCCGGTGGAGTACATCGCCTCGGCCGTATCAAGGTCGTAGTCGGCAATGCCGAGCCAGTATTCGACTTTCTCTGCGGTGTTCATCACTTATACATTAACCCTCGTAGAAGGGCATCTTGACGGTGACGGCTTTGAGGAGTTTCTCGCGGATCTTGATGTAGATCTCGGTGCCGGTCTTGGCATAGGCGGCCTCGATGAGGGCGGTGCCGATGTTCTTGCCGGTCGAGGGGCTGGGAGAACCGCTGCGCACCTCACCAATCTTCTTGCCTTCGGCGTTGCAGACTTCGTAGCCGTTGCGGGCGATACCGCGGTCGATCATCTCGAAGCCAGCCACTTTGCGCTTGAAGCCGGCGGTCTTCTGGGCAAGGAGGAGCTCCTTGTTGATGAAGTTGTTGTTCTCGGCTTTCAGCTTGACGATGAAGGCCAGCGGAGCCTCCAGCGGGCTGACGGTGTCGTCCATCTCGTGGCCGTAGAGGGCGAAGCCCTTCTCCAGACGCAGGGTGTCGCGGCAACCGAGACCGGCAGGCATGATGCCGAACTCTTTACCAGCCTCGAAGACCTTGTCCCACACCTCGAGGGCTTTCTCCTTGGGGATGTAGATTTCGCATCCGCCGGCGCCGGTGTAACCGGTGGTGGAGAGGATGATGTTGGGGATGCCGGCGAAGGTGAGGATCTTGAAGGTGTAGTACTCCATGTCCACGATGTTCTCGTTGGTGAGCTTCTGCATAGCCTTAAGGGCGTTGGGACCCTGGACGGCGAGCTGAGCCCACTGCTCGCTCTCGTTGACGAAGTCCTTACCGAGCTCCATGCCCATCTTGTCGGCAATCTGGCTCATCCAGTTCCAGTCCTTGTCGATGTTGGCGGCGTTGGGCACCATGAAGTACTCGTCGTCATGGACGCGGTAGACGAGCATGTCGTCCACGACGCCACCCTGACCGTTGGGCAGGCAGGTGTACTGCACCTTGCCGTCGAAGAGGTCCTCGACGTTGTTGGTGGTGACATACTGCATGAAGTGCTTGGCGATGGGGCCTTTGGCGCGGAACTCGCCCATGTGGCTCACGTCGAACACGCCCACGTT
>CACYSB010000026.1 GCA_902777005.1 uncultured Bacteroidota bacterium
AGAAAGCCTTGGGATAAAGCCCCTTGTCTATATTCTTGATGGCATTGTGCACATCCTCCTTTGTGGCGGATACTCCGCGCTGATTGTACTTATCCATATTACACGTTGACACGTTGATACATTGTTACGTTGATACGCTTTCAAGGGTGCAAAGATACGAATTTTTTACATTCTGGCAAAATTTTCTTCACCGCCGCCGCCTATCCGCTCCGTATCCCCTCCGACTGTTCTACGGTTGTTTACCGATTGTTCTACGGTTGTTTTACGCTTTAATAACGGTAAACAGCCGGAGAACAGTGGTAGAACAGTCGGAGAGGGTACCCGGAGGGTGCGGAGGGAATGCGGGAAACATGAAAATAAATTTCGCCATATCAAATATTTTTCGTAATTTTGCACTTGGAATAATAATATACTTTTTACTATGGCCAAAGGTAGAATATTGTATGTAAGTCAGGAGATTATGCCATTTTCCGACGAGAGCGCCACTGCCTCGCTGACATCAGGGTTTTCATGCCGAAATTCAGCAATGTCAGCGAACGCAAGCACCAGCTGCACGAGGTGATACGCCTGAGCGGTATGAACCTGATAGTGAACAACTGCGACCACCAACTGCTGATAAAGGTTGGTTCTATCCCGACAGCACGCATGCAGGTGTATTTCATCGACAACGAGGAGTACTTCATCGGGCACCTCGGCCCAACGGAGGCCGACGGGACACTGGACGGCAAGAGCGACGAACGTCTGCTTTTCTTCGGGCGCGGCACCCTGGAGGCTGTGCGCAAACTGGCATGGCAACCCCATCTGGTGAACTTCATGGGATGGTTCTCTGCAATGATACCGTTCTACCTGCGCCGCATCAACAAGGAAAACGCCTTCTTCAGCGGCACCAAACTCGTCATCACGCTTATGGACGACGGCTTCAAAGGCAACATAGGCGGCGAGCTGGAGCGCAAGATGAAGACCGACGGCGCCACGGCCAAGGACCTGCGCCTCTATGGCGACACCACATACCTGGGCCTGATGAAGTCCGCCATCACGTACTCGCAGGGCGTCATCATCGGCTCGCCGAACGCCAACCCCGAACTGGTGGCCTTCGCCAAGGAGAACAAGCGCAACGTGCTGGACTACATAGACGACCGCGACGAGTTCTTTACACGCATCAACAAATTCTACGACACTATAACAGGCAGAATCGACAACTAAACCATCAACAGACAAACACTCGATGAGACACGCACTTCACACTGCCGCCCTGCTACTGGCTCTCTGCACTCTGGCGGCCTGCACCGATGAGGAGTCGGACCTTGGTGCCACCCTCATGGGCGGTGACGCCATCTACAACGGCAAAAGCTACACCATGTACGCCGACACAGCCTACAGCCTGCGCGACGACTCGCTGCTCACCACCGGCAACACAAAGATTGTCATCGGCAACTACACGGACGCCACCTTTGGCACCGTCAGCTCACAGTATTTCACCCAGATAACGCTGCCCAGCACCAATCAGAACATCAATTTCGGCGAGGTGACCATTGACTCGGTGGTGCTCTCGCTGGCCATAGATTCGCTATTCCCCGACACGTCGCTCACCTACAACATGCATTTCGAGGTGATGCACCTTGCCGAACCACTCTCGGCCGACAGCACCTACTACTCTTTCTGCAGCATACCGGTGGATGCCGCCGGCGTGCTATACAACGAAGCGAAGCAGGTGAAAGGTGGCGACAGGGTAGTCAATCTGGCGCTCGGTGGCTCTATTAACAGCATACTGAGCTTGACGGCCAACAACGACGAGTTCGCCGAACTGACCAAGGGACTGCGCATAAGCATAGTGGCGGCCTCGAGCGACGATGGCATGCTGACAGTAGACCTTTCGCAGACGGCCACCCGCATACGCGCCCATTACCGCTACGGCGACGATACCGCCTACTATGACTTCTCGATAAGCAACGGCATACATTTCTCGCACTTTGAGCACAACTATAGCGGCGCGGTGGTGAACGGGCAGAAGAGCGTGGCTGGCGGCAGCCGCCTGTATGTGGAGCCCCTGGCGGGCTACAACGCCGTGGTGGTTTTCGACCGAACGATACGAGCCTTCCGTGCCGAGCACCCGGTTGCCGTAGTGCACAGGGCCGAGTTGGTACTGCCTGTGGCCACGGAGGCCCCGGCCAAGGTGCCGCGGCGCCTGATAGCCACCAACGGCAAGCGCTACATCACCGACTACATCTCGGCAGGGGTGGACGGCTACTACAACAGCGCCAACAAGTGCTATCGCCTGCGCATACCACTGCATCTGCAGGAGCTGCTGCGCAGCGGATTCGACAACGGCACGTACCTTATGATCGACAGCCGCAGCAGCGTGGCCACAAGGACCATCCTGAACGGCTACAACGAGACCGACAAGCCAAGGATTGAACTGGAATACACAGAATAGTCTTTCAAACATGACAAAGAGAACTATCATCACGCTTATAGCCTGCCTCGCGGCCACGACGGCCTTGCAGGCACAATCCATGTACCGCAAGAACTACAGCGGCACCAACCAGCTCTCGGTGGAGGGACCTATAGCCGAGAACGGCAAACGTACAGGCAACTGGACATGGTGGTACCCCTCGGGCAAGGTATCGCAGCAGGGCAGCTACAGCAACGGCAAGAAGAGCGGCGTGTGGACCGTCTACTACGACGACGGCAGCCGTATGAGCGAAGAGTGTTTCGCTACCGGAACGAACCGCAGCTGGCACCGCAACGGCGACCTGAAGAGCGAGGTAGCCGTGGAGAACGGCAAGAAGAACGGCATATACCGCTCATGGTATGCCAACGGGCAGCAGGAGGAGGAAATCACCTATGTGAACGGAAGCCGTGAAGGACAGACGACGCAGTGGCACGAGAACGGCAAGGTTAAGTTCAAGGGCCAATACAAGGACAACGAGCTGCAGGGCACGGCCACATGGTGGCTCAACAACGGCAAGAAAGACATGGAAGGCTCCATGGTCAACGGCGAGCAGGACGGCGAGTGGTATTTCTACTGGCGCACGTCGGGCAAGTTGGGCATACACGGCCACTATGCCGCCGGCAAGGAGGTAGGATACTGGACCTACTTCTACGAGACCGGCGAGAAATGGCGTGCCGGCAACTACCGCAACGGACAGCGCGAAGGCACATGGACGACATGGTACGAGAGCGGCAAGAAACTGCACGAAGGCGAGTACAAGAGCGACATGGAAGAGGGCCGCTGGACTGCCTGGTACGAGGATGGGCGCGTTGATTATTACGGCAATTTCACGGAAGGCCTGAAGGATGGCGAATGGCGCGGTCTGTACGACGATGGCACTGTGCGCTATATACTGCACTACCGAGATGACCTCAAAGACGGCGAGGAGGTGCGCTATTACCCCAACGGCAATGTAGAACTACGCCAGAACTTCCGTAACGGCGTGCTAAACGGCAAGTATGAACGTTACAACGAAGCCGGTGCTCCCGTGGAGAAAGGCCAGTTCGCAAGCGGCGAGAAGGAAGGCAAATGGGTGTGGTACGACAACGGCCGCGAGACCTACAAGGCCCGCTTCAAGGGCGGCAAAGAGGTGAAATGAGACTGCTTCTGGCTTCTAAATCGCCACGCCGACGCCAACTGTTGGCAGAGATGGGCTTGCCTGTGGAATGCGTGACCATCGATGTGGACGAGCACATGACCTCTCCCCTGCCCCCTGACGAGGTGGCCGAACATTTGGCACGGCGCAAGGCAGCGGCATTCCCGAAAGAGAAGATTGACAACGACAGTGTGCTGGTGACGGCAGACACTGTGGTAGTGCTTGACGGACAGGTGCTCGGCAAGCCTGCCGACCGCGACGAGGCTATTGCCATGCTGCACAGACTTTCTGGGCACAGCCACACGGTTTATACAGGAGTGTGCCTGCGCTCAAACAGCGACGAGGTGTCGTTCACCGAGAGCACAACTGTGTGCTTCCGCGAGCTCAACGACAAGGATATCAACTACTACGTGGACAACTACCGCCCATATGACAAGGCCGGTGCCTACGGCATCCAGGAATGGATAGGAATGGTTGGGGTGGAGCGCATCGAGGGTTGCTACTACAACGTCATGGGGCTGCCTGTGGCACGTCTTTACGCGATGCTTAGCAACAGATTTTTGTCAAGATAGACCGCGCCGCGGTCGAGCATATCACGCAGCACCTCCTTTACATCGGTGTAGCCTTTTGCCTCCAACAATGTACATACTTCATGAGGCGGCAGATGCCTTGACGCCAGCAACTGCTTTATTACATCCTGGCATTCCTTGGTCGAAGGGGCTTGGCGCCGCAGACATACATCGCAACAACCGCATGGCTCAGTGACAGTCTGGCCAAAATAGGCTGCCAGCTGCACACTGCGGCATTCCGATATGTTGTCTATGTACGCCAGCATTGCATCCATGCGCTGTCGGGCAGCATCCTTAAGCAGATTGTACTGCTGCAGCTGCAGGGCTATCTCGCGCTCATCTATACGTGGCGAAGGGAATACAATCTGAGGCTTCTTAGGACACGGACGGTACTCAGCAACCTTCATGGCGTGTAGCTCGCAAAGCATGGCAACGACATCAACGACGGCGGTGTTGACACGCGACGCTATGCGCTTCTCATCAATAGCCACCGGCTCCGTAAGCAGGCCTGGATACATGCGCACGAGCGTCTCAAGGAAGCCGCCGAGGCGCATGTGGTTCACCTCAAATCGGTATATCTCGTCGCGTCCAGCAGGCACATAGAGCGTGGATGAAATCTCGTCGAGTTCCGGAAGGGCGATGAGGCCGTCACGCTCAAGGAAACGGCAGGCGCCGTAGAATTCGCGTACGGAGAGGTTGTAGGTGCTGCAAAAACTCCCAAGGTCAAAGTCATGGCTGGTGTCGGCACCGCTGCCCATGGGCAGACCGTAGTAGTTGCATAGCGCGCAGTAAACACTGCGTATATACTTGGGCTCTGGGAAATCGGCGGCGAAGCCGTTATACAAAAGCGAACGATCGGCATCACAGAAGAGGAGCATTGCACGAGCCGGTTTGCCGTCGCGTCCAGCGCGTCCTGCCTCCTGATAGTAAGATTCTATGGATAACGGCACGTCAAAGTGCAAGACAAGGCGCACGTCGGGCTTGTCAACACCCATGCCAAAGGCGCTGGTGGCCACCATGACTTGGCGTTGGCCTGTCATCCATAGCCCTTGGCGGCGGTCACGCTCGGAGGCGGTGAGGCCTGCATGGTAGAACTCTGCCGCCACACCGTTTGCCCTAAGCAAAGCGGCGGTCTGCTCGGCATTGCGGCGACTGCGGGTGTAAACAATTGCGCTGCCGTCCAAGGCTTCTATAGCCGTCAGTAGCAGTTTGCTTTTGTTTTCGTCAAATATCACAGAATATCCAAGGTTAGGGCGCACGAAGTTGCCAAGAAACGTCTTATGGCTCCTCATGCGCAACCGCGCACATATATCGTCGAGCACCACCGGCGTGGCACTTGCGGTGAGGGCCAAGAGCGGCACATACGGATGGTATGCACGGATGTCGGCTATCTGCAGATAAGGCGGACGGAAGTCATAGCCCCATTGCGACACACAGTGTGCCTCGTCGACAGCTACAAGGCACACATTCATTCTGCGGAAATGCTCAATAAAAAGCCTCTGACGTAGGCGCTCGGGCGAGACATATAGAAACTTGAGCTCACCACAGATGGCATTGTTGAGCACGGCAGAGACATCGGAATGACCCATGCCTGCGGTTATACATGCCGCCTTAATGTGCTTTGCATGCAACTGCACCACCTGGTCTTTCATCAGCGCTATAAGCGGCGACACCACAAGACACAGTCCTTCCATCATCAGCGTGGGTAGCTGGTAACATAGGGACTTGCCGCCACCAGTGGGTAACAGAACCATAGTGTCGTTTCCCGACAGGACAGAGTCTATTATCTCCTCCTGCAGGGGACGAAAGGTGTCATAACCCCAATAACGCTTTAGCAGACCGTATTTGTCGGGCATTTGCCAATTTAACAATAGCGTGGTGCCACATTACGCAGCACCACGCTTTGTGTTGACCTATAATAGGCTTACTATTATTTGTCTTCCTTCAGTTTTTGGAAGATGTCAAGGTCGCCAAGGGTGGTCTTCTCCAGATTGTCGTTGATCTGCTTCACAGTCTTCTTGGTGTTGCGCTCGCGGCTGTCGCCTTCGGTGCGGCTGCCGTCGTTGCCATCCTGGAAGGTGCGGGTGTGGCTGACGATAATCTTCTTGCTGTCCTTGTTGAACTCGATGACCTTGAAGTCAAGGGTCTCGCCGTTCTTGGCCTTGCTCTTGTCCTCCTTGTCGAGGTGACGCATCGGGGCGAAAGCCTCGACCTCGTAGGGCAGGATAACGGTGGCGCCCTTGTCGTTCATGTTGACAATCTTGCCTTGGTGAACGCTACCCACGGTGAAGAGGGTCTCGTAGACATCCCAAGGATTCTCCTCAAGCTGCTTGTGACCGAGGCTGAGGCGACGGTTCTCGGCATCGACTTCGAGGACGACGACGTCAATCTTCTCG
The DNA here is from genome assembly GCA_902777005.1 of uncultured Bacteroidota bacterium. Taxonomy (GTDB): domain Bacteria; phylum Bacteroidota; class Bacteroidia; order Bacteroidales; family P3; genus Colimorpha. The sequence continues at coordinate 6,553 of CACYSB010000026.1, forward strand.
CCAATCTTGGTGAACTCGGCGGGGTGCTTGATCTTCTTGCTCCAGCTGAGGTCGCTGATGTGGATAAGACCATCCACGCCTTCCTCAAGCTCGACAAAGATGCCGAAGTTGGTGAAGTTGCGCACGGTGGCGGTGTGCTTGCTGCCGACAGGATACTTCTCGGCGATGGCGAGCCAGGGATCGGGCATGAGCTGGCGGATGCCGAGGCTCATCTTGCGGTTCTCGCGGTCGAGGTTGAGAACAACAGCCTCCACCTCGTCGCCAACCTTCAGGAAGTCCTGAGCGCTGCGCAGGTGCTGGCTCCAGCTCATCTCGCTGACGTGGATGAGGCCTTCGACACCGGGCATGACCTCGACAAAGGCACCGTAGTCGGCTATGACGACAACTTTACCCTTGATGTGGTCACCCTCCTTGAGGTTAGGATCGAGGGCATCCCAAGGATGAGGAGTGAGCTGCTTGAGACCGAGGGCGATGCGGCGCTTGGCCTCGTCGAAGTCGAGAATGACAACGTTGATCTTCTGGTCGAGCTGGACAATCTCTTCGGGGTGGTTGATACGGCCCCAGCTGAGGTCGGTGATGTGGATGAGACCATCCACGCCGCCGAGGTCGACGAAGACGCCGTAG
>CACYSB010000027.1 GCA_902777005.1 uncultured Bacteroidota bacterium
TTGTTCCTTTCTTTATTTGATAATCTTGTTTTCAAGAGCCTCCAGGACCTCGCCGGGAGTGGGGATGATACCGCCGAAGCGGCCGAAGTGCTCGGTCTTTACACCGCACTTGGTGGCCAGCTTCACGTCCTCGATCATCTGGCCAGCGCTCATCTCGACGCAAAGGATACCCTTTACGTGGGCGGCAACCTCGGCCAGCTGTTTGGTCGGGAAGGGGAAGAGGGTGATCAGGCGGAACAGACCCACCTTGATGCCTTTCTCGCGAGCCATCTGCATAGCCTTCATGGCGATACGGCTGCTCGAACCGTAGGCGACGATGATGTAGTCGGCATCCTCGCAGTTCAGCATCTCGTAGCGGACCTCTTTCTCTTTCATCTCGGCGTACTTCTTCTGGAGCTTCAGGTTGAAGACTTCCTGGCGTGCGCTGTCGAGCTCAAGGCTGGTGATGATGTTGTGGCCACGGGTGGCAGGCTTGCCCCAGGTGCCCCACGGGGCGTTCTTGCGGCGCTCTTCCTCGGTCCAGCGGGGGATATAGTCGCGGGTGTAGAGCTTCTCCATGCACTGTCCGATAGCACCGTCGGAGAGGATGAGGACGGGGTTGCGATACTTGAAGGCGATGTCCCAAGCGTCGAACACGAAGTCGTACATCAGGGCTGGATGGTACCCAGGCCGGGGCCGCCGCGCATGACGTTGACCACCAGGCAGGGGATTTCGGCACCGGCCAGGTAGGTCAGGCCTTCCTGCATCAGCGAGATTCCGGGGCTGGAGCTCGAGGTGGCGACTTTCTTGCCGGTGGCGGCGCCGCCGTAGACCATGTTGATCGAGGCAACCTCGCTCTCGGCCTGCAGCACAGTCATACCGGTGGTCTCCCACGGTTTCTCAGCCATCAGGGTTTCCATAACTTCGCTCTGCGGGGTGATGGGATAGCCGAAGTATCCGTCACAACCGCTGGCAATCATTGCGCGGGCAATAGCCTCATTGCCCTTCATCAGTTGAAGTTCTCTTGCCATAGTATTCCTTTCTTTCTTTTCTTTAGATTTTCTTTTTGTAAACGGAAATCACGCCGTCGGGGCACACCATGGCGCAGCTGGCGCAGCCGATGCAACTGTCATTCACGGTCTCGGTGTAGTTGTAACCCTTACCGTTTACATTTTTCGACAACGCGATGCACTTCATCGGGCACACGGGTACGCAGACTCCGCAGCCTTTGCAGCGCTCGGTATCGATGATGATTTGTCCTTTAAATGCCATAATTTTAATGTTATAAGATTAATATTTTGGTTTTTGCCTCAATAAATATGTGCCTGCAAAGATACAAAATAAAATCATATAATCACCAAAAATGGTGAAAATATTTTTATATATCATATAAACTACTGACTATTAAGCAAAGGCACAACCGCCGCCAGACGCCTCCGGCCCTTCTCCGTACTTTCTCCGTCTGTTCTCCGGTTGTTCACCGGTTGTTCTACTATTCAAACCGTAAAACAATCGTAGAACAACCGTATAACAGACGGAGAGGATACGGAGGGGATACGGAGATGGTGCAGAGAGATGCCGTACCGGCTATCAACGATCACCTTAAATGGTCGGGGGCGGCAATAAAAGAGCTGTTTTCGCGTTATGTTCCAAAAAAAGAGTGCGCTATGCGTATCAATCTTAACGACTTGAAGGCAGTTCTCAACCGGTACTTCAACCTCCTGCACGACAAGGAGGACGAACAGAAAGTCATCGAGCAGGTGAGGGGCGGCATCTTCTTCCGCGGCACCAACCTGTGGATTCTCATGTTCGCTATCCTGATAGCCTCGCTGGGGCTGAATGTCAACTCGACGGCAGTCATCATCGGCGCCATGCTTATCTCGCCCCTCATGGGCCCCATCATCGGCATGGGCTTGTCGGTGGGCATCAGCGACTTCGAGTTGCTGAAACAGTCGCTGAAGAACTATGGTGTGGCCACTCTCATTTCGGTGCTCACCGCCACCCTGTACTTCTTCATCTCGCCCCTCAGCGAGGCTCGCAGCGAACTGCTGGCGCGCACCGCCCCCACACTGTACGATGTGCTCATAGCCTTCTGCGGCGGCGCCGCCGGAGTGCTCGCGCTGACCACCAAGAGCAAAGGTCAGGTGATACCGGGTGTGGCCATCGCAACAGCCCTCATGCCGCCGCTCTGCACCGCCGGATACGGCCTTGCAACCGCACAATGGAGTTACTTTTTCGGTGCCTTCTACCTCTTCTTCATCAACACAGTCTTCATCGCGCTGAGCACTTTCTTCGGCGTCAAGCTGCTGCGCTTCCACAGCCGCACCAACCTCATGCCAGAACTGGCCAAGCGTGGCAAGCGCATGGTGGCTATCGTGGTGATTGTAACCATGATACCAGCCGCCGTGATGACAATCAACATCGTGCAGAAAGACATCTTTGAGCGAAACCTGAAGTCTTTCGTCGACCAAAAGCTGGCACAGAGAGGCACACAGATTATCTCCTACAATGTCGAGCACGACACATTGAGCGTGGTAGCCGTCGGACGCGTCATAAGCGATGCCGAAATCGAGGCTGCACAAGCAAACGTCGCCGACTATAAGCTGCGGGGACTGACACTTACCGTGATACAGGGCGCCGACGCTGAAGGCATAGAGAATCTTGCGGCAACATTCAACACGCGCGTCAACGACGCCAACAACGAGGTTGTGCGACTCGGGCAGCAGGTGTCGTCACTCGAGGACGAACTCAACAGCTACCGCAGCTACGAAGAGTTCTCCACCAGCCTCACTACTGAAGTCAAGCCCCTCTTCCCTCAGGTGCAGAACATCGATGTGGCGCATGTCAACAACGGCACCATTGCCATCGTCACCCTCCGCAAGAACACACGCCTGCCTGACACCGACCGTCACAAGATGCGCCAATGGCTCATCGCCCGCACCGGCGACGAGAAACTCGACATGATAGTGCGGTAGAGGAAAATATTTTCCCGCAGTTAAAAAAAAGTTTGTATCTTTGCCGCCACGTTCCGTGCCCCCGACCTAGTGCCGGAGGGTATATAATACGCTGGTACTGAAACGAAACAAAATAAATAAATAATAACAGTAACAATGAAAATTTATCAGACTCAGGACATCCGCAACATCGCCCTCGTGGGCGGCGCCAAATCGGGCAAGACTTCCATGGCTGAGGCTATGGCCTTCTGCGGCGGCCTTATCAACCGTCGTGGTTCCGTGGACAGCAAGAACACCATCAGCGACTATCGCGACATCGAGCACGACCGCGGCTACTCCGTGGAGAACACCCTCATGTACACCGAGTTCGGCGGCAAGAAGGTGAACATCCTCGATGTGCCCGGCTTCGCCGACTACCAGGGTGAGCTCGACAGCGCCCTCAACGTGGTCGAAGCCGCCGTCGTCGTGGTCAACGCCCAGAGCGGCGTCGAGGTCGGCACCGAGATTGCCAACCGCTATGCTGCCAAGCTCGACACCCCGATGCTCTTCGTCGTCAACCACCTCGACGCAGAGAAGGCCAACTTCGACGACACCGTCAACCAGCTGAAGGACTACTTCGGCGGCAAGTGCACCGTGCTGCAGTTCCCCACCAACGCCGGTCTCGGCTTCAACCAGGTGGTCGATATCGTGGCCAACAAGATGTACACCTTCACCGATGGTAAGTACACCGAGGCCGACATCCCCAGCCAGTATGCCGACAAGGCCGAGGAGATGCGCATGGCCCTCGTCGAGGAAGCCGCCGCTGCCGACGATGCCCTCATGGAGAAATACTTCGAGAACGGCGACCTGACTGCCGAGGAACTCACCCAGGCCCTCAAACTCGCCATCGACAAGCGCGACCTCTTCCCCATTCTCTGCACCAGCGCCAAGGAGAACTTCGGCGTCAACCGTCTGCTCGAGTTCATCTGCCAGAACGTCCCCGCCCCCTGCGAGGTGGCCGACGCCAAGAAGACCAAAGGCGGCAAAGAGCTGAAGTGCAACAACGCCAACCCCACCGTCGCCTTCGCCTTCAAGAGCGCCAAGGATAAGAACCTCGGTGAAATCACCTACCTCCGCATCTACGACGGCGAGCTCGCCGAAGCCCAGGATGTGGTCAACGCCAACAACCAGAGCAAGGAGCGCGTCAGCCAGGTCCTCGTGTGCAGCGGCAGCAACCGCCAGCGCGTCGAGAAGGCTTGCGCCGGCGACATCGTCTGCACCATCAAGCTCAAGGATGTCAAGATCAACCATACCCTCACCACCCCGAAGAACACCGACGACGCCGTCTGCGAGATCGAGTTCCCGACTCCCATCTACACCGTCGCCGTGAAGGCCGCCAACAGCAACGACGACGAGAAGGTCGGCGCCGCTTTGAAGGACCTCGTCACCTACGACCGCTCGCTGACCCTCGAGAACAGCCGCGAGCTGCGCCAGGTCATCCTCGGCTGCCAAGGTGAGCTCCACCTCAACACCGTGAAGTGGTACTTCGAGAACCAGTACAAGCTGGCCGTCAACTTCACCGCCCCCAACATCCCCTACCGCGAGACCATC
>CACYSB010000028.1 GCA_902777005.1 uncultured Bacteroidota bacterium
CGCCGAGAAGTGGGGACAGCAGGTCTATGGTGTGCTCTTCTGGGCCGTCACCATCATCGACTGCCCTGAGGACATCGAGAACGTGCGTCTTGCCGTCGGTTCCAACTCTGCCTCCATGTGGTGGCTGAACGGCCAGGAGACCCTGCTGCTCTCAGGCGACCGCCGTATGGTGGAAGACGATGCCATGTCGCCACGCCTCACCTTGAAAAAAGGCCGTAACATCCTGCGTGGTGCTATCATCAACGGTCCGGGCATGAGCGACTTCTGTGTCCGCTTCCTCGACGAGAAAGGTAACCCTGTCACAAATTATCAATTAATAGCAAATAATTAATAGTTATGATTACATATATCAAAGAGAGTCGCAGGGTGGCAGTAGCTGCGCTATTCACTATCAGCTGTTCACTATTCACTGCAAACGACCAGATAGGCGAACCCTATATCCACGACCCATCGACCCTGGCCGAGTGTGATGGCAAGTATTACACCTTCGGCACTGGTGGCGGCGGTCTCATCTCTGCCGACGGCTGGAGCTGGTACAGTGGCGCCGACCGTCCTCTCGGTGGCGGTCATGCAGGCCGCATCCTCACCATGTGGAACAAAACCCTCGATCCGCAGTCGCCCGACTTCAAATGGAGCGAGGCGGTCGAAGTCTGCTACTCCGACGGTATGGAAGATCAGGATGCCATCGACCCGGGTCTGCTCCTCGATCCCACGACAGGTCGTCTGTGGGTGAGCTACGGCACCTATTTCGGCACCATCCGCCTCATCGAGCTCGATCCCAAGACGGGCTTCCGTGTGAAAGGCAACCAGGAGAAAGACATCGCCATCGACTGCGAGGCCTCCGACCTGATGTATCGCGACGGTTGGTATTACCTGCTTGGCACCCACGGCACCTGCTGTGACGGTGTCAACTCCACCTATAATATCGTGGTAGGCCGTTCCAAGAGCGTGGAAGGGCCCTATCTCGACAACGTAGGCCGCGATATGTTCCACGGCGGCGGTAAGATGGTGATTGCCGCTGAAGATCGTGCCTGCGGAGCAGGTCACTTCGGACGCTACATCATCGATGAGGGCGTCGAGGTGATGTCGTTCCACTGGGAGGCCGACTTCGAGCTGAGTGGCCGTAGCGTTCTTGCCATCCGTCCGTTGGTATGGAAGAACGGCTGGCCTGTGGCTGGCGAGAATTTCAAGGGTGGCACCTTCGAGATTGAGTCTGAGCGTCGCGGCTATGCCTTAGAGCTCGCCGTCGATTTCGTCCGCATACCGCAGGAGCGTCAGGGTTGGTTCAACCGCGAGCAGATGCAGCAGCCGCCCAAGCCCATCGCCAACCAGACGTTAAATGATGTCATCGGCACATGGCCCGAGGGCAACATCCCCGCCCGTATCGGCGACTATATGCATCGTCCCCACCAGCGTTGGACCATCACGCCCGTCAACGAGGCAGGCGGCTATCTCAGCAATCCCTACTTCAAGATTACCATCGAAGGTACTGACCGCGCATTGGCTGCTACCGCCGACAAGGAGGTGACTACCGTTCCAGTCTATACAGGCGCTGACGAACAGCTCTGGCGTATCGAGCAGCTCACCGACGGCACCTTCCGCATCATGCCGAAGGCGATCCCCGGACAGGCGGGCGTCAACACCAGCATCTGTCTCTACAGTGCAGGCGACTCCACGCCTACCCTCGCTACATACGATTTCAACAGCGACAATTCCAAGTGGAATTTCCGCCATCACTGATCCAGGCAGAAGGCACGAAGTTTTGAGATGTATTCGGCCTTATGCTCATGATATGACAAAGCATGCTCGGCACCATCGGCTATCCAAAGCGCCTTGGTGCCGGGTTTCGCTTCATAGAGGGGATATACCATCGCCGTAGGTACAAACGTGTCGATGCTGCCATGAATAAAGAGCATCGGGTATTGGCACTTTCTGACCTGTTCTAAGGCCGACGCCTCACTGAAGTTCCAGCCATAGCACAATTGACAGAGCAGACTCGTGGCATGCATCAACGGGAAGGGAGGCAAGCCGAACTGCTCTTCCAGTTGCCCGGCAAACTCATCCCACACGCTGGTATAGCCGCAATCCTCCACAAAGCGCAGATCCTTAATACCATCAGGCATCTTCTCTCCTGAAAGCATCATGGTGGTGGCTGCACCCATCGAGACGCCATGCACCACCATCGTGTCGGTCTGGAAGGTCTTCAGCCAATGCAGTGCATCGAGCCGGTCCTTCCTACCCATCTGGATGGCATCACCCTCGCTCTCACCACAGCCGTGCAAATCTGGGATCACCACGTTATACCCCAGCTCATGCTCATAGATACGTGCCAGCCAAAAGAACTTGATGGCACAATCACGCCAACCGTGAATCACAAGAGCCGTACGGGTACTGCCCCTATTCACATAGAAAGCATGATGACGCTCCCCCGTCGGCATCGTCAGGAACGTGTCGCGCAAAGCGTCGATGCTTCGCAAGCTGTCAACCCACACCTTACTCTCAGGATACTTTTCGAACTGCTGCCTATAACACGAGTCGGTATCCAGCCGGTTCGGATCGGGAGCCAGCGAATAGTCCAGCATATAAAAGCTGCCACCAATGAGCGCGATCACAAATACGATCACAACGACAGCCAAAGTCCATATTACTTTCTTCATATTTTCGTCGAATAACCTTAATTACCGCCTGCAAATATACAACTTTCCAGCAAACTTCCCAATCTTTCCGCTGTTTTTTTATTCCGTAAGTTGCTGGTAGAGTTTGAAGAGTTCACGCATTGGTAGATGCTAGCTAGGCGGAACCTTAGCGCTACCTTAGCGGAACCTTAGCGCTACCTTAGCGCTACGTAACGGTCTTGATACGTCCCACTGTCAAGACCGCGACTGTCCGTGCTTCAATGCGTATAAAGAATACAGTTTGTTAATTTATGAAAAAAAAGAAGCAGAATTCTTGAATGTTTAAAAAATAAACCTTATATTTGCATTATCATCTATTAACGCTCATGAAAGTAAACCGAGAACTCGATATTATTGCCCAAATACGTAGTGAAGTGATGGTGCCGAAGGAGATGACCGGACGCTGTTGGAGTTCGCCGCACTGATTCTGTTAGGTAAGAACTGGTGTTGGTGGCTTTGGGTTGGCATTCCTTTGGTGGGTGCACCGCTGATGATGTACAATTTGCATAAAGACTATGACCGTAAACACTGCCGGACGAAAGAAAATAGCCTAATTTTAAGGATGTGGGTATTCTTAGGATTCTTGAGTTTTGTTTGTGGATTATCTATGGGCTTTGCTGGTATTTTCGGACAGTGTTACTGTACCTGTCAGGGCATCATCGTTAGTCTGGGTTGCTTCATCACAGGCATGATTATGCGCTTTAGACCCAAAATGGTGTGCGGCATGATGGGGGCCGCCTTATCATTTGTTTCTCTCATTTTTCAGGGTGACATGTGG
>CACYSB010000029.1 GCA_902777005.1 uncultured Bacteroidota bacterium
TGAGTGTTCACCTCTTCCCATTCCGAACAGAGAAGTTAAGCCTCACATCGCCGATGATACTGCACTTGTTTGTGGAAAAGTAGGTCGCCGCCAATTTTTATAAGGGAATCGCAGAAATGTGGTTCCCTTTTTTGTTTTTGGTGGCTATGAAGTGAGCAACGTGAAGTTAAGCCTCACATCGCCGATCGAGAGGGATGCTTTTTTTCTTCTAACATGTACAATATATTTTCTATATCGGAGTTATTTAAATAATAGATGGAAAGCATATATTAATCCCCTAAAATAACTTCAAAACAACTAACAAGATGAAGAAATTTACCAGATTTTTGGCCCTTGTGGCCTTGAGTGCAGGCCTACTGATGGCTGGCTGCGAGAAGGACAACAACGGAGGCAGCACAGGTGACGGTAATAACAACGGTGGCGGTAATAATGGTGGGGGTAACAATGATGGTGGCGGCAGCGGCACCAACGTCGAATGGGTCGATCTCGGGCTGCCGAGCGGATTGCTTTGGTGCAGTCACAATGTGGGTGCTTCCAATCCTGAGGACTACGGCGACTACTTTGCCTGGGGCGAGACACAACCGAAAAGTGACTACAAATGGAGTACTTACTGCTACAGTACGGTGGACGGCGAGGGTGTCGTGGAAACGTTGACCAAGTACAACACCGTTACAGAATACGGCACGGTGGACAGCCTTACGATACTGGAGCCCGGTGACGACGCCGCCACAGCGCTTCTGGGCAACGGAGCCCGCACCCCGACCCGAGAGGAATGGCAGGAACTGATAGACAACACCACCATAGAGTGGACGACCCTCAACGACGTCAACGGCCGCCGGTTCACCGCCCATAATGGCAACTCTATCTTCTTGCCCGCCGCCGGCAACCGCTATGGCTCGGATCTCCTCCGCGCAGGCACCGCCGGCAGCTACTGGTCCGCCTCGCTCGACACGGAATACCCGAGCGGTGCGTGGCGCTTCTACTTCAGTGCGATCGATCAGGGCATAAGCCACAACTACCGCTACTACGGGTTCAGTGTCCGTGCCGTGCGTCATAACTAGCCCTTGTTCCTTATAAGGGAATCACGAAAGTGGTTCCCTTTTTTGTTTTTGGTGGCTATAGAGTGAGCAACGTGAAGTTTAGCCTCACATCGCCGATGATACTGCACATGTTGGCTTCGCCTGCGTCCCTGCATCTTGGCAAAGAAAGCAAGCTTTCTCTGCGCTCGACTTTTGGGACTTCTGTGGAAAAGTAGGTCGCCGCCAATATTATGTCAAAGAGCTCTTTTTGTGATTCTTGGAGAGGGGTCCGCGGGTTTCTCGCCTTGAAATCACGATGCAAAGATACAACCCCGGGAGTGCGGTCTACGAATGTGAACGAAAATATTTTTATTATTTTCGTAAAACGTTAATTGTCATATATTATCCCTGTGATTGCGGAAGTAAATGTTGTAGCGTTGCAGCGTTGCACCGTTGCAGTTACATTTTGGGAATATCAATTCCCTAAAATTACTCTTTATATCTATATATTTATATATATAAATATATAGATATAAAACTTTACTTTTGACTTTTTGATTACCTATTTCCGAACTGCAACGCTGCAACGCGCAACGCAAAGAAAAAAATTTTCGCAATCATTCGTAGACCGCAATCCCACGGTCGTACTTTTGCATTCGGAAAGGGGGACGAACTGGCCAGCGCGAACCTTTCCAAAACATTCGAAAAGAGTTCTTTGACATACTGAGAAACCAATTCAAATATGTGATACCTGTGGGAGTATGAGATGGGTATGAGATGGGTATGAGCAGGACGAGAGATGGGTAAAGAACTACTGACGCGAAAATGCCTATAGCTTGCGGAGAAGCGGAGAATGGGAGAGGACAGTGGGGTTGGTACCCGGGAGGCCTTCGGGGATGGGGGCGCCAAGACGACGGAAATGGTCGAGCCAGTAGACGGGGATGGTGCCGTCTGGGGCGCGCCAGTTCATGGGAACGGCCTCGAAGAGGTGGTTGCCGTTGCTGTCGAGGTAGCACTCGTATATCAGTTCGGAGCAGTAGAGGGCGCCATTGTCGTGCGTGAAGGCGTTGTCGTAGGGCTGTCCGAGGAAGCTGTGGGCGCGGGTGATGACGGCAGCGGTGTCGAAAGATATTGTCAGGCGATAGACGTCGGTAATTGAAAATTGAAAATTGAAAATTGAAAGTTGTTGCCGAGCTACGCCGGCCGTAGGGGTGGCGTCGATGATGAAGAGGCTGTCGCTGCAGCGCTCGACAATGGCCACATGTGTGTATTGGCCGGTTGTCTGTTGCACAGCCAATCCCATGCCGCTGGTGTCGCGCACGAAGATGAGGTCGCCGCTCTGCAGATGTTCCCATTGTGCGTTGGTGGTGATTGCAAGCAGCAGGGTTAAGGCGAGGATGCAGTGTTTCTTCATGGTTCAATTAAAAAAAGCCGTCCTTGCGGGCGGCTCTTTTTCTTGTCAATCTGTGAGCGATTAACCCTCCTGGATAGCGCCAGTGGGGCAGGCGCCAGCGCAGGTACCGCAGCTAACGCAAGCGTTCTCGTCGATCTTGTAGATGTCGCCTTCGCTGATAGCTCCGACGGGGCACTCATCGTAAGCCATTTTGTTTCTTTTTTTAGGATTAATATTGCAATATTTCTGCTTTGAAAGCGGGTGCAAAAGTACTACTTTTTTCCAACATGGCCAAATTTAATCACCATTATTGGTGATGTTGTGATGGATGTACGTTGATTATCAGTGCTGTGTGTTTTTCTTTTTTAAGCCTGACAACATCACTATTGTGGATGCAAAAAGGCCATAATACATGGCGTCTCCGGGCAATGCAAGCATTCCGGCGGCAAGCATCACCACGGTTCCGGCTATCATGCTGGCTGTCACCGCCTGAGGCTTGAAGCGTCCCGGCAGCCATAACGCGCAGCTCAACGGCAGCAACAATGCGGCGGCGCGGAGGCCGAGCGAGAGGAAGCCGAGGTCGTTGATGAACGACCGCTGCATGAAATGTCCCATGACCAGAGCCAGCAGCAGCAAAAGCACAATGCTGAGGCGTGTCTGTGTCAGCAGGCTCACGCGCGGCGTGCGCCGAAGCGCCGTCAGTATGTTGCCGTATACGTCGCGTGTCAGTATGGTGGCAGCGCCGAGCACAAGGCCACTGCCGCAGCCGAGGATGTTGATGAGCATGGCGCCGAGGGCTATGCCGCCGAGCCATGCGGGCAGATGCGCCAGTATAAATGTCGGGAAGGCCTGCAGTGAATTCTCCATCACGCCTATACCATCGGGCAAATGTTCGCCGGCAGCCTGCATGGCCGCCAATTCTGAAGCCGTCACATAATGGCCGCGCATGTACATGCCCACCAGCGTGCAGGCAGCCCCGATGAGGGGTATGAGCGCCGCGCAGTAGACGGCACCGCGTTTGGCCTTGCGTGTCGTCGCGGCAGACCATATGCCTTGTGCGTAGGTCTGCGTGCATACCACGCCGAGTGTCAGCGACAGGCAGCCGCCGAGGTCCTTGAGCGGCCCGCGGGCCAGGAAGGTGCCGTAGCGCCGGTGAATGTCCTCAGCGCAGGTGATGTCGTTCATCGCCGCCAGCTGCGGGCTCTCGTATATTGCCGTGATGCTCTCGCGGATGCCCGTGAGGCCGTTGCCAATATTCCACACCGCCACGCCTGCTGCCAGTGAGCTGATGTAGAGCAGCACCAGCTTCACGATGCCCCCAGCGCCGGCACTCTTGATGCCGCCGGAGAGCACCAGCGCCGCTATCAGCGCCGCGCCGATGGCCAGCGCCAGCGTCGTCGAAGCCCCAAAGAGGCTGCTGATCATGGCCGACGAGGAGAGCAGCTGCGACGTGATGCTGATGAAGATGCCCACGAGGAAGAGTATCGAGCCCACCGTCTCGGCGCGCCGGCCATATTGCTTCTTCACTATCTCCATCAGTGTGGAGCACCCGCTGCGCCGCAAAGGTGCAGCGTAGACGAGGCCCAGCACCAGTGCGCCGAGGGCTGCGCCTATGGTGAACCACCATGCCGAGAGACCGAAGGAGAAGGCCAGCTGGGCGGTGCCTATGGTCGACTGGCCGCCCACGAGGGTGCCCAGTATGGCGCCGCACACCATCCACGAGCCCGAGCGTCCGCCGGTGGTGAAGGCTTTGGCATCCTTGACCTTGCGGCCTGAAAGTATACTCACCGCCAGCAGCAGGCTGACGGTGAGTATGATGCCTATAATATGTACTGTCGTTAGCACTTATTTGGCGTCGCGACCGGCGCGGATGGCCTTGATGTTAGTCTCGACCACTGCGTCGCCCTTGCGGCCGAAGATGGCCTTGATGGCTTTCTCCAGCTCCTCGAACGGCAGCTCGAGGTAGGGGGCGGCAGCACCCAGCAGCACCATGTTGCCGCGGGCGTTGAGCTCCTTGGCGATGGCGTTGGCGTTGAAGCTGACGCATTTCTTCAGTTTCTTCAGCTCGGCGTTGACCTTCTCGATATCAGGATAGTTCTTGATATTGATGAAGGGGTCGCTGTTGGTGATGACGGCGCCGTCGGGAGCCAGGAAAGGCAGGTAGCGCAGAGCCTCCATGGGCTCGGAGCTGAGGATGATGTCGGCCTTGCCTTCGGGGATAACGTCGGCGAAGATGGGGTCGGAGCTGATGCGGAGGTGGCTGAACACCGAGCCGCCGCGCTGGCTCATACCGTGAATCTCGCTCTGCTTGACGTTCATGCCCAGGTTGAGGGCGGCGTCGCTGATTATCTTGGCCACGGAGACGATACCGTCGCCGCCTACGCCGCAAAGTATGATGTCTTTCTTCATATTGTTATCGATTTATTTGTTAGCAGCAATACGTTTCTTGTTCTCGACGATGCAGACGCGCTGCGGGATGATGACGCTCACGCCGTTGTAGGCGATCTCCTCTTCGAGGATCTTCATGAACTCGTCGTGGTTCTTGGGCAGCGGCACTATGGTGCGGATGTGGTCGGGATCCACGCCCAGGCCCTTGCAGATGTTGAAGAGCTTCTGGTTGGCGCTGGAGGGCTGACCGCCGGTCATAGCCGTGATGTCGTTGTCGAGAATCATGATGATGACGTTGGCGCTGTGGCCGAAGGTACCGTCGCCGATGACGCCGATGGCGGGGAAGATGCCCATCTCAGCGGCGCCCTTGGCCATGGTCACCGAGGCGCCCATGCAGACGGTGGTGTCGATGGCACCCATGTTGAAGCCGAGGGTGTAGCATCCGATGTCACCGAAGACACGGCCGTTGGGGTACTTCTTCATCACGTCGACAACAGCCTGGTAGCTGTCGATGTGGGGGCAGCCGACGCAGAGTGCGGGAGGACGGTTGGTGACCACCTCGGGCACTGCGGGGCCCTTGGGCATGGGGTTGCCGAGGGCTATGGCCACCTTCTCGGCGTTGAGCTCGCCGTCTCGGCGGATGGTCTCGTCCAAGCGGCCGTGCACGGGCTTGCCTTTGCCCAGGAAGCCTTTGATGTGCTCCTCGACGAAGGGCTGGCCGTCCTCGAGCACGAGGATTTCCTCGACCTCGTCATAGAGTTTGCTCAGCATGTCGAATGGCAGGGGATACTGGGTGATTTTCACCACGGGATAGGGGCATTTGCCACCGGGGAAGTTCTCCTGCAGGTAGTTGAAGGCGATACCGGTGGTGATGATGCCGCGCTTGTGGTCGGTGCCGGGGATATACTGGTTGAAGCCGCTCTCCTGGCTGGCCTTGGTGAAGGCGGGCTGCTTGTCGATGAGCGAGCGGTAGAGGTTCTTGGCGTTGGCGGGCAGCAGCACATAGCTCTTGGGGTCGCTGGGGCTGCTGAGGGGGTTCTGGGCGCGGACGGGCTTGCGCTCGACACCGGCGCGACTGTGGGCCAGGCGGGTGGGGATGCGCATCAGGATGGGGGTGCCCATCTGCTCGCTGAGCTCATAGCCGTAGAAGACCATGTCGTAGGCCTCCTGCTGGTTGCTGGGCTCGAGCATGGGGATCATGGCCCAGTGGCCGTAGTAGCGGCTGTCCTGCTCGTCCTGGCTGGAGAACATGCTGGGGTCGTCGG
>CACYSB010000030.1 GCA_902777005.1 uncultured Bacteroidota bacterium
GCCAGAAAGAACGTCGTCAAGTTCAATATCGAAAGCACCATGTCTCCCATTGTCGCCACCGAGACCGAGGGCGTCTACCGCGTCCTGCCCGGCACAGAGTTGACCGTCGTGGCCACCGCCAACGAAGGCTTCTACATCTCCGGCTGGAGCAATAACGACCCGGTGACCAACGACCAGTGCGATATCGCCACCATCACCATGGGAGTGACCGACCTCTCCCTCACCGCCATTTTCGAGACTAGGGGCGGCACCGAAGGCATCGATGAGGCCGACGACCAGTCAGTGGTGATCTATGCCTCCGAGGGCAGCATCCACATAGATGCCGCACAGCCCGCTGAAGCTGCCATCTTAGACCTGATGGGTCGCCGCATGGCCATCGTGGCCACTGGCACCTGTACCCCGATGCCCACCGGTGTCTATTTTGTCAAGGTCGGCACCCTGCCGGCCCGCAAGGTAGTGGTGACAAGGTAGCACACTACATTGAATGAAGAACGAGGGTGTCCCATAAGTTTTGGGGCACCTTCTTTTTTTTGCCAAAAATTGTCAAATGGCCTTCTCTTATGCCGAGCACCGAATAAAAGGCTTTGTATAGAGATAATGAAAAGAGCAGGGCACCCATCCAGATGCCCTGCTCGTTGTTTTAAGTTGACAATAGCGGTGGTATTGTCTTACCCTACTTTACTACTTAACTACTGTCTACTTAACTACTGGTCATTACTTGTACTCGGCAATGATGCCGGGGACTTTGTCGGGGGTGAGACGGCCATAGACCTTCTCGCCGATCATGGCGACGGGAGCCAGACCGCAAGCACCGACGCAACGGAGGGTGTTCAGCGAGAACTTGCCGTCGGGGGTGCACTTGCCCACCTGGATGCCCAGGTTACGGCTGAAGGCATCGAGGACCTTCTCGGCGCCACGCACGTAGCAGGCGGTACCCAGGCAGATGTCGATGGGATGCTCACCCTTCGGCTCCATGGTGAAGAAGCTGTAGAAGGAGACGATACCATAGACTTTGGCCACGGGCATGTTCAACTCGTGGGCGATGACTTCCTGGACCTCGGCGGGCAGGTAGCCGAACTTGCCCTGCACCTGGTGGAGGACGTTGATGACCTCGCCGCTGCGGTTACCAAAGCTCTTGCAGACGTCTTTGATAATGTTGATTTTCTCTTCGGATATTTTAATGTTAGCCATTTTTCTTTTATTTTTAGTGGGTAGTGGATAGTGGGTAGTGGGAAGCATACGGGTCGAGTGCTGTCCACTAATAACTACCCACTACACACTTGATTAATTTATTTCGTTGTCTCGACTTTGTCGCTCTTGTCGAAGTAGTGGGTGTGCAGCTGCTCGTGGCTGAGGTGGCCGCAGGGTTCACCGTAGTACTCCTTGTAGATGGCGATGATGTCGGGGTTCTCGTGGCTCTTGCGGATGGGCTTGCCACTGTTGCCGTGGTGGTAGGGCTGACCGGCACCGCCGATGCAACCGCCGGGGCAAGCCATCACCTCGATGAAGTGGTAGCCGTTGGGGTTACCGTTGCGCACCTCTTCCATGAGCTTGCGGGCGTTGGAGAGACCGTAGCAGACGGCGACTTTCACGGGCAGGCCGTTGAAGTCGACGGTGGCCTCGCGGACGCTGTCGCCGAAGATGCCGCGGACGGCCTCGAGGTCAATCTTGGGCAGCGGTTTGCCGCAGTACACCTCGTAGGCGGTACGGACAGCAGCCTCCATCACGCCGCCAGTGGCGCCGAAGATGACGGCAGCACCGGTCGACTGGCCGAGAGGACTGTCGAAGTCTTCCTCGGGGAGGTGGTTGAGGTCGATGTTGTTCTGCTTGAGCATGTGGGCCAGCTCACGGGTGGTGAGGCTGAAGTCGACATCCTGGTCCTTGCCGTTGCCGAGTTCGGGACGGGCGCACTCGCTCTTCTTGGCCAGGCAGGGCATGATGGAGACGACGACCATGTCTTCGCGCTTCACACCAATCTTGTTGGCGAAGTAGTTCTTGGCGACGGCGCCGAACATACCCTGGGGCGACTTGGCAGTCGAGGGATAGTCGAGCAGGTCGGGGAAGTTCTTCTCGTAGAAGGTGACCCAGGCGGGGCAGCAGCTGGTGAACAGCGGCAGCTTGACGTTCTTGTCGCCGCCGAGGAAAGCCTTCACGCGGCCGAGGAGCTCGGTGCCCTCTTCCATGATGGTGAGGTCGGCGCTCCAGTCGGTGTCGAACACATAGTTGAAACCGAGACGGCGCAGGGCAGCGGCCATCTTGCCGGTGACGATGGTGCCGGGTTCCATGCCGAACTCTTCGCCGAGGGCGACGCGGACGGCGGGAGCAGTCTGGACGACGACGGTCTTGGTGGGATCGGCGAGGGCCTTACGCACATCGTTGATGTTGTCAACGAGGGTGAGGGCACCCACGGGGCACACCTGGACGCACTGGCCGCAGTTGACGCAGGAGCTGTCGCCGAGTTTCTGCTCGAAGGCGGGAGCCACCACCGAGGGGAAGCCGCGGTTGACGCCGCTCAGGGCGCCCACGCTCTGGAACTTGTTGCACATGGTCTCGCAGCGGCGGCAATAGACGCACTTGTCCATGTCGCGGTAGACGCTGAGGGTGGTGTCTTTCTCATAGTGGCTCTGCTCGCCTTTGAAGGGGATCTCGCGGATACCCATCTTGGCGGCGAGGGCCTGCAGCTCGCAGTCGCCGCTCTTCTCGCACTGGAGACAGTCGTTCGGGTGGTCGCTGAGGATCAGTTCGAGGACGGTGCGACGGGCGTTGAGGGCGCGGGGCGAAGCGGTGAGGACCTCCATGCCTTCCACGCAGTCGGTGGCGCAGGCGGGGGCCAGATTGCGGCGGGGCTTGCCGTTGAAGTCCTTGACGACCTCAACCATGCAGACGCGGCATCCGCCGGGTTTGTTTTCAAATTTCATTCCGTCGAGCTCGAAGTAGCAGAGCGTCGGGATATCGATACCGGCCATGCGGGCAGCTTTCAGAATAGTAGTGCCTTCGGGAACCTGAATCGCTTTATTATCTATAGTGACATTAATCATTTCTGTATTCTTTTAAGGTTTATTTGGTCGAAATAGCACCGAATTTGCAGTTGCCGATGCAAGCGCCGCACTTGATGCACTTGGTGGCGTCGATGGTCATCGAAGCCAGCTTGTGGCCGGGGGCGGTGTAGTCGGTACGGCTGATAGCTTCGGCGGGGCAGCCCTTCTGGCACTTGCCGCAACCGATGCACTTCTCAGCGTCGATGACGTACTGCATGAGTTTCTTGCAGACGCCGGCGCGGCACTTCTTGTCGACGACGTGCTCCACGTACTCGTCCCAGAAGTTGTCGAGGGTGCTGAGCACGGGGTTCGGCGAAGTCTGGCCGAGACCGCAGAGGGCGCTGTCCTTGATGACGGCGGCCAGGTTGCGGAGGGCATAGAGATCGTCCATCGTGCCGGTGCCGTTGGTGATCTTCTCGAGGAGCTCGCAGAGACGCTTGTTACCGATGCGGCAGGGGCTGCACTTACCGCAGCTCTCCTCGCAGGTGAACTCCAGATAGAACTTGGCGATAGCAGGCATGCAAGAGGTCTCGTCCATGACGACCATACCGCCGGAGCCCATCATCGAGCCGGCAGCCACGAGGCTGTCGTAGTCAATCTCGGTGTCGAGGTGCTTGGCAGTGAGGCAACCGCCGGAAGGACCGCCGGTCTGAACGGCCTTGAACTCGCGGCCGTCCTTGATGCCGCCACCAATCTCGTAGATAATCTCACGCAGGGTGATGCCCATGGGGACCTCGATCAGACCCACATTGTTGATCTGGCCGGCGAGGGCGAACACCTTGGTTCCGGGCGACTTCTCGGTACCGATGGTGCGGAACCAGTCGGCACCCTTGGTGATGATGACGGGGATGTTGGCGA
>CACYSB010000031.1 GCA_902777005.1 uncultured Bacteroidota bacterium
CATCATGGGCGAGGTGCGCTACAACTCGCTGATGAAGACCTTCCCCCAGGAGGCCGAAGAACTCTTCGTCGCCACCGAGCGCAATGCCAAGCTGCGCTACGAAGGCTACAAGAAACTCTCGGAGATGTAGTATTGACACGCGGGTGCAAATTGCTTCCATTCGGTAGCAACCCGTTACAGCCCCGTATCATCAACAGCAAAGGGTGTCCCCATCGGGCACCCTTTCTTTTTGCCATTCAAGATAACGCCATTTTTCTTTTCAATAGGAATTATTGTTTTTATTATTATAACGCCATTTTTTCTTGTTCTGTGTGTTGCCATATCTTGGCAATAAGATTATGCCCATTCACCCCATCCCGCCCATTCGCCCCATTTTCAATTCGAATACCCTCCCTTCTTTCTCCCTTCTACGTCCCTTCTATGTGCCTTCTTTGAAACGCCCCTAACACCCACAAAACCAGCCATTTGTCTATTTTACACCAAAACACCTGAAAATCAATCAAATAACCCATTCCGCCCAAATCGCCCATTCATCCCATAAAAGCCACCGTGCCCGGGGCGTCAGCCCCGTTTCTCCCCTTCGTCCATTGCCCGGGCATTTAATGCCCGCCATCCCCGCAGCTTCGTCCCGTTCCCAGCCGCTTGTCTCCGCCCCAACGGGTTGTCCCGTGTCAGGGGCTTCAGCCCCGCTCCCGTTCCAGTGTGTGTCGCGATTCAGTCGCGACAAATTTCATCCATTCCCATTGCTCCGAATGTCGCCATGTAACAGCGACCCCTGTTTCTCTTTTCCGTCTGGCCTGGGAGCCTCGATCCAAAAGGTATTGTCAAATTGCTGGTTTGAATCATATAAGATAATGGAGAAGTTTCTGATTAACATTTTTTTTCGGGCATTAGAGGAAAATAATCTTGCGTTCGAAAATCTATTCGTATTTTTGCAGCTGAAAATTTCAGATGTCATCTTATGAAG
Organism: uncultured Bacteroidota bacterium; assembly: GCA_902777005.1. Taxonomy (GTDB): domain Bacteria; phylum Bacteroidota; class Bacteroidia; order Bacteroidales; family P3; genus Colimorpha. Next base: position 968 of record CACYSB010000031.1, read on the forward strand.
AGAATACTCATTATCACCATATTACTATTAGGATGCCTCGCGCCGCTGGCAGCACAGACCGCATATATAGAATAGCAATGAAACGGATTCTTATTGCCGACGACGAGGCTTCTATCCGCGACTTCGTGTGTCGTGGACTTGCCGACTGCGGATATGACACCCTCCAAGTCTCCGACGGCGACGAGGCCTGGCAGCAGCTGCAAGACGGCACAATCGACCTCGCCATCCTCGACATCCGTATGCCTGGCCTTTCGGGAGTCGACCTCTGTCGCCGCCTTCGGCAAGAGTATGGATATGACTTGCCCATCATCATGCTGACCGCACTGGGTACCACCGACGACATTGTGATGGGTCTCCGCGCCGGTGCCGACGACTACATGGTAAAGCCGTTCAAATTCACCGAGCTACTGGCGCGTATCGAAGCACAGTTGCGGCGGAGCGATTTACACCCCACAGCATCCTCACGCACATACGGCGACCTGCATCTCGACCCCGTTTCCCATCGCGCCACGCGCGACGGAAAGCACATTTACCTCAGCATCAAAGAATATCGCCTGTTGGACTACCTGATGTTGCACCACGGCGAGGTGCTTTCGCGTGGCGACCTGCTGCGCGACGTATGGGACCGCGATTTCGACACATCGACTAACGTCGTGGATGTCTATGTCCGCTATCTCCGCAGCAAGATTGACGACCCATTCGACCGGAAACTCATTCACACCATTGTCGGGCAAGGCTACAAATTCGGTGACAGATGAAACCCGGACACAAAATATCACTCACCTACAGCACCATTACCATCCTGCTGGTTCTTGTGTCCCTGGAGGAGAAGGCCCGTGTACTGGCCATGAAGCGTTATGGGCAAGATGACCTCGATCCCGTGAAGTATAGCAACGCCGTGCAGCGCAGCCAACATGCCATCCCTACCTCGCAGGAACTGTTCGTCCCCAAAGACAGCATTGGCATTGCACTCGCAGCCTTGCTCGACAGCACGCAGATTGCCGCGTTGCAGCGTGGCGAGGTCGTCCACTTCGACCACGAGGGTGAGGTGGGCACAGCCATGCTCTACTACGACAACAGTGGCACCTTCGCCAGCGTGGTGCTGAGCCGAAACCCTTACGGCGACGAGATCGCCCACACCATGCGTCTGCTGCTGGTGGTGTTCATCCTCAGTGCCTCGCTGCTGCTATGGCTCGTCAGCCGCCTGTGGGCCTCGCGCATGGTCAACCGCATCGACCAGAATTATCAGACCGAGAAAATGTTTGTCAACAATGCGCAACACGAAATCAACAACCCACTGGCCGTCATCAGTGGCGAGTGCGACGTGACCCTGTTGCGCGACCGCAGTCCCGAAGAATACCGCTCGGCACTGATGCGCATCGCAAAACAGGCCGACCGCATCAACGGTATCATCACACAGCTGCTGGCAATCGACGATGCACGCAACCGTCCGCAGAAAGCAGAGAGCATCGACCTTTCGGAATGGTTCTTCCAGAACGAGTTGCCTCCCCACAAGCTTTATATCCACGGCTCCTTCCGCGTGAAGATGGACCCCGATGCGCTGTATATCGCCATAAGCAACCTTATCGGCAACGCCGTCAAATACGGCGACGGCAGCCCCGTGGTGATCCATGCCGAATATCCCACCGTCTCCGTCACCAACCACGGCAGCCCCATCCCCGCCGAGGAGCTGGAACACATCTTCGACCCCTTCTACCGTGCCGCCAACGCCGACGGCATCCCCGGCCACGGCATCGGCCTCGCCTTGGCCCACACCCTGCTCCAGCGCAACGGTGCCCAGCTCACCGTCACCTCATCCTCAGAGAACACCATCTTCACCATCCGCTTTTCAAAATAGCAGGTCTCCCTTCCTTACAGTTTTCTAATCCTATCTGTGAGGTTTCTAATGTGCTGACAATGATTTTGGAAAATGCAATTCTGACTATTTTTCTGGCTTTCAGCGGTGTGGGTGGGGCGGGCGGCGGCGCCGACAGCGTCCGAACGGAGAAAATCGACACGCTCACGGTCCTTCAGGCCGAACAGCTCCTTGCCGAGCGCAATGCCGAGCTCCGTCTGGCACGCCTCGCCTGCACCGAGGCTGAAGCCAACGCCCGGCAGGCACGACGCTGGGAGAACCCCGAGGTGAGCGGTATCTACAATCTCTATAACCCCCTGAACAGCCGCTGGCTCGACCCCGGCAGCGAGGGCGAGGTGGACATCAGCGTCAGCCAGCCGTTGCCCATCGGTCGCAGCCACCGCATTGGCCGCTCCGATGCCGAACTACGGGCCTCGCAGGCCGACTACGACTGGACGGTTTTCAGCCTCTCTATGCAGA
>CACYSB010000032.1 GCA_902777005.1 uncultured Bacteroidota bacterium
TGAGCATGGAGAGGTGGAAATCGGCGTGACGACCGAGAATCCCACCGGCAACTACCTCTGCGTGGACGATTTCCATCTCCAATACATCGGTGAAATCGGTACATCGGACATCGCCAAAGAATTGCAGAGCCTACTGACACATGCCGAAAGCTATTCCTCAAATGGCATGCAGCAACCGGCATCCGAAAGCCTCAGCCTAGCCATAGAGGTTGCACGTCAGGCACTGACAGGAACAGGCACTGACGGCGGCGGCAACACCATCTACGACGAGGCAGCCCTGAACGCAGCCTACGAGGCACTGACAGCAGCCATTGCAACTGCCGAGGCTTCCGTGGCACGCTATACGGCACTGCAAGAGTGCATCACCTACGCCACCAAGGTGCTGAAATGGTGGAAGGATATGCCCCTTAAGGCCAACGCATGGAACCTCCTCGACGAAGCCAATGCTACGGCGAAGGAGCAGGTCGTGGACTACACGCTCACCGACGACCAGCTGAAGGCCGCCGCGACCACCCTGAACAACCGCATCAAAGCGGTCGATAAGAAGATCTATTGCAGCGGCAGCGCCTGCGGTTCAGACTCGAAGTTGCAGGACAACAATAACCAATGGAGCCACAAGCGCTCCTACCAGTCGAAGCACTGGGTGCTCTTCTGGGAGAAGGAATACGGCGACGAAGTGCCAACAAGCTCGGTTTCATCACCATCAACCAGGGCAAGTCCAAGAGTGACACCTACAAGATGATCATACGCCTCTTCTCCACCGGCGAATGGAAAGCCGAAGGCAGCGGCATCGACAACCAGATCGGTATGCTCTCGCTCTCGCGCTGGGCCTACACCTCGCGCGGCGGACAGACCGTGGCCCACGAAATCGGCCACTGCTTCCAGTACCAGACCCCTTCTGGGAGATGTGCGCCCAGTGGATGGCTTACGTCTATTACCCCGGCAAGCTCCTCAACGACAACGAATGGCTCTGGAACTCCCTCAACGGGATGCACCGCCACCCCCTCGCCGGGTACCTCCGCTACGAGAACTTCTTCATCCAGGACCTCTTCGTGCACAAGCACGGCTGGGACGCCGTGGGACGGCTGTGGAACGACTGCCGCGACCCCGAAGACCCCTTCGAGACCTACATGCGCACCCGCATGACGGGTACCACCAGCCAGAAGGTCAGCCAGCTCGGCGACGAACTCTGGGAGTGGGGAGCACGCATGACCACCTTCGACCTCGACCCCATACGCTCCATCGGCGACGGCAAGGCCAGCTGGCGCAGCCAGACAGCACTCACCAAGGACGACGACGGCTACTGGTGGCCCGAGAAGAAAGACTGCATCGAGAACTACGGCAACAACGCCATCCGCCTCAACGCTCCCTCCAAGGCCAAGACGCTCTACGTGGAGTTCGAGGGCAAGGCCGGTGCCGACGGCTACACCGCTAAAAACATCACGCGCGCGGGATGGCGCATCGGATTCGTAGCCTTCAAGAGCGACGGCACGCGCGTCTATGGCGACATGCATCGCGCCGGCTACAACGACGCCGACCAACTCATCGCCTTCGACTGCCCTGCAGGCTGCAGCCACGTGTGGCTCGTCATCAGCGGAGCACCCTCGACCTATTGGACACACAACTTCACGGGATGGATAGACAACACCGAGGAGCAGTGGCCCTACCGCGTCAGGTTCTACCAGACCAACGTCTACGGCGAGACCAACAACGACGACGTGCCGACGGGCGTTGAGGACACTGAGGCGCTGAGGCGCGAAGACTTTGCCATACACGACCTCAGCGGACGAAGGCTGGGACAAGGTGCACCGGCGCTCCGCAGCCTTCGCCACGGCATTTACGTCGTAGGCGGCAAGAAAGTGGCGAAATAAGTTGCGACGTCTAAAGAAAAAGCTTAGTCAGAAGAAGTCCCAAAATATTAGCCGCCGCCCAGGCAGCCGTAGAAGAGTAAATATCACTCTTACAATAATGAAAGGGATCTGTCCGCTTGGGCAGGCCCCTTTTTTATTGTATTTGCTAAATATACTTT